>NZ_JBIVOH010000007.1:0-58564 GCF_044754025.1 Lysinibacillus sp. NPDC093197 | reverse complement strand
TACACCTGAAGCAACCGCTCCATCAACAAGTAATTCTACTTCAAAGGAAATTATAGTGGAGGCTTCAGCTTATACAGCTTCATGTGATGGATGTTCTGGTATTACTTCTACAGGAATTAACCTTAAAACAAACCCAAATGCAAAGGTCATCTCAGTTGACCCAACTGTTATTCCGCTTGGTAGTAAAGTCTATGTAGAAGGCTATGGTGAAGCAATTGCAGGAGATACTGGAGGAGCCATTAAAGGAAAACGAATCGATGTTTTCTTTCCTTCTCAACAAGATGCAATCGATTTTGGCGTAAAACAACTAAAGGTAACAATATTAAACTAACAATTCCCATCCTATATTTAGGGTTTAATATATATGAACAATAAGGTGACTTGAATCCTTATTTAAAGCAAAAAAGAACCAGATTGGGTTCTTTTTTGCTTATTTCCCCAGCCCATCTAAAGAGGTCCTGCCTTACATATAGGCAGGACCTCATAGTTTTATTTAAGCATTGTCGCAGTTAAAAATTCCCGAGTTCTCTCCTCTTTCGGATGGTCAAAAAATTGTTCAGGTGTGCCGCGTTCAATAATTTTCCCATCGTGCATATACACAATCCAATCAGCTACTTCTCTTGCGAATCCCATTTCATGGGTTACAACAACCATTGTCATTCCTTCTTCAGCCAAGTCTTTCATTGTTGTCAAAACCTCTCCCACAAGCTCGGGATCGAGTGCCGATGTTGGCTCATCAAAAAGCATAATGTCTGGTTCCATCGCAAGTGCTCTAGCAATCGCTACCCGTTGCTTTTGCCCCCCTGATAGTTTACTAGGATAGACATCCGATTTATCTTCCAAACCTACTTTTCTCAGTAATAGTTTTGCTTTGTTGATAGCCTTCTCTTTGTCTACACCCTTTACCATAATAGGTGCTTCAATAATATTTTCCAAAACCGTTTTATGTGGGAATAAGTTGAAATTTTGAAACACCATACCTACCTTTTCTCTAATCTTATTAAGGTCATCTGTCCGTGGATTGACTTCATTTCCCTCGATTATAATATTGCCGTTATCCTTTCTTTCTAAAAAGTTCAAACAGCGAAGGAGGGTACTTTTCCCTGACCCACTCGATCCTATTAGACAAACAACATCACTCTCGTAAACTGTCATGTCGATATTTTTCAATACATGTAAATCTCCAAACGATTTATTCAATTGATTTATTTTAATCATTTCCTTGGTGTCCATTTTTTTCAGCTCCTATCTGTCGCTTATTGCTAATTTCAGTTCAGTTCGGTTCACTACAAATGTCATCAACGCTACCAGTAATAAATAGTAGACTGCTACGATGAGTAAATAGGTCATTTCATCAAAATTATTTGATCCTAGTGTTGTCGCCACATTAAACAGCTCATTCATGGAGATAAATGCGGCCAACGAAGAATCTTTTAAACTGATGATAAATTGATTGCCTAAAGGCGGCAACGCTCGACGAAATGCCTGTGGAAGAATAATTCTTCTTAATGTCAGTATCTTTGTCATTCCCAAAGAGCGGCCTGCCTCAACCTGACCTTTATCGACTGCCTGAATTGCGCCTCGAAGGATTTCAGAAATATAAGCTCCATTATGTAACGCTAGAGCAAGTGAAGCAGCCCAAAAATCAGGAATAAGGAAAATCCCGCTTATTCCGAAGTAAAGAATAAATATTTGGACAATCAGCGGTGTTCCGCGGACCAAATAGACATATATATCTGAAATAAGTTTTAAAATTTTGATATTAGAAATTTTTAATAGAGCAAAGACAAGTCCAATGACAATTCCTAGTATGATAGAAACCACCGTCAGCTCTAATGTTAATAGCATTGCTTTAAAAAATATTCCTTTTGTTTCCATTAGTATGTTAAAAAAATGCGAAAAACTTGGCAAAGTACTACTTCCTTTCTTTCTATAGCATTGATTTATTCTGGTTTTTTGGTAATGTCCTCACCAAAATATTTAATACTGATTTGAGTCAGTGTCCCATTTTCCCGGAGGTGTTCCAAAGATTCATTTACTCGCTTCAATAGTTTTGGATTATCCTGGGGCAGCACAATCGCCTGTTCACTGCGATTAATTAATTGCTGTCCTTTAATCTTAAATCCTTCTTTTTCAGCTGTTTTTCCTGTAACAAAATCTGTAATGACCGCATCATGACGTCCAGTGCTCAACGCCTTTAAAGCTGTAATATCGCTGTCATATGTTTTTACATTGTCTGTATACTCGGAAGCTGTATCGGCATATGTCGATCCTTTTGCAACAGCTACTTCCTTTCCCTTTAAATCTTCGACAGTCTTAATTTTACTGTCAGGTCTGGTGAAAATTTTCGGTCCAGAATAGTAATACGGTGTAGAGAAAGAAACATGTTTACTTCGCTGCGGGTTAATCGTGTGGCTCGCAACCGCTGCATCCGCTCGGCCTGTTTTTACCCCTTCTACAATCCCTTTGAACTTGATTCGTTTCTGAACCGGCTCAAGGCCCATTTCCTTTGCAATCGCTTCCCCAACCTCAATATCAAAGCCCGACATTGTGAGATCGTCATTCATATAACTAAATGGCTTAAATTCACCAGAAGTAGCAAAAACAAATTGGTTTTTATTTATCAGTTCAGATCCATCCTCAAGCTGCTTCTTCTCTGTACAACCAGACAAAAAGCAGACTACGATTATACTAAAGACCAATATTAACTTTTTATTCAACAACATGTTGGCTATGACTCCTTTTCCCTTTCGATTATTCCTACAATGCCTGTTACTATGTAACTTGCTTATGATAGTTAATACCCTGTCCACTCCTGATAAAACAAAAAAGTGTCAAGCACTGTTAATAGTACCCGACACTTTTGAAACATTTTTAATTTATATACATCTCTTTCAAGTGTTCTCTCTCCTCAAATATTGATGCTTTTTAGACGTTAAAAAAAGATTATTCATTGGTGAATTTAATATAACATTTCTCATCAATATAAACTGACTGTTCAAATACTTTGTTTATATAATTGCCCAAATGCTTTAGTACTCACTATGGAAGACAATTTTATAAGCAAATGGTGTGGTACAAATATGTCTTTGAATCGTTAAACCTTCTTCTCTACAACTGTCTACTAAAAAAACAGCACCAATATAAAATTGATACTGCCTTAATTAACCACACTTACTTGTGATATGGTTCACCGTTGCACCTTTAATGGAGGTTATTAATTTTCTAAGTCGCTGCTGAGGAAGCAGCTGCGTCAGCCTTCACACAATCAATTGCAACAACGAATGCAATAATGATTTCCTCCATCTCCTCATCCAATATTTGAACTTTATAACTATCTCCCCAAGTGAACCACTCCTTGTTCACTTTACCGATGACTTCACCATGCTGTAAGACCTGAAACTCCATATCCCACCAGTTACCGTGTATCTCCATGTCTGCCCCATCAATCGTATAGCGTGCTTTAAAGAAAGAAAACTCTTTCTTAATCGTTAACACCTCTCGACCATTTACCTCAATAAAAAACTTCGGTAAAAAGCTGAACACCTTTTTCGTAATAAGGGCTACTTCATCTCTTGTTTTATTCATAATGGAGAAAGTCTTTGGAATTTGCATAAAACTACCTTCTACGTAATAAACATCCTTTTCCTGCTGATCCTTTATTGTGAATTTGCTACTTAGACTGAATACCTTTTGCTTTATATAAAGTTGCTTCATTCTATACCTCCTTCGAAATAGCATATCAATATAGCGCAGATTTCATCATAGCTATTAATAATTATCAAAATAGTTTATTGAAATTTGGACTTATAAATTTATTTATTCAGAGCATCAAATGTCAATACCTTACAACACTAAAGAAGCGTTTCATCTTTTCATATATAAGTAAATTTTATAAAAAAAGTAGTTCCTTCAGATCCTGTTTGAAATTCAATTTTTGCGTTATGACGGGCAGCAATTGCATAGCAGATACCTAGACCTAAGCCAGTGCCATTATCTTTGGTCGTGTAAAATGGAGTACCCAATTTCTCTACTATCGCAGGACTGATACCTTCTCCTTGATCCTGTACTGCAAGAATTACACAATTCCCATCCCCTTTGTAGGTACTGATGGATAGAACCTTACCTATGTTCATTGATTCTAAGCCATTACGGTATAGATTTATTATCAATTGTCGTATTTCGTTACGATTTAAAAGTAAATCTGGAATGTCATTCAGATTAAATTGAATAATTTTATTTTGATTAAATGCATCTATCTCTATTAAAGGCGTAATATCGCGAATAATAGAATTTAAATCTAACATCTGTAAATCGGATGTCTTAGTATTACCTATAGAAAGAAATTCAGTAATAATAGAATTAGCACGGTCAAGCTCTTCGATCATGACATTAAAGTAATCATTATGTTTTTCGAATTCGCTCTCTTTTTTTAATAGCTGCAAAAATCCTCGTACTGTTGTCATAGGATTTCTAATCTCATGGCTAATACCTGCTGCCATCTGACCTATTAAGTCTAGGTTTGATAATCTTTTCAATTCCTTCTCATATTTCTTTTTTTCAGTTATGTTTTTTAAAAGGCAACAGATTCCCTCATCATATGGGTACGCAACTGCTTCGTACCAATAATCACCATAAGCTGAGGTCATTTCGAAATGTACTGCTATTCGCTCTGACATCGCACGATGAAATTCTTTATACATGACCGTATCTACACATTTCGGGAAAATTTCCCATATACTTTGTCCTAATACATCCTTTGCCGTTTTCCTTTGCGGCAAATATTGATGTTTATTCATGTAAAGAAATTCCCACTCTTTGTTCAATGCAAAGAATCCATCCGTTATACTTTCAATAACACTTGTAACCTTTTCATTAGCAGCAGCTAGTTCCCTTGTTCGCTCTTCTACCATATTTTCAAGTTGGTCCATATATAACAAGTTTGAAATTGTAGGCGCTGTGGCTTCGACTATCGATTTTGCTAATTGAATTTGAGATTCATGGAAATTACATGTTTCCCCTCCTAAATTGACAACTGTTATAACCCCTAATACTTCCCCCATTGAAATCAGTGGCATCATAAAAAGACTCATACTATCTATATTTGGAGTGAGAATTATACTTTTTGTTTCAATAATCTGTTGAATCATAGCTTCGTAGCTTTGGTTCATTCCTATGCTTTTTAGATTCTCCATCCAATCGGCTTCTGTCCAATCACAGTCTGTATTAAATTTCATGAATGTCATTGTGTTTTTTCCCAATGGATCCAGGAGGTGGGCTGCACTTTTTTCGCTACCTAAAACCTTTCCTAAGTAGTAAAAACATTTATCAAGACTTTTCTGCACGGAGGAACACATCGACAAATCACGTGTAACATTGAGTAACAATTGTTTTTCTGCAATAAGGTTTTCCTTTTGCTTTAAATTATTTGCGTTTTGAATTGCAACTGCAGCCATATTTACATATGCTTCAACACTCTGAATTTCTGATTCTGTTAAATTCATCGGTGTTCCATAATCAAATAAAAAAACTAAACCAAATATCTCTTGCTCATATGAAATAGGCAGTGCTAATAAGGATTTAATTTTGAAGGCTTCTACCGATCTCGGGTCCGGCCGATTATCCTTTGAGGTATCAGAGATATAGATGGTTTTTTTAGTTTCAATAACCTCTTTAGCCAGTAAGTCTGTTTCAACATCAATTACCTGTGTATCGAGGGTTATGCCATTCATATCTTCTGGCTTTCCCACAAATCCTCTAAATGTGCCATCTTTTTCTGGTAAATAAATACCCACCGAGTTACATTGCACGATTTCCTCGGAAATTGCCTGCGTTACACGCTGTAAAACTTCACGTAGTTCTAACTTTGTATTAATTACTTTGGTTATACTCGCGAGCCTAGAATATCTCGTCTGTTCACTTAACATTCACAATGTCTCCAATCAAAACCTACTAAAAGTAAAAGTATAATTTCTAGCTAACAGTCTAGTTCTAAATTAGTTTATATTATATCTGTATCCTATTATACATGGAAAACCTCTCTTACTTATGGTACGGTTTACCGTGATAGCGCTAGTTTGTTTCGACCCGATGATAGGAACGACCATAAGGCTTCTAATAACTCCAATTCGCTTTTGTTAGTTCCTGCTATTATTCCATTGCCAGTCACCTTCAATGACTCTATCCCCTCAATAGACCATACATATGATACCGATGAATAAGAACTGATTGTTGATTCTGTTTGCATGAGCTACATTCTCCGAATCATTTTGATTCATAAATCTACTATATTCCCATTTTATTCTTAAACTCAGTTTGGAGAAAAAGGACTATCCAACAAATTCTTAAATGGAAACAGGTATAGAAAAAGAGAACTTTTTCTATACCTGTTTTTTTGTATCCTTTTTAGTAAATCACTATTTTAGTTGGTGATGGATTGTAGCGAAAGGCAGTTTTTTCTATACTCAACTGGACTTAAACCATCCAGTTTTTCTTTTATTCGTTTTATTATAGAGGAAACCCTGTATATTCATTTTAACGAACCAACAACTGCATTTTTATTTAGTCATAACTTCCAAGGTACTGATATTTTTTCAAAGGAAAATCACTTTTCATCATTAGAAGTTGTACAAAAGTTACTACCCTCATTTATTAAAACTAACATTATTGAATATGGATAAATGAAAACCATCTAGAACGCTGACACTACAATATTCTAGGTGGTTCTTTTTATAAGCCACATTTACTTATTTCCAAACTTCTTGCAATGTATTTCTAAACAATTCATCTAATATTTTAGTAGGATCCTTCGCTTCAACTTTGAGTGATTTAACATATTCTTCGAGTCGTTCCATTTCACTTTCTACAAAGTCGTTAATCACATGAATACGGGGTTCAATATCTAACTCATCACCTATTAGCTTTCGTTTTAAAAGATGCTCAATTGCATTTTTTAATTCGCCCTCCTGAAGGCTATCTTCCAATAGTTCATGGAAGCTAATTGGAGGTGTCGTATTATATTTCACTATCCACTTACAAGCCAATATCGGCCGAAGTACATAAAAATATTTTTTTATTCTTACTTCTGGTCCCTGCAGGTACTCACGATAATTATTTTTTGCCATGTTTAAATAATGGTGGAGCATCGAATTTGGATAAAATACACTCGATTCCAAAGACCGTATGTTATCAACAAATGAGTATTTTTGATAATAAATAATATTGCTTCTTAACCATTCTAAAAGTGGCGGATTATTTTTTCTAAATAGGCGTAGCGCTTTTGTGATTTCCCAACCACTTATATCTAATAAATCATTAATTGGTTCTTCAATTACATCTCTCTTTACTCCAATTCCTTGTGGATCAATCGAGAGATACCATTCAGGAGAATGTATATAAATAAATCGAACATCATAATCACTGTCTTTGGAAGGAAAGCCCCATGCTCTACTTCCTGATTCGACAGCATATAAAATCTTTACCTTATATTTCTCTTCAATTTCTAACAATTTCTTTTGAATGATTTCGTTCATTTACATTTCTCCTTTCATTATGAGCTTAAAAAAACTAGCTTTATCGTTTCTTAATTTCAACTTAACGCTTTAGTATCAATTTAATGAAAGAATCCCACATTATCCACCCTTACTTATGATACGGTTCACCGCTTCTAGTCAAAGTGCGGTTTTTACATTAAATATTCTTTTCCTTTCGTATCTGCCCTTGGTACGATCAAACTGGTTGTAACCTGTTTTACATGTTAGGGAAGCAGTGTGAGAGGTACCTCCTGTTGCGTAATGCGAGCCTGTACCTGTAATACTGAAAGAGTTGGACGTAACGACATCACTTGCCTGATCGAAATTGTTTAGCCTTAACTACTAATAGGCTTTTCCAGTCAGTAAAAGGAGCCTAGTTCTCGCACTATTCAGAACTTAACGAACACTTTGTGCCTTTCATTAGAAATAGGCAAACAAGGTAATAATGGTAAGGTGATTGTTAAAAGCTGTCCCTGCGACGCAAACAATTATTTCGGACTAAGTTCTTTATCTAAGTTTAAACCAACGATTAACTCGTTAATGTAATCCTTAGCCCTGGGATTATGTTCTTTAAATTGAGGCATTAATGAATTAAAAAAAATCATTGGATCTACTACTTCTCCAGTTACATCCATTTTTACTTGCGAAAGGAGGAGAGGCAACAAGTAGTAAACATTAATATCAATTTGATTTTTATCAGGATTTGATATCCCTTTCTCAAACTCAATAAATAATTGTAATGCATCATTTGAGGCATATGCTAAAATATTATTTTTTATTATTGGTAACTGTGCCTCTAGTTTTTCTTTAGATGCTTTATATTCTGTTTCCATTGCAACATCCATATTAATACCATTCTCTGTAAGCCAAACCCCAGTAGCCACATTACTTGCATTGCTACAAAACACTGAAACTTGTAGTGGCAATTCACTTGTTTGTTCTAATGCCATTTGCTTTTTGGCTTGACTAATTGAATTACTTACATTTTTACTAAATTGACTAATCGAAACACCAATTACAACAAGTGTTAATAATATTCCGACGCATTGAATTAAGTCCTGTGTTGTTATTTTCGATAAATTAAACATTTTCGATTTTACACTCCTTTATTTATAAATAAATTAATAGATTACCCCTAAAGATTTACAATGAGATAACCAATATTTGTATTATTGAAAAACCTTACTTAATTATGATACGGTTTTCCGTAATGCGGCTAATTGTAGTTTTTTTAATAGCTCTCCCTGTTCTATTGCTTCTAGAATTTTTAGCTTTATTCCTTCATTATTTTATATATTTTGTCTTTGAATATTTGAACTAGTTAAATCCTTAGCCAAATTAATTCACACCTTCCTATAAAATCACACCTAAATTATCTTTTAAAATATTATATAGACAATCAATAAAAAATACAAAAAAAGTAAAAATAAGAATTAATATACTTCATTCAATTTTAAATTTAATAATAATATCTCTATTACATCTTCTATTTTTATTTTAGAACGAATACGTTACGTCCTACCCCAATGTATCTGCAAATTCTCAAATCCCAGCAAACAAAAAAACAAACCACCAACTACATTAAAATAACTGTAATCGATGGTTTATTAAAAACCGCACTTACTTATGATACGGTTCACCCTTCATAATTCTAAAGCTTCGGTAAATTTGTTCAATCAATACGAGCTTCATCAACTGGTGTGGCAATGTCATCTTGCCAAATGATTGTTTTTCGTCAGCTCGTTTGAGGACATCGTCGTGCAAGCCGAGGGAACCGCCTATAACAAAGGCAATTTTACTTTTTCCATAGGTCATTAATGACTCGATATCTGCTGCCATTTCTTCAGAAGATTTCATTTTGCCGTTTATCGCAAGGGCAATAACGTATGTGTCTGAGCTAAGTTTGGAAAGGATGCGTTCGCCTTCTTTTTTCTTCACAATTTCCATTTCTGCATCACTTAGCTGCTCAGGTGCTTTTTCATCAGGTACTTCAATTACGTCCATTTTTGCGTAGCCACCTAGGCGTTTTACGTATTCGTCGATCCCCATTTTTAAGTACTTTTCTTTAAGTTTTCCGACTGATACAATTGTTATATTCACACGTTATCCACCTTTACATTTCATTTACAAACAAATTATCCACAAAAGTTATCAACATATCCACAAGTGTTTTCTATATATTGTGTAAAGTTATTTACTTGATACAATATATTCTGCTGACTGTTCACAGTAACTACATTTTGTGGATAACTTTTTTTCCTCTTCTACTTTATCCATAATTGGGAATACTTTTTGCTCCGCGACAAACATGTCTAAAGCGTGATCTATATGCTTTTCACAACTGTATTTTTCCATTTAATAGTCTCTCCTTATTTTCCGAAATTTCCACAAACTTATTCACAATTCCGTCTATGTTATCCACAACCTATTGTAACAAAGGAATAGCGAGTAGGGAAGGAAGGCTTTATACCGCTACTCGCTGTGTAAAGTTGTTATTCACAAATTTCTAGTTATCCACACCTGTATTTAATTTATTTCCTAATCGTTAGGGAGCTTTTTATCCTGATTTATTTAAAAAAATCGGTAGTAGATTATACATCTACTACCGATACTGTCATTACAATGAATCGCTATTTGTTAATGTTAATGTTACATCAACTAATTTACCTTGGCGATAAACTTTCATTGTTAATTTATCTCCGATTTTTTTATCGTTATACAAGTGTTTACGTAAATCAATTGATGTTTCGATTTTTTCTCCATCCATTTCAACAATAATATCGTATTGTTGCACGCCCGCTTTTGAAGCTGGTGAGTTGCCCATAACATCTGTAATGACAACGCCTGTTGTGATGTCTTTAGGCAGTTTTAATGTTTGTTGTTGATAGAATGCTGGTACGTCTGTTAAATCAACTAATGTAATACCCATTGTTGGACGTTTCATTTCTCCGTTGCGTTCTAGTTCCTCAATAATTGGTATTGCTGAGTTAATTGGAATCGAGAAGCCTAAACCTTCAACAGATGATTCAGCAATTTTCATGGAGTTAATGCCTACTAATTCACCAGCTATGTTCACTAGTGCACCCCCACTATTACCAGGGTTAATAGCTGCATCTGTTTGTAATACTTCTTGTTGCCAATCTGCTACTTTGTCGCCATTTAAATCAACTGGTACAGAACGATCTTTCCCTGAAACAACACCTGTTGTAACAGAGCCATAAAATTCTAATCCTAGTGGATTCCCGATAGCAATAACTGTTTCGCCTTGTTTTAGTACATCTGAGTTACCAAATGTCGCAACTGTTTTAACATTTTTCGAACTGATTGAAATAACTGCTAAATCTGTCCAAACATCGCTACCGACTAATTGTGCCTCTTCTTTTGAGCCATCTTGCATTGTTACTTCTAATTGTTTTGCCCCTTCAATTACGTGGTTATTTGTTACGATAAAGGCTTTATCACCCTCTATCTTATAAATAACACCTGAGCCACTTCCTGTTTCTGTATCTTGTGTCGTTTGCTGATTCCAAAAACCGCCGCTTGCGACTTCTTGAATATTAGTAATCCCTACAACAGCACCTGATGCTTTATCGACTGCACTTGTGACATCGGTCGTTACTTCTGTAGCTACTTGGTTGATGGTTGTATCATTTTTGCCAGTACTACTTGTTGTTGTCCCCGGCATTTGATTAACAAGTCCAGGAAGCATTAGCCAAACGAGTAAAGCACCGATGATTACGCCAACTAGTCCACTAAAGAAATAACCCCCTTTACCGCCACCACTTCCGTTGCCTCCACCTTTCTTTTTCGAACGCTTCTCTTGCATTTCTTTTTCCTCACGTTCAAGTCTCTCTTGTAGAGGTGATTTCTGGATTTCATCATTATTTAGAAAATCACTGTTTTTATCATCTTCATTAAAATAACTCATGTTCCTCATCCTTTCGTGCGACTGCTCTATCTATTAATTCTTGCCTTTATCATACGATTCAAACATTAAAATTACATGAAAAATAAATAAAATGGGTATAAAAAATAGCTGTTCAATGCATTAATAATAAAATGCAATTGAACAGCTTATCTTTTTAACTATATAGACTCTATTTATTTTTGCAGATAAACAGGCAAGAAATCTCTCATAGCCTTTATGCTAACTCGATACTCACTCTTGTCCTATTTTTAAACCGTTACTAGCTTTGTCGGCTCCTCAGCATCCGTATCTAATAAACGGACATACTCACCTGCAATAATCCCACAAGATTGCAACGTTTGGGAAACGCTCATGCGCGCTAGCTCTTTCATATTATTATCTTTACTTAAATGTGATAAGTAAATATTCGTTGGCTTTTCAAACACAACCTCACTCATCGCAATAGCTGCATCTTCATTTGATACATGTCCTACATCACTCAAAATACGACGCTTTATGGACCAAGGGTAACGTCCCATTTGTAGCATATTGACATCATGATTACTTTCGAACACAAAGGAATCTGCGCCGCGAATAATACCCTTCATACGGTCGCTAACATAGCCTGTATCGGTAATAATCACGAGTTTACGACCATTCTCATGAAATGTATAAAACATCGGATCTGCTGCATCGTGGGAAACGGCAAAAGATTCAATTGATAGTGTGCCAAAATGCTTCACCGTCTCCATTTCAAACTCAAAACGTTGCTCTACAGGAATATCTCCTACGAGTCCGTCCATTGCCTGCCACGTTTTTGCATTCGCATATATCGGTACATTATATTTACGCGCTAATACGCCAATTCCTTTAATATGATCACTATGTTCGTGAGTAACTAAAATGCCACTTAGCTGTTTCATATTGCGGTCGATTTTTGCAAAGAGCTGCTCCATCTTTTTTCCACTAAAGCCAGCGTCGACAATAAATGCATGATTATCGTTCTCTACATAAATCGAATTGCCTGTACTGCCACTTGCTAAAACACTAAATCGCATCATTAAACTCCCCAGTCTTCTTCTTCAACCTCTTGCTTTTCCTCTTGTATTTCAATAATCTTACCTTCCACAGCATCGACAAAATACTCTTCAATTTCACCGTCTGATAATTTTACGCGTACTTCCCATGTTGGCAATAATACTTGTGTTTGCGTTAAATAAACAAGTGTTGAATAGCCTAGCTGCATATGCTCAATACGTGAATCTGGCTTTAAAAGCCCTTTTGCATATAATGCCTGAATCACCTGAATCGGCGGAAGTACACTTTCTTGTTGCTCCACTTCCTCAATATTATCAAGCATCGTTTGCTCATACATGGTTACTTCATTATCCGCATTCCACTGTATTTTTAACAGACCACTCTTATTGTAATAGAGCATTCGATTATTTGTTTTTTGAAAGAAGATGGCTATACGTTCATCACGGTTGACCTTCCATAATCCGTAGGAACCACCTTCTTTAATATTTGTCTGCACAAACTCTGTAAAGCTTGCATCATCATTCACATTTCTCAATTTCACAGGACTTAGTAAAATTACCCGCGCCTCTTTTGGATCGGTAGTATTTGCTTGATGATTTGGATCGGTAAAATCAGCAGCCGTAAACGTATGAACTTTACCTGAAATATACGTAGCTGATTCGACGCCACTCGGCAGGACACCATATGTAATATTGTCCTCTTTCAAACGAGCATCTGTCGTTTTCTCACCTGGAACCTCAACGCTTTGTGCCTCATTGTAACGATTCACATACAAAGAGTATAAGAAAATATTTAAAATTAAAAAGACGACGATAAAAATGGATTTTGTTCTATTCCAATCCATTTTTTACACCCCCAAGCATTTCAGGTGTCAGTAAAATCCATGAACCATTTCGGATAATAAACCAGCTCGGTTCTAACGTAAATAATCTTAGATTTTCATCTTGCGTTAAATAATATCCAACGGCAATTTCATCGATATCTGATAATACAATATTATTTAGCTTATGAATTTTTTCAACTATTTCCGCTCCAGATGGCAGTTCTTTAATCTCTTTTTCCGATATGTCTAAAGAAAAATAAGGACGTTTATAACGGAAAATGCGGTTATCTCCCCATACCGTTGAAATACGAGTTGTCGCTTGATCACTATAGACAGGGAACCCTTGTAAATAAAGCTGATAATCTATTTGATTTTTACTCGGATTGCTTGATACATATCGGTAATCCGCTGTGAAGCCCCCATGTTCATTAATAAATTCAAAGCTATCCTGGAAGAGCTTCGATGGCTCAATTCGTTCGCTACTTTCTGCAGCTGGATATACATATGTTAATGATTTAGCCCTTGTGTCGACCGTCATAAGAGACAATCCATCTGTATATTTTTCAAATGTCGCACTTTCAACATTGCGTTGTACAACGTTTGGCTCTGAGAATAAGACATTTTTAAATAGCTCTGGTGATAGTTCATTCATATAATACGTATATTTTACAGACTCAATTTTATCGCTAGGAACGTAAAGGGAAGTATAGCCATCACGCTCTACTTCTTTATACGCACTTTGCAATTTTGACGGTTCAATAATATCTTTAGCAAATTCATTGGCATTTGTAATACTTACATGTGAGCGTAACAGTGATTTATTAGAGCTACTAACGAAATACATCTGTACTTCTTTATTTGAGTAATTGGTCCAATCTATAATAATACGATTGAAAGTTGTCTCTGGTAACTCTTTTTCATCAAAATTGAAAATTGTATTTAGCTCTGAGAAAGGTATTTCTCCAGCGAAAAACACAGTCATACGATTATTAGTACGTATCATTTCATTGATATAGGTTGGTGAAATATTATTATTCACTCGAACTAGGTCAAGAATGTTCCAGCCATCAAAGATATTCATAATATCTTTCATTGTGCCATTTGATACTGTACCTGTTAATTCATCGTCATTGCTATAAATTGCTTTATACGGCTTTATGACGTCTTCCACTTTCTTTTGTGTGCCAATTAAAATTTCCTTGCCCTCTGTTTGCTCAATTACTTTGTAATCAGGAGTATAGGTCCAAATAATGAAGGTAAGCACAACGCTTAGCATGACGAGTAGAAATAAAACAATGGATTTTACCGGTTCTATATATTTCATCCCCACTCACCTGCCTCGTCAAAATCATCTAATTCAAATGGTAGTGTAAAGAAGACTGTTGTACCATATCCTTCTTCACTCTCAGCCCAAATCTTCCCACCATGCGCTTCAATCATTTCCCGTGCAATGGCTAATCCAAGGCCTGTCCCCCCCATAGAGCGTGCTCTTGCGCGATCCACTCTATAAAAACGATCAAAAATTCGACCTACATTTTCTTTTGGAATACCCATCCCATCGTCTGAAATCATTACCTTGAGCATATTTCCTTGTACAGTAAAACCAAAACGGACATTACCGCCATCTGGAGAATATTTAATGGCATTCGAAATAACATTATCAATTACTTGCGTCACCTTATCCGTATCAATTTCAACGTAATACGATGTCTCCGGAAGTAATCGTTCAAATGTTACATTTTCTGATTTAGACATTTCAAAGCGATCAATAATTCGATTAAAGAATGAATTAAATAACACAATGTCCTTATTCAATTTATAATTACTACTATCCATTCGAGATAATTGAAGTAGGTCATTCACTAAACGAATCATACGCTCGGTCTCCGTTTGGGTAACGTTTAAAAATGTTGGTGCAATATTGTCATCCTTCCATGCACCATCCATTAATGCCTCCAAATAACTATGCATCGTTGTTAATGGTGTACGAAGCTCATGTGATACATTTGATACAAACTCTCTACGTTCCATTTCGATCTTTTCCTGCTCTGTAATATCATGAAGGACCGTAATTAAACCATTAATAAACCCTGTTTCTTTTTGAATAACCGAAAAATTAGCACGTAAAATATATGGAGCCTCTGACGTACTAAAATCCAAGTTGATTGCATCATTCATATGGATTAAATCTTCAAAGCTATATTCCTGATCAATTCCTAAAACGGATGCGATAGGACGTCCTAACGTAATATCTCTTGAAATATGCAATAACTCTAATGCTGGATCATTAATAAGAATTATACGTCCTTTGCGATCTGTTGCAATAACGCCATCGGTCATATTACTAAGAACAGAATCGAGTTTTCGCCGTTCTGCCTCTGTCGTTGATTGAGACTCTTGCAAACGATTGGTCAGATGGTTAAAGGTCGTGGCAAGCTGCCCAATTTCATCTGTTCCGTAAACCCGTACTTTGCGAGAAAAGTTTCCTTTCGCCATTGCTTGCGCTTGTTTACGCATATCAGCAATAGGTTGCGTAATTGTACGTGCCACTAAAATGCCTAAGAAAATAGTAACTACTAACGATACGGCTGTACCACCTAGGAAAATACGGTTAATATCATTCATCTGTTCAAAAACAGACTCGATATTTGCTTCAATATAAAGCACCCCGATAATTTCATCGTCAGGGCCTGCTCCATCACGGATTGGCGTTGCTAGCACCCATACTCGGTTTCTTGTTTTATTATCAAGTTTTATAATATCAAATAATGTTTCTGCTGATATCGCTCGCCGGACAAGGTCTGTATTCGAACGCTGTCCAATTAAACTTTGATTATCTACTTCTGAAGTTGCAAGTATACGCTGTCTACTATCAATTACGCGAATTTCTAAAATATCACCTGTCGATACATCCTTCAATCCTGTTGAAAATTCCTTTACGATGGATTTCAGACTTTCCTCAAGTGAAGGCATACTTTCATCGCGTTCTTTCAAAATTTCTTCACGAATGCTATATTGCATCAAATCTACACGCTGAAAAATAGACTCTTGAAAATTACTTTTCAAATTCCGCTCTAATTCCTTTGCGAAATAGATGCCTATAATTTGTAATGCTAACATGATCAACAAAATATAAATTAATACAAGCTTGACATGAATTGATTTAAAGAAGCTTACTTTCTGCATTTCCTTTACTCCTGTTCAGGATTTCGTAAATAATACCCTACACCACGTCGAGTGACAATCCATGCCGGATGACTTGGATTATCCTCTATTTTTTCACGAAGTCGACGAATCGTTACATCGACTGTACGTACATCACCAAAATAATCGTAGCCCCATACTGTTTGTAAAAGATGCTCACGAGTCATCACTTGGCCAATATGTTTACCTAAATAATGTAGCAATTCAAACTCTCGATGTGTTAGCTCAATTGCTTCATCACGCTTCATCACTTGATAAGCGTCAGGCTGAATAACAAGAGACCCTACTACAATTTCATTTGATGCTTCTTCTTCTTCCTCAGCTGCAGGAGCCACTACTTGAAGGCGACGCATATTAGCCTTTACACGTGCAATAAGTTCACGCGTACTAAATGGCTTCGTTACATAATCATCCGCGCCCATTTCTAAGCCTAACACCTTATCAATCTCTGAACCTTTAGCTGTTAGCATAATAATAGGGAAATCATATTTTTTTCGAATTTCTCTACAAACTTCCATACCATCTCTTTTTGGTAGCATTATATCTAATAGCATTAAATCTGGTTGCTCTTCCTCAACCTTTTCTAATGCTTCATCTCCATCATAAGCACAAATTACTTTGTAGCCTTCTTTAATTAAATTAAACTGTAAAATATCTGCGATTGGTTTCTCATCGTCAACAACTAAAATTGTTTTACTCATACATTCTCTCCCTTTCGCTATTCATCTATTCTAAACAATGTGTATTTGTAAAGTTACTACTCTTAACTCTAACATGCTTTTAGCTTCCATGCATTATTCATGTCCAGTTTCCCTATTTCGACAATTATTTCTCGGGAAATAACTTACCTTTTATGCTTACTATACAAAAAGGCAGCCCACTATTTGGACTGCCATTTACAAAAGATCAATTACGCCTCAGCGTATTTGTATCCAGATTTAAACTACTTAAAAAGCTCCTCATAAAAATCTGTGACATCCGCTAGGGCCTTTAACTTGATACAGCTTGGGGTTAAATCCCCACTGAATTCAATGCATCTCTGGCATCCTCTACTTAATAGAAGTAAAGGATGTTTGCTGAAGCAATTTAATTACTGACCTACATATGATAATGGATTGACAAGCTCTCCATTTTTCTCAACTTCAAAGTGTAAATGTGTACCTGTTGAATTTCCTGTAGAGCCCATAATCCCAATAACCGAACCTTTTTCAACTACTTGTCCAACGCTAACTTTTATAGAAGATAAATGTCCATAAAGCGTCGTATAGCCATTTTTATGATTAATAACAATGCGATTACCATAGCTGCCAGAAACACCAGCTGCTACAACTACACCATTATCTGAAGCTAGTATATTGTAGTTACTAGGACGAGCAATATCAATCCCACGATGGTTGGCACCCCAACGTTGCCCCATTCCACTTGAAATATAGCCCCCTACTGTTGGCCATGAAAACTCTCCCGTTCCACGAGATGAGATAACTTTTGTTCCTACAACTTCAATTTGATCTACTGGCTGTTGTAGTACTTTTTCTTCTAAAGCTACTTTTGACGTTCTTGTTCCATTTTCAGCAGTGATTAAGTAAGAAGTTTCTTTTTTACCATTAACACCTTGCTGTTTTACAACTGTTTCACCTTTGTACATCGTAGGATCTTCTTCAGTTATTTTTTTATATGGAATTGTATCTGTAATTTTCTTTTCTTGTTTTACTTCTATTGCTACAAATGGTTTTGCAACTGTAACATTTAATGCTTGTCCAATTTGTAATACTGTATCAACTGTAAGGCCAGGATTTAATGCAATTAATTCAGCCGTTGTTAAGTCATGTTTTTTAGCGACTGCTCCTAATACATCACCTGATTGAATTTGATATTCCTCTTGCTTAAGGGAGCCTGTCATTAAATACTTAACTGCCTCTTCAGGTGATACAACAGCTTCTGGAGCTACCTTTTGTGTTACCCCAGAAATGCCTTGTTTAAACGTAATATTTAAAAGGCGTGATTCACCAGACTGTAAAGCTGGTAAATTATTTATAGATTGCTGGTTAGCAAGCGAGTCTAACTCTTGTTGTGAAACATATTGTAGCTTTAACATACGAATTGTTTCTTCGTAGGCATCCGCATCTTTTAAATAGGCGATTGGCTTATTATCTACTAATAATGCAAAGGCAGGCGATTGAGCTACTAATGATTGCTCAAGCTTCGCTAAAGTTTCTGCGTCCTTTGTTTCATTACTAAACACTTGCTCTGGTATTATTTTCACCGCTGAGTTAGCATCAATTAATAAGTCTTTGTACTGATTACTTGCTTGTTGTTCTTTTGAAACAATAATTTCATGAACAGCTTTGTCATCAGATACAGCACCCATATATTCATTATCTACATATACATGATAGATTTTATTTAATGCTTCTTTATGATTATTTTCTTTTGTAAAGCCCACGTTTATTGCGAAACTTGCCATTAAAACTGCAATAATTGATACTTTCTTAAAAGAAGAAAAATTGTAGGTGAATCGATTGCTTCCTTCTTTTTTATTCCAAGACGAACTCATTCAATAAAGCCCCTTCCAACTTTAACCTAACATAGGTTTAATTACCCACAAAGAATTTTGCACCACTATAATGTACCATAAAGAAAATGTTGTTTGAATAATTTATCCTTTTTGTAATGAAAATGTATTATTTCTCTACTAATTGTTACATAATACCTATAATTTACAGTACTCATTCCTACTCCTCTTTTTTAAAAATCAAGAAATATTATCCTTAATTTTTTATTTCAAAACAGATTTAGAACTTATTACTTTTTAGTTTTTAAATATTTCGATAAAATAGAGTAAGAGACTAGTTGATTGGAGCGATTGAATTGAGTGATTCACAGACCTCATTGAAGGTAGCGAAAGCAAAACAACAAAAAAAGAATACAGTGCGGAAAATTACCACCAGAACGATTATGGTTGCAATAGGTGCTATCATTATGGCAGTAGGACTTGAGCTATTTTTAGTACCCAACCATATTATGGATGGTGGCATCGTTGGTGTTTCCATTATCGCCTCACATTTATTAAGCTTACCCCTAGGCATATTCATCTTCGTTTTAAACTTACCTTTTATCTTTTTAGGATATAAACAGATCGGTAAAACATTTGCACTTTCTACAGGGCTCGGCATTACAGTGCTCTCTGGAACAACAATCTTCTTACATAATCTTCAGCCATTTACAACAGACACATTACTCGCCACAGTATTTGGTGGTATTATTTTGGGCATTGGTGTTGGTATCGTTATACGTTATGGTGGTTCTTTAGACGGTACTGAAATTTTAGCCATTTTATTTAACCGAAAATCCCCCTTCTCGGTCGGAGAAATTATTATGTTCTTTAACCTTCTTATTTTCACAATTGCAGGTTTTGTTTTTACGTGGGAGCAGGCAATGTACTCTATCATGGCCTATTATATTGCCTACAAAATGATAGATATTGTGATACAAGGGATGGAAGAATCAAAATCTGTTTATATTATTAGCGATGAAATTGATGAAATTGGGCAAACAATTATGGATCGGCTTGGTCGTGGGGTTACGTTTCTACATGGTGAAGGAGCCTATACTGGGAATGACAAAAAAGTTATTTTTACAGTCATTACGCGATTAGAAGAATCAAAATTAAAATCGATTGTCGCTGAAATTGACGACCATGCATTCCTTGCAATAGGGAATATTGCAGAAGTAAAAGGTGGTCGCTTCAAGAAGAAAGACATTCACTAAAAAAGAGCAGCTCGGACAAAAGAGAAAAAGGTGTTAGATTGATTACAATCAATCTAACACCTTTTTGCTTTGCCGTTGATGTTCGCTACGGCGGTTGCTTTCCGCGGGCACATCGTAAGCCGCAACCGTCGCTGTCGCGCCGCCTGTTACGTCTTACGTATTGTGCTGTTCCCGCAGGAGTCACCGCCTCCGCTACCATCAACTAGTGCTCTCTTCTAATTTTTCATTTATTACAATAGCAAGTATAACTAAGGTTTCATACATTTTAAATTGTGAGGAAATACGAACACCTTTGTCCCTCTTTTAAAATTTGTACATGCCTCTTTTTTATACTTCCCAAATATCTACTAACACATTTGTTTGTTCACGACCAGGGCCGACAGAGAAAGTAGCAATTTGAATGCCCGTTAATTCACTTACACGTTCAACGTAACGGCGTGCATTCTCTGGTAGCTCTTCTAATGTACGGCAGCTTGTAATATCTTCTGACCAGCCTGGTAGCTCTTCATAGATAGGTTCACATTGTTCAATTATATGAAGGTTCGCTGGGTACTCCGTAATTGTTTCATCTTTATATTTATAAGCAGTACAAATTTTTACTGTCTCTAAGCCAGATAAAACATCAATTGAGTTAAGTGATAGATGTGTAATACCACTTACACGACGTGAATGGCGAACTACAACGGTATCAAACCAGCCAACACGGCGAGGGCGTCCAGTCGTTGTACCATATTCGCGACCAACTTCACGGATTTGTTGACCAACATCATCAAATAATTCAGTTGGGAACGGGCCATCTCCTACACGTGAAGTATAGGCTTTACATACACCAATAACACTTGATACTTTAGATGGGCCAATACCTGCACCAATCGCTACACCACCAGCAACAGGGTTTGAAGAAGTAACAAATGGATAAGTTCCTTGATCGACATCAAGTAAAATACCTTGTGCGCCTTCAAATAATACTTTGCCACCCTCATCTAACACATCATTTAAAATTTTTGAAGTATCGGTAACATATTTTGCGATTTCTTGTCCGTAACCATAAAACTCTTCGAAAATATCTTCGAATGTTACACCTTCAACTTCATAAAACTTCTCAAACAATTTATTTTTAATTGCTAAATTATGACGTAGTTTTTCTTCAAATACTTCTTTATCTAATAAATCAGCCATGCGGATACCGATACGTGCCACTTTATCTTGATAGCAAGGACCAATTCCTTTACAAGTTGTACCGATTTTATTTTCGCCACGGCTTTCTTCATCTGCGATATCTTGTTTAATATGATATGGCAAAATGACATGGGCACGATTTGAAATACGAAGATTATCCGTATTAATGCCTCGCTCTTGAAGTCCTTTTAGCTCTGTTACAAGCGACTTCGGATTAATAACCATCCCATTCCCCATTACAGAAGTTTTTTCTTTGTAGAAAATACCTGATGGGATTAAATGGAGTTTATATGTTTCTCCACCAATTTTAATGGTATGTCCTGCATTATCGCCACCTGCAAAGCGAGCGATTGCATCTGCCTTTTGTGAAAGAAAATCTGTAATTTTACCTTTTCCTTCGTCTCCCCACTGTGTTCCTACAACTACAACTGATGTCATAATCAGCACCTCCGTTAGATACGTATTGTATCTCATTAATCAAGCCGTAAATTATTGTAACAATGATAGAAACGACTCGTCAACAAAAAACAGTTAAAAACACGAACATAAAATCAATTACTATGATTTAACGTTCGTGTTTAATGACGGAATGGTATGAATATTATCTCTATTTTAGATAAATATTACTAATCACGTGGAGGTGGTGGTGGCATTTGTGACCAATCCACGTTTATAAATTTATTGAATTCCTTTTTAAAAGCAAGTGTAACTGTTCCAGTTGGACCGTTACGTTGTTTAGCAATTATAATTTCAATCATATTTTTACTCTCGGACTCTTTATCGTAATAATCATCACGATATAAGAAGGCAACAATATCGGCATCCTGCTCAATACTTCCTGATTCACGTAAGTCACTCATCATTGGTCGCTTATCCTGACGTTGTTCCACGCCACGTGATAACTGTGATAATGCAATAACAGGTACCTTTAATTCACGCGCTAATTGTTTTAACGAACGTGAGATTTCTGATACTTCTTGTTGACGGTTTTCACCTGGCTTACCACTACCTTGAATAAGCTGTAAGTAATCGATTAGAATCATTCCAAGTCCATGCTCTTGTGCTAAACGTCTACACTTTGCTCGAATTTCATTGATACGTACACCTGGTGTGTCATCAATAAAAATACCCGAATTCGATAAACTTCCCATTGCCATCGTTAGTTTACCCCAATCTTCGGTTGTTAAAGCACCTGTACGTAAAACTTGTGCATCAATATTTCCTTCCGCACATAGCATACGCATGATTAGTTGCTCTGCACCCATCTCTAATGAGAAGATGGCAACATTTTCACGTGCTTGTACAGCAACACTCTGTGCAACATTTAGCGCAAAAGCTGTTTTCCCTACAGAAGGTCGTGCCGCGACTATAATTAAGTCATTGCGTTGGAAGCCAGCTGTAATATGGTCTAAATCACGGAATCCTGTTGGAATACCCGTTACATCACCTTTACGTGATTGAAGCTGTTCAATATTATCGAATGTCTCTACTAAAACGTCTTTTACATGTTTAAAGTCGCCAGCATTTTTGCGGTTGGCGACCTCCATCATTTTCTTCTCTGCCTCGCCAAGTAATGCCTCTACCTCATCCTCACGTGTGTAGCCATCTTCTACAATTTTTGTAGCTACACGGATTAAACGTCGTAAGAGCGCTTTTTCCTCAACGATTTTTGCATAGTGAGCAACGTTTGCTGCCGTAGGGACAGCATTGGCGAGCTCTAGTAAATACGATAGCCCGCCAACATCCTCAATCTCTTTTTTTGCTGATAATTCCTCAGTAACTGTTACAACATCTATCGCTTTTCCTAGATCACTTAAACGCAGCATTGTTTCAAAAATCTTCTTATGTGCGTTTTGGTAAAAATCATCGGCTAGCAATATTTCTGATGCTGTGATTAATGCCTGTGGTTCTAGAAAAATCGCACCGATAACCGATTGCTCCGCTTCCCGGTTATGCGGTGGAACGCGGTCTATCATCGGTTCGTTCATGGATAGTCGCCCCTTATTCTTCCGTTACTTGTACTTTTAATGTTGCTGATACTTCGTGATGTAGTTTTACAGGTACATTTGTAAAGCCTAGTGCACGGATTCCTTCAGGTAAAGTCATTTTACGTTTATCTATTTTAATGCCATGTACTTTTTGAAGTGCTTCAGCAATTTGTTTTGTAGAAACCGAACCAAATAGGCGACCGCCATCACCTGATTTTGCTTTTAGCTCAACAGTTAATGCTTCTAGCTTTTCTTTTAAAGCTTTTGCTTCTGCTAATTCTGCTGCTGCATTTTTTTGTTCTAATTTCTTTTGGCCTTCTAATTGACTCATTGCTTGGGCATTTGCTTCTGCAGCATAGCCGTTTTTAATTAGGAAGTTTTGTGCATAGCCATCTGCTACATTTTTTATTTCCCCTTTTTTTCCTTTACCTTTAACATCTTTTAAAAATACTACTTTCATAATTCAGAACTCCCTTCGAGTACCTCATATATGGCCTCTTCTAAATATTTTTTTACTTCATCAATGGAAAGTGCTTCTATTTGGCAAGCTGCATTCGTTAAATGCCCGCCACCGCCAAGCCTTTCCATGATAAGCTGTACATTTACTTCCCCTAGCGACCTTGCACTAATACCGATTTTACCGTCAGCACGATGCGCAATGACGAAGGATGCGTTAACGTCTTTCATTGTAAGTAAAATATCAGCCGTTTGTGCGATTAATACGGAATCATAAATTTTCGATTCTTCACCTACAGCTACTGCTACGCCAGGCTTCACGAATTTTACCGTTTGCACAATTCTTGAACGTTCGATGTACGTAATGATGTCTTCCTTTAATAACCGCTGCACTAACACTGTATCGGCACCATTTGTTCGTAAATATGAAGCTGCCTCAAAAGTACGTGCACCTGTACGAAGTGTAAAACTTTTTGTATCAACAATGATTCCCGCTAATAATGCTGTCGCCTCTAGCATATTAATTTTTGCTCGCTTTGGCTGATACTCTAGCAATTCAGTTACAAGCTCTGCTGTGGACGAAGCATACGGCTCCATATAAACGAGTGTCGGATTTTCAATAAAGTCTTCGCTACGACGATGATGGTCGATAACTACTACCTTTTCCGCAAGCTTTAATAAGTATGGATCGATTACTAAATTAGGCTTATGTGTATCCACAATAATCAGTAACGATTTTTCAGTCATTTTCGCTGCAACTTCTTCTGGCGTTAAGAAATGCTCATAGAAGTCGGATTTACTTTCAATTTCATGCATTAAACGTGTTACGCTACCGTTTAATTCATCAAAATTAATAACTACATAGCCCTTTACATCATTCATTTGTGCCATTTTGCGCACCCCGACAGATGCCCCTATAGAGTCCATATCAGGGTTTTTATGTCCCATTACAAACACTTGGTCACTGTCTTGTATTAAGTCACGTAATGCATGTGAGATAACACGCGCTCTTACACGAGTACGTTTTTCTACAGGGTTGGTTTTACCACCGTAAAATTTAAGCTTTCCAGTAGGCTGCTTGATGGCTACCTGATCCCCACCTCGACCTAATACAAGGTCCAAGCTTGATTGGGCTAACTCACCAAGTTCCACTAATGAAGAAGAGCCTGCTCCAACGCCAATACTCAGCGTTAAGGAAAGGTTTTTTTGTGCTGTCTTTTCACGGATCGTATCTAAAATAGCAAATTTCTTCTTTTCTAGTTCCGTTAAAATGGACTCATTTAAAACCGCTAAAAAACGGTCCGATGAAATGCGTTTTACAAAAATACCATGCTCCGCTGCCCAGTCGTTGACAATGGATGTTACCATCGTATTTGTTAAGCTACGTGGTTGATCGTCCATTGCTTGCGTAATTTCATCATAGTTATCAACAAATAAAATTGCAATGACTGTGCGATCTGCGAAATATTGTTTTTCAATAGCGATTTGTTCAGTAATATCGAAGAAGTATAGTAAACGCTCTTCTTCTTTGTAAAAGACACGATATTTCCGATCACGCAGCGTAATCGTAGCTTCTTTTGTCTCCTCGGTCTTCATCAGTACATAGATGTCGTCGGATATATTAACGATCCCCTCACCCACTAATGCCTCATTGTCTAACACATTTTGCATATATGGATTGGACCATTCTATTTCATATTCCTCATTCACCAGCAAAATCCCAATTGGCATTTCTAGTAATGCCTCTTCTCCAACCTTTTTCATACGGAAGGAAATGGATTCAATATGCTTTTCTGTCTCTTCAAAAGTAGCTTTTTCAATTTTCCATGTATAGGCCATTAATATAGCGAAGCCTATTCCATAGCCAATACCAATCCCAATATTCCATATACATAGAAGCACAAACGTCACAATGCCAAAAATGGAAAGAACAAAAAGCGGATAGCGGATTGGTCGTCTTCTAAAAGTCCCCATTACATCAGCCCCTTATTCCTTAGTCTTCCCTTTTACAAGTGAACGCACGTCGAAACCTAAATCTATAATACCGAGTAAAATAATGAATGATGCAAGTGGAATGGCTAAAATCGTAGCGATCCATTTTACAACACTCGGCATTCCTTTCGTTGTAATGAAATAATGTATAAATGATATCCCTTGAAGGATTAATAAAAGCCACAAAATATAAGACACATTTAATACGATAACATCTAGCATAGAGCCTGCTTCTGGACGTAAAAATAGATTAATACACAATATAATCATGTAGTACCATAACACAGAACGTGGAAGTCGCATATTTTCAAACGGTGAGAATTTAGGAACTTTTATACCTAATCGTTTTAAAATTGGTAAATTTAGTGTAATAACAATAAAAGCTATTGAAAATGCTAAGATTGTCACCGTCGAAGGTATTGTTAGCTCAATAGTTTTAAGCAGAACCTCCATTTGTTCAGGTTGAATTGCAACTTGACCCGTTACACTTTTAGCAAGCTCGTTGGATTGCTCATAACTGTCCCGAGCAAGATCCAAACTCATTTCAATCACGTTAATTCCCGCTAATTGCACATAGGCTAGATACACAAGTGCTGACGATAAAAGTACCGCGATACCTGATGACATGAATAAATAAAGTTTGCTCTTCTTCAATTGAATTCCATTACCTATGACTACTCCAAGCAACGCCATAATAAAGGCAAATGGCAGCATAAATAGTCCACTCGTTAAAACTGTTAAAATACAGCCAACAACTGCAACGAGTATTGATGAGGAACGCTTGTAACTTGCGCTATACCAAGCAATCGGTAATGGAGTAAATAATAAGGCTACCATAGAAATGATTGGTACATACGCTGAAGCAATCATTAAGATTGTAAAAATTGCAACCATCATCGAGCCTTGTACAAGCGCCTTTGTTTGATTATTCGGCATTGAAAACCTTCCTTTTTGTCAGTCAAACTTACTAAACTTTATTGTACCATTTTTTCACCTTATTGAACAAAAAACGCTAAGAACGTCTGTATGCTTTATGATCAATTGATGTCAAAAGTAAAATTTCTTAATAAAAAAAGGTAAATCGTATGGCATTTTACTGTTTTAATCAGTAAAAAGAAAATGGATGAAGAAAAAATTAAAAATGAGTCCGGCGCAATACCGAACTCATTTTTATAACCCTCGCGAAATAACAGACGTGACTTTAAAGATAATGGCTATTGATCGCGCACAGTTCAACCTTTAGAGTTTTGGGTATTCAAGAGAATCCCCTCAGAACTCATAACATACTCTTTATCAACATACTGAGAACTTAAGTGACTATGAGTAGCCATAACGATAGTCGTTTCGTTCTCGCATAACCTTTTAAAAAGGTTGAACACTAACATCGTCGTATCGTCATCCAATGATCCAGTAGGCTCATCTGCTATTAACAATTTAGGCTTTTTAATTAATGCTCTAATGACCCCTACCCGTTGTCTTTCTCCTCCAGATAACTTGTCGATTTTCTTATTAAGTAAATGGTTAATTTTTAAATACGCACTCAGCTCATCAATACACGCCATGGTTTGTTTTTTATCATATTTACCTAATAATAACGGTGCTACTATATTTTCTCGAACTGTGAGGTTGCGTATCATTGGATTGTATTGTGAAATGTATCCGATTTGACTGCCTCTTATATTCGAAAGTTCGTTACGATTTTGCTCATGCATTTTTATACTATCCATAACATACTGACCACTATCTGCTTTTTCAAGTCCAGCTAATATATTTAGAAGCGTGCTTTTACCGACACCGCTTGGCCCTTTTATAGAGATGAATTGATTGTCGGCAACTTCTAAATTAATGTTGGTCAATATCGTTTTTTCTTTATACGCTTTTACTATGTTAACTAATGATATAAAGTTTATAATTTTAATCACCCTTTAACTTTTCAATGACATTCGTTGTCGCTAATAAGTTATTCACTAACATGTAAACAACGACATTGAATAACAACCAAACAAAGAACCCGGCAATTATTAAAATGGATATAATCGAAATGTCTTGCATGAATAGAACGGTGCACAACAATGCTAATCCTATACTCATGCCATTGAGGATTGAAAATTCAAGTTGTATATTTTTTTTGATTTTATGATTTGCAACCCCACTCATAATGAACACTAAATACGTATCAAATTGTCTTTTTATAAAGCTTTTAACGAACAAATAGAAGGCACACAAAATAAAAATAAATACAACACCCGATATTGTAAAAATATGTGTTTGATTGGCATCAATCATTTTATATAAGAGATCAACTGATAGCGAATTCGCACCAATAATTTGATAATCAGTGAAATTCGTCGCTTTTTCTATCTCTCCAATTTCCTTTCTTACTTCAAGGGCGTTTAAGTTGGTCATTAAATGACCTCCCATTTTACTTAAAAGAAGTGCCCTAAAGAATACTTCATCTACCTCCGTTTTTTGTAACAACTTAGTGGGCTGTTCAGAAAGCGACATGGAAGGCAGTAGAATATAACGATTGAGTACTTGTTGCGGTTCAAGGTTAGTGAAAATAGATGAATTTTCCTTTGCAAAGCCTACTACTCGCCCAATAAATTTTTCAAAATAATAATGAATCTCTAATTGGTCATGCAACTTATAGTATGGACGATATTCAGAGCCGAGAATGACAGGTATTTCCTTTCTCCCTGCTACGTAGACATAAGCGGAATCATCAAATGGCTGTCCTTCCATCAGTTCAACGATATTATAATCAAATACAGATTTAGTCACTTGTATCGATTTAGTGGTTTGATAAAACTCACCTTCGTACTCATATATATCATTATTAGAGCCCCATTCATAATAGGCGGAGAACTTCTTATCAGGAGGATATTCTTTTAAGCCTATTTGTTGCGATACGGCATTATAAAAGACCACTTTACTATTTTTAAATACCCGATTATTAAAATCATTGAGTATATCGTAGTTTTTTACATCTTTGAAAAATTCAATTTCCCTTTCACCTATTAAATCATCCGAAATCTGATAGATGTTGTAGTTATGAAATTTACTTGCTGAACGTATTTCTATTTTGGAAATAATTATATTTACTAACAGAACAAATAAAACGAGAGAAAATATAAATGAAAGTAGCACAGTTAACAACGTAAACAATTTTTTATTTTTCAATAAAAGTCTAGTTGTATTCAAAACGATCTTACTCCTTTTTTAATCAAGGACTTTGTTACAAGTAGACAGGCGAAAAAATATCCTATAAATGTTATGAACATATAGAAAACCGATACGTAGTACCAATGATTCCCCCAAATCGCATAGAAATGGTTAACGGCTATTAATACTAAAGATTCCAATAACATTATCACGAATAACGCAATGAATTCTGATTTAAAAACTTTAACAAATATGATTTGCAATTTCCCGCCTGCTAAATACAATATTTGAACAATTGATTTTTTCCTTTGAATTGAATAATGGACTGTAACAGCTTGAGTGATGATTACAAACAGTAAAGAAATGAGTAAGAACCCTTTCAATAAAATATTTGACTTCAATATGGAAGTACCTCTATCCTCGGTTTCAAGAAGCTTATAACTCGTATTAGGAAACATTTTTTGCATCAATTTATGTGGATTTCCACTTTCTACATTGAGAATAAACTTTGTCCCATTTTGTAAGTTGATTTGTTGAGACTCTGATATATACCAAGCCTCCCTATTCAAATAAGAGCCTGATGTGTCAAATTGGCCAATAATGAGGCTTTTCAAATTTTTTGAAAGTGAACCTTCTGGAAAAACGGTACCTGTAATTATATAGTCTGTTGATAGTGGTTGTTTTTTATAGTTTATAGGTGGCAACTTTACCGATTTGTTAATATAGATATATTTTAATTGTGGATTATCTAGTTTATATTGCATTAACAAATAGGGCTCTTCTAAGTCGATATCTAGAGAAGACTCTTCTGTATTGATAATGAATTCAACAGCGTTTTTGTCGATATAGCCATTGTTAATCATATTGGTATAGCTAACAGAGTCCATTATATAAAGCAGGGCAGCGGCACTAGCAAACAATAGTGCAGTTAGTAACACAAATTTGCTGGATACTATATATTTTTTCATCATGTTTATTCCTTCATTGCAAGAAAGAGATAATCAATTGATTATCTCTTCATGTATGTTATTTTCCATAGTAAGTTTTCGCAACCCAGTCTAAGTCCCCAGGGTGCCAACCGCTAATTGCTTGTGTTGTACCAAAATCCCATACACGGCCGCTATCTGCTTCTGCACGACCAGAAATAGCGGATTCGTAACGAGCTCTAGAATAATGGTATACACCTGGCCATGTCGTGTCTGCAATGACCCGCTCATAAACAGCTGAACCTCTTCTAGTGTAATCTTTTGTTGCCCTATGTATCGGGTTACTAGTAGCAAATGAAGAAATATCACTATCTTGTCGTACAGTAAAATAGCCCGTATCTTCACTCCACCCACCATAAATCGTTGGGTCATCTAGTGTTACTGCATTTGCTGAAGATAAAATTGTGCCGCTTAAACTTAATGTAAGTGCACCTACCAACATCCATTTTGTAGTTTTCAATTAAAACACCCCTTGATTTACAAAATAAATTTGATAATTTTAAACATTATAATAAATCGATATTTATTTATTTGTCAATTTTCATAATTAAAAAAATTTGATAGTTTTATACTAAGATTTTTGTTCAAGCATTTATGTACATCCGCTACCACTTCTCGAATTGTAACCTCTATTTTCAAACAAAAAAAAACACAACAAGGTATAAACCTTGTTGTGTTTAGCAATCTTATTTATCTTCAGATACGAATGGAAGTAATCCCATAATACGAGAAACTTTGATAGCTGAAGTTAATTTACGTTGGTACTTAGCGCTAGTGCCAGTTACGCGACGTGGTAAGATTTTACCGCGCTCAGAGATGAATTTTTTAAGTAAATCCACATCTTTATAGTCGATATGTGTAATGTTATTAGATGTAAAATAGCAAACTTTACGGCGTTTGCGGCCTCCGCGACGTGGTGCCATAGTGATGTCTCCTCCTTATAAGTTTATAGTTTTTGTAGTTTGAAGATTAGAATGGAAGATCGTCTTCAGATACTTCAATTGGTCCCTTGCTGTTAGCAAATGGATCTTCATCTACTCGTGTATAGTTCGGCTGATTCATTGGTGGTTGATTTTGCTGATAAGAATTACCGCCGCCAAATGAACCTTGCTGAGGCATCGCGCCACCATACTGTTGCTGTGGTTGACCACCGCCATATGACGGTTGGCTATTTGCGTAAGATTGTCCACCGTATTGGTTTGATGCAGGAGCACCTCCACCACTACGAGGCTCTAAAAACTGTACGCTATCTGCCACAACATCAGTTGTATATACACGCTTACCATCTTGTCCTTCAAAGCTACCTGTTTGGATACGACCTTCTACTCCAATCAAACTTCCTTTTTTCATGAAGTTCGCTAAGTTTTCAGCCTGTTTACGCCAAGCAACGCAGCTAATGAAATCTGCTTCTTTTTCACCTTGTTGGTTTGAGAATGTACGATTTACAGCTACTGTAAAACGAGTAGACGCAATACCATTCGGTGTGTAGCGCAGCTCAGGGTCTTTTGTTAGTCTTCCAACTAATACGACACGATTTATCATCAGAATGCAACCTCCTTTTCAGCATTTTGTTTAAAATTATTTTGCTTCTTCACGTACTGCAATGTGACGAATGATATCTTCGCTGATGTTAGCAAGACGTGTGTATTCGTTGATTGCTTCTGAAGGAGCGTTTACTTTTACGATTTGGTAGTAACCTTCGCGGAAGTCTTGAATCTCGTAAGCTAAGCGGCGTTTGCCCCACTCTTTTGCTTCGATGACTTCAGCACCGTTAGAAGTTAAGATTTCGTTGAAACGTTCAACTAAAGCTTTCTTCGCTTCGTCTTCAATGTTCGGACGTACAATGTACATTAATTCGTATTTTCTCATCTGTTTACACCTCCTTATGGACTCAGGCTCTCCTGTTTACAGGGAGCAAGGAGTAAGCAATAAATATTACTCACATCAATGAATTGTAACACATTGGCATCTGTCTTTCAAGTCGCAATCAAATAATTCATTCGATATAATAAAGACCATAATTAATTTTATAAAGGAGAACTATTTCTATGCTACCAGATCAAGAACCTAATGTAATTGAATTAGATATTAAAAAGCTAATGATGGATAGTGTCGTTATTACTAGTGGTCTCTCTATATTATTTATTGCCATACAATATATTTGTCTAAAAGATTTTCAATTTTCGTTATGGAGCATGCTAAGCGGATTTGTCCTTTTTGTCATACTTTATATTGTGCTTATCGTCCTGCATGAAGCTTTTCATTTGATAGGCTTTATGATTTTCGGGGGTGTGCCCTACAAATCGTTAAAGTACGGTGTTAATTTAGAGCTTGGTATTGCCTATGCAACGACTGACCAGCTACTCCCTAATCACGCAATGAAAAAAGCGTTGCTATTACCATTTTGGACAACTGGAATTGTACCAACGATTGCTGGCTTTTATTTTAACAGTACTGTTTTATTACTTGCTGGTGCCTTTTTAATAGCGGGAGCAGTAGGAGATTTCGCCATGTATAAGGCTTTACGCAAATATCCAAAAAACGCCCTTGTACAAGACGATCCTCAGTTACCAAAGCTCTATGTTTATTCCCAACAGAAAAAGAAACTATCTCAAAAGTAATTACATCTTTTCTATGGTGTTAAAAATCCGTGTTGTGCAGCTGTACATAAATTTCTCCAAATTCGATTAATAGTGGCTGTTTCAATAATAGCGTCCATTCCAAGACTACGAATGATATTATTTGCAATATCCACACAGACAGCTGCACTTTCCTTGCTCATTTGCGTAAATTGTTGTAATTCTTGCTCTGTCAATTCAACCCCAAGTTTATGTTTTTGCCAATAGTCTGTTAGCATAGCGTAAAATTGTTCTTCAACTTGTAAAAAGCGCTTTTTTTGCTGCATAAATAAAAATTGCAGTGCGCCTATACGGTCACTATAAGAGGATTTCTTATTTTTTTGCTCCATTAGGGAAAAAGCTTCATCTAAAAAATTCTCTGTAATTCCGAGACAGACACTTAAAAAAGAAGCTTCTGCAAAAGTAGCGAACGGAAAACTATGGACTACATTATTAAATCTATTTTTACTAATGCCTAATTGGAATGTTTTATCGAACGGTATCCATACATCTTGAAGACGAATTGTATGGCTTGCTGTAGCCTTTAAACCCATCGCTTGCCAGTCATTTAGGATTTCCACTTGCTCACGACTTACTGCACAACTAATGATTTTATCTGTCATAATACCATCTTCTTTAATAAAGCAATTCATTGTAAAGGTTGTTGCATAGTCAGCACCACTACAAAACTTCCATTGCCCTGTTACAGTATAGCCGCCATCCTTTTTTACGGCCGTGCCATTAGGGTAGCCACTTCCCGCTATGACAGCATCACTTGGTGAAAAAATCTTTTCTCCTATTTCTTGATTTAACGTAGGAATAAATAAATTACCACCTGTTCCAATTGTCACAAGCCATCCGAAGTTTCCATCAATAGCGGACATACGCTGAAACACTTTTATTCCTTCTAGTAAATCTAAATCTTTGCCACCTAAATCCTTTGCTATAAACAATTTAAACAATTGTTGCTCATAAATAACCTCTAAAATATCTTGTGGCAACTTTCCTAACTGTTCGATTTCTAATGCACGTTCTTTTATTTCTATTATGTTCATAATATCCCCCTGTGGAAATTGAAAATTCTGATATTATATAACCAAAAATAGGCTTTTCCAAACGTCCAAATACTACGCTAGGAGAAGCCTATTTTGTTTGTATAACTTTTCGTAAAAACCGCATAGAATCCCACAGAAAAGACAAATGTACATTGTACGGCAGAAAGCACTCGATAACGATGTAATTAACATCACACCTATGGGTAGCACAGCAGTTTGTATTTTATTTAGACGTTAAAGCGGAATAACATGATATCGCCGTCTTGTACAATATATTCTTTACCTTCAAGACGTACTTTACCCGCTTCTTTAGCAGCAGCTTGTGAGCCAGCCTCTACTAAATCATTGTAAGCAACTGTTTCTGCACGAATGAATCCGCGCTCAAAGTCAGTATGAATGATACCAGCACATTGTGGTGCTTTCATGCCTTTACGGAATGTCCATGCACGTACTTCTTGTACGCCAGCAGTGAAGTAAGTAGCAAGACCTAATAAATCATAAGAAGTACGGATTAGTTGATCTAGGCCTGATTCTTTAATACCTAATTCCTCTAGGAACATCGCTTTTTCTTCATCGTCAAGCTCTGAAATTTCTTCTTCGATTTTTGCACAAATTGTAATTACTTGAGCACCTTCAGCCGCTGCATATTCACGTACCTTTTGAACATATTCATTATTATCTGCATCTGCAACTTCGTCTTCTGAAACATTTGCAACGTATAGCATTGGTTTAATAGTTAATAGGTGAAGACCTTTAATGACTTTGAACTCGTCTTCTGAAAGCTCTGCTGCACGAGCAGGTCTGCCATTTTCTAATTCAGCTTTGATTTTAAGAAGAATTGGTTCTTCAACCATAGCTTCTTTATCTTTTTGCTTCGCCATTTTGCTCACGCGTTGTAAACGCTTATCAACTGATTCTAAATCAGCTAGTGCAAGCTCTAAATTAATGACTTCAATATCATCAATTGGATCTACTGCGCCAGATACGTGTGTAATATTTTCGTCTACAAAGCAACGTACTACTTGGCAAATTGCATCAACTTCACGGATATGTGCAAGGAATTTATTTCCTAGCCCTTCTCCTTTAGAAGCGCCTTTTACGATACCAGCAATATCAGTAAATTCAAATGCTGTTGGAACTGTCTTTTTCGGTACTACTAATTCTGTAAGTTTATCTAAACGTGCATCTGGTACTTCCACGATACCTACGTTTGGATCGATTGTTGCGAATGGATAGTTTGCAGCCAACGCGCCTGCTTTTGTAATTGCGTTAAATAGTGTTGATTTTCCAACGTTAGGTAAACCAACGATTCCAGCTGTTAATGCCATAAATGGACACAACCTTTCTATGATCAGTTCAATTTGTTGTTTTTATCCTATATTATTAGGTGCTAAAATTCTTACTTCAAACAGCATATCTGCGTAAGCCGTCTAAGCAGTACTGTTCAGTCCAACATTCGTTCATTACTTCTTCTTAGCCGATGTGACGCTCTTAGTCCATATGCCGTCCATAAATCGGTAAGATTGAAGTAAACCACACACAATCAATTACGTCCCCGCGTAATTGCATCCAGATTTCTTTGCGAACCTGTCCGAAAATCTTTTTGAAAATCTGTGACATTCGCAGGGGTATTGAATTTGATTCAACTGAGGTTAGAATGCTCAATGAATTTAAGTGCATAGTTGATATTCATCCCTTTGAGGACTTTTGAAGCAAGTTAGAGATTTCTGTATAACCCTATCTATTATATTGATTCGCCCATAAAAAGTCTAATACGCAAAAAGCTAGGCTTCACTTGCATGCTTAAGGACCTTTTTCATTTTTTTCTCAAATTCTCGACGTGGAATCATCACACTGTGCTGACACCCTTCACATTTAATGCGCACATCCGCACCCATCCGAATAATTTTCCACTCATTTGTGCCACAAGGATGCTGTTTTTTCATTTCGACAATATCATTTAGTTCAAACTTTTTCGCTTCCATATTATTCACTACTCCCATCTTCTTTTCCATTTCCACCATATAACATCATATTAGGATACGCCATAGGAATATTATGTTCCTCAAACAGTTTTGTTACATCACGACGAATTGTTCGTGCCACACCATATTGTTGCTGTGGTAATGTTTCCGCGACAATACGTATCGTCACTTCAGTTCCTTTTACATTTTGCACACCTAAAAAGGCAGGTGCTGCCACGAGCTCTTTATGCGCTTCTGGTAATGTATCTAAATACTTTTTAATAATTGCTTCCGCTTTTTCAAAGTCTGCATCTGTTGTCATTTGTAAATCTATAAAAATTTTCGAGTTATTGATAGAGTAATTAATCACTTCTCCAATTGAACCATTTGGAATAATAAATTGCTCTCCAGTAGAACCATTAATTTTTGTTGTACGTAATCCTATTTCTACAACAGTTCCTTCTGCTGCATTTATTTTAATATAATCCCCTACACCGAATTGGTCTTCAAAAATAATAAAGAACCCTGTAATGACATCCTTCACTAAACTTTGTGCACCAAAACCGATTGCTAAACCGACAATCCCTGCTCCTGCAAGTAAACCAGCTACTTTAATATGGAGTAAAGATAGAATCGCGATAATGGCTGAAAAATAGACTACATAGGAAATAATACTTTGTAGTAAGCGCGCTATTGTTCGTTGGCGGCGCTCTGAGTGATTTAATGGTGAGCGCATTCGTATTAGGAATACTTTTTTGATAAATTTTTTACCTAATCGCACTGTTAACCACGATGCAATAAGGATTATCGTAATCTCAAATGTTGCATCAATTATCTGATCCCAAAATGTCTCGGACGTCACTATATCCCATTTCTTCTGTATCCATTTCGTTTTTGAATCCATTATTACCACCTCTTGAATAACTTGTTAAAAATTTGCGTATACTGCATAAAAATTGAGCACTTCCAACAAATAAAAATGAAAGTGAGTTTTTTTATGAATACTATACCTAATTTAGTACTACCCTATTCTCTTCATCATGAAAGTAAAAATGCCGTTTGGCAATTGAGTACATTATTTTTAGAGTATATCCCTTTCCATCATGAACGTCTTGTTTTTTGCTGTATCGGAAGTGATCGTTGTACTGGCGATACACTCGGTCCATTAACCGGTAGCTTTTTGAAAAAGTCTGTTAGTTTTCCTTATGAAGTTGTAGGAACTTTGGAAAATCCATTACATGCCCTCAACTTAGATACTTCAATACAACAGCTACACCATCATACTACGAAACCATTTATCATTGCGATTGATGCATGTCTCGGTAGTGAACAAAATGTTGGTCATATTGCCGTGCAGGATGGACCAATATTGCCTGGGAAAGCTGTAAAAAAAGAATTGCCCCCAATCGGTGACATTTCCGTTAAAGGAATCGTCAATATTGGAGGCTTTATGGAAATGCTTGTTTTACAAAATACTAGGTTGCATATATCTTACGCAATGGCTGAAAAGCTTTCAAGAGCTTTACTGCTTGCTGCACATCGTTACTCACTGAAAAGGATAGATGACGGCAACCATAATACCGACAACGACGATACCCGGCAACAAGTTGGCAGCCTTGATCTTTGTTAAGCCAGCTATATTTAAACCTATCGCTAAAATCATAACACCCCCTACAGAAGTCATTTCTGTAATGAACATCTGTAGTGCATCATCTGGGATATAAACACTAATAACACCTGCAAAAATTGCAATAATAGCTTGATAAACAAATACTGGAACGGCTGATAATAGTACGCCAATACCTAAAGTAGACGCTAAAATAATAGATGTAAATCCATCAATAATGCCTTTTGTTATTAGGACGTTATGGTCATGACGAAGACCACTATCGAGTGCACCTATTATCGCCATTGATCCAACAACAAATATTAATGAAGCAGTTACAAAGCCTTCTGCAATATTAATTTGATTGTCGCTATTACGCCTTTTACTAAAAAGCGATTCAATCCACTGACCAAGTCGATTCATTTGCTTATCTAAATCTAACCATTCTCCTATCACAGTTCCTACTACTAAACTTACCACTAAAATAATAAAATTATTACTCTCAAAGCCCATTTTTATTCCTAATAGTGCGACAGATAAGCCAATAATCGATAATACAGAAGTTTTCATCGACTCAGGAATATTTTTGAAAATGCGCCCTACCAATGCCCCTACTACTATTAGTAGTGCATTAATTAATGCTCCTAAAATTACCACTAAAAGGCCTTCTTTCTCTCTAAAAAATAGAGAGCGCCTAGTATGTCGGCGCTCTAATTTACATTAATGGTCCCTTAATCATCTTCTTGAATGTTTAATATTTCCAAAATACGTTCTAAGTCATCTTCTGAGTAAAATTCGATTTCAATTTTACCTTTATTATTTGCTTTTTTAATTTGGACATTTGTACCAAAATAATCTCTCAACTGAGATTCCTTCGCTACAACAAAAATATCCTTCTTCTTCGGCTGCGATGTTTCACGTGAAACTTCTTCATTTAAATTTTGCACTAAAATTTCAACTTGGCGCACGTTTAAACCTTGTTTTATAATCTTGAGTGCAATTTCTGGAATTCTTCTTTTATTTTTCAATCCTAGTAATGCACGGCCTTGCCCCATTGATAATGTACCGTCATTCATTAAGGCACGAACATCTTCTGGCAAAGCTAACAATCGAACGTGATTGGCAATGTGTGGTCTACTCTTACCTAATCGCTTGGATAGCTCCTCTTGTGTTAAGTGTAAGTTTTCCATTAAACTTTGATATGCTTCTGCCTCTTCAATAACCGTTAAATCTTCACGCTGAAGGTTTTCTAATATTGCAAGTTCCATCATTTGAGAATCTGTGAGCTCTTTAACAATCGCTGGTATTATGTCTAGCCCAGCTATTTGTGCTGCTCTAAAACGACGTTCGCCCGCTACAATTTCGTATTTTCGTGCCTTTTTTCGTACAGCAATCGGCTGTAAAATACCATGCTCTTGAATTGAATCTGCTAATTCTTGCAATGCTTCTTCATCAAATATTTTACGAGGCTGAAATGGATTTGCGACTATTAGCTGTAGTTGTATTTCTTCTACTTGTCCGCTTTGTTCTAACGATTCTCCTGGAAATAGAGCACCAATACCTTTTCCTAAACCTTTAGCCATTTTTAATCACTTCCCTCGCCATCTCTAAATAAACTTCAGCTCCTCTTGATTTTGCATCATAAATGATAATAGGCTGTCCATGACTCGGAGCCTCACTTAATCGCACATTACGAGGAATGATCGTTTTATATACTTTATCTTGAAAATATTTTTTTACTTCATCAATTACTTGCAAACCTAAATTGGTTCTTGCATCAAGCATTGTCAATAATACACCATCAATATAAAGCTGTTGATTCAAATGCTTCTGCACTAAACGTACAGTGGACAATAATTGGCTTAAACCCTCTAATGCATAATATTCGCATTGTACAGGAATAATCAACGCGTCCGACGCAGTTAAAGCATTAATCGTTAAAAGCCCTAGTGACGGTGGACAATCAATAATAATATAGTCGTAGTCTTCTTTCACATCTTGAAGTGCGTGCTTTAAACGTACTTCCCGCGAAATAGTTGAAACTAATTCAATCTCTGCTCCCGCTAGTGAAATGGTTGCAGGAACGATTGATAGATTTTCTACATTTGTTTGTTGAACGACATTTTCAACATTTTCATCATCGATTAGGACATCATAAATACAACTTTGTATTTCACCTTTATTAATGCCAAGTCCACTTGTTGTATTGCCCTGTGGATCTGTATCGATTAATAGCACTTTTTTCCCCAAGTATGCCAGACAAGCGCTCAAATTGACCGATGTCGTTGTTTTTCCTACGCCACCCTTTTGATTGGCGATTGCTATAATTCTACCCATTTAAAAGCACCTGCTTTCATCTATCAAAGTTTGCTTTGACAAATCCATTTGTAAAATCATTGTTCAATACCGCTATCTTAATTATCATTCTATCAAAAAAAACGAATAGAGTTGTATAAAATATTAAGAATATATACAAAAAAGGAGGCATCTTAGAAATAATTCTAAGATCCTCCTCTGTACAGAAGATATAATACAGTACAAATTACTTTTTTAGTATAATTAAATATTCATTAAGATTTCTTCTTTTTAGGTATTTTCACTGTAATTTGATAATATTCTTCCGTATCTTCTTCCTCTGTTTTAACCGTTATTCCACTTTTCGTCACCATTGATAGCGATTGCTTAATCGTATTCAAGGCGATACGAACATCTTTACTTATCGCTTTCCTTTTCGGCTTCACCTTTTTAGGAATATCTTCTTCTTGATCCACCACTTCAGGATGCAGCAATGTATAAATGTGCTCTTCTAGTTGACGCACATTCCAATCATTTTCAATGGCTCCTTGCAAAATTTCTAATTGCAAAGGTTGGTCTTTAATTGCGATTAGTGCACGTGCATGTCTTTCAGAAATTTGACGCTTTAAAATAGCTTGCTGTACTTCTTCAGGAAGCTTTAATAGACGTAATTTATTGGCTACCGTGGATTGTCCTTTTCCTAAACGTTGAGCCAGTGCTTCTTGTGTTAGTTCATGAAGCTCTAATAATTTTTGGTAGGCAACCGCTTCTTCAATTGCCGTTAACTCTTCACGCTGAAGGTTTTCGATTAATGCAATTGATGCTGTTTCCTTATCCGTTAAATTTCGTACAATCGCAGGAACTTCCGTCCATTGTAGCTTTTTCATTGCCCGGTAACGACGCTCACCAGCAATGATTTCATATTGATTGTTTGCTGTGCTACGTACAACAATTGGTTGAATTACACCATGAGTATGAATGGTTCTTGATAATTCTTCAATTTTTTCGTCATCAAAAATAGTACGTGGCTGAAAACGGTTTGGTACAATTTGATCGATTGGAAGCTTAATAACCTCTTCTGTTGCACGAACCGCCTCTGCTTGTTCTACTTCATTTTCCACAATAGGCTCTGCTTTATTTCCGCCTCCAAAAAAACGTGAAAAAGGACTTTTCATCCAAGTGGCACCACCTTTAAGTAACTATCTTGCTCTGTCTCATTCTATTATTATTTATTATATTTCCTAAAATGTATATAGTTCATAGATGTCATTTGCGTGAACCATCCATAACTAGTATGTATGCTCAAACTAGAGAAAATATTTTTCCAGTTTGAGAAGTTTCACATGAAACACTAATTATTGAATAGGTGTTTTATTTGGTACACCAGGTTTACGCGGGTATTTTTTTGGTGTTCCTTTTATTTTATCAAAAACATATAAAGTACGTTCACTTTCTTCAACAGGTAAAGAGAAAGAATATTCTTCTTTTAGTGAAACACCTAAAGTGCTCAATGCTTTTTTTGCATCTTTTAATTCTTCAGGACCTGCAGAAGCCTTTAATGCAACAAAATAACCACCCTGTTTTGCTAATGGCACACATAATTCTGATAGTACAGACAAGCGAGCTACTGCACGGGCTGTCACAACATCAAATTGCTCACGATATTTTACGTTTTGACCGAATTCCTCTGCGCGTGCATGAACAAAATTCATATGGTCTAACTGTAATTCATCACTTAAATGATTTAAAAATGTAATTCGTTTATTTAAAGAATCTACAATTGTTACTTGTAAATGTGGGAAGCAGATTTTAATAGGAATACTTGGGAAACCAGCTCCTGCTCCTACATCACAAACTGTTGTTACCTTTGTAAAATCAAAATAAAACGAGGCACTAATTGAATCATAGAAATGTTTTAAATAGACCCCTTCAAAATCTGTGATAGCAGTTAGGTTCATCTTTTCATTCCACTCGACAAGCAGTTCGAAATACTTTTTGAACTGTGCAACTTGCTTTTCAGAAAGCTCGATGCCCTTGTCCTTCAATGCCTCAATAAATTGTTGTTCGTTCATGTAAGGTCTCCTTTTAAAAATTGGCTCAGTATAGTCTATTGCTGATTGTCATGCCTAGTAGGAAGCAATCAACCTTGAGGCATAATATAGCCTAAAAATAGGAAGCGGGCACAATGGTATGCCCGCCTCTTATTCACTTTGCTGTTCCTCTATTATTCGCCACTTACACGCGCGATTTTTCCTTGTTCGATGTAAACAAGTAAAATCGAAATGTCTGCAGGGTTTACACCAGAAATTCGAGACGCCTGTGCAATAGAAAGTGGCGTTACTTGTTTTAATTTTTGTCGTGCTTCTGTTGCAAGACCTGAAATGGCGTCATAATCAATGTTTTCTGGAATTTTTTTATTTTCCATTCTATGAAGCTTTTCAACTTGTTGCAATGCCTTTTCAATATAACCTTCATATTTTAGCTGAATTTCGATTTGCTCTTTTATTTCATCCGAAAATTCAATATCAGCTGGTATTAATGAAGAGACTAAATCATAGTGCATTTCCGTACGTTTTAATAAATCTGCTCCTCGAATTCCATCTTTCAGTTCACTACCACCTACAGAGCGAATGGCAGATTGCGTTGCTTCATTCGGTTTAATTATGACTTCACGAAGGCGTGCAATTTCATTTTCAATTAATGATTTTTTCTCCATGAACTTTTCGTAACGTTGCGCTGATAACATACCCATTTTATAACCGTGTTCTACTAAGCGTAAATCTGCATTATCATGACGCAGTAGTAAACGATATTCAGCACGAGATGTTAGGAGACGATAAGGCTCATTCGTACCTTTCGTTACTAAATCATCGATTAAGACACCAATATAAGCTTCTGAACGGCTTAAAATCAGCTCTTCTTTACCAAGAACGTTGGCAGCAGCATTCATCCCTGCCATTAAGCCTTGAGCAGCTGCTTCTTCATAGCCAGATGTTCCATTAATTTGGCCTGCTGTATATAAACCTTTAATGCGTTTTGTTTCTAAAGTTGGCCATAATTGCGTTGGAACAATGGCATCGTATTCAATAGCATAGCCTGCACGCATCATTTCAGCTTGTTCTAAACCTGGAATTGATTTTAGCAAACGCTGTTGTACATGCTCAGGTAAGCTTGTCGATAAACCTTGTACATAGACTTCTCGTGTATTGCGTCCTTCTGGCTCTAAAAAGATTTGGTGGCGCGGCTTATCATTAAATCGCACTACTTTATCTTCGATTGAAGGACAATAGCGCGGGCCAGTTCCTTTAATCATACCTGAGTACATTGGTGAAAGATGTAAATTAGCCTCAATAATTTCATGTGTTTGAGGGCTTGTATATGTTAACCAACAAGGAAGTTGATCCATAATGAATTCAGTTGTTTCAAAACTAAATGCACGTGGGACATCATCACCTGGTTGTTTTTCTGTTTTTGAATAATCAATTGTACGGCTATTTACACGAGGCGGAGTACCTGTTTTAAAGCGTACAAGGTCAAAACCTAATTCTTTTAAATTATCCGCTAAGCGAATTGAAGGCTGTTGGTTGTTTGGACCACTTGAATATTTCATGTCACCAATAATAATTTCACCACGTAGGAATGTACCTGTTGTGACGATTACTGCGTTGGCACGATAAATAGCACCAATTTGTGTAATAACACCTTTTACTTCGCCTTCTTCTATAATAAGCTCTTCCACCATAGCTTGGTGAATAGTTAAGTTTTCGTTTTCTTCTAACACGCGTTTCATTTCGTTTTGATATAAAACTTTGTCCGCTTGGGCACGTAAAGCACGTACAGCTGGACCTTTCCCTGTATTTAACATACGCATTTGAATATGCGTTTTATCAATAACTTTCCCCATGACTCCACCTAGTGCGTCAATTTCACGTACGACAATCCCTTTTGCAGGGCCACCAATGGATGGGTTACATGGCATAAATGCAATCATATCTAAGTTAATTGTTAACATGAGCGTGTTAGCGCCCATTTTAGCAGCAGCATAAGCGGCTTCTGCGCCTGCATGACCTGCTCCAATAACAATCACATCAAACGTGCCTGCCTCATATTGTGTTGGCATGCTCGTATCTTCCCTTCTCTAGTAGAATTATTTTCCTAAACAGAACTGTGAAAACAGCTGATTTATTAGGCTTTCTTGCACTGTATCCCCAATAATTTCACCAAGTATTTCCCAAGTTCTTGTTACATCTATTTGCACCATATCAACCGGTACTCCAGCCTGTGCTCCAGCTAATGCGTCCTCTACGGTCGCTTGCGCTTGGTGGAGTAATGCAATATGACGTGCATTTGATACATATGTTAAATCGCCCGCTTCAATTTGACCCTCGAAGAATAATGCTGCAATTGCTTCCTCTAATTCTGTTATTCCTTCTTCTTGTAAAAGAGACGTTGTCACAATACGATGACCACCTGCTAATTCTTTTACACGGTCTAAATCGATTTTTTGCGGTAAATCTGTTTTATTGACAATGACGATATAATCCATCGCCTCAATTGTTTCGAAAAGACGCTCATCCTCAATCGTTAATTCATCCGCATAGTTTAATACGAATAAAATTAAATCTGCGCTTTGTAACGCCTCACGAGAACGTTCAACACCAATTCGCTCTACAATATCTTCTGTTTCACGAATGCCGGCCGTATCGACTAAACGAAGAGGTACGCCACGTACATTTACGTACTCTTCTATAATATCACGAGTTGTACCTGCTATATCTGTCACAATCGCTTTATTTTCTTGCACTAAACTATTTAAAAGTGAAGATTTCCCTACGTTCGGTCGTCCTAAAATAACAGTCGATAAGCCTTCACGTAAAATTTTTCCCTGAGAAGAAGTTTGTAAAAGTTTAATAATTTCATTACGCACCCATGTACATTTTTCAAGCAATACGGGCACTGTCATTTCTTCTACATCATCATACTCTGGATAATCTATATTAACCTCTACTTGCGCTAATGTCTCTAGCAATGCTTGGCGTAAATCACCAATGAGGCGAGATAATTTCCCATCCATTTGACCAAGTGCTACATTCATCGCACGATCTGTCTTCGCTCGAATTAAATCCATCACCGCTTCAGCCTGCGATAAATCAATACGTCCATTTAAAAATGCACGTTTTGTAAATTCACCAGGCTCTGCAAGTCTTGCACCATTCGTTAATACTAATTTTAATACTCGATTAACTGACACAAGTCCTCCGTGACAATTGATCTCTATTACATCCTCACGCGTGAACGTTTTCGGTCCTCGCATTAACGATAGCATAACTTCTTCTACTACCTCATTTGTTTTAGGATCCACTAAATGCCCATAATGAATTGTATGTGAAGCCTGCTGCGTTAAACTTTTCCCACCAGGCGATTTAAATATTTTATCTGCAATGGCTACCGCTTCATCTCCACTTAAGCGAACTATAGCAATAGCACCTTCACCCATAGGTGTGGATATCGCAGCAATTGTATCGAACTCCATTTCATTACCTCCTCAACGTTATCCACATGTGGATAATTAACCGATCAACACTTTCTAACATCTTAGACTAACATATTTTCGATAAAATCTAAAGTAAGGATAATTTCCAATTGTGGATAAGCTTAAATTATTAATCCTTCATCTATTTCGCTTTGAAACATGCAATATCCGACATTTTACGACTTGTTGTATTGTTACACATATTATTTGGCTTATAAGACAGTAAAAAACGGCCACTTTATCTATGATAAAATGACCGTTTTTTTTATAGCATATGTCTGTATGCCTTTTCGTAAAGAGAGCCTAAGCGTTCTTTACTGGTTCAATAACTAAATAGCGATTCGGTTCTGTTCCTTCTGAATATGTTTCAATATCAAGGCGATTCGCTAATTGATTATGAATAATTTTTCTTTCGTATGATTGCATCGGCTCAAATGCCACACGTTGATTTAAACGAAGTGCCTTATCAGCCATACGATCCGCCAGTTGCTCTAAGGCTACTTGGCGACGTTCTCGGTAGTTTTCAACGTCTAATTTAACCATTAGGAACTGTTTAGCCGTTTTATTTAATACAAGTTGTGTTAATTGCTGCAAGGAATTTAACGTTTGACCGCGTTTCCCGATAAGCAGCGCTGCCTTCTCACTATTCAATTGAAACATCACATATTTACCTTCGCGCTTTGTTTCAATTTCAAGATCTTGAATGTCCAATTGCTTAGCTATACTTACTAGGTAAGCTTTTGCTTCTTCAATTGGATTTATAGAGTGATCTTCTTCCTCTTTTTTAACTACTTGTTGAATAGCTTCAATATCCATTGGTTGTTCTGAAACTTGTGAACTTATTTTTTCAACGTCATCCACTACCATTTGTTCGTTCAATTGCTCAGTAGCCGTATTGCCTTGCTCAGCTACTATTTCTGTTTCTGTAGTTGGACGAACTTGTACTTCCTTTACAGTCACACGCACTTCTGCAGAACGTGCTCCAAAACCTAAAAATCCTTTTTTACCTTCTTGTAAAACTTCAACATCTACTTGTTCACGGGTTTTGCCAAGTTTCTGTAACGCCAATGAGATCGCTTCTTGTGTTGTTGCGCCTATTTGCGTAAGTTGTTTCACTTTTTAGCCCCTCCATTTTGAGCAGGTTGTGTTTTATTTTTTTGCCAAGGTTTATAAATATACAGGTTTTGAAGAATCGAGATAATATTCCCGATTACCCAATATAGTGATAATGCAGCTGGTAACGCCATACCAAAACCGATAATCATGAATGGCATAATATACATCATTATTTTCATTTGAGGGTTATCCATTGCTGGACCCGTACGTAACACGAAAAATTGCATGATACCAGCAGTTATTGCCAAAGCAGGCGCAGATTCTGCTAATGGGAAGATAAAGAAATTTCCTAAATCAAAAGCGGGTGTAGCATTCATTCGACTAATCGCATGATAGAAACCAATTAAAATTGGCATTTGAATGACTACCGGTAAACATCCAGCAACTGGGTTTACACCGGACTCACTCATCAGCTTCATCATTTCTTGCTGATACTGTTTCTGTGTTTGTGCATCCTTAGAAGCATACTTCTTCTGCAATTCCTTCAATTTTGGCTGAATTTCTTGCATTTTTTTAGAGCTCTTCGTTTGTTTAATCATCAATGGAAGAATTGCTAAACGAATAATAATTGTTACCGCAATAATCCCCCATGCATACGTACCAAGTAAATCAGCAAAATATTTAATTGCTGATACTAGCGGCCAAACAATGAATTCATTCCAGAAGCCTTGGCTTTCTTTGGATATTGGTTCATTAAATTCTGTACATCCAGATAGTAGTAATGCTACTGATACTAGCGACAAAATCACCCAAAGTTGTTTCTTCAACCGTCTTCCCCCTACAATTACTATTCACTTTTCTTAAATCTATATGCGTTGTCTTTATTCAATTTAATCATTTTGACTCTGAATAAAGTTATCAGTTATTTTATCATGCAAATTAGCTTTCACTCTACTAAATATGCCAATTATTATAGGCTCATGCAGTAAAGTGTTTACTAAATTTACAAAAGTTATCGTGGAATCTTTTATAAGTGTACTTTATCGCCACTTTGGTTGCCGTATGTATTACGATTTCTTCAATACTCTAGCAATTCGTAGTACATGCTGCAAACTTTGTTTCACTTCATGAAAATCCATAGTGGCCGCCGGATGTCTGGCGATAATAACATAGTCCATATTCGGCTTTAGTTCATCTTTTAATTCATGAATACTTTGTCGAATATAACGTTTAATTTGGTTGCGTGTTACCGCATTACCAAGTTTTTTACTAACTGATAAACCTACACGAAATTCTGTTTGTCCCTCTTTTGGGAAAAAATAAACGACAAACTGTCGATTCGCGAAAGATTTACCCTTTTTAAACACCTTTTGAAAATCCTCATTCTTTTTCACTCGTTGGCGTTTTTTCATTACTTTCACCTGCTACTAAATTATACTTTTGATCCTTATCGGCTTCAAAAAATAAAGAAAAAAAAGACCACTGATGTGGCTCAGTGGACTTATTTTATGCTGATAAAACTTTTCTTCCTTTACGACGACGAGCAGCAAGAACTTTGCGACCGTTTTTCGTGCTCATACGTGCGCGGAAACCGTGAACTTTGCTGTGCTTACGTTTCTTTGGTTGGTAAGTACGTTTCATTGTATATAGACACCTCCTGAATGAAAGTTGAATTTTTCAACATACAGACCTGCATATTATATAAAGTAAACAGCTATTTTGTCAATGAATTTTAAAAAATTCTTTTAATCCGTCTAATCTATGTTTTTAATTTCCCTCTTTTAAATTATCCACAGAATACTTGTTTTTTTTACACAGACCTGTGTATAGTATTTTTTGCCTTATTTTTTATCCACAACGGTTATCTACAGCTTTTTCACATAAGCAGTGCTTGTGGACAACTCAATAGTGAGTAATTCAAGGTTGTGTGGATAAGTTTCATAAACTATTGAAATGGCTTTGTTTTTCTGATACGATTACTGTGCTTCACTTTGTTGAAAACTAAAACGAACTATTCTTTTATCCACAACTGTTGATATGCTGTGGATAATTTTTATCACAGCCTTTGGTTAAGTATTATCCACAGCTTGTGATTTTGTGGATTAGTCGTAAAATGAACGTATTTACTTATCACATAAATGCACTATATTTTTTTTATTGCTGTATATGTATTGAACTGTAAAGGAGAATAGCAGCTTGGAACATTTAGAAGAATTATGGAATAATGTCCTGGCTCAAGTTGAACAAAAAATTTCTAAACCAAGCTTTGAAACGTGGCTAAAGTCTACAAAATTACTTTCTTACAATGGAAGTGGTTCGACAGTGACAATTGCCGCGCCAAATTCGTTTGCTCGAGACTGGCTTGAAAATCATTATATTCATTTGATTACAGGTATATTAACGGAGCTAACAGGCGAAGACTTGCTTATTAAATTTGTTGTTCAAAAAAACCAGGATTCGGACGATTTTGACTTACCAGCGCCGATTATCCAAGCTAAAAATAACGACCATCATGATATTTCACCAGGAATGTTAAACCCGAAATATACATTTGATACGTTCGTTATTGGCTCTGGAAACCGCTTTGCTCATGCTGCATCATTAGCTGTCGCTGAAGCCCCTGCAAAGGCTTATAACCCTTTCTTTATATATGGGGGAGTAGGGCTTGGCAAAACGCATTTAATGCACGCTATTGGCCATTATGTGTTAGAACATAATCCAAATGCAAAAGTCGTGTACTTATCATCAGAAAAATTTACGAATGAATTTATTAACTCTATTCGTGATAATAAAGCACTCGATTTTCGCAATAAATATCGTAATGTAGATGTTCTGCTAATTGATGATATTCAATTCCTTGCTGGAAAAGAATCTACTCAAGAAGAATTTTTCCATACTTTTAACACATTACACGAAGAATCAAAACAAATTGTCATTTCTAGTGACCGTCCACCAAAGGAAATCCCTACTTTAGAGGATCGCTTACGTTCTCGATTTGAATGGGGGCTTATTACTGATATAGCACCACCAGATTTAGAAACACGTATTGCGATTCTACGAAAAAAAGCTAAAGCGGACGGTTTGGATGTACCAAACGAGGTAATGCTCTATATCGCGAACCAGATTGACTCCAATATCCGGGAGCTTGAAGGTGCGCTTATTCGTGTCGTAGCTTACTCATCGCTAGTTAACAAAGATATTAATGCTACATTAGCCGCTGAAGCGTTAAAAGATATTATTCCTAATACGAAGCCAAGAACTGTAACTATTTTAGACATTCAAAATGCCGTAGGAGAGCACTTTAATATTCGTTTAGAAGACTTTACAGCTAAAAAACGAACAAAACTAATCGCCTTTCCTCGACAAATTGCGATGTTTTTATCGCGCGAATTAACAGATTTCTCATTGCCGAAAATTGGCGAAGAATTTGGTGGTCGTGATCATACTACAGTTATTCATGCTCATGAAAAAATATCTTCGTTGTTGAAAAATGACACCCAGTTGCAACAAGATATTAAACAAATTCGTAGCATGCTAGGGAAATAATCTTGTGGACAACTCAAATATTTAAACACAAACTTATGCACAGTCTATCTACATGTGGATAGACTGATTTTATTCACATAGAAGCACTTATCCACAAATCCACAGGGCCTATTACTATATCTTTTATATTTAAATAAATAAATAATATAAATATGTGAGGGAAAAGAAATGAAATTTGATATTTTACGTGACCGTTTACTAGAAGGTTTAAATGATGTCATGAAAGCAGTAAGTTCAAAAACAACTATTCCAATATTAACGGGAATTAAAATTGATGTGACAAACGAAGGAATTAGTTTAACTGGTAGTGATGCTGATATTACAATTCAAACATTTATCCCAGTAGAAGAAGATGGACAACAAATTATTCACATTACAGAAACAGGTTCAATTGTTGTACAAGCACGTATGTTCAATGAAATCGTACGTAAATTACCAACAAATGAGGTAGAACTTCAAGTTACAACAGGTTTCCAAACGCATATTCGCTCAGGTAAATCTGAATTCCATTTAATTGGCTCAGATGCAGCTGAATATCCTTTATTACCCGAATTAACCGAAGATCAAAAATTTACTATACCTGCAGACCTACTAAAATCAATTATCCGTGAAACAGTATTTGCTGTTGCTACTTCAGAAAGCAGACCGGTGTTGACAGGTGTAAACTGGCAGATAAAAAATGAAGCATTAATCTGTGTTGCAACAGATAGCCATCGTTTAGCAAGACGTAAAGTACAATTAGAAGACTTACCAGAAGTTGAACATAGCGTTGTCATTCCTGGTAAAAGTTTAAATGAGTTAAACAAAGTGTTAGAAGACTCTACAAACCTTGTCCAAATTGTTATTACAAGTCAGCAAGTTTTATTTAAAACAGGAGATGTATTATTCTTCTCTCGCTTGCTTGAAGGTAACTATCCAGATACATCACGTTTAATTCCAGAAGAATATCAAACAAATGTAACGATTAACGGTAAAGCATTGTTACAAGCAATCGATCGTGCATCACTTGTGGCGCGAGGTGATCGTAATAATGTCGTGCGATTTGAAATTTTAGACAGTCAAGCGGTTGAAGTTTCATCGAATTCTCCGGAGATTGGTAAAGTACAAGAAGAAATACTTGTTGAAGCATTAGAAGGGGAAAACTTAAAAATTTCCTTTAGCGCGAAATACATGATGGAAGCATTGAAAGCAATTGATGGCCAAGATGTAGTGATTCAATTTACAGGCGCAATGAGACCGTTTATTTTACGTTCTGTCCATGATGATGCAATTCTACAATTAATTTTACCAGTACGAACATATTGATCCTCTAATTTTTATTAGTTGAGCAATGCTGAGAAAAGATATTTGTGTTACGTTTACTTTATTTGGATAAACTTTGGGATAGTCGCTAGTTGCGGCTATCTTTTTTTACTTATGATGTATTTTTAGGTATGATAGAGAGATAGACATTCTGTATTTGGAGGGTAACACAGCTATGAAAGACATTGAAATCGACGTAGAGTTTGTCACATTAGGGCAACTTTTAAAAATGACCGATGCTATTAGCTCAGGTGGAATGGCCAAATGGTTTTTACACGAAAATGATGTTTACGTAAATGGCGAGGTAGACGATCGCCGTGGTCGCAAATTACGTAACGGAGATGTTGTAAATATCCCTGGATCTGGCCGATTCCGAATTGTTGGGCCTATTGGACAATAAATTATGCATATAGAGCAGTTAAAACTTACAAATTACCGTAATTATGACGCATTGGCGTTAAATTTTTCGCCGAAAATAAATGTATTTATTGGTGAAAATGCCCAAGGTAAAACAAATGTCATGGAATCTATCTACGTTTTAGCGATGGCTAAATCGCATCGTACGACGAACGATAAAGAATTGATACGTTGGGATTCAGACTATGGTAAAATAGAAGGGGCCGTTCAAAAAAGGCATGGTATTTTACCGATAGAGCTTAGTATTACGAAAAAGGGCAAAAAAGGTAAGATTAATCATATTGAACAAAGTCGCCTAAGCCATTATATTGGTCAAATGAACGTAGTGATGTTTGCGCCAGAAGATTTGAATGTTGTAAAGGGAAGTCCACAAATACGTCGACGTTTTATCGATATGGAGATTGGCCAAATTTCGCCAGTCTACTTACATGATTTATTAACCTTTCAAAAGATTTTAAAACAACGTAATCACTATTTGAAGATGAATCAGGGCAAGGTAATGACTAACGACGTGATGTATGATGTTTATAATGAGCAGTATATTCACGCAGCTACCCAAATTATTCGAAAAAGATTTCAATTTATGGATTTGTTACAGGAGTGGGCAGAACCAATTCATGCAGGAATTTCACAAGGTAAGGAAACTTTAGTTATTAAATACCGCACCGTAGCAGGTATTGATAAAGGACAGACGACTGGTGAAATTGAAGATCTCTTGCTTAAAAAGCTAATAGAGGTTAAGGATCGTGAATTTGATCGTGGCGTCACTATGGTTGGTCCACATCGAGATGATTTGCAATTTTTGGTGAACAACTATGATGTGCAAACATATGGTTCCCAAGGGCAGCAACGTACAACTGCTTTATCATTAAAGCTTGCCGAAATTGAGTTAATTAAACAAGAAACAAATGAAACACCCATTCTACTTTTAGACGATGTATTGTCGGAACTCGACGATTATCGCCAATCGCATTTATTAAATACCATTCAGGGTGAAGTCCAAACCTTTGTAACGACTACAAGTGTTGACGGAATTCATCATGAGACGATGGAACATGCACAGCTGTTCCACGTGAAACAAGGTGCGATTGAAGAAAGTTAGCCAGGGAGTTTTTTAGATTATAAAAGAATGGTAATAGTCAGCTCGGTTGACTGTTCATTCATTTACACACAATGATGTTATGAAGGAGTAGATGGAAGCCGTGGCTATAGAAAACGAAGGTTTACAAGATCAAGCGTATGAAGCCGATCAGATACAGGTATTAGAAGGTTTAGAAGCGGTTCGTAAAAGACCTGGGATGTATATCGGTTCAACAAGCTCTAAAGGACTTCACCATTTGGTGTGGGAAATCGTTGATAATAGTATTGATGAAGCACTTGCAGGATTTTGTACTGATATCTCAGTTACGATTGAAAAAGATAACTGGATTCGTGTAGAAGATAATGGACGAGGAATTCCTGTTAGTATTCAAGAAAAAATGGGTAAACCAGCTGTCGAAGTAATTATGACAGTGCTCCATGCCGGAGGTAAATTCGGCGGTGGGGGTTACAAAGTATCTGGTGGTCTTCATGGTGTAGGGGCGTCGGTTGTAAATGCTTTATCAATCGAGACAATCGTCCAAGTTCACCGTGAGGGACATATTCATGAAATAAAATTCGAACGTGGCAAAACTAAACAAGAATTAACTGTTATTGGCGAAACAGATCATAACGGAACAACTACTCGTTTCAAAGCAGACCCAGAAATTTTCAAAGAAACAACCGTTTATGAATTCGATATTTTAGCACATCGTATTCGCGAACTAGCATATTTGAATCGCGGTATTCGAATTACAATTGCAGATGAGCGTGAAGATGAGATTCGTTCTACTACATATCATTATGAGGGTGGTATTCGTTCTTATGTAGAGCACTTAAATAAATCTAAAGAGCCTATCCATGAACCAATCGATGTTCTTGGTGAAAAGGATGGTATTTCAATTGAAATTGCAATGCAATATAATGCAGGCTTTTCTTCGAATATATTCTCATTCGCTAATAATATTAATACGTACGAGGGTGGTACACATGAGTCTGGCTTTAAAACAGCTCTTACTCGTGTTATCAATGATTACGCACGTAAAAATGGTTTATTAAAAGAAGCTGATGCCAACCTTACAGGTGAAGACGTTCGAGAAGGATTAACAGCTATCGTATCTATTAAGCATCCTGATCCGCAATTTGAAGGACAAACGAAAACAAAGCTCGGTAACTCAGAAGTAAGCCAAATAACGAATGCATTATTCTCAGATGGATTTGAACGTTTTATGTTAGAAAATCCAACTGTAGCACGTAAAATAATTGATAAAGGCTTAATGGCTGCTCGTGCACGTGTAGCAGCGAAAAAGGCTCGTGAATTTACACGCCGTAAATCAGCGCTTGAAGTATCAAGTTTGCCTGGTAAACTTGCGGACTGTTCTTCTACAAATCCTGCAGAATGTGAAATTTACATTGTAGAGGGTGACTCTGCCGGTGGTTCAGCAAAATCTGGACGTGACCGTCATTTCCAAGCCATTTTGCCTTTGCGTGGTAAAATTTTGAATGTTGAAAAGGCACGATTAGATAAAATTTTATCGAATGCAGAAATTCGAGCAATGATTACAGCATTCGGTACTGGTATTGGTGAGGAATTTAATTTAGAAAAAGCCCGTTATCATAAAATTATTATTATGACGGATGCCGACGTAGATGGAGCGCATATCCGTACGTTACTTTTAACATTCTTCTTCCGTTTCTTAAGACCGCTAGTAGATGCTGGCTATATTTATATTGCACAGCCACCACTTTATCAAGTGAAGCAAGGTAAGCATGTTGAATATTGCTATGATGATATTGCGCTACAAGAGATTTTAGGAAGATTATCAAGTATGCCAAAGCCTGTTGTTCAACGTTATAAAGGTCTTGGGGAAATGAATGCAGAGCAGTTATGGGATACAACGATGGATCCAGAGCACCGTACATTGTTACAAGTAGAATTAGATGATGCGATTAAAGCAAATGAAGCTTTCGAACGCTTAATGGGCGATGAAGTAGAACCTCGTCGTCAATTCATTGAAGAAAATGCAGTATACGCTAATTTAGATATTTAATTTTTCTTGAGGGGAGGTCTACACTTTGTCAGAACAAGAACGCTCCGGTGTAAAAGGAGTTAATATAACAGAAGAAATAGAAACATCCTTCCTCGATTATGCAATGAGTGTAATCGTTTCGCGTGCATTACCAGATGTGCGCGACGGATTAAAACCAGTTCATCGTCGTATTTTATACGGCATGCAAGAGCTAGGTAATACAGCAGATAAAGCGTATAAAAAATCAGCACGTATCGTTGGGGATGTAATGGGTAAATACCATCCACATGGTGACTCCTCTATTTATGATGCAATGGTACGTATGGCGCAAGATTTTAGTTATCGTTACATGCTAGTTGATGGTCACGGGAACTTTGGTTCTGTCGATGGTGACGGAGCTGCGGCGATGCGTTATACAGAATCACGTATGTCTCGTATTGCAATGGAAATGCTTCGTGACATAAATAAAAACACAATTGACTACACAGATAACTATGACGGCTCTGAAAAAGAACCAATTGTTTTACCAAGTCGCTATCCAAACTTATTAGTTAATGGTGCAGCGGGGATTGCCGTTGGTATGGCAACAAACATTCCTCCACATAATCTTGGGGAAACGATTGATGGAGTGTTAGCACTATCTGAAAATCCTGCTATTACAACCGAAGAATTGATGGAAATCATTCCAGGTCCGGATTTCCCAACAGGTGGGATAATTTTAGGACGTAGTGGTATTCGCCGTGCTTACGAAAGCGGCCGTGGCTCAATTATTATTCGAGCTAAAGTAGAAATTGAACAAAAATCTAATGGTAAGGAAACAATTCTTATTCATGAATTACCTTACCAAGTAAATAAAGCAAAACTAATCGAAAAGATAGCTGAGCTAGTACGCGATAAAAAAATCGATGGCATTACAAATTTACGTGATGAATCTGACCGCCGTGGTATGCGAGTAGTTATTGAAGTACGAAAAGATGCAAATGCTAATGTAGTCTTAAATAATTTATATAAACAAACAGCGATGCAATCAAGCTTTGGTGTTAATATGCTGTCGTTAGTAAATGGTCAACCAAAAGTAATGGGCATAAAAGAGATGCTGTATCATTATTTAGAGCATCAAAAAGTCATTATTCGACGCCGTACTGAATTTGACTTAAAGAAAGCGGAAGATCGTGCACACATTTTAGAGGGCTTACGTATTGCACTTGACCATATCGACGAAATTATTGCGATTATTCGTGGTTCTCGTAGTGGTGAAGAAGCAAAACCACAATTAATGGAGCGATTTAATTTATCTGAACGTCAGGCGCAAGCCATTTTAGATATGCGCTTAGTCCGTTTGAGTGGATTAGAACGAGAAAAAATTGAAGCAGAATATCAAGAGTTGCAAGTGCTAATTGCTGAATTAAAAGCAATCTTAGCTGACGAAGCTAAAATTGTTGAGATTATTCGTACTGAAATATTAGAACTTAAAGAGCGCTTCAATGATGCCCGTCGTACAGAAATTACATCTGGCGGTATGGAAATGATTGAAGATGAAGATTTAATTCCTGTAGAAAATTCTGTTGTTACTTTAACGCATAATGGTTATATTAAGCGCTTAGCTGCCAATACATACCGCAGTCAAAAGCGTGGTGGCCGTGGTGTACAAGGAATGGGTACAAACGATGATGACTTCGTAGAACATCTTATGAATACTTCTACGCATGATACGATTTTATTCTTCACAACTAAGGGGAAAGTATTCCGTGCAAAAGGTTACGAAATTCCTGAGTATGGCCGTACAGCTAAAGGTTTACCTATCGTTAACTTACTCAACATCGATAAAGGTGAAAAAGTTACTGCAATGATTCGCGTTGATTCATTTGATAAGGATGCTTATTTTATCTTTACGACGAAAACAGGTATTACGAAGCGTACACCAGTATCGCAATTTGCTAATATCCGTACAAATGGCTTAATTGCTATTAGTTTACGAGAAGATGATGATTTAATTGCTGTTCGTTTAACGGATGGTATAAAACAAGTTATTATAGGTACACGTGATGGGATGCTTGTTCGTTTCCAAGAAGATGATATTCGATCAATGGGTCGTACAGCAGGCGGTGTCCGTGGTATTAAACTACGTGACGGCGATGAAGTAGTTGGAATGGAAATTGTTGAACCAGGACAAGAAATTTTAGTTGTTACCGCAAAAGGCTATGGTAAACGTACAACCGAAGAGGAGTATCGTTTACAGAGTCGCGGTGGCGTTGGTTTAAAAACAATTCAAATTACCGACAAAAACGGTCCTATGGTAGCTGTTAAAACTGTGGATGGTTCTGAAGATTTAATGCTTATTACAATCAACGGAATGCTTATACGTATGGATATAAATGATATTTCATTAATCGGTCGTAGTACTCAAGGTGTTCGTTTAATTCGTTTAGGAGATGACGAACTGGTTGCTACTGTAGCAAAAGTAGAAAAAGAAGATGAAGATGTGTCCGACGAAGATGAAGATGAACAAATAGAAGAATAAAAAAAAGGCCGATGAAGACAGCCCTTGTTGCTGCTCATCGGTTTTTATTATATATCATGAAAAATAAGTAATAATTTTGAAATTCGTGATAATATATTAATAGACCTTAGTTTAAGTAAGTGAAATAGTAAAGAGGTGTTTAATTTCGTGGAAACGGTACATATCCCAATTTCAGAATTACGTTTAGGAAAAGTTATTTCTGAAGATATTTTTGCTAATACACAATATCCTATTATCTTTAAAGATACAGTAGTATCCCATGAACATTTACAAGTTTTTAGTGCATTCAATATTTCAAGAGCGCCTGTATATAAAGATAATGTGAAGGATGTTTTAGTAGAAACCGAAAAAGAAATAGATTTAGCTATACAACCGGAAGCTATCCCAACCTTTAAAAGAGTATACGACAATTCTGTGGAACAATTTAAAAGGGAGTTCAAAAATTGGGAGGCTGGTGCAAAGGTAGATATTACAAAAGCTCGTACAATTATTTTGCCTTTACTGGATATGGTATTAGAAGATCGTACTGTAATTTTTAATTTAAACGAGTATTCTAGCCCTAAAGATTATTTATATCATCATTGTGTAGCTACAGCTTTGATTTCTTCTGTTATTGCTCAAAAATTAGGTTATGATAAAGGGTTAACGATTCAAATTGCAATTGGTGGTTTATTAGCAGATTGCGGAATGGCTAAAATTCATCCGCGTATTCGAGATAAAAAAACGACTTTAACCGAACAAGAATTTGCAGAGATTTATAAACATCCTATATATAGCTACAACATGATAAAGGATTTAACAATCTTAAAAGATACAATAAAAGAAGCTATTTTCCAGCATCATGAGCGCTTAAACGGAAGCGGCTATCCTAAAGGTGAGAAAATCGCTAATATATCTATCTTTGCACAAATCATTGCTGTTGCGGATGTTTTTCATGCTATGACATGTGAGCGTATCTATCGATCTAAACAATCGTCGTTTAAAGTTATAGAAATGATTAATGAGTCGGAGTTTGGAAAGTTTGATATTAAAGTAGTAAGAGCACTGATTGATTTAGTGGCAGACCTACCTATTGGTACAATTATTGAGCTTTCAAATTTAGAGCGCGGGGAAGTAATGTTCGTTAACAAATATGCTCCAACTCGCCCAATAGTTAAATTAAGTATTACTGGTGAGATTTTTGATTTAGGTAAAAACCGTACTTTTTATATTTCACGAATAATTACAAATGAATAGCGTCGACAAAGTATTAATAAGGCAGTCATTAAGGTTCTGATTGCCTTATTAACTTGCTGTAATATAAGAGTGAATTAATGTTATTAAAAACTATTTTATTTTTTTTAGAGAAAGTGTTGACATAGATTATGAAACTTGATATTATTAATGAGTCGCCAAGAGGTGACACACAAAACGAAACAAAATGAACCTTGAAAACTGAACAAGCAAAACGTAATCAATATAGTTTTTACTAGCTAACTTCGTTAGTGAACGAAACAAAATTTTGGACAT
>NZ_JBIVOH010000006.1:240740-252927 GCF_044754025.1 Lysinibacillus sp. NPDC093197 | reverse complement strand
CTCCTTCTCCGCCATTGGCCCCTTGGTCAAGCGGTTAAGACACCGCCCTTTCACGGCGGTAACACGGGTTCGAATCCCGTAGGGGTCATACTAAAACGCAGTAAATGTGAACATCACATTTGCTGCGTTTTTTTTGCTAGAGTGAAAGTTTGGGAGCTAAATATAAGTGAGATTTCAGTACTTACGATTTATACATAATATCATCTACTGTTGCGCATACTATTATTCTTTTTGATTGAATTTTCAGTTAATATAGTAATGAACGATAAATAGAGGGGGATTAGGATGAGCCATAAATTGAGATGGGTGTACAATCGGCAATATCATTTACAGCACAATATAGAGCAAGCAACAACTGCACTCCAAAGTTTTACACATGAACAGGTTCAACGTGTGGAACGATTTCAACACACATATGAAGGGTTTGAAAAAACACCTTTACGTAGTTTAGATTTGTTAGCATCCCATTTAGAGGTCAATAAAATTTTCGTGAAAGATGAGTCATTTCGATTTGGCTTAAATGCATTTAAGGTTTTAGGGGGCATTTATGCAATTGGACAGTATGTTGCTCAGTTACTTGGAAAAAATATTGATGAGCTGTCATTTGAACAACTCAAGTCGCCTGAAGTAAAAGAACAACTAGGCGATTTAACATTTATTTCAACGACAGATGGCAACCATGGGCGAGGGGTTGCTTGGGCTGCAAGAGAACTAGGCTGCAAGGCGCGGATATATATGCCGGCTGGCAGCGCCGAAGAGCGATTGCAAAATATTAAGAATGAAGGGGCCTATGCGGAAATCACGACAATGAATTATGATGATACCGTCCGCTATACGTCACAGCTTGCGGAGCAAAATGGTTGGGTTATCATACAGGATACGATGTGGGAAGGCTATGAAGAAATCCCTTTATGGATTATGCAAGGATATACAACTTTAGCGAAAGAAGCTGTCGATCAATTAGAAGAAGCACCAACCCATGTATTTTTACAGGCAGGGGTAGGTTCCTTTGCGGGAGCAGTCGTTGCTTTTCTACAACATTTTTATGGTCAGCAAGTAACAGTTGTTTTAGTAGAGCCTGAAGCAGCAAATTGCTTCTACGAAAGTTTTAAACAGGGAACGGAGCATTTTGTTACTGTCGGTGGAGAAATGCAAACAATTATGGCTGGGCTAGCGTGTGGAGAGCCGAATCCTATGGCTTGGGATATTTTAAAAACGTATACGAAAGTTAGTATTTGCTGTGATGAAAATGTAGCGGCAACGGGCATGCGTGTGTTAGCAAATCCAATTGGTTCGGACCATCGCATAGTTGCAGGCGAATCAGGTGCAGCCCCGTTCGGATGTTTTTATGAATTAATGACAAATAAGGATTACAAAGATTTAAAGGCAGCTTTGCAGTTAAATAAACAATCAAACATACTATTTGTGAATACGGAGGGAGACACGGACGTAGAAAACTACCGAAATATTGTGTGGCATGGTAAGTATGCAAATTAGTAATGAGTGAGCATCTCTAGGATATTTCTGTACCAAATAGTATAAGCGACTTTTAAGAGCTATGTCTGGTAGTAAAGTAGACACTGCTCTTTTTATTTTTCCTTTAGGAGAGAATAATGTAAATAGCCCTTGACCTTAACGCTGCGTAAAGGTTTACAGTATGAATATGGAGGTGAGAGCAATGGAATATACAATTCAACAACTTGCCAAATTGTCTGGGGTCAGTACGAGAACGTTACGCTACTATGATGAAATCGATTTGCTAAAACCAGCAAGAACAAACGAGGCGGGTTATCGCTTTTATGGTCAACATGAAGTCGATATACTTCAGCAAATTTTATTTTATAGAGCACTAGATATGAAGCTAGTGACGATTCACAACATTATTCATGCACCTGATTTTCAACATACTGCTGCATTAAAAACACATCGAGATGCTTTACTACAACGAAAAAAGCAGCTAGATCAATTATTAAAAACTGTAGAACAAACAATTCAATCTATTGAGGAGGAACATCCAATGACGAACGAAGAGAAATTTAATGGCTTTAAAGAGCAGCTAATTGAGGAAAATGAAAAGCAATATGGTAAAGAAATACGTGCAAACTATGGTCAAGAAACGGTTGATGCATCGAATGCAAAGTTTAGAAATTTAACAGAGGAGCAGTATAATGCAATGCAACAATTAGAACAGCAATTATTTGAACGATTAAAAGAGGCGATGGCAATAGGAGATGTGCGAAATGATGTCTCAATGGAAGTTGCAGAGCTTCATAAGCGCTGGCTGAGCTTTTCGTGGCCGCAATATACAAAGGAAGCACATGCTGGTTTAGCACAAATGTATATAGCAGATGACCGTTTTACAGCTTATTACGATAAGCATGTATCTGTTGGTGCCACTCAATTTCTACATGATGTAATTAGAGAATATACACAAAACTAAAGGATTCCTTCTCATACTGATGTTTTAGAAATAAGTATTTAGGAAAAAATGAATGTATGAGGAGGAGATTTTCATGAAACAACAAATGATAGAAAAGTTTAAAAAACAATTAGAGCAGGAATTACAGGAAATTGAGCAGCAGCTTGAGGAATCAGAGCGTCCACAGGCAACAGAGCTCTCCAATTATGATAATCATCCAGCTGATAATGCGAGTGATTTAACAGACCAGCTTACAGAGATGGCAATTGATGAGCACCGCAGTGATCATGCTGAGGAGATCAAAAATGCCCTGCAAGCTATTGAAGATGGAACATATGGCAAGTGCGCAGAATGTGGTGAAGAAATTCCGCTAGGTCGCTTAGAAGCGATGCCACATGCATTGACATGTGTAGAGCATGCGGAGCAACGAGAAGATCAAATACGACCAGTAGAAGAAGAGGTACTATCAGCATTACCAAAATCAGATGATTTCGAAGAGCTTGAGGAATTTGGCTCGTCAGATACGCCATCAGATAAAATGTAAAAAATACGAGGATTTCTTCCTAATTATTCCCTTGACCAGTATAATAGCTGTATGGGGTGATAACATGGAAATAATTGATTTACATTGTGATGTATTATTAAAGTTAACGACGCTAGAAGCGCCAAAATTTGCGGATGATGTGCGATTACACGCAAGTAAAGAAAGATTACAATTAGGGCAAGTAAAGGCGCAGGTATTCGCTATTTTTATCGACCCTAAGACACCACAAAATATGCAATTTTTAGAGGTAATGCGTCAAATTGAAGCATTCCATACACAAGTGTTACAAACTGAAGGCATGGTGCATATTACGGAATGGTCACAATTAAATACTTTAGCGCCTCATGAAATTGGTGCTATTTTAAGTTTAGAAGGCTGTAGTGCAATTGGTGAGGATATTACAAAGCTGTCGGCAATTTTGGATGCTGGTGTAATGTTGGTAGGTCTCACATGGAATGAAGAGAATGGTGTAGCCTATGGCGCTGAGCAGGATGCTAGTCTTGGGTTAAAACCTTTCGGCAGAGAGGTTATCAATATGCTAAATGAGCGGGATATAATTATCGATGTATCCCATTTAAACGAGCAAGGATTCTGGGATTTGCTGCCATTGGCAAAGCATCTTGTTGCAAGCCATAGCAATGCACGTGCGATTTGCGACCATCCACGTAATTTAACAGATCAACAAGCAAAGGCACTTATAGAGCATGGGGGTCATATTCATTTAGTCTACTTCCCGCATTTTATTGGGGACAATGCAACAATGGATGATTTAATTGCGCATGTGAAGCATCTGGCAAGTATCGTTGGGGTTGAGCATCTCGGAGTAGGTTCTGATTTTGACGGAATAGATGTTACCGTTAAAGGGCTCGCTCACGCAGGTGAGGCGCAAAATTTATTAGAGCGTTTACGAGAGCATTTTACAGATGAAGAAGTTCGTGGGATCGCGCACAATAACTTTAGACAATATATAAAAAAAGCAGCAACCAAATAAGGTAGCCGCTTTAGAGTTTTGACAAAAGGAACAAGAATTTCGCTCTTGATGCCTTTTGTCATTTTTATTATTTGGAAATGGCATTTTGCTAACAAAGTGAATATACTCTTCAAGCGTAGCATCTTCTACATTTTCCATGTTCCGCATACTCACTTTATTTAGTTGATTGGAGCGGAGGGCGGCGACTCCTGCGGGAACGCACAGAACGTAAGACGCAACAAACCGCGCGTAGCGAGGGTTGCGGCTTACGTGTGTGCCTGCGGAAAGCGACCGCACGCAGCGGAAATCAACTGCAGTCGTCACTATTTGTGCATATTAATAAAAGAAATAATTCACTAACAATCCGATTCCTAATAGGAAACCGAAGAATGTATTTGTTTGCGCTGTATATTTCATCGCTGGCATTACTTCTTTGGCTTCTTTTTTATCGCGGAAAATTTGGATAGCACGTAGCGGCTTCGGTATACTTAGGAAAATAATAAGCGCCCAAAAAGTAATACCATCAATTGCTACTAATGCAATGACCCATAGGTACGAAACGATGAAAAAGCCAGATAATACAGAAATAGCACGGTCACGGCCTACTAAGATGGCAAGCGTTTTACGTCCACCTTCTGTATCCCCAACGATATCACGAATATTATTAGATAGCATAATGCCACCAACTAAAATCATACTCGGAATAGAAAGTAAAACCGCATCTAATGTTACAGTAAGTGTTTGAATATAAAAGGCGATTAAGACAATACCCATACCCATGACTGCCCCTGAAACAAGCTCTCCAAATGGTGAATATGCGATAGGATATGGTCCTCCCGTATATAGAAAACCAATCAGCATACAAACTAGTCCAACTGCAACAAGCCACCAAGAAGTTGAGGCACAAATATAAATGCCAAGAAGCATGGCTAGTGCATAAAAGCTTAAAGCAATCATCATAATTGTTTTCGGCTGCACACCGTGACGGACAATCGTGCCGCCAATGCCGACAGAATGTTCATTATCTAATCCTAGCTTGTAATCATAATATTCGTTGAACATATTAGTTGCTGCTTGAATTAGCATACTAGCAATCAGCATAGCAAAAAATAGTCCAAAATTAATTGTTTCTTTTTCAATTGCAAGAGCAATCGCTGTTCCTAAAAATACTGGAACGAATGAAGCGGTTAAAGTATGTGGGCGCGTTAAATGCCACCAAACTTTAAAACCCCTATCAGCTTCAATGACTTTGGTCATAAGGTCTTTCTCTCCTTCAACTATTGTAGACTCTTCTTATTTTATACGAAGAAAGAGAAAATGGATAGGTTCACAGCTTATTACATACAGTTATGTTTAAAAAAATGATACAATAGTACATGCATTTGAGAGATGGGAATATAAATTAAGCTAATCGTAGCAGTAGAAAGACTAAAGCCGTCAAACAAATAGGACGGCTATTTTAGCGCAATAAGTAATGCTAAAGACGGATGTCACAGATGTTTTTGTGTGTGAAATCGAAGCGACAGACGTATGATGTTATATACGTGGGATTTATAGCAACACGTACTATGACGCGAAAACATAATTGATTATGTACATTGCAATAACGGAGGTAATTTTCATGCAACAGAAGTGGTACCAAGCCACAGAAGTAGAAGTGGACTCTTTGGGCCAAAACCTTCATTTTTATATGGAAACAATCGAAGTAAGTCGCTTATCGGCTCTTGCATTTTATGCAGCGGGCGAGGAGCGTTATAAAGGTGAACGATTTTATTGGCAAAATAGAGAAAAAACAATGACATTAGTTGGGCTAGGACATGCCCATACAATTCAAAATAACGCAAAAAGTGACCGCTTTGATGCTGTAGAGGCAGAATGGAAAAGCTTAACGAAAAATTGCGTAAAAGGTCAGGCTGAACTACAACCAATTTTGTTTGGTGGTTTTACATTTGATCCTCAAAATAGTGTGAATGGTGAGTGGACAGACTTTCCAGAGGCTTATTTTGCCTTGGCAACGTATCAGCTCGTATTACGTGATGACAAAGCCTATGTAAGCATAAACCTTATCGCAAAAGCGACGCAGGCAGATGAACAATTTGAAGCATTGCGTAAAGAGCGAGATCATTTAATCCATGCTGCGCAAGTAAAAGAAGTGAAAATGTATACGAAGCCTGAAATAAATGATTATTTCGAGCCCTATAAGGAACCATATTTAGCGTCAATTGACCAGGTAACAGCACTGATTAAAGCAAAGCAAGCTGATAAAGTCGTAATAGCACGATCACTTGCACTGCAATTTAAGGAACAAGTAACTTCACCTCAAGTATTAGCTCAAATTATTCACGAACAGCCTGAAAGTTATTTGTTTGGGCTAGAGTGGAAAGATTTATTATTTTTTGGAGCATCTCCAGAGCGACTTGTAAAAGTGGAAAATGGTCTTGCCTACTCATCATGCGTTGCAGGGTCAATTCAACGAGGTAAAACAGCTGAGGAAGATAACGCATATGGACAAAGCTTATTAAATGATCCGAAAAATGGTGGCGAACATCAATATGTAGTCGATATGATTGCGGATACGTTCCGTAAAAACTGTGTTGCGATGAAAATACCAGATGGACCACGCTTATTAAAAATTAGAGATATTCAACATTTATATACACCAGTTGAAGGTCAGCTTAATAACGAGGCAACCATTTTACAGTTAACGAAGCATTTGCATCCAACGCCAGCTTTAGGCGGTGTGCCAAGAAAAGAGGCAATGACTGCTATACGTAAATACGAGCCGATGAATCGCGGGCTTTATGCTGCACCAATTGGTTGGTTAGATGCAGAGGGGAATGGGGAATTCGCTGTTGCGATTCGTTCAGCAGCTTTAATAAAAGATAAAGCTTATTTATATGCAGGTGGCGGTATTGTAGCTGATTCAGAGCCACAATCTGAATATGAGGAAACATTAGTGAAATTCCGTCCGATGCTTCGAGCGTTAGGAGGACAAGTACATGAGTGAACGGAAAATATTGACTGATTATGTTTATAAAATGGTTGCATCACTAGTGCAGGCAGGTGTCCAACATGTTGTTGTAAGCCCAGGATCACGTTCGACACCATTAGCCTATGCTTTTGCCTCAACAAAGCAACTGACAATGTACCGACAAGTAGATGAACGAGCGGCTGCATTTTTTGCGCTAGGGATTGCTAAGTCTACTGCTAAGCCAGTCGTGTTGTTATGTACATCAGGCACTGCTGCTGCAAACTATTATCCTGCTATTGTAGAAGCAAGTTATGCGCGAGTACCTTTAATTGTCATAACAGCCGATCGACCACATGAATTACGTGAGGTAGGAGCACCGCAGGCTATTAATCAGACAAATTTATATGGGGCACATGTCAAGTGGAGTGTTGATTTTCCGCTTGCGGATGGTGCTGCACCGACATTACCGTTTATCGAGCGTCATATCGCACGTGCATTAGCTATTGCAACTAGTGCACCTTTTGGTCCAGTGCATATTAATGTACCGTTCCGTGAACCGTTGCTCATTGATTTTCGTGATGAGCTTCCAGATGTTACGTTTAAGCAAAGTAATATTGGACAGTTAACACCATCAAAGGATACTCAGCTAGAACTTGCATCTATATTACGACAAACGAAAAAAGGATTTGTCATTGTTGGTGAGCTACCGCTAGGAACAGATTTAACTGTTATGTGGGAGTTTGTGCGCCAATTAAAATGGCCAATTATTGTTGAGAGTCTATCAAATATGCGTACTTCCGTACCAAATGATTGTCTACCATATGTGATTACTACATATGATGCAATTATGAAAAATGATGACTTTAAAGCGCTTGTTGAACCTGAAACAGTTCTTCGCCTAGGAGCTCAGCCTGTATCGAAGTTTATTATGCAATTTATTACAAAAACACAGCCACAAGCTTATATTGTTGTTGATGAAGACCCGATGTTCCGTGATTCTACAGGGGTATCAACACATTTCCTACATGCGAGCATTGGCGAATGGCTTGTCCAATTAGATCTTTCTGAAACAGCGCTAGAAGCGGCATACTTAGCGGAATGGCAAGATGCCAATGACATCGCACTTGAATATATTGAGCACTATGCAGAAGGAGCAATTGACGAGGGAGCAATGGTAAGTCGCTTACTTGAATTAATTCCAAATGGCAGTGATGTATTCGTCAGCAGTAGTATGCCAATTCGTGATATCGATACATTTTTAATGACAACATCAAAAGATATTCGTGTTTTTGCAAACCGTGGGGCTAATGGTATTGATGGTGTTGTATCAACTGCGATAGGTTTAAGTCAAGGAAATAACCGTGAAACGTATTTGCTGATTGGTGATTTAGCCTTTTTACATGATGTGAATGGTCTAATTGCTTCACGCTATCAAGCATGTAATATAACAATTATTGTGATGAATAACGATGGCGGTGGTATTTTCTCTTATTTACCACAATCCACTGTAGATGCTCATTATGAGAATCTATTTGGTACACCGACTGCGCTCGAATTTCAAGAAATTGCTCGCATGTATGATATGGACTACATCTGCATCGAGGATATTGCACAATTAGTACCTAAGTTTAATATGGTGAAAAAAGGTCCATTACGATTAATCGAAATTTTTACAGATCGTGAAGAAAACGTTTATGCACATCGCGCTCTTTGGAATCGTATTAATGCAGGGTTAAAAGCATGGCAAAGCTAATAATTCGTGGTCTTGAGACACATGTAGATATTTGGAATGAAGCAGCAGGGCAAACAATTGTTGCCCTGCATGGCTTTACTGGAAGTACCGCTACATGGCGAAATTTGGCGAAGGATCTTCCGCATATGCGTATCGTAGCAATTGATTTAATCGGTCATGGTCAAACAGCTGTGCCGGAACAAGATAGCCGCTTTACAATGGATGAACAATTGCGTGATTTAGAGGAGATTTTTAGTCAATTACAATTAGAGACATTTACATTGCTTGGCTATTCAATGGGTGGACGTATAGCATTATCCTATACGATAGCTTACCCGCATCGTGTTGAGAAGTTATTGTTAGAAAGTGTTTCTCCTGGTTTGCGAACATCAAAAGAGCGTATTGAGCGTTGTGAGCGTGATGATGCGTTAGCAACGAAAATTACGAATAATGGTGTGCGGTCCTTCGTTCATGCGTGGGAAAATATACCGTTATTCGAGTCGCAAAAACGGTTATCTAATAATGCAAGACAAGCTGTACGATCAGAGCGACTGGCTCAAAGTGAGATGGGCTTGGCTGGCAGTTTACGGGGAATTGGAACTGGCATGCAGCCATCAAATTGGGGCAATTTAACACAATTAGAATTACCTGTGTTATTAATTACCGGATCGTTAGATGTTAAATTTTGTAATATTGCATTAGAAATGAAAGCGTTATTAAAAAATGGAAAGCATATGACAGTAAATGACGTTGGACATGCAATTCATGTGGAAAATCCAGCTGAATTTGCTACAATAGTAAATGAGTATTTAACGTAATGTTTTTTACGTTAGCGCCTCATCTTAGTTATGAGGCGAATTTTAATTAGGAGGTATTTCAATGACACGTCAATGGACTACATTACATACTTACGAAGATATTAAGTATGAGTTTTATAACGGTATCGCTAAAGTAACGATTAACCGTCCTGAAGTGCGCAATGCATTTAGACCAAAAACAGTCATGGAAATGATTGATGCATTTTCTCGTGCCCGCGATGACAAAAACGTAGGTGTTATCATTTTAACAGGTGAAGGCGAGCAAGCTTTCTGCTCAGGTGGTGACCAAAAGGTACGTGGCCATGGTGGCTATGTAGGAGATGATGAAATTCCACGCTTAAACGTACTTGATTTACAACGTTTAATCCGTGTTATTCCAAAACCAGTAGTAGCAATGGTTGCTGGCTATGCAATCGGTGGAGGACACGTATTACATGTTGTATGTGACCTTACAATCGCAGCAGACAATGCTCGTTTCGGACAAACTGGTCCAAAAGTTGGTTCATTTGATGCTGGTTACGGTTCAGGCTATCTTGCACGTATTATCGGTCATAAAAAGGCTCGTGAAATTTGGTACCTTTGCCGTCAATACGATGCACAACAAGCGCTTGATATGGGCTTAGTAAACACAGTTGTTCCTTATGCACAATTGGAAGACGAAACTGTGCAATGGTGTGAAGAAATGCTACAAATGTCTCCTACAGCTCTACGCTTCCTAAAAGCAGCTATGAATGCTGATACAGATGGCTTAGCTGGTCTTCAACAAATGGCAGGCGATGCTACACTTCTTTACTACACTACTGATGAAGCAAAAGAAGGCCGTGACGCATTTAAAGAAAAACGTCAACCAGACTTCGGTCAATTCCCAAGATTCCCTTGATTCGGAATGGTGGAAGGCTCGTATCTCTATGTAGATACGAGCTTTTTCTATTTTTATAAAGGGGAGACAGACGAATAGACCGATGATGGAAAAAGCGGTACCATTATCATTGTAAATGATCGGAGGAAGCAAATAATGTACCCAAACTGGATTTTGCAGCGTGCGTATGTAACGCCATTACGTAGCGCTCTCACATATGAAGGACAAACATGGACGTTTCAACAATTAAATGAGCTATCTTTAAAACGTGCTCGGCAATTATCAGCAATAAATATCAAGCAAGGGCAACGTGTCGCTATTATGGGGCCGAGTACGCCTGCACTTGTAGTGATGATGTATGCTTGTATGCATTTGCAATGTGAAATGGTAATGCTTAATCGTAGGCTTTCTCAAGCCGAAATCGCTTATCAACTAGAAGATTCACAAGCAGAGGTTGTGCTAGTTGCAGATGAAGATGTAGCAAAATTACCGCCCCATACGTCTTATCATATATTTACTGCAATAGAAAATGGTGCAGAACAATCTGTTGATATTGCAAAAGAATGGTCACTCAATCAAACAACATCCATTATGTATACGTCTGGGACGACAGGCTTTCCAAAGGGGGTTCGTCAAACGGTTGGCAATCACCAGGCAAGTGCAACAGCTTCTGTTCTCAACATAGGCTTACAAGCCGATGATGTTTGGTTGTGTGCAGTACCATTATTCCATATAAGTGGATTTTCCATTTTAGTACGTTCATTGTTATACGGCAATAAGGTACAGCTATACGAGCATTTTAATGTGGATGCTATTGCACAAAACATAATGGATGGCGATGTTACACATATGTCAGTGGTCGCTGTTACATTAGAACGCATACTAAATACACTTGAGCTAAACAATGCGGTAGCTTCACCGCGATTTAAATTGATGCTAGCAGGTGGTGGTCCTGTGCCAATAGATTATTTAAAACGGGCGAATGCACTACATTTAGCCGTAGCACAAACATATGGTATGACAGAAACTTCATCGCAAACAGCAACACTAGCAAGTGAAGATGCTATGAAAAAAATCGGTTCTGCAGGCAAGCCATTATTTTTTAATCAAATAAAAATTTCAGCACCAAATGGGCAAGGTGAGGGTGAAATTTGTATTAGAGGCCCACATGTAACGCCTGGATACATTGGACGCTTTGCCGAAAGAAGTTCCACCGAGGAGGGGTGGCTTCATACTGGAGATATTGGCTACATGGATGAGGAAGGCTATTTGTTTGTTGTCGATCGTCGTGCAGATTTAATTATTTCTGGTGGTGAAAATATTTATCCAGCTGAGATAGAAAATGTTCTATTGGCGCATCCTGCAATTCAGGAAGCGGGGGTGTGCGGCATCGATGATGAGAAATGGGGACAGGTTCCAATAGCTTTTGTTGTTTTAAAGGAACAGATAGATATAGAAATTTTACAGCAATATTGTGAAAAGAAACTAGCTAAATATAAAGTCCCTAAACAATTCATTATTATCGATGAACTTCCACGTAATGGAGCAAATAAGCTGCTAAGAAGAAAATTATTAGAATTACTTTCAACTGAATAACTTTCATTATATTTAAAGTGCCAGTCACCCAAACAATTCTGGCAATTTCAAATTTAATTAACACCGTAAGAACAGAAAATCCACGGACTCCAATAGTGCCAGTCACTCAAACAATTTCGAATCTTATAGCATAGCTAGTGTCATATCCAAGTAAAAATCCACGAAGACTCCTGCGGGAATACACGCAATGTAAGACGCAACAGACGACGCGAAAGCGACGGTTGCGGCTTACACCGTGCCCGCGGAAAGCGCAGTGGATTTTTACGGTTTGAGAAGCC
>NZ_JBIVOH010000006.1:199226-240642 GCF_044754025.1 Lysinibacillus sp. NPDC093197 | reverse complement strand
CCTATATTCTATTAGGTGTCTATGCCACAGTGCCAGTCACTCACACAATTTAGAATCTTATAGCATTGCAAATGACATATTCAAGTAAAAATCCACGAAGACTCCTGCGGGAATACACGCAATGTAAGACGCAACAGACGACGCGAAAGCGACGGTTGCGGCTTACAACGTGCCCGCGGAAAGCGAAGTGGATTTTTACGTTTTGAGAAACCTATATTCTATTAGGTGTCTATGCCACAGTGCCAGTCACTCACACAATTTAGAATCTTATAGCATTGCAAATGACATATTCAAGTAAAAATCCACTAAGACTCCTGCGGGAACACACGCAATGTAAGACGCAACAGACGACGCGAAAGCGACGGTTGCGGCTTACAACGTGCCCGCGGAAAGTGAAGTGGATTTTTCCGGTTTGAGAAGCCTATATTCTATTAGGTGTCTATGCCATAGTGCCAGTCACTCAAACAATTTAGAATCTTACAACGTGCCCGCGGAAAGCGAAGTGGATTTTTCCGGTTTGAGAAGCCTATGTTCTATTAGGTGTCTATGCTAAGTACCAGTCATTCAACAATCCGCCAGAAAGCGCAGTGGATTTTTTAAGACATAAAAATTCGGGTATTATGCTGATATAGAAGAAATTATGAAGAGTCCTGTAATTTCTATTACATTCACGCATTTTGCCGACATTGCTTTATTTTCCTCGTCACTGTACAACTACGTAGTTTTTCACCATACAATCCCATTAAATTTTTAAATCCTCATTTTTTTAGATTAAATTAATGATTCATTAACATAATAAGTAATGGGCGGCATAAACTATTTAGTAAAGGAGAATGACTCATATGAGAAAATATATATATAATGTTGTCATTATATTATTTGTTTTACAAATGAGTCATGTGCAAGTATTCGCAAATTATGAACAACAAAATATAGCAACGGCTAATTCAATAGAAACATTACAACAGCAAATTCAGAATGAAGTGATGCAATTGTCTACTGAATTTGATATTCGATACACTGGTAATATATCTGACTTAAAAGACCAACTAACAGAGCTTATAAAACATGCCATTACAGATCCATATATTTACGCCAATATTTCTAGTTTCAAATGGAAATATGATGGCTATGCAAATAATATTGTCATTCAATTTCAGTTTACCTATCATATCTCACAGGAAGAGGAGGCATTTGTCGAGCAAAATTTGACAACTATTGTTGCATCTATGCATGGATTAAGCAAACTGGAGAAAATACAGGCTGCACATGATTATATCGTCTTAACTTCTGAGTATTCAAAGGATAGTGAAGGAAGTCAGTATTCCCCATACACGTTGCTAACTGAAAACAAGGGTGTATGTCAGGCCTATGCTTTAGTACTATATCGGATGTTAGAGATGCTAGACTTTGAAGTACAATATGTACCAGGTAAAGTGGGAGAACAATTGCATGCATGGGTATTAGTGAAGCTTGATAATGAGTGGTACCATATTGATGTTACATGGGATGATCCATTGCCCGATCATAAGGGCGAGGTACGCTATAATTATTTTCTCGTTTCTGATAAGCAACTAGCACAAGATCATACATGGGATTATGCAAGTTTTCCAGCGGCAACAAGTGAAAAATATGCTGATTGGCAGCAAATAACTAAAGTTGAAGTTCTTACGAAACCTTTAACTAATTATTTAAATTATAATAGAGGGCTCGCTATGCTAGAAGAAAATACACTTCATATAAAACAATTAGTAGAACCAACGCCTCTGTTATTCAATCAGGATCAAAATAACAGCAAGTCTGTTCAAATAGTTTTCGATGAACAAAATGAAAAATTCATTCTACAGAGAAGTTTTACGCTTCGTCCGATTTTTGTGAATGTAAAAACGAATGCTAAAGTTGGACAAAAGAGGCTCATCAGCGTTGACAGAACTGAAAAGAGAATGCCACAAGAAAAATACGTCATAATAAAGGAGGTGTCCCCTTTGCTTGGGGCACCTCCTTCTTCATATTAACAACTAAGTTTTTTTGTATTACTTATGCTCATTAAGTGCCTTCTCTAATGTTTGCATATTTTTCTTCATCAATGTAAAGTACGTTTCATTATTTTTTACATCATCGCTTGTTAACACACTTAAATTATGCAATACAAGTGATTGAGCACCAACTTCTTTTTGAATGACTTCTGCTAATTTAGAAGAAACATTTTGCTCGAATAAAATGTAATGAATATTTAAGTCATTCGCTTTATCGACAATTGCTGTTAGTTCTTTTTGAGAAGGTTCATTTTGTGAGTTTAAGCCTGCAATTGGGACTTGTGTTAAACCATATTGGCCAGCGATGTAGCCAAATGCTGCATGTGACACAAAAAATGTCTTGTCTTGAGTTGCATCAGCCATCGCTTTGTATTCACTGTCTAAATCTTGTAGCTCTTTTACTAGAGCTTCATAATTTGCTGTAAATGTCGCTTCTTGTGCTGGCATTTTTTCAACTAATGTATTTTTAATAGATAGTGCTAAATCTTGACTAATAATAGGCGAGAGCCATACGTGCGGATCGACACTACCATGATCATGTGCATCATGAGCTTCATGCTCATCATGCTCATCATGATGATCTTCCTCAGTTGCATCATGTGCTTCATGCTCATCATGGTGATCTTCTTCAGTTGCATCATGTTCATGGTCATGATCAGCTTCATCTTCTTCGTCATGCGAATGGCCAGTGCTAACCGCTAATTTTTCATCGGAAATTTGAGCTGCAGTCGCAACCATTGTAACGTCTTCCTTGGCTAAAGTTTTTTTAGCATTTTCAACAAAGCCCTCAAGCCCTAAGCCGATGTAAAAAAATATATTCGCATCTGCTAATTTCATCATATCTTTTTGTGTTGGCTCAAATGTATGCTCGTTTGTACCAGGAGGATAAATAGAAGACACTTCTACAAAATCGCCACCGATTCGCTCTGTAAAATAGCTCAATGGATAGACAGTTGTGTATACGGATAACTTGTCTTTATTGTCCGTCGTCTGTTTCGATGTAGATGATTTATCACCGCAGGCAGCTGTGAATAATGCAAGCACAGTAATTAAGAAAAATAGAAATACTTTTTTCATATGTTAGATACCTCTTTCAAATAGTAATCATTACGATTTATTTTTTTGACAGTTTCTATAATAACGCACATCGGAAAAAAGTACAAGAAAAAATGACCTTCGAAAATTAATTCTTTTTCGAAGGCCATTTTTCAGGCACAGGATCAAAGCCACCAGGATGAAGTGGCTGGCATTTTAAAATACGTATTACGGTTAATATTAGACCTTTAATAGCACCGTGCTTTTGAAAAGCTTCTAGTCCGTATGAGGAGCATGTTGGATAAAAGCGGCACGTTGGTGGCGTCATAGGTGAGATAAATTTTCTGTAAAACTGAATGAGCCATATAAAGGGATATTTCATGCTTGACCATCCTTGTGATGTGAATTTGATTGCTCAGGCTTAGCATCAATTGTTTGTGTAAAAAAGTCGCCTTTTTTCTTGAGAATGACAATGACGGAGACTCCAAACATTAGCATCATCATGGCAATCATAATTATTATTGGTAATGGCACACCCATTGTTTTCACTCCAATTTCTATTCGTTATTGTAATTATAAAAGATGATCTTAAGAATGTGTTTATAATTTGCTTGGCTAGGTTCAAACGATAGCTGAAACAAATTAAGGCCCTGCGACTGTCAACAGATTTTTACAGAAGTTTTCTGATCGGGCTATATAAATCTGGTGCAATTACGTCATGGCGTAATTGATTATTCATCGTGTTGATGAAAACTTTGATTAGGCTTTTCATCAACCGTATGCTTAAAGGCATAAGCACGATTGACACTTACAATGGTAGCAATTGTAACTAAAACAACGATTATGATTGCTACCGTTAAGAGCGAGACTAAACTCATTGCATTCACTCCGTTCTTGTTCATTATACCTATTATAAAATAGATGCTCTAGTTTAGTTGTGAAGGAAGTTTGACATTCCAGCGAATAAAACATTCTGTTTACCACCATACTATGGAAAAAGGGGTGTTATAAATGGATCGTCAGCGTGTATATTTTTCACTTGCTCAAAAAACATATTATACAAATCCATACGAGGGTCAATGGAATTTCGAGCTCAACGTAGATCGACAAGCATTGGATGTTTTCGAAAAAATATTTCAACAAATGCAACTATTAGAAATTGCGAATGGATGGCGTGCGCAATTACCTTATTTGCAATATCATTTGGACAGAGAAAATGACGAATTAGATTTACGGTTAAAGAAAATTTACGCACTCATTCACGAATATGGAGATGACGATACAAAGGAATTTGTAGAACAGCTTCCATATTTCAATAAACGTGTCTAGCTGTTTATGCTAGACATTTTTTATCTTAAATATTTTATTTTAGAAATAGTAATTGGAAAATGATTTCTATAAAAATAATGGAAAGCGTACCAATACTAACTATAGCCATTTTTATTTGAATGTTGTTCTCAAGTGAAGTTATATTACAAACAGAACAGCTTAACGCGACTCTAGAAGGGTTTACCATTGTCATTAATGATGAACTAACATTTTGGATACAAGCGAGTAAAGTGGGAGAAGCTCCAATCTGTATCGCAGTTTCTGTTTGTAATCGAATAAACATCGTATTTGAAGCCGTATTACTACCAGTTAAAAAACCCCCCGTAGCGCCAATTAAAGGTGTAATGAATATAAAAAGTGAACCAAAAGAATGTGCAGCAGTTAAAGATAGTAGCTGAATCATCTTTGCCTCTGACATCATTTCTGAAACAACAATATATAAAAAAGTAGTAAGCAATACTGGGTAACATTTATTGATTGTTAATTTAATGCTATCGATTATTGATGCGCTATTTAAACGGAATAATATACATGTAAAAAGACAAACAATGAAGAGAAAAAATCCAGGCGAATATAAAAAAGATAACTGAAAATGATAAGACTTTATTGTTACGGTAAATAGGTGAGTTAAAAAATCTTTAATGGGCGGAATGGTTCTTGAAATGAACAATAAAACGATTAACAGCAAATATGGAGAAATATTTTTTAACAATGCATTAGAACGATGCTGATTGCTCCTATTGTGTAAAGTAATCATTATAAAAATTGTTATGATAACTGTTAATGAGCCAACTAAACCTGCAAGCTCCACACTGATGAAACGATTACAAATCCACACGCTTAAACCTAATAGCAATCCAATCCATAGTATTTGCAATTGTTTCTTTTTCATTGCTTTTTTTCCCACTCCAATATAAGTAACTAAAAAGGCGAAATAAATATAAATAGGGATACACAGAAGGGCACTACCAACACCTAAATCCTCTAAGGGAATGTTTCCTAATGATGCACCAATCATTGTGCCCATCGCTAACGTCCCCCAAGGAATTATACATAAACTAATTAATGCAATGAGGGAAGATTGGATCGCATTAAATTTTAAAGCTATTAAAATAGGTGCAATAACAATTACCGCTAAGCCAAAGCCACTAACAGATTCAATTAAAGGTGAAAGCCCTAAAGCTAATAACAACACTTGATACGTTTTGTCATCGGTAGAGGTGGCGATGGCAGTAGCTATTTTTTGTATCGCTCCAGATTTATCCATTAAATGAAATAATAAAATGCCAAAAAATAAAATATAAATTACTGGCACTGTTGTAAGAAAACTTTTGATGAAAGGTTTAGGAAGCAACACGACGCTGGTGTGAAATACAGGAGAAATAGCGATAACGGTTGTAAGTATGCAAGCGACAGTGCCAGTAAAAATAGAAGATTTTTTTAAAATGAATATCATAAATAAAATACTAACTAAAGGTAATAGTGCTAAAACGACTTTTATCATTGAACAACACTCCTATGTACTATTTATTCGCTTTAGTATATTTTATTTTCACTAAAGTGTAAATATGTAATGTTAGTTATTTTTTCTGTATTGAGGGGAACCATCTTATAAGTTGATTGTTGTAGATAATGTACAATATCATAGTAGAAGGGCAATCTCTGAAATAAAAATTTCACTAAAGTAAAAATAATAGTAGGACGAACAATAACGAAGTAGTGAGAGGAGCTTTTATAATGGGATTTGGAAAGCAAGTAAATGCTATTAGAAAAAAAAATAAGATGACATTACAGGAGCTTTCAGTCGTCAGTAACGTGAGTGCCTCGATGCTATCTCAAATTGAAAGAGAAGAAAAAAATCCAACTATTCAAATAGCTTGTCAAATTGCGGAGGCATTAAATACAACGCTTTCTGCTTTGTTAGATCAACAGGAAAAAAGGGATATTGTAGTTATAAGAAAAGATGAACGCCCAATATATGTCGACGAAAAGTCTGGGTTTCAACGTCATTTATTATCACCTTCCGTTCCTTCTAGAGGCATTGAGTTTGTTTTAAATATCATTCCAGCCAATAAAGAATCGGGTATATTTCCTGCACATAAATCAGGCGTAAAAGAGTATATTTTTGTTAAAAGCGGGAAGTTACGTGTTGAATTAGGACGTGGCACTTTTTATGAAGAATTAGCAGCAGGGGATTCCTTCTTTTTTGAAGCGGATACAGAGCATCGATTTATCAATATAACAAATGAAGAATGTCACTATTTCCTTGTAATTGATTCCTCACAGTATATGAAGTAATAAGTCAGCAGAACGTAATGAATACATTCGTTACAATATAATAATAGGAGTGGAATGGAATGTTTTCATTTACAGATTTAAATGGTTTTCAAGTCGATTTAAGCTTTACAAGAGGTGAGTTTGAAGTTGAGCCGAAGCATGTACTTATCTTTTTAAAGCATAAAAATAAATGGTTATGCACGATTCATAAGCGTCGTGGCGTAGAAGTTCCAGGTGGTAAGGTAGAACCTGGCGAAACATTAGAACAAGCTGCTGTTAGAGAAGTATTTGAAGAAACAGGTGTACATGTGAAAAATCTTCGTTGGTTCGCAGAATACGCTGTCCATGGTGAACTATTGTTTTGTAAAACAGTCTTTACTGCGCAATTTGTAAGTCAGGAGAAGGTAGAGTTTGACTTGGAGACATCAGGAATGGTCTGGCTAACTGATGAAGAGTTTGTAAGTCACCAAAATTTAAGCTTTCATATGAAGGACGAAGGCATGCAAAAAATGCTAGAGGAGCTGAAGCGTTATGACGATCAATGGTGAAATAGTTGAAAAACGTCCATACCCTTCACCGAATCCAGCTATTCGTTTATCAGAAATTACTTATTTATCACTTGGATTACGGGTTAAAGGCTTGCTAGCAGAGCCTAAGGCAGAAGGTACATACGATGGGTTTTTATATTTACGTGGAGGAATGCAAAGCATCGGCATGGTGAGACCAGCTCGTGTTGCTCAGTTTGCCGCACAAGGTTTTATCGTTTTTGCCCCTTACTATCGAGGGAATAGAGGAGGAGAAGGTCGTGATGAGTTTGCCGGTCAGGATCGTTATGATGCAGTGCATGGAGTAGATGTGCTAAAGCAATTTTGCAATGATAATATTCATGTGTTTGGCTTTTCACGTGGAGGTATTATGGCGCTGTGGACGGCAATTTTACGTAAAGATATTACATCGGTTGTTACGTGGGCAGGTGTTTCAGATGCGACAGCTACTTATTGGGAGCGGACAGATATGCGTCGTATGATGAAACGCGTAATTGGAGGGACACCTAATCGTGTACCAGAGGCTTATGATGCACGTACACCTTTATTTGAAGTTGAACACATTACAGCACCGGTGCTTATTATTCACGGCTATCGTGATGAAAATGTAGATATTGAACATGCAAGGCAATTAGTATTTTTCTTAGAGGACGCCAATAAAAAGTTTGAAACGTGGTATGATTACCGTTTTGCACATCAATATCCACCTGCTCAAAATCGCGAAACTGTGCGCGCTTTGTGCGAATGGATGAAGAAACAGTGAAATTTTAGCAAAGGGATATTTTAAATTGTTTGAGTGACTGGCACATATAAATCATAAAAATCCACTGTGTTTTCCATGGGCACAAGGTAGGCCGCAACCGTCGCTAACTGCGCCGTTTTTGCGGCTTACGCTACTTGTGTTGCCATAGGAATGTTCGTGGATTTTTATTATGTTAGTTATAAAATATAGGACTAGAATAGTAAATTGTGTGAGTGACTGGCACCGATTATTTTGCGTAGGTGCTTAAGAAAGATTGGATTTTTTCCCAATATTTTGCTCCTGCTACATTTTCGGCTCTACCGTGGCCAGCACCTTCAACAAGTAGTTTTTCTTTAGGCACATTGGCTGCTTCATAGACTTCATTTAGCATTGAAGAAGGGACGAATGTGTCGTTACTACCGTGGATAAATAGCATCGGTGTTTGTGATTTTGCAACTTGTTTGACCGTATCAGCTTCACCAAGTGTATAGTCAGCCTTTAATTTCGTTACGGCTGAAGCAAAATACATGATAGGGAAGGCTGGTAAGTGGAAGTTCGCTTTTAGCTGATAAGAAAATTCGCCCCAAACAGAAGAATAGCCACAATCCTCGATGATTGCCTTAACGTTTGTAGGTAATTCTTCGCCAGATGCCATCATTACTGTGGCGCCTCCCATCGAAACACCAAAAAGGACAATTTCTGCATCGTTATTTAATTGAACCGTATTGTCAATCCATGACACGACATCTAAGCGATCATGCCAGCCCATTCCGATATAGTCTCCTTCACTTTTACCATGACCTCTCGCATCAGGAATAAGTACATTATAGCCCATGTCATAGAAGTGTTTTGCATACTTGGTCATCTGTAATCCATCACTTGAATATCCATGAAAAATAATTGCCCATTTGTTTGAATCATTTTGATTTTTAATGGAATAAGCATGTAGTTTTAGTTGATCTACGGATTGAATCGTTGTTTCTTCGTAATGGCTGTTAAACCATGTTTCACGAGCCTCTTGCTCTTTCACTTCATTCGGATTAGAATCAATTAAATTATGTGGTGCATCAAGAACGGCTGATTTATCAGATTGTGGATTTAACGCCAAGTTGTAAAAGTAATTGCCCGCAATAAATCCTGCTCCAATAAACAATACAAATAATGAAACGATGATGCCAACTAGTATTTTGTATTTTTTTTTCATATGTATCCTCCAATACTATCCAAAACATAAAAATTTGAAGAGTATTTTTTATAAAAACGGGTAAAAAAAAGGGAACGAATAAATCGTTCCCTTAGCCGCATTATTATTTTAATGGACCACCAAGTTTAGTGATTGCTTCAGAAACATTTGAGAATTTCTTGAAGTTGTCATTGAATAGACCAGCAAGTTCAGCAGCTTTTACATCATAAGCAGCTTTGTCTGCCCATGCATCGCGTGGGTTAAGCACTTCTGAAGGTACGCCTTCAACTGCTGTAGGAATGTGTAAGCCAAATACAGCATCTTGAGTAGTTTCAACGTTGTTTAGTTTACCATCGATTGCAGCACGTACCATTGTACGAGTGTAAGAAAGCTTCATACGGCTACCTGTACCGTATTCGCCACCAGTCCAGCCAGTGTTTACTAAGAATACTTGTGCGCCATGCTCATCGATTTTTTGACCTAACATTTCAGCATAAACAGTTGCTGGAAGTGGAAGGAAAGGAGAACCGAAGCATGTAGAGAATACTGGTTCTGGCTCTGTTACACCACGTTCAGTACCTGCAAGTTTAGATGTGAAACCACTTAGGAAGTGATACATTGCTTGTTCTTTTGTTAATTTACTGATTGGAGGTAATACACCAAATGCATCAGCAGTTAAGAAAACGATTGTTTTTGGATGACCTGCAACAGATGGATCAACAATATTTTCAATATATTGGATAGGGTAAGCAACACGTGTATTTTCTGTTAATGAAACATCATCGTAATCACAAACACGAGTTTCAGGATCTACAGCTACGTTTTCTAGTACAGAACCGAAGCGGATTGCGTTATAGATTTCAGGTTCTTTTTCAGCAGAAAGGTTAATTGTTTTTGCATAGCAACCACCTTCAATGTTGAATACGCCGTTGTCAGACCAGCCGTGCTCATCATCACCGATTAATTTGCGGTCAGGGTCAGCTGATAAAGTTGTTTTACCAGTACCAGATAAACCGAAGAATAATGCCACATCGCCAGCTTCACCTACGTTTGCTGAACAGTGCATTGATAGGATGCCTTGTTGTGGTAATAGGTAGTTCATAATACCGAAAATAGATTTTTTCATTTCACCAGCATATTCAGTACCACCGATTAGGATGATTTTCTTTTCAAGTGATACAATAATGAATGTTTCAGAAGATGTACCATCGATAGCTGGATCTGCTTTAAAGTTAGGAGCTGAGATAACTGTGAAGTCAGCAACATGAGAAGCTAATTCTTCTTGTGTTGGACGGATAAATAATTGATGGGCGAAAAGATTATGCCAAGCATATTCATTGATTACTTGGATGCTTAATTGTGAATCTTTGTCAGCACCAGCAAAACCGTTGAATACGAATAATTCGTCACGTTCTTTTAAGTATTTAACTACTTTTACATATAAGTTATCGAACACTTCCGAAGAAATTGGTTGGTTTACTTTACCCCAGTCAATTTTATCTTTTGTGCTTTCTTCTTCTACCGTATATTTATCTTTAGGTGAACGACCAGTGTATTTGCCAGTTTCTGCACGAACTGCGCCATCTACTGTTAACATAGCCTCACCACGAGATGTAGCTTTTTCCGCTAATTGTGGTACTGAAAGTTGAACGTTAATGTTCCCGCCGTTTAATAATTCCTTCAGTTCGTTTGCAATTTCTACTGAATTCATCGATTAAATACCATCCTTTTTTATAGTATTCCCTTGAGTTTGAGGGAGTTTTTCTTAATTTCAAAAATAGTATAACACAATTGCTTTAATAATCTATACTAATTCAAAAATTATTTTCGTGTTTTAAATAACTTTCAACAAAAAGTCATAAAATAATTGACAACGTTCGACCTTTTACGTAAGATGAGGAATTGAACGGATACTCTTATCCCGAGCTGGTGGAGGGTCAGGCCCTGTGAAACCCGGCAACCTGCATGAACTATTTCACGACATGCGCTGGTGCCAACCTGATGCAAGGGGAAAACCCTTGAACGATAAGAGTGAAAGGTTACGAAGTCATTATTCCTTTCCTCATGTAAAGTACGTGAGAAAAGGATTTTTTTTATTTTCATAATGAATGTAAAGGTAAGTATATACAATTCTTTCCTTATTATAATGACGGATCTTTCGAAATCCTCATGTTAAAAGCAACAACGGCTTGAAAGTTCTATCCTTCAGGAGCGAACTTGACATGGGTAATGAGTACCGTATTAATTTCGCAAATGCTATTTGTAAGAGTAATAGGAGGAAAATCAAATGACAAACCGTCGATTGTTTACATCAGAGAGTGTAACAGAAGGACATCCCGACAAAATTTGTGACCAAATTTCGGATGCCATTTTAGATGCCATTTTAAAAGAAGATCCAAATGCACGTGTAGCGTGTGAAACAACTGTAACAACAGGATTAGTATTAGTAGCTGGAGAAATCACTACTTCTACTTATGTAGATATTAAAGGTATCGTGCGTGATACAGTAGCAGAAATCGGCTATACACGCGGTAAATATGGCTTTGATGCTGAAAACTTAGCAGTACTAGTTGCAATTGGTGAACAATCACCAGATATTGCCCAAGGTGTAGACCAAGCACTAGAAGCGCGCGAAGGTTCTATGACTGATGCAGATATTGAAGCTATTGGCGCAGGCGACCAAGGTTTAATGTTCGGTTACGCTTGTAACGAAACACCTGAGTTAATGCCATTACCTATTAGTTTAGCGCATAAATTAGCTCGTCGTTTAACAGAAGTACGTAAATCAGGTGAACTAGCATATTTACGTCCAGACGGTAAAACACAGGTGACAATTGAGTATGATGAACACAACATCCCAGTTCGTGTCGATACTATTGTTATTTCAACACAGCATGATGAAGAAGCATCACTTGAACAAATTCAATCAGACTTAAAAGAGTTAGTAATAGCACCAGTAGTACCTAGTGAGTTATTAGATGCTCAAACGAAATATTTCATCAACCCAACAGGTCGTTTTGTTATTGGTGGACCTAAAGGAGATGCTGGACTTACTGGGCGTAAAATCATCGTTGATACATACGGTGGCTATGCACGTCATGGTGGTGGTGCATTCTCTGGTAAGGACGCTACAAAAGTAGACCGTTCAGCTGCATATGCTGCTCGTTATGTGGCAAAAAATATTGTTGCTGCAGGTTTAGCAGAACGTGCTGAAGTCCAACTTGCTTATGCCATTGGTGTAGCACAACCAGTATCAATCGCTGTAGATACATTTGGTACAGGAAAAGTAAGCGAAAGCGAAATCGTACAATGGGTTCGCGAACTATTTGATTTACGTCCAGCAGGCATCATTAAAATGCTAGATCTACGTCGCCCAATTTACAAACAAACGGCTGCTTATGGTCACTTTGGTCGTACAGATTTAAATGTACCTTGGGAAAATACGGACAAGGCTGATGCATTAAGAGAAAAAGCAAGTCTATAAGCTATTTTGTAAAGAGCATTCTAATATGTGGTAAACATATGCAAATGTTTTAGTGAAGGGGCTACGTAATGGCCCCTTTCTAACTTGCTTCAGCATTCACACCCCACTTCTAAAGGTTGGATTTGTATGCTGAAGCAAGTTAAAGGCCCAGACGGATGTCATAGATTTTCTAAGGCGCTTTTAGAGCATACTGTAAAAATTTGGATGAAATGATGCCTAGGCGTAATTGATTGCAAAAAAATTCGCGTCTTTCCGTTTACCTTGGAAGGAAATCGCGAATTTATTTTTTATCCTATATAACTTTGTTTATTACTAGAGCACTTACACCTATATCGCAGCCCGCGTATTTTTAGGGCATCCATTATTTTTGAAGAGATTTGTAATATTGACCTTTTTCGGCGTATTCTCTAACGATACGTTCCATGTCTTCTTTATCTTCAGCATTTAATTCACGTACAACTTTTGCTGGACGACCTAATGCTAAGCAATTAGGAGGAATGACTTTACCTGGAGGTACAAGACTACCCGCACCAATAAATGCACCTTCTCCTATCTCTGCCCCATCCAACACGATTGATCCCATACCTATTAATGCATTTTTTCGAATTGTACAGCTATGTAAAGTTACTTGGTGTCCAACTGTTACTTCATCTTCGATTATTAATGGATATTTTGGACTTTGATGTAGACAGCAAAGATCTTGGATACTTACTCGTTTACCAATTATTGTTGGTGATACATCACCTCGAATAACTGTATTAAACCATATAGTTGTCTCGGCACCAATCGTTACGTCACCAGTAACGGTTGCATAGTCAGCTATAAAAACTGATGGATCGATAGTAGGTGTTTTGTCTTTAAACGGATAAATCATGCTAAACGCCTCTTTTCTTTCTTTGATGTAGTATTATCGTATCAAATGCGCAATTTTATGCAAATATAATTTTATAAAGACGAGAATATTTCGTTATAATCATTGTGTAACTATTTATTTAGGAGGACTATGTGAATGTGGAAATGGGAAGCTGATGGACAAGCGAAGGCTGTGATTGCTATTGTTCACGGTGCTTATGAAAATCACCGTTGGTACGCATGGCTTATTGAAAAACTCAGAATGGAAGGCTTCCACGTAGTCATGGGGGATTTACCGAATCATGGGGCAAATGCAAAACTCTCACGTGTCCATGATGAGGACTTTAAAGAGTATAACAAATATACAAGGCATTTAATTGAAAATGCTTTTTCATATGATTTGCCAGTGTTTTTAATGGGGCACGGACTAGGAGCAACGTTAATCCTTCATACAATGCATAAGAGAAAATATGAGTGTGCAGGAATTATTTTGACATCACCTTGGCTGCATTTGAAATTACAGCCTGGTAAGTTATCAAATGCATTAACGAGCTTAAGTGCTTTAACGGCAAGCGTTAAAATGACACACGATATCTCTTTTGACAAATTAACGCGTAGTGTCGAAGGTAGAGATGAAATGAAGGACGAGTTTCCTTTTAAGTCCGTTATCTCAGTAAAGTGGTATCGTGAATTACAGCAAATGATGCGCAATTTAGCGGTCATGCCAAAAGCAGAGTTTCCGAACACGCCTATGCTTATTATGACTGGGGAAAGAGATAGTATCACGGAAACTAGACAAACACGCAATTGGCTACATCAGCAGGAGTTTGCTGAATTCCAATTTAAAGAATGGGCAAAATGCTACCATAATTTATTCCATGAAATAGAGCGTGAAGAGATTTTTGTCTATATCCGAGATTTTGTTAATAATGCCTTGCGTCGAATTGGATATATAATTCGATAGAATGTTTCCCCTCCGAAAAATATTGTTGAATAAGATGTATAGTAACTTGAAAATAATGTTGTAATTTTCAGAAAAATGTAATACTATAATGTCTTAAAGTAAGAATATTCATATTTTGGGAGGGGTAAAATGGAAGGTATTGTAAGTTTTCTGAACAGTATTTTATGGGGGCCGTGGTTTATTTATGGTATTTTATTGATTGGTTTATTCTTTTCAATCATTACACGGTTCCTGCAAGTAAGACTCATTAAGGATATGTTCGTCTTAATGTTTAAAGGAGAGAAATCGGAAAAAGGAATTTCTTCTTTCCAGGCAATGTCGATTGCATTATCAGGGCGTGTTGGTACAGGTAATATTGCTGGTACGGCAACTGCAATCGCAATGGGGGGTCCTGGTGCAATTTTTTGGATGTGGGCAATTGCCTTCATCGGTGCGGCGACGGCCTATGTTGAGTCGACATTAGCACAAATATATAAAGAAGAGAAAGATACAGAATACCGTGGTGGTCCGGCCTTTTACATTGAAAAAGGAATGGGGCAAAAATGGTTTGCAGTCATTTTTGCGATTGCGGCGTTAATCGCAATGTTAATATTAATGCCTGGCGTTCAATCGAATGCAATTTCGGTTGCTGTTGAAAACGCTTTCGGTATGGAATCTTGGATTACAGGAATAATAATTGTCGTATTATTAGGTGCAATTATTTTCGGTGGGGTTAAATCGATTGCAAATGTAGCACAGGTCGTTGTACCGTTCATGGCTTTAGCATATATTCTAATGGCAATTGTTATCATTTTTATGAATATTTCACAAGTACCTGCTGTATTTTCTTTAATTTTCTCAAGTGCTTTTGGTGCTCAAGAAGTATTTGGGGGTATTATTGGTTCAGCAATCGCTTGGGGTGTTAAGCGTGGTATTTATTCAAACGAAGCTGGTCAAGGAACTGGAGCACATCCAGCTGCAGCTGCAGAAGTTTCACATCCTGCGAAACAAGGTATTGTACAAGCAGCATCTGTGTACATTGATACATTATTAGTTTGTTCGGCTACTGCATTTATGATTTTATTTACAGGTATGTATAATGTTCAAAATGAAAAGGCTGTTGAAGGTGCAGATTCGTTTATTTACGTAGGAGAATTCAATCAAAACGGTCTTACAGGAGACGAACAAATCACGTTTGCGAAAAGTATTAAAGAAGGTGCTGCGTATACACAATATGCAGTGGAATCTTCATTGCCAGGCATTGGATCAGAGTTTGTAGCAATTGCTTTATTCTTCTTTGCATTTACGACAATCATGGCGTACTACTATATAGCTGAAACGAATGTAGCCTACTTATTCACTGGGCAAACCGAAAAGATTTTCATTTGGATAGCTAAGATTGCCTTTTTGATTGCCACATTTTATGGAACGATTCGTACATCTGACCTTGCGTGGGCAATGGGAGATGTTGGTTTAGGTTTAATGGTATGGATAAATGTAATTGCTATCTTAATTATTATGAAACCTGCGATTCTAGCATTAAAAGATTACGAGAAACAGAAAAAAGAGGGCAAAGACCCTGTTTTTGATCCTCGTAAACTAGGAATTAAAGGTGCAGATTTTTGGATTGAATACAATGATAAACGAAAAAATAAATAATATGTAAAAAGGGTCCTCTCATTATGAGAGGGCTTTTTTATTTTTGTTGCTGCAACGGGCGGACGCTTTCTGCGGGCACATTGTAAGCCACAACCCTCTCTATCGCACGGTCTGTTGCGTCTTACGTTTTGTGCGTTATGAGCAGGCGTCGTCGCCCTCCACTCCAATCAACTCGTATAATTGTTTGAGTGCCTGGCACCAATTCTAAGTTAGTGGGGAATTTCATTTTTTTGTAAAAATCAAAAAGATAAAAAAATGATAAAAGTATCAAGCGTTAACTGTTTCATGTCTTTTGTCTAAGATTTTGATGAATAAGTAGAGTCCTATCATAGAAGGCATCTAGCTAAAATTATATAGAAACAGTATTTTCTATATTAAAAAGTATTCCATCATAATTCTTTGTGCCTCTGAGAAAGGAAAAAGCCCGAAATTTCAAGTTCGGGCTTTTGTAAAAAGGGTTATTTGGTAGGTAAGTCTTTCATTTTTTCTAGGGCAATGACAAATGGGGGATCGTTTTGTTGGTTTAGAAATTCGTATTTTAACACATGTACATATTTTTGTGGTAAATGACTGACAAATTCAATAACAGCGTCACGTTCTTCCTTACCACCTGGATGGCCATGGTAGATGACAAGCACAATTAAGCCTCCAATTTTTAGGAGTTGTAGTAAATCTTTAATCGCTTGAATAGTTGTATTCGGTTTTGTCACGATATCATGGTCACTACCAGGTAAATAGCCAAGATTAAAAATTGCAGCAGTAACTGGCTTTTGCACATGTTGGTTTATATTTTCGTGCCCAGTATGTAACACTAGGGCACGGTGCTCTAACGCGTTGTCTAGAAGACGATGTAAAGTAGCGTCAACAGCGCTTTTTTGCACATCAAATGCATAAACTTGTCCGTTATCGCCAACAAGCTGTGCTAAAAATAATGTATCATGGCCGTTTCCAGCTGTGGCATCTACAACTGTATCGCCTTCTTGTATCGTGTCTACTAATAATTGCTGTGCATATTGTAAGACTCGTTGAAGCTTCATTTTGTGACCTCAGCATTATAAAACTTACCTTGCCAACTGCCACGGCGTTCTAACTCCGCATCAATCCCATTCAGTACTTCCCACTTATTGACACTCCACATCGGTCCAATCATTAAATCAATGGGCCCGTCACCTGTTATACGATGAATTACCATATGAGGTGGCAAAATTTCTAACTGATCGGCTACTAGTTTTGTGTAAACATCTTGGTCTAAAAATTCTAGCATGCCTTTTTCATATTGTTTTACCATTGGTGTCCCTTTTAATAGGTGAAGTAAATGGATTTTAATGCCTTGGACATCGAGCTTTGCAACTGCGCGTGCAGTTTCCATCATCATGTCATAGTCTTCTAGTGGAAGCCCATTTATAATATGTGAACATACGCGAATTCCGTGTTTACGAAGTTTTTCAACACCTTCTACATATGTTGCATAGTCATGTGCACGATTAATGAGGTTTGCTGTTTTTTCATGAACTGTTTGAAGTCCGAGTTCAATCCATAAATAAGTGCGTTCGTTTAGTTCTGCCAAATATTCTACAACATCATCAGGAAGGCAGTCTGGACGTGTCGCAATGGAAAGTCCTACTACGCCTTCTTGCGCTAATGCTGCCTCAAATTTCTCCTTTAAGACAGGAAGCGGTGCATGTGTATTTGTATACGCTTGGAAGTAAGCCATATACTTGCCATCTTTCCATTTTTGATGCATTTTGTCACGAATTTCTGCGAACTGCACATCAATTGGGTCTACTTTATTACCCGCAAAGTCTCCTGACCCTGCAGCACTGCAAAATGTACAACCCCCAAATGCAACAGTACCATCACGGTTCGGGCAATCAAAACCTGCATCGAGCGCTACTTTAAATACTTTGTGACCAAACTGATCACGTAAATATCGATTCCATGTATAGTATCTTTTCCCCTCTGTAGGAAAAGGAAAGTTTATTTCTGTCATGTATTTCACTCCTCTAACGTTATATTTTATCATGTGCGTAAGGTTCCGTCATGGATAAGAATTTTAATATGTAGGAATGGTTGAGATATAAGTTTATTCATTTAAATAAGCAATGTGATTTATTGTCCAGATGGAGGAATGCATATCTGCTATAGCAAGAGCACAGTGAGGAAAAAAGTCTATTTAAAAAAGGAATATTTTATGAAGAAAAGGTAAATTTATTTTCCTTGTACTTTTTTATTTTTCAGCATAAACTAGCTATTTAGAGATACGAAATAACGGAGGTCAAGAATATGCCAAAAAGTGTTTGGTTTTTAATTATCGGTATGCTTGTGAACACGACGGGCAACTCTTTTTTATGGCCTTTAAATGCCATTTATATGCATGACTACCTAGGAAAGACACTTGCCATGGCTGGCTTTATTTTAATGTTGAATTCGGCTGCAGGTGTGTTAGGGAATCTTTTAGGTGGATTTTTATTTGATAGAATTGGTGGCTACAAGTCTATTATGCTAGGTATTCTTTTAACAGTTGCCTCGTTAGTCGGCTTAACGATTTGGCATGGTTGGCCTCATTATGTGTGGTTCTTAACTGTCCTTGGATTTAGTGGAGGCATTGTATTTCCAGGAATGTTTGCGCTAGCTGGAGCTGCTTGGCCTGAGGGCGGACGTAAAGCGTTTAATGCGATTTATTTAGCACAAAATGTTGGTGTTGCTGTTGGTCCTGCATTAGCTGGCATTGTTGCAGATTATCAATTTGATTATGTCTTTGTGGTCAATTTAGCAATGTATATTCTATTTTTCCTCATAGCATTGATTACATTTAAAGGAATAGATTCAGAAAGTATAGCGCTGAAAAATGTAGTAAGTGAGAGTAAACGCATTACAAATAAAGCACCATTTTATGCGCTATTAATTTTAAGCACGTCTTCTGTATTATGCTGGCTTGCTTATTCACAATGGAGTGCGACGATTTCTTCGTATACACAAGATTTAGGTTTAGGGTTAAAGCAATATAGTTTACTTTGGACTATTAATGGACTTCTCATAGTGATTGGGCAGCCATTAATCGCTCCACTTGTGAGGCGCTGGGAGCATCAAATAAAGCGACAATTAGTATTTGGTATTACGCTTATAGCAGCTTCATTTGGAATTATAGCATTTGCTGAAGATTTTAAAATGTTTGCAGCTGCAATGGTCGTACTAACATTTGGAGAAATGTTTTATACACCAGCATTACCTACAATCGCGAATCAGCTTGCACCAAAAGGCCGAGAGGGTTTCTACCAAGGGATTATCAATAGTGCGGCAACAGCAGGCCGTATGATAGGTCCATTGTTCGGCGGCATAATGGTAGATCAGTTTGGAATGATTGCACTCGTTTCTATTTTAGTAGTCGTTGTATTAATGGGTATTTTCCCATGCCTTATGTATGACCGACCGTTGCTGATGAGTGACAGGCACGGAAACAATTCTGAAAATTAAAGACGATTTATATTAAAGCGAATGAAAATCATTCGCTTTTTTTATTTTTTGGATTGAAATTGACCTCGCAAAACGATACAATCATACATATTCAAATATTTGAATATGTAGACATAATAATGGGGGGATTAACGTGGAAGAGGGCTTACAACAGTTTAAAGCCGATTTTTTTAAAGCTTTAGCACACCCGTTACGAATTAGAATTCTTGAATTATTGGTAGATGGTAAGAAAAGTGTTAATGAGATTCAAAGTTGCCTTGAAAAAGAGGGCTCAGCAGTTTCGCAGCAGCTAAGTGTATTACGGGCGAAAAATATTGTTTATGGCACGAAGGAAGGAAAAAAAGTTTACTATTCTTTGAGTGATCCGATGATTGTTGAGTTGCTACGTGTTGCCAAAGACATTTTTAACAACCATTTAATTCATACAATTTCAAGATTAGAAGAAATGACCGTCAGTGAAAATGATGAAGAGATGATGTAAGGTCATATTTTCATTTCCCCCTTAGAAAACAGCCTAGTATTGAATAAAAGAACGGTCTGGATTCAAAGAATTTATTATTTCGAAGGGAAGATTACTATATGAAGTCACTGTTTACGGGGCGGTTTGAAGGTTATTCTGTAAATCTTTTCAAAAAGGATTTATTGTCTGGGATTATTGTTGGTATTGTTGCAATTCCTTTAGCGATGTCTTTTGCAATTGCATCAGGTGTAAAACCAGAATACGGCATTTATACAGCGTGTATTGCAGGCATACTAATTTCACTTTTTGGTGGTTCAAAATATCAAATTGGCGGTCCTACTGGTGCTTTTGTGCCCATTTTATTAGGAATTGTCTTATCATACGGCTATGAAAATCTATTGATTGCGGGGTTAATGGCGGGTGTCTTGCTATGCTTAATGGGCATTTTCAAGCTGGGCTCCCTAATAAAATTTATTCCGCGTCCTGTAACGATAGGGTTTACTGCGGGTATTGCGGTCATTATTTTTACGGGGCAAATAGCCAATTTTTTAGGACTGACAAATATTACACGGCATGAATATTTTATCACTAATATGAAAGAGCTCTTTGTGCATATTGGTACAACAAATTATTATAGTATTTTTATAGCAATCATTTGTCTTGTAATAATATTAGTGACACCTAAAGTTTTTCCAAAAGTACCTGGCGCATTGGTAGGTATTGTTGTTTCTACACTTGTTGCTAGCTTCTTTTTTTCAGGACAAGTTGCAACAATTGCTACAGCTTACGGCCAAATTCCAAATACTTTACCGGCGTTTTCAATACCTGAAATTACCTTTGAACGAATGCAATTATTAATTGGTCCTGCATTTGTCATTGCTATGTTGGGAGGAATTGAATCTCTTTTATCAGCGGTAGTTGCTGACGGAATGACAAATAGTAAGCATAATAGTAATCGTGAGCTAGTAGGGCAAGGCATAGCGAACATTGTAACACCTTTATTTGGAGGGATTCCTGCTACAGGGGCAATCGCGCGTACTGCAACAAATATAAAAACGGGTGCGGCATCCCCAATGTCAGGTATTATTCATGGTGTTTTTGTATTAGTCACGTTATTGTTGTTAGCGCCTTTTGCTTCTCATATTCCGTTAGCTAGTATGGCACCGGTGTTGATGGTCGTAGCGTGGAATATGAGTGAACGAAAGCATTTCGCCCATATTGTGAAAGCGAAATCAGGAGATTCACTTGTTTTAATGATTACGTTTTTACTTACGGTTTTCGCTAGCTTAACGATAGCTGTAGAAGTAGGGCTTGGTTTGGCAATTGTGTTATTTGTTAAACGAATGAGTGAGAAGTTGGTTGTAGATAAGGTTTTACCAGATCATACAAAAAATAATGGCAAGGTACAGCCGCATGTTGTCAATCAAAAGCATGACTGCCCACAAATTAGTATTTATTCAATTGAGGGGCCGCTATTTTTTGGTGCAGCACAAACCTTTGAGCAGACATTACAACATTCAATGAACGACCATCCAAGAGTTTTAATTTTGCGTATGAGTAAAGTGCCTTTTATGGATTCTACGGGAGAGTCTTATTTTAGCAATATCGTGCAAAACTTCACAACACAAGGTGGCATCGTTTTAGTAACGGGTGTCTCTAAAGATTTAAAAGTGGCACTGCTTCGTAATGGTTTATACGATCAAATTGGAAAAGATAATTTCTATGAACATACAGGAGATGCTATTAACAGGGCATTAAAGGATTTAGATATGAACAAATGCATCGGCTGCAAACATTTTGCCTTCCACGAATGCGTGGACTTTTCCTCAGGTGACCCTCGAGTGACAGGCACAGAAAAGATTCTGACAATTGAAGCTGGGTTAAATAAAAGCTCCACATGATGAATTATCGTGTGGAGCCTTTTTCAGTTTGTACTGCATTAGCAATTACTCGCTTTGCTGTACTTCGCAATATTGACAATAGGATGGAGGATGAAACTGTGATGTTTGAAGTAAACAATTTTTGAGAATACTCGTATTAAGAAATGGGTAATCTGGTGATGTATTATGCTTATAAAGATGATAGGAGCTATATGGATAATCTTCCATGTTCGCAACAATAGGTGGAGCTGTTGAAATAGGATTGCGATGGATATAGCGACTAACACTCAGCATATCTAGTTGTGAGGGAACAAGATCTGCAAAATAGCGACTCTCATACAGATGACCGCAATATTGATATTTCTTTTTAAAGTAATTACTGTAGCGCCAATTGATGACCGCCATCAATTTCCCTAGTGGAACTTCAGGTGACTGAATTAGAAGATGATAGTGGTTAGACATAATGCAATAAGCAACAATGCTAAAAGTGTATTTTTGATAAGCATATTGCAGTACACGAAAAAAAGCATTGTAATCAGCAACATTCAAAAAAATAGGTTGACGATTGTTGCCACGCATTACTACATGATGATAATGATGTGGAGACCAAAGTCGTTTTTTTCTTGGCACACGATACTTCCTCCTTTTTCGTTTTCTATAGCATAAAAATGAATGAAAATAACGTCAAATATAGGAAAGTATCAGAAGCAACTAATAATTTTATTTTTATCAAGGAAAAAGGGTGAAATATCACGAATCTATCCAAAAATCATGGGAAATAATTTTTTTCGCTAATTGTGTGTGAATTGTGTGCGTGCCTGGCACCGATAAAAAGAGGCTTGTGCTTTTTAGGACTTTCCATTAGAATAAATGCAATACATGTAAAGACATTGATGAGGAATAGTAAATTTGTGGTTCTTTTTAGAGAGCTAGCGGTTGGTGGAAGCTAGTAGGGATGCAAATTGAACTCGCCTGCTGAGTCTGCGTACATAAGTGTTATGTGTGCCGTCATTTCCGCGTTAAGGAAGCTTGAGCCGAGTGTAATCACTAATTTGGGTGGTACCGCGGGAGATAAGAATGCTCTCGTCCCTTCTGACAAAGGAAGGGGCGAGTTTTTTTATTTTTTAAATATTTTGTCAATTCTTACGATAAGTGGTATTGAACATATATAAGGAGGAAATATTATGAGCTTTAATCATCAACAAGTTGAAAAAAAGTGGCAGCAATATTGGGATGTCAACAAAACATTCAAAACAGAAAATGAAACGGATAAACCGAAATTTTATGCACTTGATATGTTCCCATATCCATCAGGAGCGGGACTTCACGTAGGGCATCCTGAAGGGTATACAGCAACAGATATCCTTTCACGTTTCAAACGTATGCAGGGCTTTAATGTTTTACATCCAATGGGATGGGATGCATTCGGTTTACCTGCAGAGCAATATGCATTAGATACAGGGAATGACCCAGCAGAATTTACGGCAAAAAATATTGCAACATTTAAGCGTCAAATTCAAGAACTAGGATTTAGCTATGATTGGGATCGTGAAATTAACACAACAGATCCTGAATACTACAAATGGACACAATGGATTTTCATTCAATTATATAAAAAAGGCTTAGCGTATGTAGATGAAGTGGCTGTAAACTGGTGCCCAGCATTAGGTACAGTGCTTGCCAATGAAGAAGTCATTGATGGGAAATCTGAGCGCGGAGGACATCCGGTAGAACGTCGCCCAATGAAACAATGGATGCTGAAAATTACTGCCTATGCGGATCGTCTAATTGATGATTTAGAAGAAGTTGATTGGCCAGAATCGATTAAAGATATGCAACGTAACTGGATTGGACGCTCTGAAGGTGCTGAAGTAACATTTGGCATTGAAGGAACAGATAAAAACTTTACGGTATTTACTACACGCCCTGATACGTTATTCGGTGCTACTTATACAGTACTTGCACCTGAGCATAAACTAGTAGCTGAAATTACAACAGCTGAACAACAAGCTGCTGTAGAAGCGTATCTTGAAAAGGTAAAAATGAAATCGGATTTAGAGCGTACTGATTTAGCTAAAGAAAAAACAGGTGTATTTACTGGCGCTTATGCAGTGAATCCTATTAACGGTAAAAAAGTGCCGATTTGGATTGCTGATTATGTGTTAGCTACGTACGGCACTGGTGCTATTATGGCGGTTCCTGCTCACGACGAACGTGATTATGAATTTGCCAAAGAGTTCGGCTTAGACATCGTAGCTGTGCTTGAAGGTGGAGACATCGACAAAGAAGCATTTACAGGTGACGGTCAGCACATTAACTCTGACTTCCTTGACGGCTTAAATAAAGCAGATGGTATTGCTAAAGCGATTGAATGGTTAGAAGAAAAAGGTGTAGGTGAGAAAAAAGTATCTTATCGTCTTCGTGACTGGTTATTCTCTCGTCAACGTTATTGGGGAGAGCCAATTCCAATGATTCATTGGGAAGATGGCACAACGACTCCAGTTCCAGAAGCAGAATTACCTTTAATGCTTCCGAAAACAGATAATATTCGTCCATCAGGAACAGGAGAATCTCCATTAGCTAATATTACAGATTGGGTAAATGTTGTAGATCCTGAAACAGGTATGAAGGGTCGCCGTGAAACAAATACAATGCCTCAATGGGCAGGTTCAAGCTGGTACTTCTTACGTTATATTGATCCGAACAATACGGAAGCGATTGCTGACCCAGAGTTACTAAAACGTTGGTTACCAGTCGATATTTATATCGGAGGAGCAGAGCATGCAGTATTGCACTTACTATACGCACGCTTCTGGCACAAAGTACTATATGATCTAGGTGTAGTTCACACGAAAGAGCCATTCCAAAAATTATTTAACCAAGGCATGATTCTTGGTGAAGGTAATGAAAAAATGTCTAAATCAAAAGGCAATGTCGTGAACCCAGATGAGATTATTGAGTCTCACGGTGCAGATACACTACGCCTTTATGAAATGTTCATGGGTCCATTAGAAGCATCAGTTGCATGGTCTACTAATGGCTTAGATGGTGCTCGTCGATTCCTAGACCGTATTTGGCGTTTATTCGTCAGTGAGGAAGATTGTACATTATCAGCGAAGGTTCAAACTTCAGACGATAAATTCCTAGAAAAGTCATATCACCAAACAGTGAAAAAAGTGACAGAAGACTACGAAGGAATTCGTTTCAATACAGCCATTTCACAAATGATGGTATTCATTAATGATTGCTACAAAGCAGAAGTTATTCCAACGGCTTACGCTGAAGGGTTTGTGAAAATGCTAGCACCAATTGCACCACATGTCGCAGAGGAGCTATGGCAGCTGTTAGGTCATGAAGAAACATTGTCTTACGAGCAATGGCCAGCATACGATGCGTCTAAACTAGTAGACGATGAAGTAGAAGTTGCTGTTCAAGTGGCTGGTAAAGTACGTGCAAAAATCATCGTTGCAAAAGATGCTTCAAAAGAAGAAATCGAAAAAGTAGCATTAGCTGATGAAAAAGTACAAGAATATATGGCGGGTAAAGACTTGGTAAAAATTATTGTAATTCCAGGTAAACTTGTTAATATCGTTGTTAAATAAAAATAGGAAGAACCGTGAAATACGCTTTTCAATAGCGTACTTCACGGTTTTTTTTTCGCCAAAATGCCAATCGTAAATTAGAAAAGTAAGCGACATGATTTGACAAGACTTAGGTAAAAAAGATGTTATTTTAGATTTTTATAGCAAAATATGTATCTTTTGGCGTTAATAAAGGTTAAAATTCTCTATGTATATAGTAATGAAAACGATGCGAAAAGGAGAATATTTATGAAAAAGTCACAGAGATTGAGCGATAAGGTATTATTGTTCGCTAGTATTGTGGTAGTCCTAATTGTAGGACTAGTGATAGGTATTTTATATATGAATACGAATAATTCCGTGGAAGGAGCAATAGGTCGTGATGGCGTAACGAAAGCACAAACAATCGCCTCACTTGTAGATGTGGAGGCGTATAAAAAATTAATTGACTCAGATGATGCAAAGTCAACGTTATATAAAGATTTGCGGGAAGAGTTAAATACATTACGTATACATAATGGTCTTTTATATGCTTATGTTTTATATCCCCCAACAGAGGGAGAAAATTTGAAATTTTTAGTCGACGGTTTACCGTTAGATGAAGAAATGGCTGGTGCTATGGGGGATCCATCTGAGGTTCTTACATATAAAGATGGTCAAAAGGCTATTGATAAGAATGGCTATTATTCAGCAATACAAAAAAGTGAAACATACGGTTCTTTAATGTCTGCAATTACACCATTAAAAGATAGTTCAGGAAATACGGTTGCCTTTGTCGGTGTAGACATGATGGCAAATGATGTACAGGCTGTTCAAAGCGATGTGTTAAAACATACGATTCCTTATATTGTTATTATTTTATTAATTGGTGGAGTAATTTTAATTGGTATTATTCGCTTTTATACAAATCGCTTATTACAGCCTCTTGTTGTTTTAAAAGATGTAGCAGAGCAATTCGCTGATGGAGATATTCGCAGTGCTGAAAAAGGCTTAGATGAGATTAAAGTGGCAGGAAACAATGAAATTTCTGCTTTTGCTAAAGCATTTACACAATCCATGTACAAATTAAAAGAAACATTCCATTTGATTCATGGGACAGCTGTTAATTTACAACAGGCGATTGATAATATTCATACTTCGACGGGAACGGTGAGTAGTTCAAACAGTGAAGTGGCGAGTAGTATTGTGACGATTGCAAGTGGTAGCGAACAGCAACGTGCTAACAATGAAGAAGTTGTTCGTGCGATGGAGGAGATGGTATCAGGAATTCAACGTATGGCAGACGCTACATCGAATGTGGCGGAGTCATCGAACGATATTACGGATCGTGTCCAAACAGGTGTAGCAGATTCTGAAAATGTTGTATTTAAAATTCATCAAGTTGAAAAATCGGTACTAGCTACATCTGATCATGTTACGGAGATGGGTAAACAATTCCGTTCTATTGAAGAAATGGTAGCTGTTATTACAAGTATCGCAGATCAAACCAATTTACTAGCATTAAATGCAGCGATTGAAGCAGCCCGTGCAGGCGAGGCAGGAAAAGGGTTTGCGGTAGTCGCTGACGAAGTAAGAAAATTAGCTGAAATGTCTCGTGTTTCGGCTGAAAATATTCAAAATCAATTGCAAAGTTTTAGCATTACAACAACTAAAGCATTGGAAGAGATGCAAACTAGTGCTACAAGTGTTAAAGATGGAAGCGAAGAAGTAGGTAAAATAGGCCAAGCATTAGTAATGATCTTACAAGGTGTGCAAAGTGTGAACCAAGAAATACAGGAAAACTCGGCTATTATCGAGCAAATGTCAGCAAGCTCAGAGGAAGTATTAGCATCTGCTGAGCAAATGAATAATGTAATAGTTATGAATGCCAATCGTGCGGAAAGTGTAGCACAAGCTTCAGACCAACAAATGGAAATAGTCCATGATTTAGAGTCTGTTGTTGAAGAATTAGAAAACAGTTCTAAAAAAATGTTTGATGCTATTAATCATTTTAAAATTTAAGGGACTTGTGTTGAGCGTTTAACATTTGCCAAAGTATAGTTAAGAAAAAAGTGTCCGAAATATGGGCACTTTTTTCGTTTTCGTGAAACTATCTTAAAGGATTTTACGACTATAGGATGAATGGAAAAGGGGGGGCTCTCGTGAGTGAGCATTTAACAGCCATTATGGAAGAGCACGGCGAATATTGCCTACGTGTGGCTTATTTATATGTGCGAGACTGGTCTATTGCTGAAGAAATTGTGCAAGATGTATTTCTCGCCTATTACTTGCAACAGGATCGCTTTGAACAAAGAGCTTCGCTTAAAACCTATTTAGTAAAAATTACAGTACATAAAAGTCATGATTATTTAAGAAGCTGGAAAAATAAACGCCATCAATTATTTGGCAAGCTTCATTTTGGTGTAAGTAAAAGGACTCCAGAAATAGATCTCATCAGAGCAGATGAACGAGTGACGTTGAAAGCAGCTTTATTTGAGTTACCCATTTCTTATAGGGAAGTGTTAATTCTTTATTATTATCAGGAATTAAAAGTACGTGAAATAGCAGATGTGCTTGGTTGTACTGAAAATACAGTAAAAACAAGGTTACGTAGAGCAAGGAAAATGCTACAAGACAAACTCGAACGAAGCGATTGGGAGGTGCTAGGAGATGACATCTTTTAAAAAGAAGCTGAATGAGGAAATAGGAGAAGCACCACGTTTTACGAAAGCATTACAGGAGCGTATTGTACATCGTACGGAGCAACATCATCGGCACAAACAATATGGCGGTTGGCAGTACCCTACAATTATAGTAGGCGCAATAGTGACGTTGCTTTTTTTAATCGCTGTTGGACCGTGGCAACGAACAGAGTATGTTCAGCATGCTTCAATTGTTGAACTAGCGCAAAATGAAGAAATACAACAATTGTCCATTGTACAAAATTGGGATGAAGATTCATTTAATGCTGGCAGAATAGGTTGGATTATAGGGCAACAAGAGTACTTAAAAGGGGCTGACACGAAGCTTCTAGAAAGCATACTTCAGAAGGCAGTTGTAGCACAGAAATCGGATGATTATTATGTGGTTCGAGATTTTTGGATAGAATTTAGTAATGGGCAAGCAGTTAAGCTAAAAATGTTAAAAAATAATGAACAAATCGCCTTTCTCGATGTAAAGACCAATCAGTTTTATAAAGTCAATGATGAGGAGGCTACATTAGCATTTGCAGACTTTGATTTTCAGGATATAGAATTTAACTTTATAGCATTTCTTATATGGATCGGCGGTATTATACTAGTAGGGTGGGTAGCTGATAGGGCGGTTCGTTGGAAATTTAACATCCCAAAAGAGCCGAAGTATGTAAGTGACAACCATCGACGCACGGTTTTTATTTTTAAGTTCATAAACTTTATTGCGTTTGCTACATTTAATCTAAAAGGTTGGATTATATATATTGCTGCTGATTTTACGCTTATTTTTATATTATTGTTAATTAATACAGCAATCGAATATTATTTTGGACGACATGAAAAAAGGCATTACTTGGCATTAACAACTACGATTTTTTCGTTTATTATATTTATCGCTTTTGTCATTTGGGTTTAAAAACAGAAAAAAAGATGTTTCGCTAGTTTGCGAAGCATCTTTTTTGTATTTGTATATGGAGACTAGTCGTCTGCTGATGGAAAACGTCTAGCCTGCTGAAGCATAAATTGATAAATGCAAGAGATGATAAAGCTTACAGCTAGACCGTATAGAGCACTAAAATAGAGGCCAACAATAATGCCAATCATAATAGAGAGCAATATCGCTAACCAACTATGTTTATGAATCGTTCGCTTCGTAAATAAAAGAATAATGATAAACGGCAACATTGTGATATGGATAAACGCAAAGCTATAAATGACGCCTAAAATAGTTATTTTGATTGATAAAAATAGACTAAATAAAAGTAGCATTAAGCCTATCAAATAGTAATAATAGGGTCTACGTGTAGTAAAGAAGCGTTTTGTTGCTCGCATTTCTACAAGTAGTGTTGTCACAATTGCTAAAAGCGTAATTACAAGGAAAGCAAATGTAAGCAAACCTGGCTGTACCTCATATAAAAATGTCAGCACTAAAATTTGAAATTGGCCGTATGAGCCACTATACAGTGCAATCATTAAGATTGCTGTAAAGGACAACGTTAATAACGCTAAAACGACACCTGAAGAAAATAGGCTACGGCGTACTTTTTTAGGTTTGATAAAGGCAATCAAATACCAAGTAGACTTATCAAATAACACTTGTCCTAAAATAGCTAATTGGATTACAACATAAAACAACAGAATTTCACTGTTTTTAAAGTAAAATAAATACGGATGGTATAAACGAATTCCTTCATAAACCGTACTGGCTCCATTTTGCACAAAATAAAAAATAGGGATAAATATGAGGAGAGAAAATAACATAATAATAAACAACGTATCTAGCCATAATATCCCCTTTAAAGACATTAATCGGTCCAATAATAGCATGCCAATTAGAAACATTGCTAAAGTAATCGGCACTGGTATATTGAACATAATGGTTGATAATACACTAATGCTAATGAATTGAATAAGCCATATTTCTATGCCTGTTAGTAAGTAAAACAGCCGTACAACTTTTAAGTTCATACCACTTAGTTTGTCCTGCATTTTCATCATTAAAAAACTTTGTTGGTGTTGGCTTTGTGAATAGCCACTTTTATTTAAAAAAGAACCTAGCACGATAAACGAAATGGCTGTTGCTAATGTATAACAAATACCTGCCATAAAACCATAAGAAATAAGTGCGGATGGGGAAGATAATAAAAAATTACCACTAATCCATCTTGCTAATAATATGATGACGCCAGCTGTTGTACTTAAACTTGCAAGCGGTACAAGAAGTGAAAGTTTTTTAAAATACATATTTTTTACTGACCTTTATACTTTTGTGATACTTTGTATTGTCGTGGAGACTGATTATATTTTTTCTTAAAAGCTACACTGAAATAATGCTGACTATTAAAACCACAGCTTTCTGCAATAGTAGACATACTAGCTTCCATGTTTTCATTCATCTTCTTAATAGCAATCTCTAAGCGATAATTATTAATATACTCGTTAATGCCAATTGATTGCTCCTCTAAAAATTTACGGCTTAAATAGCTTGGATTTAAATGTATTTTTTCAGCTATAATATTGAGCGTAAGTTTTTCGTGATAATTTTCATGAATATAAGAAAGTGCACTTTGAATTGCATCATGGTTGGAGCTCCAAGCCTTATATTTTTCGACAATAGCGTTTAATTCACTAGCAATAACAGGCTTTGTTAAATAATCAGTCACTCCGATTCTTAAAGCTTTTTGTGCGTATTCAAAGGTCTGAAATGCAGTGACCATAATAATATCTAATTCATAAAGATTTTTTAATTCCTTGCTTAGTGTTATACCATCCTTTCCAGGCATTTGAATATCTAAAAAGGCGATGGTCATACGATGCTTTTTCGCTAATTGTAGTGCTTGAGAAGCATCTAGAGCAGTGTGGAATTTCCAATTTGGAAAATGTGGCTTTAATAAATAAATCATTTGTTCTAATTCTAATGGCTCGTCATCGGCGATTAGTATATTCATGTTGCTTCATCCTTTCCTTTAGGATCTACTTTTATTGCTTACGCAGGAACATGAATAGTAACGGTATAAAGTTGCTCCTCGCTAATGGTTGAAAATAAAATATTTTCAAGTCCATATATAAGTTGGAGACGTTTTTGAACATTTTCAAGTCCGTAGCCTTGCTGCAATTCATCTTCGGTATGATTAAGTGCCGTATCGATTGGCTGTGTATTTTTTATTTCAATCAATAAAATGTTGTCCAATTTTTTTATATAAATAGACAGCTCGGCAGGTCCTACATGCTTCTCAAATCCATGTTTAAAGGCATTTTCAATAATCGTTTGAAAAATAAACGGAGGTATTTTTACTGAAAGAGCATCATTATCGATAAATTTGTTTATCGTTAAACGATGCCCGAAGCGTAGCTGCTGAATATTTAAATAGCTTTCAACAAATTGGACCTCATTTTTTAAGGCAATTAAGACATCGTGATCATTATATTTAAATTTAAAAAACGTTGCTAAAGCTTCAATACCTGCAACTAAATCTTCTTTACGATTAATGCGGGCTAGACTTAACAAAGAATTTAAGGCATTAAAAAAGAAGTGTGGCTGTATTTGTTGGTTGAGTTGAAGGATATTCGCACGCTGTAAATCCTGCTCTAGCTCCAAATGTCTTTTTTCTTCTTCAAGACTATCAATTTGTTTTTCAAAAATAAATATAAATGTAAGCAGAAAAGCTCCAATGATTGGAGCAATTACACATAGGAGAATATATATGTTGAATGTTTCTAGTTGTAACATAATGAAAATGACCTCTCCAGTTTTATATAAGTGTAAGTTACATTAAACTAAATTTTCTGCAAAATGGCAAGCTACCTTATGTGTGGCATTTATTTCCCGCAACGCTGGAATTTCAACTTTACATCTGTCGGTTGCAAATGGACAGCGTGTGTGAAAGCTACAACCTGTAGGTGGATTAAGAGGGGATGGAATATCTCCCTTCAAAATAATGCGTTCCTTACGATGCTGCTTGTCGATAATTGGTATAGACGAAAATAGTGCTTTTGTATAAGGGTGAAGCGGCTGAGAGAAAAGGGAATGCTTGTCGGCTATTTCGACGACTTTTCCGAGATACATTACCATGACACGATCAGATATATGTCGAACGACACTTAAATCATGAGAGATAAATAAAAACGTTAAATCCAAATCGCGTTGTAGTTTTTTTAGTAAATTTAAAATTTGAGCTTGAATGGACACGTCTAAAGCTGAAACCGATTCATCACAAATAATAATTTTTGGATTGACTGCAAGTGCTCTTGCTATACCAATACGTTGTCGTTGCCCGCCAGAAAATTCATGTGGATAGCGCTCGAGATATTCTGGACGTAAACCAACGAGTGACATTAATTCTAGCATACGAGATTCCTGCTGCTCTGGCGGTACAATTTTTTGGATAGACATGGCCTCCGTCAGCATTTTGCGAATCGTTCTTCGCGGATTGAGGGAAGCGTAAGGGTCTTGAAAAATAATCTGAATATCTTTTCTTGCCGCTCGCAGTTCTTTTTTGTTCATTTCTACTAAGTTTTTGCCGAACAATAATACTTCACCAGATGTCGGTTCATCCAATCGTAAAATAGCACGACCTGTTGTCGATTTCCCACAGCCCGATTCACCAACGATGCTTAGCGTTTCACCTGGCATAATATTGAAAGAAACACCATCTACAGCTTTTACAACTTGTTGTGAACCAAAAAGTCTTTCTTTTTTCAAGAAAAAATGCTGTTTTAACTCGTTTACTTGTAATAATGGTTGCATATTTTCATTCATTGTCATACCATCATCTCCTCCATCGCTGATTCTCCTTGCCATTGTTCGCTATACATCCAGCATCTTACCTTTTTATCCGATTCTATCGTAATGAGCTCTGGTTGCTGTGCATGACATAGCTCAGTTGCAAATGGACAGCGTTCAGCATAACGACAGCCGTTTGGATAGTGATATGGACTTGGTACAGTGCCGTGAATCGTCGATAGCTCTTCTTGATCTTCATAAAGCTTTGGTAGTGATTGAATTAAGCCATTTGTATAAGGATGAAGAGGCTTTGCAAAAAGGCTATCTGTAGAACCTTCTTCTACTACTTGACCCGCGTACATAACCGCAATTTTATCGCAAATTTCAGCCACTACACCGAGATCATGTGTAATAAAAATAATGCTCATCCCTAATTGCTGTTGCAAGTTTCTAATAATATCGATAATCTGTGCTTGAATCGTCACATCAAGCGCTGTTGTTGGCTCGTCAGCAATTAATACATCTGGTGTACAAGCTAAAGCCATCGCAATCATAATGCGCTGTCGCATCCCGCCACTTAGTTGATAAGGCTCCTGTTTTGCTCTTTTTTCTGGTGCAGGTATGCCGACAAGACGAATCATTTCAACTGCCTGTTGCCATGCTTCTTTGCGGGACAAACCTTGATGTAAGCGTATTGTCTCAGCAATTTGTTCACCAACTGTTAATACGGGGTTTAGGCTCGTCATAGGCTCCTGAAAAATCATCGATATTTTATTGCCTCTTATTTTCCGTAGCTCTTCTTCTGATAATTTCAGTAAATCTGTATTGTTTAGTAGTATTTCACCATTAATGATTTTACCTGGTGGTGAAGGTACTAATCTTAGGAGGGAGAGTGAGGTCATTGATTTTCCGCATCCCGATTCACCAACAATTCCTAACGTTTCTCCTTTATGAAGTGTAAATGACACACCATCTACAGCCTTTGCGACCCCTTCACTGGAATAAAAATATGTTTGTAAGTTTTTTACTTCCAATACCGTATCTCGTTTCATGTTCATGTCCCCCCTAATTTAAATCAATTCGTTTATTAAATATTCTGTATAAAATATCGACAAATAGATTGATAACAACAAATATTAATGAAGCAACTAGTACGCCACCTTGCACAATTGGTATATCTCGAGTACGAATAGCATCAACTATCATTCGGCCAAGGCCGTTCACAGCAAAAACAGATTCTACTAATACTGTTCCACCAAGTAAAGTACCAAACTGTAATCCTACTACTGTAATAACAGGTATTAATGCATTACGTAATGCGTGTTTTAGAATAATAACGTAGCCTTTTAAACCTTTTGCTTTTGCTGTACGGATGTAATCTTGATTGACAACTTCAAGCATACTGGAGCGCGTCATACGGGCTACGATGGCAGCACCACCAGCACCGAGTGTGATGGCTGGCAAAATAATATGTTTTGCACTTTCCCATCCCGCCACAGGCAGCCAATGTAGCTGTACTGAAAATACATACATTAATAAAATTCCAAGCCAAAAGCTTGGCAAAGAAATACCGAGTAGCGCAACAATCATTAATCCAACATCTAAAATAGAATAGGGACGTATTGCTGAAATAATGCCGGCAATAAGACCTAACACAATGGTGATTAAAATACTGTATATCGCAAGCTCAATTGTAATCGGTAAACGTGCCGTAATTTCCTCAAGAACGGGCTGCTTATTTTTTAAAGAATTCCCCATATCACCATGTAAAAGATTGTTGATATATTCACCGTATTGAACATATAAAGGCTTGTTCAACCCTAAATTCTCGCGTAACTCTTCAACCGTTTCATTGGAAGCACCTTCACCAGCTAATATTAATGCAGGATCACCTGGTATCATCTGCATAATTAAAAATACAACGAGGGTTACACCTAATGTCACAGGGACAATTTGCACAATTCGTTTTAAGATAAATAGTGTCATATCGCTACACTCCTTTAATTTTTCATTCTTGGATCAAGTGCATCGCGCAAACCATCTCCAAATAAGTTAAATCCAAGTACAAGTATCGAAATCATCAGTCCAGGGAACATCGCCATATATGGAGCAGTAAAAATAAAGTCTCTACCGTTAGAGAGCATTGCTCCCCATTCTGGTGATGGAGGCTGAGCACCTAAACCTAAAAATGATAAGCCAGCTGCAGATAAAATGGCTGTAGCTAAGCGCATAGATGCTTGTACAATAATTGGTGATAAAATATTAGGGAAAACATGCTTCGCTAAAATCGTCACATCGTTCGCACCAAGTGTTCTAACAGCATCAATGTATTCCAATTTTTTAACTTCCATCGTAGAACCACGTACGATACGAGCGAACATAGGTATTGAGAAAAAGCCAACAGCAATTGTAACGTTAATTAGGCTTGGACCTAATGCACTGACAATCGCCAAAGCTAGTAAAATACCAGGGAAAGCTAGCATGATATCTAAAATACGACTAATAATGGAGTCAATCCATCTGCCGTAATAGCCAGCAACAAGCCCTAATAACGTGCCAATCGTTCCACCAAAAAGTACGGCTGAAAAACCAACACCAATTGATAGGCGTGAGCCATATAATATGCGACTAAAAATATCACGGCCTTTATCATCCGTACCCATGAGATGATCCAAACTAGGTGCTTGTAATTTCTGATCCAATTGCACATCGTATGGATCGTAAGGAGCAATGATAGGCCCGATAAGAAACATAATTAAATAAAGAACAATAATAATACCACCTGCAACAGCCGCTTTATTTTTTTTAATTTTGTTGAGAAAACTGATCATATTTTTTTTCCGAGATGCTTTGCGTGCATCCGATAAAATCGAATGATCTATCGTTGTAGTTACTTTCTCCATAATGATTTCTCCTTTTTTTTTAGATGTGATATCAATTTATTGAAAAGAGCAAAGAAAGTAAATGTTTTAGAAGCTATTAGTCAGAAAATTTAAAAAACAAGTAAAGATTTTAAAAAACAAGTAAATTTTATTTCTTTATAATTCGAAATGTAAGCAACAATTTAACAAGGAGGAGTAATTTATGAAGAGAATGAAAGTGTTTTTATTTTTAGCGCTTATGACTGTCGTTATTTTGCAAGCTTGTTCGACTGCAAGTAATAATAGTACGGAGGGCTCCAAGGAAGGATCTAAAAGTGTTGGAGGGGAACTTATCGTATTAAGAGCTTCAGATGCTACTAGTCTTGACCCGCACTTTATAACAGATATTCCTTCAGCAAATATTATTCATGGTAAAGTCTATGAGACATTAGTAGCTTTTGATAGAGATCGAAAAATTGTTCCGTTACTAGCAAAATCATGGGAGCAAAAGGACGAGTTAACGTGGACATTTACTTTAAATGAAGGCATTAAGTTTCATGATGGTGAAGAGTTTAATGCAGAGGCTGTAAAAGCGACATTCAATCGAATTTTAGATCCAGCGACAGGTTCACCACAACGCGATAAGCTATCTATGATTAGCGAAGTTGTTGTTGATGATACGTATGTTGTGACATTAAAATTAAAAAATCCTTATGCACCGCTTCTTTCTATTTTAGCGAGCCAAGAAGGTAGCATTATTAGTCCGAAATCAATTAGTGAATCAGCAGATCAGCTTGCGACAAATCCAGTGGGTACGGGTCCATTTATTTTTGAGTCGTGGAAATCTGGTCAAGCAATTACATTAAATACAAATAAGGATTATTGGGGTACTGTACCGAAGATTGATAAAGTGACATTTAAAATCGTACCTGAAGATTCAACACGTTTAGCTATGATTGAAAGCGGTGAAGCGCATATTGCCGACCAAGTACCTGTGACGGATATTGCCAGAATTGAAAATTCTTCAACGATGAATTTATTCCGCACAGAAGGACTTGCCGTTGAGTTTATCGGCTTTAATGTGAAAGATTCATTATTATCAAATGTCAAAGTACGTCAGGCTATTAGCTATGCAGTTGACCGCGAGGCAATTATTAGTGGAATTTATAATAATGTAGGTACACTTGCAAATTCAGCAATGAGTCCAAAGGTTATTGGTTATTCAAGTGAAACGAAGGCATATGATTATGATGTTGTAAAGGCGAAGCAACTGTTAAAAGAGGCAGGAATTAAAGAAGGCACTAAAATCAAATTACTGACAAGTGATCGCAAAGAACGCATTAATATGGCTGAGGTTGTGCAATCTCAATTAAAAGGGATTGGCTTAGATGTTGAAATTCAAGTAATGGAATACGGTGCATTTATTTCAGAAATTACGAAAGAACAGCATCAAATATTTATTAGTGGCTGGGGTAATGCTACCGGTGACGCTGATTATAACCAATACAATCTGTTCCATACAGCTTCAATGGGCGCACCAGGAAATCACTTCTATTATAGTAATCCAGAAATTGATAAGTTAATAGAAGAAGGACGTACTGAATCAGACCAAGCTACTCGTAATGAAATCTACAAAAAAGCGATGCAATTAGAGCTAGATGAAGCGGTATATATTCCTGTTCGAAATTACGAGCATTTAGCAGTTTATAGTAATGGAGTAAAGGGCTTTTGGTTAGATGCATCAAATTACACAATGGTTAGCGGAGTAGAAATTGTCCAGTAAGTACATTCGTTGTACCTGTTTAGTGAAACAAACATCAAAATACTAATTAGGAGAGTAAACTATGAGCACACTATTGCTAAAAAATGTGAGACTGGAAGAAGCTTTTGAACATGAAAAAGAGCACATTGTTGCAACTCGTACTGCAATTTATGATGTCCTAATTGAAGATGGACATGTAAAAAAGGTAGATAAAAATATAGTTGTGACCGAAGATATTGAGGTGTTGGATGCACAACATCAATTATTAGTACCTTCCTTCCGCGAAATGCATATTCATATCGATAAAACGTATTTTGGTGGTGAATGGCAAGCGCCTAGACCAATAACAAAAGGAATATTAACACGTATTGAGGAAGAGCAGACACTTTTACCGAAGCAATTGCCGACCGCAGCTTATCGTGCCGAGGAGATGGTGAAATGGCTTATTGCACAGGGGCATACACATATTCGTTCCCATTGTAATGTTGATCCACAAATTGGCACAAAGCATATCGAAATTACAAAGCAAGTTTTAGAAAAATATAAGGAACAAATTACGTATGATATTGTTGCTTTTCCACAGCATGGTCTTCTACGTTCAAATGTAGAAGGGTTAATCCGAGAGGCAATGACAATGGGGGCAACGTTAGTTGGAGGTGTTGATCCATCGATTGTTGATCGCAATATTGAAAAATCACTCCAAACAACAATGCAAATTGCACAAGATTATAACACTGGCATCGATATTCATATTCATACAGCCAATACATTGGGAGAATTTGAGTTTTATAAACTGATTGATTTGACAAAGCAGGCCAAAAAAGAGGGACAAGTGACAATTAGTCATGCGATGGCACTGGCTGATTTAGCGCAGCCACAACTAGAAAATCTTGTACAAGCAATGGCTTCTGTCCAAATGGATGTGACAACAACGGTACCAATTGCTATTAATCGTTCAACAATTCCGATTCCATATTTATATGAAAAAGGGGTTAAGGTTTCAGTAGGGCATGATAGTTTAACAGATCATTGGTCCCCATATGGCACAGGCAACACAATTACAAAATTAAATGTTATGGCTGAAAGATTCCGTTTCATGGATGAATATTCTTTAAGTCGTGCATGGAAATATGCTTCTGGCGGTATAACACCTTTGAACGATGAGGGTGAGCGTGTATGGCCAAAGGCTGGTGATGTTGCTAATATGCTGCTAGTAGATGGCGTTAGTACGGCACATGTTGTAGCTAGAAGATGTCCAATCTCTACAGTCATTTCACAAGGCAAAATTATTCACCAGCAGGAAGTAGGAGAGTTGAAAGGAGAATTCAGATGAAGCAGTGGCTTACAAACGTTCTACTTGAAACAGGCGAGTATATAAAAGATAATGATACAGTTGGTACAAAGGTTGAGCTTTTCAACATTGAAATTACGGAAGGTTTAATTTCGCAAATTATTCCAGCAACACAAGCAATCGATGCGTCGCAAAACGCTACAGATATGAAGGGCAAGCTCCTTTTACCTGCTTTTAAGGAAATGCATAATCATTTAGATAAAACCTATTTATCATTACCTTGGAAGGCAGTAATACCATCAAAAAATTTAAAAGATCGATTGGAGCAAGAAGCAAGGGAGCTACCTATTTTAGCGCATACAGGAAAGCAGCGTGCTGTTGCAATGATTGAAAAAATTATTAACAACGGAACGAATCATATACGTACCCATGTAAATATTGATCCGTATATAGGGTTAAAAAATTTAGAGGGTGTATTAGCAGCGTTAGATGATTATAAAGATATTGTGACAGCCGAGGTAATCGCTTTTCCGCAGCACGGCTTACTAAGAGATAATGTGCCACAGTTAATACGTGAGGCATTACGCAACGGTGCTACAATGATTGGTGGACTTGATCCGGCTGGAATCGATAATACTATTGAGCGTTCTCTATACGAAACAATGGATATTGCCCATGAATTTAATGTCGATGTTGATATTCATTTACATGATGGCGGTCACGTTGGCTACTATACAATAGATAAGTGGCTTGATATAGTCGAAGAGACAAATTACCAAGGCAGAACAGCTATAAGTCATGCCTTTGCATTAGGTGATGTTTCTATTATGGAGCAACATAATATTGCAAATCGTCTTGCACAGCAACAGGTGAAAATCATGTCTACAGTGCCATATAATATCAACCGTGTGATGCCACCAATCGATTTACTGTCAGAGCATGGAGTCGATGTGCATTTTGGTTGTGATGGATTTTTTGATTCATGGAGCCCATATGGTTCTGGAGATATTTTAGAAAAAGTAACTACTTTTGCAGACATTTCTCGAAAACTAGATGAACGTTCCATACGTCAAACATTGAAATACATTACAAATGGTATTACGCCATTAGATACAAATGGTCAGAAAGTTTGGCCAAATATTAACGATGAAGCAAGTTTCGTATTTTTTGACGCAGTATCAAGCGCCGAAGTCATTGCAAGAAGACCTTTAGATCGTACTGTCATGTCTAAAGGAAAATTTATTCGTTAAACATAATGGAGAGGCATACTGAAATTGTGCCGTGCTAATAATAAAATTATCCCCCTTAAATAATTTTATATAGACGAAAATCCACTTACATTCCTATGCTGAAGTATCGCTTTCATGGTGAAAGCGATACTGGCAAAGGAAGGCGAAGCGGTTTTTTTAATTTGTAGCAAATGTTTTATCAGTGGGATTCAAACTCCGGCTGAATCAAGAAAAAAATCTCGCCGTAATTGCGCAGAGATGTAAATGATTATTTTTCATGTGAGAAGGAGCAATAAATGAAACAACTAACAACATACATGATTTTATTTAGCTGTGTATTTTTTTGGGCTAGTAACTTTATTATTGGCGCTATTTTAATTCATCATTGGGATCCTATAGTGATTTCCATTTACAGACTGATTGTAATTGTTCTATTTTTAGGGTGTATAAGTTGGCGATTTATCATCCATTTATCCGTTACGCGCCGCGATATTTTATTATTAATTGTAGCTGGCATTTTAGGTGTTGCGATTAATCACTATAGTTTTTATGCAAGTCTTCAGCATACTACTCCAATAACAGCAGCTCTCATTTTAGCTTGTGCACCGATTGTGACGTCGTTACTTAATAAAATAATCTATAAAGAATATCGAAATAGTATTTTTTGGATTGGTGCTATTATTTCAATAGTTGGCGTTTCAATGATTATTACAAAAGGAGCATTTATCGGCATTTCAATCGGTAAAGGTGAAATTTTAAGCTTGATTACGATGTTAAGTTTTGCACTGTTCCTAATTATTGTAAATGACCTTAGCGCCAGAATTTCTGCGGCGGCTATTACTTTTTATACAAACTTGATTGGTCTAATTGTTCTCATGCCATTCGGAGCATCTATAGTAGCCCAAAAGAATATGCAAGTAGCATTTCCATATTGGTTACTGCTAATTATTTCAGCTATCGTTATTCATGGAATTAGTAATTTAATGTGGAATAGAAAAATGAAAGAAATAGGGTCGACAAATGCATCGCTTTTGTTAAATTTTGAACCAGCTATCGCGATGATTCTAAGTGCTATTATTTTAAATCAGCTGCCAACTAGCATCCAAATTTACGGTTCTTTGTTGATTCTATTAGGAATAATCCTTTGTATTTACTATAAAGAAATAAAGGGGTTAGTTTATAAATAAGAGGGCTATTGCTATCGTTGATTTCCGCTACGGGCGGGCGCTTTCCGCGGGCACAACGTAAGCCACAACCGTCGCTGTCGCGCCGTCTGTTGCGTCTTACGTTTTGTGCTGTTCCCGCAGGAGTCGCCCGTCCTTCGCTCCAATCAACAGAAAATTGTTTGAGTGTCTGGCACTAAGCGTATTCTAAATAAGAACTATTGCCACCGTTGAT
>NZ_JBIVOH010000006.1:0-199128 GCF_044754025.1 Lysinibacillus sp. NPDC093197 | reverse complement strand
ATTTCCGCTACGGGCGAGCGCTTTCCGCGGGCACAACGTAAGCCACAGGAGTCTACATGGATTTTTACTTGGTAAGTCATAAAACATCCTGGTAAATTGTTTGAGTGCCTGGCACTAAGCGTATTCTAAATAAGAACTATTGCCACCGTTGATTTCCGCTACGGGCGAGCGCTTTCCGCGGGCACAACGTAAGCCACAGGAGTCTACATGGATTTTTACTTGGTAAGTCATAAAACATCCTGGTAAAATGTTTGAGTGCCTGGCACCTCTCTTAGATTCCTGGCATAATACCGGCTCCTAAAGCGTAAAAATCCACTGCGCTTTCCGCGGGCACACACGTAAGCCGCAACCCTCGCTAACGCGCGGTTTGTTGCGTCTTACGTTCTGTGCGTTCCTGCAGGTGTCTACGTGGATTTTTTCTTGGAATTTGAGTGTCTGCACTTTTGTAGGTACATGGCACTAAAATTACTGTGTATCTTTTTTATGCAATGTGTAATTTAGAAACAGTATATATATTATAGGAAGGAAAACGGTTGTGATGGCGATACCCAACCAATTAAAATGTAGCCATATCGGACTGAGTAACGTACTTCCACAAGCAACACCAATATAATAAGAAACGAGATACAGGCTTGCCGCACTGCCTTTTTGGTGGATAGCTGTACGACTAACGGTTGCTGATGTTAAGGCATGGGCGGTGAAAAAGCCTAAACATGCAATGCAAAGTCCCACAATTACGATAATGAGTGAATCGTTTAATGTTAGGATTATTCCACTAACTAATAAAAACACCCCATATGTTCGAACGCGATTAATGCCTTTTTTTTCTGCAAGTGAGCTGGCAATAGGTGATCCGACGATACCTAAGCTATACGCTAAAAAAATAAATGAAATCATTTTTAATGAAAGCGAAAAGGGCGGCTCTATTAAGTAATACGGAATGAAGGACCACATACCACTAAATGATGTTTGGAGTACAATGCCTAGTCCGAACAAGATAAGCAGTTTTGGATTTTTTAGATGGAGCCAAAAGCCTTGTAAATCTTTTGAAATCGTACGATTGTTGACAGTAAAATTTCTTGATTTCGGAAGTGTAAGCAACACCATTATAAAAATTGCTATACCTAACAAAGCTAGTGAACTAAACGCTGTCTCCCAAGAATAGTGTTCAGTTACATAGCCCATTAACAAACGGCCAATCGTTCCTCCTAGCGCATTACATGAAATATAGAGAGAGGTAGCAAATCCCATTGACTGGCTATCAATCTCTTCGCTAATATAGGCGAGTGCCGCAGCAGGAACACCAGCAATAGCAAAGCCTTGAATAAAGCGTAATAGTATAATGGTTACAAAAGAATCAGTTAATGGCATAAATAGAAAAGGAATGACAGTCAGAATGATTGATAGTCTAATAAAAAGAATTCTTCCATGTCGATCCGATAAAAACCCTAAAACAATTAATCCGATAATAACCGATATCGTCGTAATCGAAACTGCAAGGCTAGCAAATGAAACTGAGACATGAAACTGTTCTGTAAAAAAGGGGAGCAATGGTTGAACTGAATACATCGCGGCAAAAACAAAAACCGATGCTCCTCCTAAACTAATAATAATCTGCCAAAATTGACGATCTTGAATGGAATACCCCTTTGTGCCACTGTCCATAAGGAAGCCCTTACTTCATTTGCTCTGGTAACCAAAGCGACAATTGTGGAAGTACAACTACGATAGCTAAGAACACAATCATTAAAATAATAAATGGAATAACCCCTTTGACAACTTCTCCGAGTTTTTCCTTCGCAATACCACTTACCACGAAAAGATTCAGACCTACTGGAGGTGTAATCATACCTAGTTCCATATTGATTGTCATAATAATTGCAAAGTGAATAAGGTTGATATCGAAGTGGACAAGAATTGGTAGCAATATTGGTAATGTAATTAAAATAATTGAAACGGCTTCTAAGAACATACCCATAATAAAGAATAAAACATTCACGACAATCATGAAAATCCATTTATTTAAATCACTCTCTGCAATCCAAGCACCAACTTGCTGAGGAACTTGTGCGTTCGTTAAATATAAACCGAATAGTGAAGCTGCACCGATAATTAAGAAAATCATCGCTGTAATATTAATGGACTCTACTAATACTTCACGAAAATCTTTTAACTTCATTTCACGATAAATGAATAGTGATACTAATAAACCGTAAAATACGGCAATAACTGCTGACTCAGTAGGTGTTACAACACCAGAATAGATAGTTCCTAAAATTAAGAACGGTAAGAAACCACCCCAAATGGCTTTTAATGATTTACGGCCACGTTCTTCCCAAGAGGCAGGCTCATCTCCTTTGAAACCATTGCGCTTTGCATAGAAGATAGCAGCAACAATCAAAATGCCTGTTAACGCAAGACCAGGAATAACACCAGCCATGAACAATTCACCAATGGATTGTTCGGATGTAATACCATAAATGATTAACGGAACACTTGGAGGAATTAAAATTCCTAGCGTACCACCAGCTGCAACAAGCCCCATTGAGTATCGCTTTTTATAGCCTGCAGAAATCATCGCAGGAACCATAATTGAACCGATTGCAGCGGCTGTTGCAGGTGAAGAACCTGAAATCGCTGCGAAAATAGCACAGGCAACGATTGTTACGACTGCAAGTCCTCCAGGCAGGTGACCAATCCAAGCACGTAATGCCTCTATTAAATATTTAGAAATTCCACCACGTGCCATGAGCACACCAGCAAGAACGAATCCTGGAATGGCCATCATCGGGAATGAATCTAGCGCTGTAAAAATTCGCTGTGGAATCATATTCATATTAAAGTCGATTTGGAAGAATACTAAAATCGTTGAAAGTGCTAAGCTAACTGCGACAGGTACACGTAAAAATAATAAAACAAAGAAACTAAGTAAGAGGATTAGCATATTCTTCGTCCTTTCCTCGTATAATATTGACTAATCTTTCTACGAATCTTAGTAAAAATAAAACGCCTGAAATCGGTAGTACTAAGTAGACCACCCACATTGGAATGCCGATATCAAGTGATACCATGCCTGATGTATAGCGATTCTCAACTAATACAAAACCAAAGTACGTATAAATTAAACAAAATACGATACTTAAACTTGTTGCGACTAAATCTAAAATGCGTTTATTTGATGGTTTTAATTTATCGTATAAAATATCTACTTGGATGTGCTGATTGTGACGAAGAGCTAAACCAAAGCCAAGAAACGTTCCCCAAATAATTGCGTAACGTGCTAATTCTTCTACCCACGCTTGAGGTTCGTTAAAAATATAACGCATCATTACACCGTAGAAGATTAGTGCAATACCAGCTACGAAAAAGAATCCAGCAAGAATTTCCTCTAAATAGCCCCATACTTTATGTAAAACATTCATCCTGATGCCTCCTTAAAATATAAGATGATAAGATTTTTCTCCTATAAAGTAAAACGGGATTGTAAGCGATTTACTTTAAGAAAAAGAGTGAGTGTCGATTACTTATCGACACTCAGTTTAAAGAACTTATTTCAAATCACGAATACCATTAATTAATTCTTCCGTAATAGCTTTACCGAACTCTTCGTAAACTGGCTCAAGCTCAGCTTTAATAGCGTCTTTTTGAGCAGATGTTAATTCAATCACTTCAATACCAGAGTTCTTAATGTTTTCAAACGATTTTGCGTTTTCTTCAGCAGCTAATTCCCATGCTAAAGTTGTAGCTTCAGCTAAAGAATCCTCAACTGCTTTCAATAAATCAGCAGGGATCTTTTCCCAGAATGGTTTGTTAACAAAGATTGCATAGTCAAGACGACCGTGTTCAGATACTGAGAAGTACTTTTGAACTTCTTGGTATTTTTGTGTATCGAAGTTGTTGAATGTGTTTTCTTGTCCATCAACTGTTCCTTGTTGAAGAGCAGCATATGTCTCACCGAATGAAATCGTAGCTGAGCCAGCATGTAAAGCTTTAAATTGTGCTTCTAGTACTTTACCTGCCTGTGCACGGAATTTTAAACCTTTAAAATCTTCAACATTGACAAGCGGATGTTTGTTATTTGAAAAATGTTTAAAGCCATTTTCCCAGAATACTAAACCTTTAATATCATTTGCTGCTAATTGATCTGATTCAAGAATTGTTTTTGCTACATCTGATTCAAAGAACTTGCGAGCATGCTCTTCATCTTCAAAAAGGTAAGGCATGTCCACGTACTGCCAACGAGGGTCAATTTTCACCATTTTTGTAACAGATGGTGCAATCATATGTACGTTTCCAGATACTAAAGCATCAAGCTCGTCATTATCGCCATATAATTGAGATGATGGATAAACTTCAACTTTTACTTTACCTTCTGTTTTCTCATCCACTAATTTTGCAAAAGCTTCAGAAGCTTTCCCTTTAACACTATCAATTGATGTTACGTGAGAAAATTTTATAACAAGTGGTTTTTCTTTTGTATAGCCACCATCTCCATCAGCTGCTGGAGCAGAAGCTGCTTCTTTTTTATCGCCACTACATGCAGCTAATGCAAGCATAAGCACAGTTATAAGTGACATTAAAAGCCATTTTTTCAATTCAAATCCCCCTTAAAGTTTTGATTATAGTTAAAAGGATCCCCTTTAAACCCAAGTTAGTGACGTGATTGGTTTTTTGGCAGCGCAAGTATGTATTTCTTGCTATAACTTTTGGCGTAATAATCATAGACTGGTTCAAATGCTGACTCCCATTTCTTAACATCCTCATCCGTGAAATAATGAATATTGATGCAATTACAAGCTTCCATTTCTTGCAAACGTTCTGCTGTAAGATTTTCTGCAAGTTGCCATTCCCATTCCTGTACCTCTGCAAGTGTATCGATAAGCAATGTTTGAACATCCTTCGGTAAGGACTGCCAAAATTCATTGTTCATGAGTAGTAAATAACCTAAATAACCATGATTACTAATTGTTAAGTAGTCTTGTAGGGAATGTAGATTTTTACTAGTAATATTCGTGAGTGTATTTTCTTGTCCATCTACATTTCCTTTTTGTAATTGATGGAAAACGGTATTGAAATCTATTCTCTTTGGGTAGGCGCCAACACTAGAAAACTGCTCTGCTAAAATATCACTTGGCATAATACGCATGCGTAAGTTTTTCAAGTCAGTGATATCATGAATAGGGCGGATACTATTACTAAACTGTTTAAACCCGCTATCCCAAACTCCGATTGAAAACAGATTATGGTCATTTAATTTCTTCATTAAAGATTGACCAACATCACTATCAACGTATGTATGCACTTCTTCTGCATTTTTAAATGCATAGGGTAAGTCCATAACTGACCACTCAGGTACGAGCGTTGTAATTTTTGAAATAGCTGGTGCGATCATTTGAATATCTCCACGTAAAAGTGCATTCATTTCTTCACCGTCTTTATAAAGAACCCCATTTGGAAAGACCTGAATTTCTACATGACCGTTACTGCGCTGCTTAATAAGTTCGGCAAATTTGATTGCCGCCATTCCTTTTGGTGTGTTTTCACCAACTACATGTGAAAATCGAATGACAATTTGTTCTTCATGACTTAACTGCTCATTATCAGTAGGAAAATCTTGTTGCTGACAGGAAACTAACAGAACTGTCAGTAAAATGAGAACGCTAACAAATTGCTTGTTAATATGATTGCGCCACATACAAATTCACCTCTAATCTATTTAAGATGTGAACGCTTCTTATTCTATTGTAAATATTAAAATACACAATATTATGGTATTAATGAACATTTTGGTATTTATGGTATATAACAATTTATTATTTTGAAAAACTGTTACAAAACAGCTACATTGCTATTTTTGTAAATTCTAGTAGGGTTGCTTCTATATAAAAAAAGAATCTGCTAATCTTCTATGGGAAATGAAAGCAAGCAAGGTGTGATAGGCAAAGTGTATACAGATGCCTGTTGCTTTCCCGTGAAAAGTGAACAGATTCTTGGTATTTAGCTATTATTGGAATGGTCAACAAAATAGAGCGATAATATACCAATTCATTATTATTTAATAGAATAGTATTTAGTTGGCCGTCCTACAGTTCCGTATTTTAATTCAATATGCACAGTACCTTTTGTAGCTAAAAAGTCTAAATACTTTCGTACAGTTACTCTTGCCATACCAACATTTTGTGCAAGCTGTTCAGAAGTAATCGGTGCTTGATGTGTCGTTAAGTAACCTAAAATTTGCTCCATTGTAATGTTATTTAAGCCTTTTGGAAGTTCTAATATTTCATGTTGTATACCTAACCATTGATCGATATCCTCTTGATTAATAGTAGCTGTACTTAATAAATTTTTTGTAGAGTTTTTATATTGTAGCAAAGCCCTCTCAAAGCGATCAAAACGAAATGGCTTTATAAGGTAATCGATTGCACCTAGTCGAAGGGATTCTTGTACAGTGGGTGCATCTCGAGCAGCTGTAATCATAATAATATCTGATGGAATACGTTGTGCACGAATTTTTAAAAACAATTCCATTCCTGTCATATCTGGCAAGAACATATCAAGTAAAATAAGGTTTGGTTTTTGAATAATGATTTTTTCATATGCATCACGTCCATTGACCGACTCCCCTATGAGTTGAAAGCCGCTCATTTTATTCAAAAACCCTTTGTTTACCTCAAGCACCATTGGATCATCTTCTACGATAAAAACTGTGATTTTGCTCATTGTTCTTCTATCACCCCTATATTAATTGTAATTGTTGTACCCATATGAACAGTGGATTCTACTTGAATCGTGCCGTTGTTGGATTCGACAATTTGTTTGACAAGTGCAAGTCCAATGCCATGTCCTTCTTTTTGTTTCGTACTAAATCCGTAATCAAAAATTCGTTGGGGTATGCCTTCAATACCTTTACCACTGTCCTGTACTTCTATAATTAAATAATGCTTATCACCAATGATTGTTAAGTGAACATCCTTGTGTTCACATTCAAAGCAAGCTTCCATTGCATTGTCCAATAAGTTGCCAATGATTGTAATAATATCGCCACTCGATAAGCCACTCATAAAATCAACAAGATTAGATTCTTCATCAATTGTGAGTTCAACCCCTAGTTCCTTAGCACGTGAGTATTTGCCGAGTAATAAACCTTGAATTGAATAATCCTGAAATTTATCATGCAAGCTTTGAATTAGTTCCTCTTCATCCGTAATTTCATCGATAATGAGGCTTAAAGCATCATCATTGCGCTCCAATTGAATAAGCCCAGCAATACTATGGAGACGGTTCATGTATTCGTGTTGCTGTGCTCGCAAGGAATCGACGAGCATTTTAATACCTGTTAATTCTTCAGCAAGCATATTTGCCTCTTTTCTGTCAGTTAACATGATAAGATAGCCAGCATTTTGTTCCATAATACGAATGGGAAATGTCCGAACTAAATACATTTGCTCGTACATTAAAAGTGGTCGATAAATCTCATGCTGTTGAATGGTGTCTTCAGCAAGCCATGTGTCTTTAAACAAAGTTTTTCTAGAAACTTTATGTCCAAAGTAATGCGTATACTGACGGGCCAAACGGTTAATAAATGTTACGTTTCCACTTTCGTCTGTAGCTAAAATGCCTATATCCATCGCTTGAATAATACCTGAACGTTCTTCCACTAAACGAGCGATTTCGTAAGGTTCTAAGTTAAAGGTTTGACGCTTTAAATGGTTAGCAACCCAAACAGATCCACCTAACCCTATTACTAGACCCCCAAAAAGGGAGACTAATATATCAAATTGATATTCGTCTAGAAGGTCATACCATTTTGGTGCTAGTAGCCCAACAGTAATAACACCGACTTGCTTCGTGCCTTCCTCGTTCATAATTGGTACGAATGCTCGTATGGAATAACCAAGTACACCACGTGCCTTAGATATGTATTCATGCTGTGAAAAAGCTTCTATTTCGTCGCCCCCTTCAAAAACGGTACCAAGCTTACTTTCAGAAGGATGCGAATAACGAATGCGTTTCATATCGATGATGACAATATAATCAACATCTGTTGTTAATCGAATGCGTTCAGCAATCGGCTGAATAATTTCAAATCCCTCTTTAGTACCTACGTTTTTTTGTACTTCTGTAAGCTGAGAAACAGTTCTTGCTATAGCTATTGCACGGGCTCCAAATTCCTTCTCTAAAGCACCAGCTAAATTATGAATCATAATTGCCCCACTCGTAGTGATAGAAAAAATAACGATAATGAATGAAAATATAAACATTTTGAGTCGTAATGATATGTTTTTCATAACAATGAAAAGGAATGCCAGATTAGCAGCCTTTTATTAATTCATCACCTCTATCTTGTAATATTTCAATATGTAGGAAAATCCTATTTTAATGGAGAGAAGCAAAACCCATTTTACTAGCAATGAACTAGGACTATCATTCTATAATAAAGTACCATAAAAGAATAGCTTGTTGTAATACAATAACAGCTATAAAGTATCTGTTTTAATTGTGTACTATAACAATTTGTTTTCTAATATCACATTAGTATTAGGAAATAAATAGGAAGTGGTATAGAAGTTTATTTTTTTTCAAAATAAAAATTTATATTTGAATAATAAAAAATAATTGGCTATTTATCTTTAGAATGAGGTTATACAAGATAATTTTAAGAAATAATTTACATTTAAATAATATAATGGTTTAACTTACTTATGTTATAGATACTTCAATTTTTTTGCGCAAAGAAAATTTGCTTTGTTATCGTTTTAAAATTCTCTTTCGTTCTTAATATTTCTGTATGTCGATTATTTCTATTTTTACGTAACAAACTAATTCCTATTTTTTATCTAGCTGTCTTATAGTGAGAAGTATTATTTTCTATGTGAAATTATGCACATATTTAATTATTTTAAGATAGTTTATTTAAACCGATAAAGTACAGTAGAAAAGTAATAATAGCTAAAAAATGTTGATGTTATTGTCCGATAAACGTATTTTTTCTTAGAGGCTGTAGTGATTTCTGTATTATTAATATATGGTGAACGATAAAAAACTTTTTAGAGAAATAATATTTTTTAGAAAAACATCTTGCATTTGAATAATTATAAGTGGTAAATTGTTTTACATGGACGTTCATAGAATTTTCACAGGTAGCAAAAGAGGGGAGAAATGAGAATTTATGAATAAAAATAGATGGTTAATTGCATTATCTGCAATCGCTATTCACCTTTCAATTGGTGGAGCCTATGCATACAGTGTATACAAGCTGCCGATTGTCACAGAAATGGGATGGAGTGAAACGAAGGTTACGATTGCCTTTACAATTATGATGGGGCTTGCAGGTTTTTCAGCAGCGCTATTTGGTAGTTTAGTAGAAAAAATGGGTCCACGTAAATCTGCTATGGTAGCTGCAGTGCTGTTTGGAGCAGGACAAGCAGGAGCAGGTGTTGCGATTTCTATGGATTCTGTAACATTGTACTGGCTAACTTACGGCTTACTAAGCGGATTAGGTATGGGGATTGGTTATATCGCACCTGTATCAACTTTAGTTAAATGGTTCCCGGATCGCCGAGGTTTAGCAACAGGTATGGCTGTATTAGGGTTTGGTTCGGGTGCACTTATTACTGCACCAGTAGCAGCGAACTTAATGGAAGCAGTCGGCATTTCTACAACTTACTTTATTTTAGGGGCATGTTACTTCACGTTAATGATTTTAGGGGCTTCATATATAGCACCGCCAAAACCAGGTTATATGCCTGCGAATATGAAAGCGGCTGCAGAAAAAGGCAAGAAAGTAGTGAAAACGGACTTAGCTGTTATGTCAGCTCGTGAAGCTGTGAAAACAAAGCATTTCTGGATGTTATGGTCAATGCATTTAGTAAATGTAACAGCGGGTATTATGATGATTTCTGTAGCATCTCCGATGGCACAGGAAATTGTGGGCTTATCAGTTGCGGGTGCCGCAGCAATGGTAGGAGTAATGGGGTTATTCAATGGTGGTGGCCGATTAATTTGGGCTGCTGTGTCTGACTATATTGGTCGTCCAAACGTCTTTGTTATTTTCTTTACAGCACAACTTATTACATTTATCGTATTACCACATACGACAAACGTTATTATTTTCCAAGCACTTATTTTCTTAGTAGTTAGTTGTTATGGTGGTGGTTTCTCAAACCTACCTGCATTCGCAAGTGATCTATTTGGTACTAAACAACTTGGTGTCATCCATGGTTATTTACTGACAACTTGGTCATTAGGTGGCGTATTTGGTCCACTTCTAGTGAGTACTATTAGAAATGCTTATGACAGTTACATTCCTGTCTTTTATATATTTGCAGGATTGATTGCCATTTCATTCATTATTTCAATAACGTTGCGTGCTGATGTACGTAAACAAACAGCTTTAAAAGCAGCATCACAAAAAGTTGGAGACGTCTCCGCTACACGATAATTTTCACTTTCAATTCACACTTGAAGGTATAGCCGTATTAGTGTCATTTCGCATATGACACTGATGCGGTTTTTATTTGTAGCGATTGTTATACAACACTTGATTAATCTCCGTCTAACATATAACAGCTGTTTGTTGATGTCAACATTATTATGGTAAATAAAGTGATTTTGGTACTAAAAGAGAATTTTTGCAACGATATTCTTTTATTGATGACAGCACATTACTGTGGAGATAATCAAAATTATCGTAAATGAATGTGTTCTTTCCGTTTGGCTGATGAAAGTAACAAGAGTAAGTGAATCTTTTCGTGACATGCAACGTATATAAGGTAATAAAGAGGAGGAGATGTACATGGGGAAGTATTCATTGAACGACTTCGTAAACACGACACAACAAAATGATCATGTAAACGAATATTTTGAGTTAGAAACGGAACGTGTACTAGAGGTTAACTTAGATGGTGAGGTCTGGTCTAAAATGGGGGCTATGATTTCATACATAGGCGATATTAAGTTTGAGCGGGAACGTGTTTTAGAGCATGGTCTTTCAAAAATGTTTAAAAAGGCACTGACAGGCGAAGGAACGCAACTTATGAAAGCAAAAGGGAAGGGACGTCTCTATTTAGCTGATCAAGGGAAAAAAGTGACTATTTTTGATTTGAAAGATGAAAGCATTTGTGTAAACGGAAATGACTTACTGGCATTTGAACCAACTATCAATTGGGACATTCATTTAATGCGTAAAATGGCTGGTATTATGTCTGGTGGATTGTTTAATGTAACATTACAAGGAAGAGGTAAGGTAGCCATTACAACTCATTTTGAGCCTTTAACTTTATTAGTGAAGCCTGGTGAGACGGTTTATACAGATCCACATGCTACAGTAGCGTGGTCAGGCAATTTAACACCTGAATTTAAAACAGATATTAGCTTCCGTACGTTTATTGGACGTGGAAGTGGTGAATCGATTCAAATGGCTTTCTCTGGCGAAGGGTTTGTCATTATTCAGCCATATGAAGAGGTTTATTTGTCTGGTGAAAGTTAAAAGAAGCGCTACGGTATCAGTAATTCAAGGTTGCAAAGAAGCAGAGACAAAAGTGAAAAAGTGTGAGATTGACTGCCATCAATCTCACACTTTTTTTTGTAATGCCGTTGATGTCCGCTACGGCGGTTGCTTTCCGCGGGTACACACGTAAGCCGCAACCCTCGCTAACGCGCGGTTTGTTGCGTCTTACGCTGCGTGCGTTCCCGCAGGAGTCACCGCCTTCGCTACCATCAACTAGTGCATTCTTCTAAATTTCTTATTGCAAAAGTAAGCATAGCGAAGGCTTCATCCATTTTGCGTAGCGGGAAAATGCCAACAATCCAACCCTTTTTGCAATGCCGTTGATGTCCGCTACGGCGGTTGCTTTCCGCGGGCACACACGTAAGCCGCAACCCTCGCTAACGCGCGGCTTGTTGCGTCTTACGCTGCGTGCGTTCCCGCAGGAGTCACCGCCTCCGCTACCATCAACTAGTGCATTCTTCTAACATATTTTAAAGTTTTGTCCTGGCACCTTTGTCGTTGCCAATCGAATCGAGTTATTTATAATGCGGCGTTCATTCCTGCAATTCGCCCTGTTACTAGTGCAGATGTAATATTGTAGCCGCCTGTATAGCCATGAATATCCAAAATTTCACCACAGAAAAATAAACCTGACTTTTTCTTGGACGCCATCGTTTTCGGTTCGATTTCTTTTACAGATACGCCACCACCTGTAACAAATGCTTTGTCGAGAGATTGCGTACCACTAACAGTCATTGTGAAATTAACTAGTAGATGTGCTAGAGCGCGGATTTTTTCTTGAGATAATTCAGTGCCAGTCATTTGAACATCAATGTTTGCACGGTCACATAAGAATAATAGCCAGCGTTCTGGTGCGACACCTTTCCAAACGTTTTTCACAGCTTTTTTCGGTTCTTCTTTAATAAGTTTATTTAAATATTGCAAACATGTTTCTTCATTGTAGTCCACAAGTGTTTGAATTCGCATTGTGACAGGCTCGTAACCAGTTTTCATCAACTCTTTGACAACAAATTGACTACAGCGTAAAACGGCAGGACCGCTTAATCCGAAATGCGTAAAGAGCATGTCCATTTGATGTGTTACAATTGGCTTGCCTTTTTTATTGAGAACTGAAACCGCAACATCTCGTAATGCTAGTCCTTGGAGCTCTCTTGTTTGAATAAACTCTTCCTTCGATAAAATGGGTACTTCAGTTGGAAATAGTGTTGTTACATTGTGGCCAGCTCTCTCAGCCCAAGGATAGCCGTCACCTGTAGAACCTGTTTGAGGGACTGCCTTTCCTCCCACTGCAACAACAACGGCCTCACATCGTACTTCTATACCGTCCGCTAAGCGCACACCAATAATTTTTTCTTCATCCATTAATAATTTGTTAACAGGAGTATTTAAGCGAACTTCAACATGTAGTCGTTGCAATTGACGAATAAGTGCATCGACGACATCTTGCGCACGATTTGACACAGGGAACATACGACCATGATCTTCTTCTTTTAATGCAACACCTAGGCCCTCGAAAAAGGCAATAATATCTTCATTGCTATAAACAGTGAATGGGCTATATAAAAAACGACCGTTGCCAGGAATATGTTTAACAATTTCTTCAACAGGGAGTCTGTTCGTTACGTTACAACGCCCACCTCCAGAGATTGCGAGCTTTTTACCAAGCTTTGTCCCTTTTTCAAGTAGTAAAACTTTCTTTTTTCGTTCTCCAGCAGCGATAGCAGCCATTAATCCAGAAGGGCCACCACCAATAACGATTACATCATACATATATGTGAACTCACTTTCTTTTCATTTTTAGGAACTTTTCCTATTATACATGAAGTCTATATAGAGGGCGGCTACTTTACATTGAAAATTATAATAAAGTGCATTATAATTTTTTATCTATAATGACTGCATGAAATGAACGGCTTTTCGTGCTATGATGGTAGAGGTTATGCACTAAATTATGAGGTGAAAAAATAGATGTGCGGATTTATTGGCTATATTAATGGAACAAATGTGATTGATCATCACCAAACAATTGAAAATATGATGAATACGATTATTCACCGTGGACCGGACAGTGGTGGTATTCATAGTGACGATAAAGTAACGTTAGGTTTCCGTCGTTTAAGTATTATTGACTTATCAGACGTGGCAAATCAACCTCTTTATAGCCCAGATGGCGACATCGTGCTTGTTTTCAATGGGGAGATATATAATTTCCAAGAGTTACGTGAAGACCTTCAAGCAAAGGGTCATACGTTTAAAACTAAATCAGATAGTGAAGTATTAATTTTCGGCTATATCCAGTACGGTGTAGAATTCGTCAAACAGCTTCGCGGGATGTTCGCATTCTGTATATGGGATAAAAAGAAAGATTTACAATTTATCGCACGTGATGGCTTCGGCATTAAACCGTTGTACTATACGGAAAACACAACGGATGGAACATTTATTTTTGGTTCAGAAATCAAATCTTTCATGCCACATCCAGCTTTTATTAAAGAATTAAACAAAAATGCATTACGTCCTTACTTAACATTCCAGTATTCTTCAATGGACGAAACATTCTTTAAAGGTGTGTACAAATTACCACCAGCGCACTATATGGTCATTCAAAATGGACAAAAACAAATTGTGCAATATTGGGATAAAAAATTCCATGCTAAAGAAGCGCCAATTGAAAAATATGTGGAAAATATTCGTTCAACAGTGAAAGAATCTGTAGACGCCCACCAAATTAGTGATGTAAAGGTTGGTTCTTTCTTATCTGGCGGTATTGACTCAAGTTATATTACATCATTATTACGCCCTGATAAATCATTCTCTGTCGGCTTCTCTGACTATGAAGATATGTTCAATGAAACAAACTTAGCAAAAGATTTATCAGATACATTAAACATTCAAAACGAGCGTAAATATATTTCGGCGGATGAATGTTTTGAAGCATTACCAAAAATTCAGTGGCATATGGATGAGCCACAATCAAACCCATCTTCTGTACCGCTTTACTTCCTATCAGAGCTAGCGGCGAAGGATGTAACAGTAGTCCTTTCAGGTGAAGGTGCGGATGAAATTTTCGGTGGCTATTCTTGGTACCAAAACTCAGGTAGAATGCAAAAATACGAGAAGGTGCCATTCGGTATTCGAAAAGCATTACGTGGTGTTGCAGAAGCGTTACCTAAAAACCAGTACACGCATTTCCTTGTAAAAGGCGGTCAAACCGTAGAAGAACGATTTATTGGGGAAGCGGTTGTTTGGGATGAGGAAGATGCTTTAAATGTTCTAAAACCTGACTACAAAAACGGTCCTTCTGTCAAAACGATTACAAAACGTATTTATGATGAAGTACCAGGTGATGATGATATTACAAAAATGCAGTATTTAGATTTGAATTTGTGGATGCCTGGAGATATTTTATTAAAGGCTGATAAAATGAGTATGGCGCATTCTATTGAATTGCGTGTACCGTTTTTAGACAAAGAAGTAATGGAACTTGCAAAAGACATTCCATCAAAATACCGAGTAAATGATATCGATACGAAATATGTGCTTCGTCAAGCAGCGCATCAAGAGTTACCAGAAGAATGGGCAAAGCGTCCAAAGCTTGGATTCCCAGTACCAATTCGCCACTGGTTGCGTGAAGAAAAGTATTACAATATGGTGAAGGACATGTTTACAACTGACTTTGCCAATGAGTTTTTTGATACAAAACAATTAGTTGGTTATTTAGATGAACATTATGAGGGCAAAGCAAATCGTGGTCGCTATATTTGGACAGCTTATGTGTTCTTAGTATGGTATAAACAATTCTTTGTTGATATGTAACATAGAAGTAGCAGTTCAAAGAATCTATCCGATTTTTTGAACCGCTATTTTTTTGGGAATGTGCTAATTATTTAACATCAAATTAATCGATTGAAGTTTGGGATGTTGCTTCGAAAATTTTTCAGCGTAATTATGCATCTGTTTTCTTTTAAATATGTTAAGATAACAGTTGGTTTACTTATTTATTGTTTCAAAAGTGATGACGTTTGATCACTTATAAAAGCTTGATTTTACTAATGAATGGATGGATACGATGTCCAATTTAATGAAAGGTACAGCGATATTAACTTTAGGGATGTTTTTATCCAAGGTGCTTGGATTAATTTATATTTTTCCCTTTTATGCGATTGTTGGGCAAGAAAATATCGCGCTGTATCAATATGCATATATTCCTTACTCAATTATGCTAGCAATAGCCATTTCAGGCGCACCCATTGCTGTTTCTAAGTTTGTTTCTAAATACAATGCAATGGGAGATTATCAATCAGGTCGCAAGCTGATGAAGTCAGGTATACTCATTATGATGATTACGGGTATTGCGTCATTTGCTGCACTTTTTATACTTGCAACACCGATTGGTGAGCTCGTTATAAAAAGTGATGAACAGAAATTTACAGTTGAGCAAATTGCTTCTGTTATCCGCTGGGTAAGTTTTGCACTGATTGTTGTGCCATTTATGAGTTTGTGGCGTGGCTTCTTCCAAGGCTATGACAAAATGGAACCAACAGCAATCTCGCAGTTAGTGGAACAAATTGTCCGAATTGTCGTGTTATTAGGTGGTTCTTTCTTAGTAGTAGTTGTGTTTAATGGCAAACCTGAAACAGCAGTTTCTTTTGCCGTATTTGCGGCCTTTATCGGTGCAATTGGTGGTTTAATGGTGCTCTATTACTATTGGAAAAAATATCAACCTGAATTTAATTTATTGCGTAGTCAAAGTGTTACTTCAACACAGCTACCAATGTCGAATATTTATAAAGAAGTGATAACATATTCGATTCCTATGGTATTTGTAGGGGTTGCCAATCCATTATTTCAATTAGTGGATATGCTAACGTTTAATGGAGCGATGAGTTCAATTGGCTTAGCGAAAGTTACAGATGAATATTTATCGATGATCAACTTTACAACACATAAAGTTGTAATTATTCCAGTTATGCTAGCTACTGGCTTTTCGATGGCACTAGTACCGACAATAACAAAATATTATACACAGGGCGAGTATTTATCGCTACGTCATGCGATGGATAAAACGTATCAAATATTGATTTTCATTACCTTGCCTGCTGTTGTTGGTATTTCATTATTAGCAAATGAAATTTACTTTATGCTTTATTCAGAAAGTGAGATGGGCGCAGCTATTTTAGCACATTATGCACCAGTTGCGATTTTATTTGCGTTGTTCCAAGTAACGGCTGCACTGCTACAAGGCATCGACTTTCAAAAGTGGATTGTCTTCAGCTTACTATCAGGTATTTTAGTCAAACTAGCACTTAATATAACGTTCATTCGTTGGTTAGAAGCAGATGGAGCTATTTTGGCAACTGCAATTGGCTACAGTGTATCCATTATTATTAATATGTTAGTCCTTAGAAAAACGCTTAATTATAAATCAGAAATGGTATTACGTCGCGTAATGCTTATTACACTTTTAACAGCTGCGATGGCAGTAAGTGTATTAATTGTCCATAAGCTATTAGAACTTGTGATGGGACCAGTGGATGGCAAATTCTCTGCGCTCGTATACTCTGTTATTTGTGCGGCAGTGGGTATTGCTGTTTATGGATATTTGTCATTACGTCTAGGCTTAGCACAAAAATTACTTGGTGAGCGATTGACACGTATTACAAGTAAATTTGGATTTAAATAGGAGGAACTATGCGTTTAGATAAATTACTAGCGAATATGGGCTATGGCTCACGAAAGGAAGTTAAGCAACTCCTAAAACAAAAGGCAGTTTCCGTTGATGGCACATATGTGAAGGATGCAGCAATGCATGTTGACCCCGAACAACAAAATGTTGTCGTCTATGGTGAACGTGTTGTATATACAGAATTTGTGTACTATATGATGAATAAGCCTCCTGGTGTTATCTCTGCAACTGAAGATTTACGAGATGAAACGGTCATTGATTTATTAGATCCCCTACACCAGCATTTTCAACCATTTCCTGTTGGGCGTTTAGATAAAGATACAGAAGGCTTGTTACTGTTGACGAATGACGGTGTATTGGCACATAATTTATTATCTCCAAAAAAACATGTACCAAAAGTGTACTATGCCAAAATTGAGGGCATTGTTACGCAGGAAGACGGAGAAATATTTGCTCGTGGTGTTGAGTTAGATGATGGCTATGTAACAAAGCCAGGCGAGCTAGTCATTTTGAAATCTGCACCGCAATCAGAAATTGAATTGACGATACAAGAAGGTAAATTTCATCAAGTGAAACGTATGTTTGAAGCAGTTGGTAAACATGTTATCTACTTAAAACGCCTTTCTATGGGTAGCCTACTACTTGATGAAAGTTTAGCATTAGGTGAGTACCGTGAGTTAACGTCTGAAGAATTAGCAGGTTTACAAAATAGAGATTAAAAAAATCCTCGATGCTGTACTTTTAGTATCGAGGATTTTTTTATACATGTTTGTCCCAATAACTGTATAATATAATATATCAATAAAATATTATAGGGGATTATAGCGTACCGAAAATTTTATGTTCAAATAATGATAGTGAAGATGAGTAGAGGACATGTTAATGAAAAAACTACGAATTAAATTATTAATATCTTTAATTGCCTTTGCGTTAATACTTGTTGCTGTAATTTCTTCTGTAAATAGGCAAATACTTGTGGCAAATATTGAAGACCAAGAAGCTAGTAATCGAACATTAATTGAAAATCATATTCTAACGGATATGCAAACTGTAGACAATGCACACTTTTATTTTGATAAAAATATTTCGGAAGACATGGAACAAGAACTGCAAGCATTAGCTATTTATTATAAGGAAAATCCTAATCTTGCTACGTGGGATTTACAGCAAATGAAAAGCAACCATGGCATGGATATATACATATTAGATAAAACGAATACCGTCATTTATACAACATTTGAAAAAGATAGAGGGCTGAATTTTTCCCTTTGCTGTAAAAACTTTTCTGCTTTATTAGATGAAAGAAGAGCGAGTGGACAGTTTTATACAGATGGCATTGATATTTCGACAACTACAGGTGAGTATCGAAAATTTAGTTATTTGGCAACGCCTGATAAAAAATATTTATTAGAGCTTGGCTTGAAATTAAGTGAAGTGCCTGTTTTTCAAACGTTCAATTTTGGGAAAACCGCTGATTATTTAATTGATAAATACGCTGATTTGCTAGATTTACGAACGATTAATGCAGGGGGTATTTTTTTCTCAGACACAGATCCCAGTCGAACTACTGTAAAAAACCAATCAAAAAAATTTCAGGAGCATTTTAAGTTAGCTCTTCAAACGATGGAGCCAGCTGAATATCAACAAGAGTTAGGCAATGGTTATATAGAGACATATCGTTTTATACCATATGAGGCAGAGGCTATTCGAGGTGCATCTACAAAGCGAGTAGTGTATGTGAAATATGGTAACGATACGAAGCTGACTGCACTTGCCAATAATACGAGACAGTTTTGGTTTGTTCTGATGATTGCATTAGTAACATCATTTATTATGCTGATGGTTATTAATAGATTGTTATCTAAAACGATACAATTAGCAACGTATGACCCACTAACAAATGTATTCAATCGTGCTACATATATAAGTAAAATGGATAAGTTATTAAGAAAAAGAAAAGCCAATACGCCTGGTTTATTATTAATAGATTTAGATAACTTTAAGCAAGTAAATGATCAATTTGGTCATGCAGAAGGCGATAGAATTCTTATTAAAACAGCCAATATTTTAAATGAAGCCGTGAAAAACAATGGCTTTGTTGTAAGATTTGGCGGCGATGAATTTGCAATTGTTTTATATGATACGAACGATGAGCTTATGGTGCAGTTAGCAAATGCCATTTTAGCGAAAATACGAGGTTTAAAGAATGTCGATAATATGAAATGGTCTGTAATTTCTGTTAGCATGGGCGGGGTAATTTGTGAAAAACCAAATGAAACAGAATTGAGTTTATTTGAACGAGCTGATAAAGCATTGTATCTGTCTAAGAAAGCAGGTAAAGACCAATACTCCAGTTATGATGAAGTTGCATCGACAGAAGAAAAGTGAAAAAGCACGAGACAAGTAGGAACAGGTAAACTGCTGACCTACGTGACTCGTGCTTTTATAAGTGAAGTGCATTGTTAGGAAGCACCTTGTGTTTTGGAACGATAGAACAGTGAACTACATAAAACAAGGACAGCTATTACAACAAACATTGCATCAATATAATGCGTTAAAAGCCATCCGCCAATTATAGGACCAATAAAACCACCTAAATTTTTAAACTGGGATGCGCCTAAATAGGTTGCCTTTTGTGTATCTGGCGCAATTTCATCGATCATAACATTCATCGTTGGGAAAGCAAATATTTCGCCAATCGTAAAAATGACCATTGCACAAATGAACAGTGGATATCCCGTAGATAAGCCAAATAACGTTAAACCAACCGCAAAGAACAGGATACCAATAAGAAGGATGGTTGATGATGAAAAACGCTCTGAAAAAATACTAATCGGTAATTGTAGTAAAAGTACAACCGCCGCATTTAACGAAATTAGTAAAGAATAGAGCTTAGCACCATCTTCGATTTTAAGCTCAATAAGTTGCGGAAGTGTTGAATCAAATTGGGAGTAGCCAATATTTATTAAAATTGCCCCAAAAATAAAGCTCAGTAATACTTTGTTTGTTAAAAGAATCGTAAAGGTTTGAAGCACTTTTGTTTGTGTTTTAGCTTTTTGTTGCTGCATTTCATAACGATTCAAAACGAAAAATAAAAATATTGCATAAATAATGTACATAGCACCTGTCAGCATAAACGGAATGCTAGGACTGGATAACTGTGCTATATAAACACCAATAAGAGGCCCTATAACTGCGGCTATATTAATGGCTGTATAGCGCAATGAAAACAATCTTTTACGTTTTTCTGCCGGAGTGAAATCAATCATTAATGCTTGTGTGGAAGGCTCAAAGAACGAGCGACATAAACCGTTCAACGCATTTAGTACGACGAAGAACCAAATCGTATGTGCTGTAGCAAAGCCGAAGAAAACAATACTCCAAACGAGTATCGTAAGTAAAATGACACTTTTGCGACCAAAGCGATCTGTTAAGTAACCACCAAAAAAACCGCCTACTGTGGAAATTAATGGTGCAATACCAATGGTCAGCCCTATTTGTAAAGGGGAGGCATCAATTTCGTTATGTAAATATATAGCTAAAAAAGGCATTGCCATAAAGCTTGCAATACGTGTAAATATAGTACCACCTAAAATAATCCAAACGAGTGGGTGGAACATCTTGGATAGTTGCATAAAAATCCTCCTCTCAACATGTAGAATGTTTCGAGTGTAACGGATTGTGAAGAGACTGTAAATAGAAAAAAAGAATGACCCCGACGAAAGGTCATTCTTTTTTTCTTACAAAAATGCTTTACGCAACGTGCGCAAAAACTAAGACGTCAATTTTACTTTTTTACTCGTCGTTGTCCATTTGCCTCGACTTGGACTCATCACCAAATCGTTAAAGGCTAACACGTTCAAATCTCTTTGAACGGTGCGAGGAGTGATGCTAAACTCTTCGACTAAATCCTGTGTAGACACGGTTCCTTTGTCTAAAATAAACATGTACACGTCTTTAATACGATTAAGCATTCGATCAGTAGTTGGTTTCATAAATGAACCACTCCTTCATCTTAATTCACTTGGCATAGACTAGCGGACGACACTATGTGCGGAGTGCACTGAGGCTTTTTAAATAGCTGCCTTAGACATCCCCTTTTCTAATTTTATGTTCAGAACAACAATTCTGATAACTCTATTATATAGAAAAACGAAGCAATTTTCTAGTGAATGCAATAGAAATTTACAATATATACATAAAGAATTGGCTGTATTTTGTGGACATTCGTGTAAAAGATGCTATATGTGGTAGTGTAAAGGGAAGATAGGTAAATGATAGTTAGAAAGACGATTGTATTTTTCTAAGTAAAGAGTAGAATAATCTTATTATAAAATGGAGGAGGTACATAGTATGGATTGGTTACACGCTGCAAAGGAAAGACAAGATGAATTAATAAGAGAGTTGCAAGAGCTCGTGCAAATTAATAGTGTATTGGATGAAAAAACGATAACAGCAGATGTGCCGTTTGGTGATGGACCGTTAAAGGCGCTGGAATGGTTGTTAGCAAAAGGTGAAGCTGAAGAGCTACAAACGAAAAATGTTGATAATTATGCTGGACATATTGAAATGGGCCAAGGTGAAGAATTGCTCGGTATTTTATGTCATGTTGATGTTGTGCCTGAAGGTGATGAAACGAATTGGACGTATCCACCTTTTAGTGGCACTATTGCCGATGGGAAATTATTCGCCAGAGGTGCTATTGACGATAAAGGCCCAACAGTTGCTGCATGGATGGCGATGAAGCTTGTGAAAGATGCAGGCATTCAATTAAACAAACGTGTACGAATGATTATCGGGACGGATGAAGAAACAGGCTTCCGCTGTGTCGACCATTATTTTAAAAATGAGGAAATGCCAACATTCGGTTTTGCACCAGATGCAGACTTCCCACTCATTAATGCCGAAAAGGGCATCGCTGAGCTTGTGTTCTCTCAAAATAAAACTGGGGATGCGACGAAAGAACAGCTACTACTATTTAATGCTGGTAAGCGTCCAAATATGGTACCAGATTTCGCAAAAGCGACAATTCAATTCGTATCTGGACAATTCGAACAGAATTTTCAAACATTTTTAAGCAAAAATCAGCTAGAAGGCTCTTTATTAATAGAGGGTTCTCACTATATAATAACTATCAAAGGAAAAGCAGCTCACGCAATGGAGCCTGAGAAAGGTGTCAATGCAGCTGTTTACCTTGCAGCATTTTTACAGCAAGAGTTGACGACAGAAGGAAGTAAGCAATTTGTCGATTTTATCGCAGATGTATTCCATCAAGACCATTATGGCAACGCATTAGCATTACAATTTAAGGATGATATGTCTGGTAAAACGACATTAAATCCGGGTATTGTAACATATGATGTGGCGCAAGGTGGCAGTATGGTAATTAGTATGCGCTACTCTGTAACTTATCCATTTGATGAAAAAATTACAGAGGCTCAACGCTTAGCTGCTAATAAAGGATTTTCACTCGATATTCAAGATGATTCAAAACCGCATTATGTAAGCGAGGATGACCCATTAATCCAAGCGTTAGCCGGTGTTTACCGCCGTCAAACAGGTGATAACGAAACACCGCTCCTTTCTACTGGTGGTGGTACGTATGCACGCGTTATGAAAAAGGGTGTGGCATTCGGTATGTTATTCCCTGGTGAGCCAGATGTGGCACATCGTGCGGATGAATTCGTTGTCATTGAAAATTTAGTAAAAGCTGCGGCTATTTACGCAGAAGCAATTGTTGAACTTGCGGGAAAGTAAATGTAATCAGCAAGAGAGTGATGTCTTGACGCGCTTAGATAGACAAGCGCTACGTGCAACGCTCTTCACTGAATAAGTACTTTGATTTCCTATTTCTAGTCTTACTTTATTGTGTAATAGGAAACACCGCACTTGTAAATGCGAAAAACAACTCAAAAATGAAAAGGATGTATGAACATGGCATACTCATTATGGAATGATCAAATCGTTGAAGAAGGATCTATTACAGTTTCACCAGAAGACCGTGGTTACCAATTTGGTGACGGTATTTATGAAGTAATTAAAGTTTATAACGGAAATATGTTCACAGCACAAGAACACATTGATCGTTTCTATGCTAGTGCCGAAAAAATTCGTCTTGTCATTCCTTATACAAAAGACGTTTTACACAAATTACTGCATGATTTAATCGAAAAAAATAACTTAGAAACAGGTCATGTTTATTTTCAAATTACACGTGGTACGACATCTCGTAACCACATTTTCCCTGATGCAAGTGTACCAGCTGTGCTAACAGGTAATGTTAAAGCTGGTGAGCGTTCAATTGAAAATTTTGAAAAAGGTGTTAAGGCAACATTGGTAGAAGATGTTCGCTGGTTACGTTGTGATATCAAGTCTTTAAATTTACTTGGAGCAGTGCTTGCAAAGCAAGAGGCTTCTGAAAAAGGCTGCTATGAAGCAATTTTACACCGTGGTGATACTGTAACAGAATGTTCATCTGCTAATGTTTACGGTATTAAAGCCGGTAAACTTTATACACACCCAGCAAATAACTACATCTTAAATGGTATTACACGCCAAGTTATTTTGAAATGTGCAGCAGAAATTAATTTACCTGTTATTGAAGAGCCTATGACGAAAGGCGATTTATTAGCAATGGATGAAATTATCGTGTCATCTGTTTCATCTGAAGTAACACCCGTTATTGATGTAGATGGTCGTCAAATTGGTGCAGGTGTACCTGGAGAATGGACTCGTAAATTACAAAAAGCATTTGAGGCGAAATTACCACTTTCAATCAATGCTAAATAACAGTAAGTAATTAAAAAGAGCTACCTAAAACTTGGTTAATAGCCGAGCTGCTAGGCTAGCTCTTTTTTATAGAACAAAATATGCATGTATTCTCCTGAAACGTCATGTAAAATAAAAAGGATAGAGCCTTTAATTGGTATTAGTAAAAACCGCAATGAGGTAAAGTTGATATGGGGCAGTAAGATTGGAGTGACCTAAACATGGCACAATTAGTGAAAATACAAGATTATATTTCACGTTATCAAATTGATTTAGCTAGATATCCTACACAGTTTGTACGCTTAAAAAAAAGTCAATGGGAGCGTATTAAACGTCAATGGGAATTAGGAGAAGATATTACCGAATGGCAACATACTGAGAATGAAAAAGACAATGATTCATTTGATGAAAAGGAACGCTTCTCATTATTTAAAAAGATTTTTGCAGGGCGCCAAAAAGAAGAAATACAAGAAGATATTGAGCAAGTAGATATTACGAACGAATTTGCTAATGAGGAAGATATAATTCCGGAAGAAGAAACAACATTATCATTTGAACCTAATATTGTTTACGCACCTCAGTCCATCCATGAACTGAAGCGGATGTTTATTGACCAGTTTTTTCATTTTCAAATGAAATGGGCAAGCTCCACATTGCGAGAAAAATCGTATGTAGACCCTCGATTTATGCGTGATTCTTTGTTACGTACGTTGCTGCAAAACTTACCAGATAACTATTTAGTTTTTTACTATCCGATTTTACAGGTGAGAAAAGCACCAATCGAGTTAGATGTTGTGTTAATGTCACCGACAGAGTGTATTTGTATTACTGTGCTTGAAGCAGAGAATCAGGCGGTGTACGTAGGTGGCAGTGAACGCTTCTGGGTGAAAAAAGTTGGAACAAAGGATTCTAAAATACTGAACCCGATGATTAGCTTAAGCAGAATGGAATCTGTCTTAACACAATTATTTAAGCAAGACCAAATAGACATGCCGATTCGCAAGGTCATTTTAACACGTAATGGTTATTTTGATTACCCTGGTTCATCTTTTAGTGTTCGATTAGTCGATCGTCGTAATTATCATGAATGGATGCAATCATTGAAAAATGTTTCCTCTCCTATGAAACATATGCAAATTCGGGCAGCACAAACAATTTTAAATAACGTGCAAACGACGTCGTTTAATCGTGATATTTGGCAACAGACATCTTCAAAAGCTGAGGACTAACAAATGCGTGTATTATTTATTGTTAATGAGTGTGCAGGGAATGGAAAAGGTAAAATTGTTTGGAATAGACTACAGCAGCATTTAACCATTGACTATCAAGTCGTGCTCACACAATATGAAGGGCACGGTCAAGAAATTGCTAAGCAATGGGTGCAAAAAGACCAAACAAAAAAGTTAATCATAGTAGTTGGCGGGGATGGCACCGTTCATGAAGTTGTTAGTGGCATTGTACATAATAATTTAGTCGTTATTGCCGTTGTTAGTGCAGGCTCTGGTAATGATTTTGCACGTTATTTTCAAACATTTAAAAATGCGAAACAGATTGAAACATATGTGAAAACTGAAATGCCTTCTACTATGATGGATATCGGAAAGCTGCAGCTAGGAGCTATTCAACACGAAGTGTTCGTCAATAATGCAGGCATCGGCTTTGATGCCTATGTCACAAGGCAAATAAATAAGTCACGTCTTAAATACTATTTCAATAAAATAGGACTAGGAAAGCTATCATATGCTGCTGCGGTTGTTAGAGGGCTATTTCGCTTTACTTGTTTCGATGTTACAGTTCTTGCGCAAAATGAAACGCTTCACTTTCAAAATGTCTGGTTTGTTGCTACGAGCAATCAACCGTATTTTGGCGGTGGTATGAAAATTTCACCTATGTCTAAAGCAGATGATGGCAAAGTTGAATTAACTATTGTTCACAATATTTCAAGAGTAAAGCTGCTATTAATTTTCGCCACTGTTTTTTTTGAAAAGCATACTAAGTTTCGAGAAATATCTTTTTTACAAAGTGAACAATTTGAGATTATTGTGCATGCAAATAGCGTTGATTGTCATACTGATGGGAATTATATTGGCGCGATTGGGCATGATGCGGTTGTGCGATGTACAGTGCAACAACATGCGTGGAAATGTATAACATTGGAAAAACCGAAAAACGTCATTTCGCAATAATTTTATGCGAATGTGACGTTTTTACGTTATACTAATAAAAAATCAATAATTTAACTATTAAGAAATGAGGAAGAGAATTGAGATTAAGAAATAAGCCTTGGGCAGAGGAAATGATTACAAATCATCCAGAGGTGATTATTCCAAATCCTGAAGACTTTAAAGGAAATTGGCAAGCTGCTTTTGGTAACGATCACCCACTACACATTGAAGTAGGTACTGGGAAAGGTCAATTTGTAACTGGAATGGCCCTCCAAAATCCAAATATCAATTATATCGGTATTGAGCTTTATGATAGCGTAATCGTTTGCGCATTAGAAAATATATTAGAAGCTAAATCTCCAGCGAATTTACGTTTGTTAAAAGTAAATGGCGCAGATTTATATAAATTTTTTGAAAAAAATGATGTAGACCGTGTGTATTTGAATTTCTCAGATCCTTGGCCGAAAATACGCCATGCAAAGCGTCGCTTAACGCACGAGGGTTTTTTGAAATTATATGAGTCGATTCTAGTGGATAATGGGGAAATCCATTTTAAAACGGATAACCGTGGTTTGTTTGAGTATTCGTTAATTAGTATGTCTGAATATGGTATGTTATTAAAGTATGTATCACTCGACCTACATGCAAATATGCCAGAAGATAATGTTATGACAGAATATGAGCAGAAATTTTCTGCAAAAGGACAGCCGATTTATCGTTTAGAATCGCAATTTATTAAAAAATAGTAAATAGTAGGGGGAGTATGGATGGATCAGTTACAGTTTCACAATATGTCATTATCATGGCTAAACGGGGGTGTCACTTGCCTTGATGGCGGTGCAATGTTTGGCGTAGTACCAAAACCACTTTGGTCACGCAAATATCCAGTAAACGAAAACAATCAAATCGAATTACCTACAGAGCCTATCTTAATTCAATATGATGGGAAAAACTATATTATTGATACGGGTGTTGGTTTTAACAAATTAAATGAGAAGCAATTGCGCAACTTTGGCGTAACAGAGGAATCGACTCTAGCTAATAGTTTGCAAGAGCTTGGCTTAACAACAGCTGATATCGATGCAATATTAATGACGCATTTACATTTCGATCATGCAGGTGGACTTACGCAATGGGAAAATGAAGTGTTAGTCCCTACATTCCCTAATGCAAAAATTTATGTAACAAAAATTGAATGGGATGAAATGCGTGAGCCGAATATTCGCTCTAAGAATACGTATTGGAAAGAAAATTGGGAGCCTGTTCAGCATTTAGTAGAAACATATGAAGGTACGTTAGAGGTTGCTCCTGGCATTGAAATGATTCACACAGGTGGACATAGTGATGGACATGCTATTATTAAGTTAACACAAAATGGTGAAGTAATGTTGCACATGGCAGATATTATGCCAACACATGCACATCAAAATCCATTATGGGTTTTAGCATATGATGATTATCCAATGACGAGTGTATTTGCCAAGGAAGGTCTTATGAAAGAAGCTTTAGCAAACGGCTACAGTTTTATTTTCTACCATGATGCGTATTACCGTATGATTAAATGGAATGAGACTGGCAAGGAAATTGTTGATAAGTTAGAACGCAGCAGACAAGCTGTTATTACATTTTAAATGTTGGCTTAATGTGTAAGCACTTTTAAAGCCCGCATGACAGACTATAGGCAAGCCCCAACAATTTGGAGGCAAGTCTATAGTCTTTTTTATTTTAAATCGTATGAGTAAGACGCGTGCATCCGCAATAAAATTCTTTAATTAGTAACTACTGCTTTTGATTTCCGCTACGGGCGGACGTTTTCCGTCAGGCACACCGTAAGCCGCAACCCTCGCTTGCACGCGGTCAGTTACGTCCTACGTTTTGTGCTGTTCCCGCAGGAGTCGCCGCCCTTCGCTCCAACCAATAAGTATCGCTTTCTTTTCCGGACAGAAAAGGCAGTTTGCGTAAAGTCTGATTTTTTGTTAATATTTCAAAATATTTTTTTGCATTATTCAGCTATTTGAAAACGACTACTTTCTTAGTGGTGGTATAATATGCTGTTTACCAATTTTAACATGTAATATTCTGAATATTACATATTGACTGATTAATCTAATATTAATATACTGAGATAACATCAAAGAGCGTTAGATTGACAGAAGGGAAATGAAATACAATGAAAAATTTTATCAATAATGTACTGACTGGTATGAGCATGGGGATAGTTGTTTGTTTAATTCCCAATGCATTAGTAGGTGAGATATTAAAACTAATAATCCCCTATGTGCCGCAGTTAGAAATCATTTTAAATACATCCGTATTAGCAATGAGTCTACTGCCAGTTATTATTGGGGTTATGACAGGAATTTGCTTTAAATTAACACCTGTCCAAACATGTAGCGTTGGACTAGCTGCTTTTGTCGGTAGCGGTGTATATACAATTGATTCTGAGGCAGGCATTACAATTGCCGGTATTGGTGTTGTTATTAATATTGGGATTACGACAGCTTTAGCTGTGTTATTTGTGCAATTTTTAGGGAATAAGCTGAAAGACTTTACACTTTTATTAATGCCTGCACTTGCTATGTTTGTTCCTGGGTTAATCGGGAACGCCCTTTTACCATATGTGCGAACAGGCTCAGGATATGTTGGTCTTATTATTGAGCATTTAACGACGTTACAGCCAGTGGTAATGGGCTCGCTCATTGCTATGATTTTCTCAATATTAATTATTTCACCAATTTCTACAATAGGTGTAGCGACAGTAATTATGTTATCAGGTATCGGTGCGGGTGCAGCAAATCTCGGTGTTTGTGCATCTGGGGTAGGTATGTGTATTGCCAGTTATAAGGCTAATAATATTGGTACTGCCATTGCACATGTTGCATCTGCAAAAATTCAAATGCGTAATTTTTTCATGAAGCCAAAAATAGCATTTCCGATGATTATTACTGCGGGAATATTAGGCGCATTAGCAGGGCTCTTTGAAATTGTAGGTACACCGTACAGCGCTGGTTTCGGTCTAGGAGGCTTTGTTGGCCCGTTGAAGTATTTAAGTTTAGTTGGTTGGACTCCTTATACACTAACTATAGCAATTACGTTATTTATCGCTCTACCGATTCTATTAAATGTTGTCTTACTACGAATCTTCTCGATGAAACTGAAATGGATTACATCTGAAGACTATAAGGTGCATTATGAATAATTGAAAAGTCTCCGTTTGGGGGCTTTTTTTTCGTGAACATTTTGGAAAATATGATACACTAAAAGCTATACTAAAACACAAAAGAGAGTTGAAATAGATTATGGTAACGGAGCAACCATTTTTACCAGTATTATTAGGATCAGATATGAATGCATACGGCATGGCACGAGCATTTTATGAGGCATATGGCATTAAGCCACTTGTTTTAGGACGTTCGCATTTAACAGCAACACAAGATAGCCATATTTTGGATTTTAAAGAAATTGATCGTTTAAATGAACAGGACGTATTTGCACCAGCACTTGCTCAAATCGCAAAACAATATGCTGATAAAAAATTACTGCTACTTGCTTGTGGCGATGATTATGCAAAGCTCATCATTAAAAACAAACCTGCACTACAGGAGCATTTTACAGTACCATATATTGATGAATCATTAATGGATGAAATTTTATTAAAAGAGAATTTCTATAAAATGTGTGAGAAGTACGACTTTAAATATCCGGGTACAACAACGGTGACAGCGAAAAACTATGAAAACTTCACACCACCGTTTAACTACCCAATAATTATAAAAGCATCGAATTCAGTAGAATATTGGGCATGTAAATTCCCAGGGAAGAAAAAGGTGTTCATTGCACATGATGAAGCGGAAAAAAGTGCAATTTTAAAAGCTATTTATAGCTCCACTTATCAAGATACAATGATTATTCAAGAATTCATCCCTGGTGATGATTCTTATATGCGCGTGTTAAATGCCTATGTTGGAAAAGACGGAAAAGTGAAGCTAATGTGCCTAGGTAACCCGATTTTAGAGGAGCATTCGCCAGAAGGTATCGGAAGCTATGCAGCAATCGTAACGACATACGATAAAGAGCTTATGGACCAAGTACGCCACTTTTTAGAGGATATCGGCTATACAGGCTTTGCTAATTTCGATATGAAATACGACATTCGCGATAAACAATATAAGTTATTTGAAATTAATTTACGTAACGGTCGCTCAAGCTATTATGTAACGGCAAGCGGACATAATTTAATGAAATATGTAGCGGATGACCATATGTTAAATATCGAGCAACCGTTAACATATGTAGAGGATAAGCATTTATGGATGATTATTCCGAAAGGCGTGTTATTTAAATACGCATCAAACGAAAAGCTTAAGCTTGAAGCGCAAAAATTGATTCGTGAAGGGAAGTATACAAATTCTCTTTACTTCAATAAGGACATGAATGCGAAGCGTTGGGTAAAACTTACACTAAACAATTTAAATTATTATCGAAAATATAAAAAGTATTTTAATAATAAAGGTCTAGAAGAATAAGATTTATTAAAAGGAGGTATAACACATATACCTCCTTTTAAATTGTAGAAAAGTTTGAAGAACGATTCCTGCTATTGATTTTCGCTACGGGCAGGCGCTATTTTGCGGACACACCCTAAGCCTCATTAATTGTTTGAGTGCCAATTGTTTGAGTGCCTGACACTTAGCATAGGTATCTAACAAAATAGCGGCACCTAAATCGTAAAAATCCACTTCGCTTTCCACGGGCACAGTGTAAGCCACAACCCTCGCTGTCGCGCGGTTTGTTGCGTCTTACGTGCTGTGCTGTTCCCGTAGGAGTCTACGTGGATTTTTACTCGGACAGTCAAAAAATTCATGATTAGCAAAGTAAATTGTTTGAGTGCCTGTCACCCTCCCTCGTGGTTTACGCACGGAGCAAGGTGTGAATTCCGCGAAGCAAGGAGTGAATTCCGCGGAGCAAAGGGTGAATTCCGCGGAGCAAGGAGTAAATTCCGCGGAGCAAGGAGTAAATTCCGCGGAGCAAGGAGTGAATTCCGCGAAACAAGGGAGTAATTCCGCGGAGCAAGGAGTGAATTCCGCGAAGCAAGGAGTGAATTCCGCGGAGCAAGGAGTGAATTCCGCGGAGCAAAGGGTGAATTCCGCGAAGCAAGGGAGTAATTCCGCGGAGCAAGGAGTGAATTCCACGGAGCAAGGAGTGAATTCCGCGAAGTGAGGAGTGAATTCCGCGAAGCAATGGAAAATCCATGCCAGTAGCGAGTCCTTCGCTAATTTATGTAGTTATAAAAAAATAGCATGTGGAGACATCATAATGTCCACATGCTATTCTAACTTGTATTGTTTAGACTTCAGTCAATTCTACGACAACGCCAGAGCGTGCATCTGCAGCGAACTCGAATGTTTGCATTTCACCTTCGTGCATGCGTGAAATACCACCACGATAAACAGGAATAGTCATAAATCCGTTTGTGAAATTGTCAGTTTTCATAAAAATCCAAGAACCGTCTATTGGCGAATCTTTTTTAAATTCCTTTTTTATGTTTTCAAGTACTTGTCCTGCGGGTACATACGGAGAAACTTTTTCACTGGCTTCTTTAATAATGACTGCCGCGGCGAGGCCTGTTGCAACACCAATTAAAAAATCACGTAATTTCATGGGTAATTTCCTCCTTTTCCTATAGCTCTATTTTAGCATAGCACAAAGAAGGAAAGCACGTTCATTGTAAAGGACTTTCAAGAAATGTATCAATATTTCGACTTCTGAAATAATTATGATACAATAAGCAAGGAAGAAAATTCTACTTCGTGGGGAGAGAGTCATCATGAATGAGGAAACATTACAATTATTTAAAACATTAACTGAATTACCTGGCGCTCCAGGCAATGAGCATGCGGTGCGTGCATTTATGCGAACTGAGCTACAGAAGTACTCAGATGAGGTAATTCAAGATCATTTAGGTGGTATTTTTGGTGTAAAGCATAGTGCAGTATCAGATGCCCCTAAAATTCTAGTAGCTGGCCACATGGACGAAGTGGCTTTCATGGTTACATCGATTACTGATAATGGATTAATTCGTTTTCAAACACTAGGTGGCTGGTGGAACCAAGTTATGCTAGCACAACGTGTAGAAGTGTACACGAAAAATGGTGCAATTCCAGGTGTTATCTCGTCTATTCCACCGCATTTACTAACAGATGCTGAACGTGCAAAGCCAATGGAAATTAAAAATATGCTAATTGATGTTGGTGCAGACAACAAAGAGGATGCTATTGCACTTGGCGTTCGTCCAGGACAGTCAATCATTCCAGTATGTTCATTCACACCGATGGCAAACCCGAAAAAAATTATGGCAAAAGCATGGGATAACCGTTATGGCTGTGGACTTGCAATTGAATTAATGAAAGAAGTAAAAGATGAAAAATTAGCTTCTCATTTATATTCAGGCGCAAATGTAATGGAAGAGGTTGGACTTCGTGGTGCTCAAGTATCAGCTAATATGATAAAGCCAGATTTATTTTTCGCTTTAGATGCATCGCCAGCCAATGATATGTCTGGAGATAAAAATCAATTTGGTCAACTAGGTAAAGGGACATTATTACGAATTCTTGACCGTACAATGGTAACACATCGTGGTATGCGTGAGTTCGTGTTAGATACGGCAGAATCTAATCATATTCCTTATCAGTATTTTGTATCACAAGGTGGCACAGATGCTGGCCGTGTACATACATCTAATGACGGTATACCAAGTGCTGTAATTGGTGTTTGCTCACGTTATATCCATACATCAGCTTCTATCATTCATATTGATGATTATGCTGCGGCTAAAGCACTAATCGTAGAATTAGTGAAAAAAGCTGATCGTTCGACATTAGAAACGATTCGCGCTAATGTATAAGTAAAAGAAAAGGTGCCTATTAGGGCATCTTTTTCTATGCAAAGAAAGAGGGATTATAATGGAAATAGCGATTGGGACAACGAATAAAGCGAAAATCCAGTCAGTTCAAGCAATTGTTAATCAATATTTTGAAAAAGTAACTTTTACATATTTTAAGGCACCATCACAAGTTTCCAATCAACCAATAACTACGGAAGAAACAAGACTTGGTGCGATCAATCGTGCAAAAAATACATCGATTGCTACGGGTGCAATGCTTTCTTTTGGACTAGAAGGTGGCGTTACGGAAATAGATGGTGATATGTACGTCTGTAACTGGGGAGCTCTTACATTAGCTGATGGTACTACATATACAGCTGCAGGTGCACAAATTATATTGCCAGAAGAAATTGCCCAGGAAATAAGAGCAGGCAAGGAGCTGGGTCCGATAATGGAACAATACACTCAGCGATTAGATATTCGTCAAGGAGCAGGGGCGGTAGGTATTTTTACGCAAGGAATTGTGACTCGTCAGACGATGTTTGAGCATATTGTCTCGCTGCTTATTGGACAATATTTGTTCACATTAGCGCAAAAATAGTGTCTTTGAACTAGTGAGAATGGAGCAGTGATGTTGCAACTTATGTAGAATTTTTTTAAAATAGAAAAAAGTTAGCAATGAAAGGAAGATAGAAATGTCTCGTGTATGGCTACAAGCACTAGGATTAATGCTTTTACTATTGGGGCTTTCTGGCTGTAATCAATCGGTTGATGAACAAATTGCTAGTGGACTTCAAATAACGGAAACGGTATTTGCAGAAGAGCCAGAAGCATATACCGACAAAATTGGTCATGTACAATTGTTTTTACCGTCAAAATTTAAAATTGATGATAGTTCAGATGCCTATAATATTTTAATATCAAAAGGAATGGATTCTTATATTCTTTTTATCAATGATCGTGAAAAAGCCAATAGTAAACTCTATTATAATTTACTAAAAGAAGATAGCTCTAAAAAAGTCATCAATGAAACTACCTATGAAAAGGATGGTATTTTCGGTTTTGCTGCTGTTTCTAAAACGGATAATAAAGATGAATTTGAGTTAATTGTAAGCTGTGGTGGCGTAAAGATGACAACCATTTCACAAGTGAAAAATATTGAAAATAATCTTCATGAGATGACGAAAATCGTTCATTCGGTTAAGATTAAATAATTGCATAGTTTTGACCAAAGCGGTTCACAAAATTATGTGAGCCGTTTCATTATGAAGAAAGGACGTGAGCTAATTGAAACAAATAAAATCAGAGCAACTTGTGTCCCTATTAAAAAAGCAGTTAAGTGAGCAAAAATTTGATTTTCAATTTGACAAAAAGCAAGATAAACTACGCTTGAATCATAAAAAAATAGGCAAAGGGATGGAGCTCTCTTTACCAGGTATTTTAGCAAAATATAATAAAAAGCAAGAGGCAGCTGTTGAAGAAGTTGTTTATACGATTGAGCAAACTTTTTTGGCGATGGAGCAGGAGCAAGAGCGAGGCTTCAAAGAATCAGGGCAAATTTATCCGGTTATTCGTGCAACATCGTATCCGAAAGCTTCAAAAGAAGGACATGCATTTATCACTACAGAGCATACTGCAGAAACTCGTATTTTCTATGCGCTTGATTTGGGAAAAACGTATCGCTTTATTGATGAATCGATGTTAGAAGAACTAAAATTAACAGTGGAACAAATACGAGAGATGGCACGATTTTCTGTCAAGCAGCTACCAACTGTCTATAAAAAAGATGAAGTAGCAGGAAATGTCTTTTATTTTGTTAATGCAAATGATGGCTATGATGCCAGTCGTATTTTAAACGAAAACTTTTTAAAAGAAATGAAAGCAAAAATTGAAGGGGATATGACTGTATCTGTACCTCATCAAGATGTGTTAATACTAGGTGATATTCGTAATGAAACAGGGTATGATGTATTAGCACAGATGACGATGCATTTCTTTGCGGTAGGGACAGTACCGATTACGTCATTATCATTTATTTATGAAGATGGGGAGCTTGAACCAATCTTTATACTAGCAAAAAACAGAGTAAAAAAGGAGCAAGAAAAATAATGAATGTATTTTACAACAAAGAGCATGTAGGAGACGTATTATTAGTACAGTTGGCAACAGAGGCGATTGTAAAAACAGAATTAGTACGCGCTGGGGATATTGCCATTTTAAAAGAAGCACAAACAGGGGAAGTAAAAGCATTTAACTTATTTAATGCGAGCAAGTATGTTCAAGTAGAGGCGAGAGGGAATGTTGAGCTTACACCAGAGTTTGTAGCACAACTTGAAGCCGCTATTGAAAGTAATGGCGCTGCGATTAGCCTTGATGTAGATTTCACACCAAAATTCGTTGTAGGCTACGTAGAAACAAAAGAAAAGCATCCAAATGCTGATAAATTAAATATTTGTACTGTAAATGTAGGTGAACAAACACTTCAAATTGTATGTGGTGCACCGAATGTTGATGCTGGTCAAAAAGTAGTTGTTGCTAAAATTGGCGCTGTAATGCCTTCAGGAATGCTTATTAAAGAAGGGAATTTACGTGGTGTTGATTCATTTGGCATGTTATGCTCAGCGCGTGAATTAGCTATTCCTAATGCTCCATCTGAAAAAGGTATTTTAGTTTTACCTGAGGATGCAGTAGTAGGCAGCGCGTTTGAAACACCAACTCGATAATTATATAAATTGTAAAAGAATCGTTAGACTACCAAATAGCTGGTGGTATAACGATTTTTTGTCTAGGTCGGGCCTATAAATACAAGTTTCTATATCATTTTTATGGTATGCTTTTTTATGTGGACATTGAACTTAGTTTTATTAGTCAATTATTGAAAACTAAAACAATGCTATAAATGAAGTGTAAGAGAAATGAGTGAAACAACGTGAATTGGTTTAAAAAGAAAATTGAAAAAATTTTAAATAGAGATGAATACGAATATGATGAATATTATGAGGAGTATGAAGAACAACCGGATCACCAACAGCCGTTAAATGAAACATCGGATACGAGACAAAAAACTTTCCGATTCCCTTTAATCGATGATAAAGAAGATATGCCTCAAGCTTCACAATCAAGAGACGTATATGATCAAATGGATGACTCATATGGACAAATTGAAGATTTAACATTACCAAAACATTTAAATCATAAAATGGCAGATTCTCGTGTTTACGATATAGAGGTATCTGGTATTCGTGAATTATTAGAAAATCGTTCGAAGCGAACTGGCAGAACGACGACTACACGAAGTCAGCCTAAGCAACAGCAAGAATATCCAACTAAAGCAAGTATGGTTTTTCGCGATGCACAAGTTGAAGCTAAACCTGTTCAAAAAGAGCCAATTGTGAAACAGGAAAGTAAAGTAGAGGATATTTTACAACAGAATCGAAAACGCTTTGTGCCAACGGATGTCCCTTCACCAGTTTATGGCTTTGCAAAACCAAGCCCAATTGAGCAGTTATTAAATAAACGGAAGGAAGAACAGGAAGCCGAAATGCCTTCTGTGGCTAAGTTTGCAAAAGAAGCGACAACAAACGAGCCTATTGAAAATATACTAGAAGAAAAAGAGCCTATCAAAGCCTCCATTGATGTCCGTGAATTGCTTGAGATACCTCGCTCTAACGAAGCGCCATCAAAGCAACCACGTGCAACTGAGGAAATTGAAGCAACTGAGCAAAGCCAATCAACGGATGAAGTGAATACGGAAGAACCTTCAAAGCAGCTTATTACATTTGAAGAAGTTGAAGTAGCTGAGCAAAGCCAATCAATGGATGAAGTATATATGGAAGCGCCATCGAAGCAACCGATTACATTTGAGGAAGTTGTAGCTGATGAGCAAAATCAAATAACAGATGACGATAATTTGGAGCTACCTGTACCACAAACGACATCATTTGCAGTGAATTTTGAAGAGCAAATTAAGGAAGCGGTACAGCAAGAACTTGCTGTCGAGCAACTTTCTGCTGATCAGTCTGAAATTCATGTGAAAGAAGTAGTTGTGGAACAATTACAAATTGAGAATTCTACGATTCATATAGGAGAAGTGACAGTAGTCCAGCCAACTAATGAAGAGGTCAATCAAGAAATAGTAGAGGAACCATCTGTAAAGCAAGAAAAGAGTCGCATTCCATTTAATGTTTTAATGTTAAAAACAGATAAAGAGAAATGGCGAATTTCACAGCAATTAAAATCGATATCAAAAACAACTACAGAAGAAAAGCAAATGGAGAGTGCGTTTATTCGCGATAATTATGAAGCTGTAGCGTTGTCAGAAGACAAATCAACACCTTCACATGAACCTATTGTTGAAGTAGAGCAATCGAATCAAGAGCCATCACCGAGAGAGGCAGAGACAGAAAATATTTCTGTCATTACGATGTCACCTGTAGCAACAATGACACATGTGCCAACTAAAGAAAATATAGCGATTGAAGCTGAGGTAATGGAAGAAATTGCAGCAACAACGTTTGTAGATAATGTTTTACCACAAGAAGAAACTCCAGGTATTGAAGTTGATTCAATTGAAGAAGAATCAGCACCAATGATGTTTGTAGAAAATGTTCTGCCACAAGAAGAAACTCCAGTGATTGAAGCTGGAACGATTGAAAATAAGCCAGCAATAATGATTGAAGAAAATGCTTTACTACAAGCAGAAAATCCAATAATAGAAGCTGAGCTAATCGAAGAAAATACAAACCCAGCGTCTGTGAAAAATGATGTTGTACTTGCCGAGCAAACAGAAGAAACCATAGCAATTCAAAGCATTGAAGAATCTGAAATAGTCGAGGGGAATCTTACTGATACATTGGTCATTTCTGATGTTGAAGCTATAGAAAATGAAGTTAGTCCTCCAAAGCCTATTCATGTTTACCAAAAACCAACGGATGAATTTTTAGAGCCGCCTGAGGAAAAAACACAAGATACAGAGTGGATGGAGCAACAAGGGGACACACTAGTTGAAGCACTATCTTATTTCCAAGTGTCAGCACAAATTGAATCGATTATGCAAGGTCCAGCGGTAACTCAATTTGAAATTACAGTAAGTCATGGTACGAAGGTAAGTAAAATTCGTAACTTAGCAGATGATTTGAAACTTGCTTTAGCTGCAAAGGACATTCGAATTCAAGCACCGATTCCAGGAAAAAGCTCTATCGGAATAGAAATTCCTAACCGAGTATCTCGTGCTGTTCGTTTATCGGAAGTGACAAATAGCGCTTCTTTCCTCGACTCCGATTCACCACTAGAAGCTGCATTAGGTCTAGACTTAACAGGGAAGCCTGTGACGATTGATTTACGTAAAATGCCACATGGCTTAATTGCCGGGGCGACTGGTTCAGGTAAGTCTGTTTGTATCAATTCTATTTTGGTTAGTTTATTGTATAAAGCTGCACCACATGAATTAAAACTAATGCTGATTGATCCAAAAATGGTAGAGCTTGCTCCGTTCAATCATATTCCTCATTTAGTCAGTCCGGTCATTACGGATGTTAAGGCTGCTACAGCAGCGTTAAAATGGGCCGTAGAGGAAATGGAACGACGTTATCAGTTATTTGCTCATGCAGGTGCACGTGATATTACACGTTATAATGCTTTAGCAGATAAAAATAATGAGCATAGTTTAAAATTACCGTATATTTTAATTGTCATTGATGAGTTAGCAGATTTAATGATGATGTCGCCTGCTGATGTCGAGGAAGCGATTTGTCGTATTGCTCAAAAGGCACGTGCTTGTGGTATACATTTAATTGTTGCAACACAAAGACCTTCTGTAGATGTTATTACAGGTCTTATTAAATCCAATATCCCTACACGAATTGCCTTTGCGGTATCTTCACAAATCGATTCGCGTACAATATTAGATGGGCAAGGAGCGGAGCGATTATTGGGACGAGGCGATATGCTATATTTAGGTAATGGCATGTCTGCACCAGTACGTTTGCAAGGGACGTTTGTTACAGATGACGAAATCGAATCGATTATCGATCATGTTCGTGAGCAAGGCGAACCAGATTATATATTCGACCAAGAAGAACTTTTAAAGAAATCAGAAGTTTCGGCAGAGCAAGATGATCTGTTTGAGGATGTTTGCCGTTTTGTATATGAGCAAGGTGGGGCCTCTACATCTCTTATTCAACGGAAGTATCATATTGGGTATAATCGTGCTGCACGATTAATTGATATGTTGGAATCGCATGGTTTTGTGTCGGAGGCAAGAGGCAGTAAACCACGTGAAAGCTATATTACCGAGCAAGATTTAATTGCTATGTTTGAATAAGAATTGCATTGTTTTCGTAAAGATTATCTGACTTTCGTCAAAATTAGTTTTTTTAGAAAAGTTGCACATTTATCCTTGTGCATAAATAGTGCTATAATAGACAAGATGTTTTAACATAGTACGTATTTTTCTGTACGTGTAAAGGTATTAATACCTAGTGCAAAATACGATACACCTAATAGATGATAGATGGGATTTTGTATTTCCCGGGGGGTTTAATTAATGACAGTTTTTCATTTCACAGGCATTAAAGGTTCTGGCATGAGTTCGCTTGCACAAATCTTATTTGATGCTGGTGAACAAGTACAGGGCTCAGATATTGATAAATATTTCTTTACGGAACAGCCGTTGCGTGAACGAAATATTCCAATTTTCACATTTAATGCGGATAATATTAAAGAAGGTATGACAGTAATTGCAGGGAATGCTTTTCCTGATGACCATCCTGAATTAGTTCGAGCACGAGAAATCGGTGTTGAAATTATTCGTTATCACAAATTTCTTGGTGAGTATATTGGCAATTACACATCGATTGCCATTACTGGCGCACATGGTAAAACTTCTACAACCGGCTTAATGGCACATGTTGTAGGCGGCTATAAACCAACTTCTTATTTAATCGGGGATGGTACAGGTGCAGGCCATGAAAATGCTAACTTCTTTGTGATGGAAGCGTGTGAATATCGTCGACACTTTTTAGCGTATAATCCTGATTATGCGGTGATGACAAATATTGATTTTGACCATCCAGATTACTTTGCGAATATTGAAGATGTGTATGCAGCCTTCCAATCACTTGCATTACAAGTGAAAAAGGCGATTATCGCATGTGGCGATGATGAACATTTACAACGTATTCAAGCGAAAGTACCTGTTGTTTATTACGGGTTTGGAGCTGAAAATGACTTTGAGGCACGTAATGTTGAAAAAACAACTGAAGGCACAACATTTGATGTTTTTGTGCGCAATGAATTTTATAGTACTTTCTTTATCCCATTATTTGGCGACCATGCAGTGTTGAATACATTAGCTGTTATTACACTTTGCCAATATGAGGGTATTTCATCTGAAATTATTCAAGAACGTTTAAATACGTATAAAGGTGTAAAAAGACGTTTCACAGAATCGAATATTGGGGATCATGTTTTAATCGATGATTATGCGCACCATCCAACAGAAATTCGTGCAACGATTCAATCGGCTAGACAAAAATATCCTGAACGTGAATTAGTAGCGATATTCCAGCCTCATACATTCACGCGTACCCAAGCGTTTTTACAGGACTTTGCAGACAGCCTTAGTCTGGCTGATACAGCATACTTATGCGATATATTTGGTTCTGCAAGGGAAACACAAGGTGCACTTTCAATTCAAGATTTAGCTTCTCTTATTGACGGAAGCGCTGTAATTACTACAGAAGGTATTGATGTGTTAACAAAGCATAAAGATGCAGTATTTTTATTTATGGGTGCTGGCGATGTTCACAAGTTCCAAGATGCCTTTGAAGATGTACTTAAAAGCAACGAAACAGCTTAATCCGCAAGGAATAAGCTGTTTTTTCTAAAATATGAGAAGGATTTAAGTTTTATTTGTCGAAGATAAGGTAAGTAATAGTATACAGAGAGAAATTATTACTAGCAGGAGGTCTATTTATGGAAGTCATTTTGTATATTGCAGCAATAATAGCAGCGATCGGTTTTTTATTTTTATGTGTGAGCGTCGGTATGACGTTATTTTCACTCAAGTCAATTCTTAACAGTTTATCTGGCACATTAGCAGGCATTGAGAAACAAATGGAAGGGATTACACGCGAAACGACTTCTTTGTTAATTAAAACAAATAGCTTAGCCGAGGATATTCAACAAAAATCTGAACAGTTAAATACTGTTGTTCATGCGGTGAAAGGAATGGGTGACTCTGTAAATGGTTTAAATGCTTCAGTACAGCAAATCACGTCATCGATTTCAAAAAGTGTTGAACAGAATGAAGAAAAAATTGCGCAAGTTGTTCAATGGAGTAATGTCGCAATGGGCATTGCAGATAAATGGAAGAAGCGTAAAGTGATTGAGCAGGCACCAGGGATAATGCCTGAGGACGTATATAGTTTTGAGGAAGTTCAGGCGGACAAGCCGAAAAGAAAATGGGGTCGCAAAAAATAATTATTATTTAGCAGGTGCTTTCTTTATGCCAGCTGAATATAAATAAAGCCTTAGGCAATTTTTATTGTATGACACGTACAAGTGGAAATACATACGTCTAGGCGCATTAGATTATAAAATGGGAGGAATTGTCCATGACTACACAAAAGCCAAACTTTAACGAAGTGAAAGAACAACAACTAGAAAGTACATTGCCACAGCTTTATAATTCGCAGGATTCGATCTATGAAGAGGAGCGTGTAAATATGAAAGATTTCGTCATTGGCGCTTTAGTTGGGGGTATAGTGGGTGCAGCTGCAGGTTTACTATTAGCTCCGAAATCAGGGAAAGATTTACGTAGTGATGTGGCAGTGCAAGCTGTTAATTTAAAAGATAAAAGTGCTGATTTATCATCAACAGCTAAGGATAAAACAGTGCAATTATCTAAACAAATTCAAGAGCAATCTTCGCAATTGGTAGAAAAAGTTAAGACGCTTAAGACTGCAAAAGCACCAACTGTTTTTGATGATGGCACTGTCTCTTTCGAAGGGGAAGAGCCGCTTGAGGACTTTATTGATGATGCTAAATCAGAACAAGAAGAAGTTCCAGAAAAAACAGAACAAACTGATGAAGATAAAGCACAAGAGGTTCGTGCTTAAAGTAAAAAAGCTGTAACTAAAAGAAAAAGTGTTAGATTGATTGCAATCAATCTAACACTTTTTTTCTATGCCGTTGTTTTACGACAATTGCTTTCCGTGTGCACATTACATTGTAAGCTACAACCCTCGGAATGCTTGCGTCTTACGCTATGTACGTTCTGAGCAGGAGGTTACCGCCTTCGCAACCAACAACTAGCGAAATACCTTTTTATAATGATAAAGGTGCGTCTTCAAGCACTATTTCAAGTTGGTCGCCACCGAAGATTTCTGTATCAAATGTTGCGAGTTGCCCATTACGCAGAATCGTAAAATTCCCTTTAAATGTTGTAGGTAGTTGCCAATTTGAAAAGCGGAAAACATCCTGGTAAATCCAAGGACTTCGATCTTTTTCATGAATGGCAATTGTCGCACCGTTGGGAACGGTTGAGAGTGGTGAAACAACTGCCTGGTTAACAACCATTTCATTCGTTGTTTTTTTCAGCTCTAATAGCTCCTGTTGGAAATGTATGATGATTTTATCCTCAAGTAAAACATTCATATGGTCAGCTATTCGCTGTACAGTTGGTAACGACGGTTGCGAAAAGGTAATGATATCGTTATGTTGAACAGCAAATGACAGTTTACCAGGTTTACCGTTAATGAGTAGTTGTGCGGAACAAGCTGGTAAATATAATGGCTTTCCATCTACATAAACAACAAAAGATTCGAATTGCTTTAACAAATTATTATTGTTAGTAGATTTAAATATATCCTCTACCGTTTCAGCTATTTCAAACGCGATAATATCACGATCGTTTAACATAGTATCCATTGATACAGGGGAACCATTGACAGTAATTTTTGGTTCGATAACATACTTTGTTTCTTGAATTGTTACTGTTTTAGTTACCGCTTGATCCACAATATCTTTTATTGTAGCAGTGGCTGGATGACCGTCTTGACCTTCTATTAACTGAATGGCATCGCCTGTTTTAATAATTGTTTTTGTAGAGGCTTGTTGACCATTTACTAAAATTTTTGCTGGTTGACCGTGACCTCCAGGTATGAAAATATCTTGTCCGTTAACACTAATAGATAATCCATGACCTGGCTTGCCATATAATTGTTTAGCCCGAATATTGGCAGCTAAAAATGCATCTCCAACTGTCATTTCTTTTAATTCAAAAAGACGTACAATTTGTTCATTTACTGTTAAGCTCATATATTGTATCGGCATTTTCTTTGCAGCAATTGCGATGCCAATGGGTGTTACTAGCTCAGGAGATGCTTTAATATGCTCTTCCTTTGTTAAATTTTGAATGGCATCGACACCGCGTACGGCAATTCGGTTTGCTGGTAAATCCAGTACTAAGCCAATCTCCGTTGTAAGATTAGGTGTTAAACTACCACCACCAACGAGCATTACAGCTTTTGGGGCAGTCCGATTATTAAGGCGCAATATTTCTTCTCCAATAGCCTTCGCAAGTTGTTTAACAGCAGGCTCAATGGCTGTAAGTACTTCTGCTTTTGGATAGTATTGGTCAAAGCCTAAAATATCTTGTATTAAAATTTCCTCAGCACAGTGCAGTTGACGTTTTGCTTCTTCAGCCACTGGGAAATCAAGTAAATAATGGTCGCTGAGCGCCTCTGTAATTTCATCACCTGCTGTTGGCACCATACCGTATGCAACTACTGTACTTTTATCGGTAATGGCAATATCTGACGTACCAGCTCCAATATCGACAAGTGCAACATTTAGACGGCGCATTGTAGGTGGTATTAGAACATTGATTGCAGCAATAGGCTCTAGTGTTAGAGCACCCATTTCTAAATTTGCACGTTTTAAGGCAGCGATAAGGGATTCAACTACAACACGTGGAAGGAAAGTTGCAATGACTTCTATTTGTGCTTCGTCACCTTGCTGATCAAGAAGGCTACCAATTTCTTCACCATCTAAACGATAATAAAGAACAGAATAGCCAACGCAATAATAGTGACTCGTTTTGGCATCCTCTTTATGCTGTAGGAGCTGTTGCTGTGCCTGTTGAACTGCCTGCAATTCTAAACGGCTAATATCTTCTTCAGTGAATATGGGGCGGTTACGAATATTAATGGTCACGCTTGCCTGCTCTGTTTTTAATGAACGACCTGCAGCAGCGACACTTACTTTTGATAAGGGCCCATGCTTGTCTTCGAGCTCTTGTTTAATTTCATTAATTAATTCAGCCACATACATGACATTATGTATTTGACCATCTACCATGGCCCGTTCTTTGTGTTCTTTTACTAAAATATCTTGTACATGAAAATGATCATTATCTTCCTCTAAAATAATGCCAACAACAGAACGTGTACCGATATCAAGTGCAAATAATTTTGAACTCAATGTAATCGCTTCCTTCCTTGAAATAACTCAAAATAATTTAGCGAGTTGAAGCGCTAAATTAAAAATGCGTGACATTCTGAACAACATTGATTATAATGATGCTAATATCTAAAAATGTAACATACATTTCAGAGTTCTGAAAGTGTCTGTCATGGGGAGAGGAGCAAGAAGCATGAGCCAAAAAGATTTAGAAAGCTTACGTAGTCAGATTGACGGATTAAACTTAGAAATTCTTCGTCTAATTAACGAACGTGCAGCTGTAGTAGATGAAATCGGTAAAATTAAAGAAAAACAAGGTGTTAATCGCTATGATCCATTACGTGAACGACACATGCTTGATCTAATTAAAGAACACAATAACGGTCCGTTAAACCAAATGACGGTTGATTATATTTTTAAACAAATCTTTAAAACAGCTTTAAAACAACTTGAAGCTGATAAAAAGAAAGAATTACTAGTTTCACGTAAGAAGAAATCAGAAGATACTGTCATCAATATTAATGGTGAACTAATCGGCCAAGGAAAACCATCCTTCGTGTTTGGTCCATGTGCTGTTGAATCATACGAACAAGTAGCAGCAGTTGCTGCATCTATTAAAGCTAAAGGTGAAAAGTTAATCCGTGGCGGTGCTTACAAACCTCGTACTTCTCCTTATGACTTCCAAGGTCTTGGTTTAGAAGGGCTTAAAATTTTAAAGCGTGTATCTGAAGAATATGGTTTAGGTGTTATTACGGAAATTGTAACACCGGGTCATTTAGAAGAAGCACTTGATTATATTGATGTTATCCAAATCGGTGCTCGTAATATGCAAAACTTCGAGTTATTAAAAGCAGCGGGTGCAACGAACAAACCAGTATTATTAAAACGTGGTTTAGCAGCAACGATTGACGAGTTCATTCATGCAGCAGAATACATTATGTCTAAAGGGAATGAAAACATCATCCTTTGTGAGCGTGGTATTCGTACTTACGAAAAAGCAACGCGTAACACATTAGACATTTCAGCAGTACCAATTTTAAAACAAGAAACACATTTACCAGTATTCGTCGATGTAACACACTCAACAGGTCGACGCGACTTACTATTACCATGTGCGAAGGCAGCAATTGCAATCGGCGCAGATGGTGTAATGGCTGAGGTGCATCCAGATCCATCTGTAGCACTTTCAGATTCACAACAACAAATGGATATTCCAACATTTGATGCATTCTACGAAACGCTACAAAAATTCATGAAGAATCACGAAATTCACGCATAATATTTTCACACCGCTTGCGCAATAAGCAGGCGGTGTTTACTATATCGTGACAAAAAAATGTCTATAATAGTACTATTTGTACTTGGTATTTCATTTCATGTATGTACTCTTCTTGAAAATGGGGCGAAAATTATCGTATGATAAGGCTATAAAAGGAAAAAGGGAGGCACGTACGATGACTGTTACAATTTATGATGTTGCACGAGAAGCGAATGTTTCGATGGCAACCGTTTCTCGTGTAGTCAATGGTAACCAAAATGTAAAACCAGCAACACGAAAAAAAGTATTAGAAGTAATTGAACGATTAGAATATCGTCCGAACGCAGTAGCGCGAGGGTTAGCAAGTAAGAAAACTACAACAGTTGGCGTGATTATCCCAGATATTGCAAATAATGTTTACGCGGAGCTGGCACGTGGTGTAGAGGATATCGCTACAATGTATCGCTACAATATTATTCTTGCCAACTCAGATCAACATGAAGATAAAGAGCTACAGTTGCTAGATACAATGCTAGGTAAACAAGTGGACGGTATTGTGATGATGAGTGATGAAGTAACAGAGAAAATGCAACAAACGATGGATCATTCACCAGTACCAATTGTTCTTGCGGGTTCTGTAGATGAATCACAAACAATTGCCACTGTTAATATTGATTACTTTCAGGCAGCTTATGAAGCAATTTCGTTACTGATTCAAAACGGTCATACACGAATTGGCTTTGTAACAGGTCCTCTTACTTATACGATTAATGGTAAATTTAAGCTTGAAGCTTATAAAAAAGCACTGCAAGATGCAGGGTTAAGTATAGATGAATCACTAATTGCTGCAGAGGAATCTAGCTATGATATGGGCTTAGAGGCTTGGGAAATATTATCTGCCCTTGAAAACCCTCCAACGGCTTATTTTGCAGGAAGTGATGAACTTGCAATCGGTTTGATTCATGGTGCACAAGATGCTGGTAAAAATGTGCCTGAGGATATCGAGGTCATCAGTTTTGAAAATTCTAAGTTAGCTCGTATGGTTCGCCCACAGCTTACAAGTGTAGCATTACCGCTATATGATATCGGAGCTGTAGCGATGCGATTATTGACGAAGCTTATGAATAAAGAGCCTGTAGAGGACGAAAAGGTAGCGGTTATATTACCACACCGTATTGAACATCGCCAATCAGTTAAAAGCAAATAAGAAAAAACACGTAAATCTAATTTTATGATTTGCGTGTTTTTTTTATGGAGAAATGTGTGCTTCAGTAAACATTGTTGTCCGCTATGGCGAACGCTTTCCGCAAGGCACAAGAAGTAAGTCGCAACCGTCGCTGTCGCGTCTTACTTCTTGTGCTGTTCCTGTAGGTGTATACGTGGATTAACTATACTCGTAATGCTATGAAAATTCAGAATTGTTTGCGTGCCTGGCACCGCTAAGCCCCCGCTAGCTACGCTTTTCTGTGCGGATAATATGTAACGCTTTTTCTAACATTTGCGCGTTCTTTTCTTCAATTTCAGCTTTTCTAGGGATTGGCTCATAGAGTGGGTTAGGATCTTCCCATGTTGGGATAAAAGGAACGGGCGCTTCTGGCTGCCAACGGTCTAACCATGCTTGTGGTAAGGCACCTGTTGGTATTTTTTGATCTGTCATTTCTAGCCATAGCATTGACCATGCCCTTGGCACAACACGCCATATATCGTAACCACCACCACCAACTGCAATCCATTTTCCATCGCAATATTCGTGTGCAAGTTTATGTGCAAGCTTTGGAATTTCTCTATAAATATTCATTGTTCCGTATAAATGTGTTAATGGATCAAAATAATGTGCATCTGCACCGTTTTGAGTTAAAACAACATCTGGTTTGAAAAATTCAAAAACTTCACGCATAGCTTTTTCATATATTTCTAAGAAACTTTCATCCTCTGTAAATGCATCAATAGGAAAGTTAAAAGAAGTACCATAACCTTGCCCATTGCCGCGCTCCGTTATATTACCCGTTCCAGGGAATAAGTAGCGACCTGTTTCATGAATTGATAATGTACAAACATTCGGGTCTTCGTAGAAACTCCATTGTACACCGTCACCATGGTGTGCATCAGTATCAACATAGAGTACACGTACATTGTACTTTTCCTGTAAATAGCGAATGGCAACGGTACTATCATTATATATACAAAAACCGGAAGCACGCCCGCGGAAACCGTGATGTAGTCCACCGCCAAGATTTAGTGCGTGCTGAGCCTTTCCTTCCATTACACAATCAACAGCGGTTAATGTACCTCCGACAAGCTGCGCACTTGCTTCATGCATATTTTCAAAGATAGGTGTATCTTCAGTGCCTATACCATAGCTTGCACATTGTGCCTCGCTCAGCTTACCATGGCCTGCATTTTTTACGATTTCAATGTATTTCGGATCATGTGCAAGCAAAAGTTCTTCTTCCGTGGCAATGCGTGCTGGAACGATGTCGACATCATCGAGCGCTCCAATATTTTTAAGTAAATCCATCGTTAGCGTCAAGCGTTTGTGATTGAAAGGATGCGTATCTGAAAATTTATATCCGAGTTGCTCTGGCGAATAAACAAAGACAGCCTTTTTCATTATAAAGAAACACCTGGTAAATTAGGCCATAGCACGTCGAATCCTTCTTGACGAAGATCTTCAATGATAGCAAGTGGGTTTAATGTTTTTACTCGGACGCTTAAAATTTTATTTTGTGTATTTTCAGAATCAGGATATACTAGAACGCTTTGGACATTTGCATGATGGAGATTGAAAATTTTAGTAATTTCAAACAAGACTCCTGGTGTATCGCTAACTCGGATTTCAATTTTGGAGCCAGGTTCAGTGGCACCAGTTAGTTCTATATATGTGTAGAGTAAATCGGTTGTTGTCACAATGCCTACTAGTTTTCCACCAGAGACGATTGGTAAACAGCCTATCTTTGCTTCATAAAAAGTTAATGCTACTTCTTCTACAAAATCAAGTGGATGGCCAACAAGTGGGTTTTTAATCATTATTTCTTCTACCATCGCACTAAAGACTGGAGAATTAGGTTCGTCTTTCAATGAGGAAGGCAAAGCTTCTTTAATATCGCGCTCCGTAATAACACCTAGAACATGACGTTCATTATCGATGACAGGTAAATGACGAACTTTTTTCTCGCGCATCAATTTCAACGCTTCTAAAACAGTGTTTGTCGGAGCCAATGTGTAAGGCTCATCATTCATAATTTCTTCAACAATCATATACTCATCCCCTTTGTGTTGGTTTTAATACATGAAGCGATTTCTAAAACGAAGTCTGTCGAATCTTTCCATTGTTTCAGGGGGCACTCGTTTGCCCTCTCGTGCCATAAGGCAGTTAGCAGGATGAGATGTAATTTCCGGATCATCTGTAGCAAAATATTCGAAGCCAACTGAACTCATCATCCGCTCCATCATTTTGCGGTAATCCCATACATTTAATCCTGTACCTTTTAAGTCCCAATGCCAATAATATTCGGTTGTTATAACAAGGTAGTCCTCCATTTCATCCCCCATGAAGGACACCGCTAACAAGGCTTTACCAGCCCCTGTTCCGCGATAGTCTGGAATGACCTCAATAGCACCTAATTCAATCATATTGTCGATTCTGTCCTCTGCCCACCGTTCAAGCGGATCAGGATATAAATAGGTGACGTAGCCTACAATAATGTCGTTATTTCGGATAATAATAATACGGCCTTCAGGAAGCCCAGCGATTTCTAAGATGGCTTGCTGTTGTTGCTTAGGGGGTCTAAAGGCAACTAATCCCTCGTGGAATGAATATGTAGCTAATTTTTCTGGAGGAACAGGTCCTTCCACATAAACAGTACCATGCTTTGTCTCCTTTGTAACAGAAAAAAAAGTCTTTTTGTGTTCCATAATTACACCACCTGAGTTTAATAATTCCATTATAGCTGATTTAAAGCTGAAAAACGCTTAAATTTACGAAATATAACTACATTTTTGGAAAAATAAAAATATTGAGACATTCTGGTTAAATTCGTGTAAAATAGATTTATATTGCAACTGTTATTTAACAGATAAATGTTGATGTATTAAGCATTGTTCATATTACAACTACATAAACTGTTCTATAACAATTGCTACATAACGTATTTGTCTTTGGAGAAAGTGGCGAATTTTAATATCATTCAGTAGCTGTTTTATATGGCGAAATTGTTTCAATTGCCATTATTTCACTTAATTTTCCAAAAGGGGATGGATGCTCACTTTTTTATCCTTTATAGGGGGCTTCAAGAGAAGATTATTGCATAAGCAAAGTGGAACGAATTGGCAGGCAGCTACGATTACGTTGAGGCGTAATTGCGGGGGATATCGTGAGTACGATTTGAAATTTGCTTACGAATGTACTAAAGCCAAAAAAGGAAGGGGTAATTTCATGGGGATGAAAACAATGGAGAAATTAAAAGCAATACCAGGGCAGTACAACCTGCCAAATTATGAGGAGGTAGCAACAACTCATGATTGGGCAGAAACAGAAAAGGCATTTAGTTGGCATGAAACAGGATTAGTGAATATGGCTTATGAGGCTATTGATCGCCATACCGAAACATCTCGGAAAAATAAAGTAGCATTGTATTATAACGATGGAAAGCGCAAGGAAGCATACTCTTTTAATGAAATGAAAAGGTTGACGAACAAGGCAGCAAATGTTTTTAAATCAGCGACAAACATTGAAAAAGGAGATCGTTTATTTATTTTTATGCCTCGTTCACCAGAGCTTTACTTTTCTTTATTAGGTGCTTTAAAAATGGGCGTTATTGTAGGACCATTGTTTGAAGCATTCATGGAAGGGGCAGTGTATGATCGTCTTTCTGATAGCGATGCGAAAGTGCTAGTAACAACACCTGAATTACTAGAGCGAGTTCCATTAGATAAATTGCCAAACTTGCAACATGTATTTTTAGTAGGGTCCGATATAGAAGAAACGCCACAAATTTTAGATTTTAATAAGCGCTTGAAAGAGGCTTCTGCTAAGTTTGACATCGAGTGGATGGACCGCGAGGACGGTATGATATTACATTATACTTCAGGTTCGACAGGTGCTCCAAAAGGTGTTTTACATGTTCATAATGCAATGATTCAGCAATATCAGTCGACACAATGGGTACTTGATTTAGGTGAAAATGATATTTATTGGTGTACCGCTGATCCAGGTTGGGTAACGGGGACATCCTATGGAATTTTTGGTCCGTGGTTAAATGGTGTGACAATGCTTATTGTTGGTGGAAGATTTTCGCCACAAGCATGGTATCAAGCGATTGAGGATTATAGTGTAACAGTTTGGTATAGTGCGCCAACTGCATTCCGTATGTTAATGGGGGCTGGTAGTGGAATGCTGGAAAATTATGATTTGTCATCATTGCGTCATGTATTATCTGTTGGCGAGCCACTTAACCCTGAAGTTATCCGTTGGGGTAGTGAGGAGTTAGGACATCGCATTCATGATACTTGGTGGATGACCGAAACAGGTGCACATATGATTTGTAACTATCCGAGCATGGATATTAAGCCTGGATCAATGGGCAAGCCATTACCAGGTGTTCACGCGACAATTGTAGATGATGCGGGTAATGAAGTTCCTCCATTTACAATGGGTAACTTAGCTGTACGTCGTGGTTGGCCAGCCATGATGCGTCAAATTTGGGGTAATCCAGAGCGTTATGAATCATATTTCTTAAAAGGTGAGTGGTATGTGTCTGGTGACTCAGCTTATATGGATGATGAAGGCTATTTCTGGTTCCAAGGTCGAGTGGATGATGTTATTATGACAGCAGGTGAACGAGTTGGACCATTCGAGGTTGAAAGCAAGCTGCTAGAACATCCAGACGTAATAGAGGCTGGGGTTATCGGGAAACCGGACCCTGTACGTGGTGAAATTATTAAAGCATTTGTATCTTTACGAGAAGGCGTGGAGCCATCGGATGCTTTAATTGAGGATATTCGCGAATTTGTGAAAAGGGGCTTATCAGCTCATGCAGCACCGAGAGAAATTGAATTTAAGGAAAAGCTGCCGAAAACACGTAGCGGTAAAATTATGCGTCGCGTGTTAAAAGCATGGGAGTTAGATTTGCCAACTGGCGATCTTTCCACGATGGAAGACTAATGGCATTCAACGTGTAATTTATTTTTATTCAATATATGCATCTAAAGAAGGTAGGAATTCATTCGGTTATCGAAAGGGTTCCTACCTTCTTTGTTCTTGATTTACAATAGAAACTATAGATTTCGAACAATTGTAACAGAAGATTGAGAAAATAATATAAATAAATAAAAATTCAGTTGACTTAATAAATATGCAGACGTATACTATTTTTAACTTATTTTAGAGGTGAGTGTAATGAAAGTAGGAATTGTTGGAGCAACAGGATATGGAGGATTGGAGCTTATCCGCTTTTTACATAATCATCCGGCGGTGGAGCACATTGATCTTTTTACATCTTCTGAAGAAGGTGTCGTTTTTTCTACAAAGTTTGGCCATTTAGTTACGATTACAGATTCGCCATTGCAAAAAATAGATTATGAAACATTATCGAAAATGGATGTAGTATTTACTAGTACGCCTTCAGGTGTGACAAGTGAACTGTTACCACCTTTAGTTGGAAAAGGTCCGAGGTTAATTGATTTATCAGGGGATTTTCGATTAAAGAATCCAGTTAGCTATGAAGAGTGGTACGGAAAAAAGGCTGCTCCATTAGAAATTATTCAGCAAAGTGTGTATGGCTTAACTGAATGGAATGCTCATAATGTGAAAAATGCTTCACTCATTGCGAACCCAGGATGTTATCCAACAGCGGTTCTGCTTTCGTTATTACCTTTGTTAAAAGAGAGACTAATAGATTCTAATTATCTCGTGATTGATGCAAAAAGTGGCATTTCGGGAGCTGGCAATAAACCATCGCAAACAACACATTTTAGTGAAGTGAACGAAAGCTTCTCCATTTATAAGACAAATACGCATCAACATATTCCAGAAATCGAGCAAGCTATTTCAATGTTTGCTGGTGTAGATACTGCTATTACATTTAATACACATTTAGTGCCGATGACACGTGGAATTTTATCCACTGCATATGCGCCATTAATGCCAGGTATTACAGAGCATCAATTAGTCGCTTGCTTACAAGCAACATACGAAAACCATCCGTTTGTACGGGTTGTAACCGATGTTAATAGCCTTGCTACAAACCGTGTGAAAGGCTCTAACTATTGTGATCTTTTCGTAAAAGTTGATCACCGTACAAACCGTGCAACGATTGTTGCTGTTATTGACAATTTAGTTAAAGGAGCAGCAGGGCAAGCGATACAAAATATGAATGTGCAATTGGATTTACCACAAACAACAGGCTTAGACGTCGTGCCGTTTTTTATTTAAGAACCCATTTAAGTGCCAGTCACCCAAACAATTTTGAATTTTCCTAATTGTTTTAGTGCCAGTCACTCTTATTCTGAGGAGGAATACGTTTATGACATTAACAGCATCAACGAACGTTATGAAAAAATTATCAAGTAAAAACATCGTTTCACCGAAAGGCTTTAAAGCAGCGGGTATCCATTGCGGATTAAAGCATAAGAAAAAAGATTTAGCTATTTTAGTTAGTGACGTACCAGCAAGTGTAGCGGGTGTATTTACAACAAATGCAGTTCAAGCAGCACCGTTAAAAGTAACGAAAGAAGTTGTCTACACAACAAAAAAAATACAAGCAATGATTGTAAACTCCGGTAATGCGAATGCATGTACTGGCAAGCAAGGTGTGAAAGATGCGCAAACAATGCAAGCTTTAGCAGCTGAAAAGTTAGGGATTTCTGCAAATTTAGTTGGTGTATGCTCAACAGGTGTAATCGGAGAAATTATGAATATGGAGCCGGTTACTAGCGGGATATCCCAATTAGAGCCGAAGGATAGCTTAGAGAGTGCAATCGATTTTGCGCAGGCAATTTTAACAACTGATACGGTTATGAAAAATACGAGCTATAGCACAATTATTGATGGTAAAGAAATTATTATTGCTGGTGTAGCAAAGGGATCAGGAATGATTGAACCTAATATGGCGACAATGCTAGGTTTTATTACGACAGATGCGAATATTGAATCGGATGTATTGCAAGAGGCGTTATCGGAAATTACAAACTTAACGTTTAATGCGATTACGGTAGATGGAGATACTTCGACAAACGATACGGTAGTGGTGATGGCAAATGGTGTAGCCGGCAATGAACTTTTAACATCTACGCATCCTGATTGGCATAACTTTTACTATACATTAAAAACTGTAGCAGAAGATTTAGCGAAAATGATTGCGAAAGATGGCGAAGGTGCAACGAAACTGATTGAGGTTGAAGTAGAAGGCGCCGTTTCAGATGATGAAGCACGTAAAATTGCGAAAACAGTTGTTGGTTCGCCACTTGTGAAAACAGCTGTATTTGGATGCGATGCGAACTGGGGACGAATTATTGCAGCGGTTGGTTATAGTGGCGCAACAGTTGACCCTGATAAAATTACAATTCAAATTGGTGGCGCAACAATGGTCGAAAATGGTGAACCGATTGCATTTTCTGAAGATGAGTTAATTCAAATTTTAAAAATGCATGAAGTAAAAATCTTTGTGTCACTTGGCATAGGCGAAGGCAAGGGGCATGCTTGGGGATGTGACTTAACGTATGACTACGTTCAAATCAATGCATCTTACCGCTCGTAAACGTATGGTTATTAAGCTCGGCGGCAGCACGCTTGAAGGCTTAAACGAGGCATTTTTTGAGAATTTTAAAAAACTACAAGATAGCGGAGTAGAACTGATTATTACGCATGGCGGGGGCCCTGCTATTAATCGCGAGCTTGCTGCAAGAAATATTGAATCACATGCATTAAATGGCATACGTGTAACAAGCGCGGCAGCTATTGACATTGTTCAGTCTACATTAATAGGGAATGTTAATCCTTCATTAGTGCATGAGTTAACAACAGCAGGAATTGCAGCAGTCGGGCTTAATGGCTTTGATGGTCAATTACTTGTAGCGGACTTTTTAGACAAGGAAACTTACGGCTTCGTAGGAGAGGTGCAATCAGTAAATACATCGTTGTTAGAAGCATTAATTACAGCTGGAATTGTCCCAGTAATAGCGTGTGTTGGGGCTGATCACACTGGGCAAGCGCTGAATATTAACGGAGATACAGTAGCGAGTGAAGTAGCGCTTGCTATTGGGGCCGAAAGTTTACTGCTTGTGACGGATGTTTCGGGTATCCGTATTCAAGATGAATATCAAACAGAAGTAACGCCGCCGTTAATAGCACAGTGGATAGAGGAAGGGCATATTTATGGTGGAATGATTCCCAAAGTACAAGGGGCAATCGAGTGTCTAAATGCAGGCATTCCATCCGTGCAAATTGTTGGAGACACATTAGTCGGCACAACGATTTTGCCGTAATGTAGTTATGTAATAAGTGGACGCAGTGCTGTGAAGGTGGTGTCCATTAAAATGAAGTTCAGGAGCTGATAATATGAGCGCTTTATTTGGAAACTATGGCAAACGTCGTGCCCAAATCGTTAAAGGGCAAGGGACTGTTGTGCAAGATAGTGATGGCAAAAAGTATTTAGACTTCACAAGTGGTATTGCCGTTGTTAGTCTTGGGCATGCGCACCCTGCTATCGTAAAGGCTATTCAAGAACAAAGTGAAACGCTTTGGCATATGTCGAATTTATTTGATATACCTGGGCAAGAGAAGGTAGCCCAAAAATTAGTTGCTAATACACATTTTACGTATGCCTTTTTCTGTAATAGTGGTGCGGAAGCTAATGAAGCGGCAATTAAGCTCGCTCGTAAGCATACAGGGAAACATCATATTATTACATTTGAAAAATCATTTCATGGTCGAACGTTTGGAGCAATGTCAGCAACTGGTCAAGGCAAGGTACATAACGGGTTCGGACCACTTGTTGATAAATTTACAATACTCCCATTCAATGACGTAAAGGCCCTTGAAGCAACGATAGACGATTCAGTTGCAGCCATTATGCTGGAAATGATTCAAGGTGAGGGTGGTGTTAATAGTGTATCGCCTGAATTTGCAGCAGCAATTGCAAAAATTTGTGAGGATAAAGGCATTTTATTGATTGTTGATGAAGTGCAAACAGGTATCGGCAGAACAGGAACGCGTTATGCATATGAACAAACAGTCTTGAAGCCGAATATCGTGACATTAGCAAAAGGTTTAGGTGGAGGGTTCCCAGTAGGAGGAATGTTAGGGACAGCTGAATTATATGATACGTTTAGTCCGGGAACGCATGGTACTACTTTTGGTGGGAATCCTTTAGCAATGCGTGTTGCTGAAACGGTCCTTGATAACGTTTTTGAGCCAAGTTTTTTAGAAAATGTGCAAGAATTATCAACCTATTTTGTGAAGCAACTCCAAGCCAATTTACCGACAGGCTATACAGTACAAGGTCAAGGTTTATTACTTGGGATTGGTTGTGGCGATACGGAAGTAGCACCTTTCATTACAGCAGCGGAGGACAAAGGTTTACTTCTTGTAGGAGCAGGCCCAAATGTTATTCGACTTTTACCACCGCTTACGGTGTCTAAAACAGAGATTGACGAAGCAGTAGAAATTTTAAAAACGATTTTACAGTAGGTAGAATAAAAGAGTGTTACTAGAACCTAAAAAGAGAAAAAGTGTTAGATTGACTGCAATCAATCTAACACTTTTTTGTTGCCATTGATGTCCACTAAGGCGGTTGCTTTTTGCTCAGCGCACCGTAAGCCACAACTCTCGCTATTCTACGGAAATAACCTTTGTACTGTTCTGAGCAGGAGTCACCGCCTCTTAGCACACCTTTGTTCTCTTTCTGGCATTTTTTCGTTATGTCCCAGCCTAGTGATACTAAGGTATAAGTTATTGCAGTTGTTTGACCAATTTGTTTACAAGGCTAGGAAGCCAAACGTTTAATTGACTAAATGCGAAGCCTGCTGCTTCTGCTTTTGCATTTGACATATACCAATGATTTGGAACACCATAAGGCGATTGAGAATTTTCATCGCCGCCAATTAGCGAAACTTTTGCGAGTTTTCCTGTTTCCTTCTCAATTAATTCGAGTAACGCTTTCAATGAAATAGTACCAGATGCTGTCGCATTGTATGGCCCTTCAATTGGCGCAACGCCAGCAAAATATAAAAATGCTGCAGCTTCTTCATCCGAAATGAAACTCATTTTTGCATCAACATTCGGTAACGATATAGGTTGTTCATTTAAAATATGTTCTACGTGAAAATGTAAGCGACGCGTATAGTCGTGCTCACCAAGAACAATAGGGAAACGGACAGCGACAACAGGAAATGTCGCTTCTTTATAAAGGACAGCCTCTGCTTGACGTTTCCCTTCACCGTATGTGAAATCATTAATATCGCCCATACGAATCTCATATTCATATGGATTAAAATCAGCTTCTGTTTTTATTTTTCCATCTGCATCATATGTAGCTAGTGTTGAGGTGAAGACTAGCTTTTTCGTCTTGTTCTTTAATATTTGCGCCATTTCATGTGCTTCATTTGGTGAATAACAAATATTATCGTAGACGATATCCCATGTTGTATCCGCTAATGCTTGTGTTAATGCTGGGCCATCGTTGCGATCAACGGTAATTTGGTGAACTTGTTCTCCAAACGGGTTGCCACTTTGACCGCGAGTTAAAATTGTTACGTCATGTTTGTTTTGAAGGCAAAGCTCCACTAATTTTTTACCAAAAAAGCGCGTGCCACCTAAAACTAAAATTTTCATTTTACCTACCCCTTTGTTTAGTTGTCCTCTTAATAATGACAAAAAAATAGGCTTACTACAATTGAAATTTCATTGTAGTAAGCCTTGTATTATTCGGTTGATGGATCCGTTGGGGGTGTCGTACCTCCGTTATTGCCGGAACCATTGCCGTTATTAGAGCCGTTTCCATTATTTTCGGAACCATTGCCATTGTTAGAGCCGTTCCCATTATTGCCGGAACCATTGCCATTATTAGAGCCGTTCCCATTATTACCAGAGCCATTACCACCATTACCATTACCAGAGCCATTGCCGCCATTAGAACCGTTCCCATTATTGCCGGAGCCATTGCCGTTGTTAGACCCATTTCCGTTATTCCCATTTGCCGGTGGTATTGGAACAGTAGGTGTAGTTGGTTTTTCTTCATCGTCATCTTCTTCTGGTTTTGTATCACTGCCACCTGTTGAAACAACATTTGATTGTGGTGAAGTTAAACCTGTAATATCAACAGCAACGACTACATAAGCTTGTCCGCTAGCAACTGTCATACTTTGAGTAGCTTCTAGTACCGAAGAAACAAGCGTGTTCCCACCATTCGTTACATTATAAATTCGATAGCCAACTACATCGTTAGACGAGCCACTCCAAGATAGTGTATTGCCATTAATTGAAGCATTTACAGCTGCAGGCGCACTACCATCTGCTGGGAAATCGACTGCTGATACAGATGAATTGGATAGTGATGAATTTTTAGGTAGTAGACTTGCTGGATTCCCACCAAGTTTACCTAACATCCGTTTTATAAAGGCTTGGTTAATACCAGCACCACTAGCTTTTACAAACTCTGCTGGTGTATTTGGATGTGCATTATACGTTTTACCTTGAATTGTTACGACGCTAGATGAAGCTAAGCTGTCATCAGGTTGTGACGGTAAAAATACTTTCGCGTTAAATAAATCTGAGCGTACAAGTCCGGCACTAGCACAAGCCGCAGAAGGTGCAAGACCAGAAATACCACAAAACGAAGCAGTTACAACATTTTTTGGTGCCTTAAAGTTTGTAGGAGCATCAATTAATTTAGGATCTACATCGTACATAGAGTTCATTAATGTACCCCAAAGCTTGTTAATACGTACACTTGGCTGTAAATACGTATTATTAAATGCATAAAGTGAGCGTTGTTTATCGTAGCCCATCCATACACCAAGTGAAACATTTGGATTATAGCCAACTAACCACACATCATTATAGTTTTGTGAAGTACCTGTTTTAGCTGCAAAATCAGAAGAGAATTTTAACGTATTATTTGCAACTGTCCCTGTTCCTTTTGATAATACATCTCGCAACATATCTGTCACGATATAAGACGTTTCAGGGCTGAATACTTGTACAGGTTCAGCTTCATGTTGATAAATAAGATTTCCGTCTTGGTCTTCTATTTTTTCAATCATATAGGCATCAATAAATTGACCACCGTTAGCAAAAGTTGCAAATGCATTTGTATTTTCTTCAACAGTTGTCCCTTTTTGTAAAGCTCCAATACCTGTTGCAAGGTTTGTGTAATCTTCAGGTTTTAATTCTGAGAAGTCCATTTTTGCTAAATATTCAGCAGGACGTCTATTTAAAATATCGTTATATAAACGCAGTGCTGATATATTTTGTGAGTCAGCTAAAGCTTCTCGCGCAGGTATAAGACCACGTTCATCATTTGTAAGATAGTTGCTCGGACTCCAAGAACCAATTGAGAATTTTACGTCAACTAATGGACTACCTGCACCTATAACGCCATATTCAATCGCTGGCGCATATACGAGTAATGGTTTCATTGTAGAACCATTAGAACGGTAAGCTTTCGTAGCGTGGTTTAGTTGATTCGTTTTAAAGTCGCGACCACCTAGGAAACTTAAAATTCGTCCTGTGCTATTTTCTATTAAAATACTACCAACTTGTACAGGCATTTGAACATCAATTTCCTCACCCGTCACAGGGTCCTTGTCTTTGCCTGTATATGTTTGACCATAGTATTTAAAGTTATCAGCCGCTTTTTGCATGGCATCGAACATATCCTTGTTAATAGTGGAATAAATACGATAGCCTTTCGAACGAACGTCACGGTCCGCTAAAATTGAATACTTTTCTAGTAATTTTTCTTCTGTTTTTAAACGTTCTGGATCAACGCCATCTTCACTAGCTAGCTTTTCAGCAATAATTTGTTTCGCACGTTCTTCTAGCTCATACGTTAACCATGGATAACGATCTTCTGGACGTGCTTCTGGTGCACGGAAGTCGGCTGTTATATCGTAATTAAGCGCATCTTTATATTGTGTCTCGTTAATGTAGCCAGCTTCTTTCATACGATAGAGCACCGTTTTCATACGATCGATGCCTAATTGTAAAGCTTCTTCACTTTTTAGCACACCTGTATTAGTAAATGGTGTGTAAGTATAAGGTGCCTGTGGAATACCTGCTATGTAAGCGGCTTGAGGAAGCGTTAAATCCTTTGCTTTCACATTAAATATACCTTCAGCAGCTGTTTCAATACCTGCAATATTGCGTCCAGTTGAATTTCGACCGTAAGGAATAATATTTAAATATGCCTCTAATATTTCTTCCTTTGTCATAAAGTGCTCTAAACGCATTGCCAATAGCAATTCTTTTGCTTTTCGTTCATAGGAAACTTCATTTGTTAACACTTGGTTTTTAATAAGTTGTTGTGTTAATGTAGAGCCACCTGTTTGCGTAGCAGAGTTAGTTACGTCCTGTAGTAGCCCTCGAATAACGGCTTTAGGAACAATCCCATTATGTTCGCGGAAATATTCATCCTCTGTTGCGAGTACTGCATTAATTAAGTCTGGTGCAACAGCGCTAAGAGATGTTTCACGACGTTCTAAATCAGTACGCAATTTCCCAATATAAATATTGTTGGCAAAATAAATTTCACTTGTTTCCTCATAGTTGAAAATAAGGTCTCTTAATTCTTCTTTAGAGCGCAATGGCTCCTCTTTTACAAGTGAGGCAAAATAGCCGGCGCCAACAGAACCAACAAATACTGTGCCTACCAATGCAAAGACTAAAAATAGTAAAAATAAGTTCCAGACTACGCTGCCTGAAATACGTAATGTCTTCATCCATTTTTGTTCGAGTAATTCATCGATCTTTGCATTGATTTTCTCAATCCAATCTTTCAAGGTATCGACCTCCTAAAATCTTGTTTATTATAGCATATAATGAATTGCCTCGAACATAGTTATTGACATTGAAAGAGAATCGTTTAGAATAATGCTTATAGTTTTCTAGTGATGAAGAGTTTGCAGTAGTGTCTATATTCCCTGTTTAGAGAGCCAGCGGTTGGTGAAAGCTGGTCATAATGTAGAGACGAATTACGTACTTGGAGCTTAGACGTGCGCGCCTGCGATAAAGGCGGTTGAATGAGAGGAAGATGGATGACATCTTCAAGCCGGGTGGTACCGCGTTAGTTATTAACGTCCCTGCATGCAATATTTTTGCGTGTAGGGACTTTTTTGTTTCTACACGCTAAAGAAAAACATTTTAGGAGGAAGAAACAATGACAAACGAATTATTACAAGATTTAGAATGGCGTGGTTTGCTGTACCAACAAACTGACGCTGAAGGCATGAAAAAACTTTTAGCAGAACAGTCTGTTTCTCTTTACTGTGGTGTAGATCCAACAGCTGACTCTATGCACATCGGTCATATCGTGCCTTTATTAACGCTTCGTCGCTTCCAAAAAGCAGGCCACCGTCCAATTTTACTTGTTGGTGGTGCAACAGGAATGATTGGGGATCCATCTGGTCGCTCTGAAGAACGTCAACTTCAAACAGTGGAGCAAATTGACAAAAACGTGCAAGCTATTCGAGGCCAATTAGAACGCATTTTTGAATTTGCAGAGGATGGAAATGGAGCGCAACTTGTTAACAACCGTGACTGGATTGGAAATATTAGTACAATTGAATTTTTACGTGATTACGGGAAATTAATTAATGTTAATTACATGTTAGCAAAGGATACGATTGCTTCACGTCTTGATACAGGTATTTCATTTACAGAATTTGCTTACACATTAATTCAAGGTATTGATTACAATCATTTATACAACAACTACAACTGTCGCATTCAAGTGGGTGGTTCAGACCAATGGGGTAATATTACAACTGGTTTAGAAGTAATTCGTAAAACACATGAAGAAGAAACAAAAGCATTCGGTATTACGATTCCATTAGTAACAAAAGCAGATGGTACGAAATTCGGTAAAACAGCTGGTGGTGCAGTATGGTTAGATAGTAAGAAAACATCTCCTTACGAGTTCTACCAATTCTGGATTAACGCTGCTGATGCGGACGTTATTAAATATTTAAAAATCTTTACGTTCTTAACACGTGAAGAAATTGATGCGTTAGCTGCATCTGTCGAAGAAGAACCACATTTACGTAAGGCTCAAAAAGCTTTAGCGGAGGAAATGACACGCTTAATACATGGTCAGGAAGCATTAGATCAGGCTATTCGTATTACGGCTGCACTATTCTCTGGCGATTTAAAAGCTCTGTCAGCTGAGGAAATGAAGGATGCATTTAAAGATGTTCCTTCTATTGAAATGGCGAAAGAAGCGAAAAACATCGTGGATTTACTTGTGGAAGCAGGGATTTCATCTTCAAAACGTCAAGCTCGTGAAGATGTAACAAATGGTGCAATTAGCGTGAACGGTGAAAAAATTACGGATTTAGAATATATCGTTGATGAAAAAGATCGTTTAGAAGATGCATTTAGCATTGTGCGCCGCGGTAAGAAAAAATACCATATGGTGAAATTCGGATAGATTGGGTGCCAGTCACTCACACAATTCTCACATAATTCAACATCCCCTCGTTATCGAGGGGATGTTTTCATTTTTAGCATTCTAAAAAGCTTGGCAGAGCTATATGCTGATAGCTTTGAGGGTGTAGAAGCTGAGCCAGTTTTAGTGCGCCCTCAACGAGACGAGGCGATGGACGACAGTACAACCATTCTTCCATTACGTGGACATGCTGTTTTTGAACTGCCTGAAGTTCGTTGGCATGTGGACGTTTCAATAAATGAGCTGGTTTAATGCGTGCAAAGGCAACACCGACCCATGCCATTAAAATATAATCAGGATTACGTCGTACGATTTCTTCCCAGTCTGTTTGGACATTTGCTAACTCAATATCGCGAAAAAGATTTTGTCCACCTGCAAGATTGCTAATTTCAGTTAACCAATTGACCTTTCCAGGCGTAAAAATAGGATTTGGCCACCATTCCCAATATAGTGTTGGTTTTTCTTGAATAGTTTGTGCAATCGTTTGAAGCTGTTCGATAAAGTGCAAATATTCCTCAGAAATCTTTTTAGCATGTTCCTCTACTCCACAAGCAACACCTAATGTTATGAGGTCCTGCGCAATTTCATTTAGCGAGTTGGCATTAAAGACGATGTGGGGAATGTTTCTTTCCTGTAATGCCTCTATATTTTTTTCCATGCCAGGTACACTTAACGAGGCAAGTACTAAGTCTGGCTTTAGTGCCTCTAGTGCATCCATATCAATCGATAAATCTGGGCCAAGCTTTGGCAATTCATGCACAGCTATAGGCCAATCTGAAAAATCATCAACACCTACAAGTTGATGGGTTAACCCTAGATAGGCAACAAGCTCAGTGTTGCTTGGGCAAATTGAGATTAATCGCATATGTTTCCCCCATATCTTTTTAAGAAAAGTATAGCTGTCACTAGACGCACATACAATAAGCGATTGCTTCTTGCTCAAAAAAAGACGTGCCTCATTGAGACACGCCATTTTTATTAATGTTTTAAGAAAGTGCAACAGCTTCAAGGGATTGTGCTGTTTTTTCTACAGGTCCCATTGCTGCTGTAATGATTTGTTTAATGTCCTCTAATGTAGCTTTACGAGGATTTGTTGCAGCACAAACGTCTTGCATTGCATTTTTTGCTAAAATTTCGATATCCTCATCCTTAGCACCTAATTCACGGAAGCCACTAGGAATATTTAAGTCTTTAGACAGTTTTTCAATGGCAGTAATTGCTTTTTCAGCAGCGTCACGTTTACTGATGCCTTCAATATTTTCTCCTAACAATTCAGCGATACGAGCAAAACGCTCTGTACGTGCTGTCAAGTTGAAGCGGCAAACGTGTGGCAGTAAAATCGCATTACATACGCCATGCGGTAAGTTATAGAAACCGCCTAATTGGTGAGCGATAGCATGTACATAGCCAAGTGAAGCGTTATTGAACGCCATACCTGCTAAAAATTGTGCATACACCATTTGCTCACGTGCTTCTAAATCAGCACCATTTGCGTATGCACGTGGTAAAAACTCAGGTACTAGCTGAAGTACTTTTTCTCCACATGCATCAGTAATAGGCGTTGCGTCTGTCGATACAAATGATTCGATGGCATGTGTTAATGCATCTAAACCAGTTGCAGCTGTTAGAGCTGGAGGTAAACCAATCATTAACTCTGGATCATTAATTGAAACTAGCGGTGTAACGTGCTTGTCAACAATCGCCATTTTAACTTTACGTTCAGTATCCGTGATGATTGTAAAACGTGTCATTTCACTCGCTGTACCAGCTGTTGTATTAATAGCGATTAATGGCACCAGTGGGTTTTCTGATTTGTCAACGCCTTCATAATCATGAATGCGCCCACCATTCGAAGCAATAAGTCCGATACCTTTTGCTGCATCATGTGCACTACCGCCTCCAAGAGATACGATTGAATCACAGTTTTCTGCATGATAGACAGCGATTCCATCTTCAACGTTTTGATCTGTTGGATTTGGTTCTGCTTTAGGGAAAATTGCAACATCAATTCCAGCTGCTGTTATGATGTTAGCAATTTGCTCTGAGAGACCTAATTTGTGTAAGCCCTCATCTGTTACGATCAATGTCTTCTTCACTTCTAAATCATTTAAACGTTTACCAACTTCTTGAATTGCTCCAGGTCCAAATAAGTTTGTTTTTGGCATTACAAATTGCTTTAGAACGTCTGACATATTTCCAACCCCTTTTAACAAATTATTATTGCTTGAATGATGGCTAACCACCTTCCGAAATCCATATTATTCTATTTTTTTTGAAAGTTCAAGACGAATTTTTATTAAAATTGTTAATTTTCTTCCTGTTATTATTTCACAAAAAAGTAACTACAAAGATGATATTAAAGAAGTTAATAAGGAGTAAGATGGTTGATTTGAATACATTTTAAGAAATACTATCGTATAAAAGTAAAATATATTTTTTGGAAATTCGTTCTATTTATAAGGCTAGTTGAATAGTAAATAACTGATATACAGTTGTTAATATAATAATAGTGTTTATGTTGTTTGAGAAGTGGAGAATTGCTATTTTAATGTACAGAAAAATTTACAATTAATTTAAATGTTAATTTTGTCAATTTAAGACGAAAGGATTTTTTCTGAAAAGATAATAGCTCTTGGTTTATAGAAGAGATGCAAGTGTAATGGCGTTAAATGCAAAGGTTTTCGCTACTTTAATAAGTTGAAGTGGGGGAGCAGTGCTTTATAGTAGTTATGCTAATGAGAGTAAGCAAGGAAGTTGCCGCACAATTGTACGGCGACAATAGGCGCTAATTAGTATGAAGAAGAGAAATGTTCAAGAGTACGAGTACTAGAACATAGAGGCTCTATAGAAACGTTAACTTTTTACAATTAAATACGATTAAATTCGATATCCATCTCTATTATGAAAACAATAGTTATTTTTATAAGTTTAAAGAAAATAATAGACTTTTTAAAAAATAATGTTTAGTCATGTATAGACTGGGAATATAAACAGTGAGCTAGTCAATAGCTTAAAAAATTATTTAGGAGGAATTATAATGGCTAACATGCAAAACAATCGCAACAGAAACAACAATGAAAACATGACTGTAGAAGAAGCGGGTCGTAAAGGCGGAGAAGCTACCTCCAAAAATCATGATCATGATTTTTATGAAGAAATAGGACGTAAAGGTGGAGAAGCACGCAGCAACCAGCGTAGTAGCAACTCCAATGAAAACCAAAATCAACGTAATAAAAATAACAATAACAACAACAATTAATTAATATGAAGTAAAAGGCTTAACCAAGCAAAGAGGCGTTTGTAGTTTATAACTACAAACGCCTTTTTAATGGAAAAATTCTCATTTTCTCTGATTTAACAGGATAAATATGTTGAATTTCCCCTAAATGTAGTATATATTTAATCCGCTTGTAATAAATTATCATTAGCTTGTTTTCAGAGGAAATGAGGAAAGCGTTAATAATGACAACATTGCATAAAGAAAAAGAACTATATGATGTAATTAATTCCGTTATGCAAACTGTAGGGATAACGGTGGCGATAAAACAAGATCATTCTGGTATTAATATGAGTTATAACTTTATTGGGGATTATATAGGATTTGATGCGAACAGATTAATAGAAGCAAGAAATGAGCTAATGTTACAACTTCCACTTGAGGTTTATGTAAAAACCATTACTTTACATGAACTAGGTCATGCTATTGACCGTGAAGCGCTACAAGCATCACTTCCAAGAACAATTGAAATTTTTAAAATGAAAAAACAGCATGCAAAAAAAGAAATTTATCGAAATGAACGTCTTTTATCTATGATAATTGAAGAGCACGAAATGAATATTCAATTTGAGGAAACTGCATGGGATAATGCACGGACCCTTAATAATACACTTCAGCTAATAGATAAAAACGACTTTGACTATATAAAGCAACATAGCCTAGCGACATATAATCATTTATATGAACAAGATTTACTTGCCTACCATAACCTTGTAAGCCAGCCTGTTTTACAGTTGGCTTAGTGTAAACGATCGTCAGCACTCTAAATTGTTTGAGTGCCTGGCACCTAAAGTCACTCATTTAAAAATAATGAGTGACTTTCTTTTATTCTTGACGTCTATGGATGATTAATCCTATATGTATGAATTTTAAAAAAGGACACCTGTCCGTGTATTATTTTAATCACCCAAATGTCTTAAAATTGCTCCCCAAAACGCTCCCCAAAACCAAAACAAAATAATCTTAAATAAACGAAAGCATTTATATACACAAAAACCCCGCAAACACTTGAATAAACAAGGTTGCGGGGTTTAAGAAACGAAAACAATCTAACGTTAAAAAATTAACGAGAGTAGTACTCTACGATGAATGCTTCGTTGATTTCAGCAGATAGTTCAGAACGTTCTGGAAGGCGAGTGAATGTACCTTCTTTTTTGTCTGCATCAAAAGTTAAGTAGTCAGGTACGAAGTTGTTTACTTCGATAGCTTCTGTTACTACAGCAAGGTTTTGAGATTTTTCACGAAGAGAAATCGTTTGACCTGGTTTAACGCTGAATGATGGAATATCAACGCGTTTGCCATCTACTAAGATATGACCGTGGTTTACTAATTGACGAGAACCACGACGAGTGCGAGCTAAACCTAAACGGTAAACTAAGTTGTCAAGGCGAGTTTCAAGAAGGATCATGAAGTTTTCACCGTGAACACCTTTCATTTTACCAGCGCGGTCAAATAGAGTACGGAATTGACGTTCAGTCATACCATACATATGACGAAGTTTTTGTTTTTCTTGAAGTTGTAAACCGTATTCTGATAATTTTTTACGTTGGTTCGGGCCGTGTTGACCTGGTGCGTAAGGGCGTTTTTCGATTTCTTTACCAGTACCGCTTAGTGAGATACCAAGACGACGTGATAATTTCCAAGATGGACCTGTATAACGAGACATATTGTTGTCTCCTCCTTTATATTTGGTTTTTTTGTTGTAAAACAAAAACCAGTAGTACCCATTCTTATACGTATTTTATTTTCATGTATTTTCGCCTATGCAGCCTTTAGGTTACATAATACACCATCAATTTGTATCTGAGAGACTTTGAGAAGTAATACTCAGTAAAATTGAGGAATAAAATACAGTAATAAGCTCATACCACTGCTGCGTTTATTTTACACAAACTTCATTGTAACTGCTTATAGCGTAGACGTCAATTATTAGTATTGCTTTTTTCAAAAAGGTCTATAGTAGGAATTTCCTTGAAAGTCATTTTACACTACTACGAAATGGTTAATGATACGGTATTAAATGTAAATTGTAAAAGTAAGGCAGAATTAAATAGTCAAAATGACACAAATTATGTATAATACATTATAAGTTAATAGTAATTGATTTGTACGTTATATAGAAAAGGTGATTTCATGACAGACCATTTACAAACGCTGAAATATATAAAATCTGATGTTTTGAGCATTTGGGTGAGTTCGAATGGAGGACTAATTAGTTTTAATGAGTATTTTTATTCATTTAAACAGTGTCTAAAGAAGCACTTGAAAATTGAAAATGCGGCATTTCTTAGCTTTGAAGGTAATAGTTTAATACCTGTGGAAGAATTAGCTAATTTGACGATTGAAACAAAACTAAATGCTGTGTCATGGCTAATGATAGAAGCCAGCTTTTACCAACAGAAAGTGGTGAAGCTTCCTTATATATTAAAAGAAAAACCAGCCTATAATATGATGACAGATATGGTGCTTTTCCAGGCGGAGGGCAAAGATCCTATTGGTGTGTTGCTTGTAGAAGCCACTGATACTTGGACGGACTTTATGACTTCGGATTATGGTGAAGAGTGTGTAGAAACGCTTACGAAAGTTTTACAACTACTGATTGAAAACCTAGAAGTAAAATTGAATGAAGACCAATATAGAAAACTTTATAATATGACGGACTTATTTCATTCAACAATGGATATTGATTTGATTTTAGAAAACGTTTTAAAAAATATTCGAGATAATTTCCCGGAATTTAATGTGGAGCTTATTTTATCCAACGATCAAGATCGCCATACGACAATCGATATAAAGCTTTTTGATTACTTATCGGAAAGACCTGCTACAATTGAAGCCTTTGTATCAGGTGAGTTGACAACTGAACTAGCTGGAGACTTAAATTGTCGCTTATTAAACGCTCCTATAAAAGGGAGACAAGCCATTTATGGGATTTTACAAGTTAATGCACCAACCACATACCTTTTTTCAGCAACTGAAAAAGATTTTGTGCGCATGCTCGCACAAGCATCTGGCAATGCACTAGAAAATGCCAAATTATATCATCAATCGCATCGCCTCGTAAGTGACTTACAACTTATCAATGAAACATCGCATCGATTAAATATGCGAATTGATATTAATGAAATGTTACTTTTCCTACAAAAACAATTAATGAAGTCTTTCCAACCAATGGAAGTTTGTTTCGCTTTTAAAGATAATGCTACCTATGTAGTGAAAGATGCTAGTACATCCTTATTTAAATCAGACGAAGGCAAGACTTATATAAATCATGTTGAACAACATTTTGAGCATACAAATGATCCACTGTTTATTGCCGATTTTAGCAGGTTAACCCCAAATCAAATAGAATATCGTTCAATTATGGCGATTCCTATCTTAATGGAGGAAAAAATTAATGGCTTTAGTATCGTATTACACAAAGAGCCGTATTTCTTTTCATTTGATAGTTTTAAGCTAATGCAATCGTTAATCCATCATTCTTCATTAGCAATAGCAAACTCTATTTTACGAAATCAGCTACAAGAAATGGTTGATCGAGATCATTTAACAAAATTATATGCACGTAGTTATTTAGACCAATTTGTAGAAAAATCACTGAAAACAGATCAATCAGGAATGTTCTTACTGATTGATATTGATAATTTTAAACGCATCAATGATACCTATGGTCATCAAATAGGTGATAAAATTCTCGTGCAGATTGCCGTGCAATTAGAGGAAACAATAGGTGCCAGTGGAATTTGTGCTCGCTGGGGTGGAGAGGAAATGTCGGTGTATGTGCCTAATGTTGATGAGCAAGAAGCTATCGAGCTAGCATCAACAATAGTAGAAGTAATTCCGAATGCAACAGATCCTCAAGTAACAATTTCAGCAGGTCTTATTACATGGGATCAATTCTATAGACCAGCCTTTCAATCTGTTTTCCTACATGCTGACACAGCTTTATATGAAGCGAAAAACAATGGGAAAAATAGATTCTGTATTCATGATCGAACGTTACAAACAAATGCATAAACTATGTTTTACAATAAATTTGCCCCGAAATGATATATTTATAATCCATTTCAGGGCATTTTTTAGTGGCTACTTGTGGGTCTTTTAAATATGAAGCAACAATGTTTTTACAAAATGTTCTAAGCCGATTTGATCATCAGCAGAAAAGCGATTTTTGATAGGACTATCAATATCAAGCACGCCAATTACCTTGTCTTGTTGAATTAGAGGAATGACAATTTCAGATTGAGAGGCAGCATCGCATGCAATATGCCCTGGAAATGCGTGAACATCATCTACGACAAGCGTTTCTTTTGTTGACACAGCTGAACCACAAACGCCACGCCCAACTGGAATTCTCACGCATGCAGGTAAGCCTTGGAATGGTCCTAATACTAGCTCTTCCTCTTGTAATATGTAAAAGCCAACCCAGTTAATGTCAGGGAGGAATTGATTAAGCAATGCAGACGCGTTGCTTAAATTAGCAATACGATCTGTTTCTCCAGTGAGTAGTGCATCTAATTGCTTTGCTAATGTATTGTATTGATCGACGATGGATCCTTCATAATTAATTTGTGTAAACATAATAGCACCTCGTTTAAAAGTTATATAATTGGAAATAAAGTTTTATAATGCTGATGTAGATCAACAGCGGTATGCGCATCAGAACCGAAAACGACAGGTAATCCGATCGTTTTACTATAATCGATAAAGGCAAATGGTGGATATGGCTCTTGACAGTATGTTTTACTTAAACCAGCACTATTTAAATCTAACTCATATCCTTTTTGCTGCATAGTAGTTAATACTTCCTGAATGCGGACGGTATCATCAATTTTCGTATTATGGGCTAGTTGAAACTTATGAACAAGTGTTGGATGTCCGATGCGCTTCGGTTTGTATTGACCTAAATCTGCATCTATAGATTGTAGGACAGTATCATAATATAAGTGATAAACTTGTTCAATAGAACCTACCTTTTTAGCAAAAGCTATAAAACTATCAGCAGAAAAATCAATACATTCATATGTGTTTTGCCATTGTAAAAAATGCACTGATAAAATAGAGTCATCTAAAAAATGCCCATATGTATTAAGGAATTTACGCGTTTCTTGCTCAAAGCCTTGAATATAGTCTATCTCTAAACCGATACGAATGCGAATATCTTGTGCGTATTGCTTTTGGAGCTGCTGTAAGTCCTCGAAATACGGCATTAAAAAATCTGGTTGCATTCCACTATCCTGTTCGGGTGTTGGATCGTTAAAATTAGAGGGCAATGGTGCATGTTCTGTAAATGTAATATCCGTAAAGTTTTCAGCAATAGCTTTTTCAATATATTGTGTAAATGAATCAGATGTCCCATGTGGGCAATAGGGGCTATGGATATGGCCGTCTCTTTTCATACATATTACACTCCTTTATCTAGTAAAATGATAATTACATATTTAAGCTCTATGTTCAATGACATAGGCGGAACTGTCAATATGTAGGTCGTGAATACACTTTTCTGAAAATCACTCAAATTTTAGTACAAAAGGCGAAAACATAGTATATAATGTATACAACTAGCCAATTCGTTTATTGTAGAATAGGAGGCTTACGATGGAGTATATCATCATTCCAATTATCCTACTATTAATTTTAGCCATAGTAGGATTAATGATGCGAAGAAAACATACAACAATCATTTCACAACTTGAAAATGAAAAATTACAAATACAAAACAATCCCATAAATGAGGAAATTTCCAAAGTTAAATCTTTAAACATGAATGGTGAAACAGAGGAAATGTTTGAACGGTGGCGTAATAGTTGGGATGAAGTCATCGATGTACATATGACAAAAATTGATTCGCTTCTATTCGACGCTGAAGATCAAATCAATCGTCTTCGTTTTAAAAAAGCAACGTTGATAGAACGTGAAATAGAAGATTATATTCTTAAGTGTGAAAAAGATAAAGATAAAATCTTAGAAGAACTTAATGAATTAATTGGCAGCGAAGAAAAAAACCGTATTGAAATTGAACAGCTTAAAGAATATTATCGATCAGCACGTAAAACATTGCTTGCGCATCAACACTCATTTGGTGTAGCTTTACCAGCACTTGAACAAAAATTAGAAGTGTTTATTCAAAAATTTGAGGAATTTGATGTACTCACAAGCGAAGGGAATTATTTGCAGGCGCGTGAAATTGTCATTAGCTTGAATCAAGAATCACAGCAGACATTTGAATACATCAATGATGTTCCAACTATTTTGACGGAACTACAAGTAAAGTTACCAGGTGCGGTTCAAGAATTGCGCAATGGTCAACGTGAAATGGAAGAACAATCATACTACTTGCATCATTTAGAGCTAACAGACGCGTTGGACAAACTGGAAGTTGAATTTGCTACGTTAAAAGGTGAACTTGCGGAGCTGAATTTAACAGCTGTTAAACCTCGTGTTGCTGAAATAAATGAAGAAATTGACCGTTTCTATGATTTACTTGAAAAAGAAGTAATTGCTAAAAATTATGTAGACCAAAATTGTGAGCGATTATTAGGATCCATTACTAACGTTATTAGCTCTACTCGATTAGTTAGTGATGAAGCAACATTTGTTCAGCAAAGTTACCATTTGAATGAAAAAGATGCTGAAATTCCAAAAGCTGCTTTAAAACAATTAGAAGCACTTCAACGCCGCTATGATTTATTGGCAATGCGTGTTTCAGAGGAAAAATCGGCTTATTCAAGTTTACAAGAGGAATTAATTGAAATTAGCGAAGAGCTAGAGCGTATCCACGAAGAGCAAGGGCATTTATCAAATACAATGAAAAAGCTTCGCATTGATGAAAATAAAGCTCGTACACAAGTGGAAAACTTGAAAAAAACACTACAAGAAACAGATCGCCTGTTAAATAAGGCAAATATTCCTGGTATTCCAGAAGAGATGGATGCTCGTTTAGATGAGGCTGCTGAACATATTTATATTGTCATGCAAAGTCTACAAGAAGTTCCGCTCAACATGGGAACAATCCATAATAACTTGAATGCAGCAACTCTTTGTGTTGAGGATGTGCATTCGAAGGCCCATGAATTGATTGAGAATGTCATGCTTATCGAACGTATCATTCAATATGGCAATCGTCACCGTGCAACGAATCCAAAATTAAATGCTCGTTTAAAAGAAGCGGAACAAGCATTCCATCAATACCGTTATGCGAAAGCTTTAGAAGAAGCTGGGACTGCAGTAGAGGAAATGGAGCCAGGTGCATTAAAGCGTATAGAAGCAATAGTTGCAGAAGAGACGCTAACAAAGTCTTAAGTAGTTCGAAGTGAATAAAAGAAAATAAACTAAAGAAACAGCTACCTAAAAAGTGACGTAATGAACTTTTTAGGTAGCTATTTTATTTATTGCTACTAACGTTAGCAATGGTCAAAAAAAGTAAATTTATTCGTGCTATTCTATGGTCAAAATAAATTATATAGGTCATCAAAAAGGGACGATAAATGACTAAATCAGAATAATTAGTAGTCAATCGCCACAGATTGCGTTATGATAAATACCGTTAAATCAACGTTTTGAAAGTGTGTGAAAAATAATGAAAGTTAATACAATTTATCTTGATAATAGTGCTACAACAAAGCCTTATAAAGAAGTAATGCAGACGTTTATGGCAGTGAATGAACAGTATTATGCGAACCCTGCATCGATTCATGCCATGGGTGTAGAATCAAATGAATTATTAATGCGTGCGCGTGAGCAAGTAGCAGATATTTTGAAGACTGAAGCAAAAAATGTGCTATTTACTTCAGGTGGTACCGAATCAAATAACACAGCAATTATTGGTTTAGCACGTGGCAACACACATAAGGGTAAACATATTTTAACTACGGAAATAGAGCATCCTTCTGTGTTAGAATCAGTCAAACAGCTTGAAAAAGAAGGCTTTGAAATAGAGTATTTACATGTAAATGCACAAGGTGTAATTTCATTAGATGAGCTAAAGGCAAAAATACGCAAAGATACGATTTTAGTTAGTATGATGCATGTGAATAATGAAATGGGAGCTATTCAACCTATATTTGAAGCTGCTACAATCGTCCATGCAGAAAGTCGAGCGGCATTCCATATCGATGCAGTACAAAGCTTCGGAAAATTACCTTTAACATTTAACGGTGAGGAAGGTCCTGATTGTATTACAATCTCTGGACATAAAATTCATGGATTTAAAGGCTCGGGTGTCTTAGCATTCAGAAAAAAAATGCAATGGCAGCCATATGCTTTAGGCGGAGGACAAGAATTTGGTTTACGTAGTGGCACAGTTGCTGTTCCGCAAGCAGTAGCACTGTCGAAAGCAGCTCGTATTGCAGTAGAAACAATGAATGAACGCGCGGAAAAATACCGTAAATGGCAGCAGCAAATCCGTGCTGAGCTAGGGCAATTTGGTGACGTTGTCCATATTTTATCTACCCCAGAGAGTGCAGCTCATATTTTATCATTTAGTATTCGTGATTTAAAAGGTGAGGTAATTATAAATGCCTTACAAAAATATGGTGTCATTGTATCTACATCAAGTGCTTGTTCGTCAAAGCAAACAAAAACGAGCCATGTTGTAGAAGCATTAAATATTGATGAACATTTTAAAAAAGGTGTTATTCGTGTGAGTTTTGGCGCACATGTAACATCTGAAGACATAGCACAATTTATACTAGCTATCAAAAAAGTATTGATGGAACTAAAAGGAGAACTTTTATTATGATTTGGAAAGAAATATTAATTCGTTATGGCGAACTATCGACAAAAGGACGCAACAAAATGGATTTTATCCGTCGTTTACGTGAGAATATTCGCTATGCGTTTGCAGATTTAGGGCATTTACACATTCGTACAGAACGTGATCGTATGTTTATCGCCATTCAAGATGAGGCACAAATGAATGTTTTAGTAGAAGGATTACCGAAAATTTTTGGGATTCAATCATTTAGTCCTGTTGCTGCTTGTGACAAAGATATGGATGCCATGAAACAGCTTGCAATTACGATTATGGATACATTTAAACATGAACAATTAACTTTTAAAGTTGAAGTTAAACGTACAGATAAAACATTCCCATTAGATTCTCACGGAATTCAGCGTGAAATTGGCGCTCATGTTTTACCTCAATATCAAAATTTATCTGTAAAAGTGAAACATCCAGATGTAGAGCTACGCGTGGAAGTGCGCCACGATTCAACTTATATGATGGCGCAAGTTATTCCTGGCGCAGGTGGTATGCCTGTTGGTTCTAACGGAAAATCATTATTAATGCTTTCAGGTGGGATTGATAGTCCTGTTGCAGGCTACTTAATGATGAAACGTGGTGTGCGTTTAGAGGCAATTCATTTCTTTAGCCCACCATATACAAGTCAAAATTCATTAGAAAAAGTAAAAGTGTTAGCAAATGAGCTAACAAAATTCGGCGCAAGTATTCGATTACATGTTATTCCGTTTACAGAAATCCAAGTGCTTATTAAAGAAAAAGTGCCATCTAATGTGTCTATGACTACAACACGTCGTATGATGTTAAAAGTTGCAGATAAAGTACGTGAAGAAATTAACGCACTTGCCATAGTAACAGGTGAAAGTCTTGGACAAGTAGCAAGTCAGACGCTTGAAAGTTTGACTGCTATTAACGCTGTAACGAATACACCGATTTTACGTCCGCTTATATCGAATGATAAATTAGACATTATTGAAATTGCGGAGAAAATCGGCACATATGAAACGTCGATTCAGCCATTTGAAGATTGCTGTACAATTTTCACACCTGCTAGTCCGAAAACGAAACCAAAGCTTGAAAAAGTAGAGCATTATGAAAGCTTTTCTGATTTCGATGACCTAATTGAACGTGCTGTGACCAACCGTGAAGTTTACATTTTCCCGAAAAAAGAGCAGTCAACAGATAAATTTGCAGATCTTTTATAAAAAAATTACGGGCGTAACAAATAAATTTATCGTTGTTTTGCATTTATTTAAAAACGCCATTTAATAAGAAGGAAACCGTCTCAAAATCGTATTTGGGACGGTTCTTTTTTTAATTTTCTAGTCAATTTCCTTTAGAGTTACATTTTACCTTTATTTTTTTTGTATTAAAAAACAAATATCGCACATTCTATAATCACAAGGAGGTGAGACAGACATGACAAACAACAATGGTAGTTCAAACAAGCTTGCAGTACCTGGTGTACAACAAGCACTTGATCAAATGAAATACGAAATTGCACAAGAATTTGGTGTTCAATTAGGAGCTGATGCTTCAGCTCGTGCTAACGGTTCCGTTGGTGGTGAAATCACTAAACGTCTTGTACAAATGGCAGAATCTCAATTAAAAGGTATGCCAAAAAACCAATAATTGCAGAATAAGCAATTATTAAACTTAAAACCAGTGACCGTAAAAGGCACTGGTTTTAGTTTGTTTAAATTTAGTTTTTTTATGCCAGACGATTACATGCATACATATAACAAAGCTATAAATACAATGATTTGAAAGTTGAAGCGGTTTTTTGAATGTCATTACTTTCGCAAATAGCAGAAATAACAGCGACACCATCTGCACCTGCTTTAATAACAGCAGATGCATTCAGGCAGTCAATACCACCAATTGCGACAATCGGCAACAGCGGATTCATGCTATGTGCTTGATGTAAAAATTCTGTTCCACAAGGTGGTTTGGCATCGTTTTTAGATGTGGTTGCATAAATAGGACCAATACCTATATAATCTGCTCCATATTTTAAAGCAACTTGCAATTCAGTAGCTGTATGGACAGAAACACCAAGGATCATTTGTCCAATTTTTTGTCGTACTAGTGAGACGGGATAATCATCTTGACCTATGTGAATACCATCTGCATTAAGCTTAAGGGCAAGGTCGATATCATCATTGACGATAAAGGGAACGTTATATTTCCTGCATAGATTTTGGCATTGACGTGCAAAATGCTCGTAGTGCTCATTCGTCAATGCATGTTGTCCTTTTTCACGAAATTGAAACATCGTAATACCTGCTTGCAATGCTGCCTCAAGTATTTCTAAAGGTTGTCTATTTTTCACATTCGCTGTGCCCATTATAAAATAAAGCTGTAAGTCACTCCTTTTCATGTATGGTCACCTCGCAAGTATCATGAAATTTTTTGTAAGCAAAATGATTTGTTGGTCCATTGCCATTTCCAATCGATAAATCATGGCTAATAGCTAATTGAATAAATTTTTTCGCTTCAATAATTGCTTGTTTTAAAGGTTTTTTTTGACCAATAAAAGCGGTTAATGCAGCAGAAAATGTACATCCCGTTCCATGCGTGTTTTTCGTTGCAATTCGAGTAGATTGCATTGAAAATGATTCGCCATCTTCAAAAAATACATAATCTGTTGCAAAATGATCGTCATGTAAATGTCCGCCTTTGATAATGACACATTGAACACCTAATTTTAATAATGATTGAGCAGCTTGCTGAATGTCTGATAAATTGTTTATTTTTCTAGCAGTAAGTGTCTCTGCTTCTGGAATATTAGGCGTTACGATTGTAGCAAGAGGTAATAAATCTTTTTTTAATGCCTCAACTGCTTCTTGTTGTAATAAGTTTTCTCCTCCTTTTGCAATCATTACAGGATCAACGATAAGCGGAATATTTAAATTAGACAGAGCTCGTGCAATTGTATGAATAATATCTGAAGAAAAAAGCATTCCTGTTTTTATTGCACTAATTGAAAAATCATCCAGTAGTGAATGAAGTTGTTTATTTACAAAAGCATGTTCAATTGGAAGTACACCGTTCACTCCTAATGTGTTTTGTGCTGTTAAAGCAGTTATAACGGATGTCCCGAATACGTCTAATTCCTGAAATGTTTTTAAATCAGCTTGGATACCAGCTCCACCACCGCTATCTGAGCCGGCTATTGTTGTTACAATATGCATTATTTTTCACCGTCCTTGGATAAACGGTGTAATTCATTTAAGACCGAAACTGCAAAATCACCGTTATATGGCGCGGATGAAGCGGCATGTTCAGCAACTTTTTTATAGCACGTTAATGTATTGCACAACTGAGAAAATGGCTCATTACCTGCAATATAAGCTGCACAGCAAATGGCACTTAACAAACAACCAGTTCCTGTAACTTCTGTCATTCGAGCATGTCCACCAATAATCCATTGGGAGTGCTCTCCGTCAGTTATAAAATCTTTTTCACCAGTTACAATAACAATACAATTATATTTTTTAGAAATTTCTTTTGCTTTATCTTTAACAGAAATTGAACCGCTACCACTATCTACTCCTTTTTGTTGCCAATGAACATCAGCAATAGCGGCAAGCTCACCGATATTACAACGAATAACAGCAAAATGAACGGCTTCTAATAATTGCTGTATCGCTTGTTTACGTAAATTTGTTGCTCCAACACCAACTGGGTCCAAAATAATCGGTACACCTAGCGCATTTGCCTTTTTTCCAGCAAGTAACATCGATTCTTTTGTACGGGTAGTAAGCGTGCCAATATTAATCAATAAGGCTGATGCAATCGATACCATCTCCTCAACTTCCAGAGATTCATCTGCCATTACAGGCGAAGCACCAATTGCTAATAAGCCGTTTGCTTGAAAATTTGCCACAACATAATTTGTAATACAATGAATGAGTGGTCGTTTTTTACGAATAGTTTGAAAAATCATCGTAGTCCTCCTTTTTTTGGACGGACGTAAGCATGCAAAAAAGCTCTTTTTTTCGTGCGAAATATACACGTAAAAAGAGCTTATCATCAATAATAAGATGTGTGTTGCTCCCTACGTCAGTATTAACTAACAGGTTCAAAGGGTCAGGTTTTACCTTCTCAACTCGTTATGAGTCCCCCCGCAATCATGAAGTTTTTAGTTGTCCAAAATGTAACATACCTATCCACAGTATTCAATAGCATTTTATCATTATCTGGAAAGCAGTGACTGATGCCATATAATAAACCATGATAATTGTCATGACTTTCTTAAAATAAGGTTCATCCATTGAAAATAATAAAAAATGAGTTTTATAATAAACCTAGCAATAAGGAGGCAGTTATTATGAAAAGACAGGATTTAATCGCACCAGAATGGTATAACATTGTTGAGGAGATTGAGAAATATGCTCAGGACCCAACTAAAAATGCATTAATTGTTTATAATAATCATGAAGAAATTCAACATATTACATATGCAACTTTACTTGAAAAAGCAAATCAGGCGGCCCATGTATTTACTTCGCAGGGACTAACAAAAGGCGATGTGCTTTTAGTTATGGTTCCAAGATCTGTCGAGGCATATATCGTCTACATAGCGGCATTAAAAGCGGGCTTAACGATTATCCCTAGTTCGGAAATGTTGCGTACAAAGGATATTGAATACCGAATTACACATGCAAATGCAAAAGGAATAATTGCCTACGAGCCATATATTGAGCAATTTGACGAAGTGAAAAACTTAAAGGGTATTTTGCAATATGTTATTGGTCATGCTCATACACCATGGCAACCGTTGCTTGAAAAAATGGAGGAGCATCCTACAGACTATACGAATCCTACACCGACAAAAAGTACTGACAATGCTTTTTTAGCCTATACAAGTGGAACAACTGGCAATCCTAAGGCGGCTGTTCATACACATAGCTGGGGTTACGCTCATTTACGGACAACGGCACCGAATTGGTTAGGTGTTCAAGAAAATGATATAGTATGGGCTACTGCGGCGCCCGGTTGGCAAAAATGGATTTGGAGTCCATTCCTAGCAACTTTAGGAAGTGGTGCTACGGCATTTGTTTATAAAGGCAAATTTGATGCGTCAACTTATTTGTCATTGCTTGAAAAATTTAAAGTAAATGTATTATGTTGTACACCGACAGAGTATCGTTTTATGGCAGCACTCAATAATTTACAGGACTATAATTTAAGCGAGATTCGCCAAGCTGTATCAGCGGGTGAACCACTGAATAGTGAAGTAGTAAAAGTGTTCTCAGAAACGTTTGATATACAGGTTCGAGATGGTTACGGGCAAACGGAAAATACATTACTTGTTGGGACAATGGTTGGCATGGAAGCGCGCGTCGGCTCAATGGGTAAACCGACACCAGGAAATACAGTAGAAATAATCGATGACCTAGGACATCCTGTGTCGGAAGGTGTTGTTGGGGATATAGCAGTGCATCGAGAAACACCTGCACTCTTTAAAAAATATTTCCAAGATCCTGAACGAACAAACCTACAATTCCGCGGAGAATGGTATATAACAGGTGACCGTGCATATAAAGATGCTGATGGCTATTTTTGGTTTGAGGGCCGCGGAGATGATGTCATTATTTCTTCAGGCTATACAATAGGACCATTTGAAGTAGAAGATGCATTAATGAAACATCCTACAGTAAAGGAAGCGGCTGTTGTTGCTAGTCCAGATGAAGTAAGAGGAAATATTGTTAAGGCATTTATAGTCCTTCGTGAAAATGAGACTGGGGATGATACACTTATTAAAAAGTTACAAAACCATGTGAAATTATTGACTGCACCTTATAAATATCCACGTGCGATTGAATTTGTAGAAGTGTTACCGAAGACTGCCTCTGGTAAAATCCGTCGTGTCGAATTACGACAACAAGAAAAAGCGCATTACACACATCAATAAATATTTCCTAGGAAATAAAGTCGGAAAATCAAAGTTCATGTTTTTTTATGAACTTTTGATTTTTTGTTGTAGCCCCATTTATTTATAGTAAAATAATAAACAACAGAACATTTTTACATAAAAATTACTTAAAAGTGAAACGTTTTGGACATTTAGACGTATAACGTGATGAGGAGGCGTTTGTATGAATGTGAAAAGGTGGATAGCTTTGGCTATTGCAGCTGTGTTGTTAGTATTTTCATTAGGGATTAATACGATTTTTGCCATATTTAAATCAGACTTTTTTAGTAATTTTGACAGCATTGTCGCTGGAAATAATTTAGATGTTTATGAAACGGTTATTGAGGGTGAAGATTATAGTAAGCGTATTGCCTATTTAAAAGTTGATGGAACGATTCAAGATGTTGGATCGAACACATTATGGCAAACCGTTGCTTATGATCACCAGTTTTTCTTAAATCAGTTGGACAATATTTTATATGATGATTCAGTACAAGGTATTGTTCTTAGTGTTAATTCACCAGGTGGTGGTGTAAAGGAATCGGCAGAAATTTATAAAAAACTGTTGCAAATTAAAGAGGAACGTCAAATTCCAATTTATGTGTCAATGGATTCGATGGCAGCATCAGGTGGCTACTACATTTCAGCACCAGCAGATAAAATTTATGCACACCGTGATACGATAACAGGTTCAATTGGTGTCATTATGCAATCTATTAATTATCAGGAACTTGCAGAAAAAGTTGGCGTGAAATTTGAGACGTTTAAATCTGGGCAACATAAAGACATGCTGAGTCCAACGCGTGAAATTACAGCAGAAGAACGCGCTATGATGCAAGATATGATTAACGAATCATATGAAGAGTTCGTTGATATTGTTGAACAAGGACGTAATATGTCTGAAGCTGACGTGAAAAAAGTGGCAGATGGTCGAATTCTTGGTGGAACAAAGGCACTTGAAGCAGGCTTAATCGATGAAATTGGCGACGAGCAAGCAGCTATTGCAGCTTTACGTCAAGATTACGGTTTAGAGGATGCAGTTTTGTTTGAATACAGCTATGATCAAGGTGGCCTACCGTCATTAATTGGTATGAAAGTAAGCTCTCTTTTTGGTCCATCGGCTGAAGAAAAAATGCTAACGAAAATTATGACAGAATACAAAGCACCTAAAATGATGTACTTATATGGTGAATACTAAGGAGGGCATACCATGACAAACAATGAATTCGTTTTGCAAGGGACACCCTCAATTGAACAAGAACTGTTAGATAAGCCAACGACACCAATAGTGACTACAAATTACGAATTGAAGACAGCAGGATTTTGGGTGCGCTTTTGGGCATTTGTCTTAGATGGATTAATTATTTCAGCAGTTGGTGGCATCGTTGCCAATCCGATATTTTACTTAATGGACTGGTCATTATCGGATTCGGTCTGGTATGCACCTATCTCAATTATTTCAGCTATTCTCTATTATTGTTACTTTGTACTAATGACGAAATTTTTTGGGCAAACGTTAGGGAAAATGGCTTTCGGGCTACGTGTTATCTCGCTAGAGCATGACAAACTTACATGGTCAGATGTGCTGTTCAGAGAATGGATTGGTCGTTTAATTAGTAACATAATTATGCCACTTTATATTTTTGTGGCGATTTTACCTGACAACCAAGGCATACATGATTATTTTGCAGATACGACGGTTGTCCATGAAAAAGTATACGTAGCGAAAGAAACAGCACAATTAGCGACACCAACTCAGGAAAAATTAAAAGAGCCTGAACAGATAGTGGAGAAGATTGAAGAAGAATAATAATGGGCCCACCTTCAACATATGAGGTGGCCCTTCTTTTTTGGACTGTTGTCGAGCAATATTAGGTGGCAAATGACAGGCATTCACAAAGATTAGCCTATAATAAGCTGTCCTAGTTGCAATTAATTCCCTACATTTAGTAAGATTATGTACATATGATGATTAGGAGGCGTTTTCATGGCACAAATTACATTTAAAAAAGGTCCAGTAACACTAATAGGTAACGAAGTAAAGGTTGGAGACCAAGCACCGGATTTCACAGTTTTAGCAAATGATTTATCTCCTGTTTCTTTAACGGATTCAGAAGGTAAAATTCGTTTATTTAGTGTTGTTCCGTCATTAGATACAGGCGTATGTGATGCACAAACACGTCGTTTTAATGAAGAAGCTGCAATTTTAGGAGATAACGTAGTTATTTATACAGTATCTGTTGACCTACCATTTGCTCAAAAACGTTGGTGTGGGGCTGCAGGAATTGATGCAGTTCAAACAGTTTCAGATCATCGCGATCTTTCTTTCGGTGAAGCATATGGTGTATATATTAAAGAATTACGTCTTCTAGCACGTGCAGTATTTGTGGTAGATGCAGCTGGAAAAGTGACTTATGTCGAGTATGTACCTGAGGCTACAGATCATCCAAACTATGAAGCAGCAATTGCAGCAGTTAAAGCACTAGCATAATTTGCTTCTTTTAGGCTAAGATAATACTAGACAAAAGGGCTGTGACAGAGTTTGTCACGGCTCTTTTCTGCGTGAAAGGAAGTTATGTATGGAAAAGATTGAAAAACTATTTGGGATGCTAAATGAGCATGCAGAAAAAATAGAAAAAGAGCAGGATACGACTTTATTAGAGGGTGTACTTGATGGACTAGAGGCTTGGCTTGATGGGGATGTAGATTTCTCACAGCAAGGTGCAACGAAAGAAGACGTGCGCAAGTCCATTCAAATTGCTATTTTAAAAGGAATGCGAAAAGGTTCCCAGCCAAATCATCAAATGACGCCAGATACTCTTGGTCTATTAGTTGGCTATTTCGTAGAACAAATTTTTGCGGATCGATTAGCAAAAGAAAAACTGACAATGTTGGACCCAGCAGTTGGCACTGGTAACTTACTGTTAACTGTTATGAATTTACTCGATGGAAAAGTAGAGGCATCTGGTGTGGAGGTTGATGAGTTACTTATCCGATTAGCCGCAGCAACAGCAGATTTAACAGAGCAGCCAGTTTCTTTATATCGACAAGATGCTTTGCAAGACCTATTAGTAGATCCTGTAGATGCCATTGTTTGTGATTTACCAGTCGGTTACTATCCGAATGAGGAAGTGGCGTTAGATTATGAGCTTTGTGCATCTGAGGGCATGAGCTATGCACATCATTTATTTATTGAGCAGTCTGTCAATTATACGAAGGATGGGGGATATTTATTTTTCCTAGCTCCGACGCATCTCTTTGAATCCGAACAGTCTAAGCAACTGCATAAGTACATTCAAAAGCATGCTTGGATTCAAGCAATAATTCAATTGCCAGATACGATGTTTGCTAATAAATCACTTGAAAAAAGTATTGTGATTTTACAAAAACAAGGGGAAGCTTTTAAAGCTCCGAAAGAAGTATTGTTGGCGAAAGTACCAAATATGCAAAATAAACAAGCTCTTGCGATGTTCTTTGAAAAAGTGAAAATGTGGCAAGAAGGAAAATAATAAAAAAGGTATCCATATTTGGATACCTTTTTATGTATTGCTTATTAAGCTTCTGGTGTACGGATAACAAGTACGTCACAATTAGCTGAACGTACGATTGCTTCTGAAACTGAACCGATTAGGAAGCGTTCTACTGCATTTAAACCAGTAGCTCCACAAATAATTAAATCTGCATCTACGATTTTAGAAAGCTCTTTTGTAATAATATTTTTAGGAGATCCATACTCAATTATTAGGTTTACGTTTGCTAAGCCTTCATCTTCAGCTTGTTTTTTGTAACCATTTAATAATTCTTCTGAGAAAGCTTGTGCACGTTCTGCAATTGAACGGTCATATGCTTCGATAGCAGCGAATGAACGTGTATCAATTACGTTTACTAGGTTTAATACAGCACCTTCGTTACGTTTAGCAACATCGATTGACTTACGAAAAGCGTACTCCGCTTCTTTAGAACCGTCTACTGCAACTACAATGCTTTTATAATGATTAGCCATTTGTATTACCTCCCTATTTGTATAATGTAATTATACCAAATCATTTTCTAAAGGAAATACTTTCCGGAGAAAATTTGTGAATAAGTAAAGGCGTTTACTATGAAATACCTCGTTTCAACTGATTAGTAGTAATATTTAGTATTTTAAAAATGTTACGAATTTAATTAGTATTTGCTTTAATTAAAGCATTTTTTTCACTTGTTTGGTAAGATGGAAGTGCAAGGGGGTCATCATCTACGAGGAATCGTATTTTGGTGAGATATTGCTTAGTTCATAGGTTATGAAAGGGGATTGGAAATATGAAGATTGGTATTCCAAAAGAAATTAAAAACAACGAAAATCGCGTAGCAATGACACCAGCAGGGGTTGTCTCGTTAACGCATGCTGGCCACGAAGTGTATATTGAAGCAGGAGCTGGTATTGGTTCAAGCTTTACAGATGCAGATTACGCGGCAGCGGGTGCACATATTGTTGCATCAGCAAAGGAAGCATGGGCTCAAGAAATGATTTTAAAAGTAAAAGAACCCGTAGCATCGGAATACGATTACTTTTATGAAGGACAAATCTTATTTACCTATTTACATTTAGCGCCGGAGCGTGAACTAACGCAGGCATTAATAGATAAAAAAGTTGTAGGTATTGCCTATGAAACAGTACAACTTGCAAATGGCTCTTTACCTTTATTAACGCCGATGAGTGAAGTTGCAGGTAAAATGGCAACTCAAATTGGTGCACAATATTTAGAGAAAAATCATGGTGGTAAAGGTATTTTATTAGGTGGAGTATCTGGAGTACAACGCGGAAAAGTAACAGTTATTGGTGGCGGAATTGCTGGCACAAATGCTGCGAAAATCGCTGTTGGTATGGGAGCGGATGTAACGGTTATTGATTTAAGTCCGGAACGTCTACGTCAATTAGAAGACATGTTTGGTCGCGATGTACAAACGTTAATTTCTAACCCTTATAATATTGCAGAATCAGTGAAAAGCTCAGATTTAGTTGTAGGGGCTGTTCTAATTCCTGGTGCTAAAGCACCGAAGCTAGTATCGGAAGAAATGATTCAATCGATGCAACCAGGCTCTGTTGTCGTGGATATCGCCATTGACCAAGGTGGGATTTTTGCGTCATCTGATCGCGTGACAACACACGACGATCCAACATATATTAAGCATGGAGTTGTACATTACGCTGTTGCCAATATGCCAGGTGCTGTACCACGTACGTCAACGATTGCTTTAACAAATAATACAATTCCATATGCGCTACAAATAGCAAACAAAGGCTATAAGCAAGCATGTATAGACAATCCTGCATTGAAAAAGGGTGTTAATGCATTAGATGGGCATATTACTTATAAAGCAGTAGCAGAAGCTCAAGATTTGCCATATGTGAATGTTGATGAATTAATAAAATAAAATACTAAAATAAATATAGAAAAATTTTGCGGTTCATTACCGTTACGTACGGATGATATAAAAAGTGTTAGATTGACGGCAGTCAATCTAACACTTTTTTGCTATGCTGTTGATGTCCGCTACGGCGGGTATACTGTAAGCCGCAACCCTCACTGACGCGTGGTTTGTTGCGACTTACTATGCGTGCGTTTCCGCAGGAGTCGCCGCCTCCGCTACCATCAACTAGTGCTCTCTTATGATTGCAAAAGAAAGAAAAGCTAACATTTTATTCATTTTACATAGTGGAAATTTATTAACAACTTTGAATGAAACACCAAAGTAATTAGTTCCATCCTCTACAACTGTAAAACAGTTTGTTAATTACAGTACAATTAAGTCTTTAGGGAATTTTGTTAAAACTTCTACACCATCATTTGTCACTACGACATCATCTTCAATTCGTACACCTGTCACATCTGATTTGTAAATACCGGGCTCGATTGTAAACACCATACCTTCTGCCATAACCATGTCATTCGCTCCTGTAACAGATGGGAATTCATGTACGGAAATACCAAGTCCATGACCAAGTCGATGTGTGAAATATTCTCCATAGCCTGCATTAGTAATCGTATCGCGAGCAATTTTATCTAAATCCATTGCGCGTACTCCAGGTTTTACTGCCGCAATTGCATTTGTATTAGCAGCTAATACGGCATCATAGATTGCTTTTTGTGCCTCAGAAGGCTCTCCAAATGCAACTGTACGTGTGATATCTGAGCAATAGCCATCGTAAATTACCCCTAAGTCAAATAAAATCATATCGCCTTTTTCGACTTTACGAGAGCCTGGTTTACCATGTGGTGAAGCCGTTTTAGGACCACTTAACACCATTGTCTCAAAGGACATTTTACAGCCCTTTTCTTGAATAGCGCTTTCAATAGCTGTTAAGATTTCCATTTCAGTTTTACCTTCAGCAATTTCTTTACAGCCTACTTCAATTGCGTAATCTGCAAGCTGTGCGGCTTTACGAAGCTTGTTCAACTCATCTTCATTTTTAATAACACGCATTGCATTAATTTTTTCATCTAGACGTACAAAATTTGCCTGTGGAAATGATTGTTGTAAAGCTTCTAAGCGCTCTACAATAAGCTGTGCTTTTTCAATTGCAAACGTTAATGGATTTACATTACGAGCAATAATTGCTTGTGCAAGAATATCCATAGCATTGTCTGTATCTTGGTGACCGATGACTTCATATGACCAGCCTGCAGCTTTTGCATCTGGAATCTCCATTTGTGGACAAATTAAAAAAGGCTCTGCCTCTTTAAAAATCATCACTCCTAGTAATCGTTCGTGGGGATTACTTTTGAAACCAGATACGTAAAAAACATTATCGGGAGTCGTAACGAAAGCAGCATCAATTTGATTTTTTTGTAAATAATTTTGGATTTCTTGTACTTTTGACATCATCCATTTCCTCCTCATATTGCACCTAGTTTGCTGATGTTAGCCTATAGCGTTACGCCTTTATGTAGCTTCAATGATTTAAGGTGAAAGCAAGGCAAAGTTTACTAGTGCCCACTCCTTAAAAGTAAAACACGGCGTGGCTTTTTCTCGGCATTTGTATGTCGGGAAAAGCTAAGCACTATACACTTTTCATATCCTGTTTAAGCATATCAAAAAAAGGGAAAAAGCGCATGGATAGCGAATTAAAAGATGGAGCAAATATTCTCAATATCAGGAGGAACGATTAATGCAAATTAGTTATCATGGACATTCTGTTGTTAAAATTCAAACAAATGGTAAAACAATTTTAATTGACCCTTTCATTAATGGAAATAGCCAAACTGATTTAAAGGTTGCTGAAGAAGCACCAGATATTATTTTGCTTACACATGGGCATAATGACCATGTGGGCGATACAGTAGAGCTTGCAAAGAAAAAGGATGCGCTAGTTATTGCACCGAATGAGTTAGCAAACTGGATTTCATGGCAAGGTGTGAAAGCGCATCCAATGCATATTGGAGGAGCGAGAGAGTTTGATTTTGGAAAGGTCAAATTTACACAGGCATTCCATGGCTCGTCTTATGTAACAGAAAACAATGAAATTATTTATATGGGTATGCCTGCAGGTGTTTTATTGTTTATCGAAGGATTAACAATTTACCATGCTGGTGATACAGCACTATTTAGTGATATGAAATTAATTGGAGAGCGTCATCCAATTGATGTTGCGTTTTTACCAATTGGCGATAATTTTACGATGGGTCCTGAAGATGCGGCATGTGCAGTATCATTTTTAAAGCCGAAGATCGTTGTACCGATCCATTTTAATACATTCCCTCCAATCGAACAGGATCCGCAAATTTTTGCTAATTTAGTGCAAAATGCAGAAGTTCAAATTTTAAAAGCGGGTGAAAAAGTAAACTGTTCCTAATCATTTAAGTTGCTGTACTATAATGATTGACACCACGTGCGTAGTTGAAATAATGGGAAACGTAAAACATTTTACACCTTTATACTCAATATTTTCGCAAAAAATATGGTACACTAATAACAGAATTAATTGCTTGAGAAATAGGTGATATTTTGTCAACAAAACATGAGAAGATTTTACAATACATCGAATCACTACCCGTGGGCGATAAAATTTCAGTACGACAAATTGCAAAGGAAATGCAAGTGAGTGAGGGAACGGCTTACCGTGCCATTAAAGAAGCGGAAAATCGCCGCCTTGTAAGTTCTATTGAGCGTGTAGGAACAATTCGTATTGAGAAGAAAAAGAAAGAAAATATCGAACGATTAACATTTGCAGAAATTGTTAATATTGTAGATGGCCAAGTGCTAGGTGGCAAAACCGGTCTACATAAAACATTAACAAAATTTGTAATCGGTGCGATGCAATTAGAAGATATGATGCGTTATACAGATGCAGGTAGCTTACTGATTGTCGGAAACCGTTTTAAAGCTCATGAAAATGCGCTCCGAGCAGGTGCAGCTGTATTAATTACAGGTGGATTTGATACAACGGATGACAACAAACAGCTTGCCGATTCATTAGATTTACCGATTATTTCTACTAGTTATGATACTTTTACTGTGGCAACGATGATTAACCGTGCGATTTATGACCAGTTAATCAAAAAAGATATTTTATTTATTGAGGATATTTTCGTGCCAATGACCGAGACATCTGTGCTCCATAATGATGAAACGATTCATCACTTCCATAAGTTAAATGAGCGTACAACTCATGGTGCCTTTCCGGTAGTAACTGCTATGAATAAGTTAGTTGGAATGATTACGGTTAAAGACGTAATCGGTAGGGAAGAGGACGAGCTTATTGAGAAAGTGATGACGAAAAACCCAATTGCTGGATCAATGAAAATGAGCGTCGCTTCAGCAGGGCATCGCATGATTTGGGAAGGTATCGATTTACTACCAATTGTTAATGACGATAATGTTTTACAAGGGGTAATTAGTCGACAAGATGTGTTAAAGGCGTTGCAGCTAGCGCAAAGACAGCCTCAACACGGTGAGACCATTGATGATTTAGTGAAAAATGAAATGAAAGTACTTGGCGATGAAGATTTAATCGTGGAGTTTAAAGTGACACCGCAAATGACAAACCAATATGGGGCTATTTCTTATGGAGCATTTACAACTTTACTAGCCGAAGTTGGATCATTTGCATTAAAGCGTCGTAAGCGTGGCGATGCAGTTGCAGAAAACATGACAATTTATTTCATAAAGCCTGTTCAAATGGAGAGCACACTTACTGTCAAACCTCGCATATTAGATATGAGTCGTAAGTTCGTAAAAATGGACTTCGAAGTATTTAATCAGCAAATGCTTGTCGGTAAGGCAATGATGATGTTCCAACTATTAGAGCGTTAAGCAAACAAAAAAGGGATGGCCTAGGGCAAATACTAGGTCATCCCTTTAACAGTTTTTTTCAATTATATGTGCAATGCAGTGTAATAGTTATCGATTAATACGAAACTCTTCATCAACAAATTGACCATAGTGACGAGCCTTTTTAATATTTTCAACAACAACAAAGATGCCTAATACGACAAGAATTGCTACAATGATAAATGTAAACGTTCCAGGGAATAAGTATGCTTGGTTCAATGCAAATGCAAGAATGAAAGAACCTAAACCTATATTTGACTTACTTTTGTACCAATTTTTAGCAATAGGTAATGGAGAACGGAACTGTTTTGTTTTAAAATAAAAATAAAAGACAAATGATATAATTATTGCAAACACAAAAATTAAATTGAACATAGTAAACCTCCTAGCATAACTAGACATTATTGTAACGATAATTGAGGAAAAATGCTAACGGTTATTACTATCATTTTGGGGGAAACCATTTTGAAAAGACAAATCATCGACACAATTGCTTCATATGAGACAATCGTTATTCATCGACATGTACGTCCAGATCCTGATGCATATGGGTCACAGTTAGGGTTAAAAGAATTGATTTTAGCAAATTATCCAGAAAAGAAAGTTTACGCTGTTGGTGAGCATGATACATCCTTGTCGTTTTTAGCTGAACCTGATCAAATAGCGGATGATGTATATGAAAATGCATTAGTTATTGTTACCGACACGGCGAATACTGAGCGTATTGACGATCAGCGCTATACAAAAGGGAAAATGGTCGTAAAAATAGATCACCATCCTAATGACGATCAATACGGAGACTTATTGTGGGTAGAAACAACTGCTAGTTCATGCAGTGAGATGATTTATGAGCTTTTTGAAGAAGGAAAAGAAATCGCTGATTGGAAACTTTCAGATGCATCCGCACGATTATTATTCGCTGGGATTGTAGGAGATACAGGTCGCTTCCAATTCCCAAGTACGACTGTAAAAACATTTAAAGTTGCAGCGGAACTAATTTCATATAACTTTGATCGAAATCAAATTTTCGATGGGATGTATGAAATGGAGCAAAAGCTGTTATCTTTACAAGGATATATTTACCAAAATTTCATTATGGATGAAAATGGCGCAGCGTATGTTAAGCTGACAAAAGAATTGCTTGCCGAATTCAAAGTTGTACCATCTGAAGCCTCGCTTTTAGTAGGTTGCCTAGGTAGCGTAAAGGGAATTTGTGCATGGGTAATTTTCATAGAAGAGGAAGACCAAATTCGTGTCCGTCTGCGTTCTAAAGGTCCGATTATTAACACATTAGCGAAGGAATTTAATGGTGGTGGGCATCCACTTGCTTCTGGTGCAACTGCCTATTCATGGCAAGAAGCGGATCGCGTCACTACACGTTTAAAAGACATTTGTAAGGCATATCAATAATTTTTGAAAGGCAGGGATTCTTTTGACACATGTATATACACAAATGCATACGAGCGCGGATTTATTAAAAAGCACGATTCGGCTTGAACAATTGATCCCTTTTTTACAAGAACAAAATACGCAGGCCTGTGCAATCGTCAATTCGAAGTTGTACGGGCTTTTGCCTTTTTGTAAAGCAATGCAGCAGGCAAATATTCATGCTGTAATAGGGCTTTCGGTGAAGGTGCAATGGGATAATAAAATAATACCGCTCGTGCTGTATGCACAAACACAGGAAGGTTACCAGCATCTTTTAAAGATTAGTAGTGCTGTTTCTATTCGAGAAGATGAGGTATTGCCTTGGAGATGGCTTGAAGGCTATGCAGCGGGTTGTATAGCATTACTTTCGGCAATGGATGTAGCGGAAATAGCAGAATGGACAGAAATGACAAGTGCTTTACAACAAGTATTTGGAAAACGTTTATATGTAGGAATTGCAAGATCAGGAGGAATAATAGCAGACAATGAAGCTATGATTTCACATTGGTGCGAGACAAAAGAAATTACAATCGTAGCTACTCAGCGTTGTTATTTTTTACAACCTGAAGATCATTTTGCTTATGAGGTTGCGAGAGCAATTGATACAGGGGAAAAACTTCAAGACACAATGTTAACAGCCCATTTAGAAAACTATTTTGTACCAACTGAGGAACAGTGGAAGGGATGGTATTTAGACCGTCCTGAATGGATTGAGGGAAGTGTAGGCATGCTTGCAAGCTGTGTAGCAAAAATTCCTGAAATGCATGTTCAAATGCCCAAATTTCCGGTACAAGAGGGTGAAACAGCTGAAAGTTTGCTAGTAAAAGAAACGTTTTCTGGTTTAGCTGAGCGCCTAAAGCTGTCTGAGGTACCTGCAATTTATCGAGATAGATTGCAATATGAACTAGAAATTATATGCTCAATGGGCTATGCTGATTACTTTTTAATCGTTGCAGATTTTATGCGCTTTGCCAAAGAAAATCGCATCTTGACTGGACCAGGACGTGGTTCTTCGGCAAGTTCGCTTGTTGCATTTAGTCTCTCCATTACACAGGTAGATCCACTTGCCTATGGATTATTGTTTGAACGATTTTTAAATCCTGAACGTGTAACATTGCCTGATATTGATATTGACTTTGTTGATAGTAAAAGACAACAAGTTATTCAATACGTCGCACAAAAATATGGCAAGGCGAATGTTGCGCAAATCATTACGTTTGGTACTTTATCTGCGAAAGCAGTGGCGAGAGATGTTGCACGTGTTTTTGGATTTGATGCTGAAGTGATGGAAAAAATATCGAAAATGATTCCGAACAAACCAGGTATGACTTTGCAAAGAGCTGTAGCGGAGTCGCAAAACTTTCAAAGTTGGTTAGCTGAAAATGAATACCATCGACGTTGGCTTGACGTAGCTTTAAAATTAGAAGGCTTGCCAAGAAATGCTTCTACCCATGCTGCCGGCATTGTCTTAGCACCGACGCCATTAGTTGATACGGTCCCAATTGAGGATGGACATGAAGGGATTTATTGTACTCAATGGCCGATGGGGGACGTGGAAGAACGTGGGCTTGTAAAAATGGACTTTTTAGGGTTGCGCAACTTAACAATTTTAGAGCAAGTACGTTGGTCTATATACAAAGCAGGGGGACCGTGGATAGAGTTTGATCTTATCCCGATGCATGATGAGCGCACCTTTCAGTTACTTCAAAAAGGAGATACAGTAGGTATTTTCCAATTAGAGTCAGATGGCATGAAACAAGCATTACGTGATATTCATCCAACGCATTTTTCAGATATTGTTGCTGTCAATGCACTTTATCGTCCAGGGCCGATGGATTTTATTCCTGTCTATGCAAGAAGAAAGGCAGGCAAAGAGCATGTAACGATGCCCCATCCATTGCTAGAGCCAATTTTACGTGAAACATTTGGCGTAATTGTCTATCAGGAGCAAATTATGCAAATTGCTGCAACTATGGCCGGTTTTACAATGGGGCAGGCGGATTTATTACGCCGTGCGGTTAGTAAGAAAAATCGCGATATATTAGAGGAGCAACGCACTGCCTTTGTAGATGGAGCATTGAGACAAGGTTTTGTTAGGAGAGATGCAGAAGATGTCTACGAGCTAATTGTACGCTTTGCGGACTACGGCTTTGCAAAAAGTCATGCTGTTGCCTATAGTGTCATCTCGTATCATATGGCGTATTTAAAGGCTCATTACCCACAAAGCTTTTATGCAGCATTATTAACAAATGCAACAGGAAATGTAGAAAAAATTCAACAGCTTGTTACGGAAGCAAAAGAAAAAGGCATTCCATTTTATCCGCCATCATTATTGCAAAGTACTAAATTCTTTTTAGTAGAAAAGGATGGAATTCGCTATAGTTTATCTGGCGTTAAAGGTGTACCGCACACCTTTTTAGAGAAAGTAGTAACGTTACGTAAAACGAATCCAGATGCCTTTCATAATTTATTTGATTTGGCTGTAGCTTTAAGTGCGCAGCATTTTAAACCGAATGTAATGGAGTCTCTCGTTTATGCAGGTGTGCTCGATTATTTAGGGAAGGATCGTGCTGTACTTGTGGCTACCTTAGAGGCAGCATTAAAACAGGCAGAGCTCGTGCGCCCAACAGAAGATGTAGATATAGAAACAGCAACTGCCTTTAATTTTGGGAAACCGAAGTATATGCAAGCTGAAGCGATGTCTCAGAAGGAAAAACTCCAGCATGAGAAAGAATGTTTAGGTTTTTATATATCTGCTCATCCAGTTACTGAAGAAAGAAGTTACTGGGGAGAAATTACTGTAACATGTGCTGAACTGAAGTATGCGCGTGAAGGAACGTATGTAAAAATGATTGGCTTAATTGAAGAAGTGAAAAAAATAAGGACAAAAAAAGGAGAGCAAATGGCCTTTGTCCAGCTTCAAGATGAATTTGGAATCGTATCAGTAACCTTATTTCCACAAGTATTTCAACTAGTACAGGAAATTTTGATAGAAGATGAATTGCTTTATATTGAAGGTACACTTGAAAAACGTTTTGGGAAATCGCAAGTGAAAGTAAAACATGCACAATCGACTAAAAAGATATGAAATTAAACAAGATTTTAGAAACTGCATAGAATTTTATGCAGTTTCTTCTTTACTTTTAAACAGTTATTTTGTAAGATGTAGTCAATGCTAAAAAAGTGGTCAGACCACTTTTTGATAACGGGAGTTAATCATATGGATAAACAAACCGAACAAAAAAAAGTGTTTTTAGAAATCGTTCAGCAATTGCGTCAACTTATTCGAATGGAAAAAATTCAAGCTGGAGAGAAGCTTCCTTCTGAACGTGTTTTATCAGAAAGGTTAGGTGTTGGGCGATCCTCTGTAAGGGAGGCACTGCGCAGTTTAGAGTTACTTGGACTCATTGAAACGCGACATGGTGGAGGTACATTTCTTGCCTCAACACATAAGCATCAGCTTGTAGAAGTACTGTCGATGTTTATATTAGAAGATGAAAAATCAAAAAAAGATGTCGAATTAACGCGACAAATTCATGAAAAGGAAGCAATTCGCGTAATAAGTTGTACAGAGATTCTTCGTACACTACCTGTGTGGGATAGTTTTTTTGTGAAGCTGGAAATTGAAGGAACAGTAAATTGTCGTGATGTATTGAGAGAAATATTAGTTACGTCAGGCAATCGGCTTTCGCTGAAAATCTGGTTTCAACTTGCAGCATATGACGGTGACCGTTTAAATCGAAACTCAACGGAAGATGAAAAACTAATCCTTCAAACGATGTTGAAATCGATGCAACTTGGCTATGAAAAAGAAGCATTACTAGCTTACGAGCAGTGGATGGGTACTGGTCAAACTTTTTAGACAATAAAGGGGGAGTCAAACATGGCAATACGCGACATATTTAACGCAAATCGAAAAAAGAAACAGGATGGTCAGGAAAAGGCATTTCCAGAAGGACTCATGACAAAATGTCCAGAATGCCGTCATATTCAGTTAACAAAAGAATTGGAAAAGCATCATAAAGTATGCACGAAGTGTGGCCATCATTTTAAAATGACTGCACAAGAGCGTGTTGACTATTTCTTAGATGAAGGATCATTTGTTTCTATGGACGACCATTTACAAACAAGTAATCCGCTTAATTTCCCTGCCTATGTTGAGAAAATTAATGCTGATCAACAAAAAACAGGTTTAAATGAGGCTGTATTGACAGGTTTAGGTACGCTTGATGGAGAAGAAGTTGTAGTAGCGATAATGGATTCTCATTTCCGTATGGGCTCAATGGGCTCTGTTGTTGGAGAAAAAATAACACGTGCGGTTGAAAAAGCAACTGAATTAGGTTTGCCGTTTATTATTTTCACTGCAAGTGGTGGAGCTCGTATGCAAGAAGGTGTACTTTCTTTAATGCAAATGGCGAAAACAAGTGTTGCCTTAAAACGTCATAGCAATGAAGGCTTATTATTTATTTCAATCTTAACGCACCCAACTACTGGTGGCGTTTCTGCAAGCTTTGCCTCTGTAGGGGATATCAATATTGCAGAACCTCAGGCACTAATCGGCTTTGCAGGAAGACGTGTAATCGAAGAAACGGTAAGAGAAAAACTACCGAGTGATTTCCAAACAGCAGAATTTTTATTAGAGCATGGTCAACTGGATGCCATTTTCCATCGTAAAGATTTACGGAAACAAGTATCTGTGCTTGTAAAAATGCATACGAAAGGTGGCGTGCAACATGTCTAAAAATTTAGCTTTTGAAGAGCCAGTAGTTCAACTGCGCGAAAAAATTGATGAATTAAAAACAATTGCTGCTGAAGCGGACGTAGATATGACAGGGGAGATTGAAAAGCTAGAAACGCGTTTAACGCAACTTGAGCAATCAATCTATGCCAATATGAAGCCGTGGGATCGCGTGCAAGTAGCAAGACATCCTGAACGACCAACAACACTACAGTATATTGAAGCTATGTGTGAAAACTTTATTGAATTACATGGAGATCGTACGTTTGGCGATGATGCAGCGATTCTAGGCGGTATTGCCCTTTTTGAAGGACAACCTGTCACTGTTATTGGACATCAACGTGGTAAATCAACAAAAGAAAATATTCGTCGTAATTTTGGTATGCCCCATCCAGAAGGCTATCGTAAAGCGTTGCGCCTAATGAAACAAGCAGAGAAATTTAATCGCCCAATCATTTGTTTCATTGATACAAAAGGTGCCTACCCTGGTAAAGCAGCGGAAGAGCGTGGTCAGAGTGAGGCGATAGCTCGTAATTTAGTAGAAATGGCGGGATTATCAGTACCAGTCATTAGCATCGTTATTGGAGAAGGCGGTAGTGGTGGTGCCCTAGCTTTAGGCGTAGCAAATCGCGTTTACATGTTAGAGAACTCTACTTATTCTGTTATATCTCCAGAAGGTGCTGCTTCAATTTTATGGCGTGATGGTAGCCTTGCTAAGCAAGCAGCTGAAGCAATGCGAATTACTGCACCTGATTTAAAAGAGCTTGGTGTGATTGATGGTATTATTCCTGAGATAACTGGCGGAGCACATCGCAATGTGGCGAAGCAGGCAATCTATATAAAAGAATGTATTAGCGACACACTAAAATCATTAAATTCTTTAAATGGTGAACAATTAATCGAGGATCGATATGATAAATTTAAAAAAATCGGACAATATATAGAAGAATAGACAAATCACATGGCGATGCTCTAAAGGTCTAATCCGTTAAATTAAAGCGAAATATTTTTATAAAATGTTAAATTTTAGATGCTTTGTGATGGAAAGAGTGTGTGAAAGCGCATTCTTTTCATTTTTTATGTAAAAGTTATGTTTTTCTAGCTCCAGAACCCTTACATAGTTTGTTTTTTCGTGTTAATGTGAATAATATTAGATAACACTGCAGGAGGTTGTTCGACAATGAAAAAAATTGCCGTATTAACAAGTGGTGGAGATGCCCCTGGCATGAACGCAGCCATTCGAGCAGTCGTTCGTAAGGCAGCTTATCACGGAATGGATGTTGTAGGAATTAAGCATGGTTATGAAGGTTTAATAAAAGGATCTTTTGAGCCGCTCGATTTAGGTTCTGTAGGTGGCATCATTCAAAGAGGAGGTACCAATTTATTTTCAGCACGGTGCCCTGAATTTAAGGAAGATGCTGTTCAACAGCAAGCAATTGCTAATATGCGTGAAGCAGGTATCGAAGGGTTAGTTGTTATCGGGGGTGATGGTTCTTACCGAGGTGCAATGGATCTTGTAAAAAAAGGTTTTCCAGCTGTTGGAGTGCCTGGCACAATTGATAATGATGTTCCTGGAACAGAATACACAATTGGCTTTGATACCGCGCTCAATACAGTCGTAGAATCAATCGATAAAATTCGTGATACAGCGACTTCCCATGAAAATTCTTTTATTGTTGAAGTAATGGGGCGAGATGCAGGTGATATCGCATTATGGGCAGGGCTTGCAGCAGGTGCTGAAACGGTCTTAATTCCTGAAGAAGAATATGATTTAGACGACATCGTATCACGCTTAGAGCGTGGTGAAGCACGAGGGAAAAAGCATAGTATCATTATTGTGGCAGAGGGTGTAATGTCAGGTGGCGAGTTGGCAAAATTACTGAAAGAAAAGACGGGAAAAGAGACGCGAGTTTCTGTTCTTGGTCATATTCAACGCGGTGGTTCTCCAACAGCACGTGATCGTGTTCTCGCAAGTCAATTTGGTGCACATGCGGTAGAATTATTAATGGAAGGTAAATCTGGTCGAGCTGTAGGAATACGCAACCATACAGTCATTGACTACGATATGCCAGAGGCTTTTGAAAAGAATCATGAGTCTGATGTAAGCTTATATACTTTAATGAAAGAACTATCAATATAATTTTGCGTAAAACGGAGTGGGCAGAGAATGAGAAAAACAAAAATCGTATGTACAATTGGTCCGGCAAGTGAGTCACCAGAAATTTTAGAAAAACTAATTGAAGCAGGTATGAATGTAGCTCGCTTGAATTTTTCACACGGTTCACATGAAGAACATGAAGTGCGTATTAATTTAATTCGTGAAGTTGCAAACAAATTAGGGAAACCAGTAGGTATTTTGCTCGACACAAAAGGACCTGAAATTCGTACGCATAACATGCAAAATGGGGAACTACATTTAAAAGCAGGTCAGGTAATCGACATTTCGATGACGGAAGTAGAAGGAACAGAGGCAAGTTTTTCTGTTACGTATGAACGACTGATTGAAGATGTACAACAAAACTCAATTATTTTATTAGATGATGGCTTAATTCAATTACGTGTGTTAGCAACAGATACGGAAAAAGGGCTTATTCACACAATAGTAGAAAATGCAGGTGTCTTAAAAAATAAAAAGGGTGTTAACGTCCCTGGGGTTTCAGTTCAACTACCTGGAATTACTGAAAAAGATGCACAGGATATTCTATTTGGTATTAATCAAGGTGTGGATTTCATTGCAGCTTCATTCGTTCGTCGAGCTAAAGATGTTTTAGAAATTCGCGAATTACTTGAGCAAAATGGCGGTAGTCATATTCAAATTATCCCGAAAATCGAGAACCAAGAAGGTGTCGATAATATCGACGAAATCATTTTAGTATCTGACGGATTAATGGTTGCACGTGGTGACTTAGGCGTAGAAATTCCAGCTGAAGAGGTACCATTAGTTCAAAAGAAATTAATCTTAAAATGTAACCAGGTTGGCAAACCAGTTATTACGGCAACTCAAATGTTAGACTCCATGCAACGTAATCCTCGTCCAACACGCGCTGAAGCAAGTGACGTTGCGAACGCCATTATTGATGGAACAGATGCGATTATGCTATCTGGTGAAACAGCAGCAGGGACATACCCAGTTGAATCCGTACAAACAATGAACAAAATTGCACAACGTACAGAAGATTCATTAGATTATAAAGCAATCGTTTCTACACGTAGTCGTGAAAAAGAAGCAAATATGACAGAGGCTATTTCTCAGGCTGTAGCATATACTTCGATAAACTTAGGCGTAAAAGCTGTACTAGCACCAACAGAAAGTGGAAACACGGCTAGAATGATTGCAAAATATCGTCCTGGTGTGCCGATTGTCGCTGTTACTGGCTCTGAAAACACTGCAAATACACTAACGCTTGTTTGGGGTGTTTATCCTGTAGTTTGTGAACGCGTTACAACGACAGACGAAATTTTAGAACTAGCAGTTGACGAAAGCTTGAAGCATGGTTTTGTAAATCATGGTGATGCAGTTGTTATTACAGCAGGTGTTCCTGTAGGGGAAGCTGGTACTACAAACTTAATGAAGGTACACATTATTGGCGATTTACTTGCGCGTGGTCAAGGGATTGGCAAAGCGTCAGTAATTGGTAATACAGTAGTAGCAAAAAATGCAGCTGAGGCATTAGCCTATGATACAGAAGGATGTATTTTAGTAACGGTCGGTTCAGATCGTGATATGATGCCAGCTATTGAAAAGTGTATCGGGCTAATTACAGAGGAAGGCGGACTGACAAGTCATGCCGCTGTAGTAGGGTTAAGTCTTGGTATTCCTGTAATCGTCGGTGTAAAAGAAGCAACAACATTAATTCGCCACGGTCAAGAAATAACAATGGATGCTGAAACAGGTGTTATTTATAAAGGACATGCAAGCGTACTTTAATAGATAGTAAAAAGGCTCTAGTATGGGGTAACCGTACTAGAGCCTTTTAAATAACAATGAAAATTAGTATTTACGCCTGTTTATTTTTTAGTTGAAACTTATTGGGCTATAATAACGTATAGAAGGTATAGCTTTTTCAATAGAAAGGAGAAAAATATGAAAAAATTTTTTCTTAGTTTTGTTGTATATGCATTAGCCGAACTGGCGTTATTAATAGTTATTGGTCAAAATATTGGTGTTTTCAATACATTATTGCTTGTTGTCGCAACGACTATCATTGGCATTTATATAGCGAAAAATAAAGGTATCAATTCAGTGAAAAACGTAAAACATATGGTTGCGCGAGGAGAAGCCCCTGGACCAGCATTAGTGGATGCAATGTTGAATTTTAGTGGCGGTGTGCTTTTAGCATTGCCAGGTTTTATAACAGATATAATTGGTTTATTAATGCTACTACCAGTGACACGTAAATTGTTCCAACCACTTGTATTTTATTGGATGCGTAAAAAAATGAAAAAAGGTCAATTTATTATCGTTCAAAAATAGACTTTTCTTTCAGCTTAACAGCTAAAAATAAAAAAATTGGGCTGAGTAAAATACCGTAAAAACCAAATAATAAGATGGAGGCAGCGCTGATGAAAAACGTATGAAACGTTCGTAATTGCAACGTATTTGACCAAAGCATAGATTCAGCGAGCTGCCTTGTTAATTGAACAAACAAATACAAAAGTAAAATCGCACCACATAAAAAGGTATTGCCATTGAAATAGAAGTAAATGCTCATTGGTACAAGAAAGACGCCGATACCAAAGAAGGGTAGTACATCTGCAAATGCTACAATGAATGCTTTAATAATGGCTTGTTCAAATTGAAATATCATAAAGCCCGCGCAAAGTATAAGTAGTGTTATCGTAAATAATTGAAATTCTACGAATACAAAGTAATGAAAAAGTTGCATGACTTTCGAAAAATGAGATTGCCATTGATTTCTATATTTTTTGGGGACATATTGAAAGAACCAGTAACGAGATTTTCTTGTTTCGATTAATGCAAAATAATATGCTACAAGGAATATAAAAACTTCAATGACGTGCTTCATAAATATTTGAAATAAATTTGCTGTATAAACGACGATAGAATCGAAAATAGACATTGATTTTTCTTGCAAAAACTGTATAAATATGGATTCATACTCAGTGAACAATGGAAAGTTTTGAAGTGTGTCACGTATTTCAGGAAAGATGAGAATAATACTGTTTATTGAGATGACTATGAGGAGAACTATACAAGAAAGTATCAATATTTCTACGATAATAGCGGCAATCCAGTAATTGATTTTAAAGTACTTATGAAGGAAATTTATTATAGGATATGTTGTAAATGATAAAAATATAGCAAGTGATACAGGTAAAACGAACCAAAGAATCACTAAATAAAAAACAAATAATAAAACATTAATAGTTCTTTCGTATGAAAAATATTTAATATTCCTCAATTTAACAAATTCACCCCAATTCAAATGAAAATATATTGTCAAAATATACAAAATACCCTCTTTAGTACGCTTATATAGTCGCTCGTCCGACTTTTTCTTAATTTGAAGGTTTTTCATTCACAAAGCTGTCAAAAATGATTATAATAACAATGTAAGCGATTTACTTAATGGTTCATGTGAGCAAAAACGTAAATGCTAAGGTTGAAAAAGCGTTTACAACAAAAATTATTAGTATGAGGGAGCGATAATTTATGTCAGCAACAAAAGGATTAGAAGGTATCGTAGCAGCGGAATCTAAAATCAGTTCAATTATCGATGACACACTTACATATGTTGGTTACAACATTGATGATTTAGCAGATAACGCATCATTTGAAGAGGTAATTTACCTACTTTGGCATACTCGTTTACCTAAAGCGGACGAGCTTGCTGAATTAAAACAACAATTGGCAGACAACATGGCTATTCCACAAGCAATTGTAGACCAATTCAAAACTTACCCACTTTCAACTGTACATCCAATGGCTGCACTTCGTACGGCAGTATCTTTACTTGGTGTATTCGATGAAGAAGCGGATGTTATGGATCCAGAAGCTAACTACCGTAAAGCAATTCGTCTACAAGCTAAAATTGCAACTGTTGTTACTGCATTTGCACGTGTACGTAAAGGTTTAGAGCCAATCCAACCTAAAGCAGAACTTAGCTATGCAGCAAACTTCCTATATATGTTAAAAGGTGAAGAGCCAGCACCAATCGAAGTAGAAGCATTCGATAAAGCGTTAGTATTACATGCTGACCATGAATTAAATGCATCAACATTTACTGCACGTGTATGTGTAGCTACATTATCAGATGTTTATTCTGGTGTAACTGCAGCTATCGGCGCATTAAAAGGACCACTTCACGGTGGTGCAAATGAGCAAGTTATGAAGATGTTAACTGAAATTGGTTCTCTTGAAAACGTTGAATCTTACATTCAAAATAAATTAGATAACAAAGAAAAAATCATGGGCTTCGGTCACCGCGTATACCGCAAAGGCGACCCACGTGCACCACACTTACGTGTAATGTCACAAAAATTAACTGAACTAACTGGTAAACCAGAGCTTTACGAAATGTCAGTTAAAATCCATGACATGATTGTTGAACAAAAGAAATTACCTGCAAACGTAGACTTCTTCTCTGCATCAGTGTACGATTCTTTAGGCATCGATCATGACTTATTCACACCAATCTTTGCAGTTTCACGTACTTCTGGTTGGGTAGCACATATTCTTGAGCAATATGCTAACAACCGCCTGATCCGTCCACGTGCTGAGTATGTTGGACCAGGTATGCAAAAATATGTTCCAATCAGCGAGCGCTAATTTGGAAAATATGCTAGAATATTTGGGACTGTGTTACCTATAACACAGTCCTATGATTATGAATTTAGGAGGCAACAACAATGTCAAACAAAATTGTAGTTGAAAACGGCGTACTTAATGTACCAAACAATCCAGTAATCCCATTCATCGAAGGTGATGGAATCGGTCCAGATATTTGGGCAGCAGCATCTCGCGTAATTGACGCAGCTGTAGAAAAAGCTTATAACGGTGAAAAGAAAATCGAATGGTTAGAAGTTCTAGCTGGTGAAAAAGCATTCAACCAAACTGGTGAATGGTTACCACAAGAAACTTTAGATAAAATTAACGAATACCTAATTGCAATTAAAGGTCCTCTTACTACTCCAATCGGTGGTGGTATCCGCTCTCTAAACGTAGCATTACGTCAACAACTTGATTTATATGTTTGCCTACGTCCAGTACGTCACTTTGATGGAGTACCTTCTCCAGTTAAACGCCCAGAAGACGTTGATATGGTTATCTTCCGCGAAAACACAGAAGACATCTATGCTGGTATCGAATTCGAATCAGGCTCTGAACAAGCTAAAAAAATCATCAACTTCTTACAATCAGAATTTGGTGTAAATCAAATCCGTTTCCCAGAAACTTCAGGTATCGGTGTAAAACCAGTATCTAAAGAAGGTACTGAGCGTTTAGTTCGTTCTGCTATCGAATATGCAATTAAACATAACCGTCCATCTGTGACACTAGTTCACAAAGGAAACATCATGAAATTCACTGAAGGTGGATTCAAAAAATGGGGTTATGAATTAGCTGAAACTGAATTTGCTGATCAAACATTCACTTGGAACCAATATGATGCAATCAAAGCTGACCAAGGTGAAGAAGCAGCAAACAAAGCACAATCTGAAGCTTTAGCAGCTGGCAAAATCTTAGTAAAAGATTCTATCGCTGATATCTTCTTACAACAAATCTTAACTCGTCCAACTGAGTTCGATGTAGTAGCTACAATGAACTTAAACGGTGACTATATTTCTGATGCATTAGCTGCACAAGTTGGTGGTATCGGTATTGCTCCAGGTGCGAACATTAACTACGTAACTGGTCACGCAATCTTCGAAGCTACTCACGGTACAGCTCCAAAATATGCTGGTCAAGATAAAGTAAACCCATCTTCAGTATTACTTTCAGGTGTATTAATGCTTGAACACTTAGGATGGCAAGAAGCAGCTGACATGATCACTAAATCTGTTGAGAATACAATCTCTTCAAAAGTTGTAACTTATGACTTCGCTCGTTTAATGGACGGCGCTAAAGAAGTGAAATGTTCAGAATTCGCTAACGAACTAATTAAAAACCTATAATTTTTACGAATCTGTAAAAATTATCACTGTAACAATCCAGCGTGATTAACAGATATTTGTTTAATGTAAAATTGGTTTGCTACAGTAATATTAGTACCTGGTTTAATGGAGGGAGAGAGAATTTATTCTCCTCCCTTTTTTTAGCATACAACCTAAAAAAGGAGCGTATTCAAATGACTTTGAAACGTAAAAAAATCTCAGTAATCGGTGGCGGATTCACCGGCGCTACTGCAGCATTTTTAGCAGCACAAAAGGAACTTGGCGATGTTGTATTAGTAGATATTCCACAAGCTGAAAACCCAACAAAAGGTAAAGCTTTAGACATGTGGGAAGCTGCTCCAATACAAGGTTTTGATTCTTTTGTTAAAGGTACTTCTAACTATGCAGACACTGCAGATTCTGATGTAGTAATTATTACTGCGGGTATTGCCCGTAAACCTGGCATGAGCCGTGACGACTTAGTTCAAATTAACCAAGGTGTTATGAAAACTGTTTCAAAAGAAATCGCTGCTCATTCGCCAAATGCAACCATTATCGTATTAACAAACCCTGTTGATGCAATGACTTACACAGTATTCAAAGAAACAGGTTTCCCTAAAAATCGAGTAATCGGTCAATCTGGTGTACTTGATACTGCTCGTTTCTGCGCTTTTGTTGCGGAAGAGCTAAACATCTCTGTAAAAGACATCACTGGTTTTGTATTAGGTGGTCATGGTGACACAATGGTACCACTTACTCGTTATTCATTTGCTGGCGGTATTCCTTTAGAAACGTTAATCGCCCCAGAGCGTTTAGAAGCAATCGTTGACCGTACGCGCAATGGTGGTGCAGAAATCGTGAACTTACTTGGAAATGGTTCTGCCTATTATGCTCCAGCAGCAGCACTTATTGAAATGGCTGAAGCAATTATTAAAGATCAAAAGCGTATCCTACCATCAATCGCATACTTAGAAGGTGAATATGGGTACAACGATATTTATTTAGGAGTCCCAACATTACTAGGTGCTAATGGTATCGAAAAAATCTTTGAGCTTGAATTAACTGACAAAGAAAAGGCAGCATTGGATAACTCTGCTGAAGCCGTAAAAGCAGTGATGAAAGTTTTAGCTTAATAAAAGCTTATGAAATCGAGTAGGAATCATTCTTACTCGATTTTTTTATTGTACATAAAGAAACTGTCAAAACAGCCTCTATTATTCTTCATAATATGCATACACATAAAATGGTTATTCTGCTTTTCATTGTACTTTTAGAATAAAATTGATACTATGAAGGTAGTATGATAGAAAAGGGGTTGGCGTATCTTTGCTTCAAAAGAACAGTAAGCTTGGTCTCACTATTGATGAAATTACAGTCGGCGAGAAGATTCATATTACTGAAAAAATAGAAGATAAGGATTTATTGCTTTATTTAGGACTTACAAATGATAATAATCCGCTTTACATTCAACATGATTATGCAGCAATGACGCCTTTTAAAAAGCCGATTGTACCAACTATTATGTTAAATGGTATTATTACGTCAGCGGTGTCGAAGTATATTCCAGGACCTGGTGCGCGTATTATAGAACAACATTTAACCTATTTAGGGCCACTCTATCATTATGAATTATTCGATACGCTTTTAGAGGTAACAGCAGTAAATAAAGTACAGAATACCATTACCGTTTCTGTGCTCTCCTATAATGAACAAAAGCAGCTTGTAATTGAAGGTACATTGCTGGTGACACCACCACTGGCATTATAGCGAGCGTCTTGAGATTTGAAATGGGGGTTTCAAATCACTAACGGAGGCAATACACATGACAAAAACTATTTTAGTTGTAGAAGATGAATTTTCTATTGCGACCTTATTAAAATATAACTTAGAGCAAGCTGGCTATTTAGTTGAAACAGCAGCAGACGGTTTAGAAGGGTTAAATAAAGCAATGGAAATACAGCCTGATTTAATCCTTTTAGACTTAATGCTTCCTAAGCTGGATGGCATGGAAGTTTGTAAACAAATTCGTCAACAACGTATGAATACTCCAATCATTATGCTAACGGCAAAAGATGATGAGTTCGATAAGGTGCTTGGTTTGGAGCTAGGGGCAGACGATTATATGACAAAACCCTTTAGTCCACGGGAAGTTTTAGCACGTGTCAAAGCAGTCTTAAGAAGATTTACACAAAATGTTGTAATAGAGGATAAGGATGAGCCTCAAGAAAAAATGTATGAGTTTGGTCAACTGCGTGTATTTCCTGAGCGATTTGAAGTATTTTTACAAGAAGAAGCACTTGAATTTACACCGAAGGAATTTGAGCTACTCATTTATTTACTAGAAAATAAAAACCGTGTATTAACTCGTGATCAGTTATTGAGTGCTGTTTGGAAATATGATTTTGCAGGCGATACTCGTATTGTGGATGTGCATATTAGTCACCTCCGCGATAAAATTGAAGAAAATAGTCGTAAACCGATGTTTATTAAAACAATTCGTGGTCTTGGCTATAAATTTGAGGAGCCGAAAACTTCATGAAATCAATGAGCAACCGCTTATTCTTGACATTCATGCTCTCGCTCGGATCAATTCTTGCTGTCCTAATGATTGTTATAGGTCAGCTTTTTCCTGTTTATGTAGAACAATACAATGATCGATCGAGTTCCTATAGTCAAGAAGCAATGGAAAAAGTACTTGATGAACGGCAAATTTCCTTATCTGAGGAAGATAAGAAAGCATTATTTGCAGCTCAAACAATCGAAATGAAGGACTCACTGCTGTCATATGTACGTGCTCGGCTTTATGGTGTGTTAGCGATATTATTTACAATTACGCTTATATTAATTGCTATTGTAAGCCGCTATATGATTCGAAATTTTACCGCACCGATTGATAATGTGACCGAAACGGCACTTGAATTGGCAAAAGGAAATTATCGTGCCCGTGCACACGAAAATGAGCATGAGCGCATGATACCACTGAGTCACTCTATCAATATTTTAGCGCGTAATTTACAGGATATTACGACGATAAGAGAGGTAGAGGAAGAAAGGCTAAAAACACTAATTGAAAACATGGGCAGCTCACTTATGATGATTGGTCGTGAAGGCAACATATCAATCGTCAATCGAGTGTTTTTAGAACGTTTTGGAATGCAACTGGAGCATGTGCAAGGAAAAGTCTTCCGCACGATTGGTTTACCGAAAACGCTTGAGCAATTTATTGACCATGTGTTTTTAACGGAAATGCCATATCGACAACAAATAAAGATGGAAGTACAACAAGAGCTATACAATAAAGAAGTATATGGTGCACCAGTAATTGGTGATCACGGACGATGGCTAGGCGTAGTCATTGTCATGCATGATATTACGGAGCTTGTTCGACTTGAGCAAATCCGTAAAGATTTTGTAGCCAATGTTTCGCATGAACTACGTACACCGATTACATCGATTAAAGGCTTTTCTGAAACATTACTGGATGGTGCCTATAAAGATGAAAAGATGCTGCTATCTTTTTTAGAAATTATGCATAAAGAGAGCAATCGTCTACAAATGCTCATCCAAGATTTATTAGAGCTGTCTAAAATTGAACAACACGGATTCACTGTAAATATTATGCCAATGGGCTTGCAGGATGTTCTTATACGTGGTGCAGAATTAACAGGTCCGCGGCTCGATGAAAAAAATATGAGCTTTCAAGTGGATATTGCCCGTGATGTAGAAGTAATGGGGGATGCCAATCGGGTTATTCAAATTGTTACGAATCTAATTACAAACGCGATTACGTATTCACCTGAAAATACAACAGTAACGATTCGCTTGAAGGAAAATGACACATATGGAATTATTGAAATTGAAGATGAAGGTATCGGCATAGAAAAGAATGAAATTGCACGCGTCTTTGAACGTTTTTATCGTGTCGATCGTGCACGTAGCAGAAATTCTGGTGGAACTGGGTTAGGGCTAGCCATTGTGAAGCATCTAGTGGAGGCTCATCATGGACGGATTCAGGTAGAAAGTAAAGTTGGCGTTGGCACAAAGATGATTGTAATGATTCCAAAAAAATTAACAAATTCTTTACAATAATAATATATAAGATTCAAAATAGAGGGCTATACTATTTTATAGAAACCCCCTATTTTGTATGATAAGATGAAAATAATTTTGAAATCTAACTATGCTTGTATGAAGATTTTTTATGGTTACTACTTAGCTTCACCACAGAAAGAATCTATTTCCTATTTTGGGGAAATGGATTCTTTTCTGTTTTACACATCGTTGATTTAGGTGTAAAGTATAGTAGCATAAAAAATTGAGAGAAGGTTGACCATGAAAATCGTCAAAAGTTTCGTGCAAATTGGCTATCTTTATATAGTGTTATTTATAGGAAATAGTATTGCGCGTTTACTTCACTTGCCGATTCCAGGTAGTATAATTGGGCTTGTTTTATTATTTTTACTATTACAGTTTCATCTTATTAAACTAGAATGGATCGAGTTAGGGGCAGGATTATTACTTAGTGAATTGTTATTGTTTTTCATTCCTTCAGCGATAGGCGTCATTGATTATGATGCGTTAATCGGTATACAAGGCATGAAAGTTGTAGTTGTTATTGTAGTAAGTGCATTCGTCGTGATGTTAGTGACGGGTTTTACTGCACAGTGGTTAGAGAGAAAGAAGGGTGACGCTGTATGAGTATAGTTATTGCTGTCATCAGTTTACTAGGAACCATTGCTATTTTTTATGCTTGCAAAGCATTCTATCAAAAGTTTCCTAAAGAATGGCTTACTCCGATATTGATTAGCCCATTAATTATTATTGTATTGTTACTATTAACCGATACATCTTATGCGTCATATAATGCAGGGGCAAATATTTTGTCCAATTTATTAGGGCCTGCAACAGTTGCATTCGCTGTACCGATTTATAAAAATTTTAATCTATTAAAAAAACATGCTTTTGAAATTATTTTTAGCATTGCTGTCGGGTCGGCTGTTGCAATTGCTTCATCATTTATCATTGCACGCGTTGTTGGACTAAATGATGAACTTGTTCATAGCTTAGTGCCACGTTCGGTCACTACTCCTATTGCGATGGATATTTCCAATATGATAGGAGGATCACCTACTCTTACAGCTGTTTTTGTAATGACAACTGGTATATTAGGTAGTTTGATTGCGCCAATCGTTATTCGAATATGTCGTTTCCAAAAGCCATCTGCAAGAGGCTTAATGCTTGGGATGGGTGCTCACGGCACTGGTACATCAAAAGCATTTGAATTAGGAGAACTAGAAGGTACCTTTGCTAGTTTAGCGATGATTGTAGCCGCCCTAATAAGTATTGTTTTATCAACAACATTTTTCCCAGTATTAGAACACCTAGTTATGAATATCCTGTTGCCTTAATGGCGACAGGATTTTTTCTTTTATAAGTGCCAGGCACACAAACAATTCTGAAATTTTCAGTAGGGTTATCCAAGTAAAAATCCACGAAGACTCCTGCGGGAACGCACAAAACGTAAGCCACAACAAACCACGCGACAGCGAGAGTTGTGGCTTACGTGTGTGCCCGCGGAAAGCGAAGTGGATTTTTACAATTTAGAAGCCGCCATTATGTAGGTATCCATGCTAAGTACCAGGCACTCAAACAATTTCCGTGCTAGTCAGACTCCTGTGTGCCCGCGAAAAGCGACCGCACGGAACAGAAATCACCTGCAGTATTTTTTCTTTGTCTATAGTCTGAGTTTACTTTATGAAATTATTTTGAATCTTTTTAAAAGCTATACCGTATACAATAGTACTAAGCAAAAGGGAGGAACAGACATGAGTGTGAAAAAGACACTAATGATGGTGGGACTTGGGATATTCGGCATTGTAGCACTTATCGCTGTATTTACTTCGTGGTACACAGTCGATGAATCGGAGCAAGCTGTTGTTATAACATTTGGTCGTGCTGATGAGATGGTCACAAATCCAGGCTTACATTTTAAATTACCTTGGCCCGTACAATCAGTTGAGATTTTATCGAGAGAAACATTCAGTTTACAGTTTGGTTATAAGCAAAATAAAGAAGGCGAATTGGAAGCCTTTGATGCAGAAACGAAAATGATTACAGGTGATGAATATATTGTTCTAACAGATCTTGTTGTTCAATGGAAAATTACAGATCCTCGTAAGTACTTATTTAATGCACAAAATCCAGAAGAAATTTTACATAGCGCTACATCAAGCGCGATTCGCTCCATAATTGGTAGTTCGACTATTGATGCTGCGCTAACAGATGGAAAAGCAGATATTGAAGCAAAAACAAGAGAATTACTTGTTTCACTCATAGACAAATATGATATTGGAATTGGTGTATTAGGTGTTAAATTGCAGGATGTAGAATTACCGAATGCAGAGGTACGTGCAGCATTTACAGCCGTAACAGACGCACGTGAGACAAAAAATACAAAAACGAATGAAGCTCAAAAATACAAAAACCAACGAATTAGTGAAGCGAATGGTGAAAAAGATGCGATTATTTCAAAAGCAAATGGTGCAAAAACAGCACGTATTGAACAAGCACATGGGGATGTAGCAGTTTTCAATAAAATGTATGAGCAATACAAAGGTAATCAACAAATTACACGCGAACGTTTAATTTTAGAAACTCTTGAAAATGTGTTACCTAAGGCACAAATTTATATTATGAACGATGATGGTAGTACGATGAAGTATTTACCACTACAGGCGTTACAACCAACTACACAACAACAAGCACCAACACAACAACAAGCACAAACAGAGCAACAATCAACGCCAGAGAAAAAAGAAGGGAGCGGTAATTAATGGACCAGAAAAATAAAGATCTTGAAAAATTTCTAAGTTTTTTATCGGGGAAATCAAAAAATACTGCTTCTAGTGATGGAGACAAGGTAATTAAGATGTCAAAAAAGGGCACATTAAATCCTAAAAAGTACATTTCTCTTGTTGTAACATTAACGATTGTTTTTGCTGTTGCGGTTATTCTCTTTGCTAATGTGTATATTGTAAAAGAATCTGAATATGCAGTAGTTCGACAGTTCGGTGAAGTTGTAAAGTTTGAACGTGATCCAGGCTTGAAAATGAAGGTGCCTTTTATTCAAACAGTGACAACACTTCCGAAAAATCAATTAACTTATAATATTTCAGAGGAAGAAATTAATACAAAGGATAAAAAACGTATCATAATTGATAACTATGCTGTGTGGCGTATTACAGATCCGAAAGCGCTTATCTCCAATGCTGGAACGCTAACGAAGGCGGAATCTAGGATGGCGGAGTTTATTTATTCGGTTATTCGAACAGAGCTTGGTCAACTAAGATACGATGAAATCATTAATGATGAAAACTCTTCACGAGGCAGTTTAAATGACCGTGTGACAGCACGTGTGAATGAACTATTACTAAACGATAAGTACGGTATTGAAGTAGTAGATGTGCGCATTCGTCGAACAGACTTGCCAGCAGAAAATGAGCAGTCTGTATTTACGCGTATGGTATCTGAACGTCAATCTACTGCACAGCTATATTTATCAGAAGGTGATGCGGATAAACGCCGTATTGAAGCACAAACAGATAGAGAAGTGCAAGAAATGCTAGCAACAGCCAACAAAGAAGCGGCATTGATTCAAGCGGAAGGAGAAGCGGAGGCAGCGAAAATTTACAATGGCTCATTTTCGAAAGATCCTGAATTTTATTCACTATACCGCACATTAGAATCATATAAGAAAACAGTTGGTGAAGATACGGTCATCATATTGCCTTCAACTTCACCATATGCAAAACTATTATCAGGCTATATAGAGTAATATTGTAATCCTTGCAGGGGTTTAATACATTAGTTGATGGTAGTGGAGTTGGTGACTCTTGCGGAAAGCACCCCCATAGTAGACATCAACTGTTAGCAAAAAAAGTGTTAGATTGACGGCCGTCATTCTAACACTTTTTCTCTTTTGTTCCGTTTAAAGTGCCTGGCACCAAAACAAAGAAAATAATGCAAACAAATAATTGGTGGTGTTATAGATTGCTATTTTCTGATAAAATGATGATGTTTAGAAATAACAAATGGGGGTATTAGCTGTGAAATTATATTTTAGCACGTGGCTCCAAAATTTAGGGATTGCTTGTAGTATTGCATCGCTTTTTACACTTTTCTTTCGTATAACTGATTTTGCATGGGTGACGAAAAGTGTTTATTATATTCCGGTATTTTTTGTAATTTTGTTTTTATTAGGTTTAGTCATTGCAGAGGATGTACGAAAAGTTTTCAAAAAAATGTTCTGGTACGAGAAACGTAAAGAAAAACGTCCAATATGGCAAGTTGGAATTGGCTTTATTTTCTTCTTATCACAAATCGGTGTGATTATGGTATTCAGTACAGGGCTAACACATTTAAAGCTAGGTGGAATGCCTTTATTTTTCGTTATTGCTTTTATGAATGCCTTCATTATGACAGTTATTTATGAGGAAATATTCCACCGTAAAGAAAGAGTTAATAATGTAAGTCAATAATAGTAGGTGAGTCGATTGCAATTTGCAATTGACTTTTTTTATGGATTTAGCAGAAAATACACATGAATTTTTTATCTGATATGCGTCCTATGATTGGTAAAAAGTTTACTTTCCCGATAAAGTAGAGGAAAGAGCATTTTCAAACATACGTTTTCGTTTTACAATTAAAAGAACGACGACTTCAGGAGGATAATAAAATGACTAAGGAAAAATTACTATTACTAGACGGTAATAGTTTAGCTTACCGTGCATTTTTTGCGTTGCCATTACTAACGAATGATAGCGGTATTCATACGAATGCTGTGTACGGCTTTACAACAATGTTGCAAAGAATTTTAGAGGAAGAGCAACCGACGAAGATGCTCGTTGCTTTTGATGCAGGTAAAACGACGTTCCGTCACGATACATTTACAGAATATAAAGGTGGCCGCCAAAAAACGCCACCAGAACTATCAGAGCAGTTTCCTTATATTCGTAAACTTATCGATGCTTATGGGATTAAGCGTTATGAACTTGAAATGTACGAAGCCGACGATATTATAGGAACATTAGCAAAAGAAGCTGCACAACAGGATATGGAAGTAATTATCGTGTCAGGAGATCGCGACCTTACACAGCTGGCAACAGAGAAGGTAACAGTGTACATTACGAAAAAAGGTATTACTGAAATTGAAAAAAATACGCCCGCATTTATTGAAGAAAAGTATGGCTTAACACCTCTTCAAATTATAGATATGAAGGGTCTCATGGGGGACGCTTCAGATAATATTCCTGGGGTACCTGGTGTTGGAGAAAAGACAGCTGTTAAATTGCTAAAAGAGCATGGTTCAGTTGAGGCACTATATGAAGCAATGGATACGCTAAAAGCTTCAAAGATGAAAGAAAAGCTAGTTGCAAATGAAGAACAGGCACTTATGAGTAAAAAGCTTGCTACAATTTTTACAGAGGCGCCAATTGAAGTAACTTTTAATGACCTTGCTTACAGTGGGCCAAATGAAGAAGAGTTAATTAGTGTGTGGCAAGAGCTTGGCTTCAAATCACTACTTGAAAAAAGTGATTTTTCTGTGGAAGAAGAACATCGTGCTCCATTTGACTTTGACATTATACAAGAGGTAAAGCCAGAGCAATTAAAGGATGTCATGGCGATACATTTAGAGTTAGAGGACGAGCATTATCATACATGTCAGCAGTTAGGTATCGCATTAACTGATGGTACTGATACGTTTTATGTGCCATTCGATGTGGTCTCTACATCAGATGAACTTCGTCGTTGGCTAGAGGATGCAACTAAAACTAAATATATTTCAGATACGAAGGCAGCTCAGGCAGCTTTGAAACGAGTAGGCATTCATTTAGCAGGTGTCGAGTTTGACCTATTGCTAGCTTCTTATATCAATAATCCGGCACTTAGCGGTGATGATGTGGCTACACTAGCAAAAGACCTTGGATATCGTGAAGTGCAAGCTAATGAGGCGGTCTATGGAAAAGGAGCAAAACGTGCTATTCCTGCTATCGAAATTTTAGCTGAACATGCCAGTCGAAAAGTGTTTGCTGTGTGGGAATTACAACCTAAGCTAGAGGCATTGCTAAAGGAAAATGAACAGTTTGACTTGTATAAAAACCTAGAACTACCATTGGCTTCGATTTTAAGCGAGATGGAAAGCGAAGGCATCACAGTGAATCGTTCAACACTTGAAACGATGGGGCAAGAGTTGAGTAATAAGATAGTCGTTATTGAGCAGGAAATTTATGCTGAAGCAGGAGAAGCGTTTAATATTAATTCACCAAAGCAGTTAGGCGTTATACTTTTCGATAAGCTTGGGTTGCCAGTCATTAAAAAAACGAAAACAGGTTATTCCACAGCGGCTGATGTGTTGGAAAAATTAAAGCCTGAACATGCCATTATCGAGCATATTTTATTGTACCGTCAGCTTGGTAAGTTACAATCTACTTACATTGAAGGTTTGCTAAAAGAAATTCATGAAGCGGACAGTAAAGTGCATACACGCTTCCAGCAAGCACTAACGTCAACGGGACGTCTAAGTTCAACAGATCCTAATCTACAAAATATTCCTATACGCTTAGAGGAAGGTCGTAAAATACGTCAGGCATTTGTGCCATCACAAGAAGATTGGATTCTTTTCTCGGCTGACTATTCACAAATCGAATTGCGTGTCTTAGCGCATATGTCTGAGGATAAAAACTTAGTGGAAGCTTTCCGCGAAGGCATGGATGTTCATACACGTACAGCTATGGATGTTTTCCATGTTACTGCAGAAGAAGTTGATAGCAATATGCGTAGGGCTGCTAAAGCAGTTAACTTTGGGATTGTTTATGGAATTAGTGACTATGGTTTATCACAAAATTTAGATATTACACGTAAGGAAGCAGCTATTTTTATTGAGAAATATTTTGCCAGCTTCCCAGGTGTTAAAAAATATATGGATGAAATTGTACAAGATGCGAAGTTTAATGGTTATGTCACAACGCTATTAAATCGCCGTCGTTATTTACCGGATATTACAAGTTCGAATTTCAATTTACGTAGTTTTGCGGAGCGTACAGCGATGAATACACCGATTCAAGGAAGTGCTGCAGACATTATTAAAAAAGCAATGATAGATATGGATGCACGCTTGAAAAAGGAAAACATGCAAGCAAAGCTTCTTCTACAGGTACACGATGAATTAATTTTTGAAGCACCTAGGGAAGAAATTGCATTACTAGAAAAAATCGTGCCAGAAGTAATGGAAAATGCCATTGAACTAAATGTTCCTTTGAAAGTGGACTTTGACTTTGGGGCAACATGGTACGATGCAAAGTAAGGAGGGGTTACAATGCCTGAATTACCAGAGGTAGAAGGTGTCGTAAAGGCATTAAAGCCAGAAATTGAAGGTCGCACAATAAAGCAGGTACAGCTTTCAGAAGTTATTCGCTTTTCTTATGATGAAGGAAAGCAATGTATAGTGAAGCAAGCTGAGCCGGATGCATTTGAGATGGCATTATCTCAAATGAAGATTACGAAAATTGAGCGTCGTGCAAAATATATATTTTTTCATTTGATGAAAGAGGAATTGTCCTATGTTTTGGTCAGTCATTTAGGCATGACAGGTGCATGGTTTATTGTGGACACTCCTGAAGATATCAATGAGGAAAAATTTAAAAAGCATATTCATGCGACTTTTCAAATGGCTGACGGCGGCTATTTAATATACTCTGATATTCGTCGTTTTGGTGAGCTGCGGTTTTTAACGAAAATAGAAGATCATGCACCACTAACAAAAATGGCGCCTGAACCGTTTGATGCGGCTGCGAGCGATTATTTTATAGCTAAATCATTGCTACCGAAATATGAGAAAAAGGCTGTTAAAGAAGTAATTATGGACGGACAAGTTATCTCGGGCTGTGGCAATATATATGCCACAGAGGCGCTGTTTGCACAAAAAATTCACCCTGCCCGCAAAATGAACCGCATAAGTGAAAAGCGTAAACGTGCACTTTTTGATGCAATTGTTGCCGTTCTGCGTCAAAGCATTGAAGCAGGAGGTTCGACAATTTCGGATTATCGAAATATTAACGGTGAAGCAGGGAGCATGCAAAACCGATTACAAATGTATGGAAAGAAAATATGCCCGGTGTGTGGTACAGAGACGAGTCAAATGACAATTGGTGGACGTACATCTGTATTTTGTCCAAATTGTCAACATTAAAGGGGAATTAATTATGATTATCGGACTAACAGGAAGTATTGCGAGTGGCAAAAGTACAGTCGCAAAAATGATGACAGCACTTGGTTTACCGATTGTCGATGCAGATGTTGTTGCACGTGATGTGGTAAAACCAGGAACGGAAACGTTAGCACTCATTGTTCAAAATTTTGGTGAAGATATTTTGCTTGATGACGGCAATCTAAATCGTCCAAAGCTTGGGGATATTATTTTCCATGAGCCTGCGAAACGAAAAATTTTAAATGATATTATGCATCCTGCTATTCGTCAGGAAATGCTCCATCAACGTGATGCATATTTAGAGGCAGGACAAAAATATGTCGTAATGGATATTCCATTACTGTTCGAAAGCAAATTGCAGCATTTTGTTGAGCGCATACTTGTAGTTTCAGTTAGCGAAGAGGTGCAGCTTCGACGATTAATGGAGCGCAATCAATTATCAAAAGAAGATGCGTTAGCACGCATGCATTCGCAGTTACCGATGTCTGTGAAAGAAAAAAGTGCACATGCTGTCATTTATAACAATGAAAATTTACAGCAAACAGAAGAGCAGTTAATTAAGATTCTTACTCATTGGGGCGTACTTTAGAAAAGTGCGGGGATAATAGTACTGTCAAAGGCATCAAGAAGTTTACTCTTGATGTCTCTTGTTATTTTTTTAGTCTTTTTAGAATTGAAATGTCATTCAACTACCCAATTGAACATCCTATTTGATCAAATCCCCTTTATAAAGATGTTTTTCATATTTGAATAATCGTTTTTTTAAGTTAGCAAAACACGATTTACGTTGTTTAGTTGATTGGAGCGGAGGGCAGGCGACTCCTGCGGGAACGCACAAAACGTAAGACGCAACAGACCGCGCGTAGCGAGGGTTGCGGCTTACGGTGTGCCCGCGGAAAGCGCCTGCCCAGAGCGGAAATCAACGGTAGTAGCCAAATGCATTCTTTTGCGCAGCGATAATTGCTGCGCATTTTTTTGCTTTTATGCGAAATAATAAGGATGAAGTACTGAATTTTTTCATTTCTAAAAAGGTTCTATTTTTCAGAAAATAAGAACTTTTTTATTATGGATATATAATGTTCATCTTTTTTGAAATTGTGTTATACTAATTAGCATAAAGCATCATAAAGTATATAATGAATATGAGTATGCACTCACAGGAGGATTTTATAATGACAGTCTCAGTTGCTATTAACGGTTTCGGACGTATCGGACGTATGGTATTCCGCCAAGCGATCGTACAGGAAGGTTTAAATATTGTTGCAATTAATGCAAGCTACCCAGCAGAAACGTTAGCACATTTGATTAAGTATGACACAAATCACGGAACATTCGAAGGTACGATTGAACCAGCGGGCGATGCTTTAATTGTAAATGGTAAACATGTCCAAATTATTAGCGAACGTGATCCATTAAAATTACCATGGGCTACAATGGGTGTAGATATTGTAATTGAAGCAACTGGTAAATTCAATGATCGTGAGAAAGCAGCTATGCATCTTGAAGCAGGCGCAAAAAAAGTTATCTTAACAGCACCAGGTAAAAACGAGGATGTTACAATTGTTTTAGGTGTAAACGATGAAAAGCTTGATGTTGAAAAACATGACGTAATTTCAAATGCTTCTTGTACAACAAACTGCTTAGCACCAGTAGCAAAAGTGTTAAATGATACATTTGGTATCGAAAGCGGTTTAATGACAACAGTTCACGCATATACAAATGACCAAAAAAACTTAGATAATCCACATAAAGATTTACGTCGTGCGCGCGGTTGTGCACAATCTATTATTCCAACTTCAACAGGTGCCGCAAAAGCATTAAAATTAGTGTTACCTGAATTGGAAGGTAAAATTCACGGTATGGCACTTCGTGTTCCAACACCAAATGTATCATTAGTTGACCTTGTTGTAGATTTAAATACTGATGTTACAGTAGATTCTGTAAATGCTGCATTTGTGAAAGCTGCAACTGAGGGGCCAATGAAAGGCATTTTAAACTTCTCAATCGAGCCGCTTGTATCTATTGATTACAACACAACAACTTTCTCATCAACAGTTGATGGTCTTTCCACAATGGTAATGGGAAATCGTAAAGTGAAAGTACTTGCTTGGTACGACAACGAGTGGGGCTATTCTGCACGTGTTGTAGACCTAGTGAAAAAAGTTGCAAAAGCATTAGAAACAGTTAGCGCTTAATGAAGTCATAGCACATTGAAATCTTAATGGTTTCAATGTGCTTTTTTTTATAAGCTTACTATTTGACTCTAAAGTGTAAAAATCCACTTCGCTTTCCGTGGGCACGATGTAAGTCGTCGTCTACTGCTGCTTACATTGCGTGCGTTCCGACAGTAGTGTGCATGAACTTTTTATTTGGGAACGGATTAGCAATTGCAAAAGCATTTTTTTGTTGTTTTCGTCTTATTCAAGACGCTTCTAGTACGTTGTTTGCTGAAAAGAAAATGAGGGAAAATGTACACTGTTCTAGGTCTGAAAGCATCTGCCATACTCCGGTTGGATGAATGAGCTTTTCTTACTTGTAGGAAATTTGTTATAATATAAATATCAAATTGTTGTGGAATCAGGAGAGTAAAAATATGAGATGTCCTTCTTGCCAATTTAACGGAACACGTGTAGTGGATTCGAGGCCAGTAGATGATAATAAAGAAATACGTAGACGTCGTGAATGTGAGTCGTGTGGCTTTCGTTTTACAACGTTTGAAAAAATTGAAGAGACACCGTTAGTCGTTGTGAAAAAAGAAGGCTCGCGGGAAGAATTTAGCCGCGAGAAGGTTTTGCGCGGTCTTATTCGTGCTTGTGAGAAACGTCCTGTCGCTCTAGATGTATTAGAGGCACTAGTAATGTCTATTGAAAAAGACCTTCGACGTATTGGAAATGCTGAAGTACGATCAGAGGATGTTGGAGAAATGGTGATGGACCGCTTAGCAAAAATCGATGAAGTTGCCTATGTTCGTTTTGCTTCGGTTTATCGTCAGTTTAAGGATATCAATGTTTTTATCGAGGAAATAAAAGAAATTATTCAACGTCAAACAGAGCAAAAATCATAGGAAAAACAGAGAGGGTGAATGACGTTGATTCATTTGTATAAAGAATTGCAACCAGCAGATACTTTTGACATTCGTCTACCTCATGCGCTTTCCACGATGGAACGTCAATTAGTAACGTTATTTTATCAACCACTAACTGGTGCTGAACCAATTAGTCTTTATTTAACGTTATGGGCTGAAGCAGAGCAAATGCCAAGACAGCAAATGAATCATTATTATTTAATGAATGTGCTCGGGCTGCCAATAGGCAAAGTGTTCGAAGCGCGTATTGCCCTTGAAGCAATCGGTTTATTGCGAACATGGAAAAAAGAAGAGCAAGAACAGCGATGCTTTGTATATGAGCTCATGCGCCCTCTTGATGCAGATAGCTTTATGAAAGATCCACTATTGTCTATGTTTTTGTTTAGTAAAATTGGAGAACAGGCGTATCGGAAGTTGCGCCAACGTTTTATTCAACCTGTAAGAGGTGCAGAATTTAAAGATGTATCACGTGCCTTTATGGATGTTTTTAAACCAGTCAACACCAATATACCTACAGACCTGCAAGGTGGGATTGAAAGCAAAGAAAATTCGCAAAAAGTTTATCCGTTTTATTTTGAGCAATTTGATTTTGAGTTGTTACAGGCAGGTTTATCTGACCAGTTAGTACCAGCAAATTTATTGACGCTTGAAGTGCGCGAAACAATTGCGAAACTAGCATTCTTATATCATTTAACTGCGTTGGATATGCAAAAAGTTGTTATTTTAGCACTTGATGATGATTTAGGTATTTCATTAGAACGTTTGCGAAAAGCAGCAGCTGATTTTTATAAACTCACAGTTTCTAAAGAGCCACCGAAGCTTGCAAAAGTATTTGCTTCCCCAGTAGAGGAAGATGCTGTTCAAAAAACGAAGGATGAGGAGTTGCAACATTATTTAGAATCAACACCTCCTGTCCAAGTGTTACGAGATATTAATAATGGGAAAGAACCATTGCAAACATCTGTCCAGCTAGCTGAGAGCTTAATCGTCCAACATGGTATGCCAGTAGGCGTAGTCAATGCACTCCTTGAGTATGTCATGCTCTCAACGGATATGAAGCTACCAAAGAAGTATGTAGAAACGATTGCCGACCATTGGGTACGAAAAAATATTAAGACGGCGAAGGAAGCAATGGAGCTTGCACGCCAAGAACATGATAAATATACAACGTGGAAAAATAAACCACAGACGCCGACTAAAAATAACCAATATGCTAAAGGTCGAGTAGACAATCAGCGTAAGGAAAAGGTGCCTGAGTGGTTTTATAAACGCAATGAGCAACCCGAAGAAAGCGCATCTTCTTCAAGCGCAATGGATTTTGAAAAAGAGCGTCAAAAAATATTAGCAATGCTAGGGAAAAGCGATAAGTAAGGTAGGTGAATGGCAATCGAACCAATTAACAAGCCATTAAAAAGAGCAATTAATGTACCATCATTTCAAGAGCGATATGAAGCGATGCGTAGAGAAATTTTAGAACACCCTAGAGTGCAAGCTTTTTTAGCAGAGCATGCTGAAGAGCTTAGCTATGATGCCGTCGAACGCAATTTACCAAAGCTTCATGAATTTATTAGTCAATCTACTGTTTGCTGTGGCTGCGATAATACAGCACATTGTACAAACTATTTAAAAGGTTTTATTCCAACATTACGTGTAGTACGCAATACGGTAGAAATTGATTACGTACGCTGTGAACAAAAGGTACGTGAGGATGAACGTCGTGATGTTGCTAATATGATTGCCAGTATGCATATGCCGAAAGATGTGCTTCAGGCGACAATCCAAGATTTAATGATTGATGATGAATCTCGTGTCCTTATTGCGCAAAGAGCGGCACAGTTTGTTAAGAAAACAGAGGAAACAGGGAAGCTTCCAACGAAAGGTTTTTATTTATATGGAAAGTTCGGTGTAGGAAAATCCTTTGTGCTTGGTGCACTTGCTAATGAACTAGCTTCAAAGAAGATTCGTTCAGTCGTTGTTTTCGTACCTGAATTTTTACGTGAAATGAAAAATGCTATCGGTGACAATACTTTAAATGACAAAATAGATTATGTGAAAAAGGCGCCAGTGTTAATGCTTGATGATTTAGGAGCGGAAACGATGTCAGCTTGGACGCGCGATGAAATCTTGGGTACTATTTTCCATTATCGAATGGCAGAGCAATTGCCAACATTCATTACTTCCAATTTTAATTATGATGAATTAGAACATCATTTAGCTCAGTCCCAAAAAGGAATTGAGGTTGTGAAAGCTGGACGTATTATGGAACGTATTAAAGCTTTAACAGAACCAATTGAAATGCGTGGCAAAAATCGACGTTTATAATATTGGCAGTTGCATTTTACGACAATCGAGCGTATACTGTCACATATACTATATATCACAATGCAATGATGAGGACATGAATTTTGTGTAACAGCTTTTAGAGAGGGAAGTCATCGGCTGTAAGCTTCCTAGTTTGGGCACATTTTTTACTACCTACTGAGCAGCGAAAGGGAATATCTTTCGCCGGTCCCTAGCCCGTTAGCTAGCCTTGAGCTTCGTCTGACTATTTTGTCGGAAGGAAGAAGGGTGGAACCACGAGCATACGCTTCGTCCCTTTTGTGAGGGACGGGGCTTTTTTGTTTTTCAGTAGTTTTTATTGCTCAAACTTACACTAAACATAAAGTCCATTGTTTCATCGTGCATCACAAAAACAACCAAATAAGGAGTGCAAAAAAATGTCAGATATGATTAAATTAACGTTCCCTGATGGCGCTGTAAAGGAATTTGCAAAAGGTACATCTACTGATGATGTAGCATTATCTATTAGCCCAGGACTTCGTAAAAAAGCATATGCAGGTAAAGTAAATGGGGAATTAGTAGATTTAAAAACACCAATTGAAGCAGATGCAACAATTGCAATTATTACGCAAGATGATGGGGAAGCATTAGAAATCCTTCGTCACTCAACTGCCCATCTTACAGCACAAGCGATTAAACGTTTATTCCCAGAAGTGAAGCTTGGCATTGGTCCAGTTATTGAAGGTGGCTTCTATTATGATATTGATGCACCAACACCAATCACTGCTGAAGACCTTCCAGCAATCGAAAAAGAAATGAAAAAAATTATCGCTGAAAATCTAGAAGTAGAGCGTAAAAATGTAAGCCGTGCAGAAGCACAAGCAATCTATGAAGAAATTGGCGATGAATACAAATTAGAATTACTTGAAGCGATTCCAGCTGATGAGCAAGTGTCTATTTACTATCAAGGTGAGTTTTTCGACCTTTGTCGTGGTATTCATGTACCATCAACAGGTAAACTACGTGAGTTTAAATTACTATCATTAGCAGGTGCTTATTGGAGAGGAAACTCTGATAACAAAATGCTTCAACGTATTTATGGTACTGCTTTCTTCAAAAAAGAAGAATTAAAGCATCACTTACAAATGTTAGAAGAAGCAAAAGAACGTGACCACCGTAAAATCGGTAAAGAATTGGAGTTATTCACAACTTCTCAAAAAGTTGGTCAAGGTTTACCACTTTGGTTACCAAATGGTGCAACAATCCGTCGTGTTATCGAACGCTATATTGTAGATAAAGAATTATCTCTTGGTTATAAACATGTATACACACCAGTACTTGGTTCAAAAGAGCTTTACCAAACTTCTGGTCACTGGGATCATTACCAAGATTCAATTTTCCCACCAATGGAAATGGACAATGAAACATTAATTATGCGTCCGATGAACTGTCCACACCATATGATGGTTTACAAAAATAGCATGCACTCATATCGTAACTTACCACTACGTATTGCTGAGCTTGGTACAATGCATCGTTATGAAATGTCTGGTGCTGTTTCAGGATTACAACGTGTACGTGGTATGACTTTAAACGATGCACATATTTTTGTTCGTCCAGATCAAATTAAAGCAGAGTTCCAAAAAGTTGTACAATTAATTTTAGAAGTATACAAAGACTTTGATTTAAAAGATTACTCATTCCGTCTTTCTTACCGTGACCCTGCGGATACAGAGAAATACTTTGATGATGATGCAATGTGGGAAAAAGCGCAAAGCATGTTAAAAGAAGCGATGGATGAGCTTGGCCTAGACTACTTCGAAGCTGAAGGTGAGGCTGCATTCTACGGTCCTAAACTTGACGTACAAGTAAAAACAGCGATCGGTAAAGAAGAGACATTATCAACTGTACAATTAGACTTCTTATTACCAGAACGCTTTGACTTAACATACGTAGGTGAAGACGGCAAACCACACCGTCCAGTTGTAATTCACCGTGGTGTTGTGTCAACAATGGAACGTTTTGTAGCATTCTTAATTGAAGAATACAAAGGTGCATTCCCAACTTGGTTAGCGCCAGTTCAAGTAGAGGTAATTCCTGTATCGAACGAAGCACACTTTGATTATGCAAAACAAATCGAAGAACAGTTGACAGCAGCAGGTTTACGTGTTGAAATGGATGACCGTGAAGAAAAACTTGGTTACAAAATCCGTGAAGCACAAATGAAAAAGATCCCTTACATGCTTGTTATTGGAGATAAAGAAGTTGAGGCAAACGGTGTTAACGTGCGTCGCTACGGCTCAAAAGATTCAGAAACAATTTCTTTCGAGGACTTCCTAGCGAATATTAAAGCTGAGGTTACACGTTTTTAATAGAACAAATGATTAGATATTGTTCTTTCGTTGTGCTATAGTACGTATAAAGTTTCATTGTATTGCACATAATAATGATAAGATTGTAAAAAACATATTTGACAATCTAAATTGTACATGCTAATATAATTAAGGTTAATGAATACAAAGTTTGTGGTTGAAGTAGAGGCTGCCCGCTTCTCACCTGATACAACGCTTAGGCTGTGAACAGGTATTACACGTTGAATTGTTTTGCGTACACTTACGCATGCACATATAGCGGGCGGACATCTTCAAAAATGTCCGTCCTTTTTTTATGGACATGACAAGAGGATGTACCGTTCAACCGGGCAAGGCTTTGCCCAAACCATGTATTCGCGACAACTACTTGGAGGTGGATTACTATTAGCAAAGACATGTATGTAAACGAAGGCATTCGCGCACGTGAACTTCGATTAATCGATCACAATGGTGACCAGCTTGGTGTAAAGACACGTAACGAAGCGCTAGAAATCGCCACTCGTGTAAACTTGGATCTTGTCCTTGTGGCCCCTCAAGCCAAGCCGCCAGTCGCTCGTATCATGGACTATGGTAAATTTAAGTTTGAACAGCAAAAGAAAGACCGCGAAATTCGTAAAAATCAAAAAGTCATCGTGATGAAAGAGGTTCGTTTGAGCCCAACAATCGATGAACATGATTTCCAAACAAAGCTACGTAATGCGATTAAATTCCTTGAAAAAGGTGATAAAGTTAAATGTAGCTTACGTTTCAAAGGTCGTGCGATTACACACAAAGATATTGGTCAGCGTGTATTAGATCGATTTGCTGAAGCTTGTGCTGAAGTATCTACGGTTGAACAAAAACCGAAGATGGAAGGCCGAAGCATGTTCTTAGTTCTTCAACCAAAGAACGAGAAATAGTATTAGACGAAACAGTTTAGGAGGAATTCGACATGCCAAAAATGAAAACTCACCGTGGAGCTGCGAAACGTTTCAAAAAAACGGGTTCAGGTAAATTAAAATATGACCGTGCTTATGGAAGCCACTTATTCGCAAACAAATCTACAAAACAAAAACGTCACCTACGTAAAGGTAAAGTTGTATCATCAGGTGACTTCAAACGCATCAAATCATTACTTGTTTACATGAAATGATTGACTACACAAAATAAACTAATATTCATTTTTTAATGAAAAGCAGGAGGTAATTCATATGCCACGCGTAAAAGGCGGAACAGTGACGCGCAAACGTCGTAAAAAAGTATTGAAATTAGCTAAAGGTTACTATGGTTCTAAACATACATTATATAAAGTTGCTAACCAAGCAGTAATGAAATCAGGTCAATATGCATACCGTGACCGTCGTCAGAAAAAACGTGATTTCCGTAAATTATGGATCACTCGTATCAACGCAGCTGCTCGCATGAACGGTCTTTCATACAGCCGTTTAATGCACGGTTTAAAAGTTGCTGGTATCGAAGTTAACCGTAAAATGTTAGCTGACTTAGCTGTAACAGATGCTGCAGCATTCACACAATTAGCAGAAGCTGCTAAAAAAGCAGTAGCTAAATAAAAAAGAGCGACATTAGTCGCTCTTTTTTATTTCTGCCCCGAAAGCGAAGCGGCAGGGGCAAAATAAAGTTATTTCTGTCCCGAAGGGAAGCGGCAGGAGAAAAATAAAGTTTCTGCCCCGAAAGGGAAGCGACAGGGGCAAAATAAAGTTTCAGCCCGGAAAGCGAAGCGACAGGGGTAAATAAATTAGTGTATAGTTAAGACTGATGGGGGTTATTTCATCAGTCTTTTTACATAGGAGGTTGTTTTAATGGCTCAAGCATTACTTGCCTATATGGCAATTGTTTCAGTCGTATTGCTCGTCATGATGGGCATGGATAAATCACGCGCAAAAAAGCATGAATGGCGCATTGCAGAGCGTACGTTATTTACACTAGCTATTGCAGGTGGGGCAGTTGGTGGCGTGTTAGGCATGTATTTATTTCGTCATAAAACACGCCATAACAGCTTTGCGTTTGGCTTCCCATTGATTGCGGCTATTCAAATTTTTATTATTGTGCAATTATGGGGCAGCTCTTTATAGAAATTGTGTGAGTGACTGGCACTTCCGCGGGCACTTTTTGCGTTAAAAAACACATCCTCATGTGGAGGATGTGTTACGCATAAGTTGTTCAATGGGTTGCTTCCAGTTAATTTTAGCGTTAGGGTAGTTAAATAGGATTTCTTGCTGAAGATATTCGAAGTCACTCCTAGTAAACCCTTGTAAAGTTGCGGCATCACGAGCACCAACAAAAATGGTAACGACCTCAAATGCATCTTCTGTTGTGCCTAAGTATTTTTCACCTTCAAAAAGCGCACCTTTAAAAGAAATAAAGAAATTCTTTCGAACATTTTTTACGTCATCATAAAAGTAATATTGGCCTTTTTCATAGGCTTCATCGAGTTTTCGTTTAGGATCGGTTATATATCGAATCGCTTTATAGAATACATAGATAATAAGCGCTATCACAGCAAGTCGAATAAGTAACGGTAACATTTTAAAATTCCCCCTTGAAGAAAGGTTATTCCTACCTATACGATTAGGGGAGACAATTAGTTTCACTTTTTAAAAATATTTTTTAGAAATTTAGGAGAAAAAAATGAATTTACAACAATTATTTTCGATGCAAAAAGAACTAGATCATTTTATTGAAACGACACAAAAAATTGAACGTGATGTTTTTAAAGAAAAGGGCCTCGCATTAATGGTAGAACTGGCAGAACTTGCAAATGAAACACGCTGCTTTAAGTTTTGGAGTACGAAAGGGCCGTCCGAGCGTGATGTGATTTTAGAGGAGTATGTGGATTCTATTCATTTTATTTTATCGCTAGGACTATTAAAAGGGTATACGTCTATTGAAAAATGGCCTGTTGTTGAGGAGAAGCGAGATTTAACAGAAACATTTTTAATGACACAGGATTATATATTAACATTTGTTAACGATCCAACAGAGGATAGATATTTAGCGATATGGCAATGCTATGGTTTACTTGCGTATAACCTCGGTTTCACATTTGAGGATGTCGTGTCAGCATACATTGAAAAAAATGAAGAAAATTATAATCGTCAACGTAGTGGCTATTAATTTACTAGACTAAAGAGTAAAAAAAACACCAATTTTCAGACAAATTCACTAGGAATATTTCGGTAAACGAAGTATAATAGATGAGATACAAAATGTAGGAGGCAAAAGGATGACACAACTAGATTCAACTTTGCAAATGTTTAAAGATTTAACAGACGCGAATGGGATTGCAGGTAACGAGCGTGCACCACGCGAGGTAATGAAAAAATACATCGCACCATACGCAGATACTGTAGAAACAGATCATTTAGGTAGTGTAATTGCTAAAAAAGTGGGCGATGAAAACGGCCCAAAAATTATGGTTGCTGGCCATTTAGACGAAGTAGGCTTTATGGTGACACAAATCGATGAAAAAGGATTCATCAAATTCCAAACAGTTGGTGGCTGGTGGAGCCAAGTAATGCTTGCACAACGCGTAACAATTACAACACGTAAAGGTGAAGAAATTATTGGGGTAATCGGTTCTAAACCACCTCATATTTTACCAGCTGATGTGCGTAACAAAGTGGTAGACATTAAAGACATGTTTATCGATGTTGGCGCAGCTTCAAAAGAAGAAGTACTTGAGTGGGGAGTATGCCCTGGTGACATGGTAACACCTTATTTCGAATTCAATGTAATGAAAAATGACAAATACTTATTAGCTAAAGCATGGGATAACCGTATTGGCTGTGCAATTGCAATTGATGTCATGAAGGCATTGAAAGATGAAAAACATCCAAATATCCTATATTCTGTAGGGAACGTACAAGAAGAAGTAGGTCTTCGTGGTGCGAAAACAGCCACACATAAAATTCAACCAGATATCGGTTTTGCAGTTGATGTAGGTGTGGCAGGAGATACTCCAGGTGTAACACCGAAAGAGTCAAACAGCAAAATGGGTGCAGGTCCACAAATCGTTGTTTACGATGCTTCAATGGTATCACACCGTGGTTTACGTGAATTTGTTTTAGATGTGGCTGATGAAAACAATATCCCATATCAATTTGAAGCAATGGCTGGTGGCGGTACAGACGCTGGTTCAATCCATGTAACTGCAAATGGTGTGCCTGCTTTATCAATCGGTATTGCAACACGCTATATCCACTCACACGCAGGTATTTTACACCGTGATGACTACGATAACGCTGTTAAGCTAATGGTTGAAGTTATTAAAAAATTAGACCGCGATGCAGTAAACAAAATTACATTTGATTAATTGTTACAATAAACAAAAAAGCCTTCTAACTAAAATGTTAGAAGGCTTTTTTTTATGCTTATATCTGAGTAAGTTTGCGTTGTACACTAGCGGTAAAATTGATCAAAACATTAAAGGTTAACTAGATTAACAATAATATTTTGGTGAAATTCAATGTTTTTTTATTGTGAAACGATAAATTTTAGTTTAAAATCAAATTGAAAATAAACCAATGAGGTGTTTTTATGAAAATAGCAACAACTTTGTTTTTAAAAATAGCGGTGATTCTTATGGCCATTCCAGTTCTAGTATTGTGTATTTTTCTTGTGCCTGAATTAGGAGAGCTTGCAGCAAAACTGCTCCCATCGTTTTCAGCAATAAAATATATCGTTTCGATTATTTTTTATGCTTCTTCGATTCCATTTTACTTTGCTTTATATCAAGCTTTTCAACTTTTACGCAACATCGATCAAAATAAAGCATTTTCGGAATTATCCGTTAAGTCATTAAAGAAAATCAAATACTGTGCCATTACAATTAGCAGTTTACATGTGCTAGCTTTGCCACTCTTTTACCTATTTGCAGAGATGGACGACGCACCGGGTGTAATATTTGTTGGATTGCTTGTACCTTTCGCATCTATGGTCATTGCTGTATTTGCGGCGGTACTTCAAAAACTATTACAAGAAGCGATTGATATAAAATCAGAAAACGACCTAGTAGTTTGAGAAGATTGATAGTTGGAGGTGTTTGATGAAACGAGGTGCAACGATATTTTTAAAAGGAGTGATTCTCCTTATAGGAATCGTGACGTTAACTTTATATTTATTTTGTGTGCCTGATATAGCTAGTAGTGATGTAAAAATGAATCCAGGTTCTGCTTATTTACAATATCCTTTTTTACTAGCTGCCTATGCATTGGCTCTCCCATTTTTTATTGCGTTATATCAAGCATTTAAGCTTTTAATTTACATTGATAAAAATAATACCTTTTCGCAATTATCAGTGGGGGCATTAAAGGTTATTAAGTTCTGTGCAATCATCATCAGTGCATTTATTGTAGGTGGAACCTTTTTTGTTGCGGTATTTCTTGATGGAGACAGAGCTGGTATTATGGCATTAGGGTTATATTTTACTTTTGCTTCAAGTGTCATTGCAACCTTTGCTGGTGTTCTCCAACATCTTGTTAAAGAAGTCGTAGATATAATATCTGAAAATGAGTTAATAGTGTGAGGTTGAGGATATGGCAATTATAATTAACATCGATGTGATGTTAGCAAAACGAAAAATGAGCGTAACGGAACTTTCGGATAGGGTTGGCATAACGATGGCTAATCTTTCTATCTTAAAAAATGGAAAAGCAAAAGCGATTCGCTTATCTACTTTAGAGTCGATTTGTAAGGCACTAGAATGTCAGCCAGGAGATATTTTAGAATACCGAAGTGATGAAACTACGCTAGATTAATAAAGGAAACATTAAATTAGCAGTAAATGCTAGCATATTTTTAAATGGAGCTTGCCTACGGGTAGGCTCTTTTTTATAGTGCTTTACATAAGTTTGCAGGATGGACTGGAATCGTTTAGGAGCTTCATTATTCGTTAGCCGATATGCTCTTCGATTGTAGAAAATGCATAAATATTCAAACGGACGCATTTTTGTCACAAACAACATATGAATTCTAACTTTTGAAAATAAACATAAAAATTCAGTTGATTTTATATTTATGCATGTGTATACTAAACTCAACAGTTACAAAAGCAAGGAGAGAAGGCTATGAAATTACTAGAAGAAGTACAGTTAAAGTTAGTATCAAGCTTAAAAGGAAAAGACTTACTAACTTTGCTAGACTATACAAGTGAAGAGGTTCAGCAATTAGTTGCACTTTCGACGCAACTTAAAATGATTACAAAAGAAGGCAAATGTCCGAAGCTGCTTGAAGGAAAAACACTCGGCATGATTTTTGAAAAACATTCAACTCGTACTCGTATTTCATTTGAAGTGGGAATGGAACAATTGGGCGGTAAAGGTATGTTTATGCATGCGCGTGATTTACAAATTGGTCGCGGTGAATCAATATATGATACTGCACATGTGTTATCAGGTTATTTAGATGGAATTATGATTCGTGCAAACTCTCATGCGATGGTTAAAGAGCTTGCAGAGCATGCAACGATTCCTGTAATTAATGGCTTAACGGATATATATCATCCTTGCCAAGCATTAGCTGATTTAGAAACAATCGCTGAAATTAAAGGTGAATTACAAGGTCTTAAAATTGCATATGTTGGTGATGGCAATAACGTGGCGCACTCTTTAGTAGTCGCTTCTGCACACGTCGGTATGAACGTCGCAGTAGCAACGCCTGTTGGCTATGAATGTGATGCAGAGGTTATCGCAAAAGCACAAGCTATCGCAATGGCAAATGGCAGTACAATTACAATTACGAATGATCCAGTAGCAGCAGTTCAAAATGCAGATGTAGTGTATGCAGATGTTTGGACATCAATGGGCCAAGAAGAGGAAGCGGCGAAACGTTTACACGATTTTGCTGGTTATCAAATTAATGATGAGCTAGTGGCACATGCAAAGCCAAATTATATGTTCCTACATTGCTTACCAGCACATCGTGAAGAGGAAGTGGCAACATCTGTTATAGATGGCCCGAATTCTTATATTTTTGAGCAAGCAGAAAATAGACTCCATGCTCAAAAAGCTGTTTTAGCTTCAATTATGGCTTAAAAAAAGGATATGATAGTTGACTCTCTAATTGAGAGTTCCTATATACAAAGTTCACATTCGCAACAGAGGGTGTTAATGTGAGCAACATACTAGTGGCATACAGACAGAGGGATGTAAGCTGCGCGCGATGTACGTTGTCAAGATGGATGACTTCATCGCTACATAGTGAAAGTAACCTGGGAGACGCTGGGTTACTTTTTTTATTTTAATAGCACATATACATAGTTTTCCTATATGTTATAGTGAAATGAAAAATAAATCTATATAATAAGGACAATACGAAATTTTAGGAGGGCTTTAATTGAATATTGATCATATCGAGGCATTTTTATATGTAGTTCATTATAAAAGTATTCATAAGGCTGCTAATGCTTTGTTTTTATCACAACCAACTGTAACAGCTCGCATCAAAACATTGGAACGTGAGTTAAATGTTGAATTATTTTATCGTGATGCGCGAAGTGTTATATTATCGGAAAAAGGAAAGGACTTTTTGCCATTTGCCACACAGATTGTGCAAACGTTCCAGCATGGAAAAAAACAATTGCAGGAAACACATGCTTCAAATGAAGTTTGCATCGGAACAAACGGTGTGACGGCTCAATACTTTTTAGCCTATGCACTACCTAAATGGAAAGAACGTTTTCCGAATATGCGTTTTCAAATCATTACAGGTTCTACTGCGATCATTTTAGAAAAATTACAAAGTCACCAAATTGATTTTGCTTTTATTCAATATGTGCATAAAGAAGGGGTATGCAATGAGTTGTTATTAAATAATGCTGTGAAGCTCGTTATGCATCGCGATCATCCATTTATACAAGAGACCAATATAACAGCAAAAAAATTGGCAAAGCAAAAAATGGTGTTTTTTGAATGCGGTGCGTTTGATTGGAATTATGTGCATAAAATGTTTGAGGTAGAAGGCGTGTCAGCAAATTTTGAAGTTCGTACAGACCATTTAGAAGTAGCAAAGGCATTTATTCGAACGAAAGAATATGTGAGCTTTTTACCACATCTATGTGTGAAAACGGAGCTTGAAAGTGGCGAGTTTGTTGAAATAGATGTGAAGCATTTACTCGATATAAATCAGCATATTTTCTTAACGTATTTAAAGAAGGATACGCTAGAATCAGCTTTTTGGGACAACATTTTAAGTACAGCCACTCAATTTGAAAGTATCCAAAAGCTGCATTGATAAAAAATTTTATAGAACATAAAATTTTTTTCTATTACAAGAACTATTGCATTCACGTCCATTGAACGGTAATATCTTCCTCAATCCTATTTTATTTATGAATGTCCATCTGACAGCATAAGTGAAATATTATTTTTTAGCTTAAAGCATACTTAACCACTAAGTTTAGTAAAAATAATAAATTCGAGGAGGATTAACATTATGGTGAGACAGGATAAAATTCGGTTTGGGGCGATTATACACGGTGTAGGTGGGAATATTTCTAGCTGGCGCCATCCAAAAGTAGCTAGCAATCAAAGTGTGAGTTTACCTTTCTATATACAACAGGCGCAGAAGGCGGAGCAAGGGAAGTTTGATGTTGCCTTTATCGCAGATGGTTTATTTATCAATGAAAAGTCGATTCCTCATTTTTTAAATCGCTTTGAGCCACTAACGATATTATCTGCACTAGCTGTTTCAACAAAAAATATAGGGCTCGTTGGAACGGTATCGACATCCTATAGTGAACCATTTACGGTGGCACGACAGTTTGCATCACTCGATCATATTAGCAACGGTCGGGCAGGCTGGAATGTTGTAACGACGCCATTAGAAAGCTCGGCGTTAAACTACAATAGAACGATAGAACAGCATCCAAGTCATGCAGAACGTTATCAAATTGCAGAGGAATATTTAGAGGTGACAAAAGGACTTTGGGATTCATGGGATGATGATGCCTTTATAGCAGATGTGGAACATGACGTGTTCTTCGATCCGAAAAAATTACACACATTGCAACATAAGGGCAAATACTTTTCTGTGCAAGGACCACTTAATATTGCACGCTCAAAACAAGGTCAGCCTGTAATTTTCCAAGCGGGATCATCTGATGCGGGTGTTCGTCTAGCTGCAAAAGATGCTGATGCAATATTCACGCATGGGGCGTCGTTAGAAGAAGCGCAGAAATTTTATAAAAAGGTGAAAACGGAGGTTGCTGCTTTTGGACGAAATCCTGATGAAGTAAAGATTTTCCCTGGGATATCGCCAATTATTGGGGACACGATTGAAGAAGCGGAGGCAAAGTATCAGGAAATAGTAGAACTCGTTTCGATTGAACGTGCACTTGCTTATCTTGGTCGCTACTTCGATCATCATGATTTTACTCAGTATGATGTGGATGCATTGTTTCCAGAGCTAGGTGATATTGGAGCAAACAGCTTCCGTAGTACGACAGATTATATAAAAAAATATGCCAAGCAAGAGGGGCTTACGCTTCGTCAAGTAGCATTACGTGAAGCAACGCCAAAAACAGCATTCTTTGGCACTGCTGAACAGATTGCCGATTTGGTTCAAGATTGGTTTGAAAAAGAAGCGGCAGATGGTTTTATTGTTGCTGTAACAGTGCCAGGTGCACTTGATGATTTTGTCGATAAGGTTGTACCGATTTTGCAATCACGTGGTATTTACAAAGAGGAATATGAAGCAGATACATTGCGTGGTAATTTAGGCTTACCGTTTAAAGAAAGTCGATACGTCAAACAGTCTGTTTAAAAACCAAGTAAACTTATTCGAATAAATATATTTAGAGGAGGTATTGTATGAGTTATTCTTTAGGCATATTAGACCAAAGTCCTCTTATCGAGGGTGCAACAAACGAGCAAGCATTACAACAAACAGTCGCTTTGGCGCAAAAGGCTGAGCAGCTAGGATATACACGTTTTTGGGTGTCGGAACATCATAATAGCGAGACATTAGCGGGGACATCACCAGAAGTTTTAGTATCGTATTTACTTGCAAAAACGACATCGATTCGTATTGGTTCCGGTGGTGTTATGTTACAACATTATAGCCCCTATAAAGTTGCAGAAAATTTTCATGTGTTAGCATCGTTGGAACCAGGAAGAGTGGACTTAGGCATTGGCAAAGCACCAGGGGGTCTACCGCTGTCCACAAAGGCATTGCAATATGGCACGCTAAACAATGGTGAAGACTTTGAGGAACGGCTAACGTTTTTGCAACAATTAATTGCTAACACGCTACCAGTAGAACATGAGCTAAATGGTGTGCAGGCAACACCTATTCCAAAAATAAAGCCATCGTTATTTTTACTCGGTGCAAGTCCGAAAAGTGCAGAAATTGCAGGAAAACTTGGTATTGCCTTTGTCTTTGCGCGTTTTATCAATAGTGATATCGATGTTTTGACTGAAGCGGCTAAGACCTATCGTACGCATCTGCCGAATGGTCATTTTGCTGTTTCAATTGCAGCACTTGCTGCACCAACAACGGAAGAAGCGCAGGCATTAGTAGGGGAACAAAAAATTACAAAGGTGCATTTAGCAAGTGGGCGTAGTTTGACCCTACAATCGGTTGAATTAGCCGAAAAATTTGGGCAAGAATCAGGGGAGGCGTTCACTGTCCAACAGTATGATGCTGATATTGTATTTGGCACCCCTGAAGATATCAAAGCTACATTAGATGCCTTTCACAAGCAATTTCAAATTGATGAATTCATTGTGCATACGCCTATTTTAAAGGCATTTGAACGACAACGCTCATTTGAACTATTAAGTCCTGTGAATTTACACTTACAACAAAAAGAAACAGTGAGCTAAGGAGGCAGGAACATGGCAAAAAAGATAGATGTAGTCGTTTGGTCAAAGCAAGGCTGTAGTTATTGTGACGAAGTAAAAGCGTATTTACAAGAGTTGGAAATTCCGTATAAAACAGTTGATGTCACACATAACGATGCTTTTCGGGACATTTTACAAGCAAAGTATGGTGTCCGTTATGTACCTATAGTAGAAATTGGGTCAAGTGAAGATGGTGTGTACAAAGCTGTGACAGAAATAGGGCTTGAGCATGTCAAAACAGCACTTGCTATTGATTTACCATCAAAAGTATAGAAAAGAGGGAGATTTTATGAGGAAACTTGCGCTCTATATAACTTGTGTGCTTACGTTATTTTTAACGGCTTGCTCAAGTACTGAAAAATCTCAGGTAGGTACTAGTGACAACGCTAAAGCACAAAGTAAAAATGACGTTCAAACGATACTAGTTGGCACAGGCACACAATTTCCGAATATTTGCTTCCTCGATGAAAAGGGGAAGTTAACAGGCTATGATGTAGAACTTGTTCGAGCGATTGATGAAAAGCTACCTGAGTATAATTTTGAATTTAAAACGATGGAGTTCTCGAATCTATTACTAAGTTTAGAAACGAGAAAAATAGATTTAATCGCACATCAGATGGAAGTTAATCGTGAGCGTGAGGAAAAGTTTCTATTTAACAAGGAGCCTTATAATGTATTCCCATTACAAGTAACAGTGAATGCAAAAAATAATGATATACAATCAATCGCTGATTTAAAAGACAAAAATGTTACTGTCTCACCAACGAGTAACTCTGCAGTCTTTATTGAGCAATACAATAAAGAGCATAATCTAGGGATCAACATTGTGTATTCCTCTGGTTCAGTGGATGTTAATAATCAACTTGCAACTGGTCGTATTGATGCGATAATTACGACACCATTTGCAGTGAGATACTATAACGAAAGCAATGAAGCCCAGCAAAAAGTAGTAGGAGAAGCACTTTTAAACTCAAAAGTTTACTTCCTACTGAACAAGGATGAAGTGACATTACAGGAACGTATCGATGAGGCAATTCGAGAGTTAAAGACGGAGGGAGTCATTAGCGAGCTTAGTAAAAAATGGCTAGGTGATGATTACACTGTAGACTTCTAGACGACATAGGAGAGGGAGAAGGAAGTATGGCAAATGATTTTGACTTGATGCTAATAGCGAATGTACTTCCGATATTGCTTCAATATTTACCCGTAACACTTGAAATTTTAGTATGCTCCATCCTTTTTGGGATGTTACTTGGAATTGTAGTAGCTATACCAAAGCTACTGCAAATACCTATTTTGAAGCAAATAGTCACGGTATATATTTCATTTATTCGTGGCACGCCTATTTTAATACAGTTGTTTTTAGTGTTTTATGGCATTCCAGCAATATTAAAGTTAGTTCATATTGATGTTACAAGAATGGATGCTATTTATTTTGTCATGATAACCTATACATTCAGTAATGCTGCAGCGTTTGCTGAAATTTTCAGAGCAGCTATATTAACGATTGATAAAGGACAAATGGAAGCGGCGTTGTCAGTTGGCTTAAATCGAGCACAAGCATTTTTCCGTATTATACTACCGCAGGCGCTACGTGTTGCTTTTCCAAATATGTCGAATACAATGATTAGTTCGTTAAAGGATACTTCCTTGGCATTTTCAATTGGTGTAATGGATATGGTCGGTCGGGGAGAAACGCTTATTGCTTCGACGACACGGGCCTTAGAAATCTATTTGGCACTTTCAGTTGTTTACTATTTTATTGTGTTGCTATTAGAAAAAGTATTAAAACGCAATGAACGCTATCTCAATCGTTATATGAAAGAAATAGCGACGAGCTAGGGGGATTTGATAATGACGATAGATGTAGCATTTATGATAGATGCGTTGCAGGAAATTATTAAGGTGTTGCCATTAACCTTGTTTATGACTATTACACCTGTATGTTTAGGTATAGTAATCGGTATAGTCGTAGCCTTTGTTCGGATACAACAAATAAAAGGTATAGCACCATTATTAAATTTTTACGTATCCTTTTTTAGAGGCACACCGATTATTATGCATATTATGTTAATTTACTTTAGTGTACCAATTGTTGTGGATACAATCGCGCATATGTTGAAGCTGGATTTTCATTCAAATACTATACCTATATTATTTTTTGTATTACTGGCTTTGACGTTAAGTGCGGGTGCCTACGCTTCGGAGATTATCCGATCTGGTATTTTAAGTGTTCCAAAAGGTCAATTGGAAGCAGCGTATGCTGTAGGGATGACGTTTTCACAGGCAATGCGACGCTTGATTTTACCACAAGCTTTTAGTAAATCGATACCTAATTTTACAAATGTCTTTATTGGCTTTTTACATGCGACTTCTTTAGCGTTTTTTGTGTCAATTAAGGAATTAACAGGCGCTGCAAATATTGTAGCTTCAGTTAATTTGAAATTTTTAGAGGCATTTATAGCAGTCGGCTTAATTTATTGGAGTGTTTCGATTGTCGTTGAATGGATTGCCCATCTAATAGAAAAAAGAGTGACGGCTTATAGTAAGGGTAGCGTGTAGTTATGTTTAAATGACCCCGACAAATAAAAAAGATGAATTGAAAGGAGTGTTGTCTATGGCAGTAGCAGAAATTGTTATTGAACATTTACGACAAGAAGATTATCCAGCTTATTTGGAAGTGCTTGTGGAGAGTTATGCGCAGTATGAGAAGGATTATAAAGATCCAGCACATTGGGCGCAATATTTACAAGATATTCGGGCATCAGTTGGAAATCCGAATGCCGAGACGATATTAGTCGCAAAGCGTGAGCAAGAAATAGTAGGAGGACTGCAGTTATTTACAAACTCTGAAAAAGCATATGGTCTTCCTGAACTTGGTATTGAATCAACAATTGTACGTTTATTAGCAGTTCATCCTAAAGGGAGAGGGCAGGGCGTAGCCAAAAAATTATTAGAAGAAAGTTTTGCTTTTGCTCGCGAGCGTCAAGATCAGTCTCTGTATTTGCATTCAGGTGATATTATGCAAGTTGCAATTAATCTGTATTTATCACTAGGATTTGTTAGAGACGAGTCAAAAGAGTTTTACAAGGGCAATATATTGGTGAAAAGCTTTCGTTATGATTTGTAAAAGAAAACCCGCTGATAAGCATACTATCAGCGGTTTTTTTGTTTAAGTGAGACTGACCTTAAATCGTTCCATATGCAAGGTAAGGGAAAAATCCTTCGAAAAACCGTTCAGTTGCGGGCATGAAATAGGAACCAAAGTGAAAATCGGGATCAAGCGTTGTAACAATCCATTTTCCAGCAGTTGAATGTGCATCTATATAGAGCACAGCTCCACCATCTTCTGTAGCAATTAAAATATCAGCATGCTCAGGCGGCCAAAAAACGCCATGTTGATGCCAAGTGCAATCTGCCAATGAGAGATAGCCATTGAATAAAGAATGCGCTGGATTTTGCAGTACTAAACCACTAGAAGCATCTTTATCAAGCCACCACCAGAAGTTTGTTATGCGTTCTTCCCAATGTTGCGCAGGAATCCAATTCCATGGTTGTGGTCCAAAAGCAACGATAATGCCACCATTTTCTGCAAATGCGTGGATTTTTTTAACGCTTGCTAGCAATAGCTGATAGTTTAATTGGGAGGGGACGATAAGCACATCAAGGTCGTCAATATCGGTTTCTAAAAAATCTGGATGGTAAATTAGCTTTGTAATATATTGATTGAACTTTGGTTCGTGGAACGTACGGTAATGGGATTCATGCCCACTGTAAATAACCCCAATTTTTCTCATTGATCATTGTCCTCCTTTAAAGCTTGTACCTCAGTTTCAAGCCAGGCTAGAAACTGCGGGCGAATGCGATCAGTAGATTTGTTTTCACCTGCATAGCCAAGCAGTTCACGTCCTGCGTGAACTAAAATCGTCCCATTTGTTGAAAAGCGGTCAATGTATGTAACTGGCTTACCATTGGCAAACGTTAATAAAATCTCAGCGTTTGCTGGTGCATGATGATAGCCGCGTGCGAAAAAGCCTGCAACCCCTTTTTTAAATGTCATATCTTCAGTTAAAACGCCCTCGAAAATAGCTGAGTGCTCCGTTGGAAAGACTTCATAATCTTTGAAATTTTGAATGTGTTGGGGCATAAATAGGCCACAGCCTGGCAACCATTCTCGGAATAAATGCCCACAGTATACAACTATTTTTTTGTTTGCTAAAAATGCTGCAATTTTTTCACGTTGTAAATATAACCATTCTTGGTCAATAAAATTTGGAATAAAGAGTACATCTACTTCGTCCAAATCAACCAGTGGGAAATCATATTGATCCACGATTTTTGCTTCATTACCTGTATCTTTCTGCATGCGACCATTGACACCAAAAGCATGTCCTGGATCTAGTTTTAGCATTGTAAATGGAATGCTCATAAACATATCCTCCTAGTAAAATAATTAAATATCCAATCATTTTTTTGGTAATAAATAATATTAAAAAAACATTTAGAATGCTATGTAAATATTGTTTGACCAAAAATATGTTGCGAATATTAGAATTTTATAAAAAGCAAATTGACATTGAGAATCATTATCAATATACTGTAATATATATTCTATTGCAAATGATAATCATTTTCAATATATTTTCAAAAGAAAGTAGGGAATGCTTTGAAACCAATTGCGTATATTGGTATCGATATTCAATTTGCCAGGTTGTCAGACGAGGATCGCAAACGCGGACTGACATTTTTATATTTATACGATTTGCCGTATGCAGATTTACGTGCTTACGCGGGCCTCATTATTACGAATTTAGTAGAGGAGCAGTTTTTGTTAGAGCATAAAGCGATGCTGGAGCAGTATTTAAAACAGGGTGGCGTAATTTTTTCGCTAACTGAGACATCTTTACCTTGGTTAGTAGGTGTGCCTAATTGGAAACGTTCACCAATTCCATTGAAGGATCGTGAAATCGTTATAAAAGATCCTGCCCATCCATTATTTGCGGGAATTGATGCATATGACATTAACTATCGCAAAGGTGTTAGGGGCTTTTTCTCGCGTGGATATTTTGAAAAAATTCCACTGCATGCAGAGATTCTTGTGACTGATCAAAGTGGAGCAGTCATTATTTATGTAGATCATGAATCAACAAATGGAACAATCTTTGCTGGTGCTGGAACAGATATATATCGTGTGTTCATTGATGAGGATAATACCGCTCGTAAACTAAGTGTGCAAATGCTTGCATGCATTCGTGCCGAATATGCACGCAATCAAGCGAAAGGAGCTCAAATACAATGATTGGGATTGTCACAAATGGACTACCATTTCAAAATCGCTTTTTTGCAGAGGAGGAATTTCATTATTTATATGATGATATTTTACATATTCGAGAGCTGCATCGATATGATTTAGCAAATTACGATACGTTAATTTTATCTTGCCGTTTAGATATTCCTCATTTAAAACGTTATCAATCACAGCTTTTAGCGTTCATTGAATCAGGTAAGCGGCTCATTATTTTTGGTGAAATTTTGGATAATTGGTTTCCTACGATTGATTGGCAAGATTCTGAAGTGAATTTTAGCTGGTGGGTGCGAGATGGTGGAGACTTGCCAATGACAGAGCAAAATATGACACACCCATTGTTTAAATACGTAACACTCCGTGATTTAAAATGGCATTATCATGGCTCATTTTTACCGCCAGAAGGTGCACAGTCTTTACTTGATATTCCTGATGGTCGCTCACTATTTTATGTAGATAATGTAAGCTTTAACGGAGAATTAGTCGTAACAACACTTGACCCTATGTTTCATATAGGACTAGGTTTTATAGATCAATCAAAACCGTTTTTACACGGTATAGCAAAATGGCTTAGAGAGGAAGAAGGACAATGAAAAAATACGGATTTCTAGCAACATTAGCATTAGCGGCGATGCTAGCAGCGTGTGGTGATAAAGATGAGGAGGCAGTAACAGAACAACCGTCTGAAACTTCGGATGTTCAAACAACGGCTGAAGAAAAAGTTGTGACAGACCAACTAGGTAGAGAAGTAACAATACCCGGAAAAATTGAACGTGTCGTGACAGGAGGGATATTGCCATATTTCTCTACATGGTATGTAGCGACAAACTCTACAAAAGAGATAGTAGGTATGCATCCAAATTCGTATAATGCTGCGAAAAACTCTATTTTAGCAAAAATTTCACCAGATGTGTTAAATGCGAAAACGTCATTTATTCAAAATGGTGAAGTGAATATTGAGGAATTATTAAAGGTAAATCCCCAACTGTATGTAGAAAATGCGACAGACGAAAATTCTATTAATAAAATTACTGAAGCGGGTATTCCTGTTGTTGGGGTACAAACAATTGATGCAGCAGCTGCTGAACCATTAGCAACTTTCAATAGCTGGCTAACATTAACGAGCAAAATAACTGGAACGACTGATCGTGCGGACCGTTTTTTACAAGAGGGCGAAAAAGTGCAGTCTGAACTAGATGCCAAATTAAAAGATGTAGCAAAAGAGGACAAGCCACGTGCATTAATTTTATTTATGCATAATGATAAATCGATTACGGTAGGTGGTAGCAACTTCTTCGGCAATCAATGGCTAAACGCAACAGGTGCGATAGATGTTGCTGAAAAGGATGTACAAGGAAGAAAAGAAGTAAATATGGAACAAATTTACTCTTGGAATCCTGATATTATTTACATTACAAACTTTACGGAAACACAGCCTGAAGATTTACTTGAAAATAAAGTTGATGGACAAGACTGGAGTCAGGTAAAGGCAGTGCAAGATGGAAAGGTTTATAAAATTCCATTGGGTATATATCGCTGGTTCCCACCAAGTGGCGATGCACCATTAATGCTAAAGTGGATGGCTCAAAAAAATCATCCAGAGTTATTTTCGTATAAGATTGAAGATGAAATTAAAACGTATTACAAAGATTTCTATGAATTTGACGTAACAGATGAGGAAATACATGATATATTAAACCCTTCTTCTGACGCGGCGAAATATTAAGGATTGATTGTTAAATGAAGAAATGGATTATTGCATTGCTATGGTTGCTACCGATTATGGTAGCAATCATTTCACTCGGTGTTGGTCGATTCGAAGTAGGTCTTGACCATATTATAAAAATTTTAACATCACAAGTGTTCCCAATTGAACAAACTTGGACAAAGATGGAAGAAACAGTTGTGATGAATGTTCGTTTACCACGTATTTTGCTCGCTCTTCTAATTGGCGGAGGGTTAGCGATAGCGGGTGCAGGCTTCCAGGGTATGTTTGGCAACCCGTTAGTTTCGCCAGATATTTTAGGTGTTTCAGCAGGTGCAGGTTTTGGTGCATCATTAGGTATTTTATTATTTGGCCAAAATTTTTCGGCACAAATAATGGCACTTCTTTTTGGTTTAGGCGCTATTGGCTTTACATTTTTAGTAGCAGGTGCAAAAAAGAATGCACCTATTTTTATGTTTGTATTGGCGGGTGTTGTAACGTCGGCACTTTTTAATGCCTTGATTTCCCTTATAAAATTTGTGGCAGATCCAGAGGAGAAGCTACCGGCAATTACATATTGGCTATTGGGGAGTCTAGGCACTGCAACCTATAAAGATTTATATATTGGTGGCCCATTAATTTTAATAGGTATTCTATTACTCTATTTACTGCGTTGGCGATTAAATATTTTAACATTGCCAGAGGATGAAGCAAAGTCAATGGGTGTTCCAGTCGCGCGTTTAAAATGGTTCGTTATTTTTGGTGCAACACTTATAACAGCGGCATCTGTAGCTGTGGCGGGAATTGTGGGCTGGGTTGGTTTAATTATTCCACATGTTGCACGCATGCTTGTCGGCAATAACAATCAATTTGTTCTCCCAGTGTCTGTTGCAATCGGTAGCGTGTATTTATTAATTATCGATGATTTAGCACGCACATTAACAGCAACAGAAATTCCATTGTCCATTTTAACAGCGATTATCGGTGCACCATTCTTTGCTTATTTATTACGTCGTTCAGGAGGTGGCTGGGGATGAACATAGAAGTGGTCGATGGCAATTACTATTATGAGAAACGTCGCACAAAAATGCCTAACCTATATGCGAAAGATATTAATTTTACATTAGCATCAGGCGAAATAATGGCTATTCTTGGACCAAACGGTGCAGGGAAAACAACGATGTTAAAGTGTATTACAGGTCTTCTCGATTGGAAAAAAGGCAAGACGATGATTGATGGTAAGCCTCTTGCAACAATGGATCGTAAGGAATTGTGGAAGCGAGTAGGCTATGTGCCACAGGCGCATAAAATGGTATTTGGTTTTACAGTAGAGGAGCTTGTTGTCATGGGACGTGCGCCATATATTAGTACATTGGCTCAGCCTTCAGCAAAAGATATGGAAGCGGCTCATGTAGCACTAAATACAATTGGGATAATGCATCTTGCTAAAAAATCGTGTAATGAAATTAGTGGAGGAGAGCTACAGTTGGCTTTAATTGCCCGTACGCTCGTGTCAAATCCTGAAGTTTTAATATTGGATGAACCTGAATCACATTTGGATATACAAAAGCAAATTGTTATATTGCAAACGATAAAGCGCTTATCCAAGGAGCGAGGTATTTCTTGCATCATTAATACTCACTACCCAAACCATGCCTTTTACCTTGCAGATCATGTGTTGATGACAGCGAAAGAAAAGGATGTTATATATGGCAATGTTCAAGAGGTAATGACTGAGTCTCGGATGAAAGAATTTTTCGGTATAGAGCTGAAAAAAATAATTTACGAGGAAGAGGATTATTTTGTCGAAACGATGGTTCCTCGCGCACTAGGCCAGAATGTAATATGAGTGCCTGGCACCTTTAAGGAAAAACACGGTCCCTACCATAGTGGAGGAGACCGTGTTTTCATTGGTTATGGAATGAATTGCAATTGTGAAAAATTCCTCGCAACTATAAGTTGAAAATTTTCCCTGGATTCATTAAGTTATGCGGATCGAGTGCTGCCTTAATGCTCTTCATTACGAGTAACGAGGCACCATGCTCCATCGATTGATATTTCATTTTGCCAATACCTACACCATGTTCACCGGTACAAGTTCCTCCGCGAAGCAGCGCATATTGCACAATATGCTCATTAAAACGGTCAGCTAGTGCCCGTTCGTGTGCATCAGTGGGGTCTAACATTAACAATGCATGGAAATTTCCATCTCCGACATGTCCGACAATCCCTCCCGCTAGGCCGACGTTGTTTAGCTGTTCACGGGCATACAATATCGTTTCAGCCAATTTCGAAATCGGAACACAAACATCGGTTGACATAAGCTTTTTCCCTGGGTACGCATGAATATATGCATAGGCCAATGAATGTCGTGCCTCCCATAGCTTATTGCGAGCTGCATTGTCTTGCTCAAACTCGACAGACGTACAGCCGAAGTCCTCAAAAATTTCTGTAGCAAATTCAATATCTGCTTGCATACCTGCATCATTACCGTGGAACTCTAAAAACAGTGTCGGTTTTTCATCATAAGAAGTTTCATTATAAATATTAGCTTGTGTAATAGAAGCTTCATCGACAAGCTCTACACGACCAATGGAAATACCAGCCTGTAACAATGCGGCAACTGCACTGACAGCTTCGCCAACTGTTTCAAATATTGCACGGCCCGCAGTTACAAATTCAGGAATACCATATACTTGCAATGTCAGCTCTGTAAAGCAACCTAATGTACCTTCTGAACCAACAAATAAGCCATTCAAATGATAGCCCGAAGATGATTTAGCTGCTAAGCTTCCAGTATGAATAACAGTACCATCTGCAAGTACAACTTCTAAATCACGCACTTGATCGCGCATAACACCATAACGAACAGCTGTAGTACCACTGGCATTCGTTGCTGCCATTCCTCCAAGTGTCGCATCTGCTCCTGGATCTACCGTAAATTGAAGGCCGTGTTTTTTTAATTCTTTATTTAATTGTGCACGAGTCACACCCGGTTGCACTTTAACGAGTAAATCTTCTGGGCGAATATCTAAAATTGTATTCATTTCAGAAAAATCGATAGAAATACCGTTGGCAATCGGAATAGCATTTCCTTCTAAACTTGAGCCAACGCCAAATGGTACGACTGGTATAAGATTTGCATGTGCGATTTTCATGATGGCACTAACGTCTCCTGTAGAACGTGGAAACACTACTATATCTGGCAAGTTCATTGCATGATGGGATTCATCTTTGCCATGTAGCTCTCGTACCGTCTCGTTTGTTGACACCTGCTCATCTGATAATACCTCTCTAAGTTGATTTACTATTAGCTCTACTGCAACAGTCATTCCAATCCCTCCAAACTTTCTGATAAATCTAATTTATCATGCGATTAGTGGAAATGGAATGTACTGTTTATAAAAAATCAGTGTGCAAATACTTTTTCTAGCTTTTGTACGAATGCATCTTGTTCATCTGTAGACGATTGTTGCCACCATTTTTCGAAAAATACGCCTAGCCCTGGTAGTAAATGCTCTTCACCACGTGAAATGGCATCTTGGACTATATCCTTAAATTCTGCTGCTGATTGACCATGGACATTTGCCGTAATGGCATCTCTTATTTGAAAATTCATCTATTTCGCCTCCTTAGTCATAATTTGTCCACTGAAATTAGAAATATGTATAAAAATTAATGCAAAACATAGGAATTTTTTAAATTCTCTCGATTTTTGCTTAAAATTTAGACAGAAATTCATGCAAATCTTTAAAGATTTATTGTAAAAGGGGCATTCGACGTGCTTTCTATCGCAAGTTAAGCTAATAACACCTAGGAATAATGGACTGTGCACAAGTCGTTAGGAAAGTATCAGTGTCATTTGAAAAACATACACAAATTCTTTCGCCAGAACAGCCATTTGAGGAAATATTAGAATTGGTACAGCCGATGATTACCTCCATTTTAGTAAAGTGCCATATTTACAAAGACTTTGAGTATTATCGTCATATTGCAGCTATTGCTGTGTGGAAAGCTTACGAAAATGCTGATCCTTCGAAGGGGCAATATTCTGCCTATATTTATACAACAGTGAAAGGGGAAATTTTGAAAGAACTTACGAAAGAAAGGCGATTTCAGGACAATGTATCATTAGTGGCTGATGACACCTTGAACATTATACGTTGTCGTGAGGAACAAATAAATCGACTAGAAGAGTGCTCATTAGTAGAAAAAATAATGAATCAGTTAAAAGAGGAAGAAAGAAAGATACTGCAACTTTATTACCTAGAAGGTTATAGGTATGAAGAAATAGCTAAAGTACTACAGCTATCAGTCGCCGCAGTCAAAAAAAGACGCACTAGACTAATGAACAAACTGCGTAGTCACTTTTGTCAATAAACTAAATTACTACTAAAAGATAGTAAAAGTATGCTAATATCAAAATAAATTGAATATTAGCATACTTTACTAATTGCATACAAAGTCCAATTAAAATGCTATGATTTGTAAGAAGTCAAAGAAATATACAATTTTAAGGCCTTCGAAAATAATATGTAGGTATAGATACCTATCTATTTTGATTGTGTATATATTGATATGGAGGGTTAGTATTGGAAAACGCGCGTAATCATTTAATTATAGATAAAAGGGAGCTATGGTATAGTGCGATACCGCTGCTTCTATTGATACCTCTATTAGCTTTTAATAATCAGCTTATTACTATTTTTATAGAAGGAAGTATCGTCGATTATTTAAGATTGATTATGAAAATATTAATTGTTGTTTTTACGATGACAATCGCCATTCATTCATGGCTAGTATTTTCGCATTTATTAATTAATCATACATTATACATAGGCAGTGTTTTTTTCCTTATCGCTTTGCTAGAGATTTCTAATATTGTCATATCAGTCCCGCAAAATTTAGACACTGTATTATTAGGCGTCTGGATACAGATTTTAATGCGGATTGCATTAGTAATAGGTATCCTACTTATGATTATAAAGCCTAGAATAAAGTTAACATTGGCTCACCGTAGGGTAGCTTATGGAATCGCCCTTTTTACTGTTACCATTATGCTTCTTATTTTATATAAGGCACAGCCATTGCTTGAAAATAGTTCTCCGATAATACCACATACAGTCCAATTATTGACTGGGATGATCCAAGGTGTTTCTATCTATTTTTTAAGCAAGCATTATAGAAGTGCGCCGAAACAGGTGCTATGGCTCATTAGTGGGTCAGTATACTTAATTTTAAGCGATCTTTTGTTTGTTTTCAGCAAAGACTACAGTGCGATTTGGATGTTTACTGCTCTACTTTACCAGTTTTTAGCTTATTATGTTTTCTTAAAGGCGATTTACTATACTTCTGTGGAAAAACCTTATCTACAGCTATTGAAAATTAAGCAAGACCTGGAACAATCGCAACAGGAGCTAACTTTTCAAGCTTATCATGATGATATTACCCAACTGCCAAATGAGCGTCTTCTGCTGAAAACATTAAAGGAGGAGTTGCATAAGGATGGTAAATGTAAGGCAGTTATTTCTATTGAAATTGACCGTCTTGCAACCATTAGCGACTCATTAGGTATTAGCAATTCCAATAAAATGATGAAACTTGTAGCGGAAAGGATTCAAGCAATGCTACCTCCGCATTATTTTGCAACAAAGTTACGGGAAAGCCAATTCGTTATTTATGTTAATCATGTACAAACACATGAAGAACTAATACAGTTTTGTCTGAACTTAAAAAGTGCAATGGATAAGCCACTACAAGTACAGCTTTTCTCATTAAAAGGTAATGTGAATATTGGCATTGCATTCAATGAAAAATATTGTTCTGCTGAAGAATTATTGATGCATGCACAGCTGGCAATGCGTGAAGCAAGCCAAATACCGCAACGTTTTCTTTTTTATAAAGAGCATATGTCAACTGGCGTGACAGATCGTATATTACTAGAGCAGGAATTACATAGAGCACTCGAACAACAGGAATTTTATTTGGATTACCAGCCTCAAATTAATTTGAAAACAGGGAAAATTGAATCGGTGGAGGCGCTTGTGCGTTGGCGTCATCCAGTTCGTGGCTTTATTCCACCAGATAAGTTTATAGAGATTGCCGAGGAGTCCGGTCTAATTATTCCTCTTGGTAAATGGATACTAGAAACTGCATGCTTGCAAGCGAAGGCGTGGGAGGCACAAGGTCTACCTAAAATGAAGGTTGCAGTTAATTTATCGCTTGGGCAATTATTTCAGCAAGATTTAGTGCAAATGGTGAAGGAGATTTTACAGCAAAGTAAGCTTGAACCAAGCTATCTTCAGTTGGAAATAACCGAAAGTATGACAATGAATATTGATCAAATGACCCAATTATTACATGAATTAAAAGGACTAGGAATTCAAATAGCAGTCGATGATTTTGGGACAGGTTACTCGTCCTTGTCATATTTAAAAGAATTTCCAATTGACTGTTTAAAAATCGACCGCGCTTTTGTACATAATATCCAGCATGACGCTAATGATGAAGCGCTCGTTTCTATGATTTTGTCTATGGCTAAGCATTTACGTCTAAAGGTTGTGGCTGAGGGGATAGAAGAAGTTGCTCAACTGGCATTCCTTATAGCAGGCGATTGCGATTATATACAAGGTTATTTATTTAGTAAACCTATTACTGCCGAGCAGCTGACTGCGACGTTTAAAGATTTACATGTTCATGCTGATCAGATTTTAGAGCAGTTTAAATGCGGTGAAAAATATCACATTTAATGCAGTGAGTGTAAGGAAATAAAAGGCAAAATCCGCTTTGACTTAAGTTAGGACAGCAAATTTGGATGTAATATGCTGGCCGACAAAAGTACAATGCGGATTTTTTTAGGTTGGGGTGTTATTTAATGAACGAGGTATTCTTCTTTTAGCTCGGAAATCGTAACTTCAGAGCGTTCTTCTAGTGAGCGTCGTAAATGAACGGTTGCTGTTTTGCCATCTTCATGTAGCTTATCAATCCATACAGAAACGCCATTATAGCTCACTTCATATTCCTTTGGAGAGGCAACAATTTCTTGTGCGCGTAAATAATCCAATCGAAGACCCTCCTTATTTTTTTTGCTTGTTTTTCGTTACGGAATTAATAAGCTCCGTAAATTCTTGAGAAAATTCTTCTTTTACTTTGTTTGGTGCAATTTTTTGGTTTTTTGGCGTCTGCGGTAATGAACCTTTGTTATTGCTTTGCCCTTGCTTATTATCTCTTCCCATGTTTGGATGCTCCTTTCGCTTTAATATTTCTTAATATGGCTTCGAATTGATATTTTTATCAAGGGAAAAACTAGGGAAACATAAGAATAACATGTAGCAATGCAAAAAAAATGAGTGTATATGTTTGCTTATGAAAGGTCGAGTTTAGGTAAATGATAAGAGCAATATTTATTTCTTTATTGAAAAATTATTATCTAACAGTGCCCAGTTTTGTGGGAAAGGAAAACCTAAAGCCCAATAGCTAATACCACGGAGATTATATTCCTTTGTTAGGTCGAACTTAGCTTGTGCGCTTCTTGCATCTTCAAACCATACTTCATGATTTTTTCCTTGCTTGTCAACATAGCGAAAATAAGGAGATTGTGCCGTTCTGTCATATTGGATAGTTGCTCCATATTGTTGCGCTCTTGCCACCGCTTCTTGCGGGCTAAATGTTTCTGCTTCTTGACCTTTCACGTGTGGAACGAGCCAATCACGTGCATAAATTTGGAAGCCTAAAAATATTTTATTAGCAGGCATTACTGTTAGAGCATATTCTACAACTTTCCTCATTTCATTAATTGGAGAGATTGCCTGTGGAGGTCCAAGTCGATAGCCCCATTCATAAGTCATCAGTATAACGAAATCCGCAATTCTTCCATGTGCCTCATAATCATATGCTTCATAAGTTGACCCTGCTGGAGATGGACCTGTTTTTGGAGCAAGTGCGGTTGATACTAAATAACCTTTCGGGTGAAGGCGATCAACTGCTAATTGAAGGAATTGGTTATAGTTTTCTCGATCTGCGGGTAGGACATTTTCGAAGTCTACATTTAGTACTTTATAGCCTTTATCGTCCATGACTTTTAAAATATTATCGATAACTTTTTCTGATAATTGCTCATTCGATAATATTACATGGGTTAAGTTGGATCCAGTTTCTGTTGATGTGAAGTTCGTAACGGTTAACATCGGAATAATATTTTGAGAATTAGCAGCATCTAGCATTGCTTTGTCGTTCAAAGGTTCTAATGTTCCGTCTGCGTTCATCAAATAAGCAAACGGACTAAAATAAGTAAGAAGATAACCCACTGCATTTAGGGACTGAACAGCTTCATCGGGTGTTTGGTACGTATAGGCATTTACTTCAACGATAGGTTTCGTTCTTGGAATAACTAAGTGTGAACCGACATAAATCATATTGGGGTTTGTAATATCGTTTTCCTCTATAATGGCTTGAACGGTTGTACTATAGCTCCTAGCAATTTGTGATAATGTCTCGCCAGCTTCCACAATATGAATGATTGGAGGAATGATTAGTTTTGTTCCAGGTGTTAAAACATCGGGATTTGTAAGATGATTTACTTGGATAATGGATTGCAATGACACGTTATATTGTTGGGCAATGGACGACAATGTTTCGCCTTTTTTAACGGTATGCGTTGTAAAAGAAGAAGGTATAACGAGCGATTGTCCAATCACTAATTGATTTGGGTCAGGTAAAGCATTCAATTGAATAATAGCACTCATTGGTGCAGCATAGCGGTTCGCAATTTGCCAAAGTGTTTCACCAGCGCTTACCACATGTATTAACATTCGGACTCCTCCTAAATAGGTTTTGTTAATGCATCATATGTAACCAAATATCTACCTAATGATGAAATGTAGTGTAATTTTTAATTGTTTCATCATTCAATACTCATATTTTTTTCTTATTCGTTATACATAGTATAGTACGTGCGAATTGTATCATTTGAGAAAGGAGCTGGACGTTGAAGAAAGTAAAGCTCACAGGAAGAATTGTTAGTCCAGGTGATCCAGATTATGACGAAGCGAGAACAAATAATAATTTAAGTCTGCCGAAATTCCCGAGTAAAATTGTCTTCTGTCAAAGAACAAAAGATGTAATCAATGCTTTAAGGTGGGTCAGGGAAAATAATGAAGATTTTCGAATAAGGAGCGGGCGACATCATTATGAAAATTATTCCTTAGTCAATAACGGTCTAATTATAGATGTGAGTGAAATGAACAACATCACAGTTAATTTGGAAGATGGAACTGCTCGAATTGAGGCTGGTGCTAATCTGGGAAAGGTATACCGTACATTATGGGAGCATGGTATGACAATCCCAGCTGGAACCGAAAGTAGTGTAGGGATTGTTGGCTTAACACTAGGTGGTGGCATTGGCATGCTATCCCGTCCTTTCGGGCTTACTTGCGATCACTTGCTGGAAATTGAAATGGTCAGAGCGAGTGAACATCTAGGAGCCGAGCTAATCCAAGCAAGCCGACAGGTGAATAGTGATTTATTTTGGGCTAGTTGTGGCGGCGGTGGGGGCAATTTCGGTGTTGTTACTGCCCTTACGTTCAAGCTTCAACCAATTTCAGACGTTACAGTTTTCGCTATCGTGTGGGAGTGGGATGATTTTGAGATTGCTTTTGATGCTTGGCAAAAATGGGCGCCATTTACGGATGAACGCATAACTTCACAAATAGAGCTAAAATCACAGGAAGTAGGCGAAATTGTGGTGCAAGGTTTATTTGTTGGTGCGGCTTCTGAATTAAAAAAGCTTTTGCGGCCTTTAAGAAAAAGTGGTTCACCTACGGAAGTGTGGATAAAAGAAGTACCGTACATTAAAGCAGTACGATTTTTTGATGTTGCAAGTGGCAATCAACCAGCATTCCGCAAAAGATCAGGTTCCTTTATTGAAAAGCCTTTTCCGCATGTGGCAATTTCAAAAATGAAACAATTTTTAGCAGATGCCCCTAATAGAAATGCTAGCATCTGGCAACAGTCGCTAAGAGGTGCTGTAGGTCAGGTTGCATCAAGCAGAACCGCCTATTATTATAGAAATGCGCTAATTGCCCAAGAATATATCACTTCATGGGAAAATCATGAAGATGAAAAGGAAAATGTGCAGTGGGTTGAGGATATAAGAAGGACTTTATCTCCTTTTACAATGGGGGATTATGTGAATTTTCCAGATCAATCTATTCAAAATTGGCCTACCGCTTATTATGGACGTAATTTTAGACGACTAAGAGAAGTGAAAACCAAATATGATCCTTACAATGTTTTTACATTCCCTCAAAGTATTCCAACGATTAAAAAGTGGATGTAATGCTAGAACAAGTTTTTTAGAATATCGTTAGATGGAAAGTAGAGTGCATAGAAAATTAGCATTCTACTTTTTTGTTAACTTCACTATTATTATTTCCTTGATAATTATTGAAAGCACAGTCAAAATGGAGATATTACATATATTTCTAGAAGGGGTAAATGCGATGATGGATGTTATGGAACGCAATAATGTGAAGATAATTGGAAAAGGGAAGCAGCCGATACTTTTTGCGCATGGATTTGGTTGCGACCAAAATATGTGGCGCTATATTACGCCAGCTTTTGAGGAGCATTATCAAATTATTTTGTTTGATTATGTTGGTTCAGGTAATTCAGATTTAAACGCTTATCAATCCGAAAAATATCAGTCTCTCCAAGGGTACAAGCAGGATGTTTTAGACATCATTGAGACTCTTGGACTGCAACAAGTCATTTTTATTGGTCATTCGATTAGTTCAATGATTGGTTTGCTTGCATCCATTGAACGCCCTGATTATTTTGAAAAACTAATTATGATTGGCCCTTCGCCACGGTATTTAAATGATGGAAATGGCTATGTTGGTGGATTTGAGCTGAGTGATATTACAGAAATATTAGAAATGATGGAAATGAATTTTTCAGGCTGGGCTAGCTTTCTAGCGCCGATTGCCATGAATAATCCTGATTCTCCAAAACTAACAATAGAGCTTGAACAGACTTTTAAATCTGCTAACCCAGTTATTGCAAGGGAGTTTGCCGAAGTAACGTTCTTATCAGATCATCGAGGCGACTTAATAAAGGCTAGTGTTCCTATTTTAATTATGCAATGTTCGGATGATAGTATAGTTCCAATTGAGGTTGGTGAATATTTGCACAACCATTTAAAAGCAAGCACGTTTCGATTGATGACTGCAAAAGGTCATTATCCTCATATTAGTCACCCAGAGGAAACGATTCAGTTAATTACACAATTTCTGTAATGGAATATGAAAGGATTATGAATAATTCATGGATAAACGATTGAACTATGCACCTTGTGGATTTATTGCCATTACGCATGATGGAATGATGATAGAGGTGAATCAAACCTTTCTGGAGTGGATGGGTTATGAACGGGTGGATTTATTACACCAGCATATTGAATTGCTAATGTCCAAGCCGAATAAGATGATTTTTCATTCTTATTTTTACCCAACTATAAATCTTAACGATCGTGTAGAAGAACTGTTTATCAGTTTAAAACATTGCAATGGTACAGCTGTTCCTTTTCTATTGAATGGCAGGAAGTATTTGGTGGGAGAGACTGAATGGATTGATTGTATTTTAGTACCGATGAAAAAGCGCATTGATTATGAGTTAGAATTACGCTCAGCGAAAAAGCAACTAGAGGCTGCTTATTTAGAAAAGGATCAGGCTTTAGCTAAATTAGAGCAACTGCATTTGGAAATTGGGAAAAAACAAGATGAGCTATTAAACATCAACGCTACATTAGTAGAACTATCCGTTACTGATAAGCTAACAGGATTGAAAAACAGAAGATTTTTTCAAGAGCAGCTTGAGGAGCAGCTAGCTATATTTCACGAATCAGCAAAACCATTCTCTCTTTTAATTTTAGATATCGATCATTTTAAAAAGGTAAATGACACATTCGGACATCAAGTAGGTGATGAAGTCCTTGCCCAATTGGCACAAATTTTAAATGCCCAAGCTCGTCAAGGTGATGTAGTTGCTCGTTTTGGCGGGGAGGAATTTGTCATCATTTTACCTGAAACAGATGTGACTGCTTCGTGGACTATTGCCGAGCAATTACGTCAAGCTGTTGAACAGGCACAGTGGCAAACTGGTAGCATCACAATCAGTATCGGTATTGCAACAGTAACTGAAGAGGATACCGATTTGACGATTTTGAAAAAGGCTGATAAAGCTTTGTATGTTTCGAAGGAGAATGGAAGAAATAGAGTAAGCACTTTTGAGTGCCAGACACCCAAACAATTCTGACAATTGCCTACATTTTGCTGGACTATGTAATTTGTTGTTTTCTACTGTATAATAATGAACAGTAAATAGGAAAAAGGCGGTACGAAAGACGATGAAGAGAATAGAATCTACGCAAAATGCGTTAGTGAAATATTGGAAAAAATTAGCGACTACGCGAAAAGAGCGTGAGCGTTCAGGTGAGTTTTTAGTTGAAGGCTTCCATTTAGTAGAAGAAGCGTTGAAAAATAGTGGTCAAGTGCTACAGCTAATTGTGCGTGAGGGCGTTGATTTACCAATGCTATGGCCAATTGATGATGTCGCAATGGTAGAAGTGACAGCAGCTGTAGCAAAGGAATTTGCAGAGACTGAGACATCACAAGGAGTCTTTGCAGTTTGTAAGCAGATGACGGTAGAGCAAGATGTGATGGTTTCTTGGCGCAAGGTTCTTCTAATCGATGCTGTACAAGATCCAGGAAACATTGGAACAATGATTCGAACAGCGGATGCAGCTGGTTTAGATGCGGTTATACTTGGCAATGGCTGTGCAGATCTTTATAACCCGAAAACATTGCGTTCTGCGCAAGGATCACATTTTCATATTCCAGTGATTCGTGGAGAAATAGAAGATTGGATTGATATGCTTCAGGAAAATGGTGTGCCTGTATTTGGAACAGCACTTGATGAGGATGCTGTCGTTTATAATGATATTCAGCATACGGGTGCTTTTGCTATTATGATGGGGAATGAAGGCAGTGGCATTAATCCGCAGTTATTAGCAATGACGGATCAAAATATCATTATTCCTATTTTTGGACAAGCAGAATCATTAAATGTCGCAGTTGCAACAGGTATTGTTTTATATGGATTTGTAAAATAAGTATTGTCTTACACATATTAGACAAGTCGATATCGCCGATAAAACGCTGGCAATCGCCGATAAAACTACGGCAATTGATCATAACACAGCAGCAAGCGCCGATAAATCAAATCATATTGCAACAAGGAACAGATGCCCCTTGCTTTGAAGCGGCGTAATAATGTATAATCACATTTAAATTGTAATTAAGTATATTGAAATGCTTTGACCGGGAAGTAGTAAAGATTGTGAATGGACGACAGGGAGCGTAGGCCAGAGATTGAGAGCCAGCGCCGAACCAATGCAATTTTGAATTCGGCCTGCGAGCAGCTACCGGGACCAGCAAGTGAAAATGGCTGTAAAGGTATGCCGGCTTCAATCGAGTCGTTATGTCAATGAAGTGATTGTGCGGAGTTAATCGTGCAATAACTAGGGTGGTACCGCGAATATGTCCTCGTCCCTTTTTTGGGGGCGAGGTTTTTTTGTGCCATTTGTGCAGGCGGGCACTTATATGAACAAGGAGGTTTTACACATGGAAGAGCAATTAAAGCAATTAGAGCAAGAAGCGCTAGCGAAAATTGAAGCAGCAGCAAATTTAAAAGAATTAAATGATGTGCGTGTCGCTTATTTAGGGAAAAAGGGGCCAATTACAGATTTATTAAAAGGCATGGGGAAACTATCGGCTGAGGAACGTCCGAAAATGGGTGCTTTAGTTAACACAGTTCGTGAAAATGTCACTGTGGTGCTAGAAACAAAAGTAACTGTTTTAGAAGAAGCAGCTATTGCTGAAAAATTAGCAAGTGAGTCGATTGATGTTACATTACCTGGCCGTGATATTAAAGTAGGTAACCGTCACCCATTAACACGTGTTATCGAAGAAATTGAAGATTTATTTATCGGTATGGGTTACGAAATTGCTGAAGGACCAGAAGTAGAAAAGGATTACTATAACTTTGAAGCTTTAAACTTACCAAAAGGTCACCCTGCACGTGATATGCAGGACTCGTTCTATATTTCCGAGGAAATATTATTACGTACTCATACATCACCAGTACAGGCTCGCACAATGGAAGCAAAAAAAGGCGAATCCATTCGTATAATTTGTCCAGGGAAGGTATTCCGTCGTGATAATGATGACGCAACACACTCTCACCAATTCATGCAAATTGAAGGTTTAGTAATTGGCGAAAATATTCGTATGAGCGACCTTAAAGGAACGTTAGATACGTTAGCGAAAAAAATGTTCGGTGCTGATCGTGAAATTCGTTTACGCCCAAGCTTCTTCCCATTCACAGAGCCTTCTGTAGAGATGGACATTTCTTGCTTCAAATGCGGTGGCTCAGGCTGTAACGTATGTAAAGGCACAGGTTGGATCGAAATTTTAGGTGCGGGTATGGTACATCCAAATGTGCTTGAAATGGCTGGTTATGATCCGAAGAAAGTTTCTGGTTTCGCATTTGGTATTGGTGCAGAACGTATTGCTATGTTGAAATATGGTGTCGACGATATTCGTCATTTCTATACAAGTGATACACGTTTCTTATCACAATTCGAGCGAACAGAGGCGTAAGGGGGACTATAAATGTTAGTATCATTAGAATGGTTAAAAGATTATGTAAGTACACAGGACTTAGCGCCTGAAGATTTAGCAGAAAAAATTACACGCTCTGGCATAGAAGTAGACGCAGTTATTGACCGTGCTAGCGGTATGGATAAAGTCGTTGTCGGTTATGTTGTGTCAAAAGAGAAGCACCCTGAAGCCGATAAATTAAACATTTGCCAAGTAGATGTTGGGGAAGCGGAACCACAACAGATTATTTGTGGAGCGCCAAACGTAGATGCAGGTCAAAAAGTAATCGTTGCTCGTCCTGGTGCACATTTACCAGGTGGCATTAAAATTAAAAAAGCAAAGCTTCGTGGGCACGAATCAAACGGTATGATTTGTTCATTGCAAGAGCTTGGTATTGAAGGTAAGTTAGTACCGAAAGCTTATGCTGAAGGCATTTATGTGTTACCAGCAGATGCAGAGGTGGGTTCTGATGCACTAGCGGTTTTAGGTCTTCGTGATACTGTGCTTGAGCTTGGCTTAACACCAAACCGCTCCGATGCGCTTTCAATGTTAGGGGTAGCTTATGAGGTTGGTGCAATTCTTTCCGAAGAAGTAAAGTACCCAGAAATCGCTTATAATACATCTTCTGAAAAGGCAGGGGACTTATTAAAGCTTCGAGTGGAAGATCTACAAGCAAACCCAATGTACGTAGCGAAAGTTGTGAAAAACGTTAAAATTGCAGAATCACCAATGTGGTTACAGCACCGCTTAATGGCAGCTGGAGTACGTCCTCACAACAATGTAGTCGATGTGACAAACTATATTTTAATGGAATATGGTCAACCACTTCATGCATTTGACTATGATAGCTTAGCAACAGGTGAAATTGTTGTTCGTAAAGCAACAGAAGGTGAAAAAATCACGACTTTAGATGACCAAGAACGTACATTAAAGGCGACTGATTTAGTGATTACGAATGGCAAAGAGCCAGTAGCGATTGCAGGTGTAATGGGTGGAGCAAACTCTGAGGTAACAGAATCTACAACAACTGTTGTTATTGAATCTGCCTATTTCGATGGCTTAACAGTGCGCCAAACTTCACGTAATCTAGGTCTTCGCTCGGATGCATCAGCTCGTTTTGAAAAAGGCGTTGATCCAAACCGAGTGCTTCCTGCAGCAGAACGTGCAGCAGCGTTACTTGCTGAGTTAGCTGGCGGTGAAGTGTTAGAGGGTACGTGTATCGTAGATGAATTAGATAAAACACCAGCACGTGTTGTTGTCTCTCCAGACTTTATTAACGAACGTCTTGGCATGAAAATCTCATTAGAAGATATGCTTTCGATTTTAGAGCGTTTGAAATTTGGTGTAGAAGCAGCGAATGGCTTATTAATTATCGATGCTCCAACACGTCGTCAAGATATTAAAATTGAAGAAGATATCGTTGAAGAAATTGCACGTTTATATGGTTACGATGAAATTCCAATGACTTTACCAGAAGGTGCTAACCAAGTTGGGACATTGACAGCTTACCAAGCAAATCGTCGTGTAGTGCGTAACTTTATGGAAGGCGCAGGACTTTATCAAGCTGTCACTTATTCTTTAACATCTGCAGCACTATCACAACGCTTTGCACTAAAAGCAGAGCCTGTAACGCGTTTATTAATGCCGATGAGTGAAGATCGTTCAACACTACGTCAAAGCTTAATTCCACATTTAATTGAAGCAGCAGCATATAACGTTGCGCGTAAAGCCGATAGTGTAGCATTATACGAAGTTGGTTCTGTCTTCCTTGGTCAAACAGAAGAGGGGCTACCGTTTGAAGAAGAGCATGTTGCAGCTGTTTTAACAGGTAAATGGTTAGATCATGCTTGGCAAGGCGAGAAAAAGGAAGTAGATTTCTTCGTATTAAAAGGGATTATCGAGGGCGTAATTGGTAAGCTTGGTTTAGCAGATCGTATTACATTTGTTAAATCAGAAGTAGCTGGTTTACATCCTGGACGTACAGCTAGCATCTTATTAGATGGAGAACAAGTTGGTATTATCGGTGGCTTACATCCTGCAGAACAAAAAACATGGGGTGTAAAAGATACGTACGTAATGGAAATGAATTTAGTAGCATTACTTCATGCAAATGCAAGTGAAGCACCACTTGGTTATAAACCAGTTCCTCGTTTCCCAGCTATGTCTCGAGATATCGCATTAGTTATGGACCGTGCAACAGCAGCGGGTGAAGTAATTACCGCTATTCGTTCAGCAGGCGTAAAGCTGTTGAAGGATATTCGTGTGTTCGATGTCTACGAAGGTGAAAAAATGGAGGCAGGTAAAAAATCTGTTGCCTTCTCATTAACATATTTCGATCCAGAACGAACATTAACAGATGACGAAGTTGTTGCAGCACATAACAAAGTGTTAAAAGCAATCGCCACAATTGAAGGAACAGAAGTACGTTAATTTATACTAATTTAACAAGCTGTCTTGAAATTAGAGACAGCTCAGAGTGTCGACAAAAGGCACCAAGAAGTTAACTCTTGGTGCCTTTTGTCTTTTTTATTACCTATTAAGTTAATTGGAGCGGAGGGCTGGCGGCTCCTGCGAGAACGCACGCCACGTAAGTCGCAACAATCCGCACGTTAGCGAGGGCTGCGGCTTACAGTTGCCCGTGGAAAGCGCCAGACCGTAGCGAAATCAATGGCAGTAGTCCTCTATATTTATTTTAGCTTCCGAGCCTTCTCAGTATTCGCAAAATGCCATTTCGTGATAGAACGCAAAAATTCCTCGCCTTGTCCACGCCAAATTCGTGCCGCTAATGCATCAACCTTGCTAGATGCTCCTTTTTGTAACTCTATGCCAGCTAGCTCACTTAGTTGGTCCATTTCCTTTAAGAATGCAGCGCGTGCCAAAATCGAAGCGGTAGCGACTGAAACATGTAATTGTTCTGCTTTCGTTGAAAAAAGTACATCATCTCTAACAATTTCCCGCTCATTTTTTAAGTAATTGTAATAGACCCCGCGCTCTGCGAACTGATCAATTAATATATGTGCAGGCTTTTCAGGGGCCATTTTTGACAATGTATTGCCGAGCGCCTTATTATGCATCATTGCTTTCATTTTGCCCTGAGAGTAACCTTTTGCTTGTAATACATTATATTTTTCATTGCGTAATACGAGTACGCTATGGATACATGCCGCGCGTAAATCTGGAGCTATTTTTCGCATATAGTCATCAGTAAGCATTTTAGAATCTTTAACGCCGAGCTCATTTATTAGTTCGATTTTTGAAGAAGGAACGTAAACTGCCGCGACTGTTATAGGCCCAAAATAATCGCCTGTCCCTGTTTCATCGGAGCCTAACACAGACATTGAAGCAAAGCCCTCGGGAAGCGTATCTCCTTTTGCTCCAACAGGTGAGGACTTTTGGGTTGTTGTTACCCCAGGGGAACCCCATCTTGCCGCTTCTCGCTCAGCGCCCCCTCCTTGAAACATACATTTCCCCGATTTGTACATCGTAATAGCTGTATCAGGAAGTTTTGCGGCGAATACGACACCTGGTGCTTTTCGCTCCACATAATAACTTGCGTAATAAGACATCACCTCTTTTTGTGCATTTGTTGAAATTAAAAGTACAATATTTGACATTTAACCGTTCCTTTCTATCCTCATTGTTCACAATTTTATACCTTTCATGTTATGATAATATATAGCTTTTTTGTGTGGACGTTGCTCATTACTGTCAAAATCGTGAGCAAAATGATTTTATTGGAGGGTGCGACTATGGAAAATCAAGAAAAGAATAAAATTTCTGTGGAAATATATGGTCATACATATAAAATGGTCGGCTCCGAATCCATTGGACACATGCGACTTGTCGCTTCTATTGTTGATGACCGTATGCGCGAAATGAATTTACATAATCCCTCACTTGATAGCACAAAGCTTGCCGTCCTTACAGCTGTAAATACGGTGCACGATTATTTACTCTTAAAAGAGCAAATAGAATTACTAGAAGAAGAATTGAAAAAATTAAAGGGTTGAAGTGAATGCTAGATTTAATCATATTAGTAGTTCTATTAGTTGGACTACTAGTGGGGGCAAAACGTGGCTTCATTGTACAAATGATGCATATTGTCAGCTTTGTCGTTGCCCTAATTGTTGCGTATATTTATTATAAGCCATTAGCACAGAAATTTGTGTTTTGGGTGCCATATCCAGGTGTTACGGATTCGGGAAGCCTCGGGGTTGTCATTGACAGCTTAGATTTAGACCGCACGTTTTACCGTGTTATTGCATTTGCGGTTATATTCTTTGCTGTGAAAATTACAATGCAAATTGTGGCATCTATTTTTGATTTTATTGCCTATCTACCGGTGCTTAATACAGTAAACCGTTGGCTTGGTGCACTGCTTGGCATGATTGAAAATTATTTAATTTTGTTTATTGTGTTGTATGTTTTGGCATTAGTACCGATTGATTTGGTGCAAAATTTAATGTCGAAGTCGTTCTTATCAGGCCTCATTTTGGAGCATACGCCGATTATTACAAAGATGTTCCAAAATTGGTGGTATATTTATCTCCATGCTTCATAAAATTTGGCGTCTACGCATGGAAAACTGAATGTGGTGTTCACTTGTTTGTCCGTAGAAATCCGCTTAAATGGCGAAGTTGCTGTTAAGGGCACAGCTATTTTGTGCGCAGAGCCGTAATGAATAGGCAATAGTAATCGATGCACTTCTCTCGGACTAGAGGGAAGTGTTTTTACGATAGGAGGAATTCTAAATGAACAAAAAAACAATTATTCGTACACTAGAGAAAATTGCATTATATATGGAGTTACAAGGTGAAAATCCGTTTAAGGTATCCGCCTTCCGAAAGGCCGCTGCTGCACTTGAAGGAGACGAACGCTCCCTAAGTGAAATGGAAGATGTGACAAAGCTTAAGGGAATCGGTAAAGGCACAGCTGCTGTTATTGAAGACCTAATTGAGACAGGAGAATCAAGTCTCTTAAAAGAATTACAAGATATCGTGCCAAAAGGCTTACTGCCACTATTGAAGTTGCCAGGTTTAGGCGGCAAAAAAATTGCCAAGCTTCACCAAGAGTTAGGCATTGACTCTGCAGAAAGCTTACAGGCTGCATGTGAGGCTGGTAAAGTGCGCGAGCTAGCGGGCTTTGCAGCGAAAACTGAAGAAAAAATTTTAAAGGAGCTTGCTAACTTTGCCAATCGTTCGGAACGTTTGCCAATTTGGCTGCTAGAGCCTGTTGTTTTACAAATTGAAGCACTTCTCGGTAGTATGGAGGAAGTGGCACGTTTTTCAGTAGCTGGAAGCTTCCGTCGTGCCTCAGAAACGAGTAAAGATATTGATTTTATCGTTGTAACTGAAGCGGTTGAGGTAGTCCGTGAAAAGTTATTGAGTGAACTTGCAATTCAGGAAGTCGTAGCTGCAGGTGATACAAAGATTTCAGTTATTTTAGATTTAGATGAACCGATAAGTGTTGATTTTCGATTAGTGAAGGATGTTGAGTATGCAACAGCCTTGCACCATTTTACTGGTTCAAAAGATCATAATGTTCGTATGCGTCAACTTGCAAAAGCACGTGGGGAGAAAATTAGTGAATATGGTGTAGAGCAAGCAGATGGCTCAGTACTGACATTTGAGGATGAGGCGGCATTTTTTGAACATTTTGATATGCCATTTATTCCACCTAGCTTACGAACGGGGTCGACTGAGTTTGATCGCCAAAGTGAAGTAAAGGATTTAGTAAAGCTAGAGGATATTGTGGCAGATTTGCATATGCATACGACATGGTCAGATGGTGCATACTCCGTTGCCGAAATGGGAGATGCATTAATGTCACGTAGTTATCACTATGGCGTTATTACCGATCACTCACAGTATTTAAAAGTGGCGAATGGTTTAACACCTGCACGTTTAGAGAAGCAACGAGTGGAGATTGATGCATTTAACGAAGCACATCCAGACTTTTATTTATATGCGGGAACAGAGATGGATATTTTACCGGATGGTTCGTTAGATTTTGATGACGAAGTACTAAAAAATTTAGATTTCGTAATAGCCTCTATTCACTCGAGTTTTACACAATCACAGGATAAAATTATGGCGCGTTTGCACACGGCAATGCAAAATCCGTATGTTCATATGATTGCCCATCCAACAGGTCGCATTATTGAGGATCGTGCAGGTTATAATCCAGATATAGCACAGCTAATTGAATGGGCGAAGGAATATGGTAAAATTTTAGAGTTAAACGCAAATCCATATCGTTTAGATTTATGTGTTGAGCACTTAGAAATGGCTGTTGCAGCAGGTGTCCCTGTAGCGATAAATACCGATGCTCATGATACCGCTCATTTACGTTTTATGGATATAGGTGTGCGCTATGCAAATAAGGCATGGCTGAAAAAAGATATGATTGTCAACACATGGACGCGTGAACAGTTTGAGGCGTTCATTCGACGAAATAAATAGGTTGAGGAGGTGTTCTCAGTGATCGCAAACCGCGCATTGAAAACACTAGAATATGATAAGGTACGTCAACAAGTGGCTACATACTGTACTTCTTCAATCGGCAAATCAGCCATTGATGAGCTTGTACCACAAACAGACTATGAAAAAGTAGTTCAGTTGTTAGAAGAGATGGATGAAGGGCTATCCATTTTACGTGTAAAAGGTAATGTGCCAATGGGTGGAATTTTCGATGTTCGACCTGCTGCAAGACGTGCCCAAATCGGCGGGATGCTTTCAGCGATGGAATTAATGGAAGTATCAAGTACGATTCGAGCTAGTCGTATTCTTCGCAATTTCCTTGAGGATTTAGAGTCCGAAGAAATTATTGAAATTCCTCATTTCATTACTAAAAAAGAAATGATGCCTGTACTAACGGGATTACAGCATGAAATAAATAACTGTATTGACGATAACGGCGCTGTTTTAGATTCAGCAAGCCAAACATTACGATCTATCCGTCAATCTCTGCGTGCTGAAGAGGCTAAAGTGCGTTCGAAACTAGAAAGCTTAACTCGAGGTAGTAATGCGTCAAAAATGCTTTCAGATGCCATTGTTACGATTCGTAACGACCGATATGTAATTCCAGTTAAACAAGAATATCGTCATCATTATGGTGGAATTGTGCATGATCAATCATCATCTGGCCAAACATTATTTATCGAACCAGATTCAGTTGTACAAGCAAATAATGAAATACACCGACTTAAAATGAAAGAGCAGACGGAGATTGATCGTATTTTGCTTGCTTTAAGTGCGATGGTGGAGGAAGTTGCACCAGATTTATTTAACTTAGTGAAAATATTAGGTGAAATTGATGTCATTTTAGCAAAGGGCAAATACGGCCAAGCCAATAAATGCACGATGCCAAAAATGAACAAGGACGGTTATATCCGACTTGTACGAGCGCGTCATCCACTTTTACCTATTGAAACTGCGGTTGCTAATGACATCGAATTCGGGAGAGACATTACAGCAATTGTAATTACAGGACCAAACACTGGTGGTAAGACCGTTACGTTAAAAACAGTAGGTCTTTGTACGTTAATGGCGCAGGCAGGCTTACCAGTGCCAGCATTAGATGGTTCAGAGCTAGCAGTATTTGAGCAGCTTTTTGCTGATATCGGTGATGAACAATCAATTGAACAATCGCTTTCTACATTTTCATCTCATATGGTAAACATTGTCGACATTTTAAAGCAGTTTGATCACGAATCACTCGTGTTATTTGACGAATTAGGTGCAGGAACAGATCCACAAGAAGGTGCTGCCTTAGCTATTTCGATTTTGGATGAAGTGCATGGTCGCGGCGCACGTGTCATGGCAACGACGCACTATCCTGAATTAAAAGCATATGGTTATAATCGTCCTGGTGTTGCCAATGCAAGCGTAGAATTCGATATTGAAACTTTAAGTCCGACATATCGCTTACTCATTGGTGTGCCTGGTCGTTCTAATGCATTTGAAATTTCTAGTCGTCTTGGCTTACCAGAGTCCATTATCGATCGTGCTAAAAGCTTCACAGGTACGGACCGTCATGAGGTGGAGTCTATGATTGCTTCCTTAGAAGAAACGAGACGCCAATCAGAGGACGATGCCGAGCGCTCCCATGACTTACTATTAGAGTCTGAGGCACTTCGCAAAGAGCTACAAGACAAGCTTCAAGCATATGAAGATCGCAAAGAAGCACTCGATAAAAAAGCGAAAGAAAAAGCACGTAAAATTGTGGATGATGCAAAAAGAGAAGCAGAAACAATTATTACAGAGCTGCGCGAAATGCGTAAAAATGCTAATCAAGTAGTGAAAGAGCATGAGCTTATTGAGGCACGTAAACGTTTAGAAGAAGCGACACCACTTGAGCATAACAAAGTATTGAAAAAAGCAGCGCAAGTTAAGGCGCGTGCACAAAACTTGGTTGTCGGTGATGAGGTAAAGGTGTTAAGCTATGGTCAACGAGGTACTTTACTTGAAAAAGTATCTGATGCTGAATGGGTTGTACAAATGGGCATTTTAAAGATGAAAATTGCCGATACAGATATAGAATACATTAAACCTGAGAAAGAGCCTGTACAACGAGTTTCTGGTGTGAAAAATCGAGATAGCCATGTGAAATTAGAGTTAGATTTACGTGGGGAGCGCTATGAGGATGCGATTATTCGCACTGAAAAATATATAGACGATGCGCTGCTTTCAAACTATGGTCGAGTGTCGATTATTCACGGCGTTGGGACAGGGGCATTGCGTCAGGGCATACAAAGTTACCTGAAAAAACATAAACGGGTGAAATCCTTCCGTTTTGGAGAAACAGGCGAAGGTGGATTTGGCGTTACTGTTGTGGAATTGAAATAAGCTGTAAAGGGGACGGAGAAAATGCTAAATTCTAGCTTTTGGCGATATCCAATTATCGAAACGGCAGGATATTTTAGTGTTGTTGTGTTATGTTTAGTCGTCTCGATGGCATTGTTCGAAGTCGTTACGAAATATAAAAATTGGGAAGAAATAAAAAATGGTAATGTAGCTGTTGCGCTTGCAACCGGCGGTAAAATATTAGGGATTTGCAATATTTTCCGTTATTCGATTGCTCGCCATAGTACACTGAGTGAAATGATTGGGTGGGGACTATTTGGTTTTACGTTACTAATTGTGGCCTATTTCTTATTTGAATTTATGACGCCACGCTTTAACGTGGATCAGGAAATTGCCAATGATAATCGCTCAGTAGGCTTTATTTCCTTTACGATTTCAGTCGGTCTATCGTTCGTTATTGGGGCAAGTATTGCATAGGAGTGTTATGAGATGGAAAAATTAGCGAAAGTTCTAATCATAGTCTGCATCGCATTTTTGGCAGTCGGTATTTACTATATGTTTACCGTATAATTTTTTAATGTAGCCTCAATAATATGAGGGAATGTCTAGCTGTAGAGAAACTTGGAATTCAAGGTTCTCTACAGTTTTTTTGTATCGAAAACGTGAAGCACTAATAGAGAAAATCTATTTTCTTTACAAAATGATAGAAATACTTTTGAAGAAAATTATTTTTTTAATATAGAAATAGGGAGCGCATCAATTGTATAAAAAACGAAACAATGAATGAACATTCATAAGGGGAGTCGACTTTAAACCTTTATGTGGTAGTTATATAAATGTTGTAAAACGCATAATAATTAATCGAAAATACATTTATTTTCTATTTTGTGTTTGAAAGTACATTTCTTTTTCATTATAATTAAATTAAGAATTTACAAAGTTTGGGACAAAGGGGAGAGGACGTATGACAGCAAAACCATGGCTAGCAAATTATCCTGAAGAAATACCACCGTCTTTAACGTTTGAGGAAATTCCTGTGCAAGAGTTTTTAACACGTGCCTATAAAAAGAAACCATCTAAAGTGGCAATTCATTTTATGGGTAAGGATTTGACGTACACCGAGTTATATGAGTCTGCACTTAAGTTCGCGAACTATTTACAAGCACTTGGTGTAGAAAAGGGAGATCGGGTGGCAATTATGTTACCAAACACGCCACAAAGTGTAATCGCTTACTATGGGGCGATGTATGCTGGAGCGGTCGTAGTACAAACAAATCCACTTTATACTGAACGTGAATTGCAATATCAATTGACGGATTCAGGTGCGAAGGTCATTTTAGTAATGGATATTTTATATCCGCGCGTGATGAAAATCATGAAAGAAACAGCGCTTGAAAATGTCATTGTAACAGCGATCAAAGACTACTTACCATTCCCAAAAAACTTAGTATATCCATTTATTCAAAAAAAGCAGTACGGCTTTAGTGTGAAAGTTGAGCATAGCGGGCAAAATCATTTATTTACAGAAATTATGAAGTCCTCACCTGTAAAAATGATTGAAATGCCATTTGATTTCGAAGAAGATCTTGCATTACTTCAGTATACAGGCGGGACGACAGGGTATCCGAAAGGTGTTATGTTAACGCATAAAAACTTAATTGCCAATACGACAATGTGTGACGCCTGGATGTATAAATGTGTCCACGGCGAGGAAACGATTATGGGTGTGCTTCCATTTTTCCATGTTTATGGGATGACAACAGTCATGCTACTATCGGTGTTCACTCAAAATAGAATGGTGCTATTACCGAAGTTTGATGCAGAAACAGCTTTGAAAACGATTGATAAGCAAAAGCCAACATTGTTCCCTGGTGCTCCGACATTATATATTGGTTTATTAAATCATCCGGATATTGCGAAATATGATTTATCGTCTATTAAAGCATGCCTAAGTGGCTCGGCTTCATTGCCTGTAGAAGTACAGGAGCGATTTGAGGCAGTAACAGGTGGGAAGCTTGTCGAAGGTTATGGGTTAACCGAAACCTCTCCAGTAACGCATGCAACACCAATTTGGGGTAACCGTGTCATAGGTTCAGTAGGTTTACCATGGCCGAATACGGATTCTGTCATTTTACGTACAGGGGATACTGAACAACTTGCTGTTGGTGAAGTAGGCGAAATTGCTGTTAAAGGTCCGCAAGTGATGAAGGGCTATTGGAATCGTCCAGAGGATACAGCTGCGACTTTTGCAGATGGTTGGTTCTTAACGGGTGATCTTGGGTATATGGATGAAAAAGGTTTCTTCTATGTAGTTGACCGGAAGAAAGATTTAATTATAGCGGGTGGCTTTAATATTTATCCTCGTGAAGTCGAAGAAGTATTATATGAGCGGGAAGAAATTCAAGAATGCGTAGTAGCAGGCATTCCAGATCCGTATCGAGGAGAAACAGTAAAAGCTTATATTGTTGTAAAAGAAGGATATTCGATTACTGAAGACGAATTAAATAAATACTGTCGTCAGCACTTAGCTGCTTTTAAAGTGCCACGCTTTTATGAATTCCGAGATGAGTTACCAAAAACAGCAGTCGGAAAAATTCTACGTCGTACTTTAGTGGAAGAAGAAAAAACAAAAATGGCGAATAAAGAAGCAAAATAACTACGTGGTAAAGTATTGACAAGCGCCAATGTAAAATATAATATGAAAATATGAATGAATAACCATTCATATTTTCATATTTTTTTGTTTCTTTAAAACCACGCCATGTTAATCATGAAGAACCGGTTCAAAAATTTGTTTCGAAACTTCAGCGTTTAGAATTACACAGTGTGTCACATATTGGCAAATTATTTATTTTAACGATTAGTCAATTATGTCACAAAATATAATTAGGTGTGCGTATGTTTTTTGTAGGTGGTGATTTAAAAATGAAGCGAGATAAGCCAAAATATAAGCAAATTATTGATGCAGCTGTTTTCGTTATTGCAGAAAATGGTTATCACCAAGCGCAAGTATCGAAGATTGCAAAACAAGCAGGAGTAGCCGATGGAACAATCTATTTATATTTTAAAAATAAAGAAGATATATTAATTTCTGTCTTTAATGAAAAAATGGCTGTTTTTGTAGAGTCATTACAAGATATAATAGAAAATGGGAGTACGTCGAAAGACAAACTTTCACGGATGATTGAAAATCATTTTAGTGTTCTAGCTACAGATCGATCACTTGCGACCGTTACACAATTAGAACTTCGACAATCAAATAAAGATTTGCGACAAAAGATCAATGGTGTATTAAGAGATTATTTACAACTGCTTGATCAAATTTTAATTGAAGGTATGGTTTCTGGTGAGTTCAATCAAACGATGGACGTTCGCTTAGCGCGTCAAATGGTATTTGGAACAATTGACGAAACTATTACGTCTTGGGTTATGAATGACTATCGATATGATTTGATAGAACAGGTTCCGAAAGTTCAGGCATTAATCCTGAACGGCATTAAAGCTTAAAAGGATGTGGAGAAATGGAATTTCTAAGTTGGAAAGTAGAAGATGGAGTAGCGATTATTACGATTGCACGTCCTCCAGCAAACGCATTATCTCGCGGAATCATTGCAGAAGTAAATGCTGTGCTAGATGCCGTAGAAAACGATGACGCAGTACGTGTCCTTGTACTTCATGGCGAAGGCCGTTTCTTCTCAGCAGGTGCAGATATTAAAGAATTTACAGAAGTTGACTCTGGGGAAGAGTTTACGAAGCTTGCAGGTCATGGTCAACAAGTATTTGAACGCGTTGAGTCGTTCCCTAAGCCAGTAATCGCTGCAATTCATGGTGCCGCACTTGGCGGTGGTCTAGAATTAGCTATGAGCTGTCATTTGCGCTTTGTAACAGAATCTGCGAAATTAGGATTGCCTGAACTACAACTAGGTCTTATTCCAGGTTTCGGTGGCACACAACGTTTACCACGTTATGTTGGGGTAGCTAAAGCAGCAGAAATGATGTTTACAAGTGATCCTATTTCCGGTACAGAAGCAGTGCAATGGGGACTAGCAAACCGTGCTTTTACAGATGAAGTATTACTTGATGAAACACTAAAGGTAGCGAAAAAGATTGCGAAGAAGAGTCCAATTGCATTAAAAGAAGCGATTCAAGCATTACAATATGCGAAACATGCTTCATTTTATGAAGGTATTCAAGCAGAAGCTAAATCATTTGGTACAGTATTTGTATCAGAAGATGCTAAAGAAGGAATTCAAGCATTTATTGAAAAACGCGAGCCTGTGTTTACTGGCAAATAGTTTTCCATCAGTGTTGTTAACCACTTAAGGGGAGTTTATCAACTCTGAAAATATATAATATTTACAAGTTTACTTGGGAATTTAAAAAACGTTGCAGGGGGTATGAAATATGAACATTTTTGCATTAATTAAACGTACGTTTGATACAGAAGAAAAAATCGTTGTGTCGGGTGGTAAAATCCAAGAGGACGGCGCTGAATTCATTATTAATCCTTATGATGAGTATGCAATTGAAGAAGCAATTCAAGTTCGTGATGCAGCTGGTGGTAAAGTAACAGTTGTTACAATCGGTGGCGAGGATGCAGAAAAGCAATTGCGTACAGCATTAGCAATGGGTGCAGATGAAGCGGTTCTTATTAATACAGAAGATGATTTAGATGAATTAGATCAAAATGCAGCTGCATTCATTTTAGCTGAGTACTTAAAAGATAAAGATGCTGACTTGATTTTAACAGGAAATGTGGCTATTGACGGTGGTTCAGGTCAAGTAGGTCCACGTGTTGCAGATTTATTAGGCATCAACTATGTTACAACAATTACAAACCTTGAAATCGATGGCACATCTGCAAAAATCGTGCGCGATATCGAGGGTGATTCAGAAGTGATTGAAACGTCTTTACCACTTTTAGTAACTGCTCAACAAGGTCTAAATGAGCCACGTTACCCATCTTTACCAGGCATTATGAAAGCGAAGAAGAAACCGCTTGCAGAGCTTGAATTAGATGATTTAGATATCGATGAAGATGATGTTGAAGTAAAAGTAGAAACAGTCGACATTTACTTACCAGCTCAAAAAGCAGCAGGTCGTATTTTACAAGGCGAACTTTCTGAGCAAGCAAAAGAGCTAGTCAACCTACTTCATTCAGAAGCGAAAGTTGTTTAAGTGTTAGCGCAAATCGAATCTTAAAGGGTAACGGAGGGAATATACTATGTCAAAAAAAGTATTAGTATTAGGTGAAGTTCGTGAAGGAAGCTTACGTAATGTATCTTTCGAGGCAATTGCAGCAGCAAAACAAATCGCTGATGGTGGCGAGGTTGTTGGCGTACTTTTAGGGGACGCGGTTGCAGGATTAACAGGTCCATTATTCGAGTATGGTGCAGATCGTGTTGTGACGGTGGAACATCCACATTTAAAACAATATACATCAGATGGCTATGGACAAGCTTTATTAGCTGTTATCGAGCAAGAACAGCCAACGGGCATTGTGTTTGGTCATACTGCAAATGGTAAAGATTTATCTCCAAAAATTGCGAGTAAATTACAAGCAGGTCTTGTTTCTGACGTAACGTCGATTGAAGGTGCTGGTGACGATGTAGTATTCATTCGTCCAATCTTCTCTGGTAAAGCTTTTGAAAAGGTAAAAGTAAAAGAGGGCATTGTGTTAGCTTCAATTCGCCCGAACAATATTGCACCTTTAGAAAAAGCTGCGGGTAAATCAGGTGATGTATCTTCTGTCACTGTAGATATTACAAACTTACGTTCAATCATTAAAGAGGTTGTACGTAAATCTTCAGAAGGTGTAGATCTTTCAGAAGCAAAAGTAGTTGTAGCTGGTGGTCGTGGTGTTAAATCAGAGGAAGGCTTTGAACCATTAAAGGAATTAGCTGATTTACTTGGCGGTGCAGTTGGTGCATCTCGTGGTGCATGTGATGCTGAGTACTGTGATTATTCTTTACAAATCGGTCAAACAGGGAAGGTTGTTACACCAGACCTATACATCGCAGCAGGTATTTCAGGTGCAATTCAACATTTAGCAGGTATGTCTAACTCTAAAGTAATTGTAGCGATTAATAAAGATCCTGAAGCAAATATCTTCAAAGTAGCAGACTACGGTATTGTAGGCGATTTATTTGAAGTGATTCCGCTTCTAATCGAAGAATTTAAAGCATTAAAAGTAAACGCATAACAAACAGAAGCAGGAAGGATTAATCCTTCCTGCTTTTTGTATGGATGAATCTAGCGAAAGGCATTATTTGAAAATTATCGTAAAATAAAATATTGACATAACTAACAGTAAACATTATAGTGGTGAATAATCATTAATTTTTCAATAATATTGTTTTGAAACGCAAAGATTAGGAGTAGTAAAAGCTCATTATTCGGTAAAGAGAGCTGCGGGTTGGTGCAACGCAGTCCAATAAGACTTTGAACTTGCCTAGGAGTGGTAAGATAAATAGAATTGTCGGATTATTCTATTTGTTTGACGATTAACCTTCGTTACAAGGTTTTTAAGTTGGGTTCTTATTGGACCAATTAGAGTGGTACCGCGGTTGCTTATGGCATATCGTCTCTTCTTTCATTTGATTATGAAGGAACAGACGGTATGCCTTTTTTGATTTTAGGAGGTAAGAAAGTGGAAAACAACAATCAACAATTAAAACGAACTATGACCTCGCGCCATATTACAATGATGGCGTTAGGTGGTGCCATTGGTGCTGGATTATTTAAAGGAAGTAGTGCAGCCATTGATATGGCAGGGCCGTCTGTGCTTATTGCGTACTTAGTAGGAGGCATTATTTTATTATTTGTCATGCAAGGTTTAGCCGAAATGGCTGTTCGAAATAAAGAAGCAAGAACGTTCAGGGATTTAGTTGAGTCGGTGTTAGGAAAATACCCTGCATATTTCCTTGATTGGATCTATTGGAAAATGTGGGTTTTAAATATTACAGCAGAATCAGTAGTGGCTGCTATTTTTATTCAATATTGGCTACCTCAATATCCGATTTGGATACTTGCTCTATCTGTTTCAATATTAGTGACAGCCGTTAACCTGTTATCCGTAAAACTATTTGCAGAAACAGAATACTGGCTAGCCATGATTAAAATCACTGTTATTATTGTATTTATTATTGCAGGACTTATTTTATTGTTTGGTACGTTTGGAAATCATACAGCAGTTGGTTTTTCTAACTTAACTGAACACGGAGGCTTTTTCCCTAACGGATCAACGGGGTTAATAGCTGCAATGCTTGTCGTCATTTATTCTTATGGTGGAACAGAAATCATTGGGATTACATTAGCTGAAACAAAAAATCCTGAAAAAGTAGTACCAAAAGCTGTTCGCAGTACATTAGTCCGTATCGTTACGTTCTATCTACTTCCGTTCTTTATTATCGTAAGCTTGATTCCTTGGAATGAAGTAAATGGTGTCCCTGAAAGTCCATTTGTAATGGTATTTAAAATGATCGGAATTCCAGGTGCAGACCATATTATGAATGCTGTTGTTTTACTTGCTATTATTTCTTCAATGAATTCCGGGCTTTATGGATCATCTCGCGTGCTGTATACACAAGCTGTAGACGGTCGTGTTCCTAAAATCTTTGCGCATTTATCTAAACGAAAAGTTCCTGTATATGCTATTTTAATGTGTACGTTAGCTTTATATTTAGGTGTAATCTTTTCTTTATATGCTGGAAGCAAGACTTTCGATTTCTTAATGGGATCGCTTGGCTATACAGTATTATTTATTTGGTTAATTATTGCGATTGCTCATTTAAAATCACGAAAAAAACAATCAGAAAACACAAGCGCATATGAAGTTAAATGGTTTCCATATACAACGTGGATTGCTATTATTGCGTTAAGTGCCATACTCATTGGGATTATTTTTACAACCTCTATTATCGTGACAGGAATTACGTTAGCAATTTACATTTTTATTACGTTAACGTATGTATTTAAAGGCCGACATCAAGTGAATTAATTGGCGTTATTTATTTTCTTGACACTTTTTTCATAAAATATACATTGCAGGCAGATTGTTCGCTCAAGCTATTTTATCCATGCTATACTACAACCATAGTAAGATTTAAGGAGGATTTCAAATGGCAATTGTACATGCAACAGATGCAACGTTTCAAGATGATATTAAAGAAGGCTTAGTATTAGTCGACTTTTGGGCTGCTTGGTGTGGACCATGTAAAATGATTGGACCAGTTCTTGAAGAAATGGACGCTGCAGGTAGTGCGGCTAAAATCGTAAAAGTAGATGTGGATAACAACCAAGGTACTGCAGCACAATACCAAATCATGTCTATCCCTTCATTGCTTTTATTCAAAAACGGTGAATTAGTAGACAAAACTGTTGGTTTCCAACCAAAAGAAGCATTAGAAGCTTTCATCGCTAAACATGCTTAATTCGTAAAATAAAGAGCTGAGCCATCTTTAGATGTGCTTGGCTTTTTTTCGTTATATAATAGATAGAGGAAAATCAATAAACGCTCGTTTTTCAATAAATTTTCTTGTTTTTTGTAACGATGAAAGGCAATAAGAGAATGGTAATGGAATGGCGGTTATTATTAAGACATCAAAAAGGGGGGCAGGTAGGCGATGAATGATTTAATTAAACGAAAGCTTGATATTTTACCAGATCAGCCTGGCTGCTATTTGATGAAGGATCGACAAGGGACAATTATTTATGTAGGTAAGGCAAAGGTGCTTAAAAACCGAGTACGCTCGTATTTTACAGGAACGCATGAAGGAAAAACTCAGCGCCTTGTTGGTGAGATTGAGGATTTTGAGTACATTGTGACTTCTTCTAATTTAGAGGCACTCATTTTAGAGTTGAACCTTATTAAACTACACGATCCTAAATACAATATCATGCTAACGGATGATAAAACGTATCCGTATATAAAAATTACGAATGAAAAATATCCACGGCTTATTACAACACGGAAAGTAAAAAAAGATAAAGCAAAATACTTTGGCCCTTATCCAAATGCGTATGCAGCAAGTGAGACAAAAAAGCTGCTTGATAGACTATACCCACTTCGAAAATGTGTACAATTACCTTCAAAAGTTTGCTTGTATTATCATATGGGACAATGCTTAGCGCCGTGTGTAAAAGAAATTGATGCACAAGTATATCACGATATGATTGAAGATATGACGAAGTTCTTAAATGGTGGAGTAGAGACAGTAAAAAAAGAGCTTGAAGCGAAAATGTTGGCTGCAGCTGAGCAACTAGAATTTGAGCGAGCGAAAGAGTTCCGCGATCAAATTGCACATATTGAAACGGTTATGCAAAAGCAAAAAATTGTGTCCAGTGATACTACGAATCGCGATGTATTCGGTTATGCAGTTGAAAAGGGCTGGATGTGTGTGCAAGTCTTTTTCGTTCGTCAAGGTAAGTTGATTGAACGCGATGTTTCTATCTTCCCTATTTATCAGGATGTTGAGGAAGAATTTTTAACATTTGTTGGCCGCTTTTATGAAAAGCCTGAGCATATTAAGCCTAAGGAAATTTTTATTCCTCAGTCAATTGATGCAGCAATTTTAACGGAATTATTAGAGGTTAAAGTGCTAACGCCGAAGCGAGGACAAAAAAAGGAACTAGTAGATTTGGCCATGAAAAATGCAGAAATTGCTGTGGCGGCAAAATTCCAGCTAATTGAGCGACAGGAAGAGCGAACAATTGGTGCTTGCGAGGCATTGGGTGAAGCAATGGGGATTTCAGCACCTCTTCGCATTGAAGCATTTGATAATAGTCATATGCATGGTGCTGATGCGGTATCAGCAATGGTTGTGTTTATTGATGGTAAACCTGCAAAGAAGGAATATCGTAAATACAAGACACGCACAGCCGCTAAACATGACGATTACGGAGCAATGCAAGAAGTGATACGTCGCCGTTACACGCGTGTATTGAAAGAAGGATTGCCATTGCCTGATTTAGTTCTAATAGATGGCGGTAAAGGACAGATGGAAGTAGCGCGAGAAGTGTTAGAGGATGAGCTTGGTCTTGTTATCCCAATTGCGGGCTTAGCAAAAGATGAAAAGCATAATACATCACAGCTTTTATTTGGAGATCCGCCCGATGTCATTGCATTAAAGCGGACAAGTGACGGGTTTTATTTACTACAGCGTATTCAGGACGAAGTACACCGTTTTGCCATTACATTTTTACGCCAACAGCATGAGAAAAATGCTATTCAATCTGTTCTAGATGGAATTGAAGGTGTTGGTCCAAAGCGCAAGCAACAATTATTGAAGCATTTCGGCTCTGTTAAAAAGATTCGTGAGGCAAGTGAGCTTGCACTTCAAGAAGCGGGAATACCTGCGAACTTAGCGAACAGTATTTACAATTATTTTCAACAACAGACATTGTCAAAGGATTAGACATATGCTAAGGTTGTCATAGAACAAAGAAGTGAAAACACTATCTTGTTCTATTACACCTTGTATGAATGTTTATGTGAGCAATGCATAAAAAGGAAGTATTTTCATAAAGGGAAAATTAATAAATTCACTATTTTAAGTGATGATAGAGGTGCAAGATTCAATAGTAGCACATTGAAGGATGGACAAATCCAGTGACAATTTGTGAAAGGGGAGCTTGCCGAAGTGAAGTATCGTTGTTTCCGATACTTTGCTGGTTTTGCATTTAATAGATGTAAGACTGTCGAATCTTTACGTTTCGGAGAGCTATCACACATGCGCAAGCTTTTTATTGTACATGTTGCAGGCAGCTTTCACGTTATGTGAGGGCTGCCTTTTTGCTGTTCTAGAGACGAATTGATAAAAGGAGAATGATGAAAATGGCGAGTATTGTATTGAAATTTGGCGGACCTGCAATAGCTTCAACTGAGCAGATTCGAGAGGTCGCTAAAATAGCGATAGCCAAAAAAGAGCTTGGCTATGAAGTAGTAGTGGTGACTGCAGCAATGGGTCGCACAGCTAAAGACTTAGCGAAGATGGGACGTGATTTATCAGACGATGCTTCTAAACGTGAGATGGATGTACTACTATCAACGACCTCACAATTAGCAAGTGCCCTTTTTGCAATTGCTTTACAAGAGGAAGGCTATGATGCAGTTTCATTGACTGGTTGGCAGGCTGGTGTGCATACAGATGCGAAACATTTTAATGCACGTATCGACCATATCGATGTGAGCCGTATGAAAGAACATTTGATACAAGGACAAATTGTCGTTGTTGCGGGGGAGCAAGGCATTAATAGTGCACACAATATAACAACACTTGGTAAGGGTGGAGCCGAAACCACAGCAGTAGCCATTGCAGCCGCATTAGAAGCGGAACGTGTTGACATTTATACAAATGTGGATGGAGTTTATACAGCAGATCCTCGTCATATTGAAAAAGCAAGAAAGTTAAAGGAGATTTCATATGATGAAATGCTTGAACTATCACATTTAGGTTCACATATTTTACATCCACGTGCAGTGGAGCTCGCAAAAAAGTTTCAAATCCCAGTCATTATTCGTTCAAGTGTAGTAGATACAGAAGGTACTTTATTGAAGGAGGAAGTTGAAATGGAGAAAAATTTAATTGTACGTGGTGTTGCTTATGAGTCTGATACCATTCGCCTAACAATCGGTTATGATACATACTCAACTGCATCGTTAGCAGATATGTTTGCTATACTTGCAGACAATCGCATTAATGTTGATATTATTGTGCAAGCTATTATAGAAGGTGTGAGACCATCAGTATCTTTTACAATTTTAAAAGAAGAGTTTGCTGATGCTTTACGTGTACTAGAGGATAGTAAATTGTCACTTGGTTTTAGCTTTGCAGATTTTGAAATTGGCTTAGCGAAAGTTTCAATTATAGGATCAGGCATGGCATCAAATCCTGGCGTTGCTGCACGAATGTTTGACCGTTTACGCCGCGAGGATATTGCAGTAAAAATGGTCAGTACTTCTGAAATTAAAGTTTCTGTTGTTGTACCACAGGACGAAATGATCCGTGCTGCAAACGCATTACATGAGGAGTTTAATTTAGCAGAAGAGATTCCCGTAAACTAAAAGGTAGAAGTTCGCTACGGGCGTACGCTTTCCGCGGGCACATACGTAAGCCGTAACCCTCGCTAACGCGCGGTTTGTTACGTCTTACGTTCCGTGCGTTCCCGCTGGAGTCGTCCACCCTTCGCTCCAATCACCTAATCACATTGCTAAATAAATTCTATTTTATGACCACGAATCCAAAAGTTAGTCTTCTATAAAATAAGTACAGATGACTACTGCGGTTGATTTGCGCTACGGGCGTACGCTTTCCGCGGGCACATACGTAAGCCGTAACCCTCGCTAACGCGCGGTTTGTTACGTCTTACGTTCTGTGCGTTCCAGCTGGAGTCGTCCGTCCTTCGCTCCAATCACCTAATCCCATTGCTAAATAAATTCTATTTTATGACCACAAATTCAAAAGTTAGTCTTCTATAAAATAAATGCAGATGACTACTGCGGTTGATTTGCGCTACGGGCGGACGCTTTCTGCGGGCACATACGTAAGCTGTAACCCTTGCTAGCGTGCGGTTTGTTACGTCTTGCGTTCTGTGCGTTCTGAGCAGGAGTCGTCCGTCCTTCGCTCCAATTCACTAAACGAAGCGGTAGGAATATTCCAATTGATTACTAAAAAAGGATAAAAAAATGACAAAAGGCATCAAGAGTTACTTCATGTTGCCTTTTGTCGATACTCAGAAAGGATTGCTTTTCTAACAAAATCGCAATGCTTTACTAGCTTATCCATTTTGAATTGTATTCATAATACGCTCTTTAACATCCCATTTAACTGTAAACATGACGAACTGGTGCTTTTCGCGCTTCTCATCATAACATTCCGTTAAGTATCCTTTTGCTTGTTGGATTTGTTCAGCAATAAACCCTGCTTCTAGTCTGAAGCTTCGATTATGAATTTGCAAAAGTGTTGGTTCATTTGTTAAATGGAAAATGCGTCCATCTTTAGACTCCTTTGTCAATTCAAGAGTACCCCAGCACGCATCCGCGAAAAATGCGATAAGTTCTTCTTGACTTTTACAAGGGAACTTCCGTGCAAGCTCTTTTCCAGCCCAATAAAGTACGTCATCTTCATGTTTACCGAGTATAGAAGATAGTATATGATCACGGATTAATTCATATCCAAATGGTGAGATTGTATTAGATGGATTATTTAACATTGAAATCCTTCTTTCTTAGAATTTTCTTATAATTTAGCGTCAATAAAGTAAAGGTAGAATTTTCGAGAAGAAACGACACGTTATGTACTAGATTGCTTCTATAATAAGGGCTATTAAAAACTCTATGTTACCTTGACGCTCGTAGCACTTGAGAGTACAATAAACATGTCATAATATTGTACCATGATGAAATACACAGTCAATGGAGTATCATTTACAAAATGGTGACTTCTTTTGTTGTGCTATTTTAAGTACTAAGGGGGGTAACAGTCTTGTCGAAAGATCGAGAGTTTTTATGGCGTCGCTTACATTCTCTACTAGGTATCATTCCAGTAGGTCTGTTTTTAACGATGCACCTATTCATTAACTTTACAGCAACAGGCGGAGCAGAAAGTTACAATGATGCTACCGCAGTAATGGAAAAGATTCCATTTCTTATCCTAGTAGAGTGGATTGTCATCTACATTCCATTAATGTTCCACGCATTTTATGGTGTGTACATCGCATTCACTGCTACACCAAATACAGGGCGTTTTAGCACATACCGTAACTGGATGTTCTCATTACAACGCTTCACTGGTGTATTTTTAGTAATTTTCATTGCATGGCATATTTTCCAAACTCGTATTCAAAAAGCGCTTGGTACACACGTTGATTACGACATGATGGCAAATATCGTAAGTAATCCATTTATGCTTGGATTCTATATTGTTGGTATTATATCAGCAACTTTCCATTTATCAAATGGCTTATGGGCATTCCTAGTAAGCTGGGGTATCACACAATCTCCTCAGTCTCAAAAGATTGCTACTTATGTAACAAACGTTCTTTTCGTAATTCTAAGTGTAGTTGGTGTGGCTGCTATTTTAGCTTTCGTATAATTTAATAAAGCTACTATAGAAGTGCATGCAATCTTTGCAATTTTTTAAGAGGAGTGAGAAATAATCATGGCGAAAAGCAAAATAATTGTTGTCGGCGGCGGTTTAGCTGGTCTGATGGCAACGATTAAAGCAGCTGAAGTTGGTACTGAAATTGATTTATTCTCATTAGTTCCCGTAAAACGCTCACACTCTGTATGTGCGCAAGGCGGAATTAATGGTGCCGTAAATACAAAAGGTGAAGGGGATTCTCCTTGGATTCACTTTGATGATACAGTATATGGTGGGGACTTCTTAGCGAACCAACCACCTGTTAAAGGTATGTGTGATGCAGCCCCTGGTATTATTCACTTAATGGACCGTATGGGTGTAATGTTCAACCGTACGCCAGAAGGTTTATTAGACTTCCGTCGTTTCGGTGGTACGTTAATGCACCGTACAGCATTCTCAGGTGCAACAACTGGTCAGCAATTACTATACGCGTTGGACGAGCAAGTTCGTTCTCACGAAGTAGCTGGATTAGTTAACAAATATGAGCACTGGGAATTCCTTGGTGTAATTATCGATGATGACGGCGTTTGCCGCGGTATCGTAGCACAAAATATGCGTACAGAAGAAATTAAATCATTCCGTGCAGACGCTGTTATTATGGCGACTGGTGGCCCTGGTATTATTTTCGGTAAAACAACAAACTCTGTTATTAACACAGGTTCTGCTGCTTCTATCGTATACCAACAAGGTGCTTCATACGCGAATGGTGAGTTCATTCAAATTCACCCAACAGCGATTCCTGGAGATGACAAAAACCGTCTAATGTCAGAATCTGCTCGTGGTGAAGGTGGTCGTATTTGGACATATAAAGACGGTAAACCTTGGTACTTCTTAGAAGAAAAATACCCTGCATACGGTAACTTAGTACCACGTGATATTGCAACACGTGAAATTTTTGACGTTTGTGTAAACCAAAAGCTTGGTATCAACGGCGAAAACATGGTATACCTAGATCTTTCTCATAAAGATCCACACGAATTAGATGTTAAACTTGGTGGTATCATTGAAATCTACGAAAAATTCGTAGGTGATGACCCACGTAAATTACCAATGAAAATTTTCCCAGCAGTTCACTATTCTATGGGTGGATTATGGGTTGACTACAACCAAATGACTGAAATTCCTGGTCTATTTGCAGCAGGTGAATGTGATTATTCTCAACATGGTGCAAACCGTCTAGGTGCAAACTCATTATTATCTGCTATTTATGGTGGTATGGTTGCAGGTCCAAATGCAGTTGATTACGTTAAACATCTTAAAAAGCATGCTGAAGATTTATCTCAAGATATTTTCGAAGCACGTGTTAAAGAAGAGCAAGCTAAGTGGGATGCTATCATGAAAATGGACGGCACAGAAAACGCTTACCTTCTTCATAAAGAGCTTGGTGAGTTAATGACAGCTACAATGACAGTTGTACGCTTTAACGACCAACTTGAAGAAACATATAAAAAACTTGGGGAATTCCAAAAACGTTGGGAAAACATCAATATCAACGATACACAAAAATGGAGTAACCAAGGTGCTCACTTTACTCGTCAGTTGAAAAACATGCTTTACTTAGCGAAAGTAATGACAAAAGGTGCTTTACTTCGTAATGAATCTCGTGGTGCGCACTATAAACCAGACTTCCCGCAACGTGATGATGAAAACTTCTTAAAAACAACTATGGCGAAATTCGACCCAGCTACGGGCGAGCCAGTTATCACATATCAAGAAGTAGACGTTTCATTAATCCCACCACGTAAACGTGACTACTCTGCGAAAGGAGACTAAGAATTATGGAAATCGCAGCTAATACTGGAAGAAAAGTAAAAGTTGAAATTTTACGTCAAGATACACAAGGTGGCCAAGGCTACTGGCAGAAATTCGAAGTTCCTTACCGTCATGGTATGAACGTTATTTCTGTGTTAATGGAGATTCAAAAAAATCCAGTGACAGAAACTGGTGAAAAAACAACACCAGTTTCTTGGGACATGAACTGTCTTGAAGAAGTTTGTGGAGCATGTTCAATGGTAATCAATGGCCGTCCACGTCAATCATGTTCAACACTGATTGATCAATTGACTGAACCAGTTCGCCTTGAACCAATGAAAACTTTCCCGGTTGTACGTGACTTACAAGTAGACCGTGATCGTATGTTCAACGCACTGAAAAAAGTAAAAGCATGGGTACCAATCGATGGTACTTATGATTTAGGTGAAGGTCCTCGTTTGCCAGAAGGTAAACGTCAATGGGCTTATGAATTATCTAAATGTATGACTTGTGGTGTATGTATGGAAGCGTGTCCAAACGTGTCTGAAAAAGCTTCATTCATTGGGCCAGCACCATTATCACAAGTACGTCTATTTAACACACACCCAACAGGTGCAATGATTAAGGACGAACGTTTAAATGCAATTATGGGTGACGGCGGTCTTGCTAACTGCGGTAACTCTCAAAACTGTGTAGCTGCTTGTCCTAAAGGGATTCCTTTAACAACATCTATCGCATCTTTAAACCGTGCAACAACAGTGCAAATGTTCCGTAACTTCTTCGGTTCTGACCATTACGTTGACTAATTGTACAATGAAAATCCCTTACACAATTGTGTAAGGGATTTTTTTATAGACTGTTAGTTATAAGAAAATAGGTGATTCGGGAATAAAACACTAAAATTTCTGATTTTTCTATCATAATATAGCAATTTCCTTTATAATGAATTTATATTCATTTTTAAACTATTAAAATACGGCTAAATACACAACAGTTTCGTAAAACATAAGTTGGATACAGAACGAAGGGGGAAGTTAAATATGAAAGCAAGTTATATTGGGGATTTTGAGAAATGGGCAAATGATTTTTCATTTTATATTGAAGTACGTGTTCGTTTTTCAGAAACGGATATGTATGGCCATATGAATAATACAGTTAGTTTTACATATTTTGAACAGGCTAGGATTGATTATTTTAATCATCTGGGCATATTAATGCCTTCTGCAATTGATGACAATGTAAATGGGATTCCAATCGTAGCGGATTTACAATGTGATTATAGAAAGCAAGTTTTCTTCGATGATGTCATTCGCGTGTATACGAAAGTAGCTAAAGTAGGGAATTCATCAATGGATATTCATTACTTAGCAAAAAATCAAAAGGATGAAGTATGCTTTACAGGACGTGGTACCGTTGTACAAATGGACCCTCGAACAGGTAAAAGTGTGCCAATAACAGAAGAAGAAAAGGCACATTTAGCTGCATTAGCTATTATTTAGCTTGCATCAGCAAAAGTCACTTCTATAAGTGGGGATATAGCTAAATGCTAAATGCGTAGATGTCACAAATTTAAAGAGGAACTTTTCGAGCAGGTTCAAAAGAGCTGGACGTAATTACGCAAAGGTAATTGATTCATCTTTTATTTGTAAATTGCGCTATTATAGAAGAACTTCCGATTTTTTTGTGGAAACTACGTATATTAATGAAAATAGCCGTCACCGCTCAACACTCCTTAACATAAGTTACAATACGTGCGGGGGAGGAGGGTGTGACTGAAAATGAATGGCTCTCATCATCGTTCTCTATTAACAAACCGAGAACGTGAAATATTTGCGCTTTTATTAGCTGAAAAAACAACGAGGGATATTGCAGGGCAACTTGGTATTAGTGAAAAAACAGTGCGAAATCACATTTCCAATACAATTCAAAAGCTGGGTGTAACAAATCGATCTCAAGCGTTGATTGAGCTGTTACGCTTAGAAGAATTTAAATTAGACTAATGGACTCTTGCTATTTCGTGAAAAAAACGACAAAATAGAACTATTCAACGTATTTTTAGGAGTGGAATAGTTATATGTCGGATGAAGTAACAAAGCACTCACCTGAAACCGTTGCAACGGTTGAAAAGGAACTACGCTATATAGCGGCCATTGTGAAGCAAAAAGGAAGAGAAATTGTTTCACACTATGCGATTACGCCGCCACAATTTGTTGCATTGCAGTGGTTAGAAGAGCTTGGTGATATTACAATTGGCGATTTATCAAACCGTTTATACTTAGCTTTTAGTACGACAACAGATTTAGTGGACCGAATGGAGAAAAATGAATTAGTCAAGCGAATGCGTGATGAAAATGACCGTCGTGTCGTTGTCGTTCATCTTCTCGAAAAAGGCGAACGTATTATTCAAGAGGTTATAGAAAAAAGACAGCAATATTTGCAGGAAATGCTTGTTGGATTTAACGAACAAGAAGTCGCGCAATTATCAAGCTATTTACAAAAACTACATGTACACATGAAACAGGATTGAGGCGGAAAGTATGAATGCCCCGATAGGCGTTATTGATTCAGGAGTAGGCGGTTTAACCGTAGCAAAGGAAATAATAAAACGTTTACCGAATGAAACGATTTATTATATCGGTGACACTGCAAGATGTCCCTATGGTCCACGAACTCGTCAGGAAGTACGAAATTTTACTTGGCAAATGGCAAAAGCGCTAGAGAAAATGAATATCAAGATGCTAGTCATTGCTTGTAATACAGCGACTGCAGTAGCACTCGAAAGTTTACAACGTAATATGCCTTTTCCGGTATTAGGCGTTATTAATGCTGGCGCACGTGCAGCTGTAAAGAAAACGAAGCGACATGAAGTCGTTGTGCTTGCAACAGAAGGAACAATTAAAAGTGGGGCATATGAAGAAGCATTATTATCTCTGAATACGTCTACCCACATTATTCCATTGGCTTGTCCAACATTCGTACCACTAGTAGAAAGTGGCGAATATAAAGGTGAATTTGCAAACAATTTAATTGCTGATGGCTTAAAACCGTTAAAAAACGAACAATTTGATACGGTCATTTTAGGATGTACACATTATCCTATTTTGCAAAAACAAATTGAAGCTGTTGTCGGAGAAGATGTATTCGTGCTATCTTCTGCGGAAGAAACAGCAAAGGATGTTGAGGAAATGCTTGCGTATAATGGCACTTTAGCAAATTCAAATGCTAAGCCCGCACATAAATTTTTTGCAACGGGTTCTGTTCCAATTTTCCGTTCGATTGCAGAAAGTTGGCTAGAGCAAGGTACGCTTGACATAAACCGTATTACATTAAAATAAAAATCAGCTTAGCTTAATAGCTAGGCTGATTTTTTTATTTCGTAATAATGTATGGAGCTAAATGTTTTACATAAATAAATAGATTGCAACGAACATCGCTGCACTGCCAGCCATTACAAAAACATGCCAAATTGCATGGTTATACTTAATGTTTTTGTTCTTATAAAAATAAGTGCCTGCAGTATAAAAAACACCACCGATTAAAAGTGTCATAAACCCATTGAATGAGATGTAGGCAACTAATGGCTTATAGGCGAAGACAATGAGCCATCCCATACCAATATAGACGATTAAAGATATTTTTTTAAAACGATACACGAAAAATTGCTTTAGAATGATACCGATGAAGGCAAGTACCCATTCAATAATAAAAATGCTCAATCCAAGCTTTCCACCAACCGCAATTAATGCAATCGGTGTATAAGTGCCAGCGATTAATAAGAAAATGGAGCTATGATCTAGTTTTTTTAAAAGCACCTTATTTGTCGGCAGTGAGTGATACAAGGTGGATGCTATGTATAAACAAAACATCGATAAACCAAAAATAATGTAACTAATAAGCTCGGTGCTTGTACCAGTTGTTAAAGCTTTATGCACTAATAGAAGGGTAGCAGGAACTGTCAAAAATGCACCTATTCCATGAGTTAGCGCATTCCAAAATTCTTCCTTTATGGTATAACTACTATGCCCAATTGTTGGTTGAGACATGACCATCACCTCTTTCTTTATTATATTACTATAACATGAGGAGATTTTTCATTGTAGATGAAAATGTAATGCAATTTATATGATAAATATCATATATTGGGCGTAGTAAATCGTCGCACCAATGTAAAATATGATAAAATAAGGGCGCGAAAGATTTTAGGAGGCACGATTAATTATGACAAGATTTGATGGTAGAAATGCAGATGCATTGCGTCCTGTAAAAATGGATAGCGATTATTTATTACATCCAGAAGGCTCAGTTTTGATCCAAGTTGGAAATACGAAAGTAATTTGTACGGCAACAGTTGAAGATAAAGTACCAGGTTTTTTACGCGGCCAAGGTAAAGGATGGATTACAGCTGAGTATTCCATGCTACCACGTGCCACAGCACAACGTACACCACGTGAATCGTCACGCGGAAAAGTAAACGGGCGTACAATGGAAATCCAACGTCTTATTGGGCGTGCATTGCGTGCTATCGTCGATTTAGAGGCTTTGGGTGAACGTACGGTATGGATTGACTGTGATGTGATTCAAGCGGATGGTGGGACACGTACTGCGTCAATTACAGGTGCATTTGTAGCGATGACACAGGCGATTGCTAAGCTTGCTGAAGAAAAACAACTAGAAAAATTCCCAATTACAGATTTCTTAGCTGCTACTAGTGTAGGCATTGTTGAAGAGCAAGGTGCAATTTTAGACTTAAACTATGTCGAAGATGTTGATGCAGCTGTAGATATGAACATCGTCATGACTGGTGCTGGCCGTTTTGTAGAACTACAGGGTACAGGGGAAGAAGCAACATTTTCAAGAGAAGAATTAAATGAATTGCTAGCATTAGGTGAAAAAGGAATCCAAGAATTAATTGAACTACAAAAACAAGCGCTTGGAGATCTGGCTCATAAAGTAGGAGGAAACAGCTAATATGAAACAAGTTGTAATTGCTACAAAAAACAAAGGCAAAGCCAAAGATTTTGAAGCGTTATTTGCGCCCCTTGGCTATGAAGTGGTGACGATGTTTGATGTCGCACCAAATATGGAAATAGAGGAAACAGGCACTACATTTGAAGAAAATGCTGTGTTAAAGGCAGAAGCTTTGGCGAAAGAGCTTGCTACTATTGTTATTGCAGATGATAGTGGGCTAGCTGTGGATGCGTTAAATGGTGAACCAGGTGTTTATTCGGCACGTTATGCTGGAGATCATGATGACGAGGCGAATATGGTGAAGCTATTGCAAAATTTACAAGACGTGGAAGATGATAAGCGGACAGCTCGATTTTGTTGCTGTATTGCCATTGCAGGTCCAGATTTTGAAACGACAACTGTTTTCGGCACTTGTGAAGGTGTAATTGCACGTGAAAAACGTGGTACAAATGGCTTTGGATATGATCCAGTCTTTTTTGTACCAAGCTTAAATCGTATGATGGCTGAGTTATCGCCAGAAGAAAAAGGTGCTATTTCTCACCGTGGAAATGCCATTCGTAAGCTAAAGGATCAATTGCCAAATCTTATTAAGTAAGAGGTGATTTCTATGCAAATATTAGTCATGAGTGATACACATGGAGATAGCGCTGTTATTGATAAAGTACGTAGCTTTTATCCAAATGTAGAAACTTTGATTCATTGTGGCGATAGTGAGCTTCCCTTTTCCCATGAAGCACTCAACGATATGAAGAAAGTTCGAGGAAATTGTGATATCGATAAAGCATTTCCAGATGAAGTCATTATTGAAGTGGAAGATGTTACTCTGTTTGTGACACATGGTCATTTATTTAATGTGAAAACATCCATTTTATCATTGTCGTATCGTGCAAAGGAGGTCGATGCACAAATTGCCTGCTTCGGCCACTCGCATGTATTAGGTGCTGAAATGATTGATGATGTCCTATTTATAAATCCAGGAAGCTTATTAAAGCCAAGAGGTCGCAACGAAAAAAGCTTTGCAGTTATAAATATTCAAGATGATTATTTTCAGGTCAATTTCTTAACAGATGACAATGATTGTATTTCAACGCATAAGTTTGTTCGGAAATAAGTCATAATAAGTCATAAGAAATGACCCTTATATAAAAACGCTTAAGATTCTGCTAAAAGAGAGTTTAAGCGTTTTTATATTTATGCAAAGCAATGTTGCTGGAAATTATGTCCACGGATTAATTGCATTATAGTAGAAAAACTAAATGAAAAGAACAAGGGTGATTAAATGACAAAGACAAACAACATAGGTTGGAATTTCGATAATAGCTATGCTCGTCTACCAAGTTCATTCTATAGCCGTCTTCAATTGAATCGTGTACAAGCGCCTAAATTGGTGATTGTTAATGAGGCAGTTGCTAAGTCCCTTGGATTAGATTATCAAGCCCTTCAACGTGAAGACAGTATCGAGATACTTGCAGGTAATGATGTGCCAAGTGGTGCATGTCCGCTTGCACAGGCTTATGCAGGACATCAATTTGGGCATTTTAATATGTTAGGAGACGGTAGAGCACTGCTTCTAGGCGAACAAATCACACCAACAGGGGAGCGCTATGATATTGGGCTTAAAGGGTCAGGGCGAACATCGTATTCTCGAGGGGGTGACGGTCGCGCGGCACTCGGTCCGATGCTCCGCGAATATATTATTAGTGAAGCGATGTATGCACTAGGCATTCCGACTTCTCGTAGTTTAGCGGTGGTGACGACAGGCGAAACGATCATACGTGAAACTGAACTGCCTGGTGCTATTTTGACGCGTGTTGCAAGCAGTCATTTGCGTGTGGGGACATTTCAATATGTGGCACAATGGGGGACGGATGAAGAGCTTCAGCTTTTAGCCGATTATGCGATAGAACGCCATTTCCCAATGATTGATCAGAAGCACCCTAATCGCTATTTGAGCCTCCTTCAGGAAGTTATGGAGAGACAGGCTAAACTCATTGCACAATGGCAACTAGTTGGCTTTATTCACGGTGTTATGAACACTGATAATATGACCATTAGCGGTGAAACAATTGATTATGGTCCTTGTGCTTTCATGGATACGTATAACCCTGCAACAGTTTTTAGCTCAATCGATAGACAAGGTCGCTATGCATATGGAAACCAGCCACCTATTGGAGGGTGGAATATTGCGCGTTTTGCTGAATCATTGCTTTCGCTCATTCATGACAACGAAGAAGAGGCAGTGACATTAGCCCAAGAAGTATTACAACAATATCCTCAGTTGTATTACGCCAATTGGTTATCAGGCATGCGAGCGAAATTAGGGATTTTTAATGAAGAAGAGCAAGATGCAACATTGATTGAAGAACTGCTAACATTAATGGAAAAGAATGATGCCGATTTTACGAATACATTCCGTGCTTTAACTTTTAATAAATGTGAGGAAACAGTTCTATTTGATAGTAAAGAATTTAAAAATTGGTATGAGCAGTGGCAAGCAAGACGTGAAAGACAAGAGGAAACAGAAGCGGCCTCACAACAATTAATGCGAAATAGCAATCCAGCAATTATTCCTCGAAACCACAGAGTAGAAGAGGCATTAGAAGCTGCTGTTACGCACGGTAATTATCAAGTGATGGACAAGCTATTACAGGCTCTTTCACAGCCATACGCCCATTTAGCTAATCAAGAAGAGTATGCCACGCTACCAGCACCAACAAGCTGTCCGTATCAAACGTTCTGTGGCACATAAAACATAGCTTTAAAACGAAGGAATTAATTTCCTTCGTTTTTTTATTGAAGTAAAAGGAAAGCGGTAACAGCACAAAACCTTTAAGCATACGTTATGTATGAATAACAGAAAAGGAGACTGTGCAACGTGCATCAATATTCTAAAGGTTGGTTTGTAAAGGAGCTACGTGCAAAGGGAATATTAGTACATCCTCAATTAAAGAGCCATCTAGGGCTTTTTAAAGAATCTGAACTACGCAATTTATATTACCGCTATGTTGACAAGCAACCAATCGATACGGAGAAATGATAGGTTGGTTTAAATAAAGGGGAACCACTAGTTTATAGGAAAATAACGAAACACCAGATTGATGGACAAAAGATATTGTCGATGAATCTGGTTTTTTATTGATTCGTTTAATAGAAGCGGTAGCAAAATTGCATTACAATTGCCATTGCAATCATATCCGACATTTCGAGTACCTCTGCTTCGATCTCATCAAAAACTTGCACATCTTCTTGATAGTCTTTTTGAATCATGGTAACAGCTTCTTTTTTCGTTAAAGCTAAATGGCTATAAAACATTTGCTGTACAGCTTCTTTACTCAAATAAGGATTAATCGTACTTAAAAATATAGCGATGTCATCGGCATTACGATACCATTCTTTTTCTTTTGCTGCTGCTGTTGTCGCATCGCCTTTATTCGCTGCTGTAACGAGCTGCGCTGCAATAAGTAGATGCTCTTTAATAAGCTCAGCGTACCGATCAGCTATTTGATCTCCATAGAATGGACGAAGACAATTTCCTAAATCCGTTGCATTGCGTAAAAGACGCGTTTGCACAAATGGTAAATCTGGCAAACCAAAGACAATGCTAATAATGGTCATCCTCGTCCAATTGACATGCTCCATCCACAACAGTCGATTCATCGCTAAATAATCAGATTCGGCTTTACTAATGCACTTTCGATTATCGCGCTGTGGTTGTAAAAAGTGCCGGATAGGGGCTGTATACTGCTTGTATGGGGCAGTATAGATGGCGCTTAATGAATTGCTATAATATTCATTTGAATACGGAAACAATGCACGTTCACTCCCTCAAGTATACATTCTATTGTAGAATACTCGACAAGATCTTTCAGTGTGCATGAATGCAGAGCGTCCATTATTCTTCATACAACATTTTCTTTGTCATACCCCCATCGACGGTAAGGTTAATACCAGTAACAAATCGATTTTCGGGATTTGTTAAATACAGACATGCTTGTGCAATATCTTCTGGCACGCCAACACGTCCTGATAAATGTTGTGCATGATCGATTGAACGTAGCTGTTCATAATCCCCCGTTTCAATCCAACCAGGCGAGATACAATTGACCGTAATCAGATCTTGTCCTAAAGAGCGTGCTAAAGCGTGTGTTAAAGCGACAATACCGCCCTTTGAAGCGGCATATGCTTCCGTATCGGGCTCAGACATAAAAGCCCGTGTAGAGGCTAAAGAAACAATCGAACCACCATTCTCATTCATCCGCATTATTTTAGCCGCCTCTCGTGAACAGAATAAAACACTCGTTAAATTCGTTTGTAAAATATCATGCCATTGTGCAAACGTAATATCATAAGGAGACAATTGTAGAAACTTTCCAGCATTGTTAATTAAAATTGTAATCGTCCCGTAATGTTGAACCGTTTGCTGCATTAAAGAAATAATATCTTGTTCCTTTGTAACATCTGTCTCTACGAATATTGCCGAATAACCTTGCCCATGCATTTCTTGCTCCAGCTGTTTACCGAGCTCTACATTGACATCTGCAATGACAACCTTCGCACCACTTTTTGCATATGCTAGCACCACACCTTTTCCAATTCCTTGTGCACCACCAGTCACGACAACAACAGCGTTTTCAAACATACTCATTCCTCCAATTTTTACTTTTCATTATTTTAGCAAAAATAGGGCAGTGAACTATATTGAAATGTCATAAAGAAACATCTAGATTCATACAATAAATAGGTATATAATATTTTCAAGGCAAACCTTGCCTTCATAGTAAAAATAATGTTGACATTATGTTATAAACGACATATAATAAATATTGTCTTTCCTAAGAGAAAATTAAATTAGAAATTAGGAACATACATCATGTCTCAGTAGCTCAGCAGGATAGAGCAACGGCCTTCTAAGCCGTCGGTCGGGGGTTCGAATCCCTCCTGGGACGTCTAAAGGTTCAGATAGAATAAGTTTGAACCAACTGGAAAGCGCTTCAAATCCTTTAATATCAAGGGTTTGAGGCGCTTTTCCTTTTTTTGAGAATACGTTAGAAAAGGATAGAAAATGAAAAGTTTCTACACATTTTCTACACAAGAAAATGTATCACGAAGTCGCTTCTTGGCTGTAATTACACTAAGCCGAGCAGACTTCTGGGTAACCCATATTTCATTAGTTTTTATTTATCATTTATTTCTTTTTTTATCATGGAAATAGTGTTCCTAGAAAGGCCGGTTTCACGATGAATATTCATAATTGATTCTTTATATTTCCGTGTATCAAGGATCGGTAAATTTAAAATCACAATATCAATTTCATCATCGGTTATTCGCTTCCACTCATTAAGGATTTCTTGCTTATTACGTCCAAAACGGCTTAAATCATGGATAACTAACACATCACCGAACCGCATTTTGGATCTCATTTCACGATAAACTAAACGAGAAAAATCTTTACCTGACTTTTTTTTGCACCCAAAAGCTTCAAGTTCTTTCAGCTGCCAATCTATATTTTGATCATCAGAACTAATCCTCGCATAACCAAAATCATTATGTATTAACTCCTTTACAACTTAAAACGAACATTATAAACCTTGATATTACTACACTTTTATTTGTTCAGCTAGAGTCGACATAAAATGAACATTTTCTTAAGAAATATGCCGCCTTTAAGGCGGCCGGCTATTAATGAGCTGCTTTCCTTTTCAATTTGATGAATAAGAAATTTATCTAAGCAATAGTGTCTGCATACGCTGTGGTGTTTAATTTGTTTGTGAGCTAATAAAATACCATATATTTGGTAATATTTGACACAATTAGTAATGTTAGTTAAAAATATATCATACAAATGGGAGTTGTTTATTTATGGCACATGAAGTAATTACAATATCATCTGGAAGTATCGAAACTGGATTAACTAATCTTAAAATAACTATTGAAGGCGAATCTAAAATGCCTTTTTGGAATCATGATTTAAAAGTTAAGGCTGTTCTTGTATTGTTAAATTCAATCGATATTAAACATTATTACGAGGACAATCTTCAAGACCAAGGATATCAATCAGCGAAGGAAATTATTGATAGTACTAAGTACGCTTTTGGTCTATATGTAATTTGATTAATAGCAATTACATATAGGGGTGTTGAAACAGTTTTTGACGTAATTATAGTGAGGTGTTTTAAATTAAACGAATGGTAATGCTGTCTTTATTGTCTTTATTTTTAGTAGGCTGCGGAGAACCTGATGTTTACGATATGTTAGAACAAATGGAGAAAGAAGAATTAAAACGAATAAAAAATATGACTGAGGAAGAACGCAAAGCTGAGGAAGAAAAGACCGCGCAAATTAAGGCTGAAGAAGAAGCTAAATATTTAGCCGAATTAGAGCAAGCAGAATGGGAATCCGAATATGCGGATGTAATTTACTACAAAATAAGCCGGTATTCATCAGATGGCAAATTTGTAGATAAAGATAAATATTTGTTAACACCTCTTTCTGAAACCAAATTACAAATGTATAAATTCAAAAACCGAGGCTTTAATGCCAACTTAGATTCTAAGTCGGTAATTGTAAATTCAGCTTTTTTAGGTGGTGTACCTAGAGGGCAATTTGATATTTATGCTGTTGTTTGGACACGTGATGGTCGAGCATTAGAAGACATGATAAGAGTTAAAGTGGCTCATCTAGACATTAGTCGTGGATGGTAGATATATAAGGGGTGGCGTCAGATTTATGTGGAATTACAAAGTTAAGAAAAAAATCTTCCAAAACAACACTTTGGGAGTATATTCTTCTTCAACAATCTGGCCAGATTGTGGAGTAACTCATATATTCCTAGTGGACTTAATACGAATTACACAAGGATATTTAGGACGTTTCTTATTTTATTTTCATTATTTTTGTTGAACTTACCTTATTATTCTCAATGGTTAAATTACTATATTTTGTATATCGATTTTTGTATAATTATAATATCTTTAATTGAAAGAGGAGAAAATATTGAGTGATTTAATTGAACATTTTAAAGCTAACTTAGATGACACTTCATTAACTGAAAATGATATACAAAGGTTCCTTGAAGAAAATACAGAACTTATTCCGACCCCTTTTTTATTAAATCACCACCTACACTTTAATAGTATAATATCAAAATTCAAGATAAGTGACGGACTTATTTCTGATTTTGCCTTTCTAACTAAGTCTTCAGATTTTTGGAATTTAGTCTTGGTAGAATTAGAGGACCCTAAGAAAAGAATATTTACATCTAACAACGAACAAATTAAATTTCATTCAGACTTTAATCATGCAATGGATCAAATAACAGAATGGAAAGGTTATATTGAACAAAATTCTGAAGAAATAAAGAGAAGAATAGACCCTATCCGAGTCCCCTTAAATGATCGACCAATTAGGTTTAAATATGTATTAATATATGGTAGGAATTTAGAAAAAGAAAATGATCATAGAAGAACTAGGATGTTTGCACAAAAGACCAATGATGACGTAAGGGTAATGACTTTTGATTCTTTAATTTCAGAATATACTTTAGCACAATATAGATATGGGAAAATGATATTATCTCATTGGCGTGAAGGGTATAAAGTAAAATCGGTTCCTACCAATTTAGACACAAGTATATTTGCTTATTTAACCCCTGTGAAATTAAAATTAGAGCTAGAGGAAAAAATGTCGTTAATTCAACAAGGTTACGAAATAGAAAAATGGGAAAAAGGAAGTCCTTTAAGTTACAATAGCAAATATACTGAAGAAACCTTTAATGCCAAGATGTCACAGCGGTTTAAGTCCACTTAAAATAACATTGATAATGCCTCTTTGGTAACTATTTAACTCCTAAAGGTATAGTATAAATTATGCGTTTTTGTACTTTTCTAATATGTCATTTTTACGATATTCAAATCGACTACAAGTTTTACTAATTTTTATCTTACAACAATTTCTGTTCAAAGAACTTTTTTGTTTTTTCTTTGTTATGCACAATCCTTGAATAAATGATTGTGCATCGTTTTGTTTAAGGACACATTCTAATTCAACAAATGTACTTAATTTTATGAAGAACATAATCAAACTTATTTTGTTACGTAGAACAACGATATTTTTCAATAGATAATGAGATGTTCAACAACCGGGCGCAATTCTTGAAGATGAATTGTGCCTTTTTCAGCAATAGGGCCATGATTGTTGAGGAACTCATGTATTACGTAGTAGACACATACTGTGCAATATATAATTTTCGTTTTAGATAACTTTTGAAATAGTGTACTTAAGCGAAAGTGCAGTTTAATTCAAAAAGGATAATGAGGTTAAAGATTCTTGTCTAAATGGATGGTGGTTCTACTAGAACCACCATTATCATTGATATTTTTGGAGTATCGTTATTGGAATAGATAGTTCAGTATCTATTCCATATAAGAAATTTTTTAACAATAATCAAGTTCTATATAGATTTTTGATACTATAATGTTTTTGCGTAAGGATTCTTCTCTTCAATAGCTGGAATAAAATTCAATCTCTTATTACCATCTACCTACTTATATAAGTAGGTAGATGTAGACCTATGAATTAATAGTAATTTACTAAAACTAGTCTACTGTGATTATTGTTTTAATCAGTCACTGTAGACCTTTTTTATTGCCTTTGAACAGGGAAAAAGAAGTGGATGATTCAATTTTACGGATTTCCTTATACCTATCTCAATAATATATTCACTAGATATATTATTTCATACTCGATATACTAATTATAAAGGAAATTTTTACATTGGAAAAATATGTAGGGGGAACCGGGATTATGTATATCAATAAAGTGAAAATAAATAATTTTAGGAATTTTAATGAAACGGAAGTTGAATTAGGAAAACAAATGGTTATTGTTGGGGAAAATAAAGTTGGAAAGTCTAACTTCATGCATGCGCTAAGATTGGTTTTAGATCCAACTTTATCTGAATCAAGCCGTTTATTACAGCTTTCAGACTATTGGGATGGTCTAACTCGACCATTAAATGACGAAGAAATAAGAATAGATATTGAACTTACTGGGTTTGAACAAGATGATAAATTAAAATCTGTCCTTTCTGATTTTTTAGTGAAAGCTTCGCCATTAACTGTAGGCTTAACGTATAGATTTTTTCCAGAAGATGAAGACGGAAAAAAAGTTTATAATTTTAAAGTTTATGGAACAGAAACAGGAAATATTTTTAGTTACGAACAAAGGAAATGGTTGCCGCTTGAGGTGTTATCAGGGTTAAGAGACACCGAGAGTGATCTATCAAATTGGAGAAAATCTCCTTTAAGGCCTTTAATTGAAAGAGCAATTGAAACGACAGATAAGCAAGAACTAGAGAAAGTTGCTGCGGACATTACAAGTTCAACAGATTCTTTGAAAGAATTGGACGAAATTGAATCATTAACTGAAAGAATAAATACTCAATTAGAAAATATTGTAGGAGATAGACATTCGATAGAAACTAGCCTTGGTTTTTCTCCTGCTGATGCTTCAAAACTTTACCGGGCAATAAAGATGTTTATTGATGATGGAAATAGAGGAATTAATGAGGCCAGCTTAGGATCTTCCAATTTGCTATATTTAGTGCTGAAGCTTCTTTCTTTAGAACAATATGTAGATGAAAATGAACGTGCTCATACTTTTTTAGCTATTGAAGAACCAGAGGCACATCTACATCCTCATTTACAAAGATTACTTTACAAATATTTGTTGAATCATGATAAGTTGATAGTTGAAGGTTCTCAAGAGCAGCATCAAATTCATAGTGTTTCTAATATTTTAACAACGCACTCACCTCATATTGTAAGTGTCGCTCCATTAAAATCTATTGTTTTATTAAAAGAAACGCACGGAGAAGATAAATCTACAAAAATAGTCTCTACTGCAAAAATTTCTTTAGATGATAAAGATGTGAAAGATTTGGAGCGCTACATTAATGTCACAAGAGGGGAAGTTCTTTTTTCTAAAGGGGTAATATTAGTTGAAGGAGACGCTGAAGAGTTTCTGTTACCTTCACTGTCAGAATTGCATGGAATTGATCTTGATAAACATGGAATTACTGTGTGCTCGGTATCTGGTACCAATTTTCTTCCATATATTAAGCTTTTGGGGAGTGAAGGATTAAATATTCCTTTTGCAATTCTTACCGACTATGATCCAAGAGATACGCTACCTCTAATTCATAATCGGTTAATAAAATTATTAAATTTTATAGATAAAGAACATGATTATAAAGATTTAGGAACTGAAGATCTAATTATCTATGGAAAAGAATTTGGTATATTTACAAATAGCCACACTTTAGAGGTTGATCTATTTGATACAATGCCTAATGAAATTACAGAAACATTAATTGAATTGACAACAAATAGTAAGGCGATCAGTAGAGCACAAGGCTGGAAGTTAGCAAGTAACATTAAAGGAGATGAAAACAGCTATCTTTCCGACATAGAAAGTATTGGTAAAGGAAGATTTGCTCAGAGATTATCGACTAATCTTACAAGTTTATCAGTTGTTCCTGAGTATGTGAAGGGAGCCTTAGATTATGTCATCGCTAGAGTTTGATAAGGTACTTTATAGAGAAGCTTCTAAAGATTTATCAAATAATGAAGAACAACTAAAAGTTTATAATTCTACAGGGAATTGTGTCGTTCTTGCGGGTCCAGGTAGTGGAAAATCTAAAATTCTTACATTAAAGTTAGCAAGAATCTTGAATGAAGATATAGAAGGACCTCAAGGAATTGCTTGTTTAACTTACAATAAAGAATGCGCTAGAGAACTTAAAGAGAAGCTATACAAATTAGGAATCATTGAATCAACTACAGTTTTTATTGATACTGTACATTCTTTTTGTTTAAATCATGTGATTAGACCATACAGACATTTAGTGAACACTAATTTACCAAATGAAATTAAAGTTGCTACTTCAAAGGAAGTAAGGGAAACAATGCTTCGAACATTCAATCTAACTATTGGAAAGTATGAACGGTATACTTCATACTGGTCAACAGCGTTTAATGTTTATAGAAGAACGTTTATAGAGAGGAAATCATCCGAATGGAAAACTAACGACAGCGATATAGCAGGATGGATTCTTAATTACGAAAACTCATTAAGACATCAAGGGTTAATTGATTATGATGATATGGTTTTGAATGGGTTGTGGATGATTGAGGAAAATCAATGGATTCAAGGATTACTTCAAGCTAAGTTTCCTGTTATAGCAGTTGATGAGTATCAAGATTTAGGTGCATCCTTAGATAGAATAATAAGAGTTCTCTGTATAGAAAATGACACTCGTCTTTTAGCGGTTGGGGATCCTGATCAATCAATATATGGATTTACAGGAGCTCAACCTAGTTTATTAAATGACCTTGCTCATCAATCAGGTGTATTAAAAATTAGACTAAAAAAGAACTACAGATCAAAGGGGAATATTGTTAAGGCATCGATTGCTTCATTATTAGAAGAAAGAGATTTTGTTTCAAGCAGAGATGAAGAAGGAAGTATTAAGTTTTATGGTATTAAGGACGGTATAGATGCTCAATGTGATTATATTTGCGAAGAAATAATCCCTAAAATTCTTTCTTCAGATCCTTCCAGTACGCTTGGGGATATTGGAGTGTTGTACATTGATAAAAATGATGGGGATCGAATTGCTGAGAAAGTAGCAAAGGAAGGTCTACAATATATTCGAGTGGATGGAAATGCTCCTTACAGTAAAAATAAGCTAACTGTGTGGATAGAAAACTGTGCAATGTGGTGTTCTGGAGGATGGTTAAAGGGAAGACCACAATTTTCTGAAATTGAGCGTACTTTCATTTCATTTTTTTCACATTCAAATATTTCAGATGCAAAACTAGAAAGTAAGAAATTAGATCTATTCCAATTTTTATTTCAAAGCAGAGATGTTGAACTTAAACTAAGTGATTGGCTTGATGAATTTAATAATCGTATTGTTTCTGAATCATTAGATTGTTTTACTGAAGAGCCAGATATAGTAAAAGAATATGATAAATTAATTGAATCGGCAAAAAATGGACAACTAAAAGACTTTAAAGTATCTTCTTTATCTCGACAAGTAGGATCTAAAAGCCATTTAAATTTATATACGTTGCATAGTTCTAAGGGTTTAGAGTTTAAGTATGTCATTATGTTTGGTTTGGAGCATGGAAGGATACCTTGGTTGAATGCTAATGAAGATAAGATAAATGAGTCAAGGAGATTATTTTACGTAGGTCTAACTAGAGCAAAAGATGAAATTCATTTATTATATTCAGGATGGTATTATGATTACTTTGATAGATATCAAAATCATGGGCCATCTAACTTTGTCTTAGAACTTAAAGAGTTTGTAGATAATAATTTGTAAATCGATATTTTGCCTTTTGGTGTTGCACTTAATATTACAATTCGTCAATTTCAAAAATAAAATAGAGTATTTAATTTTTATTAATCCACTCTCAATTGAAATAATAAAAATAGAACAGATTTTGAGATTATTAATGGTATCCCAGATGTGAAATTTGCTCCTATTATTGGTATGGAATCACATATATACATAGGCGGGAAATTTAATAAATGAGATATTTAGTATACCCCTTATAAGAGGAATAACTAAATAAATTGCGAGACTTTAAGTTCTAGAAAATAGGATGAATTCCCTATTTGTTTAGCGATAGAGGCAATAGATTTATTCCATTAAGGTAAAGGGTGCGATTCCTGAATATGAATTGTACCCTTTTCAGCAATAGGGCCGGATTGTTGAATAAGGGGTCTAGTCAGATTTATACGGATTCACAACGGTAAGCAAAGAAATATCCCCAAATGAAAGTTAGGGAATAACCCCCCATTCAATTGAATGAAGTGACCCCTAAAAGTTAGACACGGTTTTTTCATTTAGGCAGCTTGGGTAAACTGAGTTCGGTATTGTACCGGACTCAGTTTTAATTTTGCC
>NZ_JBIVOH010000005.1:65778-347944 GCF_044754025.1 Lysinibacillus sp. NPDC093197 | reverse complement strand
GCAATCGCTGGCGAGAAATCAATCGTAGATTATTTAGCTGTTCCTGCTGTATGCTTCACTGATCCAGAAATGGCGACAGTGGGCTATAACGAAGATCAAGCTAAAGCTGAAGGTATTGAATATACTGCAGCAAAATTCCCATTCGCAGCAAATGGTCGTGCTCTTGCATTGAACCAAACAGAAGGTTTTGTGAAACTAGTTGCGCGTAAAGAAGATGGCTTATTAATCGGTGCTCAAATCGTAGGTGCAGGTGCATCTGATATGATCGCTGAAATGGGCTTAGCAATCGAAGGCGGCATGACTGCTGAAGATATCGCGTTAACAATTCATGCTCACCCAACATTAGGTGAAATTACGATGGAAGCTGCTGAAGTATTACTAGGCAACCCAATCCATATTGTAGCAAAAAAATAATTTAACACAGATACACGACTATAAAGCGTATACGCTTTATAGTCGTTTTTTTGTATAATTCTACTAATTTTGATACAGTAAAACTATTGAATGACTATTCGAAAAAATAGGGGTGGGACGAAATGGAATTAGGCTTAAAAGGAAAAGTGGCGATTATTACTGGGTCAAGTAAAGGTATAGGCTATTATACGGCGATGCAGCTAGTGAAAGAAGGCGCGAAGGTAGTTATTAGTGCACGTGGCGAAAAACAGCTACAAGTGGCCGCTGGATGCATTAAAAACGAAACGGGCGAAGATGTGTTATTTGTTCCAACGGATATCACAAAGGAGAAAGATTGTAAGAGACTAATAGAGCGTACAGTAGAGCATTTTGGGCGTATTGATATTGTTATTAATAATGCAGGTACAGCGTCAGCACATCCATTTGAAACGGTTAGCAGTGAAGTGTGGCAATCTGATATTGACTTAAAAGTATTTGGTGCTATTAATTGTTCCAAATATGCAGTACCACATATGCGAAAGGTTGGCGGTGGAGCAATTGTTAATGTAACGGCAGTTATGGCTAAAACGCCACCAGCAAGTTCACTTCCTACAACAGTTAGCCGTGCAGCTGGACTAGCTTTAACGAAAGCGATGAGCAAGGACTTAGGGAAAGATAATATCCGTGTGAATTCAGTGTGTATTGGCTTAATTCGAAGTGATCAAATTGAGAAGCTATGGAAAAAAGAAGCATCAGAGTTAACATGGGAAGACTATTCGCAAAAAGTCGGTCAAACGATACCACTTGGCCGCGTAGGAGAAACACAAGAAGCTGCCAATGTCATTACTTTTTTAGTATCAGATGCAGCGAGTTATGTGACAGGTACTGCTGTTAATATAGACGGCGGTTCAGGACACTCCTTATAGTTTAACGACAAATACCGATAAGCAAAATGCTCTAACATATTTACGTTTTTCATCCCATTAGGTAACATGTAACATAAAAATGCAGAAAAAAACTGTGTTATTAAGACGATATTGAATGAAAAGGAGCAACCGATTAAGTTTTAGGTTGACTCCTTTTTCTATTGTTTTTCTAAAATTATAATAGACAGAAAATTCCTGCAGTTGTAGAATAAGCGTAATAGGGGGTGAAAAGAGGCGAAATGTTGAACGAAAAATTTACTATGATATTAATGCGTGCTGTCCGTATTATTGTTCAAATTGGGATTCTCAATATTTTTTATTATATTGGTGTGGGCATTGTTTCGTACTTGCACATTCCGCTTCCTGGAAGTGTAATTGGATTACTGTTATTAGCACTTTTACTCAATTTTAAAATAATTAAAGTAGAATACATTCAAGATGGTGCTGGTTTTTTAATTGGCGTTTTAACATTGTTTTTTATTCCAGCAACGGTTGGTATTATTGATTATCCAGAACTAATGTCTACAACAGGTCTGTTCATTATTTTAGCTGTAATTGCAAGTACACTAATTTCTATTTATTTAACAGGAGTGCTGACCCAACTGATTGAAAAAAGAGAATTAGCGAAGAAAGAAAAAGAAGTAAATGTTGAAGACGGGAAGGGAGAATTATCTGTTGATTGAACTTATAGTTGTACTTGGTACGATAGGGCTGTTCGTTTTATTTACAAAGCTTTATCAACGGTTCCCACATCCTATAATGATTCCTTTAGTGACAACAACTATTGTCAGTGCTGTTATTTTAGTTGTCTTTCATATTCCGTATTCAACCTATATGGTAGGTGGGGAATGGCTTCAAAAAATGCTCGGTCCAGCTGTTGTTGCACTTGCATACCCACTTTATAATCAAAGAGCCATTATTATGAAATATAAGTACTCCATTCTTTCAGGAATAATGCTAGCAATGGTTACCGGATTACTTACAATTTTTATATTGTTAAAATGGATCGGTGTAAAGGATAGTTGGATGCTAACAGCCTTGCCTAAATCTTTAACAACACCTGTAGGTATGCAAGTAAGTGAAACGATTGGCGGAATTCCTCCTTTAACAGCAGTTTTTGTTATGATTGCAGGTTTTGTTGGAGCTATTATTGGACCGTTAGTTATCAAATATGGAAAAATTGATTCTGCTGTTAGTAGAGGCGTAGCGATAGGAAGCGCCTCGCATGGTGTAGGACTTGTTAAACTTAGAGAGTATGGTGAACAAGAATTATCAGTTGGCTCGCTTTCTATGGGGTTAACAGCGATTATAGGAGCGTTTCTATGTCCGCTCTTTGTTTATCTATTTATGTAATAAAAGGCCCTTTACAAGATATAATGTGCTTGTAAAGGGATGGGTCTTTTCGAAATGAAGCTTGTCTAATCTTTTTCAATTATTAATTGAATGGTATGTGCTAGACCAGTGTGTAAGCTACCTTCATTTCGTGTTTGTTCGCCTGTAAAGAAATGAATAATTTTATAGGGCTGACACCAAGTAAGTATAGAAATAGGATGATATAATAAATTTATATTCTGTGGGCCTCCTGTGGCATATGGTAGTTGATATGTGGAGTATAATTCCATCATAATGCGGCCGCCAGGTTTAACAGAATGAACTATACGTTTAAAAACGGCATGCTGCTGTTCTACAGGAAAATGACCAAAAACCATGACTGCGGCATCAAATTTTTCTATTGGTAATTCATCTTGCAGTAAATCTACAAGTTGAGTATTAACAGTAACACAATGCTTTCTTGCTAGCTGTGCCGTTTTCTCAAGACCGCTTTTAGCATAATCGAATGCAGTTACTGTATGCCCTTTAGATGCTAAAAAAACCGCATTTCTACCTTCGCCTTCAGCATAGGCTGCTACATTTACATACCCCTTTAAATAATCTACATAGTTTTCTATAAATGCATTTGGTTGTTCACCATAAACATATTCTGCCGTTTTAAAACGTTCATCCCATGTATTCATTCAATTCACTCCCTTTTTAAATATTGTAAGTAATGTCCAATACTTAATCTAATTTTTCGCTTCGTAATATAGAAATTGCGCCAAATAACACAGTTGCAACTTGAAGTTGACAAAGTGCACTCCCTGAAATATGGAATTAGTAGAATTGTTTTAATAAAATTTAATTAATAACAGAAAGGGGAGTCAAGATATGACATTTAGTGAAAAACTTTTTAAATTAAGAAAAGAGAAAGGTTTATCACAAGAGGCACTAGCTGAAAAATTAAATACTACTAGGCAAGCTATTAGTAAGTGGGAAAATGGTCAAGGTTTTCCTGAAACAGAGAAACTTTTAATGCTTGGTAATGTTTTCGAAGTGTCAATAGATTACTTGCTAAAAGATACTATTGAACATAGCCATGAAGATAGCAATGGTTATTATGTAAGTAAAGAAATGGCGGAAGGTTATGTATTATCTCAACGTAAAATTTCCAAATATTTCGCTATAGGTTTTAGTCTACTTATCATATCCACTATACCTTATTTCCTTTTTAAACAAGATCCATTAATTTATACCATTCTTATTACGATTATTGTTGTTCTTGGAATCGGAATGATTACAGCGGGCTTTATAGAGGAAGATCGGTATTCAATTCTTAAAAGAGAAGCATTAATATTTGACCAAAATTATTTAAAAGAATTGAGCATAAGATACGAAGAGGTTAAGAAAAAAAATACGGTGATTATGGTAGTGGGAGTTTGCTTAATTGTAGCAGGTGGTATTTCCTTTTTATTAGTAAAAAAAGAATTTGTAGCACCAGAAGTTTTAATACCTTATTATCCATTGTTAATTGCTTTCATTGCAGTTGGTGTTTACATGTTAATTCGTATATTATCAATTATCGATTCTTATCGAATACTGGTGAAAAATAAGGAACATATTCAACGCTTAAGTAATACAGTGCTGCATAAATTGAGAAAAAAATTAAATAACTTCTAACCATTACAGTGAACAGGTTTAGTAAACATAATTAGGATTTATGAAGAACTGGTAACTGAATACTTTAAGACATTAAAAAGCTACCTCTTCTATAGTTACAAGGGGTCAGAGTGTCGACAAAAGGTATCAAGAAATTTAACTTGATACCTTTTATCTTGTTGATTGGAGTGGGAGCGGCGTCTCCTGCTCAGTGCGCATAAACCGCGCGCTAGCAAGAGTTGCAGCTTACAGTGTGCTGAGCGGAAAGCCGTAGCACGTAACTGAAATCAACAACACTTAAGACTGTATTTAAAAGAGGTAGCTTTGAAGTTTTAAATTATTTTAAATAATCGCTCTGCGTTCTTTAATAACACGAATCGTTTTTAATGTTGTATCTTCTGGTCCTTGAACTGGTAAACCAGCTTCAATATTCATTTGAATGTAATGAATATTTTCTTGCGTAATTATTTCCCCGGGAATAAAAATTGGAATTCCAGGTGGATAAACCATTATGAATTCAGCGCAAATACAATTATCCGCATCTGCAAGAGGTACTACCTCTGTATCTGCATAAAATGCATCACGAGGTGACATTGCAAGTGCTGGGATTTCAGGTACATTGACTACTGCTTCTGTAATGGCAGCTTCTGAATCGAAAGCTTTTGACATACGACTTAATGCATTAATAAGAAGATTAATTTCTTTTTTTGTATCTGCTAATGTCACTAAACATAAAATGTTATATAAGTCTGATAATTCCACTTCGATATTCGCATTGTGACGAAGCCATTCCTCAGCTTGATGGCCTGAAATACCTAAGTCTTTTACACTAATTAATAGCTTCAATGGATCCATATCAAATGTTGCTGATGAGTGAAGTTTTTCCTTACCAGCACATTTTAAATGTGGAATTTGGTTAATGCGTTTACGTGCATCTTTTGCTAAACGAAGTGCATCACCAATTAAATCATAGCCATGAATTGCTAGCTGACGACGTGCTGTGTCAAGCGATGCAAGTAATGGGTAGGATGTTGATGTTGTTGTGAGCATCGAGAAGACTGCTTGTACACGTTTTGCGGAAACTAGTCCCTCACGTACATTTAAAATTGAAGTTTGCGTCATAGAGCCTCCAAGCTTATGTACGCTTGTTGCAGCCATATCTGCGCCAGCCTCCATTGCAGAGTAGGGTAGCTCGTCATGGAATTTGATGTGTACCCCATGCGCTTCATCGACAACGACTGGTATATTACGACGATGGACAATTTCGACAATGCGTTTTAAATCCGCTGAGAAGCCGTAATATGTTGGATTAATGACTAGAACAGCCTTAGCGTCTGGATAAGCATTTAATGCCTTTTCAACCGCTTCCGCTGAAATACCATGAGAAATGCCGTATTCGCTATCTACTTCAGGATGAATAAAAATAGGAATGGCACCAGCAAAAACAATCGCTGACATAATGGATTTATGAACATTCCGTGGTACTAGAATTTTATCACCTGGACCGACGACGGTCAGGATCATCGTCATAATGGCGCCACTAGTACCTTGTACGGAAAAGAATGTATGATCAGCACCAAAAGCTTCTGCAGCAAGTGCTTGTGCATCCTTGATTGCACCTTTTGGTGAATGTAAGTCGTCTAGTGGAGCAATGTTAATTAAATCGATTGATAAAACGTTGTCGCCGACGAATTCTCGGAAAGCAGGATCCATACCGTGCCCTTTCTTATGGCCTGGAATATGGAACTGAATTGGATGTCTGTTCCGATGTTTTAGTAATACGTCGAACAATGGAGTCTCTAATTGTGACAACGCAGGTACCACCTCACTTTTATAATATCTAAGAAAACAAATGAATTATAGCACCTAACGACATGAAAAAATAGACTTTAATTAAAAAAATAAAGGGATTTTTTCATGATTACGAGAAGTTAGTATGGTACGAAAGGAGAGATTCGATGAATTGGGAGACACGTATCACCGAACTTTTAAAAATAAAATATCCAATTATTCAAGGGGGATTAGCTTATTTAGCTTATGCAGATTTAGCAGCCGCGGTGTCGAATGCTGGCGGTCTAGGGCAAATAACTGCTATGAGCTTACGAGATCCAGACTTATTGCGTGCAGAAATCCATAAAGTAAGAACATTAACTGATAATCCATTTGGAGTGAATTTTGCTATCGGAATGCATGGCACAGGCTATGAGGATATGGTGCGAGTAGCTGTTGAAGAAAAAGTACCCGTTGTCACAATGACGGGTGGAAATCCAGCTCCGATATTTGATTTACTTGAAGGAACAAATATAAAAAAACTTGTACTTGTTGCAGCTCGTAGACAAGCTCAGAAAGCGGAAGAGCTAGGTGCAGATGCAGTAATGGTAGTGGGACAAGAAGGTGGTGGACATCTTGGTCGTGACGATGTCGGGACTATGGTGCTTGTACCACAAGTAGTGGATAGTGTGAAAATTCCTGTGATTGCGTCTGGTGGTATTGGTGACGGTCGTGGCTGGATGGCAGCACATGCACTCGGTGCAGAAGGCATTGAAATGGGGACACGCTTTATTGCTACAAAAGAATGTGTAGATGCATCACAAGCATATAAAGAGGCGTTACTCATTAGTTCAGAGGCAGATACAACTGTTATTAAGCGTTCTATTGGGGCACCAGCAAGAGCGTTACGCAGTAATTTCACAGAGAAAATTTTAGAAATAGAGCGTGAGACACCTTCTTATGAAGCATTGAAAGATTATATTAGTGGGAGTGCTAATAAGCGTTTTATTTATGATGGAGAAAAGGATGCAGGCATTGGTTGGGCAGGACAAGTTACAGGAATGATTCAAGATATTCCAACAGTGGACGAGCTCATTACACGAATGGTTGCAGAAGCGGAAAGTATCCGGGTAAAATGGGGACAGTAATGTAAAGGTGGTAAAGTCCAAATGGAATATTCTTATCCGTTTTCAATTGATTGGTCGACTGAAGAGATTGTTGATGTTGTTAAATTTTTTGAAGGCATCGAGCTTGCTTATGAAAAGGGCATTAAACGTGAAGTGATGATGGCAAAATATCGTCGCTTTAAAGAAATTGTTCCTTCACAAGCTGAGGAAAAAACAATTTTTCGAGAATTTGAAGAAGCAAGTGGCTATGTAAGCTATCCAGTTGTGAAACAAGCAAAAGAGGCAGCTGATGGAACGTTAATTAAAGTAGTTCCAAAGCAACGACGTTAAAATCGTCGCGGCCAAAAGTGAAAATGGTGTGCTAGGATATTTCCTAGCATGCCTTTTTAGTTAAGAAAAAACCCGCAAAGCTTTCTGTAGGAACCGTTATTAACGATAATCAACTAACTATGCAAAAACTCTGCTTAGCCTGTGCCTACGAAAAGCGAAGCGGATTTCTTATAGCATTATTATTTAAAATTTTATTAAATCACTATGTGAAATATTGTGTTAATTAATGAAAATTTGCATAAACTACAGCAATATCGATTTCTGTAACAAAATGTTCACGGACGATCGTCCAACACCTCGTCCACACGCTCAATGCGATAGAACTAATGTCAAATGATATAAAAATTATCATACCCTCAATATGCATCGTCAATACATCTTAAGCTGTGCTGAGCATTTCCTCAAAAGACCTACATTAAGACCTCGTCCATATGTGTAAAACCTTATAAAATTCGGGTTTCACAATCTTTCGATTATACTTGTTCAAGTAAGATTTTTATTCCACATTTTTATGATGAGACTCGACAAATTATTTTCCTTGAATAATTTTATAAATAGGAAGTAATGTTTGGAATGTTTCTTCTGTCAGTTGTTGGAATTGTTTAACAGACATTTTTATCGCTTCTTCTTTTGGAATATGACGTCCAACTAAAAATTCCCCTTTTTTAACATCACGTAGACGTATAAGCAATTCTTCTAGTTGTTCTTCTTTAGCGTCTTGTAAGGAAATCGCAGCAGGCGACATATGATCCCCAGAAACAATAAATTCATCCGGAAGCTGTTGTAACAAGGTTTTGTTGGCTAGCAAACGCTCTGCCATTAAATTTTTTTGCGGTGCTTCATAAATAATAGCCAAGACGATGAATAAATGTGTGCTCCAAAGACCAATCTGAAAGTGAGGCAACGCTTTATAACCTCTTTTATAAGGAGCGAATGCAACCCAACTGTCATTTGGTGGATTAACCGTTCTGCGGGCGTGTTTTGCTACATGGGGATAAAATTCTTCCCCTAGGTGGCTGGAAAAGAAGGCGGAGAAGTTTTCTCCTAGTTTATTGAATTTTGGTCGTACACAGGATTCTAAAGCATCCATTCGTTGTTCTAAACCGTTTATTTGAAAAACATTAAAGTCTTTATTAGTCCATTTTAAGGTAGACATTTTTAGTAACTCCTTTCGATTATAAGGTTTATTTTATTAAAAAAATGGGAAAAAATCTTATAACAAGAACTTTATCGAATAGTATAAGGTTTTGTAAAAAAATAAAAAAGGGAAGTGACTTTTATGAAACAAGTCGTAAAAATTATACGTAAAGTTGACATTGAAAAGCAATATGAACGCATTCTACAATTAGAAATTGATTATGAATTAGCCTCACTATTTTCAGCGATGAATGAGAAAGATGAGGGTGAAATAGCGAAAAGTAAAAAGCGACTAGTCGAAATACAGATGGAGCTGGAAAGTTTGCACGCCTATGCGTAAAAAAAAATTAACCCCCATATAAAATCACTTGCTGAATATTCTGACAGCAGGTGATTTTTGTTGTTATAAAGGTTAAAATAGACAATATATCATAATAGAATTTATTGTTTTCATTTTTTAGTGCGTGACATTGCACATTAAATGGTCTGAAAGGTGTAATATAATACATAACTCACGCTTTCTGTTAATGGGTATACTATTTTGATGACTAGAAACGGGTTAATGTATGTATTGTGTAGCGTACAGTAGCTATGTCGCTCGAATGGTAAGGACTAGCAAAATGCGTTGTGCAAGAGCGTGAATGTTTTCTATATTCGAGGGGTGGGTTTTTATGGATTTAAAGCAAATCGATCAATACGCGAAAAGTATCATTGTTGAAGCAGCTAAACGTATTCGTAATGCATTTTCATATAATTTAGTGATCGAGACAAAATCGAATGCGAATGACCTTGTTACAAATATAGACCGAGAAACAGAATTATTTTTTATTGAAAAAATTAAATCTTTTGACCCTACCCATAAAATTTTAGGCGAAGAGGGAATGGGAGAAAAAGTCGAATCGTTAGATGGTGTTGTATGGATTATTGATCCGATTGATGGAACAATGAATTTTGTAAAGCAACATCGTCACTTTATGATTTCTATTGGCATATTTATTGATGGTGTAGGGAAACTTGGTTACATATATGACGTAATGCGTGAAGACTTGTTCAATGCAGTTGCTGGAGAAGGTGCTTGGTATAATGCATCACCGCTGCGCAAATTACAGCCTGTGAAAATTGAAGAATCTGTTATTGGCATTAATGCACATTGGGTAGCACCAAATCGACATATACATCATGAAAAAGTAATAGAATTAGTTCGAAAAGTGCGAGGTACGCGTTCTTATGGCTCCGCTGCAATGGAAATTGCCTTTGTTGTCAGTGGGAAACTAGATGCCTATGTGTCGATGCGACTATCTCCTTGGGACATCGCTGGAGGAATAATCATTGCACAAGAAGTTGGAGCTATCACAACAAATTTACATGGGGAAGGCTTTGACTTCCTGCATCAGGATACATTTATTATTGCTAACCCTGCCATTCATCAAGAATTATTAGGAAAATATATTGTGCCTTATGATGTATAGCTTTTACATAAAAAACTGTTTAGGAATATTTTCCTAAACAGTTTTTTTGCTGACGCTAATATAAATTGAGTTGATAGTATTTTTTTGGACGTCCCCTTGTAGTTGAAGTAAGACTTGGTAATTCGACCGCTAAATTCTTTTCATGGAGTTGTTTTAAAATGCGGTTTGCAGAGCGCACAGTGATGCCTAAATGTGTGCTTAACAGTTCCCCGTTGACGATAGTTGTTGCTAATTTTTCCATAACAGCCTCGATTTTTTGCAATTGCAATAAAGGGATATCATGGGCAGCGCTTAATTTTTTTAAGCACTGCTGTTTTTCATTATCAAACTGCAATAAAGCTCCGTATAGTAACGGACCAATTTCTTTTGCATTTTCAATAATATAGCCCTGTGTTTCCTTTGAAGAACAGAGTGTTGCAGCCTTTTTTGCGAAATTCTGACTTTCGGTTAGAGAGTTACCAATGCCCCAACCTATTTTTACAGGAAATAGTAATTTTTCATCTAAAAAATCTACGAGTTGACAATGTGTATAATCATTGGTTGTCATTAAAAATTGCTTATAGGTTGTGATGATGGCGATATAGGAAGCTTCCCGATGCACTATAAAAGTGCTGTCATACAGTTGCTTAAAATCTAAAATGGCTTTGTATAAAGCAATTTGCCGATACTCCAATTCATCTATATTGGATTTATCTATCGGAATTAAAATATGTACAACGACTACTTTATTTTGCTCAAGTTGGCGAAGGTGTAGCTGATTTACCAACTGATCCAATGTTAATTGCATGGCATGGAGTGATGGATGAAAAGCGATAAACGGTATATTTTGGTGTGCCAATCGCTCCCGCATCTCAGCAATACGAGTAAAACTTAAATCTACTTTATTGTCGCGATGTAACTGAATATGCCAGTTCCCAACTTTATCTATAATATCGTTGCTTGCGTACTCATTCATAGTTTGACTAAAAAGATAAGGCTGTCTTCCCATTGACCATTCATGAATGCCGAGATAGTCGTTTTCCTCATAACAAAAATCAATGGCAATTCGATTCATAGCAATTTTATTCTCATAAAATAACTCTGTTAAAGCACGGTAAAAATCACGTTCTGAAATATCAAAATAGAGCATAGGTATACCCATGTTTGGAAAATTTGTTTGTGTAAAAAAGTATGGAATTTGCCCGCTAAAAAGTGCACCGTCTCCAGCTGTTAAATGTTGCTCTATCAGTGTATATAAATGTTCATAATCTGTGTAGGAATGGTAATGGAATTCGCAAAAAGATGGTTTGATTTTTTCAAGTTGCTGTACCCATGAGAGGGATAATTTAGCAGTGAAAACATTAATTTTATACATAGTATTATCTCCTTAATTTTAAATTAAATATTGAAAATATTCTAAAAATATGGTTTCTTTGTATTAAGGACACATGCTATCAATGTCTTAAAATAGTGTTAGATTGAATAGCATAAGTCGAATTTTAAAAATAGAAGGAGAGGGATTTATGCAAAAAAAATCAGACACTCTAAAGAAATCTTGGATTGATAAACTGCTAGATAACATTGAAAGGGCAGGTAATAAATTGCCTGATCCAATTACGCTATTTATTATTTTAGCAGGTATTGTGCTTGTTTTATCATGGATATTATCCATTTTTGGTATTTCAGCGGTTCAACCTGGCACTGAAAATGTCATACAAGTAAAAAATCTGTTGAGTCAAGAAGGTCTTATATTAATTTTAACGCAAATGGTATCGACATTTACAGGTTTTGCTCCTTTGGGATTAGTAATCGTAACAATGATTGGTATTGGTTTAGCAGAGCAAACAGGACTTATTTCAGCTGTTATGAAAAAGCTTGTAATGTCAGCTCCTACAAAATTAATTGTGCCATTTATTATTTTCACAGGTTTAGTTGGTAATCTAGCTGCTGATGCAGCATTCATCATTTTACCGCCAATTGCAGCAATGATTTTTATGAGCATTGGCCGAAATCCACTTGCAGGTTTAATTATTACATATGCAGCAGTAGCTGGGGGCTTTAGTGCCAATATTTTAATTAGTTCACTAGATGTATTATTACTAGGAATTACTGAATCCGCAGCGCATATTGCAGACCCAGAATATACTGGACGAGCAACAATGAACTATTACTTTTTAATTGCTTCGACGTTTTTATTAATCGTCATTGGTACATGGGTTGCGAAAAAGTTTACAGAGCCTCGCTTTGGCATATTTGAAGGCAAGGTTGAAAAGTTAGAGCCACTAACAGCTTTAGAGAAACGTGGTTTATTATGGGCAGGTATTGTTACAGTCATTTATATTGTAGTAATTGCATTTACGGTCATTCCGTCGAACGGTCTTTTACGCGATCCTGAAACAGGTGGCTTTTTAAATTCACCGTTCATGTCAGGTATTGTACCGATTATGTTATTTTTCTTCCTTTTACCTGGTCTTGCCTATGGTATTGCGGCAAAAGAAGTGAAAAATGACAAGGAAGTTGCTGAGAAAATCTTTAAATCAATTTCTGATATGGCTCCATTTATTGTCTTAGCATTTGCTGCTTCACAAATGATTGCCTTTTTCAACTGGAGTAATATCGGTGCCATATTAGCTATTAAAGGTGCAGAACTTTTACAAGCATTAAATTTTACAGGTTTACCGATGATGATAGGATTTGTATTAATTTGTGCGTTCGTTAACTTATTAATCGCCAGTGCATCTGCAAAATGGGCATTACTTGCACCAATTTTCGTACCAATGTTCCTATACTTAGGCTATTCCCCGGCTGTAACGCAGATGGCATATCGTGTAGGGGACTCAATTACAAACCCAATTACACCGATGCTACCGTATTTCGCCATTTTGCTCTCATTTGCCAAACGCTACGATAAAAATATCGGAATTGGTACACTCATTTCAGCGTTACTACCGTTTTCTGTGTTCTTTGCAATCGGATGGATTCTACTGTTTGCCATTTGGTTCTTACTTGGTTTACCACTTGGACCTGGAGATTATATATACTTAAAATAAGGAGTGTTAATCTATGACAGTTTTACAGCAAGAGCAACTAATTGATTTATTAAAACAATATGAAGAGGAAATGATACAGCTTCGTCGTCATTTCCATGAAAATCCTGAACTTTCGTTTGAAGAAGTTGAAACACCGAAAACTATTGCGTCATTTCATCGCGCATTAGGACATGACGTACGCGAAGGTGTTGGTGGCAATGGTGTTGTGGCGAAATTAGTAGGCGGTAAGCCAGGAAAAACAGTAGCATTACGTGCAGACTTCGACGCTTTAGCTATTACAGAAGAAACAGCTTTGCCTTTCCAATCAAAAATTAAAGGGCGTATGCATGCTTGTGGACATGATGGACATACAGCTTCATTGTTAATTTTAGCGAAGGCATTTAATCAAATGAAAGACAACTTAGCTGGAACAATTGTGTTTATTCACCAACATGCAGAGGAACTTGCACCAGGTGGAGCGAAATCAATGATTGCGGATGGTTGTTTAGAAGGTGTGGATGTTATTTTTGGTACACATTTATGGGCACCAACAGAACTTGGAAGGGTGCAGACAGCAATCGGACCATTTATGGCTGCGGCTGATGGTATCTACATTAAGATTAAAGGAAAGGGCGGTCATGGCTCAAACCCGAGCGATACGAAGGATTCAATCTTGCTTGCAGCGCAATTTATTACAAATTTACAACAGCTTGTGTCTCGTCGTATAAATCCATTGCGTCCGGCGGTAGTATCGGTAGGTCATATTGAGGCATTAAATCCTTTTAATGTAATTGCAGACCAAGTCTACATGAAAGGAACTGTACGTACTTTCCATGAGGAGGAGCGCGATTTACTAGAACGTGAAATTGAGGAGCTATTAAAGGCAACATGTTATTTAACAAAGGCGGACTATGAATATGAGTATCGTCGTGGTTACCCACCAGTTGTTAATCATGCTATAGAAACAGAACATGTAATGGCATCTGCAAGAAAAGTAACAGATGTGACGGCGGTTGAATTCGTAGACCCAACTATGGGTGGTGAGGATTTTGCATACTATTTAGAGGAAATTCCAGGGGCATTTTTCTTTACGGGAGCAAAAAATCCAGAATGGGAGGAAGTATATCCCCACCATCATCCAAAATTCGATATTGATGAACGCTCATTGCGCATTGCAGCAAATGTTTTAGGCCAAGCAACTTTAGATTACCTAGCAAAAGACCATTAAAGAAAAGTGTTACTTGTTTGATTGAATGCTGAGGAGATAGTTGCAAAGCGTTAAATAATATTTTTGAGCAATAGGAATTATAAACAAACACGAGTCATTGTCTACAATGGACAATGACTCGTGTTTTCTACAGTATGGAAGGAGTTGCCTAATAATGTACAGCTCCAACTGTGATAATGTGTCATTTTGGACACATAAATGTTGTTAGTAAGCGAATACTAACATTAAAGTAAGCCTTGTTCTCGCAGTTTACGCTTCATTTTAAATGCTGTCATGAAAATGACACAAGTAGCGACAATGCCTGCTATTACACCAAATGTATTACTTGCTGCTACTGAATACCCGATAGAACACATTGCTAGTACAGCTGCTAGTGCATAAATGGCCATTACGATTTTTCCACGATTCATAATCGAGCGCCCCCTAATTTATAATAAATTTGTGATTGAAAATATTTTTTTAGAATGATAGAAATTCTAATAAGGACATTTACATCCTTCTTGTGCTATAATATCACAGTTAAACATTCGAAAAAAGAATATGGAGTGGAATAATGACAAACTTACGTCAAGATCTTCGCAATATCGCAATTATCGCCCACGTTGACCATGGTAAAACTACTTTAGTCGACCAATTATTAAAACAATCAGGTACATTCCGTTCAAACGAACGTGTTGAAGAACGTGCAATGGACTCTAATGATATTGAACGTGAACGCGGTATTACGATTTTAGCTAAAAATACAGCAGTAAACTATGAAGGAACTCGTATCAACATCCTTGATACGCCTGGACACGCTGACTTCGGTGGTGAGGTAGAACGTATTTTAAAAATGGTAGACGGCGTTTTACTAGTTGTCGATGCGTATGAGGGTTGTATGCCACAAACACGTTTCGTACTTAAAAAAGCATTAGAACAACGTTTAACACCAATCGTTGTAGTTAACAAAGTAGACAAAGATTCTGCTCGTCCACTAGAAGTAGTAGATGAAGTGCTTGAATTATTCATCGAGCTAGGTGCAGATGACGATCAATTAGACTTCCCAGTTGTTTATGCTTCAGGTGTAAATGGTACAGCTTCGTTAGACGCTGATCCATCTAAACAAGAAGAAAATATGAAATGTCTATTTGAAAAAATCATTGAGGCTATTCCAGCACCAGTTGATAACTCAGAAGACCCATTACAATTCCAAGTAGCTTTACTTGACTATAATGACTTCGTTGGACGTATCGGTATTGGCCGTGTATTCCGCGGGACAATTTCTGTAGGTCAACAAGTTGCACTGATGAAATTAGACGGTACAGTGAAAAACTTCCGTGTAACAAAAATCTTTGGTTTCTTCGGTTTAAAACGTGAAGAAGTAGAGACAGCAAAAGCTGGTGACTTAATCGCCGTTTCAGGTATGGAAGATATCAACGTAGGTGAAACAGTATGTCCTGTTGAACACCAAGAAGCGCTTACGCCTTTACGTATCGATGAGCCAACTTTACAAATGACTTTCTTAGTAAACAATTCTCCATTTGCAGGTCGTGAAGGGAAATGGGTTACTTCTCGTAAAGTAGAAGAGCGTTTACGTGCTCAATTACAAACGGACGTTTCTTTACGCGTTGAAGATACGGATTCTCCAGATGCTTGGACAGTTTCAGGTCGTGGTGAGCTTCACTTATCTATCCTGATTGAAAACATGCGTCGTGAAGGTTTCGAATTACAAGTATCAAAACCTCAAGTAATCGTGCGTGAAATCGATGGTGTGAAATGTGAACCATTCGAACGCGTTCAAATCGATGTACCTGAAGAAAATGTTGGTTCTATTATTGAATCTATTGGTACACGTAAAGGTGAAATGCTTGACATGGTTAACAACGGCAGTGGTCAAGTTCGTTTAACGTTCTTAGTACCAGCTCGTGGATTAATCGGTTATACAACTGAATTTATGTCGATGACAAAAGGTTTCGGTATTATCAACCATACGTTTGATTGCTACCAACCATTATTACCAGGAAAAATTGGTGGTCGTCACCAAGGCGTACTCGTTTCAATGGAAACTGGTAAATCAACAACTTATGGTATGATGCAAATTGAAGACCGTGGTACACTGTTCTTAGAGCCAGGTACAGATATTTACGAAGGTATGATTGTTGGAGAAAATACTCGTGACGCTGATATCACTGTAAATATTACAAAAATGAAACAAAAAACAAACATCCGTTCAGCAAATAAAGACCAAACGAATGTTATTAAAAAACCACGTATTTTATCTCTAGAAGAAGCTCTTGAATACTTAGGTGATGATGAGTACTTAGAAATCACACCAGAATCTATTCGCCTTCGTAAAAAAATTCTAGATAAAAACGAACGTGAGAAAGCAGCGAAAAAATTAAAAAACGCTGAATAATAATTTTCCGCTGAAATGAAAGGAAGAGGAGTCTTGGATATAAAGTCCGCTTTATTGGGTGAACTAAATGTTATTCAAGTTGCTACACCTGTAAATGCGGAGGAAACAACAAAGGTTTATGAAAGAATGGCTGGTATAACAAGATTTTTATATGAAAATTTACCGAGCTATGAAGTTGCAGGCTATGTTGTATTCCTTCTAGTGTTTGCACTTTCTGCAATAGTCTATAAATTAGGCTTTGCAAAAAAGTTAAAGCTATCTCAAAATATTGTCATTTATGTGTTCCTATTTTTGGGATGTATTATGTTGACATTTTTCGCGTTATTCCTACCTATGATTGAAGGCCTCATCGTAGCGGCGTTAATTTTAATTGTATACAAAACACGTATGTGGCGAGAAAAAAGAGAAGAGCAACAAGCTGCCAATCAATGAGAGTAGCTTGGCTCCTTTACCGTAAACAGTCTTAGCATTTATTTGCTAAGGCTGTTTTCTTTTTCTATCGTTAATAAAATAGTTCGATTGTTGTTTGCTAGTTTCAAATAAAGGGCAGAAAACAATTTGGACAAATATGTATGTTTGAATAGATTCTTCATTATAGCGCATTTAAAAAGGGTTTATTTTCCATTATATTTTTATTAAATATGGTAGGCACCGAAATCTTTGTATGTGAATAAGTTAGTCTCGATAGGCTATTTATCAATTCAAGGAGGAAATGGAATGCGTTGGCTTAAAAAAGGTTTGTTATTTAGTGGTATTGCTTTGTTGCTCCTTTCGTTGGCAGCGTGTAATAAAGCTGAGCTAGAAAAAGTAAAAGTCGGAGAAGTGACGCGCTCGATTTTCTATGCGCCGCAATATGTAGCGCTTGAAAAAGGGTACTTTGAAGAAGAAGGCCTTTCCGTAGAGCTACAAACTATTGCTGGTGGCGATAAAACGATGACAGCGTTACTATCTGATGGTATTGATATTGCTTTGGTTGGATCTGAGACATCTATTTATGTCACTGCTCAAGGTGCCAATGATCCGATTCAAAATTTTGCGCAATTAACACAGACAGATGGCACATTTTTAGTAGCACGTGAAAAGATGGAGAATTTTTCATGGGATGATTTAAAAGGATCTACATTTTTAGGGCAACGCAAAGGTGGAATGCCACAAATGGCTGGCGAATTTGTTCTAAAAAAGCATAGTATTGATCCTACGAAAGATTTGACACTTATTCAAAATATTGATTTTGCGAATATTGCTACAGCCTTTGCTTCTGGGACTGGGGATTATGTACAGCTGTTTGAACCGACAGCAAGTGTATTTGAAAAAGAAGGTAAGGGCTATATTGTTGCATCATTTGGTACAGAATCAGGTCATTTACCATATACATCCTTCATGGCAAAAAGTAGTTATTTAAAGGATGATGCTAAAACAGTGCAAGGTTTTACAAATGCGCTGAAAAAAGCACAAGATTTTGTACAGGAAAAAAGTTCAGCAGAAGTGGCAAAAATAATTCAACCATACTTTGAAAATGTAGACGTTTCTTTAATTGAAACAGTAGTAGAGCGCTATAAATCACAAGGCTCCTACGCGACAGATCCGATTTTGGATGAAGAAGAGTGGGATAATTTACAAACAATAATGGAGGAAGCAGGTGAACTTCCTCAACGAGTAAAATATGAAGACCTTGTGAATACGAAGTTTGCAAAAAAGGCTGCGGAGTAAATGGATTTTTTAAAACTAGAACATATTCACCATAGTTATTACTCCAGTACGCAGGCGAAGGAAGTTTTACGTGACATTAACCTAGATATTCGTGAAGGTGAATTTGTTTCCTTTATAGGGCCAAGTGGCTGTGGGAAAACGACTTTATTGTCTATTATTGCTGGGTTGTTTCCTGCAACAGAGGGCAAGGTATTTATTGATGGGGAAATCATCGCACCACACAATCAATCGCTTATTGGCTATATGCTTCAGCAGGATTATTTATTTCCGTGGAAAACGATTGAGGATAACGTCACAATTGGTTTAAAAATAATGCAGCGGGATAAAAAGACGCATAAAGTAACTGCAAATGCGCTCTTACAAGAAGTTGGTTTACCTCATGTCGGAAGTTATTATCCGAGAGAATTGTCAGGAGGAATGCGTCAACGCGTTGCACTAGCAAGGACATTGGCAGTTAATCCGAAAATTTTACTGCTAGATGAGCCGTTCTCAGCACTTGATTATCAATCTAAATTAAAGCTTGAGGACTTAGTTGTCGAAACATTAAAGGCCTATCAAAAAACCGCGATTCTTGTCACACATGATATTGGTGAGGCAATTGCGATGAGTGAACGAGTTTTTCTCTTCTCAGCCAATCCTGGTACGTTACACAAAGTGTTTGAAATACCTTCTGCGTTACAACAGCTATCCCCGTTCGATGTAAGGCAGCATCCAGCATATACAGAAGTATTCCAAACGATTTGGAAGGAGCTGGAGAGCCTTGGATAACACATTGTTTAAACAGTATCAACAATTGCTAAAAAAGGAAAAACGCTTTGTTCGATTATATCAAATAATTATTTTGATCGTCTTTTTTGGAGGGTGGGAGTTACTATCAAGGCTTGAATGGATTGATCGTTTAATCTTTAGCTCGCCCACAAATGTATGGCATACGTTCATTGAAAAAGTAAGTGACGGCTCGCTAACATTACATGTTGGTGTGACGTTAATGGAAACAGTTATCGGCTTTATTGCAGGTACATTATTAGGGACTTTGATTGCAACTCTTCTATGGTGGTCTCCGATGTTATCAAAAATACTTGATCCATATTTAGTTATTTTAAATGCAATGCCGAAAGTAGCGTTAGGACCGATTTTAATTGTAGCGCTTGGCCCAGGATATTTTTCGATTATAGCAATGGGTGCACTAATTTCAATCATTATTACAACAATTGTAGTTTACACCGCCTTTAAAGGTGTTGACCCAAATTATAGTAAAGTATTGCAAACTTTTGGAGCGACTCGTTGGCAAACTTTCAAAGAGGTTATTTTGCCCGCATCATTTCCAACAATTATTTCGACTTTAAAAGTGAATGTTGGATTATCGTGGGTAGGTGTTATTGTCGGTGAGTTTTTAGTTGCTTCAAAGGGACTTGGCTATTTAATCATTTATGGCTTCCAAGTATTTAACTTTAATCTTGTCCTTATGTCACTGCTCATTATCGCTTTCTTTGCGACAATCATGTATCAAGTTGTCGAATTGATCGAAAAAGTGATTATTAAAAATAATGGATAATTAAAAAACGCAAAACCTGTTTTCATAAGGTTTTGCGTTTTGTGCTGTTAATTTCCGCTCCAGGCGTGCGCTTTCAGCGGGCACAGCGTAAGCCTTGACCGTCGCTAACGCGCGGATTGTTGCGTCTTACGTAGTGTGCGTTCCCGCAGGAGTCTAAGTGGATTTTTACTTGTTATTAAAATACCGTACGGGCAAAGAATTCAGAATTGTTTGAGTGCCTGGCACTTTAAATGGCACTTATTAAAATTCTTTATCCATTTGTGGTGAGGTACGATAAAAACGGAAGTTACCCGTTTCAATTCTCGTCACCGTATTTTCTTTAATACGATCGTGGCATGTGTCGCACATATACGTATGAATTGGGCGATTACGTAGTTTTTTTGCTAACGGTAAATCATCATCTAACTGGTTAATAGTATCGCAAATGACACATTTTACGCGCATCGCATTCCCTCCCTATTCCGCACGAACGGCTAATACATTTTTGATAGGGTTGTCAACATTTGAGCCGTCTCCAAATAATATATGGACAGGGCCATCTTCTGATAAAGGTTTGCCATCCTGGCTGTATTTAAAAATTAATGTCTGTGCTTCTGCAATTGTAAATGCATGTTCTTCGCTGTCTTTGCATTCAATGACGATTTTTGTCGCCTCTGGTTTAAGTTCAGCATTTTTCAAGAAATGACTTAATTCGATACCGAATGTACCTGTTTCCATCCCTTTACGATCGAATTTTCGTTCTGATTTTAAAGTTGGTGGGAAAGTAGCACCTTCCATAATTTCGCGTGACCAGTGAGCACCGACTTCACGCATATATTTTGTATCCGCATCTTCCTCTACTTCTCTTGCTTGGAAGTACGTATTTAAGTCTAGTTTACGATCGTCAAAAATCCAAACAGTTGGATCTAATGTAAGCTGATACGAAACTGCACCCTTGATAGGAATAATTGTTTCCATAATAGAAATCCTCCTCAAATCTTGTATATCCATGAATTAGTATAACGCTAATGCAAGGAGATAATAAAGAAATATAATTTGGATTCTTTATTTTCCTACGAAGACACTTGCATTTTTATCGACTAAAAGATAAACTTTATTAAGATAGAATCGAAGAAATATCAGATAATGGGGGCGTCCTCATGGATACGAAATCACAAACTTCCTTTCAAGAGAAGGCTTTGGAGCTTTTAGTAGCTGATGCAGATAAAATTGCTCGCCTCATTCGAGTACAAATGGATCATTTAACGATGCCACAATGCCCTTTATATGAAGAAGTATTAGATACACAAATGTTCGGCCTTTCACGTGAAATTGACTTTGCTGTGAAGCTTGGACTTATTGAACGCGATAAAGGCAAAGCAATTCTCGATTCACTCGAGAAAGAACTTTCTGTACTACATGACGCGTATACAGACAAATAAAAAGAAAAAACTCAAACGCTGCTTGCGATTTGAGTTTTTTTACTAGAACGAGGTTTTCCAATGAAACAATACTTAAAACGATATGCTCAAAATTTTGATTATCCATTATTTTTTACTGTCTTGTTGTTAAGTTTATTTGGGTTAGTGATGATTTATAGTTCGAGTATGATGGTTGCAATTGTACAAAAGGAACAAGCACCTGATTATTTTTATCAAAAACAACTAATTAATTTAGCTGTCGCGTCTTTAGGTTTTTTGGTAGCAGCATTTTTCCCTTATAAGCATTATGCAAATAAGAATATTATGTTGTTACTTACGATAGTATTAATCGTTCTCTTTACATGGGTAAAAGTAGCGGGTAATGGTGCAGAGGAAGTAGGATCTCAAAGTTGGATTCATGTACCGGGATTCGGGAATTTTCAGCCTTCTGAATATGCGAAACTATTTATAATTTTATATTTTGCTGCAGCATTTTATCGAAAATCTCAAAAATATACATTTGAAAAGCTACAACCAACAGAAATCTTTTATCCAATTTTCCTATGGATTCTTGTTGTTGCTGGTGTGGCATTTGAAACAGATTTAGGTGCTGTCATTATTTTATGTGGCATTGCAGTATCCGTTGTAGCGGCAAGTGGTATTCCTTTTAAAACGTTTTGGAAGTTTTTTGGCGTATTAGGTGCATTTGGTGCAGCCATTCTTGGTATGCTTTGGCTCTTTAAGGGCGAACTATTAAAAGGGAACCGTAAAGGACGTATCGAGTCTTATTTTAATCCGTTTGATTATGAAAACGGGGTAGGTCACCAAGTTGTCAATAGTTATTATGCAATTGGCGGTGGTGGTTTAGAAGGTCGAGGGCTCGGTCAATCTATTCAAAAATTAGGGTATCTACCTGAACCACAAACCGATTTTATTATGGCAATAGTGATGGAGGAACTTGGTATATGGGGCGTGTTAATCGTCTTAGGTGGTTTAGGATTTATAGTATATAAAGGTTTTTCTATCGCATTACGAACAAAAGATCCGCTAGCACGTATGATAGCGGCAGGTATTGCTAGCTGGATAGCTTGGCAATCGTTTATTAATCTTGGGGGTGTAACCGGGTTAATCCCGTTAACCGGTGTCACGCTGCCTTTCATTAGTTATGGCGGGACATCTATAATTTTGCTATCTTTAGCTATGGGAATATTGGTCAATGTTTCCATGTTCGAAAGGGTAGAAAGAAAGAAATCACAAACATAAGGGGGATACCTATGGAATCAATCAACAAAATCCTTGTAGCCAATCGGGGAGAAATTGCAATTCGAATTTTCCGTGCGTGTACGGAGCTCAACATTAACACTGTCGCTATATATTCACGTGAAGACAGTGGGGCATTCCATCGCTTTAAAGCAGATGAGGCTTATTTAGTAGGGGCAGGCAAGAAGCCCATCGATGCGTATTTAGATATTGAGGGCATCATTGCAATCGCTAAGGATGCAGGCGTTGATGCGATTCATCCAGGGTATGGTTTTTTATCAGAAAACGTGGATTTTGCACGTCGTTGTGAGGAAGAGGGAATTTTATTCATTGGCCCAACTTCGCAGCATTTAGATATGTTTGGTGATAAGGTAAAAGCACGTGAACAAGCTATTAACGCAAATATCCCTGTCATTCCAGGTACAGATGGTCCAGTTGCTTCTGTAGAAGAAGTACAAGATTTTGGTGAACAATATGGTTATCCGCTTATGATTAAAGCCTCTTTAGGTGGCGGTGGACGTGGAATGCGTGTTGTACAAACAAAGGATGACGTTGCGTCTGCTTATGAACGTGCCAAATCAGAGGCAAAAGCAGCTTTTGGTTCGGATGAAGTATATGTAGAAAAGTGCATTCTCCAACCAAAGCATATTGAAGTTCAAATTATAGGCGATAAAATGGGCAATATTGTGCATTTATATGAGCGTGATTGCTCTATTCAACGCCGTCATCAGAAGGTTGTAGAAATTGCACCATCGAATTCGATTTCAGAAAATTTAAGAAATAAAATTTGTGATGCTGCGGTTCAGCTAATGGAAAATGTCTCGTACATAAATGCAGGGACAGTGGAATTTTTAGTTGCAGGCGATGATTTCTATTTCATCGAGGTTAACCCTCGCATTCAAGTAGAACATACTATTACGGAAATGATTACAGGTATCGATATTGTACATGCTCAAATTAAAGTAGCTGCGGGCTACGGCTTGCATAGCGAGGAAATTCATATTCCACAACAAGCGGATATTCCGATGATTGGTTATGCAATCCAATCGCGTGTTACAACAGAAGACCCAGCTAATGACTTTATGCCGGATACAGGAAAGTTAATGGTATATCGTTCAAGTGGTGGTTTTGGCGTTCGTTTAGATGCCGGTAATGGCTTCCAAGGTGCCGTTGTAACACCGTACTATGATTCGTTGCTCGTAAAAATTTCAACTTCCGGTATGACGTTTAAAGAAGCCGCTGCGAAAATGGACCGAAATTTAAAAGAATTCCGTATTCGAGGGGTAAAAACAAATATTCCGTTTTTAAATAATGTAGTAACACATAAAAATTTTATAGAAGGCACGTTTGATACAAGCTTTATCGATACAACGCCTGAATTGTTTAACTTCCCTGTGCGCCAAGACCGCGGAACAAAACTGCTAAGCTATATCGGTAATGTGACGTTAAATGGTTTCCCAGGGGTGGAAAATAAGGCGAAGCCAATTTTTGCTCAGCCTATTAAGCCACTAGTAGACTTGAATGGACAGCCACTGTCAGGTACAAAACAAATTTTAGATGAACATGGTGCAGATGGGCTGACAAAATGGATTTTAGAACAGCAAGATGTATTATTAACGGATACAACGTTCCGTGATGCACATCAATCCTTACTGGCCACACGTGTACGTTCTCAAGATATGTACCAAATTGCAGATGAAACAGCACGTATGATGCATAACTTCTTCTCGCTAGAAATGTGGGGAGGCGCAACGTTTGATGTAGCATACCGCTTTTTAAAAGAAGATCCATGGGAGCGTTTAGCGAAGCTACGAGCGCAAATACCAAATGTACTATTCCAAATGTTGCTACGCGGGGCAAACGCTGTAGGTTATACGAACTATCCAGATAATTTAATTCGTGAGTTTATCGCGGAGTCAGCTGCATCTGGCATTGATGTATTCCGAATTTTCGATAGCTTAAACTGGATTAAAGGTATGGAAGTAGCGATTGATGCGGCAAGAGATGCAGGAAAAATTGCTGAAGCTGCGATTTGCTACACAGGAGATATTTTAGATGATGGTCGTGCGAAATACTCTGTGCAGTACTACAAAGATATGGCGAAGTCTTTAGAGGCGTCAGGAGCCCATATTTTAGCGATTAAGGATATGGCTGGGCTATTGAAGCCGGAAGCTGCATATCGCTTAATTTCGGAGTTAAAAGAAGCGACAAGCCTACCTATTCATTTGCACACGCATGATACAAGTGGCAATGGTATTTATTTATATGCAAAAGCGATTGAAGCAGGGGTAGATATTTTAGATACAGCACTCGGAGCAATGGCAGGCTTAACGTCACAGCCAAGTGCAAACTCACTGTACTATGCGATGAAGGGTAGTCAACGTGAAATTCGTGCCGATATTGAATCGCTTGAAAAGCTTTCATATTACTGGGAGGATGTTCGTAAATACTATAAAGATTTCGAAAGCGGCATGATCAGTCCGCATTCTGAAATTTATGTCCATGAAATGCCGGGTGGACAGTACAGTAACTTACAGCAGCAAGCTAAGGCTGTTGGACTTGGCGATCGTTGGGATGAAGTAAAACGTATGTACTCACGTGTAAACTTACTATTTGGAGACATCGTGAAAGTAACACCATCATCGAAGGTGGTTGGTGATATGGCTTTATTCATGGTGCAAAATGATTTGAATGAAGAAACGGTTATTTCAAGAGGGCAAACAATTGATTTCCCAGATTCAGTTATCGAATTATTCCAAGGATATATAGGGCAACCACACGGCGGCTTCCCTGAGGAGCTTCAAAAAGTAGTATTGAAAGAGCGTGAGCCAATTACTGTTCGTCCAGGTGAGCTGTTACAGCCAGTTAACTTTGAACAGCTAGAGGAAGTATTGGCGGACAAATTAAATCGTCCTGTTACTAAGAAGGACATACTTGCCTATGCACTGTACCCGAAAGTATTTGAAGAGTATGCTAAAACTGTAGAATCATTTGGGAATATTTCAGTTTTAGACACACCTACGTTCTTATACGGATTAAAGCTAGGCGAAGAAATTGAAGTAGAAATTGAAAAAGGTAAAACGTTAATTATTAAACTTGTATCGATTGGTGAGCCACAGCATGATGGTACACGTGTTATGTACTTCGAGTTAAATGGTCAATCACGAGAGCTTGTCATTCAAGACATGACAGTAGAAGTGGACGGCAGTATAGCACTGAAGGCTGACCCAAGCAATCCAAATCAAATTGGGGCGACAATGCCAGGTACTGTTCTGAAGGTCGTAGTATCAAAGGGCAGTCCAGTAAAACGTGGTGACCACTTGTTAATTACCGAAGCTATGAAAATGGAAACAACTGTACAAGCACCAAAAGACGGTATAGTGAAAGAGGTCTATGCAATTGCGGGCGATGCCATTTCAACAGGCGATTTATTAATTGAAATTGAATAATTAATGATAGAAGAAGGTTATTAGTTTGCTGCTATTGCATACTAATAACCTTTTTTCTTATAAAAAAGAATAGTAGGAAGTGCTCAAGAAATAATATAGTACAAAACCCTATAAAAATAGTTTTAATAGTAAAAAATATTTCACTATTATAATAGTAGAAATTCACTTTTTTTGACTTAAGGTATAAGCGGTTTATTGTTTGCTGATGCTGTTGTTGTATTATGTCCAATTTCTTATCGAAGATTTTATAATCGAAGTAAACAATTAGTCTTTCCCTTCGTATCAAAAAAGTAATATAAATTAGCTGTTTCTTAGCAAAGTTCGTGCATGTGGGTTATTTAATTTTGGATGAGGAGTAAGTGGGGTAAATGAAAAAAAAGACTCGACAGAGCCGAATCCTTTTCTAAAATTATTTATTTTTTTCATTATAATTGCTACGTGCTACAAGCATAATCATGTAACAAAGGAGACCAAATAAAAGTGAAATGAACAATGAATGCAATAAAGCTACTGTTAAATTCAATCTAGTAAGGACTACTGACATACCAGCTAAAACTTGTAATATAACTATGATGAAAGCGGTAATCCAGCCATAATAAATAACACGTTGTTGTTTGTATTCTTTTATAGCGTGCCAAGTTATGTATGTAATCCAAATGAAAATAATGATAGCTGCAAGTCGATGTCCCATTTGTACCCATTCGTACATATTGTTTGGTGAGGCAAACGGTGTTTCGTTGTAGCAAAATGGCCAGTCTGGGCATACTAAACTAGAATCTGTATGTCGAACGAGTGCCCCTGTATAAACGACCAAATAAGAATAAATTGTGACAGCAATTGTATGCCAACGTAGTTTTTTCCCAATAAATACGTTATCTGCATCAAACTTTCGATCAACTTCAAATACAATCATAGAAAGAATAAGAACGGCAGCAAAAGAAATAAGTGAGATTCCAAAGTGAAGTGCTAGAATGAAGTCTCCTTGTCCCCATAATACTTGAGCTGCTCCAATTAGTGCCTGTGCGATTAAGAAGAACATCGATAAAAAACCTAAAAATTTTACTTCACGAATATGCCCAAGTTTCCGCCATGTCCAAATTGTTAAGACAAGAATTGAAATTGATACGACTCCTGTAACAAGACGATGCGAGAATTCGATTAATACTTCTGTTGTAATTTCTTTTGGGATAAGAGATCCATTACAATCCGGCCAGTTTCTACCGCAGCCTAAGCCACTATCTGTTTTAGTAACGAGTGCCCCGCCTAGTAAAATAAGGAGCATTCCCACTGTAGCGGCAACAGCAAACCACTTCATATACCTGTTGTGTTGCATAAAATGAGTCACCTACTTTATCTATCAATATTACATGAAAGTAATGTTTCTGCTACTAGATGATATCTAAAATACGTTTAAAAAACAACTTGTAAGGAGTAGGTAGTTTTAGATGTTGATTCCATTTCACAAATTGTTCATAATTTCGTGCTTTAACCTTCACAATTCATTTTAGAAAATGATTTACTATAGATATGTTGTTTTTAATTATATTTCTAGACAAAGCTAATTTTTACAACTTCATCTAAATTTCACTAAACGTCTAGAAATCAATCGCAAATTTCGCTATAGTTATTGTTAGCGGAATATGCTTACAAAAATGAAAGGAGAGGTAACATGTCAAACGGTCGTACGTTTTCAGCTACTAGAAATACTAATCCAGGAACTTCATCCGTTGTAAAAGATTTCTTAGCACTGATAAAAATTGGAATCGTTAACTCGAATCTTGTCACAACGTTTACAGGGATGTGGCTAGCATTTCAATTTACTGGTAGACATTTCTTGCAAGAGCTTGATGTTATAGTTTGTATCATGCTTGGTGCTGCATTAATTATTGGCGGTTCTGGTGCAATGAATAATTTCATTGATCGAGATATTGACCCTATAATGAAACGCACAAAGTCAAGACCGACAGTGACAGGTAGATTTAAGCTGAACTTTGTATTGACTATTGCCCTCTCATTTTTAATTGTAGGTGAAATTTTGTTATTTACGGCATCATTTGCGGCCGGCATGTGGGGACTAGTTGGAATATTCGCTTATGTTGTTCTATATTCAATGTGGTCAAAGAGGAAGCATGTTAGTAACACGATTGTTGGAAGTATTTCTGGGGCGATTCCACCTGTAATTGGTTTTGCAGCAGTTGAACCTGCACTTGGCCCAGGAGCACTTGCCCTATTTCTTATCATGTTTGTATGGCAGCCACCGCATTTTTATGCGCTTGCTATGAAACGTACTGAAGAATATCGTGCAGCTAATATTCCAATGCTACCAGTTGTAAAAGGTTTTAAACGAACGAAGTACTCAATGTTTTTCTGGATTCTTTTATTATTACCGCTACCGTTCCTTTTACCTGAGCTTGGAGTTGGATTCTTAGTGCTTGCGACTACTTTGAACGTAGGCTGGTTATTACTAGCTTTAAAGGGCTTTACCACAAAAGACGATATGAAGTGGGCAAATAAAATGTTTATTTATTCATTGAATCATATGACCATACTATTTGTGGCTATCATAATATTTGCGGTATTCAGCTAATTTGGAATTCTTTCTTTCACAAGAATTCATATAGATAGAACCAATGTCCTAGGTACACATGAAAATACAACAAAGAAAGAGGGGTTTAATTAAGCTATGATGAAAGGGCTTAAAAAGTGGCGTCTTTTTTCACTTCTAGCAGTGATGATGGTTTTCCTTTCTGGTTGTGGTGAAGAGTATATTTCTGCACTGAAACCGTCTGGTCAAGTAGGTAAAGAACAATTTAACCTATTAATGTTGGCTACTGGAATTATGACGTTAGTTGTAGTAATAGTATCTGTAATCTATTTACTTGCATTCTTAAAATTCCGCCGATCAAAAGTAGGCGAAAACGTTATTCCTAAGCAAGTGGAAGGTAGTCACACACTTGAAGTAATTTGGACAGTTATTCCAATTATTTTATTATTAATCTTAGCTGTACCGGTTGTTACTGCTACTTATAAATTTGCAGATGTTGCTGCAATGGACGAAGTAGATGCTGAAGGTAATAAAACTGCCCTAACAGTAAATGTAACTGCAAAACTATACTGGTGGGAGTTTGAATATCCAAACCAAGGGATTGTAACAGCACAAGAATTAGTTGTACCAACAGGTCAAAAAGTTTACTTTAACTTAAAAGCTGCTGATGTTAAGCACTCATTCTGGATTCCCGCGATTGGCGGTAAAATGGATACTAACGTAGAGAACTTAAACAAATTCTATTTAGTATTCGATAAAGAATCAGCAGATCTTAAAGATGGCGTATTCTATGGTAAATGTGCTGAGCTATGTGGCCCTTCACACGCACTAATGGACTTTAAGGTAAAAACAGTTAGCCCAGATGCATTCGATGCTTGGGTAGCTAGCATGAAAGCAACTGAAGGACAAACTGCTTCAAAAGATTCAACTGATCTTGGTGAAGCTACATTTGCTAACAGCTGTTTAGCTTGTCACGCTGTATCTGGCGTAGGTGGTACTGGTGGAGTAGGTCCTAACTTAACTACATTCGGTGACCGTAACCGTGTTGCAGGTTTCTTAGAACATACTGAAGAAAACGTACAAGCATGGATTAAAAACCCAGGTGATTTTAAACCAGGTAACTTAATGATGAATCCAGATGGTACTGCACCAATCTATGGCGATTTATCTGAAGAAGAAATTCAAGCTCTTGCAACTTACATCATGGGCTTATCAGTAGAGAAATAATTTTTCGTTTTATGTAACAAACTTTGAGGGAGGTAAAAGTTGTGAGCTCATATACACAGAAAAAGGGCTTTGGAGCAGCTGTCTGGGATTACATTACAACTGTTGACCATAAAAAGTTAGCTGTAATGTATTTATTAGCCGGTACATTGTTCTTCGCTATCGCTGGTTTTGAAGCGTTATTAATGCGTATTCAGTTAATGAAACCAAATAACGATTTCGTTTCAGCTGGTTTTTTCAATGAATTATTAACGATGCACGGAACGACAATGTTATTCCTTGCCGCGACTCCATTACTATTCGCATTTATGAACATGCTTGTACCATTACAAATTGGTGCACGTGACGTTGCATTCCCGTTCCTTAACTCTTTAGGGTTCTGGTTGTTCTTCCTAGGTGCTGTATTCCTTCACCTATCATTCTTTATGGGTGGCGCACCTGATGCGGGCTGGACATCTTATGCATCATTATCTTTATATTCTCCAGGACATGGTATCGACTTCTATGTACTTGGTTTACAAATTTCAGGGGCGGGTACGTTAATTTCAGGTCTTAACTTTATCGTAACGATTATTACTATGCGTGCTCCTGGTATGACATTTATGCGTATGCCATTATTCACTTGGACTGCTCTAGTATCAAGTGCATTAATCTTATTCGCATTCCCTCCATTAACTATTGGTTTATTAATGATGTTATTTGACCGTATGTTCGGTGGTAACTTCTTTGACCATACAATGGGTGGTAACACAGTAATTTGGGAACACTTATTCTGGATCTTCGGACACCCAGAAGTTTATATTTTAGTATTACCTGCTTTCGGTTTATTCTCGGAGATTATCCCAGCATTCTCTCGTAAGCGTCTATTCGGATACTCTTCAATGGTATTCGCAACAATTTTAATTGGTTTCCTAGGCTTCATGGTTTGGGCTCACCACATGTTCACAACTGGTCTTGGGCCAACTGCGAACGCAATTTTCGCTGTTGCAACAATGGCAATTGCCGTTCCAACAGGTATGAAAGTATTCAACTGGATCTTAACTATTTGGGGCGGATCTATTAAAGTTACTACACCAATGCTTTATGCACTTGGTTTTATCCCGTCATTCGTTGCGGGTGGTGTTACTGGGGTAATGCAAGCATCTGCTCCACTTGACTACCAATTACACGATTCTTACTTTATCGTTGCTCACTTCCACTACGTAATCGTAGGTGGTATCGTAACTGCTTTATTCGGTTCAGCGCACTTCTACTGGCCAATTTTCTTCAACCGTATGTTAAACGAAGCGCTTGGTAAATTGACTTTCTGGGTATTCTTTATCGGATTCCATTTAACATTCTTCGTACAACACTTCTTAGGTTTAATGGGTATGCCACGTCGCGTATTCACTTACATGGAAGGTCAAGGTTGGGATCAGTTCAACTATATTTCTACAATCGGTGCATTGATGATGGGTGTAGGGGTTATCTTAATGGTAATTAACTGCTTAATGTCTATCAAAGGTAAACCGGCAGGTCGCGATCCATGGGGCGATGGACGTACTTTAGAATGGTCAATTCCACAACCAATTCCATTCTATAACTTCCGTCAAACACCACTTGTTCGTGGTCTAGATCCATGGTGGATCGAAAAGCAAGAAGGTAATAAAGATGTTACATTTGCTGAGCCATTAGGTGATATTCATATGCCAAACAACTCTGCAATACCATTCGTTATTTCTTTAGGTATGTTTATCGCAGCATTCGGTGCTCTTTATAATCCAGATGCAGATAAACCATGGTCAATTTATGTATTAATTATTGGTCTTGCTATTACATTTGGTGCTATGATTTTCCGTTCTGTTAAGGACGATCACGGCTTCCACTTACACAAAGAAGACATTATTGAAATTGAAGAACAACTTTACGGTAAAGGAGGAAATAAATAATGGATATCAATACTAAATTTACTCCTCATACTTGGCCAGATCATCCTGAACAAGCAACGATGGAAGGTAAAAATAAAGTCGTTGGTTTCTGGATTTTCCTTGCCTGTGAAGTTGTACTTTTCGCAAGTTTATTTGCAACTTACTTAGCACTTAAGAACAAAGGGCCAGCTGGCATGGAGTTCACAACACAAGGTTTATTTGAATTACCGTTAGCATTTGCAATGACGATGTTACTATTAACGTCTTCACTGACTTCTGTGTATGCGATTTACCATATGCGTAACTTTAATTACAAAGGTATGCAAACTTGGTTAGCAATCACGTTACTTTTAGGTCTTGGCTTCCTTGCCCTAGAAATTTATGAGTTCCAACACTATGTGCACCTTGGTTTCACTTTTAACCAATCTGCATTCGCAACTTCGTTCTATACGCTAGTAGGTACACACGGTTTCCACGTAACTTTAGGTTTAGTATGGATTACAACATTACTTATCCGTAACGCTAAACGTGGACTTAACTTGTACAATGCGCCTAAATTCTTTGTGGCTGCATTATACTGGCACTTTATCGACGTTGTTTGGGTATTTATCTTTACAGTAGTATACTTGATGGGAGTGATCGGATAATATGTCATCACATGATACACCTGTAGTTGCTAAGTCTCAAGCGCAATTCGAATATGATCGTCATCATAATGCCGTTCATATGCGTAAACAAGTAATCAACTTTGCGATCATGATTTTCTTTACGTTTATCGCGTTCGCTGTAGTTGCAGCTGGTTTTTCTAAATACTTAATAGCACCATTTGTTCTATTGCTAGCTGGCGTTCAAGTTGTTCTTCAACTTTATGCTTTCATGCACTTAGAAGATAAAAAAACACACTTCGGTGGTGTTATTGCATTCTTTATGTGGATGGGTGTATTAATCGCATTTACATTCTTCTTAGCATTTTTAACAATTATTTGGTGGTAATCACCAAAAGGCATGTTCTCTGCTCTTCGCAGAGACGTGCTTTTTTTGTTTTGCTAATAGAATGTAGTACTGGTAAATTGTTCACCGTTCGTTCATTGCAGTATAGCTGTAAGCGTTTTATAATAGGGATACTGAGTTTTATTGTCTCTGTCTAATCGTGCCTGTTTTTATAGTGCTAGCGTTTTTAAAAAAACACGATATTCGCTAGAGGCGTAACTTTATTTTGTAAATGTTTGTTTCTAAGATAAGTAAAACATTTTGGCGTGCATCACTCGCTTAAGGCGTTAGGAATGTATGCTGGAAAAAGTTAAAGGAGCGCGTATTGTATGCCACTTAGTATATTTGGTTTCCAAGCTTTATGGAGCCCGTATTTAATAGGAGTTCTCGTTTTTATAACAGCGATTTACTTTTTAGTGACAACGAAATGGCGTAAAGATTTTAAAGTTAGTGAGCCATTGAAAAAAAGTGAAGCAATTTATTTTGTATTGGCAATGATTACGATTTATATTATTAAAGGATCTCCGATTGATTTAATGGCCCATATTATGTTTACGATGCATATGGTGCAAATGGCTATTCTTTTATTACTTGTGCCAATTTTCTTAATTAAGGGTATTCCATGGTGGGTGTGGAAAGTTGCAATTGAAGCGCCTGTTGTCAAACCTTTATTTAAAGTGTTAACATTACCAGTGGTTGCGATATTTGTTTTTATAGGTTTATTTTCTATCTACCATTTACCATCAGTATTAGACTACATTAAATTAAACGAAACATTACACGGTACTTATACATTTGTATTATTTGTTTCTGCTGTTTTAATGTACTGGCCTCTAATTCAAAAAATACCAGATAGTGCTGAAATGAAACCTTTGCATAAATTAGCGTATATTATTGCCAATGCGGTTTTAATTACTCCTGCATGTGCTTTAATCATTTTTGCGCCTAATGCTATGTATGAAACATATACGAGTGGTGAAGCTTGGCTCAAAGCAATGGAGCTATGTGTACCAGCCTCAACTTTATCGGGCTTGTCTTTATCTGGACCAGAGTTATTTACAGATATGACGCCTGTTGCGGATCAGCAACTTGGTGGTGTTCTTATGAAAATATTACAAGAGATTATTTTTGGTGTTTTAATCGGCGCTATCTTTACAAAATGGTACCGTTCTGAGCAAAAGGACCCTGATAAAATTACTGCCGATGCATTAAAAGCACACCAACAGAAATGGGAAAGAGAACATCAACATCAGCTGTAATAATTGAAATTTATTTTGTATAAGGAGTTTTGTGAATGGAATTGCAAATTTTGCCTACTATTAGTACATCATTTATTGTAATAAGTGCTGTACTTGTAGCAATTGGTTGGGGCTTAATTATAAAGGGAAAAGTAGAAGCACATAAAAAGGTTATGTTAGCTGCTGGTGTTGCTGCACTTTGCTTCTTTATCATCTACGCTTCACGTACGGTCTTTATTGGTAATACAGCTTTTGGTGGCGGTGAGGATTTAAAACCTTACTATACATTCTTTTTAATATTCCACATTACATTAGCAACAGCTGGAGCCGTATTTGGACTAGTTAGTATTATTTCAGGTTTAAAAACAAACATTAAGCTTCATAAGCGAATTGGACCAATCACTAGTATTATCTGGTTCTTTGTAGCAGTAACAGGTGTTATGGTGTACATGTTATTGTATATACTATTTGAGCCAGGTGAAACAACATCTGTTATTAAAGCAATTTTAGGATTTTAACACAAAAATCTCCCTCCTTACTCTTGAGAAGGTGGGAGATTTTTTATAGAAGACTGATTAAATAAAGAAAGAGCAACGACAACGAGTAATGGGCCGATTAAAATACCGAGAAAACCAAATACTTTAAAGCCGATAAACATCGCGATAAAAGTGGAGAGCGAAGAAAGACCAATTTTATCACCAATAATTTTAGGCTCAATCATACGACGTATTAAGAAAAGTACGACTGTCAGCACAACTAAAGCAATAGCAAAGACATAATCACCAGTAAATGCTTTGTAAATTGCCCACGGTAACAGTAAAATAAATGAGTCTAAAAAGGGAATAACATCTAATAGTACAATTAGAAGTGCTAATATAAACGGAAAAGGCGTTTTTAATAAAAAAAATGATATTAAGGCTACGGCAAATATACAAATTCCAACAAGTAATTGAGCTTTAATAAAGCCAAATAATGCAACTTTAACACGTTCTCCGATAAAAAGTATTTTTTGATGGTAATGAAAAGGGATAGGTGCCATTAGTCTCTTGTTAATCGATGGTAAATCTAAAAGAAGCATGTATAACACAATCCAATAAACGAAAATATCAAACAAAAGTGATGGTAAATGGGAAAGTAACGACGACCAATCATTAATATTTGTTAAAGAAAGTGCAAATTTTTCAATGGAGGATAACCCTCGTTCAATTATTAATTGAATTTGTGTCACAAGATCAAGTGGCAAATGATACGTATAATTAGCTAGCTTAGATTGAATTTGAATCCATAGTGCTGATAATTGGTTGAGATAATCTGGAATATGAATAATAAATGACGAAAACTGTTTCCAGCTTATATAACCTAAGAGAATACATAGTAGTAATGTTATGCAAAAAAAGAAAACTAAAAAAATGGAGACAATGATTTTACGCTTTTTTCGAAAACGTTTGCTCATTCGAATAATAAGAGGCTCTAATAATAGTGCGGTTACATAGGCAAGAAGGATAGGAAAAGATAAGGATAAAAACCATAGTATAATTAATCCTATGGCGATGACAATTATAGGATGACGAAAAAAGGGTCTTTTAAAAAATTGTATCAAGTATCTCACCTACATCATTTGAAAGATACCGTTAGTATGAGGAAAAATAATTTTTTTACTCAAAATAAAAAAGACTGGACCACCAGTCTTTTCTTGATAATTATACATATAAATTCTGTAAACATGAATTTGTTGTTGCATTAATACCATCGTTTTGGTCATTAATATGCAAAGACATTGGCTTTACGTTGTTGCTAAAGCGCTAATTACGCGTTAACAGTTTCCAACGCTTTTTTGTTAGAAGGAGACTCAACTACGAATGCTTCTAAGTCTAATCTTACTTTTTTTAAGATTTCATCACATTTTTTTACAAGATGAGCTGGGAAAACTTCATCGTCACCATACTCAACACCATGTGGATAGTAGTATTTACCAAGAGCTGGTTTCATTAATGTTAAGACAGCATCATGTGCCCCAACATCACCAGATTGCGCATATGCGAATACGCGTAGGTAGTAACGGCCTTCACGAGTATCGAAACGACGGTCAAAAGTCATGCGTTCGTAATCCCAAGCACCATCACATTCTAAACCATTATTTTTCATAATGTTTTCAATCAGTTCTTGGTCAGCTGTTAAATTCTCAAGGTTAGTATTCTCAAAATACATCTAATAATCCTCCTTTAGCTTTTCGTACATAGTATACGCTCATTTTTATAATAGAGCATATTCGACATTGTTGCAATGACAACATTGTGTCAACACGTTTACAATTGATATAATAACTTACAATAATGGGGAAGAAAGGAGTCGTTTATGAAAGCTTTATTTCGCATTTTAATTGCCTGTGCAACGATTGCGTTTATCGGCTTTATGTTCTTTAATACGCCTAAAGAAAATGAGCCACTTGAAGGTCCAAATGCCAATTCAAATATTATTCCGAAAACAGAGCTGGAGCAACCAGAAGTTGGAGCGATGACACGTCCGCAAAGTGGTATGTCGACATTAATTGGCCAAGGAATTCAAGTTGTCTTAGAACAATATGGTGAACCGGCAAGGAAAGAGCCTTCATCATTTGGTTATGAATGGTGGGTTTATAAAACAAGTGTGTCAACATTTTTTATGCTGGGCGTGCAAAATGATGTAGTGACACAAGTATACATAGCGGGTGATAAGCTAGATGCTACACCTTTTAAAATAGGTCAGAAGCGGGACGATATTTACCGAATGACGATTATAGATTATGAAGTAGCTGCCAATGTGGGGGAAAATATTTTCATTTTCTCTATGAGTGAGGAAGATATGCAGACTAGGCTACTAATAAAATTTGATGGACTATTTGCACAGCTTTATATTGATAGAGAAACGAGTGCACTACAAGGTGTTCGCTTTACGGATAGTGAGACGCTCGTACTACATCAGCCTTATGAAATGATTTATCAAGGTGAGCTTGTTAGTCCGACGCCGCCATCCTCGTTTTTACAACAAGATATTAATGAAGCAAGTACTGCACAGCTTGATGATTTAATTAATGTCACGCGCGTTCATCATGATTTAGCTCCATTGGAACTTGATGCAAAACTAGAAGAAGTAGCAAAATTGCACAGTGAAGATATGAAAGTGCAAAATTTTTCAGGTCATGAATCACCAACAAATGGCGATTTAAAGAAACGTTTAGACACACATGAAATTGCCTATAGTGATGCGAATGAAAACCTCGCGACAGCATACTTTGATGCGATTGAGGCAATGCACGGCTGGCTCAATTCACCTGAACATCGCAAAGTAATTTTAAACGATAAATTTTCTGCTGTAGGATCAGGTGTCTTTTTAAATTACTATACTCAAATTTTCGTGGAGCCATCGAAGCAAAAGGATGATAGTGAGGAATCTGTTGAGGATACAGAAGAAGCAATTCAATAAGTGCCAGGCACTCAAACAATTCTGAACTTTGCGAGTAGGATTTTTACGATTAAGAACCCTATATTATTTTAGGTAACTCTATAATTTATTCAGTCTCAAAAGATTGTCTTGATTAATTCAAGACAATCTTTTTTTGTCTAAAACAGGCAAAATCAAATGGCTAATATTTTTCGTATTGGTGAATGGCTTGCAACTTTCCACGTTTACAATAGCCTACTTAAATGGCATTTGGAGGCTCCTACATTTTTCGTCACACCGTTACAAAAGCCGTCATATGATAGAGAACTGAAAGGAGGAATGAGACATTGCAATTAGCTGAGCTATTGAAAGATTGGCCATGTAGTGTAACTGGTGGATCCATTCGTACAATAATTACTGGTGTAGAGGATTATGCACAATCGGTGAAACCTGGAGATATTTTCATTGTCCGAAAAGGAAAAAAGACATCTGGCAGTCGCTTTGTAAAAGAAGCACTGGCAAGAGGAGCTGCCGCTGTAGTATCCGAGGAAAGTATTGCAATACCATTCAGCGATCAGAATATTCCTTTCGTTTGGGTACCGAATACCGCTTTGTTTTTATCTTATGCAAGTGCAAAACTAGCTGCTTTTCCGGCTGAAGCATTATCGGTTATTGCCATAACGGGAACGAATGGAAAAACAACGGTAAGTCATTTTGTAAGCCAATTACTAAAAGCTTTACATAAAAATGTAGCAGTTATTGGAACAGTAGGCTTCTTCGTTAATGGGCAAAAACAACAAACAGAATATGAGCAGTTAACAACATTACAAGCAAAAGAGCTGCATCCTATTTTAAAACAATGTGTTCGTCAAGGTGTTACACATGTTGTTTTAGAAGCTTCCTCAATGGGACTGCAACAGCATAGACTTGATCATTGCGATATTGATTGTGGGGTATTTTTAAATTTATCAGAGGATCATTTGGAAGACCATGGGGGACTAGAAGCGTATAAACGTGCTAAAAAGAGATTAGCGGATTTATCAAAAAAAATTGTGTTAAATGGAGACGATAATTTTTGCCGCTCCGTTGGTATTTACGACAAGAAAAAATCATGCTCATTCGGCTTTGACAATCACAATGATTTACATATACAAATCGTGAGTGAAACTATTGGAAAAACCGTACTATGTTTGCAAACGACAACGAGTGAGCACATTATTGCCATTCCTTTTGTTGGTAAGTATCATGTGCAAAATGCAGTAGCTGCATTAATGGCTGTGTGGCGTTTAGGTTTCACTATTGATGAACTAGCGGAGCATATGTGGGGACTTAAATTACCAGAAGGTAGACTGGAGCGAATAGAAAACCTACTTGGTATTGATGTGTATGTAGATTATGCACATACGGCAGAGGCATTGCAGGCAGTGTTACAAACTTTTGATAGTAAGAAGACCATCTACCTAGTGTTTAGCTGCGGTGGCAATAGAGATAAGGCAAAACGTTTTGCCATGGGTGCTGTGGCAAGCAAGTATGCAGATGTTATTTTCTTAACGACTGATAACCCTCGTGATGAGGATCCTATATTAATTAATGAAAGTATTATTGCTGGTTTCTCAGAGCAGCAATATTATGAAATTTTTTTAGACCGTAAAGTTGCGATTCATCAGGCATTGGCAAAAGCGCAAAAAGGAGATATTGTGCTTGTTGCCGGAAAAGGGCATGAACAAACACAACAAATAAAAAATCAAAAATTCCCTTTTTCCGATCAACAATGTATTAAAGATTATTTTTCCTCTGTTATGACTAACGACGCTGAATAACAAAGAACGAAGCGGTGGCAATGGCCAGTTTACGACCAGTTTCATCCTCAATGTCACATTCCATTACAAGTGTTTGACGTCCCTTATGAACAAAACGTCCTCGTGCAACTAATTCTTTATTGGTCGTGGTTGCTATATAGGAGACGTTAATATTTGTTGTTACAACATTAAAGCCTGCTGGAACAGAACGCGATGCGAGTCCGCCCATTGCGGCATCAGCAATTGTTGCAATAATCCCTCCATGCGGCACTTTAATGGTATTGTGAATAACGGGCGTAATAGGTATCCGTACCTCACTACTGTCTGGCTCGAAGTTACCCACCATATGTAAAGCGGCATTGATATAACGGCGATGTATGCCTTGTTGTTTACCGTGAATACCATTTAGCAAGTGTAGTAAAACTTCCTCATCCTCCGCTGTACTATGTTGTAAAATAGTAGCGAGTAATTCTTCAATTTGTCCTTTAGTTGATGTTGCCAATTTTAAAACTCCTTCTTTTAGAAATATCAATAATGTAAAATTACCACAAAATCTGTTATGATGGGTATTAGATTGGGGGAATTAAAATGATGATAACCTCTGAATGGGCAATCATTTTGGATGAGGCCGATGCGCTTTGCGAAATGATTCTTTCCTCCGAGCCTGCGAATGCGCTAAGGGTAGCGTATAATGCTGTATATAGCGATAGTGAGCTAGTTGAAGCTATTTATGCATTTGGTCGCATGAAGGAGCAATACGAAGATGTACAACGTTTCGGAAAATATCATCCGGATTATCATACAATTATGAAATCGATTCGTCAGCAAAAGCGCTCACTCGATTTAAATGAAAAAATTTCAGCATTAAAGTTAGCTGAAAATGATTTTCAAGATTTACTAGATGAGATAAGCTTACTTATAGGTAAAACTGTATCAGAAGCAGTAAAAGTACCAGTAAGTAATCCATTTTTCGCATCCAATTCTTCATGTGGAAGCGGTTGTGGCTCAGGTGGCTCTTGCTCCTGTTCTGCATAATAGAAATAGTGTCAAAACGACACTGCTTCATGTAAAGACTCAATACCTCTCGAGGTGTTGTGTCTTTTTTTGTGAAAATTCATAACCTAGGAGCAAATTATTTTATATGTAGATGCTACTAGTTGATTGGAGTGGAAGGTGCGACACTCCTGTAGCTGAAAATCCATTTTTGCGGCATTGCCGAAAAAATTAGTTGAGGCCGTGCCTACGGAAAGGGAGCGCCTGGAACGGAAATCATCGTGTCATATTCTCTACAGGTAGAAGCATGTCAAAAAACACTGCTTCTATTTTTTTTGCAATAAAAATTATATAGTAAATATGTAAGTAAAGTTGGGAAAAGGGGGCAATGAAATGAATACATATCGAATTGCTGTTATTCCAGGAGATGGTATTGGAAAAGAAGTAGTACCAGCAGCGATAGAAGTTTTAGACAAGGTTGCACAATTAGATGGAAGCTTTACATTTGAATGGACAACATTTCCATGGGGCTGTGATTATTATTTAGAAACAGGTAAAATGATGCCTGATAACGGCATCGAACTATTAAAGGGCTATGATCAAATCTTTTTAGGGGCAGTAGGAATGCCTGATCTAGTACCCGATCACATTTCCTTGTGGGGGTTATTAATTAAAATTCGTCGTGAAATGAAGCAGTCTATTAATGTACGTCCAGCGAAGCTACTACAAGGCTTAGCATCACCATTACGTAATCCGAATGGCTTTGACTTTGTTGTTGTACGTGAAAACTCAGAAGGGGAGTATTCAGAGAGTGGTGGTCGTATTCATAGCGGACAGGATGAAATTGCCATTCAAAATGCAATCTTTACTAGAAAAGCGACCGAACGTGCGATGCGATATGCCTTTGATATGGCTAAAACCCGTCGTCAGCATGTTACTAGTGCAACAAAATCGAATGGTTTAACTTACAGCATGCCATTTTGGGATGAGGTATTTGAAGAAGTTGGTAAAGACTATAAAGCAATTGGACAAGCGACTAACCATATTGATGCGTTAGCAGCTTTCCTAGTGATGAAACCAGAAAACTTTGATGTAATCGTTGCTTCCAATTTATTTGGAGATATTTTAACAGATTTAGGTGGAGCTATTATGGGAAGTATCGGTATTGCTCCAGCAGCTAACTTAAATATTGAACGCGAATATCCTTCTATGTTTGAACCAGTTCATGGCTCCGCGCCAGATATTGCTGGAAAAGGAATTGCTAATCCGCTTGGGCAAATATGGACAGGCAAAATGATGCTTGATTTTTTAGGCTATCAAGAGCTAGGTTCAACGGTGCTAAATGCAATGGAGGCTACATTGGCGCAAGGTATAAAAACCGGAGATTTAGGGGGAACTGCCACATTACGGGAGGTAACTGATGCAATTTTAGCTCAATTATCTTAATGGCGTTTTATAAAAGATAAAGGTAAGAGCATTTACAATAGTTGCTCTTACCTTTATGTCTTCAATCATGTTCTTGTAGTAATTCAACTGCAACATCAGGTCGATCGGTAATAATACCTTTTGCGCCGTTATTAATTAATTTATTCATCGTAACAGAATCGTTGATTGTCCAATAATGGACAGGGATATTCAAGTTATTTAAAAACTGAATAAATTTCGGTGAATCGAGCGATACGACACCTGATTTTGGAGGAATTTGAAATACGTCTACTTTTGGATGATATAAATGTCCGAATTGACTTGAGAATGAAGCAAATGCTTTGCGTACATCTGATTCACCAGCTCCAAGCGCAACTTGATTTTGTGCATATAAATTAAAACGGTCAATTTGTTCACCATAAAAGCTAGTGACAACGACATGATCCTCTGCATTAAGTTCTTCTATTAATCGCCATAGTTTAGAAGGCATTAAACTACCTTCATACGTATCTGGTGCATCTTTAATATCAATATTGATTAACATATTTGGATAGCTTTCTAGTAATTCACGTAGTGTAACAACGTCAACTTTTTTGTCCCGATAAGGAAATTCACCTGCTAAATCTTCAAATTGATAGCCATGATTCAATGCGTTTATTTCTGCTAATGTCATTTCTGATACTGACCCATAACCATCAGTAGTACGTTCTACGGTAGCATCATGGTAAACGATAATTTCTTCGTCTTTTGTTAAGCGAATGTCTATTTCAAAGCCGTCTACACCTAACTGTGCAGATTTTTCAAAAGCAAGCATTGTATGCTCAGGTTCTAAATGTGCTCCGCCACGATGTGCGAGAATGATCGGGCGATCAAATTGTAATGCTTGTTTCCCTTCACGCTGTTGAGGTTTGGAAATAGCTTTACTACCTGCCCAAGCAGCTGCACTGGCTGCTGCTATTGCAATAGCTATCTTCGTTTTCTTACCCATATTCGTCCTCCTTAACAATCAAATTAATATAAAAGGTGCTGGCGAATTCACTTGCAATGTTCAAGCTAAAGCACTTTTATCTAGCATGAGAGAAAGTAAATCTGTCGATAAACGCGCTATGCTTTACCATTATAACGGAAAAATGAGCGTTCTGTCAGCTAAACTCTGTTGCTATCATTTTCCGGTCTATGGTATGCTTTTATGTAAGAAATGAGGGGAAACTATATGAACGAACGACAAGGGCTAATCGTTTACGTCCATCAATTAAAACATGCGAAATCACTTCGAAAATATGGTCATGTTCATTACATTTCTCGTAAGCAAAAGTACGTAGTATTATATTGCAATCGAGAGGACATTGAAATGATGTCAATAAAATTACAACGCCTTCCATTTGTGAAAGACGTTGTAGAATCTTATCGTCCCTTCGTTAAAACTGAGTTCGAAAATGCAAAGCCAGATAAAGCGAAGGAATACGACTATAAAGCGGGGCTATAACATTAGTTTAATGCTGGAATATAGTGATGAAGTCTCATTATTCCAATTAAGTATTGATAAAATAGTTTTGGCTCCGAAAATATAGAAGAGTGCTTTATTTCTACAACAACCGCTTTTCGACCTAGTTGTTCAATACTTTCTTCGAACATAATTTGACGCTTGGAAGGCTTTTCTTCATGGAATGGAATGCCTTCGCGACAAATATAAATCGGCATGAATTTACTTTCTCCGACTGGTTTTAAAGCGATAGCTAAAGAAGCTACCTTTTTATCTTCTTTTGTAGATGTTAGTATAAAGGCTTGGTGAAAGCGACCTTGATTCGTTTTAATAATTTCAAGTAGTTCATAAACATCGCCATAGCCTTCTCCTAATTCTATAAATTGTTGTGGCATTTAATATTGCACATCCTTTCCAATACACATAGTATCATGCTGCGGGAGGTCAAGCACATGAAATTTGCAGTCAGTTTTTTTTCAATTTTAGTATTAGTCGTATCTGGTGTGTTGTTTTTCCAATATCAGGCCTATTCTTCTGATTTAGAGACAGGAAATGGTGCATTCCATTATTCACAGGAAATTGAGATTGTCTATCGTGAAAATAGTCTAGATATTCGTCACCATTTTAAAAACTTGCCAAATCAAAAGGTAAAAATAAAATGGCCAGAGGATGCAACAAACCCAACGTGTTTTATCGATAACGAAAATAGTTGTAATCGTTTATCAGAGGAAGTTTCCTATTTTGAAAAAGGCGAAACTAAATCACAATCCGTTTCATACATAATCCCAATCGAGGGTGGCTTAAAAGATAAAATGCTGCTTCAAAATGTCTTTGCCACTTTAACGAATGGAGAGGTATCGTATTCTGTCATACATATTTCAACAGATAGTAAAACTGTCGGACAATGGATAACAGGTTTACCTTTAGTAGGTCAGCAACAATTATCGCTTGTTAACTATACGATGTTTAGCGGCAATGGCACGGCGAGTGATTTATATTGGCAAGCTGGTGATTTAAAGGCGCAAGAGCAAACTCCTGTCTTAACAATTTATGCACAGCAGGCAATTTCAAAAGATTTCTTAAAATCACTCGAAAATTTAAAGTTCTTAAATGATGAGCATATAGCGATTGTTCAGGAGAAAAACCCTGTTGCCCAACATGACGAACGATTATTATTTTTACCAACGCTAACAGCACAAGCGGTTGAGCAGGAAGTGATTCTTTCGCAAATTCATTCACAATATACTTTTGAAAATTCACCGGCATGGTTGGCTGAAGTTGTGGCATCCTATTTAGTGAAGGATACGATAGGCTCAGAGAAGACAAAAGAAATTGTGCAAACATTAAAAGACTACATGACAGCAAGCCAACAGTTAGCATGGCAGGAAGCTATGGATAACCTTGGACAAGAACCAATCTCTCCAGTGACAATGGATAAGCTACTTTCAACAGTGTTAAATGGGAAAACTTCTTATTTCCAATTAAATGCAACACTAGAAAATGGTACGTATCCGTTATTAATGGAAGACGAGCGTAGTATTTATGTAGATGGCATTCATAAAAAAGATGTTCATGTTATTTTATATGAAGGTCAAGTATTATACAGTGCCGATACATTACTTCCTTACCTAGGATATACAGCAGGAGAAGGGAAGAACGGTTATTACGTAAATAGTGACAATCGAACATTCCGCTTCCCGAAAGAATCTGGATTCTACGTGTTCAATCAACGTAGATATTCCACAATTTCTGATCCAATTATTAAAATTGTTGATCATTATTATGTAGAAGAAGCTTGGCTACAACGACTATTTTTAGTAGAACTACAAAAAAGTGATGGTCGAATTCAAGTTTTAACACAAGAACAAGAATAATTTTTTGCAGCGGAGGAGTTCTTTCGCTGCAAAAATGCTTTCTATTTGTAACAGAAAGTACGGTGAAATACATCTATGAGAGTAGTAGCAGGAGAACGTAAAGGAATGCCCCTTAAGGCAGTTGCAGGGAGTACAACAAGACCTACAACAGACAAAGTAAAAGAATCCATATTTAATATGATAGGTCCATTTTTTGATGGCGGAACTGCACTTGATTTGTTTGCAGGAAGCGGTGGATTAGGAATTGAGTCGCTCAGCAGAGGTGCAGAACATGCTATCTTTATTGAAAAAGACGCTAAAGCCTATCAGGTATTACAGGAAAATATAAAGAAGTGTCGGTATGAAAATTGTTCAGAGCTTTTTCGCATTGATGCAAAGCGTGCTGTGAAAGCGCTATTAAAGCGTGATATTACGTTTAATCTTGTATTTTTAGATCCGCCCTATCACCATAAAGAATACTATGATTTAGTACAGGTGCTTGTGGACCATGATAAAGTACAACACAATGGTATTATTTTATGTGAACATGCAAAAGAAGTAGAATTACCACCTAGTTTTGGTGCTTTTCTATTACAGAGACAAGAAACATATGGCGGAACGATTATTTCGGTCTATCGTTGTGCTGGGGAAGAGGGAGAGTAAGTTGGAGAAAATTGCTGTTGTTCCTGGAAGTTTTGATCCTGTTACATTTGGTCACCTAGATATAATTAAGCGTGCAGCTGATGTTTTTGATATTGTTTATGTTGCGGTTTTAAACAATTCATCAAAGCACCCATTATTTTCTGTAGAAGAGCGTATGGCATTAATGGCTGAAGTTACAAAGGAATTGCCGAATGTACGAATTGAAAGTTCTTCAGGTCTCCTTATTGATTATGCTAAAGAAAAGAACGCAAAGGCGATTGTTCGCGGCCTACGAGCAGTTTCGGATTTCGAATACGAAATGCAAATTACTTCAATGAACCGCTTTCTTGATGAGACGATTGAAACATTTTTCATCATGACAAAAAATCAATATTCGTTCTTAAGCTCTAGCATTGTGAAAGAAGTAGCAAAGTATGGAGGCAATGTTCATGAACTTGTTCCAGTTTGCGTGGAACAAGCTTTAAAAGAAAAATACGGTTTTGCTAAATAAAAAATAGAGGATGTATTAATTAAGACAACCTCTTAGAAGACTATAGACAAACTTGAAAAAATCGAGTGCTGTCTATAGTCTTTTTTATTTTAAATAAATAAAAATTGTGTGAGTGCCTGGCACTTTCCAAAGCTATCTAGCATTAAATTTACTTTTAAAAGCGTAAAAATCCACTGTGCTTTCCGCGGGCACGTTGTAAGCCGCAACCCTCGCTGTCGCACGGCTTGTGGGTCTTACATTGCGTGCGTTCTCGCAGGAGTCTCCGTGGATTTTTACTAGGTTTACTTTATTGGCAGTGCCATGAAAATTCAAAATTGTGTGAGTGCCAGGCACTTAGAAATGCGTTTTTTTATTTTAAGAAAAAAAGAGCATAAATAGTAGGCACAATGATTATGCTAAGAAGGCGAAATTTAATGTAAGGTCTGACCGAAAGCTTGGCAGATTTTGCGATGACAAAAATTTGTAAATGGATACTAATGCTTTGCATTGTCAGCATAATGACTACTAGCAATGATAAGTATTGGTAATCTCCGAATTCTGTGACAGTCATTTTTAATCCATTTGTTACTTCTAATACAGCGGCGATAGCATGCTCGACTGGTTGTGGAAGATTAGGCAACATTTTATCTAAACTTTGCTGTAATATTGTTTGAATCGTAGTGAAAAAAATGATGGTCGTTCCAACTAACAAGATGGTTGGTGCTGTTTCTTTTATGCTCTCTGAAAATGGGGATGAATATAAGGTTGTATTGTGTATAGAAATAGTAGGTGTGTCGGTTTTACGAAATAAAAAGTAACCAACTACTAAGCAACAAATATTAAAACTATGTAGTAAACATAAAAACAGCCAACCAAACGTATTACTGTGTAATAAATCAAGGCTAACAAAACCTAATACAAAAAGAGGGCTTGGTGCATGACAAACCGCTAGTAAAAAATTGGCCTCCTTAGGATGTAATTGTCCACTGTTTTTAAGATACACAATTGTTGTAGCTCCAGTTGGATATCCACCGAGTGCGCTTATCAAGTAGGCTTGTACGTATAAAGAAACTCTTTTTGTTTTAGCGCGCATAGGAGCGGTTAAACGAAGTAACCATTGCGTTAAAATAAGATAAGGTAGTAAATACGGAAATAACGCCTCCATAAATAGATTTAATCCTAAATCGGTACCAGTATGAGCAGTTTGTGGGAATAACAAGAGTAATAGGATAAGAAGTATGCAGAGCGCTATTTGAATTGTCGCAAACATGTTATCATCTCGTTTCAACTTTTTGTCATTCACATAGGCAAATGCTAAAATTAATATATGTGAAAAAGGCAAAAACATGAACTACTGGTTTTTGCATGCGTCTTAGGAGGTGTCCATTCATGAAGAAAAAAATTGGTTTATATGTAGTGTTTTTAGTCGCGCTTTGTTTTTTAATGCTATACCGACTAGACGCATATATTATGAAGCCTGGCAGTGCATACGATGTTAGTAAATTTGTTAGTGTCGCTAATGATCATACGGATGAAGCGGGGTCAATGAGTTTAATGACAGTTGCTATGCAACAAGCCACACCGTTTTCGTATTTATGGGCGAAAACGCAAAAATATGAAAAAATAATGGATATTCAACAAGTGAGAAATCCATTAGAGGATGACGAGGAATATAATATCCGACAGTTAAAGTTAATGTCAGACTCTCAATTCAATGCAAAATATGTGGCCTTTCAAAGAGCTGGGCTAGAGACGAAAATACACTTTAATGGCGTATTTGTATTAAATGTCTTAGATGGTGGCGCATCCGATGGTTTCTTAAAAGCGGGTGATGAAATTACGAAAGTGGATGGTACAGAAATTACGAACCAACAAATGCTTGTTGATTTGTTATCAACAAAACAAATTGGTGATAAAGTGACCATTCAATTATTACGTAATCAAAAGGAACAAGAAGAAACGGTTACTCTGAAGGAAATTCCTCAATCTGAGGAAAAGCGAGCTGGGTTAGGAATTACCTATGCAGAAAGTAAATCGATTGAAACGAATCCAAGTGTCACAATGCACACAGAAGATATTGGTGGTCCGTCAGCGGGGCTTATGTTTACACTTGAAATTTTAAATCAATTATTGGAAGAGGATTTAACGAAAGGCTATGCAGTAGCTGGAACAGGTGAAATGCTCATAGATGGATCAGTTGGGCGAATTGGTGGTATTGATTACAAAATCATTGCAGCTGATCGAGATGGTATGGAAATCTTTTTTGCACCTGATGATGAAATCTCAACTGAAATGAAAGCAAAGTATCCTGAATTAGAATCGAATTATGCGACGGCAGTCAAAACGGCTAAAGATATCGGTACAAAAATGAAAATTGTACCTGTGAAAACGGTCGATGATGCAATTGCTTATTTAAAACAACTAGAACCTAAATAAAAATGTCTATTTGTGGTCGACAAAAGAGAAAAAGTGTTAGATTGATGGTCATCAATCTAACACTTTTTGCTGTGCTGCATGTCCGCTACGGCGGTTGCTTTCCGCTCTGCGCAGTAAGCCCGCTAACGCGTTGCTCTGACGTAATTTTAAAGTTATGTTCCAGCCTTTTAAGACTGTAGCTTAAAGCGTCCGCTCGCAACGGCAATTAACTGCAATATTCAACCATTAAAATCGAATCGGTGGCGTTTGATAATCTTTTGGCAATGTGAACTGCTGCGCCCCTTGTTCTATACTAAAGTTGTATACTTCTGCAGCGTGTATATCTACAGCGAGCATGGCATCATTTGTAGAGGCAACACGGCTTATTAATGGTAATGTAAAGTCCTTTTTATGCATGCCTAAGTATGCTTGCCCTTGCGCACTCATGCCGAGTAAGCGGATTGTAGAAGGGGATTGGAAGCTTTTAAGTTGCTCCTTTGTAAAGCCTGTATAAATATGTGTTAGCATGCGTTGTAGACGTGTCCAAGTATAGCGTTTAGATTTTATTTTCTCCATAAAGCTTCTAAAGGAGCTACTCGTTTTCGCGGCTTTTAGTAGTGCGTGCTCTATACCCTCTGTTACTTCCGCATAGCGCGTTAACTCGCTTGCTGTATGCCGAATAAGGGTAAACTGTAAAAACGGCCAAAAAGCCTCCCAGCTAGCAAAATTTTTATATTGAACATACCAATCCTCTAAATAATTAAAGGAAGATTGGGGGAGTACATCATGAACGCTTTGTAATGTTCCTTTCGTAGCGAGTGCTTTACGAATACCAGTGGCACTTGCAATCGATGCCCCCTCCTGCATAGCATCGTGATATCCTGCGGCTATACGTGGAATAGTTAAAGGCTTAATTGCACTTCCTAGCGTTATTGCCGCTTCGATATAATGGAATCCTAGTATATTATTTGGTTGTGCTAAATCAATGTATGTAGCAGGGAATTTTTGAGAAAGCTGTTCATAGGCATAATGCAGGCTTTTAGGGTAGCTAACACCCGTTTTAACGCTTTCTTTAATAAGTGCGTCATATTCGGTGCGGTGCTTCGAAATTAACTGGTACGTATTCATAAAGGGTTCTATGGAGCCATCTTCGCTACCAAAGGCAAAAGCATCACAGCGAATTGCCGATAACAATGAAATCGCCCCCTTTGCGAAATCTGTTGCGGGTGCGGTACTATAGACATACGGTAGCTCAATTACAATATCAACTCCGCTAGCGAGCGCCATTTTTGTGCGTGTCCATTTATCTACCATGGCAGGTTCACCGCGCTGCAAAAATGTACCGCTCATAACAGCAATTGCTATATCTGCTTGCGCTACTTTTTTTGCCTGTTCTAAGTGATAAGCATGTCCATTATGAAATGGATTGTATTCAACAACAATACCGACTGCTTTCATTACGTAAAACCCCCTTTATATATTTTTTGTGCTTCTTGTTTTTGACCAATCAGGATGGTACAAATAGTTTTACTGTGCCTCTAACCTATTCTTTACTCATTACTATTGAAATTTTCGTATAGGTTGTGTATTGTGGCTAAGTGGAATGATTTTGATGTATTTAATTATAGGTGGGTTTTCGAGTGGTGACAAGAAATTATCTTGACATCTATTTTTACACATTATATAATCAACAGTGTTGTCTCGAGGTGATTAAACGAATGAAATGGTCAATTCATCAATTATCTAAATACCGTCAAGACGGAATGCCGATCGATACCTATGTCCAATTGGATGAGGTGATGGAGCGAAACCAGGATATTCGAGCAATTTCGCCCGTTCATGTAAAAGGGCTATGTACATTCGGTGCATCGCAAATGACTTGTCAGCTTACTGTGACAGCAACGTTAACACTCCCGTGTGCTCGCACTTGGGAAGATGTTGAGTTTCCTATCAAAGTTGAGACAGTTGAATTATTTAGCTGGATTGACGAAGAAAAAAGAGGGGAAGATGCCGGTAATATTCACTATTTAGATGGTGATGTAATCGACATGAAGCCAGTTATTGAGGAGCTAGTGCTTCTTGAAGTACCAATGCAAGTATTCAAAGAGAATACCGAAGGACAAGTGCATGGTGGTAAAAACTGGTCTTACGCAACTGATGAAGACGTGAAGCTTCACAAAAAAACTGACGAACCAAAAGTGGATCCAAGACTAGCTGATTTAGCTAAGTATTTTGATCAAACAGACGAATAGACGATCTGTAAGGAGGTGCCATCAATGGCTGTACCATTTAGAAGAACTTCTAAAACTGCAAAAAGAAAGCGTCGTACGCATTTCAAACTATCTGTACCTGGTATGGTAGCTTGCCCAAACTGTGGTGAAGCAAAATTATCACACCGTGTTTGCAAAGCTTGCGGACAATACAAAGGTAAAGAAGTAGTAAGCAAATAATACAGTGTTTGCTCACTTAAAAGGCTAGTAAAGAGACCATGGCTCTTTACTAGCCTTTTTGTTTGTATGAAGTGACAGAATTTTTAATAAATATTACAAAGTTATATAGTACTATAATAATTGTGTGATACAATTTATGTAACTTGCTGTCAGCGGGGGTTTAAAGCGTGGCTGAAGTTAAAAGTCTTAGTGGAGGTTGTAGCTTTAAGAGGAGCTTTTCAAGCGGGCTCCGCTTGCGCTGAGGCATAATTGAAGATGGGGACAAAGGGGGAACTGTAGTGGCTTATATAATTGACAATCAAGATGGGATCATGACTTTTACGATAAATCGTGAGGAAAAGCGCAACGCTGTAAACGATGAGGTAATGAATGGTCTTCGAGAAGTAATTACATATATCCAAAATCATGACGATGTGCGTTTTTTAGTAGTCACAGGAGCGGGAGAAAAATCTTTTTGTTCAGGTGGCGATTTATCGGAGTTTCATTCTCTTGAAACGGAAGATGAAGCATTTGGTATGTTAAGTAAGATGGGGGAGATTTTATATGATCTTGCTACATTACCAGTACCAACGATTGCGTTAATAAATGGAACGGCTGTCGGTGGTGGATGTGAAATAGCGACTGCTTGTGATTTTCGCTTAGTGGCGAGTCATGCTAAATGTGGATTTATTCAAGGGACATTAGCAATTACAAGTGGCTGGGGTGGCGGTACATACTTGTTTGAACGAGGTTTACGTCATGATCGTGCAATGAAGATGCTAGTGGATGCAAAGCCATATCCAGCTGAATTACTATATGACATTGGTTGGGCTATGCGCGTATTTGAGGGATCGAAGCAACTTGCTTTAAATGATTTTATTGAACATATGCGTAAAATACATCCTTCTGTACACAAGGCCTATAAAGAAATTGAACTTCGTAAATGGCGTGAGCGTAATATGTATGAGCGTGTAATGGAGGAAGTTCGTACTTGTGCAAAACTGTGGGAAAGTGAAGCGCATCACGAGGCAGTTAATAATTTTCTAACTAAAAAGAATAATAAGTAGCGTATAGTGGCAGTGATTACATGAAAACATAATCACTGTCTTTTTTCGTCCCGTGATTCTATTTTGCCTGATAACGCATATAGTAGTAAAAAATGTGAGGGTGATAGATTATGGAACTGAAAAAAAGAAAAGATCAATGGACGAAGGAAGACGATGAAAGATTAGCAGAAATTGTCTTGCATAATGTGCAAAATGGTAAAACGCAGTTAGAGGCATTTGAAATGGCTGCTGATGAACTTGGGCGTACAAAACAAGCATGTGGCTTTCGTTGGAATAAAACGTTACGTGGGCAATATAGTCAATCGCTTTTAGCTGTTCGCAATCAACCTCAACAATCTATGCGAAGTCATTTAAAATTAGCGTTAACGAGTTTTGATGAATTGACAGAAGCCTATCAAAGTCTTGAGGTTAAACACCGTGAATTACAAAATGAACATGAAAAGCTAGTGAAATGGTTACAGCAAGGCTATTCTTTAATGAAAGATTAACTTGTCAAAGGGAAAATGATTGTAAGTAGATAGTTACGTTCTTTTTCAAAAAAAGAGTAAGGTCTTTTAAGAAAATGATGCAAAAGAAACCATAGGATGTAAACGCTAACGTCGACTAAACATTTTACCTACACTGAATGAAAACAACCATTATTGTATCGTAAACACCAGCTAATCTTGTATAATAGAAACACCTGCAAAGGAGGTGTCTCAGATGAATTTCTGAGGCACCTCCTTCTATGGCGTAAGGAAAAGTGTTGTTTATGTTACTGCAGTGCGAGAAAAGTAAATGCTGGAGAAGCGTTTATAACTTCAGTTTAGGCTGTTTAAAAGGTTTGTTTTTTACTGTTTAGATAGCCTCTTTACATTAAGTGGAGGTGGCGAACGTTGTGAATGTAGTAGTAATTGGAGCTGGTGCAGTCGGTCAGCTAATGGCTAGTTTCTTAGCGGAGGCTTGTATGGATGTTACATTAGTTGTAAGAAGACAAGAACAAGCCGATGAACTTAATTTGAAGCATTTAACGAGGGTCCATATAGATGGTACAAAAACATTGCATCAAATTGCTTCTAGCGTTGAGTTAGAGATGTTGCCTCGGCCGGATTTGATTGTAGTTGCTGTGAAATATGGTCATTTGCAAAATATTTATAAACAATTATTAGATTTACCTAAGGAAATACCATTGTTGTTTGTGCAAAATGGTTTAGCACATTTTGATGAGGCTTTACGTTTACCACAAAATACGATTGCTTTTTGCTCAGTTTCGTTCGGTGCTCAAACAATTGATTTTACAACTGTTCAACATAGAGGTGTTGGTCTATGCAAAATAGGAATAGGGCGTGGAGACAGTATTGTATTTGAAAAGTTGTTACACTTAGAAAATCCTTTGTTCCCAATAGAGTTCGTTGAAAACGCCGAACAAATGCTTTTTGAAAAAGCTGTATTCAATTGCATGATTAATCCTTTAACGGCAATTTTGCAAATTAAAAATGGTGATTTATTAACAAATAAGCAAGCATACTTGTTAATGCATACCATATATCAGGAGTTAACAGAGGCTTTTAAAGATATTGAAAATACCATTCCGTTTTCAGCAGTAATAGCTTTGTGTAAAAAAACAGCGGCGAATACATCATCTATGCTAGCTGATCGCATGCAAGGTAGAAAAAGTGAGGTTGAAACGATTGTTGGGGTAATTTTACAAAAGGCTTCAGCGAACGGTTATCCATTACCTACTTTGCGAACTTTATATCACCAAGTTCTAGCGATTGAAGAGAGCGGTGGGCAATCTTGAAAGATTTTTTACATATAGTTATCAGCGTCATTATTTTTTGTCCAATTCTTTTATTCATCATTGTCTATGCTATTAGTCGAAAGGTTAATATTCGTGGTACGCATGCATTTGGAGCCGCATCTGATGTGACGACGTTTTGTTTGTTTTTCTCGGTACCATTGGCAATTAGTGTGCTGTGGGGAATAAATGTAGGGGCCTTTTTAGTAATGCTAGCAATAATACTGGCAATCATTTTTACATATATAGACTGGCGTACAAAAAGAGAAATTGAAGTAAAGCCGCTATTACGGAAAATTTGGCGTTTTTTATTTTTAGTACTTAGTGCAGCGTATATTTTAATTTGTATAGTCGGCATGATTCAATCTGTTGTAGAATATTTACACTCTGTATAAGCATTTTCTTTTCATGTTGGAGACAGAAGCGTTAAAATAATAGCATTAAAATGTTTACAAGGAATACGATGATTTAGTGAGTAGAGGAGTTTGTGTTAAATGAAACTGGAGTCAATCCAAGTACCCGTGAAAAATCGTGTGCTAGCAGATTATTGGTCGCCAAATACTGCCATTCATGAGTTTTTTGAATATGAATATAATGATGAATCATTTGAAAAGCGAGCAAAATATTTGGAGCAACGAGCGTGTGACCAAAAAGAATTAACAGCAATAATTCGTCAGTTTATGGAGCCGCTTGGCTTATCTGAAAAAGCGAATGAGCATTTGCAACAACTAGAGCAAGGAGCTGTTGCGGTTGTCGGTGGGCAACAAGCGGGTGTATTAACTGGCCCTCTTTACTCGGTTCATAAAGCCATTTCGGTAATATCATTAGCGAAAGAACAAAGTGAAAAGCTTCAACGACCAGTTGTACCTATTTTTTGGATTGCTGGAGAAGATCATGACTTAGAGGAAATTAACCATACATTTACAATGCATGATATGGATATAAAAAAACGTGCGTATGGTGAACGTTCGCGAAGAAAAACAATGGCATCGACAACAAGCTTAAACAAAGAAGCGATGGTTCAATTAGTTAACACTATCATTAAGGATTTTGGAGAAACAGCCCATACTGAAAGGTTGTTCAACCAACTTTTAGATGCGTTGAACAATAGTGAAACATTTACAGATTTCTTTGCGCGACTAATGAACGAGTTGTTTAAAGAAGAAGGGCTGCTAATGATTGATGCGGCAGATATGAACTTCCGTCAATACGAACGTAACAATTTTGCGCGTCTAATAAACCATAGTGAGGAAATTGCAAAATTAGTAACGGAAAAGGAAGCGGCGTTGGAAAGTGCTGGCTACGGGAAGCCGATTTTAGCAACCGACGATGCAGCTAACCTGTTCTATGTAAAAGATGGAGAACGCTTTTTACTAGAAAGACGACACGATCAATTTGTCAATTTAGCAGCAAATATCAAACTTTCACATGAAGAGCTATTAACAATTGCAGAAAAAAATCCTGAAGATTTAAGTAATAATGTTGTAACACGTCCGTTAATGCAGGAAATGACAATACCGGTATTAGCGTTTGTTGGTGGACCTGGTGAGCTTGCTTATTGGGCAACATTAAAGGATGCCTTTTCTGTGTTAGGTTTACAAATGCCGATTTTTGCACCACGTCTCAATATTACGATTGTTACACGACATGTAGAACAACTACTGCGTGAATATCATTTAACAGTGACGGATGTATTGGATGGCAAAGCGATGGCATTGAAGGAGCAATTTATTGCCGAAGTTCAAGATGATGAGGCAAAACGTCAAATTCTTGAGATGCAACAACTCGTTTTAGATAAATATGCTACTCTTGAACAATATTTTGCACAACAACATATGTCGCTAGATAAAATACTTGAAAAAAATAAAGAAAATCATGTGAGGCAGTTTGAGTATTTGCAACAAAAGGTAGAGCAAACGGTGCTAAGTAAGCATGAGACTACTATCCGTAAATTTATGACGTTGCAAAATGAGCTATATCCAAATGATGGGTTCCAAGAACGTTCTTATAATCCATATCAATATATCAATGAGTTTGGACCTACGTTAATTGATGAAATGCTCAAGAAAACATATAGCGTTGGAAATCACCACTATTTACTTTATTTATAAGAATTAAAAATATATCTTTAGAACTATTAAAGGTATGATGTAAATATAGATTTGAAGAAATTTGTCGGTTTAACAGGAAAATAGAGAGCTATCCTACTATGGGTAGTTCTTTTTTTATGCCCTTTAGCACAAAATGAAATTTGGCTTGAAGGTCTAAACACACATAAAAGGTTAAAATGTCAAGTTTTTTTTAAAAAAAGTGGAGGAAAGTGGGGCGATGTGGTACATTATTTAATAAAGTGGGGTGACTAGCATGTTCATGGGAGAATACCAACACTCTGTTGACGCGAAAGGACGATTAATCGTGCCCGCAAAATTTCGTGAAGCCTTAGGTGAAACCTTTGTTGTGACACGCGGACTTGATAATTGTTTATTTGGCTATCCTATGGATGAATGGCGAAAACTCGAAGAAAAATTAAAAGGTTTACCGATGACAAAGAAAGATACACGTGCTTTTGCAAGGTTTTTCTTTTCAGGTGCGACGGAAGTAGAAATAGACAAGCAGGGTCGTATTAATATTCCTTCGACTTTAGTGCAACATGCACATTTAGTAAAAGAATGTGTTGTACTAGGTGTCTCGAATCGAATTGAAATATGGGCAAAAGATGCTTGGGAAACTTATTTCACAGAGTCTGAACAATCTTTTAATGAAATTGCAGAAAATATGATTGGCTTTGATTTTTAACTTTGTAGTAGACGTAAAAACGTCAGTTGAAAAAGTAAAGGCCTGAGGGGAGCGATTGGTATGTTCGATCATACAACCGTGTTATTAAAAGAAACTGTTGACGGATTGAACATCGATCCTGATGGTGTATATGTGGACTGTACGCTTGGTGGAGCAGGACACAGTGAATATTTAGTACAACAATTATCAGATAAAGGCCGTCTAATTTGTTTTGATCAAGACACAACGGCTATTGAAAATGCGAAAGTTCGATTAGCTCCTTATATAGAGCGAGTAACATTTGTGCATTCGAATTTCCGCTATTTAAAAGAAGAGCTATTAGCTATTGGTATCCAAGAGGTAGATGGCATTTTATATGATTTAGGCGTTTCTTCGCCACAATTAGATACACCAGAACGTGGTTTTAGCTATCATCATGATGCTCCACTTGATATGCGTATGGACCAGACGGCAGCGCTTACGGCGTATCATGTCGTTAATGAATGGGCATACGGAGATTTAGTCCGTATTTTCTTCCGTTATGGAGAAGAAAAATTTTCTAAGCAAGTTGCTCGAAAAATCGAAGAGGCTCGTAAAACGGCACCGATTGAAACAACGGGACAACTTGTGGAACTAATTAAAGAGGGTATACCAGCAGCGGCTCGCCGTAAAGGTGGACATCCTGCAAAGCGCATCTTCCAAGCAATTCGTATTGCTGTCAATGATGAGCTAGGCGCGGCAGAGGATTCATTGGTCGATGCGATTGATATGATTAACGTAGGTGGACGCATTAGTGTTATTACGTTCCATTCATTGGAAGACCGCCTATGCAAGACAATTTTTAAGGAAGCGTCATCCTTACCTGAATTACCACCTAATCTACCGGTAATTCCAGATGACATGAAGCCGACTTTAAAGCTTGTATCTAGAAAGCCGATTCTACCTTCTGAGGAAGAATTAGCAGTTAACAATCGAGCTCGTTCAGCAAAGCTTAGAGTGGTGGAGAAAATTAACGACAAAGGGCGTGAGTAAATGGCAGCAGTTCGTGTAAGGCAGCACCAACAGCAACATGTGCAACAACCGTTAACACCACCTAGTCCACAACCCACTATCATACGTCGTAAAAAAACGAACCAGAAGTTTGAAAAGGCGATGCTACTAACTCTAGTAAGCATTATTGCTGTATTGTCAGTATTAGTATTGAACAACCAAGCAGCAATTCAAACGACAAGCATGGACATTCAAAAAATCCAAGCAGAAGCAGATGAGATTGCGAAACAGAATGTTGACTTGACAGTTCGTGTAAGTGAACTTTCTACATACGAAAATATATGGAAAAAAGCAAAAGAACTCGGTTTAACTCAAAATGAGAAAAATGTAAAGGTAGTGCCGGGAGAATGAAAAAAAAGAGATTTCGATTCCAATGGGGAGCCTTTCTATTACTAGTTTTTTATGGAGGGCTCTTTTTCCTATTATTCACGAGAATGGTTACGTTGCAGGCGACAGGTGAAGCAGAAGGACAAGCGCTCGCTGCAAAGGCAGCAGCTAAATATAACAAGGAAAGTGCAATAACAGCAAATCGAGGGAAAATATTAGATAGAAATGGGCAAGTCATTGCAGAAGATACACTAAGCTATCGATTAATTGCTGTAGTTAGCGATAAGGCTACTACAGATGAAAAGAATCCACATCACGTTGTAGACCCTGAAAAAACTGCGGAAGTTTTAGCAGAATATATACCGATGAAAAAAGAAGATATTTATAAGCGGCTAACAAAGCTGCGCAGTGATGGGACATTGCCGTACCAGGTGGAGTTTGGCGTTGCGGGCAGAGGCATTAACCATGAAGTAATGAGCAAAATTAAGGACTTAAAATTACCTGGGATTTTGTTTGTCAGCGATTTAAAACGCTATTATCCAAATGGTATATTTGCTTCTCATTTAATTGGTTTTGCATTGAAAGAGGACAATGAGGATGGAACCGTAACAACGAAAGGGAAAATGGGATTAGAGCTTACGTATGACAAAGAGCTAACGGGTGTCAACGGCAAAGTTAAATACCAAACGGACGCTTTTAGTTATTTATTACCGAACAGTGAAAAAATGGTTACACCTGCTAAAGACGGCGATAATATTTATTTAACGATTGATAAAACAATTCAAAGTTTCGTAGAGGATGCGATGACGCAAGTAGAGAAGGAGTATAATCCTGAATCTATGATAGTAGTAGTAGCTGAACCGAAAACTGGGAAAATATTAGCAATGTCACAGCGTCCGACTTTTAACCCCGATACGCGAGATAGTACGAATATGAAATGGCTCAATGCCGTAACAGAAGAAACGATGGAACCAGGGTCAACGATGAAGACGTTTACACTTGCTTCTGCTATCGATACAGATAAATGGGCACCATATGATACGTATATGTCTGGGCAATATACAGTCCATGATCGTACAATCCGAGATCATAATAAAGTAGGGTGGGGCCAAATTTCGTATCTACAAGGTTTTCAACGCTCATCTAATACAGCAATGGCCAATTTATTAAAGAGCATTGGTGATGAAGTATTTCTAGATTATTTAGATAAATTTGGTTTTGGTAAGAAAACGGGCATTGATTTACCGAATGAAGCAACGGGTACGATTTTATCGAAGTATCCAATTCAACGAGTAACAACGACGTATGGTCAAGGTTCAACAGTGACACCAATACAGCTTATACAAGCGATGACTGCGATTGCCAACGACGGTAAGATGATGCAGCCATATGTTATTGATAAGATTGTAGATTCAACAACTGAAAAAACGATTCAACAGCATGAGCCTGTTGAAAAGGGTCAGCCTGTTTCGGCGGATACAGCGAAACAAGTACGTGAATTACTTGCTTCAACATTAACGTCAGAATACGGGACAGCGAAGGACTTTGTACTCGATGAATATCAAGTAGCTGGTAAAACGGGTACTGCACAAATTCCTAAAGTAAATGGTGGGTATCTTAGTAACGAGTACCTGTATTCATTCCTAGGAATGGCGCCGTATGATGATCCGCAACTCATTATGTATGTTTCAGTTGAAAAGCCAAAGCTTAAAGGTGAACTGGGCTCGGTACCAGTGTCAAAAATATTTAAGCCTGTCATGCTCAATAGTTTAAAACATTTAAATATTAGTCCAGACGATGTTCAGCATGTAGATCATGTAGATTTAAATGATTATACTGGTCAAAATGCAGAAGCTATACAGGTAGAGCTAGCAAATGATGGTTTGAATCCAATTATTGTTGGAGCTGGTGGAAAAATTATAGAGCAATATCCAAAAGGTGGACAAACGCTTGTAAAAGGCAATTTTGTATTTTTAAAAACAGAAGGTGATATTGCACTGCCAAACTTTACTGATTGGTCGTTGCGTAATCTATTAGTTTTCAAATCAATGTCAGGTCTTCAGATTGAAGTTGTTGGAGAGGGCTTTGTAGTGAGCCAAAGTGTATCTGCAGGTACAGTGATTTCAGATAATGCACCAATTGTCGTGAAATTGAAAACACCTGCTGAAAGCTTTGTGCAAGACGTGGAAGCGCCATCTGAAGGAGAAGTTGAACAAGTAGATGATGAATAGTCACTGAATAGAAGTCCACTTTATTTCATACGTTGTAAAAAACAAGGTGTGATGTCGAATGAAGTGGATTTCTATCCATTCCAAAAAGCGTTTACGTATTTTATATGTTTTGTTTATGTGTGTAGCAGTTGCAATTGTCATTCGGTTATTTGTTTTGCAAGTGTTTGATCAGAAAGAATTGACGCAAAAAGCAGAAGAGAACTGGGATCGTGAAATTCCATTTGCAAATGAACGCGGGCATATTACGGACCGAGATGGTAACAGTATTGTGACGAACAAGCTAGCTCCTACATTATATTTCATGCCGTCACAAAGCAAAGATATTCCAGGAGCAGCAGCGAAAATTGCACAGGTGCTTGAAGTAGATGAACAAAAACTGTTAGAAAAGATGCAAAAAAAAGCGTACTTAGTAAAGCTAGCACCTGAAGCGAAAAATATTTCCTATGAGAAGGCTGTTGAGTTGCAAGGAATGCAAATTGAAGGACTATATAGTGGTGTAGATTATTCAAGGGAATATCCTTATGGTACGCTACTATCTCGCTTTTTAGGTTTTACAGGGTATGATGCGCAAGGGCTAGCGGGAATAGAATATGAATACGACAAGCTGTTACAAGCTAATTCTTCTGCTATAAGGCTTTTTACAGATGCGAAAGGTAATAACTTACCGAATGTCGCTAGTGCATGGAAAGCTGGAGAAGATGGCGCAACGATAGAGCTAACAATTGATGTAGATGTACAGCAAGTCGTTGAGCGAGAGCTATCGCAGGCAATGGAACGCTATGAAGCTGACCAAGCAATGGCGATTGCTATGAATCCAAATACCGGAGAAATACTAGCTTTAGCCTCATATCCAACCTTTCATCCAGCCGAATATCAATTAGTCGAGCCAGTTATTTATAATCGAAATTTACCGGTTTGGATGACATATGAGCCAGGTTCAACTTTCAAAATTATTACGCTCAGTGCCGCTTTAGAAGAGAACTTGGTAGATTTAGAAAATGATACTTTTTACGATCAAGGATTTACAATGGTTGCAGGTGCTAGATTGCGCTGTTGGAAGCGTGAAGGTCATGGACACGAAACGTTTTTAGAAGTAGTACAAAATTCTTGTAACCCAGGCTTTATTGAATTAGGTCAACGCTTGGGCGGTGAAAAGTTATTACAGTATATTAAAGACTTTGGTTTTGGAGAAAAAACAGGATCCAATATTGCTGGTGAAGCTTCAGGGATATTATTTTCTAAAGAAGCATTTGGTCCTGTAGAGCAAGCGACAACCTCATTTGGTCAAGGTGTTGCAGTTACACCGATCCAACAAGTGCAAGCAGTAGCTGCTGCCGTCAATGGGGGCAAGCTCTATACGCCATATGTTGTGAAAAAGATTTTTAATCCAGATACTGGCGAAACCATTAATGAAACAGAACCAGTTATTAAAAGGCAAGTAATTCGTGAGGAAACGTCTGCAAAAGTACGTGAGGCATTAGAGTCGGTTGTTGCGAAAGGTTCAGGTCGACAAGCATATCGAGATGGTCTACGTATTGGAGGCAAAACAGGTACAGCACAAAAAGTTGAAAATGGACGGTATAAAGATGGCGAATATATCGTATCTTTTATAGGATTTGCACCTGCTGACAATCCACAAATCGTCGTGTATGTAGCAGTGGATAATCCAAAGAAAACAACACAATTTGGTGGTGTTGTAGCAGCGCCGATTGTCGGCCAAATTATTGAAGATGCAGCACCATTTGTTGGCATTGAAAAATCGAAAGAACAGCTTGAAAAAGATTATCGTTGGGGTGACCCACTTACGGTGAAAGTACCAAGTTTCATAGGGCAAACGAAGGATGATATTGCCAAGCAACATTATCCATTCCGCATTGAATGGCATGGAGAAGGTACTAAAATTGGTAGTCAATTACCTGAAGTGGATAGTGTTATCAAACAAGATGGCACCATTCATTTATATTTAGTGAACTAACGTAACTTTACCTTTAAAAAAAGGGAAAGAACCACTATTATTATGAAGGGTAGTAATAAATATATGAGAGTTTGTGCTTTTTTCGTGAAGAAGAAAGTGAAACAAGATTTAAAGGAGATTTTTCAATGAAACTCGCAACAACGCTTACCATTTTAGCTATTGCTTTTATAGTAACAGTTATCTTGGCACCAATTAGTATTCCACTTCTTCGTCGATTGAAGTTTGGGCAAAGTATTCGAGAAGAAGGACCGAAATCACACATGAAAAAAGCAGGCACACCGACAATGGGAGGCATTATCTTTTTAATGGCCATCATCATTACAACGGTAGCAATTGGCAGCTTTTTAGATTTATTAACAACACAAACTGTGGTCCTTTTACTTGTACTAGCAGGTTTCGGATTAATTGGCTTTTTAGATGATGGCTTAAAGGTCATTTTCAAACGTAATTTAGGGTTAACATCGATTCAAAAGTTAATAGGGCAAATCGTTATTGCGATTCTTGCATACTTCCTATTGCACGTTAGTTCTTTTGATACATCATTAGCCATTCCATTTACAGACTGGACAATTGATTTTGGTGTGTTTTATGTAGCCTTTATGATTTTCTGGTTAGTTGGGTTTTCTAATGCTGTCAACCTAACAGATGGTCTTGACGGTCTTGTGGCAGGTACAGCATCGATTGCATTTGCGGCATTTGGTGTTATTGCACTATTCCAAAGCCAAGCAGATATCGCGTTATTTACATTTGCGGTAACAGGAGCATTATTAGGATTTTTACTATTCAATGCAAACCCTGCAAAAGTATTTATGGGCGATACTGGCTCACTTGCTCTAGGTGGAGCACTAGCTATGGTATCGGTACTAGTGAAAGAAGAGTTTTTACTTTTATTAGTTGGATTAGTGTTTGTTATTGAAACACTATCTGTTATTTTACAGGTGGGTAGCTTTAAAATTCGTAAAAAACGAATATTTAAAATGAGTCCTATCCACCATCATTTTGAATTATCAGGTTGGTCAGAATGGAAAGTTGTACTTGTATTTTGGTCAACTGCTTTAGCAGTAGCATTGATTGCAGTCTTATCGGAGGCGTTCTTATGAGAGAATATACAGATTTACAACATAAAAAAGTCCTTGTTTTAGGCCTAGCTAAAAGTGGTGTGGCAGCAGCGGAGATTTTACATGAGCTTGGCGCCTTTGTAACAGTCAATGATTCAAAGCCGTTTGATGAAAGCCCAGATGCGCAAGGTCTACTGCAAAAAGGCATCACAGTTATTTGTGGTCGTCATCCAGAGGATTTACTTGACGAAGGATTTGAGCTCGTTGTAAAAAACCCTGGTATCCCGTATAGCAATAAAATTGTAGCAGATGCAATTAGTCGTGATATACCTGTATGGACAGAAATAGAGCTAGCTTATTTAATTAGTGATGCACCATTTATTGGTATTACAGGTTCTAATGGTAAAACGACAACGACGACATTAATTTTTGAGATGTTGGAAAATGGTGCGAAAAAACCGTTAATTGCAGGGAATATCGGCACAGTTGCATGCGGTGTAGCAAGAGAAGCACAAGAGGATAACGTCATCGTTACGGAGCTTTCATCGTTCCAGCTTATGGGTATCAAAACATTTAAACCAAAAATTTCTATTTTAACAAATCTTTATGATGCCCATCTTGATTATCATGGTACGTTTGATAACTATGCTGAGGCAAAGTTTGGTGTAACACGCAATCAGGATGAAAATGATTATTTCATTTACAATGCGGATCAACCAATTGTTGTTGGCTATGCTGCAAAATCAAATGCAAAAAAAGTACCTTTTTCTTCTAAAGGACGTACTGAACAAGGAATTAGTGCTGATGATACGACAATTTATTGGCAAGGTGAGCCGTTTATGGACCGAGAGAATATTGCTCTGCCTGGTAAACATAATCTAGAAAATATTCTAGCCGCTGTAGCAGCTTGTATATTGATTGGCTGTGACAAAGCTAAAATGGAAGAGGTATTAGCTGAATTTGGAGGCGTCCGTCACCGTACACAATTTGTCCGTGAGTGGAATGGTCGAAAAATTTACAATGACTCTAAAGCAACCAATTGCTTAGCAACAAAAAGTGCATTAGATGCATTCCAAGCACCTATTATTTTGCTTGCGGGTGGTTTAGACCGCGGGCATTCTTTTGAAGAGTTAAGACCTTGTATGGGGCATGTGAAAGGCGTTGTGGCGTTCGGTGAAACGGGCTTACGTTTTGTAGAATTTGCTAAGTCTTGTGGTGTATCGCAAACGGTTATTGCTCAAAATGTAGAGGATGCTGTTCATTATGCCGCGCCGATGTCTGCAGAAGGAGATATTATTCTACTATCACCAGCTTGTGCAAGTTGGGATCAATATGACAGCTTTGAAATTCGTGGTGACGTTTTTATTGATGCTGTAATGAAGCTGTAATGAGCCTGTAACTATTTTAGAATATACTTGATGTGGAAGGATGGCATTACTGAGAGGGAAAGAAAGCTATTTATTGCTCGTCACAACTTTGATGCTATCAATAATCGGCATTATTTTCGTCTATTCTGCAGGCACCTATTGGAGTGCCGTTCATTATAGTGGAAAAATGCCGTTTTATATGAAACAAAGTTTGTATTTTGTGGTAGGCATTGTAGTGTTTTTAATTACCATTCGATTAAACATATTAAAAGAGCAATCCTTTTGGAAGATGGCTTATATATTTTCGTTGGTTTTACTAGTCCTTGTACTGATACCAGGTATTGGACTTGAACGAAATGGGTCTCAAAGCTGGATTGGTGTAGGACCATTAACGATACAACCTGCTGAGATAACGAAAATTACAGTGCTAGTGTATATCAGTCATATATTAGCGCAGCACAAAACTGGTACGCCAATCGTTAATTGGCGACATGCTGTTATCGTGGTGTTACCCGTTGTGTTAATTATGCTTCAGCCTGATTTTGGATCTGTATTTATACTTGTAGTATCTGTTTTTTTATTGTTATTTGTGGCAGGGTATCCGTTAAAGCTTTACGCGATGATAATGGTAGCAGGAGTTGCTGGATTAGTAGGCTTGATTGCCACTGCACCATATCGACTTAAACGTATTGAAGCGTTTCTTGACCCTTGGGCAGATCCATTGGTAAGTGGATTCCAAGCGGTTCAATCTTTAATGGCAATTGGCCCAGCAGGGATTTTCGGACATGGATTTGGACAAAGTAGACAAAAATTCCTATATTTACCCGAACCGCAAAATGATTTTATTTACGCGATTATTTTAGAAGAAATTGGTTTGGTGGGTGGGCTCGTTATTTTAGCACTATTTATACTGACAATATACGCTGGTTATAAATTTGCAGTACAGGCTAAAACACGAACATCCTATTATGCGATTATTGGTCTTGTGACAATGTTAACTGTACAGGCGTTTTTAAATATAGCTGTAGTTATCGGTTTGGTTCCTGTAACCGGTGTCACATTACCATTTATAAGCTATGGTGGAACATCTTTAGTAACAATGTGGTTGATAATAGGTATTATTTATCAATTAGCGAAATAAATATAAAGGAGGAGTACTTTTTATGGAGAAAGTAATTGATATAGAAGATCGCATCCCTACGCTTAAGCAGCGACGAAAAAAGCGTACAAATCGTAAATTCATTGTCCTAATATTACTTTTCTTTTTAGTGCTAGCTGTACTCCTTTATTTTCAATCTCCTTACAGTGATATTAAAAGCATTACGGTTAATGGTGCCCAACTAGCTGACGAACAATATTATTTAGAGGCTAGTACACTTGCACCAGGAAAGTCGATGTGGGGTTTTACGGTGAAAGATGTAGAGCAGGCATTGCTAAAGGACAAATGGGTACAAGAGGCACATGTCCAACGCAAATGGCTGCGGGGCGTAACGATTGATATTAAGGAATGGAAAAAAGTTGCGTACTTAGATGGTGACGGAACTTACTACCCATTGTTAGAGAACGGTAAGAAGTTTGAACAAGCGGGCGACAATATCCCTATTGATGCACCTGTTTTTATTGGCATTACAGGGGAAAAAACAATTAACAAGCTTGTAGAGCAATTAGCACGTTTAAAACCAGAAGTATTAGCTTTAATCTCCCAAGTCAATACTAACAGTAATGAGGCTAATCCTAATGCGGTCAAACTTTATATGAATGATGGCTATGAAGTACGTGCAGTTATTCCAACATTAGCTGACAAGCTAAATTATTATCCTTCAATTGTTGCGCAAATAGCAAATTTAGAAAAGGGTGTTATTGACATCGAGGTTGGCTCATATTACCGTCCCTTTAATGATGAGTACAATAAAGTCAGCATTGATATGACAGACAACCCTGATGAAAAAGCGGACAACCCTGATGAAAATGCCGCCAACCAGGAAGTGAATGAAGATGAACAACAAGAAACAGAATAGCAAAGGGAATTTCTTTACGAGGAAACAATTTGAGCTCCTCATCGTTTGTATAACTACTGGGTTTATCATCGGCTATTCTTACAACCAAGCAAAGGACAATCGGCAAACAAGCTCGATTAAATCTGAGCTATTTGAACAAGAAGATACGTATCGTGAGGAGTTGATTGAACAGCAGGAGCGCAATAAAGAACTCACAGAAGAAGCGAACAAGTTACAAGAAAAGATTCGGAACTATGAAAAAGAATTCGCTTCGAATGAAAAGGATTCTAAACAATTAGTTCAAGAAGCAGAAGACTTACGTTTACTATTAGGTGATTTAAGTTCGGAAGGAAAGGGTATACGTATAACGCTTCAAGATGGCGATTACGATCCTAAATCTGTAAACCCTAATGATTATATCGTCCACGAAAGCCATGTGTTTAAATTATTGAATGAATTAAAAATTTCTGGAGCACAGGCAATTGCCATTAATGGGCAACGGGTCTTGGCTAATTCTTATATAAGATGTAATGGACCTGTTATTACAATTGACGGCAAGCAACACCCTGCCCCCTTTGTAATTGAGGCGATAGGGGATTCTACAACACTTCGTGCTTCACTGAACTTAAGTGGTGGTGTAGTAGATCAGTTGTTAAATGACAATATTGTAGTGTCATTAGAAGAAAATCAAAAGTTAACAATGCCAAATGTAAAAGTAGAAAGTTAACGACTATTATTCCATGAATAAACATGGGGTAAAAATTAGGTAAAGCCTCCCACGGATGTCCTAGATAAAAATTGTTCATATTACAATTCAACATCTAAATTTAACGATATCAAGGAGTAATTGTTTGCGATACGTCTAGGAGGGGCTATTTTGAAAAAAAATATGTACACCCGAATAACGATCGTGCTATTTATTATCGGTTTGATGATAGCGGTACAATACAATACCATTCAAAAACCAGCTGAGCGAGATACACGAGATATTTGGGCCATACGAGAGGAATTAGCAGAAGAAAAGCAAAGGCATTCCACATTATTAGCAGATATTCGCTCACTTAATGAGGTAATGGGTCGCTATGAGCAATCTGAAAAAGCTAATTTACAAGCTGTTTTAAATGACACAGTCAATCAATTAAAACAACAGGCAGGCTTAACGGATACTACAGGTCCAGGGGTAGTACTCCGAGTAGAGCCAGCTCCGGAATTAGTTGCAATGGGGTATGAAATGAAAGAGATCTCTCCGGATTTACTTACCCAATTACTGAATGAATTATTTAAATATGATGCTGCTAGTGTTGCCATTGATGGGAATCGTATTGTTCATACATCAGCCATCAGAGACATAAATGGGAAAACGACGGTGAATAGTGTAGCACTTTCATCACCACCTTTCGAAATCTATGTTGGGACAAGCACATATAAAGCAGCACAAAAAATGTATAATTCTATTCAAGCTTCAACATTTATCGATTCATTTTATTTAGATAATTTTAAATTAGTGATAGAGGAGCCTACTGCACAGTTAACCATACCGGCATTCGATCAACCATTGACGAATGATTATTTAACAGAGGTCAAAAAAGGAGATTAATATATGTGGCTACCATTTTTAGGTTTGGTATTTGGACTAGCGCTTGGCTTGTTAACAAATATCCAAATTCCCTCTATCTATGAAAATTATTTGTCAATAGCAGTGCTGGCTGCATTAGATACGTTATTTGGAGGTATTCGAGCTCAATTACAACAAGTATATGACGATAAAGTATTTGTATCAGGTTTCTTTTTTAATATAGTTCTTGCGGCGGGATTGGCGTTCATAGGTGTGAATTTAGGGGTGGACTTGTATTTAGCTGCCATTTTCGCCTTTGGAGTACGCTTGTTCCAAAATATAGCAATAATTAGGCGTATTTTACTAACTCGTTTAGATGAAAAACGTCACAATAAGAAAAAAACTTCCATAGAATGAGAGAAAAATTGACCAAAATACTCGATTTGCTTAGACATTAGGCAAGATTTACAATAGAATGAAATTAAGAGCATTTTCAAGGAGGTGCAGCGAATTTGAATCATCAAGAATTATATATATCACTCGATATAGGATCTTCCTCTATCAAAGTATTAATAGGTGAAATGAGCGACGGACAATTACATGTAATTGGGGTCGGTAATGTAAAATCGAATGGGGTTCGAAAAGGTGCAATTGTTGATATTGATGCAACAGTTCAATCTATTCGAAAAGCAGTAGAACAAGCAGAACGAATGACAGGTTATCAAATCGATGAAGTCGTTTTAGGCGTTCCAGCTAATCAGACGATGTTACAACTAGTTAAAGGTGTTGTCGCTGTAAATAGTGAAAATAGAGAAATTACAGATGATGATTTAGACAGAGTGGTAGAATCTGCACAAGTCATGTCAATACCTCCTGAACGTGAATTAGTCAACATCATTCCAAGACAGTTTATAGTAGATAATTTAGACGAAATTAAAGACCCACGCGGTATGATTGGTATTCGTCTCGAAATGGATGCGACAATGATTACGACCTCTAAAACGTTGTTACACAATGTACTACGTTGCGTAGAGAAAGCGGGATTAAGCATTAGAGAGATTTATTTACAACCACTGGCGGCTGGTTATTTTGCATTAACGGAAGATGAAAAAAACCAAGGTACAGCCTTTATTGAATTAGGTGGCGGCTCAACAACTATTGCGGTATTTGAAGAGGGGCTACTTACACATACTGGTGTCATTCCAGTAGGTGGGGATCATATTACAAAAGACATTTCAATTGTTTTAAAAACACCGACAGATCAAGCGGAGCAAATTAAACACCAATTTGGACATGCCTTTTACGATGATGCTTCAGACGAGGAACTTTTTGAAGTGCCAGTTGTAGGTACAGATTCAAGGGATCAGTACAGCCAACGCTTTATTTCAGAAATTATTGGTGCTAGATTAGAAGAATTATTTGAACTAGTAATTGATGAGTTAGCACGTCTAGGCGTTCGAGATTTGCCAGGTGGTGTTGTTTTAACAGGTGGTGTTGCAAAGCTAGATGGTATAGCTCAATTAGCACGCCAGATACTGCAAACGCGTGTTAGAATATATACTCCAGATTATATTGGCGTTAGAGAGCCTTCATTTACGACGGCAGTTGGACTGATTCGTTACGCCTATCTAGAAGATGATTTTTATGGAAAAGGTACGAATACGCAGCCTATTGAGTATGCGGTTGTCGGTGCTCAAGCACCAGCATCTAAAAAGCAAGAATATGCTACACCTTCAGAATCAAAAGGAAGCGTAATCGGTAGAGCAAAAAAATTATTTGATAAATTTTTTGATTAACTTGAATGCGTAATGAATGATACAGAGTCGAGTTACCGTGGGAGGAAAAAAGAATGTTAGAATTTGATACAAGTGTTGATCAACTTGCAGTTATAAAAGTCATTGGTGTGGGTGGTGGCGGTAACAACGCTGTTAACCGAATGATAGAGCATGGTGTACAAGGTGTTGATTTTATCGCAGTAAACACAGATTCACAGGCTTTGAATTTATCGAAAGCAGAAATTAAACTACAAATCGGTACAAAACTTACGCGTGGTTTAGGAGCAGGAGCTAATCCAGAAGTAGGGAAAAAAGCGGCTGAAGAAAGTCGTGAACAATTAGAAGAAGTATTACGCGGTGCGGATATGGTATTCGTAACAGCTGGAATGGGTGGAGGCACAGGTACTGGTGCTGCACCAGTTATCGCCCAAATTGCACGTGATTTAGGCTCACTAACAGTTGGTGTTGTAACACGACCTTTTACTTTTGAAGGGCGAAAGCGACAAACACAGGCAATTGGTGGTATTGGTGGCATGAAAGAAGCTGTCGATACATTAATCGTTATTCCGAACGACAAGCTATTACAAATTGTCGACAAATCGACTCCGATGCTAGAAGCTTTCCGTGAAGCGGATAACGTTTTACGTCAAGGTGTTCAAGGTATTTCGGATTTAATCGCAACACCAGGTCTGATTAACCTAGACTTTGCTGACGTAAAAACAATTATGTCTAACAAAGGTTCTGCATTAATGGGTATCGGTATTGCGACAGGCGAAAATCGTGCAGCAGAAGCTGCTAAAAAAGCAATTTCAAGCCCATTACTTGAATCATCAATTGATGGTGCTAAAGGTGTCTTGATGAACATTACAGGTGGCTCTAACCTAAGTTTATTTGAAGTACAAGAAGCGGCAGATATCGTTGCATCGGCTTCGGATGAAGAAGTTAACATGATTTTCGGTTCGGTTATTAACGAAAATTTAAAAGATGAGATCATTGTAACTGTTATTGCGACTGGTTTCACAGAAGAGTCGTTACAACAACACCGAGGAAATACGCGTCCAGGCATTAACAGCATTAATAATAATCGACAAGCTGCTCCTCAACAACAAGCACCTATTCGTGAGCAGCGTCAAGAGGTACATGTTCAGCAAGAACAACCACAGCGCCAAAGTCAGCAAAATTATGGACAAGATGACATGTTAGAAGTACCTGCATTTTTACGTAACCGTAAAAATCGCGGATAATAAAAACTCGTATTTTACATATGTAAAATACGAGTTTTTTAATTGCCTGACACGCAAACAATTCTGAATTGTTTGCGTGTCAGGCACTTTTTGTGTAAGGAAACGAAGTTTTTTGTCAAAACATTTTAAGGAAATCATGCGATTGTTTGACAATATTTGTGCCGCTGGCGTGCTAACTTTGTAAGTAGGAGGCGGCTGTTATGTATGGAGAATGGCTGGTGCTCATTAATACGCTTTATAATCTAGCAATATTGACGTTTACAGCAAAAGTTACAGGCGTTTATGTAAAGAATACGAGATTATTAATGAGTTCAATTATTAGTAGTTTAATAGCTGTAATCGGTGGTCAAATGCTGCTTACGATTGTGCTAAGCTTTATTGTACTAATTGGTCTAGCTTTTCGCTTTAAACTTCGAAGCTTTCAAAAGCAAGGTCCTATTGTACTGACCGCAACGATTGTTATTGGCGGACTGTTAACAGCATTACAACCGTATTTAAAGAATCTTTCTGTCATTCACTTTATTGTACTTTGCTTATTGCTGGCATTTGGTAATCTCCTTATATTTTATAAGCAATGGGGATTTGTAAAGCTGGAGCGTGTAAGTGGACAGTTTGTATTTCAAACGACCTTAAAGGTTTTTGATGAAGTTATCCCACTTTCGGCATTTGTTGATACAGGAAATCAATGTATTGAGCCACTGTCGGGGAAACCTGTTCATTTCGTTTCGTATTCAGCGCTTCGACCTTATTTACCAGCAACAATTCGAGATGCACTATCGCAATGGCAAGAAACAGATCCTTACGATGTATCAATGTTTTCAGTAGATTATCAGCGTCTTATTCGATTTATTCATGTCAATACTGTGCAACAACAAACTATTGTCTTAGGCTTTCGCTTTGATGAATTGCATATTAAAGGAGAGTCATCACAAGTAAAAACAAATGAATATATCGTTTTAACAAAAAAAGCTAAAAATTTTCCGCATAGCACAGCAGCAATTTTACATTTTTCAGCGCTTTCAAATAACTCATAGAGGGGGAGAACTATTGCTTCTTAGGCTACTTGCTAGCTTGAAAAAATTATGGGGTAAGTTTCGGAGTCGTGAAACGTACTATATAGGGGGAAATGATTCATTGCCAGTGCCACTAAGTCGAGAAGAAGAAGTCACAGTCATTGCATCCTTTATGAACGGAGATTTACGAGCTAGAGATACACTTATTGAACGTAATTTACGTCTTGTTGTTTATATTGCTAGACGTTTTGATAATACGGGTACGCCGATTGAAGATTTAATTAGTATTGGTTCAATTGGCTTAATAAAGGCGATTGAAACGTTCAATACCGATAAAAATATTAAACTTGCAACGTATGCATCACGTTGTATTGAAAATGAAATTTTGATGCATTTACGTAAAACAAGTCGCATGAAGGGTGAAGTTTCACTAGATGAACCACTAAATTCTGATGCAGATGGAAATGAGTTACTATTGTCTGATATTTTAGGGACAGAGGAACATATTATTCTAGATAATGTTGAAAAGAAAATCGAACGTCAGCATATGTTCCATGCCATTAATTTATTAGGTGCACGTGAACGATACATTATGGAATGTCGTTTCGGATTAAACGGTAAAATTGAAATGACGCAAAAAGAAGTAGCAGATCATTTAGGAATTTCGCAATCATATATTTCAAGGTTAGAAAAGAAAATTATACAAGATTTACGAGAAAATTTGAATCAGCCAATATCTTAGATAGGGAAATTTATCCTACCTAAAATTGGTCACATTTTTTCTGCATATTCTCGATTCTGTCGGACAAACTGATGTAACGGTTTAGTCAGAGAATAACATCCGGAGGAATCGAATATGCGAACAAAAGTAGATCTTTGCGGCTTAGATACATCGACTTTGCCAATTTTAAAGCACGAAGAAATGAAGGAACTCTTCATTCGATTACAAGCAGGAGAAACAGAGATTCGGGAAGAGCTTGTAATGTGTAATTTAAGGTTAGTGCTAAGTATTGTCGGACGATTTGCCTACAGGGGTGAACAGGCAGATGATTTATTTCAAGTAGGCTGTATTGGCCTCATGAAAGCCATTGATCATTTCGATTTGAAGCATAATGTACGATTTTCAACATATGCTGTACCAATGATCATTGGTGAAATTCGTCGCCATCTGCGTGATCATCATGCACTACGTGTTTCTCGTTCTCTTAGAGATATTGCGTATAAGGCGATGCAGGCAAAAGAACAATGGATAACCGATAATTTGCGAGAACCAACGATTGAAGAAATCGCAGAAATGATTGACATGAAAAAGGAAGATGTATTATTTGCTTTAGATGCCATTCAAGACCCAGTTTCATTACAAGAACCCATTTATGCAGACGGTGGAGACGCTGTTTATATGATGGACCAATTACGTGATGATGATGTATCAGAAGATCAATGGGTTGCCTACGTGTCAGTGAAGGAAAGCTTACAAAAGTTAGATGTACGTCAGCAGATGATTGTAGCGAAGCGTTTTTATTATGGTGAGACACAAACTGAAATTGCAAAAGAATTAGGGATTTCCCAAGCGCAAATTTCACGTCTAGAAAAAAATGCCATTGAAACAATGCAGAAAGATTATAAGTAAGTAGACAATGCGCACCCGAAACTTCGGTGCGCATTTTATCTTCATTGCGTTAGTGCGAACATGAAGATAGCGGTCATAGATTTTTAGCTATACAGCAATTAATCAATAAGCATTGTAATTGTTTTAGCTCAACATAAAACACAATGGTAATTGATTTAGTAGGAGGGATACAGATGCGTTTCTCGATGTTACAGCAAAAAGAAGTAATAGAAGCAGGGAATGGACGTTTTTTAGGCTTTGTTGTAGATGCAGAAGTATCAAAAGAAACGGGCTATGTAACGGCATTTATGATTGCAGAGCCACGAAAATATCTAGGGTTTTTTAGAGGAGAAGAATCAATAAGAAAAGTGTATATGAAAGATGTTCTTGTAGTCGGAAAGGATGTCATTCTAGTAAAGGCATTATCGTAGAATCATAGCATTTGTGCTGCTCGCTCATATTTTTCGAACAGTAAGACTGTAGCCCCTCATTCCGCGTGAGCAGCGTAAATGTATCAGCATTTTTATAGGTCAGGCTATTCATTGATAAATGAACAGTTGCTTGTTACAATAAAGGAAACTAAGTTGTAAAGTTGGGAAAAACAGTGACGAAAATCTTAACAAATTTAGACAAAATTAATAATCAAATACAAGCAGCACAACAGCGTTCAAATCGTGAGGCAACTAATGTTCAAATTATTGCTGTTACGAAAGAGGTTTCCGTTGAGAGAACACAAGAGGCAATTGATGCAGGGCTTATACATTTAGGTGAAAATCGTCCTGAAGGCTTAAAACAAAAAATTGAAGCCATTCAAGCAAATGTACACTGGCATTATATTGGATCATTACAAACTCGAAAAGTAAAACAAGTTATTAACGAAATTGATTACTTACATTCCTTGGATCGTCTAAGCTTAGCTGAAGAAATTGAAAAAAGAGCAACAAAAACGGTAAAATGTTTTGTACAAGTTAATGTGTCAGGTGAAGAATCAAAACATGGTTTAACAGCAGAAGACGCAGTAACTTTTATTGAATCTTTACAAGACTTCACGAAAATTCAAGTTGTAGGTTTAATGACAATGGCACCAAATACAGAGGACGAAACAATTATTCGCTCTGTTTTTAAGCAATTAAAACAATGTCAACAGCAAATAGCCGAACGAGGATTCGCACACGCACCTTGTACCGAGTTATCAATGGGCATGTCTAATGACTTTGAAATAGCGGTAGAGGAAGGAGCTACATTCGTTCGAGTCGGAACGGCTCTTGTTGGAAATGAAAGAGGGGAACAGGATGAGCATGAAAAATAAAATTAAAAACTTCTTTTATCTTGAAGAAGACCTAGAAGAAGAAATCACGCAAGCTCCTATTCAGCAACAACCCGTGCAACAACAACCGATTCATGCAGCTAAACCATCTAAAAAGGTTATCAAAGAACGTAAGGCACAAATTCATGAAATTGTACCGCAAAGTACAAATGCTAATAATAATATTGTTAGTTTACAAGCAGCTATGAATACAAAAGGTGCAAAGGTTGTATTGGTAGAACCGAGAGTTTATGCAGAGGCTCAGGATATCGCAGAAAACTTGAAAAACAAAAGAGCAACAATTGTTAATCTGCAACGTATTGAAAGAGAGCAAGGTATACGAATTATCGATTTTTTAAGCGGTACAGTCTATGCGCTAGGTGGAGATATTCAACGTATAGGCAAAGATATATTCTTATGCACACCAGATAATGTAGAAGTGTCTGGCGAAATTTCAAATTTTATTTTAGACGATAATTAATAGCGAGGATTGTAGTTTATATGACTTTTTATATAATTTTGCATTATTTGGATTTAGCGTTTACTGTGTACTCATTTATGCTAGTAGCATATGTTTTAATGTCTTGGGTACCAGCTGCTCAAAGTTCAGCAATTGGCCGTTTTCTTGAAAGAATGTGTGATCCATACTTAGGGCTTTTTAGAAAAATCATTCCTCCTATTGGCATGATTGATATTTCTCCGATTGTGGCAATATTCATGTTGAATTTTATTAAAAATGGGCTTTTTATTGTGATTCAAAAAATATTCTTTATGTTTTAGTCAGAATCCTCACAATTAGTGGGGATTTTTTGTGTAAAAAGGGAATACTAGACATACATAAACTAGTAGTTTCAAATGGATGAGGTAGATGGGGTGAACGATAGATGGAGCATTTAATACAACATTTTAGGAAGGACGAGCAGCCTTTTATTGAGCAGGTAGTAAGTTGGCAAAGTGAGGTGGAAGACCGCTATGCTCCGAAACTTACAGATTTTTTAGATCCAAGGCAGCGTTTTATTGTGATGTCTATCATTGCGCAAAATAATATGCTTCAAACGACAAGCGATGGCTTGTTTCATGAGGCAGAACGTCAACGTATGCTTATTTTTCCAACGTATTTCGAACCGCAAGAGGACGATTATCAGCTTACAGTATTTACAATTCACTATCCTGCAAGATTTGTCCAATTGCGCCACCCAGATGTGCTCGGTGCCCTATTATCATTAGGCTTAGACAGAGCTAAATTCGGAGACATTCGGGTGAATGAGCAGCAAGTGCAGTTTGTAGTCGCTGAAGAGGTCGCAGATTATGTACGCCTTCATTTAACAGGGATTGGGAAGGTTAAAGTGCATGTAGAATCTATTAAAGAGTCACAAGCGCTTATTGAAAATGAAGATGACTGGCAGGAAGAATCTCATACCGTTACGTCTATGCGTTTGGATGTCATTATTGCAACGGTATTAAAAGTGTCTCGTCAAAAAGCACAAGCACTTATTAGCGGAAAAAAAGTGCGTGTAAACTGGACTGAACGAGATAGTGTTGCTTTTGAATGTCAAGAAGGTGATATTTTATCAGTACGAGGTAGTGGTCGCGTGAAAATAATAATGACAGAAGGCCGAACAAAGAAAGATAAAATTCGTTTGCAAATCGGTCGTTTGACCCAAAAAGGGTAAAAAACATGTAATTTCTATTTATTTTTACTGCTAAGTTGTTAGAACAATTGTATAATAGGAATTACGAATGTACATGTAAAGGAGAGAAGGATCGTATGCCATTATCACCTATTGATATACATAATAAGGAGTTTACAAAATCTTTCAGGGGATATGCTGAAGATGAAGTAAATGAATTTTTAGATCAAATTATTAAAGATTATGAAAAATTACTCCGTGAAAAAAAAGATGTCGATAAGCAACTGGAAATGGCTTTAGAGCAAGCGAGACATTTTAATTCTTTAGAGGAAACATTACAAAAATCAATTGTTGTCGCTCAAGAGGCAGCAGATGAGGTACGAAGAAACTCACAAAAAGAAGCAAAGCTTATTGTGAAAGAAGCCGAAAAAAATGCTGATCGCATTGTTAATGAGGCATTAACGAAAGCACGTAAAGTAACTATAGAAATAGATGAGCTGAAAAAGCAGTCAAAAGTTTTCCGCAATCGATTTAAAATGCTTGTAGAAGCACAATTGGATTTACTTAATGCAGACGATTGGGATCATTTATTGCAATATGATATTGATTTAACAGAAATTCAGTCTTCTGTAGAGGAAGCCCAAGAATCAGAAGAAATCTAAATAGTCCATTGAAAAAGTGACGTAGTCATGTAATGAATATGACTTGACGCCATACATGGATTTCCATATACTATTGTAATAGTAATTAAATAAGAACAGATATGCATATAGGCAGAGACGAAGACAGTATTTGTTAGGTGTAGTAAAGCGATTTGGGGATAGTGTGAGCCCAGACAAGCAAATAACAAAGAAAATCACTTCTGAGCTAAATAACTGAACGTTTAGTAAGTTATTTCGGAGCGCACAACGTTAACGTGCTTTCAAGCGGTAGTACAATTATGTACTACAACTAGGGTGGTACCGCGAGTTCAAGCTTCTCGTCCCTTACAGGGATTGAGGGGCTTTTTTTGTTGTTAATGGATTGTTTTGCGTGTCACTAGGAAAGTATAGCAAAAAGGCGTAATTTAAATGATTGGCACAAGTTGTGTTCTGTTTACCTTTGCTTGGGACTTTACAAAAATCTGTCGAATGTAATCAAATGCTTAGCAATTGTTCTCTGTTTGCAAAAAAATAAAGGAGGAATTAACAAATGGTTGAATATAAAGAAACGTTACTAATGCCGAAAACAGATTTTCCAATGCGCGGAAATTTACCAGCGAATGAACCAAAAATGCAAGAAAAATGGAATGAGATGGACATCAATAAACTACAAATGGAGCGTACAGCAGGTCGCCCTGAATATGTTCTACATGATGGCCCTCCATATGCAAATGGTGATATCCATATTGGTCACGCCTTAAATAAAGTGCTGAAAGATATGATCACACGTCATCGCTCAATGACAGGTTTCCATGTCAACTATATTCCTGGATGGGATACACATGGTTTACCAATCGAGCAAGCTTTAACGAACAAAGGTGTAAAACGTAAAGAAATGTCTATTGCTGAATTCCGCGAGCTTTGCGAAAAATATGCATATGAACAAATCGATAATCAGCGTGAGCAATTCCGTCGTTTAGGTATTCGTGGTGATTGGGAAAACCCATATATTACGTTAAAACCAGAATTTGAAGCACGACAAATTGAAGTGTTCGGTAAAATGGCTGAAAAAGGCTATATTTATAAAGGCTTAAAACCAGTGTATTGGTCACCATCTTCAGAATCTGCATTAGCAGAGGCTGAAATTGAATATAAAGATGTAAAATCAGCTTCTATTTATGTAAGCTTTGCGATTAAAGATGCAAAAGGTGTTGTCCCAGCTGATGCGAAATTTATTATTTGGACTACTACACCTTGGACATTACCAGCGAACTTAGGGATTTCTTTAAATCCAGAATTCATTTATGTTGTTGTTGCAGTAGCGGATAAAAAATTCATTATTGCGAAAGAATTGCTTGAAACAGTTGCAAAAGAGCTTGATTGGGAAACTTATGAAGTTATCCAAGAAGTAAAGGGAGAAGCATTAGATCGCATCGTAGCACAACATCCATTCTACGACCGTGAGTCCCTTGTAATGGTCGGTGAACACGTTACTGCTGAGGCGGGTACTGGCTGTGTTCATACTGCTCCAGGACACGGTGAAGATGACTATCAAATTGGTAAGTTATACGGTTTACCAATTCTAAGTCCAGTGGATAACAGTGGTTGTTATACTGACGAAGCACCAGGCTTTGAAGGTGTCTTCTACAATGATGCAAACAAAATGGTTACTGCTAAATTAGAAGAAGTTGGCGCATTAGAAAAACTAAACTTCTTTACGCACTCTTATCCACATGACTGGCGTACAAAAAAACCAGTAATTTATCGTGCTACACCACAATGGTTTGCGTCAATCGATGCTTTCCGTGATGAATTATTAGAAGCGGTAAAATCGACAACATTTACACCTTCTTGGGGCGAAACACGTCTTTATAATATGATTCGTGATCGTGGAGACTGGGTTATTTCTCGTCAACGTGCATGGGGTGTACCAATTCCAATTTTCTATGCTGAAAATGGTGAGCCGATTATTACGCCAGAAACAATTGCACGTATTTCTACACTATTCCGTGAGCATGGATCAAATATTTGGTTCCAAATGACGGCTAAAGAATTATTACCAGAAGGCTTTACACATCCAGGTAGTCCAAATGGTGAATTCACGAAAGAAAACGATATTATGGACGTATGGTTTGACTCAGGATCATCTCACCAAGGTGTGTTAGTTGAACGTGGTATGAAATATCCAGCTGATCTTTACTTAGAAGGATCTGACCAACATCGTGGTTGGTTTAACTCGTCGTTAATTACGTCTGTGGCGATTAATGGCTATGCACCATATAAAGGTCTATTAACGCATGGTTTCGTTCTAGATGGCGATGGTCGCAAAATGAGTAAATCACTAGGAAATGTAATTATTCCACAAAAGGTAATGGATCAATACGGTGCTGATATTTTACGCCTATGGGTAGCTTCTGTAGATTATACTGCCGATGTTCGTATTTCAATGGATATGTTAAAGCAAGTATCTGAAGTTTACCGTAAAATCCGTAATACATTCCGTTTCTTACACGGCAATGTAGCTGATTTCAATCCATTGAAAGACCGTGTACCATATGCGGATTTACGTGAAATGGATCAATACATTTACATGCGTCTACAAGATGTATTAAAAACAGTTCGTAGCGCTTATGATCGTTATGATTTTGCTGCTGTCTACCATGCAGTTAATAACTTTGTTGCTGTAGAACTATCTTCATTCTACTTAGACATCGCAAAAGACGTTGTTTATATTGAAGGTCATGACAATCACGATCGTCGTGCAATGCAAACGGTTATTTACGATACATTAATGACATTAGTAAAAATCATGACACCAATCATTCCACATACAACAGATGAAGTTTGGTCTTATTTACACGCACAAGGTGTTGTCGAAGAGGTATCAGTTCAATTAACGGATTTCCCATCTGTAGTTGAGCAAGCAAACTTTGATGAGTTACGTGAAAAATGGGAAACAATTATCGATGTACGTGATGATATTTTAAAAGCATTAGAAGAAGCTCGAAATGCTAAAACAATCGGTAAGTCTCTTGAAGCGAAAGTAACAGTTTATGCAAAACCAGAAGTATTAGCATTATTGAATGATGCAAACATTGATTTTGCTCAGCTTTCAATCGTTTCTGCTTTTGAGGTAGCACCAATTGAATCAGCTCCTGCTGAAGCGCTAGCTTTAGAACATGTATCAATTGTTGTTGAAAAAGCAACAGGTGAGAAATGTGAGCGTTGTTGGTCAATTTCTGCAACAGTTGGAACAAATGAAGCGCAACCAACAGTATGTGCTCGTTGTGCAGAAGTTGTTGAAAAGTATTACGTATAAAATTTCATGAAATAAAAATGAGTAGTCGATGATGAAATCGACTGCTCATTTTTTATATGAATGGATAGCTGTGAACATACCGATCTAAAGTTAAGTACGATAGTGGAAAGTAACGTTGAATAGGAAGTAAGCGAGGGTGTCTGCACGAAGCTGTTTTGAAAACCGAGCATTCAGTATATTTACTTAAACAATATTTCGATTGTATTGCGGTAGTCAGTTGGAGAAATCCCTACATATTTTTTAAATGTAAGACTGTAATAATTGGGTGTATTAAAGCCAGAACTTGCTGAAATTTTTTCAATAGTGTAGTCAAATTTCCGTAAATAAGGGAGTGTTTTAATTATGCGAGTATACGCTACATAATCAACAAAATTACGACCAGTCTCTTTTTTAAATAAGCGACTAAAGTGAGTAGGACTAAAATTAATTGATTTGGCGACATCACTAATAATTAGTTGCTCATCATAATGGTCCTCAATATATTGAATAGCCTTTTGAAGCTGTTCATGCTTCGTTAAGTCCTCATAAAATCGTATATGAATATTATCTACAGGTGGCTTTCTACGTGCTTTTCTAGCCTGACTGTAGGATTCTTTAACTTGCAAAGATTGCAAAAACACACCACCAATTCCTATAAAAAGGTGGATATTATAATCTCTTTTTAAAAGCTCGATAACGGTCAATAAAGTGGTGACACCATCTGACCAATGTTTAAATGATGTATACGTATGAGGAATTCGCATCAGCAATAATAAGTAACGCTCGAAATTTAAAAAGGACAGAGGTGCTTTGTCCGAAAAATGCTGTCGAAAGACTTTGGTAATTACACTACTTGCATCATACAGTATCGGTCGGTTTTGCTGAGCATCTACATAGCCTTGGATTAAAAATATGATATTTGGAATACAGTCAGTTGATAAAAATGAAGAAGCTTGGACAATTTCCTGTTCGTTATTAATCTCACCCCGTATGAGTCGTCTCAAAAAAGCTTCGCGAAATGGTGACGTATGATTGTGTGGGATTTGTTGTGATAGCTCAAGCATCGTAACGGTACTTGCTTGCTGATCTTTATAGGATGTATAAAGCTTTTTTACAATTCGTAAAAATTTTTGTTTTTGCAAAGGTTTAATAAGAAGTGCTAGTAAATTTAATTCAATGGCAATACCTGCTGAATAGGTTAAGTGTACTGCAACAATAGGGACAATAATACTATTAGGATAATTTTTCTTTAATCGTTTGACCTTAACCCAATCAAATAAATGGTTAATTTCATAGACGAAAATTGCCACCTCTTGTGTACTCGGTTGTGTACATTCAGTAAATGTATTTGGGAGAAACTCTTCTAGCCATCCTATCATTTGCTGTTTTTCAATTGAATTCTCAACGTACCATACGACGCTTAAAATGCTAAACAGCCCCTTTCTAAAATCAAAAAATAAAAAGAAGATTAATAAAAGTATTTTAACTTAAAATAGCAATATTTTGTACTAATACAGCAAAATATTGTACCTATATTATTGGAAAAATAGAATAGAATAGTTGTAGTGAATAATAATTTTAAATTTCAGATAATTATTCACCTAGACTAAAGGGGGTTAGTAATATGGCGGGGAGTCATGATTATGAGTATGTGGAAGCTGGAACTGTGGATGTCAGAGAGTTGCCACCGTTAGATCCGACGACGCATAAAATTATGAAGGATGAGTTTACTACAGGCTTTAGCTTAACGGTATTTTATTTTATTTTAATTTTTAGTATCCCAGTAATGAATTGGTTTGCTCCTGAAATTGCATTTAAGAAAGTATGGGGAGGCATGACTGTAACATGGTTTGTCACGACAATTGTCATGATGGTGATGGCATTTGTTATTGCATTTGTCCATACGACTTTGTATGAAAAGCGCTTGAAAAAATATGAAATGTCAAATAAGTAGTTCACTAAAGGGGGTAGGTTGAATGATTGAGACGATTTTAGAACCTAAAATGTTGCTGACAATTGCACTAATGGGAACCATTGTGTACATTACGTATTTAACGAAAAAAAATACAACGGCATCTGATTTCTTCGTTGGGGGACGGAGCTTTGGATGGTTTACGAATGGATCAGCTATTGGGGGAGACTACTTAAGTGCAGCTACATTTTTAGGGATTGCTGGTTTAACATTTCAGCTAGGCTATGATGGTGCCTATTATGCATTTTGCTTCTCAATTGGCTTGACGCTATTAGCCATTTTTGTTGCTGGGCCATTAAGACGTTTTGGAGCATTTACTGTGGCAGACTTTTTAGCCTATCGCTTCCATAGTAGACGAGCTCGTTTAGCTGCAGTAATTGTTGTTTTAGCGATTTCAGGCTTCTATGCGGCACCACAGCTGTTAGGAGCAGCACAAATATTAAGTATGTTTTTTGGTACATCCTATGAATTCGGTATTATCTTTACATGTGTAGTGATGATTTTCTACGTAGGAATAGGCGGAATGAAAGGGACGACAATTAACCAAGCATTAGAGCTTTGGATTCGTCTAGGAGCATTCATTGTAATGCTAGTTGCAGCAATGTATGGGGGCTTGCATTACGATAAAATTTTAGCAGCCATCAATTCCTTTAATGGTCCGATTACAGGTACATCACCTTATGCACTGGATGGTAGTGATATCAATTTTGATGGTGCGGCATGGACAGGGACAGGCTTTTATTTCCCGACGTTTTGGCAAACGATAAGTATGACAATCGGTTTAGCGCTAGGTACTATTGGATTACCGCATATTTTATTGCGTTTTTATACGAATCCAAGTGCTAAGGCTGCCCGTAAATCCGCTTTGATGGCCATCGGAATTGCCAGTACGTTCTTCTTGTTAGCAGTATTTTTAGGCGTTGTTGGTCGTGCTATTTTCATTTCAGGTAGTGCAAGTGAAGAAGTGATGAGAGATTTAGTACTTGGTGGCAATAACATGGTTATTCCAACAACTGCGCTTGCCTTAGGAGGCGATTGGCTTCTCGGTCTTGTTATTGCAGGGGCATTCGCTGCAATCTTCTCTAATTTATCAGGACTATTCATTACAAGCTCGGGCGCATTAGCACATGATTTATACGCTAGCTTTATGAAAAAAGATATTACGCAAAAACAGCGAGTAGTTGCCGGAAAAGTTGCCATTGTTATTTTAGGTATTCTTTATGGTGGACTAGGTTTACTCGTTAAGGATGCATCGATCGGTCATTTAGTCGCTTTAGCATTTACGGTTGCTGCGAGTACATTTACACCGATTTTTATATTAGGTATTTGGTGGAGAGGTATGACAGAAAAAGGAGCTATTGCTGGATTGGTGATTGGCCTTGTTGTGTCCATGTGGATGATTTTCTTACCAGGAACACTGCCGAGTTTCCTACAATTTAAAATCCCGGGTATTGTAACAGTACCAGTAGGTTTCCTTTCTGTCATTATTGTGTCATTGTTAGATCGTAAAGTACCTGCTGATGTAAATGATTTTATGAAGCGCGTACACTCGAAAGAATCTGAAACTGCATAAGTCCTGATACAACTTTCACTATTTAGTAATAGATTGTAACAACTTAGACGGTAGATTAACTCAAAGAAGTTTGAGTTGGTCTACTGTCTTTTTATTTTGAGTCAATCAATTAATGCTTCTTTTAAAGTAATGTGTCCGCAATCGTCTATTGGACTATGCAAAGTTGGATATTTTTCACGAGGCAAGTCCCACCACGGATACTTTTGTGAGGAAACGCAAAAAGAGTTATCATCACCCATGTATTTTTTAGGAGCAGTATATTTTTTTAGCAGGCGATACTAGACTGGAAGGCTCGACACTCCTGCAGGAACAGCACGAGCGGAAAATCCATTTTTGCGGCAGAAGCCGCAAAAAATAGTTGGAGCCGTGCCTGCGAAAAGGGAGCGTCTAGAACGGAAATCAACGGCTTCCTATTTTGCATAGAAGACCTCTAAAATAGGGGACAACTTATTGAACTTTTTTTGGACAAGGCATGGCGTTTATGTGATTTTATTGACTGAACGATTGATTAAGCACTCCGATTTTTACTTTTGGACCGCAGCCTTGTGTTTCCGTCATATTTTCATGTTATATTAGTTATTGCTATATAAGCTCTTATGGTAGAATAGGTTAGATGTTGAGTGATCGGAGGAATAGCTGTGTATAAATATTATGGATTGGCCGCTTTTGTGATTATTTTAGATCAATGGACAAAATGGCTAATTGTGAAAAATATGGAGTTTGGTGAGCGCATTTCCGTATGGGATCCATGGTTTGGCATTTTATCTCATCGTAATAGAGGGGCAGCATGGGGAATGCTTGAGGGGCAAATGTGGTTGTTTTCTATTGTAACAATAGGCGTTATTTGTGCCATCATTTACTTTTATCACAAAGAAGCAAAGGGCAAGCCTCTTTTTCAAGTGGGTTTAATGCTTTTATTGGGCGGCGCCATTGGTAATTTTATTGACCGTTTATTTAGAGGAGAAGTAGTAGATTTTGTCGACGTATTAATCCCTATTATGAATTACGATTTCCCAATTTTTAATATTGCGGATGCAGCATTAACAATTGCCGTTGTCGTATTAATGATTGGTTTAATCGCCGAAGATAAAAAAGAAAAGAAACAGGTGAAACAATGACGCAAGTATTATATACAATCGAAGAACAACAGCAAGGAGAGCGCATTGACAAAGCGATTTCAAGTATACAGACAGAGTGGTCTCGTACACAAATTAGCAATTGGATTACAGAAGGAATTGTCAAAGTAAATAGTGAGACAGTTAAAGCGAAATATAAGGTAAAAGCAGGCGATGTTGTAGAAATCATCGTGCCAGAAGCAGAGCCATTAGATGTAATTGCTGAAAACCTAGCACTTGAAATTGTTTATGAGGACGCGGATGTGCTCGTTGTTAACAAACCAAAGGGTATGGTTGTCCATCCAGCACCTGGTCATATGGCAGGTACACTTGTAAATGGTTTAATGTATCACTGTAAAGATTTATCGGGCATTAATGGTATTTTACGCCCTGGTATTGTACACCGTATTGATAAAGATACATCCGGTTTACTGATGGTAGCAAAAAATGATGTTGCGCATGAATCATTAGTCGATCAACTTGTTAAAAAAACAGTAACGCGTAAATATACAGCTCTTGTTCATGGACATATTGCACATGATAAAGGGACAATTGACGCACCGATTGGTCGTGACCAAAAGGATCGTCAAAAACAAGCAGTTGTTGATAAAGGTAAACATGCAGTAACACACTTCCAAGTTATTGAACGTCTCGGTGAATACACACTAGTAGAATGTCGTCTTGAAACGGGCCGTACACACCAAATTCGTGTGCATATGAATTATATTGGGTTCCCTCTTGTTGGTGATCCAAAATATGGACCGAGAAAGACAATTGATTTTGGTGGACAAGTATTACATGCAGGAGTTTTAGGATTCAATCATCCTACAACAGGCGAATATATGGAGTTTGAAGCACCACTTCCTGTTGATTATGTACAATTATTAGATGAATTACGAAATAAGGATTGACGAATATTTAAAGAAGGTCTATACTAACGAAAGTGAATGAATGACTTTAACTTAATATTCACCTTTAATGGCAGTCCAGAGAGGCTGAGAAGGTACATGTGAACGTGTTGCTAAAATTTGTGCTGCAAATTTTTCCAACATGCTATTTAAACACGTACTCAACCCTCTCAGGCTATTCGCCTTGAGAGGTTTTTTTATGCCGTTGTAATGATGCTTTACCACTTAGGAAGCATCCCGTAACAATTCGATTGTGCTAAACAGCTTTCCAGAGGTAATACTCTAATAAAAGTTGCGCATAATGGACAACACTGAAAATAGATACAAGAGAGGAGGACAAAAGATGTCAAAAAATGAGCTATTAGATGGGCCATCTATGACAAGAGCATTAACACGTATTGCACATGAAATTATTGAACGTAATAAAGGCATTGATGAATGTATTTTAGTTGGTATAAAAACGCGCGGTGCCTTTCTAGCGAGACGCTTAGCGGAGCGTATCGAAAAAATAGAAGGTAAAGCCATTCGTACAGGGGAGCTTGACATTACTCTTTACCGAGATGATTTATCGACAAAGCATGAAAATGAGCAAGCTCATGTCGAGCAAGTGGATATCAATTATGTAGTTGCCAACCAAAAAATTATTTTAGTCGATGATGTACTATATACAGGCCGAACAGTCCGTGCTGCATTAGATGCCATAATGGACTTAGGACGACCAGCACAAATTCAACTGGCAGTGTTGATTGATCGAGGACACCGAGAGCTACCAATTCGAGCTGACTATGTTGGAAAAAATGTTCCGACATCTGGCACAGAGCGCATCGTTGTCAATTTAACTGAAGTCGATGGTGAAGATTGCGTCATTATTTATAAAGAAGACTAACTATAAAGTGAGGAAATGTTATGTCAAAGGCAGTATTAGATGTAAATGACAAACCGACCCCAGTCCAATTGGTGACATTAAGTTTCCAACATATGTTTGCCATGTTTGGGTCAACGATTTTAGTACCACAGCTTGTAGGCCTTAGCCCTGCAATTGCCCTTTTAACAAGCGGAATTGCAACATTGTTCTTCCTATTAATAACGAAGTTTCAAGTACCAGCATATTTAGGCTCATCGTTTGCCTTTATCGCACCAATTTTACTTGCCGCAGGCGGTTTAGATGACAATGGCTTAAGTGTCAACCCAGGTAACGCCATGATAGGGGCAATGGCCGTCGGTGTAACCTACGGCATTGTGTCACTCATCATTTGGAAGAGCGGCTATAAATGGATTATGAAAATCCTTCCTCCAATCGTAGTAGGCCCTGTTATTATGGTTATCGGCCTTGGCTTATCAGGAACAGCGGTGGGCATGGCAATGAATGTTGATGGAGAATATAACTTACTGCATTTCTCAGCAGCACTTGTCACACTATTTACAGCCATTATTTTTACAATCTTCTTTAAGGGGATTTTAAGTACAATGCCGATATTAATCGGCCTGATCGTTGGCTATGTTTACTCCATTTTAATCGGTATCGTCAACTTCGAACCGATTAAAGAGGCAAAGATGTTTGCAGTACCACATTTCATCATTCCTGGTGTAGATTATGACTTTACGATTACATCAACGATTTTACTAGCGATGGTACCGATTGTCATTGTAACAATTTCAGAGCATATCGGTCACCAGCTCGTGCTAGGAAAAGTAGTGAATCGCGATTATATTAAAGAACCAGGCTTACATCGTTCATTACTAGGTGATGGCTTTGGGACATTAGTTAGTGCATTCATTGGTGGTCCACCAAAAACAACGTACGGTGAAAACATCGGTGTTCTTGCTATCACACGAGTTTACAGTGTGTATGTAATAGCAGGAGCGGCAGTAGTAGCGATTTTCCTGTCATTCTTCGGGAAAGCAATGGCAGTGATTGCAACAATTCCAACAGCTGTTCTTGGCGGAGTTTCCATTCTGCTGTTCGGTATCATCGCTTCAAGCGGTCTTCGTATGTTAGTAGACAATCATGTCGACTTTGGCAACAGCCGCAACCTAGTGATTGCCTCTGTTATTCTAGTAATAGGTATCGGCGGTGCGAAATTTATCGTCACAGAATCACTGAGTTTAGAAGGTATGGCATTAGCAGCGATTATCGGAGTTGTGCTAAATGCGGTTTTACCAGGTAAAAAAGAAGCCGATCTACCAGTACCTTACAATCAAAATAATAATTCATAGTAGTACCTTTTAATGAATTGTCCAGAGAGGCAAAAAAAGGGAAGTAGTGGACAAGCGGTAAGTAGGCATAGAGCTTACTATAGTTTGTCACGCCTCCTTATGCCTCGCTGATGACATCAGCGGGGCTTTTACATTATTTAGACACTTAAATAATGAAGAACGTCATACATAGACGTTCATGACACACAATCTAATGGAGGTACATGATGAAGAACTTATTATCAATGGAACATTTAACAACTGAAGAGATTAGCAGCATTTTACATCGTGCGCAGGCTTTTGAAAATGGCGAAACATCATCGTTATCTCGTGCTTACAACGTTGCAAACTTATTTTTTGAACCGAGTACTCGAACGAAAACAAGTTTTGAGATGGCAGAGCGGAAAGTTGGCTGTACTGTAATCCCATTTGACGCAAGCTTTTCAAGTGTGACAAAGGGCGAAACAATGTACGATACAGTCAAAACATTAGAAATGATTGGCATAGATGCGGTCGTTATCCGAGCACAAGAAGATGAATATTATAACGAGCTACTAGAAGGCATTAATGTTGCAGTTATAAACGCAGGAGATGGCGCTGGTCAACATCCATCACAATCATTGCTGGATTTGTACACGATAAAAAAAGAGTTTGGTTCTTTTGAAGGGTTAAATATCACAATCGCTGGGGATATATCTCATAGTCGCGTTGCGAAATCAAATGCTTCGGCGTTACAACGACTAGGAGCAAATGTGCATTTTCTTTGCCCGGAAGATTGGGCAGGGGATTTTAAAGCACATCATTCTTGGGACGATTTAATCGAAATAAGCGATGTCATTATGTTACTTCGTGTACAACATGAACGTCATAAAGTAAATAAAAGCTTCTCAAAAGAAAGCTATCATGAAGAGTACGGATTGACAGTGGAACGTGAGAAGAAAATGAAGGAAAAGGCAATTATTATGCATCCAGCGCCAGTTAACCGTGATGTAGAAATTGCATCAGAGCTAGTCGAAAGCGAACGTTCTAGAATTTTTGATCAAGTTCGCAATGGTGTATATACGCGCATGGCAATTATTGAAACGATTTTACAAGGGAGAGAATAACATGACAAAAGTACTTCAAAATGTGCAAATGTTAAATGAACAAGGTGAACTGCATACAGTGAATATCGCCATGGTAGATGGCAAAATTACTGCCATTGGACAAGATGTCAATGTAGCTGGTGCGGAAATTATCGAAGGAAACGGTTTAGTTGTTGCTCCAGGCTTTGTAGATGTGCATACACATTTGCGTGAGCCAGGCTTTGAACATAAAGAAACAATTGCCACAGGCTCTGCATCTGCAGCAAAAGGTGGTTTTACAACGATTTGTGCAATGCCAAATACGAAACCAGTGCCTGACACTGTAGAAAACATGCAACTAATTAACGGTCTTATTCAAGAAAGCGCAGTGATTCGCGTTTTGCCATATGGCTCATTAACACAAGACATTTCAGGTGAAGTTCGTACGGATATCGCGGAATTAAAAGCACATGGTGCAGTAGCATTTTCAGACGATGGTGTAGGAATCCAATTAGCATCGACGATGTATGAACAAATGCAGGATGCGGCAAAGCATAACGTGGTTGTTGTAGCACACTGTGAAGATAATTCATTAATTTATGATGGTGTCATGCATGAAGGCAAGCGCAATAAAGAACTAGGACTACCGGGTATTCCATCCATTTGTGAATCTGTTCAAATTGCGCGCGATGTTCTTCTTGCAGAAGCTGCGGGCGCACGCTACCATGTGTGCCACGTATCAACAAAAGAATCTGTGCGTGCAGTACGTGACGCAAAAGCTGCAGGTATTCGTGTCACTGCTGAAGTTTGTCCACACCACTTATTACTTGAAGAGATGGATATTCCATCCGATGATGCTAACTGGAAAATGAACCCACCATTACGCGGTGCAGACGATAAAGATTCTCTACACGCAGCACTACTTGATGGCACAATCGACTGCATCGCAACAGATCATGCACCACATACAATAGAAGAAAAATGTTGTGGTATGGTTGGCGCACCGTTCGGCATCGTCGGCTTTGAAACAGCATTCCCACTGTTGTATACACAATTTGTTGAGACAGGGAAATGGACTTTAAAGCAATTGATAGATTGGATGACTGTGAAAGCAGCACAAATTTTCGACTTACCATATGGAACGTTACAAGTTGGTGCATCAGCGGACATGGTTTTAATTGATGTAAAGAAAGAACAAACTATTGATGCAGAAGGTTTTGTATCAAAAGGTCGCAATACACCTTTCAATGGTTGGGTCGCAAAAGGTTGGCCAGTAATAACAATTTTTGAAGGCAATATCGTATACCAGGAGGCAGAGTAATGAAAAAACGTTTACTTATTTTAGAAGATGGCACAGTATTTACAGGCACAGCGTTCGGTAGCGAGCGAGCTTCACAAGGTGAGGTCGTATTCACAACAGGGATGACAGGATATCAAGAAACGATTTCAGACCCTTCATTCTACGGACAAATCGTAACGTTAACATACCCACTTATCGGTAACTACGGTATTAACCGTGATGATTTTGAATCAATCACACCAGCAATTCGTGGATTTGTAGTCCGCGAACTAGCAAAAACGCCGTCAAACTTCAGATGTGATTTAACAGTTGATGAATATTTAACATCAAAGGATATCCCAGGGATTGAAGGGATTGATACACGTAAATTAACACGCATTATTCGTAGCAAAGGATCTGTTAAAGCGATTTTAACTGCGGCTGACGAAGAAGTGAATGTAGAAGAAATCGTCGCAAAACTACAAGCGACACCAGCGATTACTCATCATGTTCGCGAAGTAACGCCAAAGGCTGCTTATCCATCACCAGGTCGTGGTAAACGAGTAGTATTAATTGACTACGGTATGAAGCATGGTATTCTTCGTGAATTAAATAAACGTGATTGTGATGTACTAGTCGTACCTTACAACACACCAGCAGCAGAAATTTTAGCATGGCATCCAGATGGTATTATGCTGTCAAACGGTCCAGGGAATCCTGAAGACGTTGCAGAAGGTATCGAAACGGTACGCAATTTAATCGGAAAAGTGCCAATGTTCGGTATTTGCTTAGGCCATCAAATCTTCTCATTAGCGAGTGGCGCGAAGTCATTTAAATTACCATTCGGTCACCGCGGAGGTAACCACCCGGTAAAAGATTTACGCACAGGTCGTACAGACATAACATCTCAAAACCATGGCTATGCAATCGATATTGAGTCATTAAAAGATACAGATTTAGAATTAACACATGTCGCATTAAATGATGGTACTTGTGAAGGTGTACGTCATAAGAAATATCCGATTTTCACAGTACAATATCACCCAGAAGCATCACCAGGACCAGAAGATTCAAACCACTTATTTGATGAATTCATTGAAATGATGGAAGTAGAAGCAGGGAAGGGGAAACAACATGCCTAAACGTACAGATATAGAAACTATTTTAGTAATCGGGTCTGGCCCAATCGTCATCGGACAAGCAGCAGAATTTGACTATGCAGGAACACAAGCTTGTCTTTCATTAAAAGAAGAAGGCTACCGCGTTATTTTAATAAACTCAAACCCTGCAACAATTATGACAGATACTGAAATTGCAGACAAAGTTTACATTGAGCCAATCACACTTGAATTTGTATCACGCATTTTACGTAAAGAACGTCCAGATGCAATCCTACCAACACTAGGTGGTCAAACAGGTTTAAATATGGCAATCGAGTTAGACAACTCAGGTATTTTAAATGAACTAAATATCGAAATTCTTGGTACAAAACTAGATGCTATCCATAAAGCAGAAGACCGTGATTTATTCCGTAACTTAATGTACGAACTAGGTGCACCAGTACCGGAATCAGACATTATTCATAACTTAGATGAAGCGAAAAACTTTGTCGCAAAAATCGGTTACCCAGTAATCGTACGTCCTGCATTCACACTTGGTGGTACAGGCGGCGGTATTTGTTATAACGACCAAGACCTAGAAGAAATCGTCACATCAGGTTTAAAATATTCGCCAGTTACACAATGTTTACTTGAAAAATCAATCGCTGGCTTGAAAGAGATTGAATATGAAGTAATGCGTGATGCAGCTGACAATGCGATCGTTGTTTGTAACATGGAAAATGTCGATCCAGTAGGTATTCATACAGGTGACTCAATCGTAGTAGCACCAACACAAACACTTTCTGACCGTGAAAACCAAATGTTACGTAATATCTCATTAGATATTATTCGCGCACTAAAAATTGAAGGTGGCTGTAACGTACAGTTAGCCCTTGATCCATATAGCTTCAACTACTATGTAATCGAAGTAAACCCACGTGTATCTCGTTCATCTGCATTAGCATCAAAAGCAACGGGTTACCCAATCGCGAAATTGGCAGCAAAAATTGCAGTAGGCTTAACGTTAGATGAAATTAAAAATCCAGTGACAGGTTCAACGTATGCTTGCTTCGAGCCAGCACTAGACTATATCGTAGCAAAAATTCCACGCTGGCCATTCGATAAATTCGAATCTGCAAAACGTAACCTAGGCACACAAATGAAGGCTACTGGGGAAGTTATGGCGCTTGGTCGTACGTTCGAGGAAGCGATGCTAAAAGCTGTCCGTTCTCTTGAAACAGGTCAAGTTCATCTTGAGCTGAAACATGCTGAAGATAACTCTGATTCTTGGATTGAAAAACGCATCCGTAAAGCAGGCGATGAACGCTTATTCTTCATCGGAGAAGCATTGCGTCGTGGTGTAACAATCGAACAAATTCATGAATGGTCTGCAATCGACTTATTCTTCTTAAATAAATTCAAAAACATTGTAGATATGGAGCAAACACTTGCTGACCATAAAAACGATAAAGAAGTATTGCGTACTGCAAAACGTCTAGGCTTTGCAGATAAAAAAATTGCTGAGCTTTGGGATACAACGCCAGAAGCAATCTATGCATACCGTAAAGAAAACGGTATTATCCCTGTCTATAAAATGGTGGACACATGTGCGGCAGAGTTCGAATCAGAAACACCTTATTTCTACGGCACATATGAGGAAGAAAATGAATCAATCAAGTCTGAAAAACCATCTGTTATCGTATTAGGCTCAGGTCCAATCCGTATCGGTCAAGGGGTAGAGTTCGATTACGCTACAGTGCACTCAGTTTGGGCTATCCAAGAAGCAGGCTATGAAGCAATTATTATTAACTCAAACCCAGAAACAGTATCAACAGACTTCTCGATTTCAGATAAGTTATACTTCGAGCCATTAACGATTGAAGACGTAATGCACATTATCGATTTAGAACAACCAATTGGCGTAGTTGTACAATTTGGCGGTCAAACAGCTATTAACTTAGCTGATAAAATAGCTGCAAATGGTGTGAAAATTTTAGGTACATCGCTAGAAGACATCGATCGTGCTGAAAATCGTGATAAATTTGAACAAGCGTTACATGCATTAGACATTCCACAGCCTCCAGGTGAAACAGCAGTATCAACAGAAGAAGCGCTTGTGATTGGTAAACGCTTAGGCTTCCCAGTGCTAGTACGCCCTTCATATGTACTTGGTGGACGTGCAATGGAAATTGTTTATAACGAAGAAGAATTACAACATTATATGGAGAATGCTGTTGAGGCTTCACCTGACCACCCAGTTTTAGTTGACCGTTACTTAACGGGTCAAGAAATTGAGGTAGATGCGATTTGTGACGGTGAAAATGTATTAATCCCAGGTATTATGGAACATATCGAACGTGCAGGGGTACACTCTGGTGACTCGATTTCTGTATACCCACCACAAAAATTAACACAAGCGCAAAAAGATACTTTAGTCGATTACACGACTCGTCTAGCAAAAGGACTTGGCATCATCGGCTTAATGAACATCCAATATGTAATTTCACAAGGTGAAGTGTATGTGATTGAGGTAAACCCTCGCTCATCTCGTACAGTACCGTTCTTAAGTAAAATTACGAACATTCCAATGGCTAACATTGCAACGAAAGCGATTCTTGGTAAATCAATCGTAGAGCAAGGCTATCCAACTGGCTTAGCGGCAGAGCAAAAAGGTGTGTTTGTTAAAGTGCCAGTATTCTCATTCGCAAAATTACGCCGTGTGGACATCACATTAGGACCTGAAATGAAATCAACAGGGGAAGTAATGGGTAAAGATGCAACATTAGAAAAAGCCCTTTACAAAGGCTTAGTTGCAGCTGGCATGGAAATTCGTACAGAAGGCACAGTATTATTCACTGTATCTGACAAGGATAAAGAAGAAGCAATTGCACTTGCAAAACGTTTTTCAACAGTTGGCTACCGCATTGTAGCGACAGAAGGTACAGCACAAGCATTTGAAGCAGCTGGCGTTCGTACAGATGTAGTAGGTAAAATCGGTGCAAAAGGACAAACGTTACTAGACTTAATTCAAAATGGTGAAGCTCAGTTAGTAGTCAACACATTAACAAAAGGCAAGCAACCAGCTCGTGATGGATTCCGAATTCGTCGTGAGTCTGTAGAAAATGGTGTACCTTGCTTAACGTCATTAGATACAGCAGAAGCAATGCTTCGTGTAATTGAATCAATGACATTTACAGCAGAGCAAATGCCGAAAGCGGAGGTAGTACATTAATATGATTCGTCAAGAGAAAATGACGGTCGTCTCTCAAAAGCAAATTGCGACAAACATTTTCGAATTGACACTTCATGGTGAACTGGTTCAGGATATGACTCCTGGCCAGTTTGTCCATGTAAAGGTGTCAGATTCATTGGAGCCGCTTTTACGTCGACCTATTAGTATTGCAAACATAGATAAAGACAATAGTGAATTTACAATGATCTATCGTGCGGAAGGTCGAGGAACGCAAGTGTTAGCGACAAATCGTGAAGGACAGTTAGTCAATGTCCTTGGCCCAATTGGTAATGGCTTCCCAGTCGATGCTGTAAAGACGGGCGGGACGGCATTGTTAGTTGGTGGCGGCATCGGTGTACCACCTTTACATGAACTATCAAAACAGCTTAATGCTCGTGGTGTGAAAACAATCCATGTATTAGGCTTCCAAACAGAAGATGTTTGCTTCTATGAGGAAGAATTTAATGCACTTGGTGAAACACATTACGTAACTGTAGATGGATCGAAAGGAACGAAGGGCTTTGTAACAAACGTGTTAGAAACGCGTGCGCCGGAGTTTGATGTGTTCTATTCTTGTGGCCCTCTACCGATGCTCAAAGCGTTAGAAGGCTTCTACCCGGAAAAAGAAGGCTATTTATCGTTTGAAGAGCGCATGGGCTGTGGCATTGGAGCGTGCTTTGCATGTGTGTGCAAGACAACCGATCAAATTGAAAAAGACTATGTCAAAGTATGCTCTGACGGTCCAGTATTCCCGAAAGGTACGGTGGCATTATGAGTCGTTTAAATATCCAAATACCTGGCTTAAATTTAAAAAATCCAATTATGCCAGCTTCAGGCTGCTTTGGCTTTGGTCGTGAATATGCTCAGCTGTACGATTTATCGAAGCTTGGCGCTATTATGATTAAAGCAACAACAGTGGAAACAAGACCCGGCAATCCAACACCACGTGTAGCGGAAACAGCAGCAGGGATGCTAAATGCCATTGGCTTACAAAATCCTGGTATTGAAAAAGTAATGAATGAAGAATTAAAGTTTTTAGAACGCTATGATGTGCCAATTATCGCCAATGTAGCTGGTACTGAAACTGCAGATTACGTGGAAGTTGCACGTCGCATCTCTGCAGCGCCAAATGTAAAAGCGCTAGAACTGAATATTTCTTGCCCGAACGTCAAATGTGGGGGCATTCAATTCGGTACTGACCCAGCAACAGCACGAGAGCTCGTTGCAGCAGTAAAAGCTGTTTCTGAAGTCCCTGTTTACGTGAAATTATCACCAAATGTAACGAATATCGTAGAAATCGCTCAAGCAGTTGAAGCTGGTGGAGCGGATGGAATTACGATGATTAACACATTAATTGGCATGCGTTTGCATGAACGTACAGGTAAACCAGTAATTGCAAATGGTACAGGGGGCTTATCTGGCCCTGCAGTAAAACCAGTTGCCATTCGTATGGTATATGAGGTATATAAAGCCGTCAATATTCCGATTATTGGAATGGGCGGAGTGAGCGAAGCGCAAGATGTCATTGACTTTATGTCAGCAGGTGCATCAGCAGTCGCAGTTGGGACAGCCAATTTTGTTGACCATTTCGTTTGTCCAAACATCATTGAGGAGTTACCAGCAAAGCTTGACGCATTAGGCGTAGAGCATATTACGGACATAATCGGAAGGAGCCATCGTTAATGAATACAAAACCAATACTAGCACTTGATTTCCCAGGTGAAGCGGAAGTTTTCAAGTTTTTAGCACATTTTCAAGAGCCTCTTTTCGTAAAAATTGGTATGGAGCTTTATATGCAGGAAGGTCCTGATATTGTACGTAAAGTGAAGGATTTAGGGCACGATATTTTCCTAGATTTAAAGCTACATGATATTCCAAATACTGTTGGCTCTGCGATGAAGGGCTTAGCAAAATTAGGAGTAGATTTAGTCAATGTACATGCTGCAGGTGGGCGTCCAATGATGGAAGCTGCACTCGAAGGACTAGAAGCGGGTACACCAGCAGGTCGAGAACGTGCAGCATTGATTGCTGTGACACAACTAACATCTACTACGGAAGCGCAAATGCAAGCAGAGCAAAAAATTGCGTTAACATTACAAGAATCTGTACTACATTATGCTAGCTTAACAAAACAAGCGGGCTTAAATGGTGTTGTCTGCTCAGTTCATGAAGCACAGGCAATCGCCGAAGTGTGCGGTGAGAACTTCTTACGTGTCACACCAGGTATCCGTTTAGCTGGTGGTGATGCACACGACCAAAAACGCATCGCTACGCCAGATGGTGCAAAACGTGATGGATCTTCATTAATCGTAGTAGGGCGTGCCGTAACAGGTGCCCAAGATCCAGTAGCAGCATATAAAATCGTAAGTGAATTATGGGAGGCAACAAAATGACATTACAAAACGAAATCGCACACGCTATGCTAAAGGTTGGCGCAGTCGAATTAAATCCAACAGATCTTTTCACATGGGCATCGGGCATTCAATCACCGATATACTGTGATACACGCTTAACTATTTCAGATCCAGTGATCCGTAAGCAATTGGCAAACGGCTTAGCGAAAATTATTAAGGAAAATTTCGAAGGTACAGAAATTGTAGCTGGTACTGCTACAGCAGGTATTCCACATGCTGCATGGGTAAGCGATATTTTAGACTTACCAATGGTGTACGTGCGTTCAAAAGCAAAAGAGCATGGTCGTGGAAATCAAATTGAAGGAAAATACACAGCAGGCCAAAAAGTTGTTGTAGTAGAAGATATTGTGTCAACAGGTGGTTCTTCCGTTACAGCAGTAGAAGCTTTGCGTGCAGCGGGGTGTGAAGTACTAGGTGTTGTTTGTGTCTACACTTATAATTTGCCACGCGCTGAGCAAGCGTTTGAAGAAGCGGGCATTCAATATGTATCTTTAACTAACTTTGATTTTCTAATTGAAGCAGCAAACGAATCAGGTGCGATTAAAGAAGAAGATATTCCATTTTTAAAAGACTGGCATGCAAAACTTAAAGCTGGAACATTATAAGTTTAATAAATCAGAAAAACGAATAAAAAACGATCACGGGTAAATTAGCCAGTGATCGTTTTTTTTTTATAAAGATGTACGTTTAGAAAAATTTATAAAAAAATAGTTTTTTACTGTAGCAAAAAGTGCTTTTTGTTGTTAATACTTTAAACCGAAAAATTATATAAAAATAATTATTGAATATTTAAAATAAACAGAAATATCGAATTGTTCCTATAATCTTCAAGTTTACCAAATAAAAGAATGAATTAAGAGAGAAGAGCATGAAATACAGTTTAGAATATTAGTATATTTAAATAATAAATAATTGATGGATAATAGAAAAAATAAGAAGGGAAGCAAATAGATGTTTAAAAAGAATAGAAAAATTATATAATTTTTTGTAATAGTTGTATGGTTTATTATGTATATAACATTATGAGAGTTGGAAAAAAACTCTTGATTAAATGCGTTATTTCTATATAAAATAGCAATATGAATAATTTTCAGATAATTCCATAAGTATATAGTTAGATGATTTTTTTGTTTCTACTGTAAAAAATTAATTAATTTGTTTTTAATTAGAATTATATAAAAACTAATAAATATTTGAGTAGAAATGATATTGAAATAAGTTTAATCAATTTTGAATCCTTTTTTCTGAATATTGAATCAGAAAAGATTGTCATCGTAAGTTTTTACTACATATTTCTATTTAGAAAAAATACAAAAAGGTGTGATGATTGCAATGAATTTAATGCTTGAAGTGAAAAACCTTAAAACTGGTTTTGATATAGACGGAGATATATATCATGCGGTGGATAACGTTTCGTTTTCCGTTAAGCCCGGCCAAATTGTAGGTATTGTAGGGGAATCTGGTTGTGGAAAAAGTGTTATGTCACTGTCGATCATGCAGCTACTTCCTCAAGGGATTGGCAAAGTTACTGGCGGAGAAATAAAGTTCCAAGGCAAAAGTATTGAGGGCTACAAAAGTGATGAGATGAATAAAATACGAGGAAAAGATATTAGTATGATCTTTCAAGAGCCTATGACATCTTTAAACCCTGTATTTACAATTGGCAATCAGATTGAAGAAATTTTATTAAACCATCTACCAATCTCGAAAACTGATGCAAGACAGCAGTCAATTGAATTATTAAAGAGTGTAGGCATACCAAGACCAGATAAAATTGTCGACGAATATCCACATCAACTATCAGGGGGGATGCGACAAAGGGTCATGATTGCGATTGCCATCGCTTGTCATCCAAAGCTTTTAATTGCTGATGAACCTACTACTGCACTGGATGTAACTGTACAAGCACAAATACTTGAATTGCTGAAAAAAATTCAAGCGGAAAATGATATGTCCATTATATTGATTACGCATGATTTAGGTGTAGTGGCAGAAATGTGTGATGAAGTCATCATTATGTATGCTGGGAAAATTGTAGAGCGCACGAATGTGGACAATCTATTCTATAATCCAAAGCATCCTTATACGAAGCTATTAATGGCATCCATTCCACGCATTGATATCGAAGTTAGTGAGCTAACGACAATTCAAGGCATTGTGCCATCTTTAAAAAATATGCCGACAGTCGGCTGTCGATTTGCAGATAGATGCCCGTCGGTGAAACCCGAGTGTAGTACGGTAACTCCTCAGCTTGTCCAAATCGGCGATGGCCATGAGGTTTCGTGCTTACTATATGAAGGTTCTATCCTAGAGAAGGTGTGAGGTAACAACATGACTGATACGACAATCAAACAACAAAAAGAAACTTTGCTCGAAGTGAACAACTTAAAAACCTATTACCCTATTAAAGGTGGATTTCTTAAAAAAACAGTCGGACAAGTGAAGGCTGTAGACAATATTTCATTTTCTATCAAAAATGGTGAAACATTGGGCTTAGTTGGTGAGTCAGGATGCGGAAAATCAACAACAGGCCGTACGATTATTAGATTGTTAGATTCTACAGAAGGACAAATCGTGTTTGATGGAAAGGATATTACGAAAATACAAGGCAAATCATTAAGAGAAATAAGAAAAGATATCCAGATGGTATTCCAAGATCCTTATGCATCATTAAATCCAATGCAGATGGTAGGGAGTATCGTAGCTGAGCCTATTATGAATTTTCATAATAAAACACTGAATTCTTTAAAAGAAGAAGTCATTGAATTATTAAGAAAAGTAGGGTTACCTAAGGACGCATATTATAAATATGCGCATGAATTTTCAGGTGGTCAACGTCAACGAATTGGTATTGCAAGAGCACTAGCCCTTAAACCGAAGCTAATAATTGCCGATGAACCAGTTTCTGCCTTAGATGTTTCCGTGCAATCACAAGTTTTAAATCTACTAAAAGAATTGCAAGATGAGTTTGATTTAACCTTTTTATTTATTGCGCACGACTTAAGTGTTGTAAAACATATGAGTGACCGCATTGGCGTTATGTATTTAGGCAATATTGTTGAAATTGCAAACAAGGTAAGCATATATGATGAGCCATTGCATCCATATACACAAGCACTCATTTCAGCAATACCTGTGCCGGATCCTCGAAAAAAAAGCAATCGCATTGTTTTACAAGGCGATGTACCGAGCCCAGCTAATCCTCCGCAAGGATGCCCATTCCATCCAAGGTGCCCGAAGGCTATGATGGAATGTTCCTTAACTAAACCAGTATTAAAGGAGGTGAAGCCAGATCATAAAGTTGCTTGCCACTTATATTAAATATGGCAAGAAAAAAAAGGAAAAAATGCTTTTCAAAATAAAAAATTAACGGGGGGAAAAAAATGAAAAAGACTAAAACATTATGGTCACTTTTACTAATGCTCGTCATGGCATTGTTCCTAGCAGCATGTAATAATGATTCATCGAAAACTGACGACAAAGATACAGGAAAGGATACAGAAAAACCAGTAACGACAACTACTGATGCTAAAGCAGGTGGCGTTGTAACATTCGGTACAGACCAAGCGCCAGAGGGCGTATTTGACCCTGCCTTTGCAGGAAGTATTGTAGATAGCTATATCCAAGGCTTCATGATGGATGGTATTTATGATGTAAATGATGAGTTAGAATATATACCAAACCTTGCAAAATGGGATATTAGTGAAGATAAATTAACGTATACATTCAACTTTGAAAAAGGTGTGAAATGGCATAATGGTGAGGAATTAACAGGTGAAGACTGGGTATTCGCTTTAGAAACTTTAGCAGATCCTGATTATGATGGCCCTCGTTTTAATTATGTTGAAGGTGTAAAAGGGGCAGAAGATAAAAAAGCAGGTAAAGCAGATAAAATTTCAGGAATTGAAGTTGTTGACCCTTACACGATTAAAGTTACATTTAAAGAAGTAAAAATTAATAATCTAGAAAGTATTTGGCAATTCCCAATGCCGAAGAAACATTATGAAGGCATTGCAGTAAAAGATTTAAGTGAATCGAAGCAAGTGCGTGAAACGCCAGTAGGCAATGGACCGTTTAAGGTGAAAAAAGTTGTTGACGGCGAATATTCTGAATTAGAGCGTTTTGATGATTACTGGAAAGGGAAACCAACGCTTGATGGTGTAATTGTAAAAGTAATTGACCCATCATTAGCTGCGGGTGCGTTCCAAAACGGAGAAATCGACATCATGGATATTAGACCACAATCTGTGAAAGAGCTTTCAGCATTAAGCAATGTACGTATCGAAGAAACGACTGGTGTAGGCTATTCTTATATCGGGCTTCGTTTTGGTCATCGTGATAAAGCTACACTTAAAAATGTAGCAGATTTTGATAAATTCAATTCAAAAGAATTACGTCAGGCACTATTATATGCTCTTAACCGTCCAGCAATGATCGATGCTTTCTTAGAAGGAAAAGCTGAAGTTGCGAATACAGTTATTCCAGTTACTTTCTGGACTGCTGCAGATGCTTCAGATTTAAATGCATATGACTTTAATGTAGATAAAGCGAAAGAACTGTTAAAAACAGCAGGCTATGTTGATAAAGATGGCGATGGATTTGTTGAAGATCCACAAGGCCAACCATTTAAAATTTCATTTGGACACTATGCAGGACCAGCGGCATTTGAAGGTCGTTCACAAGCAATCATCCAATCTTGGAATGATATTGGCGTAAAAACTGAATTAGCAACAGGTAGCTTAGTTGAGTTTAACTTGTACAACGAGATGAAAGATAATGATGACGCTGCATTAGAGGCATTCTTCGGTTCTTGGAGTATGGGCTCTGATCCAGATCCATCTGGCCTATGGGCAAATGATGCAGAATGGAACTACGGTCGTTATGTAGATGAGGAAAACGACAAATTATTAAAAGAAGCGTTAAGTGAAGCTGCATTTGATAAAGACTACCGTAAAAAAGTTTATGTTGATTGGCAAAAATACTTCAACGAACAATTACCAGCACTTCCTTTATGGGAAAACCTAGATCTATATGGTATTAACAACCGACTACAAGGTGTTCATATTAACGCTGTTGGTTTCCAAACAGACGTTTATAAATGGCATATTGTCGAGTAAGTTTAATGCCTAAAAAAGGCTGAGAAACCTACTACTATCGGGCTCTTTTAGGAGCCTGGTAGTAGTAAATTATAATTGATAAGGGGACGTCACATGCTTCAATACACACTTCGAAGATTACTCGGCATGATTCCATTGTTACTCCTTATTTCGTTAGTTGTGTTCTTCTTAGCAAAAATGATGCCAGGAGATCCATTTGCGGGAGAAATTGATCCATCAAATACAAACCCACAATACATCGAGGAAATGAGAGAGAAGTTAGGCTATAATGATCCAATTATCGTGCAATATGGAAGATGGATGTCTAATTTTGTACAAGGGGATTTTGGTAAATCAACAGTTTATAAAAAACCTGCAGTAGAAGTAATTGCACAACGAATTCCGAATACATTATTTTTAGCAGTAACATCTTTAATTTTGACGTATATTTTTGCTTTTTTCATGGGTATGTATGCTGGGCGAAAACCATATACATTAGGCGATAATTTAATAGCTTCGTACAATTATTTGGCTTTAGCGATTCCATCATTTGTCGCTGGTATTGTAGCCATTTATGTGTTCTCTTTCCAACTAGGGTGGTTCCCATTCAACGGCTCAGTTGGCGTAGGGCTTCAAGAAGGAACGTTTGCTTATTACCTAAGTAGGGTTCATCATGTGTTATTGCCTTCACTTGTATTAGGATTAATGGGAACGGCTTCCTATACGCAATTTTTACGAAACGATATTATTGAAAACAGCAGAAAAGATTTCGTCCGTACAGCGAGAGCAAAAGGAACAAAGGAATCAAAAATTTACAACAAGCATATTTTAAGAAATTCGATTATTCCGATTATTACTTTTCTTGGTTTTGACATCGCTACATTAATTAGTGGTGCAGTAATAACAGAAACCATCTTTACTTATCCCGGAATAGGCGCACTGTTCTTAGATTCCGTTGGTAGAAGAGATTATGCGGTCATGATGTCGATAACTATGTTACTTTCGTTCTTAACACTTTTTGGGAATTTAGTAGCCGATTTATTGTATGGTATAGTAGATCCGCGAATTAGACTAGATTAGGGAGGGGAAATATGTGGAGATTATTACAAAACAAGAAGCGTCTGCATCAAAAACACTGAATAAAAGCCCCTCTCCATGGGTGATAGCGAGAAGAAAGTTCGTTAAAAATAAATTAGCTATGATAAGCCTTATTTTTTTACTAATCGTTATTATTCTATCGTTTTTAGCGCCATATATTACGACAAAAGATATTGTGCGTGTAGACTTTATGAAAATTAGCCAACCACCTTCAAGTGAGAATTGGCTTGGAACCGATACAAATGGCCGTGATGTATTTACACGAATGCTTTATGCTGGTAAATCGTCTTTAACGGTTGGTATAGGTTGTATGTTTTTCATTGTTTTAATTGGGACAACTATAGGGTCTATTTCAGGTTATTTTGGTGGCAAGATTGATCAAATTTTAATGCGTTTCACTGACTTTGTATTAATGTTCCCTTTATTAGTTTTTGTTATCGTATTAAATACGATTTTAGTTGGTAAAGTTTCGGGGCTATGGACGTTAATCATTGTCATTTCCGTTTTAAGCTGGGGTAGTGTTGCCCGCGTTGTACGAAGTCGAATTCTTGCAGAAAAAGAAAATGAGTACATTTTAGCTGCACAGTCAATCGGCTGTAAATCATCGAAAATCATTATTAAACATTTATTACCGAACGTCGCTTCTACAATCATTGTACAAGCTACATTATTAATGGCGGTAACCATTGTAATAGAGTCGGCGTTAAGCTTCTTAAACTTCGGTGTGCCAGCAGATACGCCAAGTTGGGGAAATATGCTTGCAGAGGCTAGAAACTCAGATGTGTTAAGAGATAAAATTTGGATATGGATTCCACCAGCAACAGCAATTACATTAGTAATTTTATCGATTAATTTTATCGGTGAAGGACTAAAAGATGCGATGAATCCAAAATCAAGAAGATAATGTTGGTAAATAAATGGCACCTATCAAAGTGAACTTCACTTTGATAGGTGCCATTTGCTGTTGGCGTGGAGCGAGGGGGGTGAATCTGCTAGCGGAGTGTGGGGGTAATTCCGCGGAGCGAGGAGTTGATTCCGCGGAGCAAGGAGAGAATTCCGCGGAGTGAGGGTGTAATTCCGCGGAGTGAGGGTGTAATTCCGCGGAGCAAGGGTGTAATTCCGCGGAACGAGGAGGTGATTCCGCGGAGCAAGGAGAGAATTCCGCGGAGCAAGGAGAGAATTCCGCGGAGCGAGGTAGTAATTCCGCGGAGCGAGGTAGTAATTCCGCGGAGCGAGGGAGTAATTCCGCGAAGCCAGAGAGGTAATCCCTCGAAGCAGGGACCTAATCCCGCTCTATTAGCAATATGTAGGAAGGAATATCAAAATTGTACATGGAAGCCTTATATGAAGCGTAGAAACTAACTATTTTTATGTAAAAGGTTGCTAAATTAAAATTTGATTTTTGTGTGGAAAATAAAAAAATAATTATAAGTTTATGGTAAAAATAAAATTTTTTTAATGTAATAAGGAATTAATAAAACAAAGCGTTTTAAAACAAAACGCACTTGAATAAAAGCATTCAAATAAAATTTATTTATTAGCAAATTTTTTTATTAATTATTGAAAAAGGTTGATTTATGAAGTTAAACTTCACTCTATTTTATTATTTTAAAATATTTCATGAGCGTTTACTTATTTGTTTTATTTATATAACAAATAAGTAAAATTGGTAGGTGGAAAATGAAATTCATCTAGATAAATAGTAGGTGAGAATACTCTTTTTTATGATAATAATTTGAAAAAAACGCTTGATTTTGCATATAAATACTAAATAAAATAGCGTTATAATCAATTATCAGATAATTCTATCTATGTGAAGACAGGTTGCTTTACTTGTAATTAACAAGCTAAAAGTGCTTGTCTTTAGCAAAAATAAAAAAATAGGAGGCGTTAGTTTAGGGAAATTATAATTTTGAAATAAAGATAAATGTATTTGTCAGAAAACTGAATGTTGGAGGGAGATTGTTTGTGTACAAACTTATTAACAATTAACAATTTAACAACGAGTTTTCGTATTAAAGACACATACCACGCAGCAGTAGAAGATGTCTCGCTCTCACTAAGAAAAAATGAGATTTTAGCGATAGTAGGAGAGTCGGGCTGTGGGAAGAGTACGTTAGCCACAACTATTGTTGGCTTACATAATGATGGGAATACAAAAGTGACTGGGGAAATACTTTACAATCAACAAAATTTAACAAAGTTAAGTGAAGTACAATTCAACCAATTAAGAGGCAATGATATTGGCTTTATATTTCAAGATCCTCTTTCAGCTTTAAACCCATTAATGCGCATTCATGAACAAATTGCGGAAGGTCTTATTTATCACACAACACTAACTAAAAAGCAACGTGAAGCACGTGTTTTAGAATTGCTTGAGCAAGTAGGGATTGCTCATCCTAAACGGGTTGCTAGACAATTCCCGCATCAATTATCAGGTGGTATGCGCCAACGTGTCATGATTGCGATAGCGCTATCCAGTAAACCGGCCATCATTATTGCTGATGAACCGACTACAGCTTTAGATGTAACGATTCAAGCACAGATTCTAGACCTTTTAAAGTCGCTTCAAGATGAGACACAAGCAGGCATTATTTTAATTACCCATGACTTAGGTGTTGTGGCAGAAATTGCAGACCGTGTAGCCGTCATGTATGCAGGGCAAGTTATTGAAGAGGCACCCGTTCAAGAACTGTTTAATAATGCTAAACATCCATATACACGTTCCTTATTAAATTCAATTCCACAAACACATGAGGAAAATGAACGGCTAGAGGTAATACGGGGTATGGTGCCTTCGCTCATGAATTTGCCACGTGAAGGCTGTCGTTTCTCTGCACGCATACCGTGGATTGATGCATCAGCACATGAAAGTGATCCACAATTACATGAAATTGCACCGGGGCATTTTGTTCGTTGCACCTGCTGGAAACACTTTTGCTTTGAAGGGGAGCTAGGAGGTGGACAGTATGACATTTATGCTAATTAAAGATTTAAACGTCCATTATTCAATACGAGGTGGCTTTTTTAATACTGTCATTGATAAAGTGTATGCGGTTGATGGTGTGACGATGGCGTTTGAAAAAGGAAAAACATATGGTTTAGTCGGTGAATCAGGTTCTGGTAAATCAACTACAGGTAAAGCAATCATTGGTCTCGAAAAGGTAACGTCTGGCCAAATCATTTATGAAGGGCACGATGTTACTAATAAACGACGTAAGCGTAATTCTGCGTATAACAGAGATATTCAAATGATTTTCCAAGACGCACACTCGAGTATGAATCCAAGAAAGCGTGTACTGGATATTCTAGCAGAGCCAATGCGCAATTTTTTGAAGCTCAGCGATCAGGAGGAACGCAAGCGTATTAAAGCGCTACTTGCCATTGTTGGTATGTCAGAGGACGTTTTGTTAAAGTATCCGCATGAATTTTCAGGAGGACAAAAGCAACGTCTTGGTATCGCGCGGGCAGTTGCTACTAATCCAAAATTGATTATTGCGGACGAGCCTGTATCCTCACTTGATTTATCGGTTCAAGCACAAGTACTAAATTTTATGAAAGATATTCAGCAAGAATATGGGCTAAGTTACTTATTTATATCTCATGACCTCGGAGTCGTAAAACATATGTGTGATTACATTGCAATCATGTACAAGGGGCGCTTTGTTGAAACGGGTACCCGTCAGGATATTTACATCAATCCACAGCATATTTACACAAATCGCCTGTTGTCAGCTATCCCACATATTGAGCCTGAAACGAGGATGGCGCGTAAAGCAGCTCGGCAAAAAGTCGAAGAGAAGTATCGCAAAGATCATCATCACTATTATGATGAGAATGGTAAAGTATACCCTTTAAAATCCATTTCAGAGACCCATAAAGTAGCGATGTCTGAAATTGAGCAGGAGGGATTGTAAAATGTGGAAAACTGTTGTGAGACGCATTATTGTAATGATTCCCCAAATGTTTATATTAAGTTTAATTATATTTATTTTGGCAAAACAAATGCCTGGCGATCCTTTTACAGGATTAATTACACCAGAGACAGATCCTTCGAGGATTGAGGAACTACGCATACAAGCGGGCTTCTATGATCCTTGGTATGTTCAATATTATCGCTGGATTACGAATGCCTTTCAAGGTGATTTTGGACAAAGCTATACATATAAAATTGCGGTGTCCACTCTTATTGGTGAGCGTGCACTTAATACATTTTGGCTTTCATTACTTAGTGTCATACTAGTCTACTTGCTCGCCATACCATTGGGAATGCTTGCAGGACGTAAGCAAGATACATTTTTAGATAAATCGATTATCCTATACAGTTTTATTAGCTTCGCAATTCCCACTTTTGTATTATCTCTCGTTTTCTTGTTCGTTTTTGGTTATCGCTTAATGTGGTTCCCAACGAGTGGAACCGTTGATGTTGGACTTGAATCAGGAACGATGGCCTATTTTTGGAATAAAATATATCACTTGCTATTGCCTGCTATGACGGCAGCTATTTTAGGTACTACAGGGATTATCCAATATTTACGCTCGGAAATTATTGATGCTAAAACACAAGATTATGTAAAAACAGCTCGAAGTAAAGGCATTCCAATCCGTAGAATATATGCGCGACATATTTTCCGCAATTCAGTTCTTCCTATTGCAGCGTTTTTAGGGTTTACAATAACAGGTTTATTAGGTGGCTCGATTTTCATAGAAACTATTTATGGCTACCCAGGTATGGGGGAATTGTTTATTAGTTCAATAACGAGTCGCGACTATAGTGTCATTACTGCACTCATCATGCTCTATGGTTTCTTAGCATTATTAGGTAGTCTGCTGTCGGACATTATTATGAGCATTGTGGATCCTCGTATCCGTATAGACTAACGACTAACATAATGTGTAAGAAGAGGTGAATATGAATGACGCAACAAACTTACGAGACGAATATGATGGAAAACTCTCCGCCGACAGGTATACAAGTCGTTTTACGAGAGTTTAAAAAAGATAAAGTAGCGATGTTTTCCTTTTTTGGTGTCACGATTATTATGTTAACGATTTTTATTGCAGCATGGATGCTCAACCAAGAAGAAGTATTGAAAATTAATTTGCTAGAACGCTATACAGAACCAGGTGTTAATGGTTACATTCTTGGAGCAGATGAAGCAGGGCGTGATGTGCTAGGTCAGTTAATTATTGGGGCGAAAAATTCGCTTTTAATTGCTATATGGGTAACGGTGATAGCCAATATTATAGGCATAGCTATGGGAATTATTATGGGCTATTACAGCGGTATTGTGGATAATGTGATGATGCGAATAATTGATTTTATTATTACATTACCGACACTTATGATTTTTATTGTCCTTGTTTCTATCATTCCAGAATATGGCGTTCTTGAGCTCGTTATTATTATTAGTGCATTTCAATGGATAGGGATTGCTCGGTTAATTCGAAGTAAAGCTTTATCAGAAGGGCGACGGGATTATGTAAGTGCATCCAAAACGATGGGGACAAGTGATATCGCTATTATGTTTAAAGGGGTATTACCAAATTTAAGTTCGATTTTAATAGTAGAGTTTACATTAAGTCTTGCGGGTAATATTGGGATTGAAACAGGGCTATCATTTTTAGGATTTGGGCTACCACCTTCGACACCAAGTTTAGGAACTTTAGTAAGCTATGCAAGAAATCCGCTCGTCTTAGCAGACAAATGGTGGGTTTGGCTACCAGCATCTTTATTAATTTTAGTTTTAATGCTCGGTATTAATTATATAGGACAAGCACTTCGTCGCGCCGCTGATGCAAAACAAAGATTGGGATAACAGAGGAGGCTATAACAATGAGGAAAAAGTGGTTGATGACTATCGTTACGTTGGCAATCTTATTGCTATTAGCTGCCTGCAATCGCAACGATAAAAAGCAAGCAAACGAAGCTGAAGGCAGCAACGATAAGCCAGCACAAACGGAAGATAACAAAGTAGATACAAGTACTCTTCCAGTTGAAGTAACAAACGAAGGGGACACTATTCAAGGGGGCACATTACATGTAGGGCTTGTGACAGATTCGCCTTTCAAAGGAGTTTTCTCCTGGGAGCTTTATGCAGATGTCTATGATGCAGAAATTATGGGCTACGCAACAAATAATTTATTTGTCGTAGATGAAGACTTTTTAATAACTGATAAAGGCATCGCCAAGTTAGACGTCGATGCAGATAATAAAAAAGTAATGATTTCGATTCAAGGAGATGTAAAGTGGTCGGATGGAACGCCATTAACCGCGGAAGACCTAATCTATCCTTATGAAATAATTGGTCATCCCGATTATGAAGGTGTACGCTACGATGATGACTTCAAAAATATTGTAGGGGCAGAAGAATATCATGATGGCAAAACAGAAACGATTTCTGGTATTAAAAAAATAGATAATAAAACGATTGAAATTACTTTTAAGAAAATATCACCTGCAATTTATTCAGGTGGTGATGGTTTATGGGGCTATGCAGCACCGAAACATCAACTTGCATCCATTGCCGTAAAAGATTTAATTTCATCTGATGTCGTTCGCAAAAATCCAATTACACTAGGGCCATTTAAATTTGACAATATAGTCAATGGTGAGTCCGTACAGTTTGTAGCAAATGAACACTACTATAAAGGTAAACCAAAAATTGATAAAGTGGTTGTGCAAGTTGTACCAGCAACTTCCGTTGGGGAAGCGCTGAAAACAGGGAAATTTGATATAACATCAGAATTTAGAGCTAATCAATATGATAGTATTAAAAATTTATCGAATATTTCGATATTAGGGCGTCCTGAATTATCATACAGCTATCTCGGCTTTAAGTTAGGGAAATATGACAAAGAAAAAGGCGAAAATATTTATGATGAAAAGGCAAAAATGAATGATATTGATTTACGTAAAGCGATTGCCTATGCAATGGATATTGAAACTGTAACAGATAAATTTTATCAAGGGTTACGAGAGCGTGCCAATTCTCTAATCCCACCAGCTTTTAAATCATACTACGATGAAACGCTAGAGGGATATCACTACAATCCTGAAAAAGCGAAAGAAATACTAGATGCAGCAGGCTATAAAGATACAGATGGTGATGGTATTCGTGAAGATAAAAACGGTAATAAGTTTGCTATTCGTTTAGCGGCGATAGCTGGCTCTGATACGGATGAAGCGATCGTTGAGTACTATCGTCAAAATTGGAAGGATGTTGGTTTAGATGTGCAATTAACGACAGGGCGTCTTCTTGAATTCAACAACTTCTACGATAAAGTAGAAGCAGATGATCCTGAAATTGATATGTATATGGGGGCTTGGGGAACTGGAACAAATCCATCTCCAGCAGGATTATATAGTAAAGGCGCAGCGTTTAACTTCAGTCGCTATGTTTCGGAAGAGCTGACGAATTTATTAAATAATATCGATTCTGAGGAAGCGCTAGATACAGATTATCGTGCACAGGCTTTCCGTGCATGGCAAGAATATATGCATGAAAAGGCAACGATTATACCAATGTATTTCCGTACTGAAATTATTCCTGTCAATAAACGCATAAAAAACTACACTATTAAATACGGAAATGTTACAGAGCTACAAAATGTTGAATTCATAGCAGACACAGCAATTAAATAGGGCAATGTTTATGATGTAACTAATATAAAGAGAAGTGAGATTCATTGGAAGAAATGGGGAGGAAATACCGATGAGAAAAGAATGGTCAATACTATCCGTAATGTTAGCATTCCTATTGCTATTAGCTGCCTGCAATCGTACCGATAAAGAGCAGGCAAACGAGCCTGAAGGCAGTAATGATAAACCAGCACAAACAGAGGATAACAAAATAGATACAAGTTTACTACCGACTGAAGTAATAAATGAGGGTGAAGCCATTCAAGGAGGCACATTACATGTAGGGCTTGTTTCAGATTCACCATTCAAAGGCATTTTCTTAGCTGAACTTTCTGCGGACGCCACAGATAGTTCTATTACAGGCTATGCTTCAAATGGTCTATTCGAAGTCGATGGAGACTTTCTAATAACAGATGAAGGAATAGCCAAGTTAGAAGTTGATACTGACAATAAAAAAGCGACAATCACTATTCAAAGTGATGTAAAATGGTCGGATGGAACGCCATTAACGGCAGAGGATTTAATCTATCCATATGAAATAATCGGCCATCCCGATTATGAAGGCGTACGTTATGATGACAATTTCAAAAATATTGTAGGCGCAGAAGAATATCATGATGGCAAAGCTACTACAATTTCTGGTATTAAAAAGATTGATGATAAAACGATTGAAATTTCTTTAAAGAAAGTGTCACCTGCTATTTATTCAGGTGGCGATGGTTTATGGGGCTATGCAGCGCCTAAGCATCAACTAAAATCCATTGCGATAAAAGATTTAATTTCATCTGATGCTGTAAGAAAAAATCCAATCACACTTGGACCATTTAAGTTTGAGCAAATTGTGAATGGAGAGTCCGTGCAGTTTGTAGCAAATGAACACTATTTTAAAGGAAAACCGAAAATTGAAAAGCTTATTGTACAAGTCGTTTCCACTTCAACTGTTGGTGAAGCGTTGAAAGCAGGGCGATTTGATATCGCTTCAGTCCCTGCTACACAATATGATACTATAAAAAATTTATCGAATATTTCGATTTTAGGGCGCCCTGAATTATCATACAGCTATCTCGGCTTTAAATTAGGAAAATACGATCAAGAAAAAGGTGAAAATATTTATGACGAAAACGCCAAAATGAATGATATCCAATTACGACAAGCGATTGCCTATGCAATGGATATCGAAACCGTAACAGATAGATTTTATCAAGGTCTGCGAGTGCGTGCGAATTCATTAATTCCACCAGCATTTAAAACATACTATGATGGAGCGCTTGAGGGCTATCATTATGATACTGAGAAAGCGAAAGAATTATTAGATGCAGCGGGCTATAAAGATATAGATGGTGACGGTATTCGTGAAGATAAAGAGGGCAACAAGTTTACCATTCGTTTAGCGGCGATGTCAGGTTCTGATACGGATGAAGCGATCGTCGAGTACTATCGCCAAAACTGGAAAGAGGTAGGCTTAGATGTGCAATTAACGACAGGGCGTTTAATTGAATTCAACAACTTCTACGATAAAGTACAAGCAGATGATCCTGAAATTGATATGTATATGGCTGCTTGGAGTACTGGCACGAACCCGTCACCAGCAGGGTTGTACAGCAAAGGAGCCGCATTTAACTTTAGTCGCTACGTTTCTGATGACTTAACAAAGCTATTAAATGATATTGACTCAGAAGAGGCATTGGATGCAACATATCGAGCAAAGGCATTCCGTTCATGGCAAGAATATATGAGTGACAAGGCAATGATAATACCAATGTATTTCCGCACGTCAACGATAGCAATCAATAAACGCATAAAAAGCTATAATATTGATCGGGAAACGGGTACAGAGATACAAGATCTTGAACTAATAGCTGATGCACCGATAAAATAAGTGTATAATGGTAAATATAGTATTTCTTACAATTTATAGAAGAGATGAATAATCGAATCCTCAAAAAAAAAGATCCATCCATTGCATAAGTTCAATGGATGGATCATATATTATTTAGTGGCAACCCATGTTTTCACAAGGTCAGCAGTACCATATACATAATGTTGTTCGCCAACTTCATGGTATGTTGCGCTTTCGTCAACTTCTGTATGTTTGTAAGGAATACGTTGACGACGCTTTTCTGACATTGGGTCTGGAAGCGGGATTGCTGATAATAATGATTTTGTATAAGGATGAACAGGATGATTATAAATATCATCGGCTTTACCAATTTCCATAATTTTACCACGATACATAACGGCGATACGATCACTGATGTATTTAACCATTGAAAGGTCATGGGCAATGAACAGGTATGTTAAGCCACGTTCTTTTTGTAGTTGTTTTAATAAGTTAACAACTTGCGCTTGAATCGATACGTCAAGTGCAGAGATTGGTTCATCGGCAATGATGAACTTTGGATCTAAGCTAAGGGCACGAGCGATACCGATACGCTGACGTTGACCACCTGAGAATTCATGTGCGTAACGATTGGCGTGCTCTTTGTTTAAACCTACAGCTTCAAGCAATTGGTTGATTTTTTCGCGACGTTCTTTCTTATCCTTGTATAAGCCATGAATATCGAAAGCTTCTGCAATGATTTCCCCAGCTGTCATACGAGGGTTTAACGAAGCATATGGATCTTGGAAAATCATTTGCATTTGACGATTAAAAGTCTTTAAATCGCTTTTTGATTTTTTACCATGCACGTTTTGACCATCGAAAATAATTTCGCCATCTGTAATATCATATAGGCGAATGATTGAGCGACCAGTCGTCGATTTACCACAGCCTGATTCTCCAACAAGTCCAAGTGTTTCACCTTCATAAACATCAAAGCTAATACCATCAACAGCTTTAATAGGGTTGCTTGGTGAACCAAAGTATTGCTTTACGTTTTTAATTTCAAGAATTTTTTTTGCACCTGTTTTAGTCATTGAATTCTGCCTCCTTCGCTAAAAAGCCCTCAATACGTTTAGCAACCGCATCTGGAAGTGGAATTTTTGGCGCATCAGGATGTAACAACCAAGTTTTTGCAAAGTGAGTATCGCTTACTTGGAACATTGGCGGCTCTTGCTCATAGTCAATCGCCATTGCAAATTCATTACGAGCAGCAAAAGCATCTCCCTTTGGAGGGTTCGTAAGATCTGGAGGTGAACCAGGAATCGTACGTAATAGCTCGTCCTCATTACTATCTAAATCAGGCATAGAACCAAGTAATCCCCATGTATAAGGATGTTTTGGATTATAGAAAATATCATTTACTGTACCATACTCGACGATTTGACCAGCATACATAACGGCTACGCGGTCAGCAACGTTAGCTACAACGCCTAAGTCATGCGTAATGAAAATGATAGAAGTTTTAGAACTTTTTTGGATTTCTTTCATTAATTCTAAAATTTGTGCTTGGATTGTTACGTCCAATGCAGTTGTTGGCTCATCGGCGATTAACAGCTTAGGATCAGCCGCAAGTGCAATAGCGATAACAACACGTTGACGCATCCCGCCTGAAAATTCATGTGGATATTGATTGTAACGTTTTTCAGGGAAGGGGATACCTACTTGCGTTAAAAGTTCGATTGCGCGTTTTTTAGCATCAGCCTTAGAAACTTTCTTATGTTGCAAAATTACTTCAGTTATTTGACGTCCGACCTTCATAGTTGGATTCAAACTTGTCATCGGATCCTGGAAGATCATAGCAATTTCATTTCCGCGTACTTTCGACATTTCTTTATCAGAAAGTGGAATTAAATCACGGCCGTTAAATAAAATTTGTCCTGACTCATAAATACCAGGTGGCTGTGGAATTAATTTCATTAAGGCGTTACTCGTAACACTCTTACCAGAACCAGATTCACCAACGATCGCTAGTGTTTCACCTTCTTTTAAATCAAAGTTTACACCACGAACAGCATGGACAAGCCCTGCATATGTTTTAAAGTTAATTTTTAAATCTTTTACTTCTAAAATTGTTTTACTCATTTCGGCCACCTCCTTATTTACGTAGTTTTGGATCTAATGCATCACGTAAGCCGTCACCAACTGCGTTAAACGCAAAGATTGTTAGTGAGATAAATACCGCTGGGAAAATTAAACGCCAAGGGGCATTTGTAATTGCTTTATTCCCTTCAGATGCCATTGTACCCCATGAAGCGTGCGGAGCAGGAACACCAAGTCCTAAATAACTTAAGAATGACTCGGTGAAAATAGCAGACGGAATTGTTAGAGTCATTGTTACTAAAATCGCACCAAGTGCATTTGGAATTAAATGTTTTAAGATTAAATGCATTGTGCTCGCACCTAAAGTACGTGCAGCAAGTACATATTCTTGATTTTTAATGGATAATACTTCACCACGAACGATACGAGCCATGCTAATCCAGCCTGTAATCGAAAGGGCGATAATCATAGGGAATAAACCTGGTTGTAAAACTACTAATAAAACGATTACAACTAAAAGGTAAGGCACAGCTGTTAATACGTCGGCAATACGCATCATAATATTATCAACACGACCACCTGCTAAACCTGAAATACTTCCCCAAAGAACACCAATCACTAAGTCAATAACAGCCGCTGTAATCCCGATAAATAGGGAAATACGAGCACCTGCCCAAATACGTACGAAAATATCACGACCTAAATCATCTGTCCCAAACCAAAAATCAGCAGATGGGGGACTGTTGTAGACACCAAGTTGATCGCTATATTTATATTGTGAAAGCATTGGAACAGTAATCGCCATTATAATAACGATAATCAGTGTAATTAAACCGAAAATTGCCATTTTATTATGTGAAAAGCGAATAAATACTTCCTTCCAGAAGGAAACGGATTTATCAGCTAATTTATCTGTTGCTTCATGATTTCCACCGACAATTTTAAACATATCTTTGTTAATCGGTTGCTGTGTCATTACTTTTTCGCTCCCTTCAACTTAATTCGCGGATCAACAATGCTATATAGAATATCGACAATTAATACCGCAAATAAAAGGATGATTGAATAGAACACTGTCGTTCCCATGATAACTGTGTAATCACGGTTTGTAATACTTTGTACAAAGTGTTTACCTAGACCAGGGATTGCGAATATTTGTTCAACGATGAAACTACCTGTTACAACACCAGCTGTTAATGGGCCAAGGTAAGTAAGAACTGGCAGTAAGGAATTTCGTAAAGTATGGCGGAAAACGATTGTCCATTTGCCAATTCCTTTAGCACGTGCCATTTTTACATAATCACTGCTATTTTGCTCAAGCATACTTGAACGTGTTAATTTTGCGATAAAACCCATGTGTGAGAATGCGATAGCAAGGGCAGGTAAAACACTATAGATGAAACCCTTCCATCCACTAACAGGGAACCAGCCTAATTTAAAGGCTAAGAAATACTGCATTAAGCCTGCCAAAATAAATGATGGTACTGAAATACCGAGCACCGCAAAGGTCGTTGCCAAATAATCCGGCCATTTATTATGATAAAGCGCTGAAACTACGCCTATTAATACACCGAATCCAATCGCCAGTAGCATAGCTTCAATCCCAAGTGTTAACGAAACTGGGAAGCTCTCATTAATCATATCATTTGTAGAACGCGCTTTATACTTCATAGACTCACCGAAATTAAATGAGGCCGTATCGATTAAATAATCTTTATATTGAATATACCAAGGGTTATTTAATCCATACGTTTCGTTTAACTTTTCCTCAATTTGAGGAGGGAAATTACGTTCACTTGCAAAAGGACTACCTGGAGCAAGACGCATTAAGAAAAACGTAGCCGTTACGATGACGAAAAGCGCGAGAAGTATATACATCAGCCTTTTCAAAATATATTTAATCACATAAAACTCCTCCTTCTATTTGTCAATTTTCTGACAAATAAATGCCTTCGTATTTTAAAAAGAGCTGACTCGCGCCGAAGTGGCCACGAGGCAGCTCTTCGCTGTAGAGCTTAAAAGATAAAAGATTCAGTAGTGAAAATTATTCCACATCAACATATTTAAGTTTAATGTTACCTAAAATATCTGGAACCATGTTTTTAACTTTTTTATCAACTACTGAAAGGTTAGTGTAGTAGTAGATTGGCGCAACAGGGAATTCTGAAACTGCGATAGATTCAGCTTGTTTTAATAGGTCTAAACGTTTAGCAGAATCACCTTCAGCAATAGATTGTTTTAACAATTCTTTGTATTTAGGGTTTTCCCAGCCTGTATCGTTGTTACCATTTGCTGCTGTATCATACATTTCAAGGAATGAATAAGCATCGTTGTAGTCAGCGATCCAACCCATACGTCCTACTTGGTAGTCAAGAACGTTAAGTTTTTCTAAATACACTTGCCATTCAGAGTTATCAAGACCTACAGTAATACCAAGGTTTTTGCTCCAGCCTTCTTGGATGAATTGAGCAATAGAAGCATGTCCTTCACTTGTATTGAATGAAACATTAATTTTAAGATCTTTTGGATCTTTAATACCAAGTTCTTTCATACCAGCTTCAAGTGCTGCTTTAGCACCTTCGATATCGTTATCTTTGAAGTAACCACGGTCTTCTTCAAAACCGTTAATTGCAGATGGAACCATACCTAAAGCAGGTTTTTGTTCACCTTTAGTAATGTTGTCAATTAAGCCTTGACGATCGATTGCTAATGTTAACGCTTTACGGATGTTAGCGTTTCCAGTAATTTTGTCTGTTGTATTGAATTTGTACCAGTATACACCAGCATAGTCAGCGATTTGTAATGAACCGTCTGCTTTAAAGCCATCAATTTCATCAAGTGAAACTGTTTGATAAGGAGAACCTAAATAATCGATTTCTCCAGTTTTGAACATTGTTGAAGCAGTTGCTTCATTTTCAACCATACCAATGTTTACAGTATCTAGAGCTACACTAGAAGCATCCCAATACTCAGGGTTTTTCTTTAATACTACTGAATCATTGTGTTTCCAAGTATCTAATGTGAATGGTCCGTTCGTTACGAAGTTTTCACCAGCATCAGTGTACCAGTTATCATTGCCTTCAACTACTTTTTGATTTAAAGGAGCATATGTTTTAAATGCAACTAACTCTAAGAAGTAAGCTGTTGGTTGTTGTAAAGTTACAACTAAAGTTTTGTCATCTTCAGCTTTAACACCAACATCATCAGCAGAACCTTCGCCTAAGTTATAAGCTTCAGCGCCTTTAATTGGGTAAAGTAAAGATGCGTACTCAGATAAGTTTTCAGGATTTAAAGCCCATTTCCAAGCATATTCGAAGTCGCCAGCAACTACTGGATCTCCGTTTGTCCATTTTGCATCACGTAATTTGAAAGTGTAAGTTAATAAATCTTCACTCTCTGTATAGCTTTCAGCCATACCAGGAGCTGGTTTTCCATCAAGGTCTAAAACCATTAAACCTTCAAATACGTTTTGAAGAATTGCCCCAGAAGTAGTATCTGTTGCAAGTTGTGGATGTAAAGATGGCGGCTCAGAAGCTACAACTACGTTCAACTCTTTAGAAGAAGCTGTTTCTGATGAACCAGAATCTTTTTTATCGTCTTTTGCTTTATCAGACGAATCTCCACCGAAGCCACATGCAGCAAGTACTAGTGAAAATACTGCAAGGACTGTAAGTAATAAAAACTTTTTGTTCTTATTCATGTGAATCCCCCTTATACAATTTTTAAGCCTTTTGTGAAGCTCCTATTTAATATACCAAAAAAGTCATTGTGCACAAAATAAAAAAGATTCAAATTTATATAGTATTATCTGACATTTACAAGAATAATAATTTTCTTCGGTCTATTACTTCAGTGCACGAAAGTGTTTAAATAATGAGAATTTGATTTAAAACAGCTAAAAATATCAAAAATAAAACAAAATCAAAAAAATGACTTACTATACCGAAAATTCCTATTTTTTCGATAATATTATGACGCAATAAAAAATGATTCAAAAGTCACGGTTGTTATACCTTAAGAAATTTATATAGTTTTGTAGAAAATCATCGTAAAACTAAGTGAATATGATTTTTAATAAGGTAATTTCTTGTAATTTCTAATCTAAAAATATGAATAATACTATCTATAAATGATATATAAAAATTTTGTTTTGTATTTATCTAGTATTTAGCTTTAAGAGAGAAAAAAAGGGAAAAGGAGAGAAATTTGTATTAAATAGCATGCGGTTTAATAGATAGAATAGCTCCATTTAAGCACAAAAGAGTAGTCTAATATTTTTTTAAAATAATACTATGACGCTTTGGAAAGCGGTTGAATATATGAAAAAGCGCTATTTATTAACTTTTAGATAAAAATTCGAAGTTTGTTTTTCTCTTTTTCGGCATATATCTACATGGTGATATGTATTTTGTATAAAAATGATTTCTTATTAAAAATTTATCTGAAGTTCGTCAATTCATTCGATTTTTAATAAATGTATTGCATAGAAAAATACTCTAGGCAAACGCAATGTGTCGTTTACCTAGAGTATTTTTTGAGGTTTATAACTTAAATTGATGTATCTGATTTTGTAAATCTAAAGACTTCTCACTTAAATCTGTCGCTACTAAGTTTACTTGTTGGATTGTTGCGGCTTGTTCTTTCATTGCCTCAGCGATAATTTTCGTATTGTCAGCACTTGCTGAAGCCCCATAAGCAATTTCAGCAACAGAAGCTGCTACTTGTTCAGCACTGGCAGATATTTCTTCAGAAGTTGCAGAAATATCTTCAATTTGATCTGACATTGTATTAATTGCTGTAACGATAGATTCAAAAGCAATGCCTGCATTTCCTATCATTTTAACACCATCTGTTACAGAATGAAGGCCATCAAATACTGCCTTTTCTACATTTTTTGTATCTTGTTGTATGTCTTGTGTTAAAGCAACAATTTGATTGGCAGATTGTTTTGATTCTTCCGCTAGCTTGCGTACCTCGTCTGCTACTACAGCGAAGCCTTTACCGTGTTCACCAGCACGTGCGGCTTCGATAGCGGCATTAAGTGCAAGTAAATTTGTTTGATCCGTAATTGTTGTTATAACTTCTGTAATATTGCTAATTTCTACTGATTGTTTACTAAGTTTTTGAACGAGCGTGTTAATCAGTTGAGTTGAATCATTGATGACGTTCATTTGTTGCTGTGCTTCTTCTATAATGCTGTTACCACTGTTGGCTGTTTCAGATGTAGCAATAGCACTATGGTGAAGCTGTTGTGTTGCTTCTGCAATACGTTGTACCCCTGTTGCAGTTTCATCCATAGCCGCAGCACTTTCCTTTGCAGCAACTGTTGCGGCTACTGCTGACGCAGCGGTGTCATTAATACGTGATGTAACCTCGTCTGTTGTAGCAGAAACTTCTTCAGTAGAGGCAGTTAACTCTTCGGCTGCGCCTGTTAAATGTTCGGAGTTTTCTTGTATATGTGTCATTAAACTACGAACGTTACTTTTCATCGTGTTAAAGGCTACTGCTAGCTGGCCAATTTCATCTTTAGATTGATTTGCAATATCTTGATGATATAATTCACCATTTGCAATATTGTTAGCAGCAACTACTACTGATTTTAAAGGGCGAGTAATTTTACGTTGTACATAGAACATAAGGAATAAGCCGAGTGTTACACCAATAGTAAGCGCAATAACCGAAATAATTTGAGAGTTTTTTACTGCCTGTTTAGATTCCTTCGTAATAATTTCTAGTTGATTCTTTTGGTAATCTACAATTTTATCAGAGACTTCTGATAACCCTATGTTAGCTTGTTGGGCTTCACCATTTACTTTTTTTAAAGCTTCTTCTATATTACCTTCATCATGTAAAGCTAAAACAGTATCAGCTGCTTTGTTAAAAGCATTGTTATATGTATTAAGCTCTTTAGTGTATTCAATCATTTCGGGTGAATCTGCTTTTTCTGTAATTTCCTCAACATGCTTATCAAGCATTAATGAATATTTTTCGAAACTCTCCTTATTATATGGAGTATCTTCAATAAACATTGCGCGAATAAAAAGACCTTGCGTCGCTAATTCAATTTTAATATTATCCGATAGTTCAACTAAGGAGACGCGATTTTCTAATGCATCTTCAACTTTACTCTCAATTTTAGAAAATTGTATAAACAAAATAAGCAAAGAAATGAATAAGGTAAAGATGATCGAGAAAAAACCGAAGCTTAACTTTTTGCCAACAGACATAGTGAATACGCCCTTTCTGAAATGATAAAAATTTTTATAGTTAAATTAAGACATCGTGGAAGCTAGAAGTCAATAACAGAAGGTAGAAACAGTTCAGAATAATCATTGTGGAAATCTTAAAATATCGTAATAGGGAACATAGCCTGTAAAAAACACAAAAGGCATTGATTTTTATCTATATATAGTACACATTGCGGAGAAAGAACTTTGTGAAAGAAAAATACGATGCAATTAGCATCGTATTCCTATCTTTAAGACTGTTTTTTTAACTGTAAAATGACAGTTTCATCTGGATCGATAAACAATGTTTTTTGTTCGAAATAGATAACAAATCCAGGTTTAGCTCCATTTGGCTTTTTGACTTGACGTATTTCTGTATAATCTACTGGAACAGAGGAAGAGTCGCGCGCTTTTGAGAAGTAAGCGGCAAGTGTCGCAGCTTCTCGCAATGTCGTATCATCTGGCTCAGTAGCATGAATGACTACATGTGAACCCGGTATGTCCTTTGTATGTAGCCATATATCAGTACGTTTAGCAATTTTAAATGTTAGCATATCATTTTGTTTATTGTTTTTGCCTACAGAAATAGGTGTCCCTGTAGATGATATATAATGTTCTGGTTCAGGTTTTAGTTGTTTTTTCTTTTTCTTAGCGTGACGTAGTTTTAAATAACCTTGTTCCGCTAATTCTTCACGTATTTCTTCTATATCACCCGGAGCTGCTTGTTGAACCTGTTGAGCTAGCATCTCAAAATAAGTAATTTCTTCTTTTGTTTTTTCAAGTTGCTCTTGTACCATAATAAGGGCATTTTTAGCCTTTGTGTATTTTGTGTAATAACTTTGCGCATTTTCAATAGGTGTTTTACGTTCGCTTACAGGAATCGTAATTTCTTCAGCGGACTCACTATAATAGTTAGTTACTGTTACTTCCTTCACACCTTTTTCGAAAGCGTATATATTGGCCATAAGCAGTTCCCCAAATAATTGGAATTGATCTAGTTTGGAAGCACGCTCATAGTCTTTCGTCAATTTTTTTATCTTTAATGACAATTTATCGATTTCGTTTTGTAGCCAGCGTTCTAAATCTCCAGCTTGTTGTTTCACACGATCTCGCTCAGCACGTGCAAAAAATACGCGGTCAAGCAGTTCATGTACATTTGGATAAACAGTTTTTTCTCCTTGTAAATGGGTTAAAGCGATAGGAGAGAAATAGGTTTTGTTATTGGAAAATACATACATTGGTTCTGTGCCGCCATCACGAAAGGCTGCCATAAAGTCTCTGAAGCATACTACTTTATTAGTTGCAGTTGTTAAGCGGAATAATAATTCCTCGGCATGTAATGGAGAAAAGCCGACAAATTGCGAAACAACTTCTTTTGCTGTTTTCGGCTCAGTAAAAAATGCTGTTAACTGCTCATCTGAGACCGATAGGGGTTGCCATTTATTTTGGGCAGGTGGTGCAATATAAGGCTGTCCAGGTAATATTGTGCGGAAACTATTCATCGATGGTGATAAATGTTTTAAACTATCGATAATTTTATTTTGTTCCTTATCAATTAATAGCAGGTTACTATGGCGACCCATAATTTCTGCGTGTAATTCCCGTACAATTGGATCGCCAATTTCATTTTTACTATGGATTTCTACTATAATAATGCGATCTAGGTCGTGCTGTTTAATAGATGAAATAAAACCACCTTCTAAATGTTTACGTAATAACATACAAAACATAGGAGGTTCCGCGGGGTTTTCTATTGTTTGCTCAGTAAGATGTACACGTGCATAGGAAGGGTGGATAGAAAACAATAATTTGTGGTTGCCACCATTTGCGCGAACTTGTAAAACAACTTCTTGAGCATTAGGTTGATGTATTTTAGTAATGCGACCTGTTACTAATTGTTGCAGGTCTGTTGTCATTGAATAAGTAAATAAGCCATCGAATGCCATTTTAATTCCTCTTTCCAACGATATATTGCATCATTGTGTATTCGTATATAATAGTAATTTTTGCGCCATATTTGTCTGTGTATATGAACATATAGGATGGGATTCTTCCTATTATAAATTGTGTTCAAACAGCCATCTCATGTATGAATGCATTTTTTTGTATGTTTATCATAGCATTTTTTAGGTGAATATTAAAATATAGCTTCAGATGTGGTAGAATTAATTTTTGCACTAGCGAATTTTTTGTGGAGAGACGTCATAAATGACAGAGCTTATGTTATAATAATCCCAGTATGCAAAGAAAGGTGTGACGAACCTTGGTGCGTAGTATGACTGGTTTTGGCAGAGGTGTCACAACAACAAGAGACTTTCAGTTAACCGTAGAAATACGCTCGGTCAACCATCGTTTTTTAGAAATTCATGCAAAGTTCCCAAAAGAATGGCTTGAAGCAGAAATTTTTGCTAAGAAATTGATTTCACAAGCTTTATCACGTGGAAAAATTGATGTGATGGTAGATGTGAAGGATTTAGAAAACGTCGAGCAATCTATTGAAATTAATTGGTCATTAATTGAAGCGTATCGTAAGGCAAAAGAGCAATTAGCAAGTAAAGTACCCCTAGAAGAAAAATGGACAATGCAGGAGCTATTAGCGCTAGAGCAAGCGTTAGTACAGAAAAAACCGCAACTAACGCCAGAGGATTTATTGGGGGCAGTTGAGCATGCGGTGACAGAAGCTACTAGACAGTTGATCCAAATGCGTGAGCGTGAAGGGCAAGAATTGCAAGATGTTGTTGTACAATATAAGGAACAGTTAATGGAACAAGTGAATCAAATTCGCTCGTATTCATCACTTGCTGTTGAAAAATATCGTACGCGATTATTAGAACGAATTGCTGAAATAGCAGATGGAGCGCTCTTAGAAGACCGTTTGCTCGCAGAAGTAGCGATATTTGCTGAACGAGTGGACATAACAGAAGAGTTAGATCGTTTAGATAGTCATTTTAACCAACTGGAAGAAACGTTACTAGAAACAGTTTCAATCGGACGTAAATTAGACTTTTTAATGCAGGAGATTCATCGCGAAATTAATACAATAGGTTCAAAAAATCAATCGACAGAAGCAGCCGTTGCAGTAGTTCAGGCGAAAACAATTTTAGAAAAGATGCGAGAACAAGTTCAAAATATCGAATAATATGCTTGCATCTGTTATAAATTAAGGGAGATATAGAGAATAAATGATAAAAGAACGTGGATTATTAATTGTTCTGTCTGGCCCATCTGGTGTAGGAAAAGGGACAGTGCGAAAAGAATTATTTTCTCAACCGAATACGAATTATGAGTATTCCATCTCAATGACAACACGAAATCCTCGCGAAGGTGAAGTAGATGGTGTAGACTATTTTTTTAAGTCGCGTGAAGAGTTTGAAACGTTAATTGAACAAGGTGGCTTATTAGAACACGCTGAATTTGTAGGGAATTACTACGGCACTCCGTTAACGTATGTAAATGAAACACTTGATGCTGGTCGTGATGTGTTTTTGGAGATTGAAGTACAAGGAGCAGCGCAAATTCGTAAAAAAGCACCGGATGCCTTATTTATTTTCTTAGCCCCTCCAAGTTTAACGGAATTAAAAGATCGTTTAGTTGGGCGTGGGACAGAGACAGCGGATGTTATTGCGAAGCGCATCGCAACTGCAAGTGAAGAGCTTGAAATGATGAGCTTATATGATTATGTAGTTGAAAATGATGAAGTGACAAATGCCTGTGATCGTATAAATGCGATTATTAAAGCCGAGCATTGTCGAAGAGAACGTGTTGAAAAAAGATATTTGTCAATGTTGAGAGGAGAATAAACCAATGTTATACCCATCAGTAGATGCCTTAAAAAAAGAGATCGATTCAAAATATTCTTTAGTAAGCTTAGCGTCAAAACGTGCTCGTCAAATGCAAGAGATTGAAGGTACTGAGCGCTTGCACAAATATGTTTCCTATAAATATGTAGGGAAAGCACTTGAAGAGGTAGCAGCAGGTGTACTTACGAAAGTATCTCAAGATGAGTCAGCTGTGTACGAAGACGAAATCTAACATTGATGTAACAAAGCTTTTGCCAAGTTAATGTTAAAATCTGCAGTGATTTTTTGATTATACAAGAATGCCGAGAGCTCCCGAGGAATTGTCCTTTGGGAGCTTATCGTTTGAAAGGACGACATTGTAGATGAACAAAAATATTTTACTTTGTGTATCAGGTGGTATTGCTGTTTATAAAGCTGTAGCACTAGTGAGTAAGCTATCTCAGGCAGGTGCCAACGTAAAGGTCATTATGACAGCATCGGCGCGACAGTTTGTCAATCCGTTAAGCTTTCAAGTCATGTCAAAAAATGATGTCTATTTCGATACATTTGATGAAAAGGATTCAAATGTGATTGCCCATATAGATTTAGCAGATTGGGCAGATTTAATATTAGTTGCGCCTGCAACTGCAAATGTCATTGGTAAACTCGCAAACGGTATTGCTGATGATATGGTCACGACGACTTTACTTGCCACAACTGCTCCCGTCTGGCTTGCGCCAGCAATGAATGTTCATATGTATGATCATCCAGCAGTAAAACGCAACTTGGCACAGCTAGCGGCAGATGGCTATCAATTTATTGAACCGTCAGAAGGCTTTTTAGCGTGTGGCTATGTTGGCAAAGGTCGTTTAGAGGAACCAGAAAATATTACAGCTCTTGTGCAAGATTATTTTTCATCAAAGGTTAAGCTATTAGCAGGTAAAAAGGTGCTTGTGACAGCGGGTGCATGGTATGTCCCTTTGGATGATCAACATGTAATTAGTACAAAGGCGAATGGTCGGATTGGACAGGCGTTAGTGAATGAAGCACAAGCACTTGGAGCACATGCGATTTTAATTGGTGGAGAAGCTTCAAATGCCAATGATCTTATTGCGGAAGTTGAGCGCTTAAAAAAACAATATCCACATGCATTTTTACTTCACGCGGCCCATATACCAACTATTGAAAGAGCGCCTATTCTGTCTGTCGAAGGTACGACTGCAGTGACATTTGGACAAAAAGTTTATGGTGAACCGATGTTACAAGTTTTATCTGACGAGTGGATTGATTTTAGTCATACTGCGAAAGTAAATGGTGAAGTATTGGATGTATCGGACGCGACACAGTTTGCGAAAGTTTTATGGCAGCATGTATTACAAGGTGAGGCGCAATGAGTTTATATGCTGAGATTATAGTGGATGTTTCGACATACCATGTAGATCGCACATTTGACTATGCTGTTCCTACAGAATGGATAGCTGTTATAGAAAAAGGTTGTCGTGTGAAAGTACCTTTTGGACCAAGAAATGTACTAGGATTTGTTGTAGGTTTAAAAAGTGACACAGATGTCCCTGAAAACAAAATAAAGCCAATTGCACAAATTTTAGATATAGAGCCCGTTTTCACAGAAGAAATGCTGTTGATGGCAAAGTGGTTAAAAAACGAAACGATTTGTTATGAAATTGATGCTTTGCAAGTAATGCTACCTTCAGCACTTCGGGCAAAGTATGAAAAGATTGTTAAATTACAAGTTGAGCAAGATACATTGCCGATAGAAATTCAGCAGATTTTTGGAAAACGTCAAAAGGCAAACTTTAAGGAGTTTGAACGTGTAGGCTTATTGCCGTTATTAAAACAACTGATTGCAGATAAAATTGTAAAGATAGAAAATGTTGTGAAGCAACAAGGGAATGTTAAAGAAGTACGTATGGTCAAAATAGCAGAAGACGAACAAGCGCTAAGAAATGCAATGTTAGAGGCATCGAGAGCTGCGAAGCAACGATCTTTAATTGAATGGATGTCTACGCATCTAGGAGAAATTTTTACGCCTCAGCAAATTTATGATGAAAAAGATGTATCTGCTGCAGTATTACAAGCGGTCATTGACAAAGGAGCTGCGCGTTTTATACAGGAAGAAGTGTATCGAGATCCTTTTACAAACGAAGTTGCGCGCACCCAATCTTTACAATTAACGGACGAGCAGGATGTTGCATTAAACGCCATTGCACACTCACTTGATACACATTCCGCTTCAACCTTTTTATTGCAAGGTGTAACAGGTAGTGGTAAAACAGAAGTCTACTTACAGGCGATTCAAAAGGTTTTACATGAGGGCAAGGAAGCGATTATGCTAGTGCCTGAAATTTCCTTAACACCGCAAATGACAGAACGTTTCCGTAGTCGCTTTGGTGAAATGGTTGCGGTCATGCATAGTGGGTTATCTGTAGGTGAGAAGTATGATGAATGGCGGAAAATTCAACAAGGCAAAGTAAGGGTAGTAGTTGGTGCGCGGTCAGCAATTTTCGCACCTTTTACAAATTTAGGGCTCATTATTTTAGATGAGGAACATGAATCTACTTACAAGCAGGAGGATTCCCCACGCTATCATGCGAGAGATGTGGCAATTTGGCGTAGCCAATATTACCAATGTCCTGTCATTTTAGGTAGTGCGACACCTGCCCTTGAGTCGTTTGCTCGTGCAAAAAAAGGTGTCTATACACTACTTACTTTAAAACAACGTGCACTGCATCAGGCGATGCCAACTGTATTTGTTGCAGATATGCGCGAGGAACTGCAAAAAGGAAATCGCTCTATGTTTTCTGAACTGCTCATTGAAGGGATACGTACTCGACTCGAACGACAAGAACAGATGGTGCTATTTTTAAATCGAAGAGGGTATTCGTCATTTGTGCTATGTCGTGATTGTGGTACTGTCGTACAATGTCCGAACTGCGATATTTCGCTAACCTATCACCGCACAACTGAAAAACTGAAGTGTCATTACTGCGGTTATGAAGAACATGTACCACAAATTTGTCCGCAATGTCAAAGTGAGCATATACGGTATTTTGGGACAGGAACGCAAAAAGTGGAAGAAGAAATTTATAAGCTATTCCCAGAGGCTAGGGTACTAAGAATGGATGTTGACACAACAAAGCACAAGGGGGCGCATGAAGAGATTTTGCAAGCATTTGGTGAGGGGCAAGCCGATATTTTACTCGGTACGCAAATGATTGCAAAGGGACTTGATTTTCCTAATATTACACTTGTTGGTGTGCTTAGTGCCGATACATCATTGCATCTACCAGATTACCGTGCAGCGGAACGGACTTTCCAGTTACTCACACAGGTAAGTGGTAGGGCAGGACGACATGATAAACCAGGTGAGGTCGTCATTCAAACTTATACTCCTGAGCATTATGCAATTGAATTAGCTAAAGTACAAGATTACGAGCCATTTTATGAACGAGAAATGTTTTTACGCCGTCGTTCAGGCTATCCACCTTACTATTTCGTTGCGCTTATACAAGTATCTCATGAAGATGTCATGATGGCAGCGGAGTATGCCGGGCGAGCCGCGGATTGGCTTCGGGGAAATTTATCAAATCAAGTGTCTATTATAGGCCCAACAGTTGCAAGTATTAGCCGTCTCCAAAATAGATATCGCTATCAATGTTTGATAAAATATAAAATTGAACCAAATCTGATACCTGTATTGCAACGATTACTTGCAATGTATCGAGCAGAATGGATAAAACAGGGCATATTAATGACGGTAGATTTAGACCCGTCTACTATATAGGGATGCTATAAGATACAAGTTCAGTTTATTTGCCTGAGATAAAAATAAAGGCGGAGAAGTCTTAAATATTAGAAATGAGGAACGAGAAATGGCGATTAAAAAAGTGATCGAACATCCAGCAAAAATTTTATCAACACCATGTGCTGAAGTAACAGAAATTAATGAAGATATTATAGCATTACTAGATGATTTATATGACACGATGGTGGAATATGATGGTGTTGGTATTGCAGCACCACAAATAGATGTAGGTTTACGTGTGGCAATTGTCGAGCTTGGCGAGGAAAGAGATATTTTAGAAATGATTAATCCTACTGTTATAAAAACAGACGGTGCAGAAGTGGATATCGAAGGTTGCTTAAGTTTTCCTGGTCTTTATGGAGAAGTTGAACGTCCTGACTATGTAAAAATTGAAGCGTGTGACCGGGAAGGGCGTGTGTATGAGCTTGAGGCGGGAGGCTTTGAAGCGCGAGCAATTTTACATGAAATTGATCATTTAGATGGTATATTATTTGATTCTAAAATTAAACGTATTCTTACAGAAGAAGAGCTAGAAGAAATGTACGCAGAAGAGGAGGAATAACATGACGTCGATTATTTTTATGGGAACACCTGATTTCTCAGCGCCAATTTTGCGTATGCTACACAAAGAAGGCTATGATATTAAAGCAGTTGTTACACAACCAGATCGACCAGTAGGGCGTAAGCGAGTGCTAACACCGCCACCTGTAAAGGCAGCGGCATTGGAATTAGGCTTGCCTGTTATTCAACCTGAAAAGCTACGTGGCTCTGAAGAATTACAGCAAATACTTGAATTACAGCCAGATATCGTCATTACAGCTGCATTTGGACAAATTTTACCGAAAGAATTGCTCGATGCGCCACCACTAGGCTGTATTAATGTGCATGCATCACTTTTACCGAAATACCGCGGAGGAGCTCCTATTCACCAAGCAATTATTGATGGTGAAAAAGAGACGGGTGTAACAATTATGTATATGGCGGAAAAGTTAGATGCAGGCGATATTATATCTCAAAAGGCAATAGCTATCGAAGAAGATGACCATACAGGTCGCCTATTTGATAAACTAAGTGTTGTAGGCTGTGACCTATTAAAAGAAACACTTCCTTCTATTATAAATAGAACAAATAGCCGTACTGTACAAGATGAAACACAAGTGACATTTGCGAGCAATATATCTCGTGAACAAGAACGAATTGATTGGACAAAGGATGCAACGACTTTATACAATCAAGTGCGAGGACTTCATCCTTGGCCAGTAGCTTATACTACTTTTGAAGAAGGAAACTTTAAAATTTGGTGGGCGCAAGTAGGACAAGCAAAACATAATGCTACGCCTGGTACAGTCGTAGCAATTGCAAAGGACCATTTTGAGGTTGCGGCTGGAAATGGCACAGCACTTGCATTATATGACATTCAGCCAGCGGGTAAAAAACGTATGACGGCAGAGGATTATTTACGAGGTACAGGTTCAAAATTACAGATCGGGGACCAGTTTAAATGAGTAAAAAAAGCGTAGTAATTTGGGATGGCAATGTACGGGATGCCGCACTTTCTATCCTATTAGCAGTAGATAAAAACCAAGCGTATAGTAATTTACTTTTACACGAAACGATTAAACGCCATAAGATTGAATCAAAGGATCGTGCGCTTTTAACAGAAATTACGTATGGTACGCTTCAATATAAAATGACCCTCGACTATTATTTAGAGCCATTTGTTCGTGGTAAACTAGATCATTGGGTGCGCTGGCTATTGCGTTTGTCGCTCTATCAAATGCATTATTTAACGCGTATTCCGCCTCACGCAGCAGTGAACGAAGCGGTAGAAATTGCAAAACGCCGTGGACACCAAGGAATTGCATCTACGGTCAATGGTATTTTACGTTCTATATTGCGTCAAGGTGTACGATCTTTAGAGGATATAAAAAATCCTATAGAACGTCTTGCTATCGAAACAAGTCATCCACAATGGTTGGTAGAACGCTTTGTAAACAATTATGGTGTAGAAGTAGCTACAGCAATGCTTCATGAAAATAACGTACCGCCCGTGCAAACGGTTCGTGTCAATACGACGGTGGCGACTACAGAACAAGCGATTGAAAGCTTACAAGCTGAAGGTTTAACTGCACAGCTAAGTGATTTAATGCCCGAATGTCTACATGTGACAAATGGCCAACCTGCTCGTACAAAGGCATTTCAGGAAGGACTTATCACTATTCAGGATGAAAGCTCGATGATTCCTGCAAATGTTTTGAATCCTTCTCCAGGAATGCGCGTCTTAGATATGTGTGCAGCACCAGGTGGTAAAACGACACATTTGGCAGAAAAAATGGACAATAAAGGTTCCATTTTGGCAACGGATTTGCACCCACATAAATTAGATTTAATCGACCATAATACAGAACGTCTAGGACTTGATATTGTAGAAACAGCTCCGATTGATGGACGTAAGGCTCCAGAGTTTTTACAACTAGAATCGTTCGACGCGGTGTTAGTCGATGCTCCGTGTAGTGGTTTAGGTGTTATGCGTCGTAAGCCGGATATTAAATATACGAAGCGTGAAGAAGATTTAGAAAACCTTCAAAAAATCCAGTTGGCACTACTCGATGCAGCAACTAAAGTACTAAAAAATGAAGGCAAGCTTGTGTACAGTACATGTACAGTCGATAAACAAGAAAACGAAGGCACTGTTGATGCCTTTTTAAGAGAGCATCCAGAAATGGAAGCTATACAACTAGAATCTTTACCAACAAAATTAGCGGAAAAGCAAGCAAATGGCATGCTTCAAGTCTTCCCACAAGACTTCGGCAGTGATGGTTTCTTCGTCGCAGCCTTTCGTAAAAAAGGAGAATCCAACTAATGGTGGATCAAGAGCAATTTAATGAACGCATTAACGACTTAGTCGATGAAGCTGAAGAAAAGCCAGTTCGACGAGCGAAAAAAGAAAAACCGAATTTAAAAGAATCAATTTATTCATTACAACCACATCAATTAGAAGAATGGCTAAAAGAAAATGGGGAAAAACCATTCCGAGCTGCACAAATTTTTGACTGGTTATACAATAAACGTGTTAAAACATTTGAAGAAATGTCTAACCTATCAAAAACATTACGTGACAAGTTAGAGGCAAGCTTTGCGTTAACAACATTGTCAACGATCATTAAACAGGAATCAAAAGATGGTACGATTAAATTTTTATTCCAGCTACAAGATGGATATTCTATTGAAACAGTTTTAATGCGTCATGAATATGGCAACTCAGTATGTGTAACTACACAGGTAGGCTGTCGAATTGGTTGTACGTTTTGTGCATCAACTTTAGGTGGCTTGAAGCGCCATTTATTAGCAGGTGAAATTGTAGAGCAAGTTGTAAAAGTACAGCAAGCTTTAGATGAGGTAAATGAACGTGTGTCACATATCGTTATTATGGGCATTGGTGAGCCTTTCGATAACTATGATGCCATGATGAGCTTCTTAAAAGTTATTAATCATGAAAAAGGTTTAAATATTGGGGCACGTCACATTACTGTATCAACATCTGGCATTGTACCTAAAATTTATCAATTTGCTGATGAACAGCTTCAAATTAACTTTGCTGTATCATTGCACGCACCAAATCAGGAGGCACGTCAAAAACTTATGCCGATTGCACGTGCGTACAAATTAGATGAATTAATGGAAGCTGTTCGTTACTATACGAAAAAAACGGGCCGACGTGTAAGTTTTGAGTATGGTTTAATGTCAGGTGAAAATGATTCAGTTGAAGTTGCAGAAGAACTTTCTGCATTAATAAAAGGAATTAAATGCCACGTAAACTTAATTCCTGTAAACTACGTACCAGAACGTGATTATATCCGTACATCTCGTAGTAAAATTTTTGCTTTTGAAAAAACTTTAAAGAAAAATGGTATAAACGTAACAATCCGTAGAGAGCAAGGGTCTGATATCGATGCGGCATGCGGACAATTACGTGCGAAAGAGAGATCTGAAGAAACGAGGTGACCAGTGATGGAATACACAGTCGAAAGTGATATTGGTTTAAAACGAGCAATTAATGAAGATCGAGCTGCATTTTTTAAACGACCAGATGGACTTGCACTAGCACTTGTAGCGGATGGCATGGGTGGACATAATGCTGGCGATGTGGCGAGTGATATGGCAATGAAACAAATGGAGAACGTTTTTTTACAAGCAGAGACACATCATTTTGCAACTATGACATCAAAAAAAGAATGGTTACTACAATCAGTTAAGCAATTGAATAAAAATATATTCGACTATTCTTTATCACACGAAGACTGTAAAGGAATGGGTACGACGTTTATTGCCGCGTTAATTGAAGGACATTATTGCTTCATTGCGCATGTTGGCGATAGTCGCGTGTATTATTTCTTTGATGATGGCGCACAACAAATAACAAAAGATCATTCTTACGTTAATGTTCTACTTGAAAATGGTGAAATTAGCGAAGAGGAAGCGTTGACGCATCCGAAGAAAAATTTCATTTTAAAAGCTGTTGGAACAGAGGAAACTATTGAGCCAGACTTTTATGAAGTAGAGCTAGCGCCAGAATCGTATTTACTAATTTGCTCTGACGGTTTAAGCAATAAACTGTCAGTGTATGAAATGGCATCTATCATTACCTATCCAGATTTAATTGAAGAAAAAGGACGAAAACTTGTGGAATTAGCCAATGCAAGCGGGGGAGAAGATAACATCTCCCTCGTGTTACTCACAAGGCAAGATGAGGAGGTGTAAGTATGCTTGTAGGAAAACGAATTAGTGACCGTTATAAAATTATAGATCTCATTGGTGGCGGAGGCATGTCCAATGTATACTTGGCGCATGATATGATATTAAATAGGGATGTAGCAATAAAAATATTACGCTATGATTTTACCAATGAGGATGAATTACATCGACGTTTTCAACGTGAGGCACTTTCAGTTACAAGCCTTACACATCCAAATATTGTAAGTATTTATGATGTAGGTGATGATGGAGATCTGCATTATATAGTGATGGAATATGTTCAAGGAAAGACGTTAAAGCAGTACATACAGGAATTTGCACCAATTTCTCCTGCCAGAAGTGTGCATATTATGAAGCAATTAACGTCAGCGATTGCCAATGCCCATGAAAATCATATTATTCACCGTGACATTAAGCCACAAAATATTTTAATGGATGCGGATGGTAATGTGAAAATTACGGATTTTGGAATAGCTATGACGCTGAGTGCGACATCATTTACCCAAACAAATTCTGTGCTAGGGACTGTGCATTATTTATCACCAGAACAAGCGCGTGGTGGAACAGCAACAAATAAATCAGATATTTATGCGCTTGGCATTGTGTTGTATGAATTACTAACAGGGGAATTGCCTTTTTCGGGTGAATCTGCTGTTTCCATTGCACTTAAGCATTTGCAATCAGAGACACCATCGGTTCGAGCATTTGATGGTACAATTCCGCAAAGTCTAGAAAATGTGGTGTTAAAGGCTACTGCCAAAGATGCTTCCCATCGTTATGCGACCGTAGAAGAAATGCAAGAGGACTTGGATACGGTATTATCATCAACACGTATTAATGAACCAAAGTTTACGATTCCTATCGATAATGACGCTACAAGAGCCATTCCAATTATAAAGGAACAGCCAATACGCAAAGATGAGGATTTAACGCAAACAAGAGCGATGGCGCCTATCACACAGTCGAAAGTTGAAGCAAAGACTAAGAAACCTGTTGAAAAAGTGGCGCCTGTTAAACAAAAGAAAAAATGGCCAATATATGTGACGGGGCTATTAGTAGTCGTTATTGCTATGTTCCTATTCTTTTTATTTGCAACAGATTTATTTAGCCCGAAAAAAATTGAGGTGCCTAGTGTTGCTAATTTAACGGTAGAAGAAGCTACAAAAAAATTACAAGATGAAGGCTTTGTTGTAGCAGAACAAAAACAAGAGCGTAATTCTGAGGAAGTTGAAAAAGACAAAGTCATTGAAACAGACCCTGCAGAAGGTGCAAAGCGAGTTAAGGGAACTGAAGTAGGGTTAATTGTCAGTTTAGGTGTAGAAACGATTAAAATTGATGACTACACGGGGCAACAAATTAGTCAAGTTGAGTCATTGTTAAAAGATAAACTTTCAATCCAAAAAAATTATGTGCATTCCAAACAGCCTGAAGGACAAATTATTGAACAAGATCCGGCAGAGGGTGCTGAGATAATCGCTAAAGATGCAACGATTACATTTACGATAAGCCAAGGCGTAAAGATGATTACAGTAGATAGTGTTGCAAATTACACGAAAGCTCAAATGGATGATTACGTAAATCGAGTAGGGTTGAAATGGCGTACCGTTCGAGAGGATTACAATGATACCGTCGCAGCGGGCAGTGTCATTTCACAAACGCCGAAACCGGGTACTAGCTTAATGGAAGGCGATACAATTGCAGTTGTTTTAAGTAAAGGACCGGCTGAGAAACCTGTGAAGACATTTATTAAAAATGTTTTAATTCCATATGAGCCGTCTGAAGAAGGCGCTGAACAAGTTATACGCATTGAAATTCAAGATAAAACCCATACAATGGTGAAAACCTTTGATGAATTTACTATTACTAGTGACCGACAATACAAAATACAACTCGTCATCGTAGAAGGTGAAGAAGCGGCTTATAAAATAATCCGTGACTCGGAAATTATCGAGTCAGAAAGCTTTAATTATGATGACGTTAAATAAGGGGGAATTGGATGGCGCAAGGCCAAATTCGTAAAGCATTAAGTGGCTATTATTATGTTTATAATGGTGAAGAGCTCTTACAATGTCGAGGACGTGGGGTATTTCGCAATCGCGGAGAATCCCCGCTAGTCGGTGACTTTGTTGAGTATACACTTGAAACAGAAGGATCAGATGGTACAATTCAAAAAATACTTGATCGTCAAAATGAACTTGTACGTCCACCGATTGCCAATATCGATCAAGGCATTTTAGTGTTTTCTGTAAAAGAGCCAAACTTCAATACAATTTTACTCGATCGTTTCCTAGTCGTTTTAGAGTCATTTCATGTACACCCAATCATCTGCCTTACAAAGATGGACTTAATAGAAGACGATGAGCGTAAGGAATTACAGAGCTATATAGAAGATTATGAAAACATGGGATATACAGTGCTTCAAACCTATAAAGATGAGGAAGAACTAGTTGATCGACTTCAGCCAATTTTAAAGGGGAAAACTTCGGTGCTTGCTGGACAATCTGGTGTTGGGAAATCAACATTACTGAACACGTTAATCCCTGATTTAAATTTAAAAACAGGCATTATTTCGCAAAGTTTAGGACGAGGCAAACATACGACTCGTCATGTTGAGTTAATAGAAGTTTGTGACGGTTTATTGGCGGATACACCAGGATTTAGCTCATTTGATTTTGATGAAATTGAAAAAGAAGAGTTAGGTGCATGTTTTCCAGAGATAACACGAATTGCTGAGGATTGTAAATTCAGAGCCTGCTTGCATTTGAAGGAACCTAAGTGCGCGGTTAAGGCAGCAGTCGAAACTGGAGAAATTCGTGAGTACCGCTACAAGCATTACGAACAATTTATGCAAGAAATTATGGATCGAAAGCCGAGGTATTAATCATGATACAAATAGCACCATCAATTTTAGCAGCAAACTTTGCAAAACTAGGAGAAGAAGTGAAAGACGTAGAACGAGCAGGTGCAAAGCTTATTCATATCGACGTGATGGACGGTCATTTTGTTCCGAATATTTCATTTGGCTCAATTGTGTTGGATGCCATTCGTCCTTTAACGGATTTACCGTTAGATGTTCATCTAATGATTGAAAACCCAGATCAATATATTGAACAATTTGCTAAAGCGGGAGCAGACTATATTACAGTACATGTAGAAGCTTGTCGCCATTTACATCGTACAATTCAATTGATTCGTTCTTATGGAGTAAAGCCAGGTGTAGTTTTAAATCCACATACACCAATTGAATCTATTCAACACATTTTAGAGGATATTGATATGGTGTTATTTATGACAGTGAATCCTGGATTTGGCGGTCAAAAGTTCATTCATTCTGTTGTGCCAAAAATTGAAGCGTTATCAACAATTATTAAAGAGCGTAACTTAGACGTTGCGATTGAAATCGATGGTGGTATTAATGCGGAAACAATTGTTCCTTGTGCAAAAGCAGGGGCAACAATTTTTGTAGCAGGCTCAGCGATATACAGCAAAGAAGACCGAACAGCGGCACTGCAAGAGATTCTAACTGCTGGTGAGGCTGCGATTAAAGGATGACCACTGTTGTCGTTTGTGCGGGCGGTCCGAAAGAGGAGCTTTGTTCCTTTGAGCCGTATAATAAGCGAAATGATGTCATATTTATCGGTGCGGACCGAGGATCGCTGTATTTAATTGAGCAAGGAATTAGACCACATGCCATTGTTGGTGATTTTGACTCATTATCACAAGAGGAATATCAATATGTTATGGAGCATGCAAATGATGCTCAGCGTTTCCGAGAAGAAAAGAATGAAACGGATACGGATTTAGCGCTATTAAAGGCATTAACCTATGCCCCTAGCGATATTGTGTTGACAGGTGTTACAGGTGGACGTTTGGATCACTATGAGGCAGCTGTTCGTTCGATCTATCGTTTACAGATAGAACATCCCCTACTTGTGTTGAAAATTATTAATCATGCTAATATGTTGCAGTTTTTGGTGCCAGGCACGCACACAATTCAAGCGGATGATCGCTATCGCTATTTGTCTTTTTTTGCGCATGAGCAACCTATTCTAGGGGTTACATTAAGACATGTTAAATATGAAACGACGAATGAAGAAATTTCATTAGGTTCAAGTCGATTTACAAGTAATGAAATAATAGGCACTTTAGGGTCTATATCCTTTACGCAAGGCATATGTTTAATGATAAGAAGCATAGATTAGCGTAAGGGGGAGAGAGTCCTGAAAGTATATACGTTCCAATTGCCGAAAGTTGTGAGTAGCATTACGCGTACGTGTATTAACCTATTTAAAAAAGATAAGAAAGAAGCTAAAAAATCCGACTGATGCCAGTCGGATTTTTTTTCATAGCTATATAAAGGCGGTTGGTAGTCTGCCTTAAATAATGAAAGAAAAAAATCGATTTACGCTATATGCGAAATCGATTTTTTAGAAGCGGTTATTAAACGCGCTCGATTTTACCTGATTTTAAAGCACGAGTAGAAACCCATACACGTTTTGGTGTACCGTTAACTAGGATACGAACTTTTTGAAGGTTAGCGCCCCAAGTACGTTTACTAGCGTTCATAGCGTGGGAACGGTTGTTACCAGTACGAGCTTTACGTCCAGTGATTACACATTGTTTTGGCATGTTGTATTCCCTCCTTACAGTTGATGCTGAAAGATTATTATTTCAGTTCGGTATTTCACATACCATAATAATTTAACATACGAAGTCATTCAGTGCAACAGTTTTCACATAACCTTTCAAGAAAAAAACCTTTACAGACAAAAATCTGCTATGAAAAAAACACTGTACAATGGTCACTAGATTCATTGTACAGTGTATATTTTAAATTACTTCCCGCGGTAGCCAAGCTTTGTTGAAACACGTTTTCCTGTTTCTTTTAGGCTTTCTATAAGGAAGTTGATATGTTCGTCGCTAACGTTAAAGCTAACAAAGCCTATACTAACAGCACCTATAATTTCTCCGAACCCATTAAAAACAGCTACAGCGACTGAGGAAGTACCAGCCGTTCGTTCACCGTGGCTTATAGCATAGCCTTGTTCCCTTATTTGTTCTAATTGTTCTTCTAAATCAGCCATTTCTTCGATAGGGACTAGTTGATTCATAATTTCCTTAGCTTGTACAGTAGGTATAGAGGCTAACAATGCTTTATTGGCTGCTCCTATATGCATTGGGATGCGAATACCGAGTTGATCATAAATTCGAATCGGATTTGCTGCACTATCAATTCTTTCGATAATAATAGTATCTAACCCCGCAGGCTTGCTTAAATAAACACTTTCCTCAACTTCTCTTGCTAGGCGCTCTAATTCGGGTCTAATTTTGCTAATATAGTCCATCGTATCATACACTTGTAAGCCTAATTCCATCCATATCGTTCCAAGGCGGTAGTGTTTCGTTTGCTCGTCTTGTTCAATCATTCCTTGTGCAATCATCGCTTTTAAAATTCTATGTAATGTACTTAGTGGTAAATCGCATTTGGTGGATAGCTCTGAAATAGACAAACTGCCTTCTGCTGCTTCTGAAGCTAACACTTTAGCAATTGTCATTGCTCGTTCTAATAACTGCATTTTGTCCCACCTCCTCTAATCATATTGTATTTTTATTCTCTGTTTACGTCTAGTTCATTCCAAATGAGTAAGCACTTTTAAAATTGTTTAATATTAAAATTTTTCTAAATATATTGACAGTATAACATAAAACGCATATATTTTTTATATAAACTTTCCTCTTAACGGAAACGTTTTCCACTACACGGAAAAGGGGTGAAAGGTATGCATTATTGTTCATCCATGTATGCACCTTTAAAACACGTAATTGTCAAACATCCAAAAGAAGCTTTTAAAAGCCAAGAGCATCTAACGGATGAATGGAAAACTTTCAACTATTTATCAGAACCAAACTATAATGAGGCCATTACAGAATATGCTGAATTTATAGCAATTTTAGAGAAGTATGTTGAACAAATTGATTATTTACCAGCTTCAGATGATGTAGGGTTAGATTCGCTTTATGCGCATGATCCTGTTAAATTCACGCCACACGGTGCGATTATTTTGAAATCTGGAAAGAAATTGAGACAACCTGAAGCAACTGTATACAAGGAATTTTTACAAAGCAAAGGCATTTCTATCATAGGGGAACTGTCAGGCGATGCTGTTTCAGATGGTGGGGATATTGTTTGGCTTGATGACCGTACACTTGTTGTTGGCCGAGGATATCGCACGAATGATGAAGCCATTCGTCAAATTAAGGAAATGACAGCGGATGTTGTCGATGAATTTATCGTTGTACAGCTTCCTCATGATTTAGGTGAAGCGGAATGCTTACATCTAATGTCCTTTATTAGTATGGTGGACAAGGATTTGGCAGTAGTACATTCTCGTTTAATGCCAGTATTTTTCCGTCAGCTTCTTATTGAACGAGGGATTCAGTTAGTTGAAGTACCTAAAGATGAATATGACACGCTCGGCTGTAATGTCTTGGCACTTGCACCAAGAGTATGTGTTATTCCTGAAGGTAACCCATCTACAAAACAGCAGTTATTGGATGCAGGCGCTACAGTTTATGAATATAAAGGTGAAGAAATCACAGTAAAAGGAACAGGTGGACCAACATGTCTAACTTGTCCTGTAATCAGAGGGTAAAAAAGGAGACGAATAAAAATGTTTAAAAATGTCATTGTAAAAAATCCAGGTAATAGCTTTGTAAACGGTTTAACAACGAGTGATCTAGGAAAACCTATTTTAGAAAAGTTATTTGAGCAGCACGTACAATATGTAGAAGCTTTAAAAAAATGTGGTGTAGAGGTTACACAACTAGCGGCAGATGAAGCTTTCCCTGATGCTACTTTTGTAGAAGATACAGCAGTACTAACTTCTGAGTTTGCTATTATTTCAAATCCAGGAGCGGAAGCGCGTAATCGCGAAATTGAAGATATTGAACCAGCAGTTAAAAAATTCTATGACAAACTATATTACATCGAAGCGCCAGGTACACTTGATGGTGGAGATGTTTTACAAGCAGAAAAGAAATTTTATGTAGGTATTTCTGATCGTACAAACGAAGAAGGTGCACGACAATTTAAAGAAATTGTTGAAAAAGAAGGCTATGAAGCTACGATTATTCCATTAAAAGAATTCTTCCATTTAAAAACGGGAATTGCTTACGTTGGACAAAATCGTATGGTCGTTGCTGGAGAGTTTATCGATCACCCTGCCTTTGCATCATATGAAAAAATTGTTATTCCACAAGAAGATGAGTATTCAGCGAACTGCATTCAAGTAAATGACTATGTCATTATTCCAGCTGGCTACCCTGATACAAATCGTAAATTAAATGACTTAGGCTATAAAACAATTGAACTTGATATGTCTGAGTTTAGAAAACATGACGGCGGCTTAAGCTGCTTATCCCTTCGTTTTTAATTAAATGTATATATGCCCAATCAATTTGTAGGGGAAAAATTGATTGGGTGTTTTAGTCCTCTAAATAACTGAATATTTAATAATTTGACAACATATGGAAATGGGGAAACACTTTGAGCAAAGGGGAACAACAGCATAATAATGTATTGAAACGCTCTATGAAGAGTCGACATTTATTGATGCTATCACTTGGTGGAGTGATTGGGACAGGGTTATTTTTAAATGTAGGTTATACAATTAATCAAGCAGGCCCTGGTGGAGCATTAATTGGCTATTTGTTTGGGGGTTTTATTTTATATATGGTCATGAACTGTCTTGGAGAATTGGCAGTATACATGCCAGTAACAGGCTCTTTCCAAACATATGCAACACGTTTTATAAGCCCATCAGCAGGTTTTTCTTTAGGGTGGATGTACTTTGTCGGATCTGCCGCCACCGCAGGGGTGGAGTTTACCGCAGCGGGGATATTAATGCAACATTGGTTCCCGAATGTACCTATTTGGATTTGGTGTGCGGTCTTCATGGTGCTTTTGTTTACATTAAATGCCTTAACAACGAAAGGTTTTGCAGAGGCAGAGTTCTGGTTTGCGAGCATTAAAGTAGTTGCCGTTATTGCCTTTATTATTATTGGTGCGGCTGCGATATTTGGCTGGCTTCCTCTGGCGGATCGTCCAGCACCGCATTTAACGAATTTAGCACCGACAGGATTATTCCCTGCGGGTATTACAATTATTTTTGTAACAATGATGAATGTTATATTCTCTTATCAAGGCTCCGAGCTAGTAGGTATTGCTGCTGGTGAAACAGAAAATCCAGAAAAGAACATTCCAAGGGCAATACGTACAATCCTTTTTAGAATTATTGTATTTTATATTGCTTCGATTATTGTATTGTCTGCGATTTTCCCGTCATCTGAACTTGGGCTTCTTGAAAGTCCTTTCGTAACATTGATGAAAATTGCTGGTGTACCTTATGCAGCTGGCATTATGAATTTCGTTATTTTAACAGCGATATTATCTGTAGGTAACTCATGCCTTTATGCTTCAACACGATTACTATGGTCGATGTCAAAAGAGGGAATGGCTCCAAAGTATTTTGGACGTTTAACAAAAAATAAAGTGCCATTGAATGCGCTTATTTTCACTATGCTATTTTCGCTTTTATCTTTGCTAACGAGTGTGATGGAAGCCGACGCGGTATTTGTATTGCTTATGTCCATTGCGGGCATTGCGGTGACAATTTCTTGGATGGGTATTGCAATGTCCCAATTAATGTTCCGTTACCGTTATGTTAAAGGGGGAGGTAACGTGGCTGATTTGAAATTTAAAACGCCGCTATATCCTTTAATTCCACTATTTTGTATTGTTTTTTGTATAGTCATTCTCGTATTTTTAGCATTCGATCCAACACAACGAATCGGCTTATTATACGGTATAGGGTTCTTTATTGCTTGTATGCTATTTTATAAGCTGAAATTGAGTAAAGTAAGTACAGTTTCTTCAGATACTGATGAGACAGCGAAAATAAATTCATAATGGAATGCTCCTGATATAGGAAAAGCATTTATCGAATAAAGGAGATTTTAACTATGAGCAAATATTTATGGAATACATCGGAAGACCTTCGGGCATTATTATGTGAAATTGTAAGTTGGGAAAGCAGAACATTAACACCAGGTGAAAATGAATTTGCCTATAAATTAAGAGATACACTGCAAACGCTTACTTATTTTCAAGACAACCCTAACTATATCGAATTACATGACGCAGGACTAGGTCGCCATGCGGTAACAGCGTTGTACAAGCATCCAACTGCAACGGAAACAGTAGTGCTGATTAGTCATTTTGATACCGTTCACACTGAGGAATATGGAGAGCTTGAACCTTTTTCCTGTCGCCCAGAAGAATTAACGAGCAAGCTGATGGAGCCAAAATATAAAAAAGATTTACCAGAAGCGGCAAGAATTGATTTAGAATCAGGCAATTATTTGTTTGGTCGTGGAACAATGGATATGAAAATGGGTCTTGCTTTGCATATGCAATTAATTGAGAAAGCTAGTATCGAACAATGGCCAATCAATCTTATTTTAACAGCGGTACCAGATGAAGAAGTGAACTCGGCTGGTATGCGTGCAGCAGTAGTCGAGCTAGTAAGACTACGTGAACAATATGGTTTAACATATAAGTTGTTTTTAAATAGTGAGCCATCGTTCTCACAAGGACCTTCTGATATAAATGAATATATTTATTCGGGCACGATAGGAAAAATTATGCCTGCTGCTTTATTTTATGGGAAAGAGACACATGTAGGTGAACCGTTAAAAGGCATGACAGCAAACTATATTGCATCTTATATGACGCAGCATATGGAGTGGAATCCGGTGTTCAGTGAAACGGATTTAGGTGAAAGTACACCATTGCCAGTATCATTACAATTAAAAGATTTAAAAATGGAGTATTCGACACAAACGCCATATCGTGCTGCTGCGCTCTACAATGTATTTTTGTTGAAGCGAACAGCAACAGAGGTAATGGAAATTTTTGAACAAGTCGCATTGGAGGCAATGGCTGCTTGTAATATGCAATACAATAAAATTTGTGAGCGTGAAAAAGTACAAGGTGTTGGGGAAGTAAGAGTACTTCGTTACGAAACAGTTTTAGAGCATGCTATAAATAAACTTGGCGCTGAAGAAGTGAAGTACATTAAAAAGCAGGTTCTAGAAAATACATCGTGGGATGACCGTGAAAAATCGATTCGTATTGTAGATCAATTAATGATTCGTTGTCAGGAGCTAACACCAGCAACTGTGCTGTTGTATGCACCACCATATTATCCTGCAATCAATTCATCAGAGCATCCGTTAGTGAAGCAATCAATTGAATTAATGAAGAAAACAGCTAAAACATTTGATATCGAAATAGAGCAAATTCACTATTTCAATGGCATTTGTGATTTAAGTTATGTCAATTATACAGATGACTCAAATGGCTGGACTGCATTTGAGCGAAACACGCCTGTTTATGGTGATACGTATAGTATTCCATTTGAAGCGATGGCTGATTTGAAAGGCCCAGTGCTAAATGTTGGACCTTTCGGCAAAGACGCACATCAGAAGACAGAACGGTTACATGTTGATAGCGCATTTAAAGAAATGCCTGTTATGATTGAAACACTTATTAAAAGATTATATTGATAATTTTATAGAAGGTGCCAGGCACTCAAACAATTTTCATGCTAATCATGTGTTTTATGACTGGCCAAGTGAAAATCCACTTACACTGTGGGAACGCGCGCAATGTAAGACGCAATAAACCGCGCGCAAGTAAGTTGCGGCTTACGTCGTGCCCGCGGAAAGTGAAGTGGATTTTTACGATTTAGGAGCCGATAATATGCTAGGTACCTATACGAAGTACCAGGTACTTAAATACTTAATACGTGAAGCTGATGTTTAAATACATCAGCTTTTTTATGCGTGGAAAGAAAGTTTGATTAATAAAAATGAAAATAGGTTTTGTTAGTATAACTTCAGGCAAAGCTAGTACTAGTTCAATAAAGACTAGTTCGCAATAAATAGCGTAGACTGTGATGATTGGAATGAAACGCTAAAAACGTTGACACAAGGCGCTTTCAAGGGAACTTAGGTTGCTTAATGTATACCCAAAGTGGTACAATATAATTTAGTCAAAAAGAGCCAAGGGGGCATTTCTATGTCAATTGAATTAAATAACGAATTCGGCCAAATTGATATTTCAACTGATGTACTTGCACAGATTGCTGGTGGCGCTGCTATAGAATGCTACGGTATTGTTGGCATGGCATCAAAACATCAGATTCGTGATGGTCTAACTGATATTTTACGTAAAGAGAACTTTGCAAAAGGTGTTGTAATTCGACAACAAGAAGAAGATTTACATATTGATATGTACATTATTGTTAGTTACGGGACTAAAATTTCGGAAGTTGCTTATCAAGTACAATCGAAAGTGAAATATACAGTAGATAAAACATTAGGTATGAGCGTAAAATCTGTCAATATCTTTGTGCAGGGCGTTCGTGTAGCGAATGAGTAAGAGGAGGAACAAAATCGAATGCGGTCTATAGACGGATTAAAATTTGCTGAAATGGTACAAATGGGTGCCCATCACCTATATCAAAATGCAAATTATGTAGATTCTTTAAATGTATTTCCAGTACCAGATGGGGATACAGGGACAAATATGAATTTATCGATGACATCTGGTGCCAAAGAAACAGAATTACAAGCATCAGAACATATTGGGAAAACGGCGCAAGCGTTATCAAAAGGGTTACTAATGGGCGCTCGTGGGAATTCGGGTGTTATCTTATCACAACTTTTCCGTGGGTTTGGAAAATTTGTAGAAAAAGATGCAGCGATTGATGCAAAAGCTTTTGCTGGTGCATTCCAAGCTGGTGTAGATACTGCTTATAAAGCGGTGATGAAGCCAGTTGAAGGAACAATTTTAACTGTTGCGCGTGAAGCGGCAAAAAAAGGTGTTGAAGTTGCCGAAAGTGAAAACGATATCATCGCTGTGATGGAAGCATTTACTGAAGAAGCAAAGGCTTCGCTACAGCGTACACCTGACCTTTTACCTGTATTAAAAGAAGTAGGTGTTGTGGATAGTGGCGGTCAAGGATTGCTATTTGTCTATGAAGGTTTTTTAGCTTCTTTAAAGGGTGAGCCTTTACCGGAAAAAAATGATGCAACATTAGACGATTTAATTAATGCAGAACATCATAGAGCACAAGATTTTATGAATACCGCGGATATTGAATTTGGTTATTGTACGGAAATTATGGTTCGTTTGGAAGAAGGAAAAGAGCCATTTAGCGAGGAGCAATTCCGCAATGAATTAAATCCATTAGGTGATTCTTTACTTGTTATTTCAGATGAAGAAATTGCTAAAGTGCATATTCATTCAGAGCAACCGGGCGCAGTTTTAGCGATGGGTCAAAAATACGGTAGCCTTATTAAAATTAAAGTCGATAATATGCGTGAGCAACATTCGGCTATTGTTGGTGAAGATTACAAAGCATCAGCTCCAGCGAAAAAAGCTGAAAAGCACCCATATGCCATTGTAACGATTGCGATGGGAGAAGGTGTAGCTGACTTATTACGTTCAATCGGTGCTTCTTATGTTATTGAAGGCGGACAAACGATGAATCCTTCAACAGAAGACATTGTTAAAGCTGTTCAGGAAATTGGAGCAGAAAAAGTACTTATTTTACCGAACAACAAAAATATCGTAATGGCAGCTGAACAAGCTGTAGAGCTATTGGATATTGAAGCGGCAGTTGTAGCGACAAAAACGATTCCTCAAGGGATGGCTGCTATTCTTTCGTTCAATCCAGAAGCAACGGTTAAAACAAACCAATCAACGATGACAGAAGCATTTGCTCATGTAAAAACAGGTCAAGTAACTTATGCAGTGCGTGATACGTCTATTGATGGCGTAGAAATTCATAAAGACGATTTTATGGCACTTGCTGAAGGGAAAATTGTACTATCTACACCAGCATTAAAAGATGCTGCTGAGAAAGTCATTACAGATTTAGTAGATGTGAATACTGAAATCGTTACGGTTATTTACGGAGAAGATACTTCTGAAGAAAATGCCTCTGAATTAATCCAATTTATCGAAGAGAACTATCCAGATGTAGAAGTGGAGTTATTTAACGGTAAACAAGGATTATATCCATATATTATTTCGGTAGAATAATCTATGGTTACTGAGTAAACGAGTAGGCGAAGCAGTGCACAAGTTGTGTACTGCTTTTGTTTATGGTAAAAGGAATACAACATGTAGGGAACAACACGAAATGAACAAAATAGATAGTTTTATGTATTTCTACAGAGGACACTTATTTTGAAAATACTGGGATATCAACTTGTTGGAAAGTGTGTATTTATAGAGTGGACAGAAAAGGAATAATATAATTAAGTTATAAATTATAGTCGTGTTAATTTTCTGAAAGTTGATAAATGTAGTGCTTTACTTTTATAGTAACTATCAAGCATGATATAACTAAATGTAAAATTATTATACGAATAGAATAGAGGGGTGCTTGTATGAAGTTTACATCAGTTTTTGATATTATTGGACCCGTTATGATTGGTCCTTCTTCTTCTCATACAGCAGGTGCAGCGCGTATTGGACGTGTAGCAAGAGATTTATTTGGTAGACAACCGAAATGGGTGAAAATTCATCTCTATGGATCATTTGCTGAAACGTATAGAGGGCATGGGACAGATGTAGCAATAATTGGTGGTTTATTAGATTTTGATACATTTGATGAACGTATTAAAACGGCTTTTGAACATGCGGAAAAAGCCGGATTGGAATACGAGTTTATACCGGAAACTGCGAATACAGAGCATCCGAACACAGCTAGACTAGTGTTCGGTGATGATGATGGAGAAATGTCTATTGTCGGCATTTCGATTGGTGGCGGAAAAATTGAAGTGAGTGAGGTCAATGGCTTCAAACTTCGTTTAACAGGTGGGATGCCCGCCATCCTTGTTGTTCACGATGATCGCGCTGGCTGTATTGCTAATGTTGCGAATTGCTTAGCGATGCACAATGTCAACATTGGGCATATGGAAGTTTCACGAATTGAACGTGGTTTAACGGCGCTAATGGTCATTGAAATTGATCAAAATATTGAGGAAAAAGTACTTCAACAAATTTCATTAATACCACATATTACGAAAGTGTCGAGAATTAATAACTAGGGGGTGTCTCTATGGAAGTGTTATTTCATAATGTACGTGAGCTTGTAGAACGAGCAGAACAGGAAGAAAAGCTAATTTCTGAGCTAATGATTGAGCAGGAAATGTTAATTAGCGGACGCACGCGAGAAGAAATTATGCAACAGATGGACCAGAACTTAACAGTGATGGAAGAAGCGGTAGAACGAGGCTTGCAAGGAGTACAGTCTGTAACAGGCTTAACGGGTGGAGACGCCGTACTAATTCAAAATTATATTGCACAAGGAAAATCGCTATCAGGGGATTTATTATTAGACGCTGTTAGTAAAGCAGTTGCGACAAATGAAGTGAACGCTGCAATGGGTACCATTTGTGCAACACCTACAGCGGGTTCAGCGGGAGTTGTGCCAGGTACTTTATTTGCTGTGAAAAATAAGCTAAATCCAACACGTGAACAAATGCTTCGCTACTTATTTACTTCTGGTGCATTTGGCTTTGTTGTAGCAAATAATGCTTCCATTTCAGGTGCTGCTGGCGGCTGTCAGGCTGAAGTTGGTTCAGCTGCTGGTATGGCTGCGGCAGCAATCGTGGAGATGGCGGGTGGAACGCCACAGCAATGTTCAGAAGCATTCGCAATTACATTAAAAAATATGCTTGGCCTTGTTTGTGATCCAGTAGCTGGATTAGTTGAGGTGCCTTGTGTTAAACGTAATGCAATGGGTGCAGCGAATTCTCTTGTTGCAGCAGATATGGCGTTAGCAGGTGTAACGAGTCGTATTCCGTGCGATGAAGTCATTGGTGCGATGTATCGCATTGGTCAGTCTATGAGCCCGAACTTGAAAGAAACAGCACGTGGTGGCTTAGCTGCGACGCCAACAGGAAAAGCAATCAGCAATGCTATTCTTAATAATGGTGATTTACAAAGTATACTAAAAGCAGGTTTAGCAGTAGAGTAAAGTATGGAAAAGTGGCTGGACCAAAAAAGAAAAAGTGTTAGATTGACTACAATCAATCTAACACTTTTTTGTGATAGATAAAATTTAGCAGAGGGGACTTACTGAGGGTCCATGAATCGCCGGTAAACCCGAAGAAATCGCCGATAGAAGTCCATGAATCGCCGGTAAACCCGAGGAAATCGCCGATAGAAGTCCATGAATCGCCGGTAAACCCGAGGGAATCGCCGATAGAAGTCTAGCCGTAGCAAATGTACATACGCATTTCGTAGATACTGTGACGACACGAATGAAAAATTTTGTGATACAGTTAAGAAGAAAAGTGCTGTAAATAGAATATAAAATGCTAACAATCTATAGGAGCTAACGATGATTTGAACAGAAGGGAGGTAGGCTCTTTTGATTCACGACAGTTTAAATACGTGCACGCTAACAGGTATGGTATTCGTATTGGAACTACTCAAAGGGGCTGAAGTGAAAGGTGACTGAATTAACCAGTCCTGTCTCCGAATTAAAAGGAGTTGGGAAAGAAACCGCAGCACACTTAGAAACATTAGGTATTGAAACGATAAATGATTTGTTGTGGACATTCCCGCATCGACATGAGGATTTTCGCTTAAAGGATTTAGCGCAAACACCCCATAATGAACGTGTGACTGTTGAATGTAAAGTAGAGCGTGAGCCGACTGTGTTGTTTTTAGGGCGCAATAAATCTCGCTTGCAGGTGACAGTGCTCGCTGGCCGACATTTAGTAAAGGTAGTATTTTTTAATCAAAACTATTTAAAACAGAAGCTTGTACCAGGTACTATTGTGACGGTAACGGGGAAATGGGATAGAGGCAGACAAGTGATTAACGGTACAACAGTCACATTTGGTCCGAAAATAGACCAAGTAGACTTTGAACCTGTTTATAGCCTCAAAGGTTTGATACCGCAAAAACGTTTTCGCAAATATATGCGGCAAGTGTTAGATGATTTTGGTGGAGAGCTACCAGATGCGATTCCACAACATTTGCAGGAGGCCTACAAGCTTGTCTCAATCCGTGATGGTCTTGAAGGTATTCATTTTCCGCTAGATGCTGAACACGCTAAACAAGCAAGAAGGCGATTTGCTTATGAGGAATTATTAAACTTTCAGCTTCGTATTCAAGCGTTACGAAAAATTCGTAAGGATAATGAACGTGGTACGATTATACAATTTGACTTGCAAAAAGTACGCGCATTTATCGCTTCATTACCATACGAATTAACTGGAGCACAAAAGCGAGTAGTTAATGAAATTTGCAAGGATTTAAAAGAACCACATCGTATGAATCGTTTACTACAAGGGGATGTTGGTTCGGGAAAAACGGTAGTTGCCGCGATTTGTTTATATGCCGCTGTGACGGCTGGATTTCAAGGAGCGCTAATGGCACCAACAGAAATTTTAGCTGAGCAACATGCTGAAAACTTATTAGAGTGGTTTGAGCCATTTGGTGTACGTGTAGCGTTATTGTCGGGCTCAACGAAAACAAAGGAGCGACGTCTATTATTAGCTGCACTTGCGGATGGTGAAATAGATATTGTGATAGGAACGCATGCACTCATACAGCCAGATGTAATATTTAATAGACTAGGCTTTGTAATAACGGACGAACAGCATCGATTTGGTGTAGAACAACGAAGAATTTTACGTGATAAAGGTGAAAACCCTGATGTGCTCTTTATGACTGCAACGCCCATTCCGCGAACACTTTCGATTACAGCCTTTGGCGAAATGGACGTTTCGTTGATTGATGAAATGCCAGCGGGGCGTAAAGAAATTGAAACGCATTGGATGAAAAAAGAACAGCTTGGTTCTGTACTGTCCAAACTAGAGCTAGAGCTTCAAGCAGGTAGACAGGCATATGCTATTTGTCCGCTAATTGAAGAATCGGATAAATTGGATGTCCAAAACGCAGTAGAAATTTATGAGCAGCTCGCATCGTATTTTAATGGTCGCTATAAAGTTGGCTTAATGCATGGCCGCCTACCAGCGGATGAAAAAGATGCTGTGATGCGTGATTTTAGTGAAGGTGACATACAAGTATTAGTATCTACGACAGTTGTTGAAGTCGGGGTAAATGTGCCGAATGCAACGTTTATGGTAGTATACGATGCAGAACGTTTTGGTTTAGCGCAGCTACATCAGCTTCGCGGTCGTGTAGGGCGTGGTGAGCATCAATCCTACTGTGTATTAATCGCTGATCCAAAATCTGATGAAGGCAAAGAGCGAATGCAGTCTATGACTGAAACAAATGACGGTTTCCGACTTGCAGAAAAAGATTTGGAGCTACGAGGACCAGGTGATTTCTTTGGACGTAAGCAAAGTGGCTTGCCTGACTTTAAAGTTGCCGATTTAGTACATGACTATAGAACGCTTGAGACAGCGCGAAAAGATGCTACTGAAATGATTGAAACAGAGGCGTTTTGGCATGATGAAACGTATCAATATTTACGTGAGATGCTTGAAAAGGCTGGTGTTCTACAAGGTGATCGATTTGATTAGTGAAATTTAATGTTGTACTACAAGGAATGCGAGAGCTTGTTTTTGAAAACAAGTCTTGCATTCTTTTTTTATACTCTATATACTGATATTAGTACCAAGTGCTAATAACAACTCAAAAGGTGGCGAATGACGTTGAGACGAACGAAAAAAGAGCGACAGCGATTATTATCTGAAACGATTGCGGAAAATCCATTCGTCACAGATGAACAACTAGCGTCGGAGTTTCAGGTAAGTGTTCAAACAATTCGTTTAGATCGTATGGAATTAGCAATTCCAGAATTACGTGAACGAATTAAAGATGTGGCTTCGAAAACATATGAAAATGAAGTGAAATCATTACCGATTGATGAAGTAATCGGTGAAATTATTGATATAGAACTAGATAATCGTGCATTATCTATATTTGATGTAAAAGAAGAGCATGTTTTTCAGCGCAATGGCATCGCGCGTGGACATCATTTATTTGCACAAGCAAACTCATTAGCTGTAGCGGTTATTGATGATGAGCTGGCCTTAACAGTGCACTCCAATATTACTTTTGTGAAACCTGTAAGAGCCGGAAATCGTGTTATAACTAAGGCGGTCGTTGTCGGAAGAGATGATGAACGCCATCGTACGAAAGTAGAGATTATATCTACTGTGAATGGTGAAACTGTTTTTGTTGGTGAATTTGATATGTACCGCACGAAAGGTAAAGGTGAATAATAATGAAATTAGCACTTGATGGAATGGGTGGCGACAATGCACCGAAATCAGTAGTGGAAGGTGCATTATTAGCATTAGAACAAATTCCAAATTTGGAAATTCAATTATATGGACAGCAAGAAAAGCTCGACCCATTTTTAAAAATGCACGATCGCTTAACAGTTATCCACTGTGAAGAAGTGGTCGAAGGGACGGATGATCCTGCACGTGCTGTAAGACGTAAAAAGGATTCATCGATGGCAAAGATGATGGATGCGGTTGAAGAAGGCACAGCTGATGCATGTCTTTCAGCAGGCAATACAGGTGCACTAATGGCAGGTGGTTTGTTTAAGGTAGGCCGTATAGAAGGAATTGCACGACCAGCTTTAGCAACGACATTGCCAACGCTTGATGGTAAAGGTTTTTTAATGCTAGACCTTGGGGCAAATGCGGATGCACGACCAGAGCATTTACTGCAATATGCGATTATGGGTGATATTTACGCTAAAAAAGTAGGCGGTCTACAAAAGCCACGTATTGGACTGTTAAATATCGGAACAGAAGATAAAAAAGGAAATGACTTAACAAAAGCAACTTTTGATTTACTAAAACAAGCGGACTTGAATTTTGTCGGCAATGTCGAGGCGCGTGATTTACTCGATGGTGTTGCTGATGTTGTTGTAACAGATGGATTTACAGGCAATATGGTGTTGAAGTCGATAGAGGGAACAGCAGGGGCATTGTTTACGATGTTAAAAGAGGCCTTTATGTCTTCTACAAAAACAAAAATTTCAGCAGTACTTATGAAAAGTAATTTACGTGACTTAAAAAATAAAATGGACTACACAGAGTATGGAGGTGCAGGTTTGTTTGGTTTACAAGCGCCTGTTATTAAAGCACATGGATCATCGAATGCAAAGGCAATCTTCAGTGCAATACGTCAGGCAAATACAATGGTAGAGCATACAGTTATTTCAACGATAACAGATACAGTACGTCACTTAGAAATTGACTAACAAAGGGGATTAATAAGAAATGACGAAAATCGCATTTATATTTCCAGGCCAAGGCTCTCAAGCGGTTGGTATGGGCCAAGAATTTGTAAGCAACTCGCAAGAAAGTAAAGCCTTTTACGAAAATGCTGACAAGACACTTGGGTTTGACTTGTCTAAATTAATGTTAGAGGGACCTGCTGAAGAGTTAACGCTAACATATCATGCACAGCCAGCGTTATTAACGACAGGTGTTATGGTCGCTGAAAAATTACGTGCTGCAGGCATTACACCGAATTATGCAGCTGGGCACTCACTTGGAGAATATGGTGCATTAGTTATCGCAGGCGTTTTATCGTTTGAAGATGCTGTTGCTATTGTTCATAAACGTGGTTTATTTATGAACGAAGCGGTGCCAGCAGGGCAAGGTGCAATGGCTGCTATTCTTGGGATGGAGCTTGATGCATTGCATGAAGTGACTGGAAAAGTAACTGCTAATGGCGATGTAGTACAAGTTGCAAACGTTAACTGTCCAGGACAAATCGTTATTTCTGGAACAAAAGAAGGTGTTGACAAGGCTTCAGTCGCAGCTAAAGAAGCGGGTGCTAAACGCGCAATTCCATTAGTAGTAAGTGGACCTTTCCATTCAGAATTAATGCGACCATCGTCTAATCAATTACAAGCAACATTAGCAGATATTACTTTATCAACACCGCAAATTCCTGTAATTGGCAACGTTAAAGCGAAAGAATTGCTAGATGTACCGGCTATTCAACAGGAATTAGTGGAACAGGTTTATAGCGCTGTACAATGGGAAGCATCAGTTCGTGAAATGATCGCTCAAGGCGTCGATGTTTTCATCGAGTGTGGACCTGGTAAAGTTTTAAGTGGCTTAGTAAAGAAAATAGATCGTTCAGTGGCAACGTATTGTGTATATGATGAAGCTTCATTAGAAGCAGTATTAGAAGCGTCGAAGGAGTGGTCAATCAATGCGTAAATTAGAAGGTAAAGTTGCAGTTGTAACAGGTGCTTCACGAGGAATCGGACGTGCGATTGCGTTAAAGCTTGCTGATGAAGGTGCAAAGGTTATCGTAAACTATAGTGGCTCACAAGCAAAAGCAGAAGAAGTTGTTGCGGCAATTCAAGCAAATGGTGGCGAAGCGCTTGCTGTACAGGCAAGTGTTTCAAAAACAGAAGAAGTAACTGCTTTAATGGATGCAGCAGTTAAAACATTTGGTTCACTTGATATTTTAGTTAATAATGCAGGTATTACACGCGATAATTTATTAATGCGAATGAAGGAAGACGAATGGGACGATGTTCTTAATACAAACTTAAAAGGTGTATTCCTTTGTACAAAAGCTGTAACTCGTCAAATGATGAAGCAACGTGCAGGACGTATTATCAATATTTCTTCTATCGTTGGAGTAGCAGGCAATGCTGGGCAAGCTAACTATGTAGCGGCAAAAGCAGGTGTAATTGGCTTAACAAAAACAACTGCTAAGGAACTTGCATCACGTAATATTTTAGTTAATGCGATTGCACCAGGCTTTATTGAAACAGAAATGACTGAACAGCTTCCAGAAGATTTAAAACAAGGTATGCTTACGCAAATTCCGCTTGCTAAACTAGGGCAGCCAGAGGATATTGCGAAAGCTGTTGTGTTTTTAGCTTCTGATGATGCAAACTATATGACAGGCCAAACGCTACATATTGACGGTGGCATGGTAATGTAATATTATGCTATAGCATAAATATAAATTTTTTGTATAATCATTTGAGGGGAGGTGAAAGTTTTGACTACAGTATTAGAACGCGTAACAAAAGTAATCGTGGACCGTTTAGGTGTTGAAGAAAGTGAAGTAACATTAGAAGCTTCTTTCCGTGATGATTTAGGTGCTGACTCATTAGACGTTGTTGAGCTTGTTATGGAGCTTGAAGACGAATTCGATATGGAAATTTCTGATGAAGATGCTGAAAAAATCACAACAGTAGGTTCTGCTATTTCATACATCGAAGGTAAAATTAACTAATCGCCTCTTGGCAGATGTTATAGATTTCGAACGCAGCCTTTTGAGGTTGCATATTAAAAATCTGATTACATTGTAATACTTACATCAAAGCATAATCGCAAAAGCATTTTATGCTTTGATGTATTTTAAAGGTACGAAATGGTTCGTTTTTCGAACGATTTGCGTGCCTTTTTTTATTTTTGTTAAAAAATTACGTTAAAACTTCCAAAACATTGTATTTCAGCCGAAATACTTTTGCATAAATGCCTTGAAAAAGGTACACTAAGACGGTAGAAACTATTAGGAAGGCAGATTGTTCAATGGCTATGAGAAGAAAAGGAACTATGCAGAAATCAGGCGTACTTCCTGAAAAGGTACGCAATCAATTCGAGCTGTTACAGCATGAATTAAATATCACATTTATTAATAAAAATTTATTGTATCAAGCATTCACGCATTCATCTTATGTGAATGAGCATCGCCGTAAATTGTTTACGGATAATGAGCGTCTCGAATTTTTAGGCGACGCAGTACTTGAACTATCTGTTTCTAAATACCTTTTTGAGAAATACCCGCATATGAGCGAGGGCGAATTAACAAAACTGCGCGCATCAATTGTTTGTGAGCCATCACTTGTTATTTTTGCAAATGAATTAGGCTTTGGTCGCTTTGTATTGCTTGGAAAAGGTGAAGAATTAACAGGAGGACGGGAACGCCCAGCGCTACTTGCAGATGTTTTTGAATCATTTGTGGGTGCTCTTTATTTAGATCAGGATTTGCAAACGGTCGTGACGTTTTTAGAACGAATCGTGTTCCCAAAAGTAGAAGTCGGTGCTTTTTCGCATGTGATGGATTTCAAAAGCCAGTTACAAGAAATGGTACAGCAAACAAACAACGGTCTTCTTCATTATGAGATTATCGATGAAAAGGGCCCAGCACATAACCGTACCTTTGTATCGAGCGTGCTATTAAATGGACAAGAGCTTGGAATCGGTAGAGGAAAATCGAAAAAAGAAGCTGAACAACAAGCAGCACAATGCGCTATGCGTATGATGCGTGAGCATTCTGCTAAAGAGGAGGCTTAATAGATGTTCCTAAAACGACTCGAAGTGATTGGCTTTAAATCTTTTGCGGAGCGCATTGGTATTGATTTTGTACCAGGAGTTACAGCTGTTGTTGGACCTAACGGCAGTGGGAAAAGTAATGTAACTGATGCTATTCGTTGGGTACTCGGGGAGCAATCGGCAAAGTCGTTGCGTGGGGCAAAAATGGAAGATGTTATTTTTGCTGGGAGTGACTCTCGAAAGCCACTAAACTTTGCAGAGGTAACATTAATTTTAGATAATACTGATGAGCAGCTTGCTTTTTCGTATACAGAGGTAAGCGTAACAAGACGCGTATACCGTTCAGGTGATAGTGAATATTTATTAAATAACCAGCAGTGTCGCCTGAAGGATATTACGGACTTGTTTATGGACTCAGGACTTGGGAAAGAGGCTTTTTCAATTATTTCGCAAGGCCGTGTCGATGAAATTTTAAATAGCCGCCCTGACGACCGCCGCTCAATATTTGAAGAGGCGGCTGGTGTATTAAAATACAAGCTTCGAAAGAAAAAAGCTGAGCATAAATTAGTAGAAACAGATGAAAACTTATACCGTGTTTTAGATATTTTGCACGAGTTAGATAGCCGTTTGGAGCCTTTGCAAATACAAGCTTCTAGCGCAAGAGATTATGTGCAAATGTCCACGGAGCTTAAGGATTTTGATATTGCGATTCTTGTGCACGATTTAAAAAATTGTGCACAATCTTTGCATGCATTGAAAGAAGAATATACGCAACTATCTGAAACAGAGCAAAAACATGCTAGTAATATTCAAGCTTTAGAAACACAATCTACAGCAATTCGTAAACATTTAAAAGAGCTTGATGTGGAGCTGGATGCTGCTCAATCGGAGCTTGTTGATGCAACAATGGAAATGGAGCGTTGGGATGGTCGTAAAGCTTTAATGGCTGAAAAGCGTCAAAATGCAACGAACCAATTACAGCAGTTAAATGCATCATTACAAGAAGCGAAAAATGAAGTAGAGGACCTAACCGCTCAAGAGCTTGAGAAGAAACAGTTGTTTACTGAAAAGCAACAAGAAGTTTTAACTTTAAAGCAAATTATTAAACAATTAGAGCAATCATTAAATCGTTCTGTTACAGAGATAGAACAAGAAATTGAAGAGCATAAAAACCGTTATATCGATTCGTTAAATGAAGAAGCAACAGTAAAAAATGAATTGAAAAATATCGATCAACAACTATCGCAACAAAAAGCGATGGCTGCGCGAATGACTGACCAAACGGATGAAATTGGGCAAGAGCTTATTGAAGTTGTGACTGAGAAAGAATCGCTTGTTGGCACATATACTGCAACAACGACTGAACTGCAACAAAAGCTAGAGCAATATGAAGCATTGCAAATTCAGTTTAAAAAAGTGAATAGTTCCTTTAGCGATAAGCAAGAAATGCTATACAAGGCTTATCAGCATCAGCAACAATTAAAAGCTAGAAAAGACACATTAGCAGAATTAGAAGCAGACTTCTCAGGCTTCTTCCACGGAGTTAAGGAAGTATTACTGGCCCGTGACAAAGGTGAATTATTTGGTATTGAAGGCGCGGTTGCAGAATTAATTCAGGTTAACGGTAAATATTCACAAGCGATTGAAACAGCTTTAGGTGCTGCATCACAGCATATCGTGACGTCGAATGAACAGAATGCTCAACAGGCAATCAAATGGTTAAAACAAAAAAGAGCAGGTCGAGCGACATTTTTACCGAAAACGGTCATGAAATCGCGCAAAATTAACTTATCATCGATACAGCTTGCGACTGAGCATCCAGCATTCGTGCAAATGGCAGATGCACTGGTGACGTTCGATGAAGATAATCGCTCCATTGTAGAAAATTTACTTGGCAATGTCATCGTGGCAGCCAATTTAGAAGGTGCTAGCCAAATTGCACGCTTATGTGGTTTCCGCTATCGTGTAGTAACGCTCGAAGGAGATATTGTTAATGCTGGGGGTTCTTTAACGGGTGGTGCTGCCAAACAACAATCTTCACTATTTACGAGAAAAGCGGAGCTAGATGGTCTAATTGCTAAACTAGAAGCGCTAGAAACAACCATTTATAGTGCAGAACAGGCTGTAGCGACTGAAAAGGAAACATTGGCAACATTGCGTGACGCAGTGGAACAATTAAAACTAGAAGGCGAACAGCTACGTAAAGAAGAGATGCAACAGGCAAGTCGTATTCGGGAATTAGAAGTTGTTGAAAAAAGCTTGTCAGCCCGAGTGTCATATGCTTCCAATGAAACGCAGGATGTGAAGACCCGTGAAGAAGCACTGCTTGCTCAAAAAGAGGCAGCAACGACGCGTTTAGCAGCTCTTGCAATAGAGTTAGTGGCGATTAATGAAACTGTAGAGCAGCTAGGTAAAGTTAAATTACAAAGTGAAACGGAAAAGGATGTTCTTCGTGAGCAGACTGCAGAAAAACGTTCACAATTAGCGGTTATGCAGGAGCAAATGTCCCAAGTACAAATTGCAACGGCAGACCTTGCTCTCCAATTAAACAAAGCTCGACAAAAAGTCGACAATATTTCTCAGGAAATAATATGGCTTCAATCCGATGAATCGACAAAACTGTTGAGTGATGAAGAAGTTGAGGAGCAAGTCACAACTTGGAAAGCAAGAAGAGAAACGTTACAAGTTACAATTTCACAGAAAAAAGATAAAAAAGCAGCCCAACAACAAGAGCTAACAACGTTAGAAGAGCAGCTAAAGGAATTGCAACGTATACATAAAGGCTTCATTGAAGCAATACGTGCGAATGAATTAAAGCGAAGCCGCGTAGAATTTGAGATGAATAATTATAATAATCAGCTCGAAGAAAACTATCAACTAACGTTAGAAGAAGCAATGGAAGTAGCCTTATCAATTGAAGATGAAGAGCACATGAGACGTCGTGTCAAGCTATTGAAAAAGTCCATTGAAGAATTAGGTCCTGTGAATTTAAGTGCAATTGATGAATTTGAGCGTGTCCAAGAGCGTCATTCTTTTTTAACAGAGCAGCGTGAGGATTTACTTGCAGCGCAAGATACTTTACACGAAGCAATTAAAGAAATGGATGAAGAAATGACATTGCGCTTTAGTGAGACGTTTTTTGCCATTCGTGAGCAATTCAAACTTGTATTCCGCGAATTATTTGGTGGGGGTCAAGCGGATTTAGTATTACTAGATCCAAACAATATGCTTGAAACAGGCATTGAAATTGTTGCACAACCACCTGGTAAAAAGCTACAAAATTTAAGTTTGCTTTCTGGTGGTGAACGTGCACTTACTGCGATTGCTTTACTATTCTCCATTTTAAATATTAGACCTGTGCCGTTTTGTATTCTCGATGAAGTAGAAGCGGCATTAGATGAGGCAAATGTTGTTCGATACAGCGAATACTTGAAGAAGTTTAGTCGCAATACCCAATTTATTGTCATTACACATCGTAAAGGTACAATGGAGGGAGCTGACGTACTGTATGGTATTACGATGCAGGAATCAGGTGTATCAAAACTTGTATCAGTAAAATTAGAAGATGAACCCGTACTTGCGGAGCAAAGGAGCGAACAAGCATGAGTTTTTTTAAACGTTTAAAAGATAAGTTAATTGGAAATCCGACAGAAGAAGAAAAAGTAGAAACTACAGGTGACGAGCAGTCAGCCTATTTACAGCTTGAAGACAAGGCTGAGCCTGCCTTGCTTGAAACAACTAACATAGAAGTAGAAGTAGAAGTAGAAGAAAAGCTAGAGGAATCACCAAGTGAGGACATACCTGTTTTAGAGGCTTCCGATATAGCAGCGGAAGAAAAACAGGAAGAAGTATTGGAGATCGCCGTTGTAGAGCAAGAAGTACCAGAAAAAAAACCTTCTGCTTGGTCCATTACACAAAAGTTTAAAGCTGGTCTTGAAAAAACACGAAATTCATTTACTTCAAAGGTCAATGATTTAGTTGCACGTTACCGCAAAGTAGACGAAGATTTCTTTGAAGAACTAGAAGATTTATTATTACAAGCAGACGTTGGCTTTGAAACAGTGATGGAGCTTATGGATAAATTACGCTACGAGGTTCAGCGTAAAAATATTAAAGATACAAACGGTATCCAAGCAATTATTTCTGAAAAGCTTGTAGAAATTTATGAGCAAGGTGAAGAAGATTTAATTGACCTAAATATGCAACCTAATGGTGAGCTAACTGTTATTTTATTTGTTGGCGTAAACGGTGTTGGGAAAACAACAACAATTGGTAAATTGGCACATCGTCTAAAATCAGAAGGTAAAACGGTTGTATTAGCAGCTGGTGATACGTTCCGTGCAGGTGCGATTGATCAATTACAAGTTTGGGGAGACCGTGTTGGCTGTGAAGTTATTAAGCAGTCTGAAGGCTCGGATCCAGCAGCGGTCATGTATGATGCGATACGTGCTGCAAAAAACCGTAAAGCGGACGTATTAATTTGTGATACTGCGGGTCGCCTACAAAACAAAGTGAACTTAATGAATGAGCTTGAAAAAGTACATCGTGTTATTTCGCGGGAAATACCAAATGCACCTCATGAGGTTTTGTTAGCACTAGATGCGACTACTGGTCAAAATGCGCTTGTGCAGGCTCAAACGTTTAAAGAAGTAACAAACGTAACAGGTATTGTCTTGACGAAACTTGATGGTACTGCAAAGGGTGGTATTGTGCTAGCCATTCGAAATAAATTGCACATTCCTGTGAAATTCGTAGGTCTTGGTGAAAAGATGGACGATTTACAGCCATTTGATGCAGAACGTTATGTATATGGCTTGTTTGCAGAAGGTTTAGATAAAGAGCTACAAAATAGCGAAGATTAACGATAGCTATTTTGTAGTGGATAGAATGGGCGCTCGACTGTAAAAAGGTGAAATGTGTTGTTTAAAAGAGAAATACTAGCTAATGATGGAAGATTACTTAAATCAGCTAATAGAAGGCTTTTAGACAAGGAGATTACCTTGACACAGACGGGCGCTTTTCGTTATGATACAAATGACAAACAACGGGGGGAGAAACTCGATGCTACTTGAAAAAACAACACGCATGAACTTTCTCTTCGACTTTTATCAAGCATTATTAACAGATAAGCAAAGAAGTTATATGGAACTCTATTATTTAGACGATAACTCACTTGGAGAAATCGCTGAATCGTATGGGATTTCACGTCAAGCTGTTTATGATAATATTCGTCGAACTGAAGCGATGCTTGAAGAATATGAAGAAAAACTATGTTTACTGGAAAAATTTCAACAACGCACGCAAATGCTTGCGCGACTTACAGCTGGGATTACGGAAAAAAGTATGCCGGTTGAGGAGCAATTGGCGCTTATTGAGCAGTTGAAAGAATGGGATTAGGAGGCGAAAGCAGTGGCTTTTGAAGGATTAGCGGAACGACTCCAAGGAACGATCCAAAAGATTAAAGGTAAAGGGAAAGTATCGGAACAAGACGTAAAAGAAATGATGCGTGAAGTCCGATTTGCTTTAATCGAGGCGGATGTTAACTTAAAAGTAGTCAAAGAATTCGTTAAAAAGGTAAGTGAACGTGCTGTTGGCGTAGACGTTATGCAAAGCTTAACACCAGGTCAACAAGTAATTAAAATCGTTCAAGACGAATTAACGGAGCTGATGGGCGGCGAACAAAGCCCGATTAAATTTAATACGAAGCCACCTACTGTCATTATGATGGTCGGTTTGCAAGGTGCTGGTAAAACAACAACTTCTGGGAAATTAGCAAATGTTTTACGTAAAAAATATAATCGTAAACCATTATTAGTTGCTGCTGACGTTTATCGACCTGCTGCGGTTCAACAATTACAAACATTAGGAAAGCAATTATCTTTACCTGTTTTTGCTTTAGGCACAGACGTATCACCAGTTGAAATCGCGCGCCAGGCAATTGAACTAGCAAAAGAAGAGCATCATGATGTAGTCATTATTGATACTGCAGGTCGCTTGCATATAGATGAGGATTTAATGCAAGAATTAAAGGATATTCGTGCGCTTAAAGAGCCGGATGAAGTATTCCTAGTAGTAGATGCTATGACAGGTCAGGACGCTGTAAACGTTGCGGACAGCTTTAATGAGGCTGTCGGCATTACAGGTGTTGTATTAACTAAGCTCGATGGGGATACACGTGGTGGTGCGGCATTATCAATCCGTTCTGTAACACAGAAACCGATTAAATTTGTCGGTATGGGTGAAAAAATGGACGCTCTTGAACCGTTCCATCCAGAGCGTATGGCATCTCGTATTTTAGGTATGGGTGACGTTTTATCACTAATTGAGAAGGCACAGGCAAACGTCGATGAAGCAAAAGCGAAAGAACTAGAAGAAAAGTTCAAAACGCAAAGCTTTACACTCGATGATTTTGTTGAGCAATTACAACAAGTGAAGAAAATGGGCCCGCTCGATGAAATATTAAAAATGCTACCAGGCGCAGGCAAAATTAAAGGGTTAGATAATGTCAAAGTAGACGATAAGCAAATGGGCCGCGTAGAAGCCATTATTTACTCTATGACAAAGGCTGAAAAGACAAATCCTGAAATTATTAACGGCAACCGTAAAAAACGCATTGCAAAAGGTTCAGGTACGTCTATTCAAGAGGTAAATCGTTTGTTAAAACAATTTGACGAAATGAAAAAAATGATGAAACAAATGACAGGTATGGCTACTGGTAAAGGCAAGAAAAAGATGAAATTACCTGGCTTTGATTCATTGTTTAAATAATATTTTATAGGTGTTAAGAAAAAACACTTTACAAACAACATAAACATTGATAATATACTATCTTGTGTGAAACTTATTCGGAGGTGCTATTAAAATGGCAGTTAAAATTCGCTTAAAACGTATGGGAGCTAAAAAATCTCCTTTCTATCGTATCGTAGTTGCAGACGCTCGTTCACCACGTGACGGTCGTTCAATCGAAACAGTTGGTACTTACAACCCACTAACTCAACCAGCTACTGTAAACATTGATGAAGAGAAAGCTCTTAAATGGTTAGCTGACGGTGCAAAACCATCAGATACAGTACGTAACTTGTTCTCAGAACAAGGTATCATGGAAAAATTCCATAACCAAAAATTCAGTAAATAATCGGGGGAGACGTCTTTGAAGCAGCTGATTGAAGCAATCGTTTTACCGTTAGTCGATTATCCAGAAGAAGTTCGTATTGAGACGGACGAAAATGCAAATCGAATTGTTTATAAACTTTTTGTTCATCCAGAGGATCGAGGGAAAGTCATAGGCAAACAAGGGCGAGTGGCGAAAGCGATTCGTACAATTGTTTATTCAGCGGCAGGTAGTCACCATCAAAAAAAGACTTACGTCGATATATTGGATTGATAAAAAGATTTTCACGTTCGTTTACACGCGAGAAGGTAACAATGTAGCAACTATGCAACATGTCACCATTTTGCACTGAAGAATTCTAACAAGTATGCTTACATACGTTGCTAGAATTCGACGGGACAGTAAATGTGTAGCGTAAAATCTGGATAGAAGAGGGGGGAGCTTGCTGGTTCCTTCCTTTTTTTATATAGTACGGATATATAACGTTATAGAGGTGAAATGGATGGAATGGTTTAATGTAGGTCGTATTGTCAACACGCACGGTATCCGTGGTGAAGTACGTATATTATCGACTACAGATTTTGAAGGAGAACGCTTTGCGGTGGGAAATAAGATTGCAGCGTTTAAAAAAGACGATAAAAAGCCAACGTGGGTAACAATTCAATCGGTACGCCGCCATAAAAACTTTATTTTATTAACATTTGAAGGCATGGATAATATCAACTTTGTCGAACCGTTCAAAGAAGGAATGCTGAAAATCACGAAAGATCAAATGACCGATGATTTATTACAAGAAAATGAATTTTTCTTCCATGACATTATTGGCTGTACAGTTGTATCTGAAGAAGGCGAAACAATTGGTGAAGTGAAAGATATTCTGCAAACAGGTGCCAATGATGTATGGGTAGTGAAAGGTGCAAAAAAAGAACACTACATTCCATATATTGAAGACATCGTAAAAAATATTGATGTGGAAGAAAAGAAAATTGTCATTCATGTGATGGAAGGCTTGCTATGATAAATATTCATGTGTTAAGCCTGTTTCCTGATATGTTCTCTGGCGTGTTTGGAGCATCGATACTAAAAAAAGCGCAGGAAAAAGGTGCTGTAAAGCTAGAAGTTTCCGATATTCGTGCATTTTCAGGCAACAAGCATAATCAAGTAGATGATTATCCTTATGGTGGCGGTGCAGGGATGGTATTGAAGCCGGAACCGATGTTTAGCGCTGTAGAGGCAATTACAGCAGGTAGAAAGCCACGCATCATTTTAATGTGTCCGCAAGGTGAACGATTCACCCAAAAAAAAGCTGAGGAGCTAGCGCAAGAAAGCGAATTAGTGTTTTTATGTGGACACTATGAAGGCTATGATGAACGCATTCGTCAACACCTAGTAACCGACGAAATTTCAATTGGAGATTTTGTGTTAACGGGTGGAGAGTTAGGCGCAATGACGGTTATTGATAGTGTAGTACGGCTTTTACCTGGTGTTTTAGGACAAGAGGATTCCCATATTCAAGATTCCTTTTCAACGGGTCTGCTAGAACACCCGCATTATACGCGACCTGCTGAATTTCGAGGCATGCAAGTACCTGAAGTATTATTATCGGGCAATCATGCGAAAATCGAGCAATGGCGCGAAGAACAATCGTTAAAAAGAACATTCGAGCGTCGCCCAGATCTACTCGAGCATTATCCATTAACAGACAAGCAAAAATTGTATTTAGAAAAACTTAAAAAAGAACTATAAAGATACTTGCTTGCATGCAGTATATGTGATAACATCTATTCTGTACTTCTATGTGAAGTGCTGAATTACGGTGTTCCGCTGTGGCATAGATTGCGTGCAAGAGCATCTGTCTAAGGAGAGAAAACAATGTCAAACATTATTACAGAAATTACTAAAGCTCAGCTTCGTACTGATCTACCTGCTTTCCGTCCTGGTGATACTGTTAAGGTACACGTGAAAGTAGTAGAGGGTACACGTGAACGTGTCCAAGTATACGAAGGTGTAGTTATCAAACGTCGTGGTGGCGGTATTAGCGAAACTTTCACAGTTCGTAAAATTTCTTACGGTGTAGGTGTTGAGCGTACATTCCCTGTACACACACCAAAAATCGCTAACTTAGAAGTTGTACGTCGTGGTAAAGTACGTCGTGCTAAACTTTACTACCTACGTAACCTACGTGGTAAAGCTGCTCGTATTAAAGAAATTCGATAATTATGACTTAAAAGTGAGGGGCTTGTATTGCAAGCTCCTTTTCTTTTTGCTTGTCATCTTAAATAATAATCATCTAAAATGAGGATGAGGATAGACAAGGGGGCAATTCATAATGGAAAAACAAGTGAAAGAAAAGAATGAATTATGGGAATGGACAAAGGCGCTTTTAATTGCATTTGCGATTGCAGCAGTTATTCGTTATTTTTTATTTACACCAATTGCAGTTGATGGTGAGTCCATGATGCCAACCCTTGAAGATGGCGACCGAATGATTGTGAATAAAATCGGTTATAAAATTGGCGAACCAAAGCGCTTTGATATTGTTGTGTTCCATGCACCAGAACAAAAAAACTACATTAAACGTGTAATTGGGTTACCAGGTGAAACGTTAGAATATAAAGACGATCAGCTATACATTAACGGTGAACCGATAGACGAGCCTTATTTAGATGCCTACAAAGCTAAAATTACAGAGGGTACATTAACGGAAGATTTTACGTTAAATGACATTGATGTATCACTGAATGATGTAATTCCAGAGGGCTATGTTTTTGTCATGGGGGATAATCGTCGTTATAGTAAGGATAGCCGTCATATTGGAATTGTCGATCAAAAAGAAATCATAGGTAATACGAGCCTTATTTTCTGGCCGTATAGCGATATTAAAATTGTGAAGTAATGTTTGAAAGGGAGGCGAACCCTCCCTTTCTTAACGTCTAAGAGCATAAGTTTTCTTATTCGATTTTAAAGCATTTGCACTGCACGTTTAGTACGTGTTAATTGGGCGAATGCGCTTTTCTTATTTAGGAGGTATAGAAATGACTATACAATGGTTTCCAGGGCATATGGCGAAGGCCCGCCGTGAAGTAACGGAAAAATTAAAGCTAGTAGATATTATTTTTGAATTAATTGATGCACGTTTGCCGCTATCTTCTAGAAATCCAATGATCGATGAGGTTATTAATCAAAAGCCACGTCTTCTCATTTTAAATAAATCAGATATGGCAGATGAACATGAAACACGCAAATGGGTAGAGTATTTTGCGAAGCATGGTCATAAAGCGGTGGCGATCAATTCTCTTGAAGGAAAAGGGTTGCAACTCGTTACGAAGGCAGCTCAGGAAATTTTAAAAGAAAAATTTGATCGAATGAAGTCTCGTGGAATGAAGCCAAGAGCAATCCGTGCAATGATAGTTGGTATTCCGAACGTTGGGAAATCAACACTTATTAATCGATTAGCAAAGAAAAATATTGCGAAAACAGGCAATATGCCAGGTGTGACAAAGGCTCAACAGTGGATCAAGGTCGGTAAGGAACTTGAATTGCTTGATACACCAGGGATTTTATGGCCAAAGTTTGAAGATCAAGAAGTCGGCTATAAGCTGGCATTAACAGGCGCTATTAAAGATACCATTACAAATATGGAAGATCTAGCTGTTTACGGGTTGCGATTTTTATCGACGCATTATCCAACACGCATGGAGGAAAGATATGGTTTCCAACTTATGCATGAGGATTTAGTAGAAACATTTGACCATATTGGCAAGCTTCGTCGTGTTTTTGGCGCAGGTGGAGAAATCGATTATGATCAAGTGGCACAGCTTATCGTTCGTGATATTCGTGGATTACTTTTAGGAAAGCTAACATTTGACTTTGTTGATGAACAGCTTGAAAAAGAAGCTACACAGCAATAATGTGCAAAAAAAACTGCCATGCTCACGCAATAAAACGTGAGCATGGCAGTTTTTCTTTTAGGAATAGTAGTTGTTGCCGATAAATGATATAGAGTGAGAAAAAGGGAGTAAAATGATGAAAACGATTAAAGAGATTACAGCAGCATTAAAAATGGCTGAGGATTGGCAAGAATGGATGACAGCAGTTGCAGTCGATGAACGTGCAGGTGTGCAGAAAGCATGGCTTAGTTGGAAAAAACGCCAAGATAGAAAACAACAACTAATTGACGAACATCAAGCAAAAATTGACTTCGATCATCTCTATGGTGGGAAAGAAGCATTGATTGCAGGTGTGGATGAAGCTGGACGTGGGCCATTAGCTGGACCAGTTGTAACGGCGGCTGTTATTTTGCCAAAAAACTGTGAAGCTCTTGTTGGATTAAATGATTCGAAGCAATTAACAAAGGAAAAACGTAACGCTTTTGCATCATTGGTGAAAGAGCATGCTATTAGTTATTTTATTCATTTTCAATCAGCAAAAAATATTGATGAATTGAACATCTACGAAGCGACAAAGCAATCGATGAAAACAAGTGTAGAATCATTGTCTATTAAGCCTAATTTCGTATTAGTTGATGCAATGACACTACCAATCGCTATTCCTCAGGAATCTATTATTAAAGGAGATGCTAAAAGCTTAGCGATTGCAGCGGCTTCTATTTTAGCAAAAACTGCTAGGGATGATTATATGGAACAATTGGATAAAGAGTTCCCTATGTATGGCTTTGCACAACATGCTGGCTACGGTACGAAACAACATTTAGAGGCACTTGAAACATTCGGACCAACAATACATCATCGAAAGTCATTTGAACCTATAAAATCCATGTAAGAAAGGAGTATTTAGATGACAGCTACATCGTTTAATCCGATACAAACACAACCAACTGCTCTAATGCAAGCCAATCAACCGCTTGCATTAAAGCAAGGACAAGTATTTCATGGCACGATTAAACAACTATATCCAGATCAAACGGCAGAAATTCAGGTTGGTAATCAAAAACTCATTGCTAAACTTGAAGTACCGCTTAAAGCAGGGGATGCACATTTCTTTCAAGTAACTGGTACAAGTCCGCAAACAGAGTTAAAGGTTGTTACAGGGCCAATGGGACAAGGGGTTTCCTCGAGCCAGCAAATAAATCAGCTACTAGATTCGATGAACTTGCCAAAATCGACGGAAATGCAGCAGGTGTTAGCGCATTTTATAAAGGCACAAATACCGATTTCTAAGGAGCAGCTTCTTCAGGCGGAGATGTGGATGAAGGCATTACCCGAAGGTGTGACAAAGATGGATGCCTTGCAAGCCCTACAAAAAATGGTCGAACTGAAAATGCCGATGCTTCAAGATGTATTCCAAGCGCTTGTTAGTGGGCAAAAAACATCAGGTATGACGGCTATTATGGATACCTTTACACAGCTATTAGCAAAGGATACCGTACTGCAAGAAAATATGAAGCAAAATTTAATGCAGCAAGTGACAGCGATTGCAAAGCCATTCGAAGCAGAAACGGGGGCATTAGTGCTCGCGAAATCTATTCAACTTTTAACGAATAATGCTGCTTCTGTGAGCGAGCGTTTACAAGCTTTAAATTTATTAAAGGAAGCAGGCATTTTGCCGCAACAGGCAACTTTACAAAATTGGACGTCTTTAAATGATGCAAAGTCTGTGCAACAAGGTCAACTGCAGCAGGCGGGCCAAGTAATCCAAACTATTTTAGCAACAAAACCAGAAAATAAAGCTCAGCTTATTGACCAGCTAAAGTCTTGGACAGCAAGTCAAAGTTTATTGACGAATGAGCAAAAACTACAACTGAACCAAATGATTGATAGATTTAACCAATTACCAACTAATAAACAAACATTAGAGATTTTTGCAAAGCAAATGCAGGAGCAACTAATCAAAGCTTTTGCTCAAAATACACCTGAGCGATTATTTACGCAAGATGCTAATGGGCTTTCTGTAAAAGAACATTTATTATCGTTGTTTAAGCAACAACCAACTTTGCCTGCACAAAATGAAGCGCTAATGCGTAATCTTGTGAAGACTAGTATTGAAGCACCACATCCAGGGATTCAGCGAATGCTGACAGAAGCTGATGCACATGTAAGAAATTCAATGGATAGTAAGGCAATGGAACATGCGCTTAAAACAGTATTAAAAAGTCTAGGTATTAGCTATGAGGCAGCCCTTAGTAGTAAATCATCTGATTTACAAACGATTGCCCATCAACTAAAGCCTCAGCTCCATACGTTGCTTCAAGAAGCGCAGATTACACCGCAGTTAAAGGAAGCGGCAGAAATGTTAATGACACGTATGAATGGTATGCAACTCGTGTCAGGAGAAAATGGTCATCAACACCAGCTTGTAATGCAAGTACCACTCGAATTTTTCGGTAAGAAAATGGACGCGACACTACAGTGGAACGGGCGTATGAAGGATGATGGAAAAATTGATGCTAACTATGCGCGCATATTATTTTATTTACAGATGGAATCAATGAAGGAAACTGTTATTGATATGCAAGTTCAAAATCGTGTCGTAACAGTTACTGTATTTAATGAGCAATCCAATATTATTCCGCCTGCAGATTCACTAAAGGAAGCATTAAAAATAGGTCTAGCAAAAAAAAATTATCAGCTTTCGGGAGTCTTTATTAAACAATTTGAAAAAGCCCAACTAGAAAAAACACCCCCTGTAGTACAACAGCAGGAGGAAAATAGTGGGGTGGATTTCCGTATATGAGTGAAGAAAAAAAGACTCGTAAAGAAGCAATTGCCCTTACTTATAAGCTAGGACAATTTGATAGCCCCTCTGTCGTCGCAAAAGGTAAAGGGAAGGTGGCAGAAAACATATTGGCACGGGCAAATGAGCATAACGTGCCTATTTATGAGGATCCGAACCTTGTCCAATTACTTGGACAATTAGATTTAAATGAGTCAATACCTGAAGAATTATATCAAGCTGTAGCAGAAGTATTTGCATTTATATATCATTTAGACCAAGAACATAGCAAAAATATAGAAAAAATAAAGTATTCTGATTTTTAGAATTCTCTGTTTTAGTACACAAAGTAGAAGAAAACGACATAATTTTAGAGAATTTTTGAACAAAAGACAAAGTGTAGACTTTATCAGAATGTTTCGTTAGAATAGATTATGTTAGTAAAACAATTTTATGCAAATGTTTGATGGGAGGATGTATTATGAATATCCATGAATATCAAGGGAAAGAAATTCTGAGAAAATATGGTGTTGCAGTACCTAACGGAAAAGTTGCTTTTTCCCCTGATGAAGCAGTGAAGGTAGCGAAGGAACTTGGCTCAAATGTTACTGTAGTCAAGGCGCAAATTCATGCAGGTGGACGCGGTAAAGCTGGTGGTGTCAAAATCGCAAAAAACCTTGATGAGGTGCGTACGTACGCAAAAGAGTTATTAGGAAAAATTTTAGTAACTCATCAAACAGGTCCAGAAGGAAAAGAAGTAAAGCGCTTGTATATTGAAGAGGGCTCTGATATTCAAAAAGAATATTATTTAAGTTTAGTATTAGACCGCGCTACATCTCGTGTAACTGTAATGGGATCAGAAGAGGGCGGCATGGATATTGAGGAAGTTGCAGAAACAAATCCTGAAAAAATCTTCAAAGAAGTTGTTGATCCAGTAATCGGACTTACAAGCTTCCAAGCACGTCGTATGGCGTTTAATATGAATATTCCAGCAAACCTAGTAGGGAAAGCTGTTAAATTAATGTTAGGTTTATATCAAGCATTTATCGACAAAGATGCTTCTATCGTAGAAATTAATCCACTTGTTGTTACTGGACAAGGGGACGTAGTAGCACTAGATGCTAAATTCAATTTTGACGCAAATGCATTGTATCGCCATAAAGATATTGTCGAATTACGCGACTTCGATGAAGAAGATCCAAAAGAAATCGAAGCGTCAAAATATGACCTTAGCTATATTTCTCTAGATGGCAACATTGGCTGTATGGTAAATGGTGCAGGTCTAGCGATGGCAACTATGGATACAATTAGTTACTACGGCGGCAGTCCCGCTAACTTCCTTGATGTTGGGGGCGGCGCAACAGCTGAAAAAGTAACAGAAGCATTCAAAATTATTCTTTCAGATCCACATGTAAAAGGTATATTCGTTAATATTTTCGGTGGAATTATGAAATGTAACATTATCGCTGATGGTGTAGTAACTGCAGCCAAAGAAATCGGTTTATCTGTACCGTTAGTAGTACGCTTAGAAGGTACGAACGTCGAGCTTGGTAAAGAAATTTTAAATGCATCTGGTTTAAACATCGTAGCAGCAGATTCAATGGCTGACGGCGCACAAAAAATTGTGGAACTAGTAGGCTAAGGAAGGCAGGGAGAACAATGGCTGTATTTATTAATAAAGATACAAAGGTAATTGTACAAGGGATTACAGGCGAAACAGCGCTATTTCATACAAAGCAAATGCTTGATTATGGTACAAAAATCGTAGCAGGCGTAACACCTGGAAAGGGAGGACTTGAAATTGAAGGCGTACCTGTATTCAATACTGTAGCTGAAGCAGTTGCAGCAACAGGTGCGACGACATCAGTTATTTATGTACCTGCACCTTTTGCAGCAGATGCAATATTAGAAGCTGTTGATGCTGAACTAGAATTAACAATTTGTATTACAGAGCATATTCCTGTCCTTGATATGGTAAAGGTTAAACGCTTTATGGAAGGCAAAAAAACACGTCTAGTTGGACCAAACTGTCCAGGTGTTATTACAGCAGATGAATGTAAGATTGGTATTATGCCTGGTTATATTCATACGAAAGGTCACGTTGGAGTTGTTTCTCGTTCTGGAACATTAACGTATGAAGCAGTTCACCAATTGACACAAGCCGGTATCGGTCAAACAACAGCTGTAGGTATCGGAGGAGACCCTGTAAATGGGACTAACTTTATCGACGCACTTGAAGCATTCAACAATGACCCTGACACATATGCAGTTGTAATGATTGGGGAAATTGGCGGTACTGCTGAAGAAGAAGCAGCAGAATGGATTAAAGCAAATATGACAAAACCAGTCGTTGGCTTTATCGGTGGACAAACTGCACCTCCAGGAAAACGTATGGGACACGCAGGTGCCATTATTTCTGGTGGTAAAGGAACAGCTGCTGAAAAAATTAAGGCTATGAACGAAGCAGGTATTGAAGTAGCTGAAACACCATCTGTTATCGGTGAAACATTAATTAAAGTAATTAAAGAAAAAGGGCTATACGAAAAATGTAAAACCCATTAAAATGGAAGATGTAGCACATTGTGGCTACATCTTTTCTCTTTTTCTCTGTTTAAATGATAGTGTTTGTCTATTCCTTCCCTTTTGGAATGTTCAACACTAGAAACTCGATAATAAAAGTCGAGTAGGTGAAGCGGCAAGACAGGACGTACTCTCTAGTGTGTATATGAGTGTATCACACATCGTCTTCTACTTTTTTGTGATGAAATGAAAATTGCGGTCATTTAATTTCTTCTATTATAAAGGAGGTTTTTAAATGATTTTCTCAGTAGATACTCAGAGACTGCTAGCTATGCATTATGTATATCCATTACCACTCCAAAAACTTCAACAGTTATTGTCCCCGGTGGATGTATTAAGTTGTTTTGAAGAAGCACACCCTAATGAGATTGCAAGCACATTGCAAATAACGAGGCAAAAAGCTATGCAAATTTCTCAAAATTTCCAGCGCGTTATGAACTTGCCAATTCAAGAGGTTTACGCACAAGCAAATATTTTCCCCATACCTTTTAATCACCCATATTTCCCGGCGCAATTATTTGAAATACCTAGCCCACCTACTGTATTGTATGTGAAAGGTCAGCGCGACCTGCTGGAAAGAGATAAACGGATAGCTATAATAGGCTCTAGAAAGGCTACAGCATATACTAGAGTTGCAATAGACTTAATCTTCCCACCGCTCATTGAACACGGATACACGGTCGTGAGTGGGCTTGCGCGAGGTGCAGATACAATGGCTCATGAGGCAACTATTAAGTTTGGGGGCCACACAATTGCAGTGCTTGGACATGGCTTTAATTTTCTATACCCAAAAGAAAACCGAGCGCTCGCTTGTAAAATGGCTGAGAACCATTTACTTATTACAGAGTACCCACCCTATATTAAACCGGCAAAATGGCAATTTCCTATGCGTAACCGATTAATAAGTGGTTTGTCTCAAGCTTTAGTTGTAACGGAAGCGGCACTAAAGAGCGGGACATTAATTACTACAGAATGTGCATTAGAGCAAGGAAAAGATGTATTTGTTGTACCTGGGCCGATTAATGTAGAGCAGTCAAAAGGGACGAATAAATTACTATTAGAAGGAGCTATTCCCGTATGCGATGGTCACCAAATCGTTGAAACACTTTCGCTCTTTTCTAGCAAAAATTGAAAAAAAGTTGCATTATCTTAAAATCTGTTATACATTTTGCAACAGGTAACTTAAAAAATTAGCAATAGACCTCGCTAAGGGGGAGACATAGATGGCGGATTATTTAGTGATTGTAGAATCACCAGCAAAAGCAAAAACAATTGAACGTTATTTAGGAAAAAAATACAAAGTAAAAGCATCGGTTGGGCATGTGCGTGACTTACCACGTAGCCAGATGGGCGTTGATACTGAAAATAATTACGAACCTAAATATATTACAATTCGCGGTAAAGGACCTGTTTTACAGGAACTTAAGTCTGCGGCAAAAAAAGTGAAGAAAGTCTATCTAGCGGCCGATCCAGACCGCGAGGGAGAAGCGATTGCTTGGCACCTTGCGACTGCATTAAATATTGATATTCACTCAGACTGTCGAGTTGTTTTCAATGAAATTACAAAGGATGCAATTTTAGATTCCTTTAAAAATCCTCGTGCTATAAATATGGACTTAGTGGATGCACAGCAAACACGTCGTATGCTAGATCGACTTGTAGGCTATAATATAAGCCCAATTCTTTGGAAAAAAGTTAAAAAAGGTTTATCAGCAGGTCGTGTGCAATCTGTAGCACTACGTATGATCATTGATCGTGAAAACGAAATTAAAAACTTCCAGCCGGAAGAGTATTGGACGATTGAAGGTTCCTTTGAAAAAGGTAAAAAGACATTTGATGCACTGTACTATGGTAACGGCAAAGATAAAATAAAATTAACAAATGAAGAGCAAGTAAAGTCCATTTTAAAAAATGTAAAAGGTACTGCATTTGAAGTCGTAAATGTGACAAAAAAAGAACGTAAACGAAATGCTGCACCTGCTTTTACTACATCTTCTTTACAACAAGAGGCAGCGCGGAAGCTAAATTTCCGTGCGAAGAAAACGATGATGCTTGCACAGCAATTGTATGAAGGTATTGATATTGGTAAAAAAGAAGGTACAGTCGGTTTAATCACATATATGCGTACAGATTCAACACGTATATCTGAAACTGCAAAGACTGAAGCGGTTTCTTATATTGAAACAAAGTACGGAAAAGAATATATCTCGACAGAAACGAAGCAGGTTAAAAAGGCGTCGAATGCACAAGATGCCCATGAAGCAATTCGTCCGACAAGTACGATGAGAACACCAGATGAGTTAAAAACAGTACTTAGTCGCGATCAACTACGCTTATACCGTTTAATTTGGGAGCGCTTTATTGCAAGCCAAATGGCGCCTGCTGTATTAGATACAGTTGCTGTAGACCTTCAACATGGTGATGTTTTATTCCGAGCAAATGGCTCACAAGTCAAATTTGCTGGATTTATGAAACTATATATAGAAGGTACGGATGATCAAACAGAAGAAACGACGAAACTTCTACCTGAAATGGAAATTGGCGATCAGGTGAAATCACTTGAAATCGAGCCGAAGCAACATTTTACACAACCACCACCACGTTACTCAGAGGCTCGTCTTGTGAAAACAATGGAAGAGCTAGGAATAGGGCGACCATCGACATATGCACCGACCCTTGATACAATTCAACGCCGTGGCTATGTTGTGCTAGATACAAAGAGATTTATGCCGACAGAGCTTGGTGAAATCGTTCACCAACAAATGCTGGAATTTTTCCCTGATATAATAAATATCGAATTTACAGCAAAAATGGAACAAGATCTCGATGAAGTTGAAGAAGGTATTCGTAAGTGGGTTGAAGTTATCGATGATTTTTATAAAGACTTCGAGGTTCATGTAAAGCATGCAGATGCTGAAATGGAGAAAGTAGTCATTAAAGATGAACCAGCTGGTGAGGATTGCGAGAAGTGTGGTTCACCAATGGTATTTAAGCTTGGTCGCTATGGGAAATTTATGGCTTGCTCGAACTTCCCAGATTGCCGTAACACAAAAGCTATTATGAAGCCAATTGGGGTTAAATGTCCTTCTTGCGAAACTGGCGAAATTGTGGAACGCAAAAGTAAAACAAAGCGCTTATTTTATGGATGTAATCAATATCCAGAGTGCGAATTTGTTTCATGGGACAAGCCAATTAGTAGACCGTGTCCGAAATGTAGTGCATTATTAGTAGAGAAAAAATTAAAAAAAGGTGTGCAAATTCAGTGTACGAAATGTGACTATGAAGAGACACCAACTCAATGATAGGAAGATGGTAAGAAAATGACTGAACAAGTTGTAAATGTAATTGGAGCAGGCCTTGCAGGTAGTGAGGCGGCTTGGCAAATTGCTAAGCGTGGTGTAAAAGTTAAACTTTATGAAATGCGTCCAGTAAAGCAAACACCTGCCCACCATACTGATAAATTTGCAGAGCTTGTTTGCTCAAACTCGCTACGTGCAAATACGCTAACAAATGCTGTTGGTGTTATTAAAGAAGAAATGCGTTTATTAGATTCTGTTATTCTAAAAGCTGCCGATGCATGCTCCGTACCAGCAGGTGGAGCACTTGCAGTAGATCGCCATGAGTTTGCAGGCTATGTAACAGAAGCGGTGAAAAATCATCCGTTAGTGGAAGTCATTCATGAAGAAGTAACTGAAATTCCAGAAGGTATTACGGTTATTGCAACTGGTCCACTAACTTCAAAAGCATTAGCTGAAAAAATTCAAGGTTTAACGGGTCTAGACTATCTGTATTTCTATGATGCAGCAGCACCAATTATTGAAAAAGATAGCATTGATATGGATAAAGTTTATTTAAAATCTCGTTATGACAAAGGTGAAGCGGCTTATCTAAACTGTCCTATGACAAAGGAAGAATTTGATCGTTTCCGCCAAGCGTTAATCGAGGCAGAAGTTGTCCCATTAAAAGAATTTGAAAAAGAAATTTATTTCGAAGGCTGTATGCCGATTGAAGTAATGGCAGCGCGCGGTGAAAAAACGATGTTGTTTGGACCGATGAAGCCAGTAGGACTTGAAGATCCGAAAACAGGTAAACGACCTTATGCTGTTGTACAACTGCGCCAAGATGACGCTGCTGGTACACTTTATAATATTGTCGGTTTCCAAACACATTTAAAGTGGGGTCCACAAAAAGAAGTGCTGCAACTAATACCGGGCCTAGAAAATGTTGAAATCGTACGATATGGTGTAATGCATCGAAATACTTTCATTAATTCACCGAAAGTGCTAGAGAAAACATATCAGTTACGTGAACAAAAAAATGTTTTCTTTGCTGGTCAAATGACAGGTGTAGAAGGTTATGTTGAATCTGCAGGTAGTGGGTTAATTGCGGGAATTAATGCGGCACGTTTGGCATTAGGACAAGAGCCAATTATTTTCCCATTCGAAACTGCATTAGGTAGTATGGCGCGTTATATAACAGAAGCACAATCAAAAAATTTCCAACCGATGAACGTTAACTTTGGTATATTCCCTGAATTACCACCTGGACGTCGTTCAAAACCCGAGCGTGCGGAAATGCATGCGAATCGCGCAATGAGCACAATTCGAAATTTTGTGAATTCACAAACAATTTAATTGCCAAAAGCCTCTAAAAGTTGATATACTCTTAGAGGCTTTTTCTTTTGTGTAGACAAAATGCTTAATTACACGTATTTTATTATTTTGTATAATGATTTTCTCATAATATAACCATTTTCACTTGCTATATTACGAAGATAGGTATAGTGTCAATATGTATGTTTTTTAAGGATTACTTTAACGACAAATTTATTTAAATGGCAACGTTTGTTTTACCATTTGAATTTGTTGGTAATAGTAATGAGAGAAGGTTACGAATAATTCATTGGTGGTGAATCTTTCATGTTAGTTTCGTCCCAAGAAGCACTTGAACAGTTTATGCTTTACATCCAGGTAGAAAAAAACTTCTCTGTTCATACTGTGCGAGAATATGAATCAGACCTACTAGATTTTTTAGCGTTTTTACAGGCAGAAGGCGTTAATGATTTAGCCAGTGTTGAGTATATACATGCACGACTATATGTAACGAAGTTGTATGATGAAAAGAAAGCAAGAACTTCTGTATCAAGAAAAATTTCATCAATCCGCTCCTTTTTTCGCTTTCTAAATAAACAGCACGGCATGGATGATAGTGCTTTTCGATCTCTATATCATCCAAAAAAAGAATCACGTTTACCAAGTTTTTTCTATGAAGAAGAATTGATGAAGCTTTTTGATGCGAATGTAGGAGATGATTTGAAATCGTTGCGTAATATGGCTATTTTAGAGTTATTATATGCAACGGGCATTCGGGTGAGTGAGCTTACATCCATTATGGTAGCGGATATCGATTTCCGTTATTCTATTGTTCGAGTAATGGGTAAAGGAAGAAAAGAACGCATTATACCATTTGGTCAATTTGCGAGTGTGGCTATACAGCACTACATAGAGCAGGCTCGTCCACGTTTGATGAAACAAACAAATCATCAGCAACTATTTGTCAATATGCGCGGAGGGGAACTTACGCCACGTGGGGTACGTCATATTTTAAATGAAATGATTGATAAGACCTCACTCCATACGAAAATATACCCACATATGCTTCGCCATACTTTTGCTACACACTTACTGAATCATGGCGCAGATTTACGGACTGTACAGGAGTTACTGGGCCACGCGCATTTAACTTCAACACAGGTTTATACGCATGTAACAAATGAGCATCTTCGTCAAACATATATGAATGCCCATCCAAGGGCATAATAGAGGCTAAGGAGGAAGGCAAATGGGACAAATCCATGCGACTACGATATTTGCGGTACATCATAATGGCGGGTGCGCTATGGCTGGCGATGGTCAAGTGACACTTGGGAATGCGGTTGTTATGAAAGGTACTGCTAGGAAGGTCAGACGTCTGTTTAATGGGCAGGTGCTAGCTGGCTTTGCAGGCTCTGTAGCCGATGCTTTTACACTTTTTGAAATGTTCGAAGCGAAATTAAACGAATATAATGGGAATTTACAGCGAGCTGCTGTAGAAGTAGCAAAACAATGGCGTGGTGATAAAATGCTACGTCAATTAGAGGCGATGTTACTTGTGATGGATAAAAGTACACTACTCCTTGTGTCTGGTACGGGAGAAGTTATAGAACCTGATGACGGTATATTAGCGATTGGTTCTGGTGGGAATTATGCATTATCAGCAGGTCGTGCTCTAAAAAAATATGCAGGTGAGACAATGACTGCCCGTGAGATTGCTGAGGCAGCATTAGAAACTGCCGCTGAAATTTGTGTATTTACAAACCATAATATTATCGTGGAGGCACTTAACTAATGACACCACAAAACTTAACCCCAAGACAAATTACTGAGCATTTGGATCGTTATATCGTAGGGCAAAATGAGGCGAAAAGAGCGGTAGCTATTGCGCTACGAAATCGCTATCGTCGTTCTCTACTAGCGGATGATATGAAGGCTGAAGTTATTCCTAAAAATATTTTAATGATTGGACCAACGGGAGTTGGGAAAACTGAAATTGCAAGGAGAATTGCAAAACTAACGAATGCGCCGTTCGTAAAGGTTGAAGCAACGAAATTTACAGAAGTGGGCTATGTTGGACGTGATGTTGAGTCAATGGTCCGCGATGTTGTGGAGGCTTCCCATCGTCTCGTGAAGGAAGAAATGATGGAGTCTGTGAAGGAGCAAGCGGAAGAGTTAGCAAATGAAGCCATTGTAAAATTACTTGTCCCTTCTTTACGTAAAAAACAAGCTATGCAAAATCCGTTTGAAATGTTATTTGGTGGCAAAGAACAACAAACGCATGATGATACATCTTCTGATGAAACGGAAGTACGCTCAAAACGTGCGCAAATCGCTATTGATTTACGCAATGGCAAATTAGAAAATGAATGGGTTACTGTTGAAGTTACTGAACAAAATCCTTCGATTTTTGACGCATTACAAGGTACAGGGATGGATATGTCTGCCAATAGCGGTATGCAAGATATGTTATCAAGCTTAATGCCTAAAAAACAGAAAAAGCGCCGTGTGCAAGTAAAAGATGCGCGTCGTATTTTAATAATTGAGGAAGCAAATAAGCTTATTGACGCAGATGAGGTGTCGCAAGAGGCTATTACTAGAGCAGAACAATCTGGGATTATTTTCATTGATGAAATTGATAAAATCGCAAGCAAAGATACGAACTCTTCTGCTAGTGTTTCACGTGAGGGTGTCCAGCGCGATATTTTACCAATTGTTGAAGGTTCAACTGTCACTACGAAATATGGTGCGGTTAAAACAGACTATATGCTTTTTGTTGCTGCAGGAGCTTTCCACATGTCTAAACCGTCAGATTTGATTCCAGAATTACAAGGACGATTCCCAATTCGTGTAGAACTTGAAAAATTAACGAAGCAAGATTTTGTTCGTATTTTAAAAGAACCAGATCAATCGCTTATTTTGCAATATAAAGCGTTATTAGAAACAGAAGGTGTAGCAATCAATTTTGCAGAAGATGCAATTGAACGAATTGCAGAAATCGCAACAGAGGTCAATCAAGAAACAGATAATATCGGGGCACGTCGATTACACACAATTTTAGAGCGTTTGCTAGAAGAATTATCGTTTGAAGCGTCTGAAATTGCTCCAGCTCAAATTGAAATTACAGCTGCTTATGTTGACCAAAAATTGGCTGGTATTGTAAAAAACAAAGATTTGTCACAGTTTATATTGTAGGCGAGGCTTGTTAGTACCATTCAATTGCAAAAAACTTTAGAATATTAACTAAATACGGTATGGATAATTTATAGGAGGAACATATAATGAATTTATTAGAAAAAACAAGAAAAATTAACTCAATGCTCCAGGCATCTGCGGGTAAACCAGTAAACTTTAAAGAGATGGCTGACACTTTAGGGGACATTATTGATAGCAACGTATATATTGTAAGCCGTAAAGGGAAGCTTTTAGGTATTTCAATTCACCAACAAATTGAAAACGAACGTATGAAAAAAATGTTCGAAGAGCGTCAATTCCCAGAAGAATATACACATAGCTTGTTTACAATTTCTGAAACATCTTCAAATTTAGATATTAACAATGAACATACTGCGTTCCCAGTTGAAAATAAAGATTTATTCCAAAGCGCTCTAACAACTATCGTACCAATCGTTGGTGGTGGTGAACGTTTAGGTACATTAATTTTAGCTCGTTTATCAGCTCAATTTGAAGATGATGATTTAATTTTAGCTGAATATGGTGCTACAGTAGTTGGTATGGAAATTTTACGTGAGAAATCTGAAGAAATTGAAGAAGAAGCACGTAGCAAAGCTGTAGTACAAATGGCAATTAACTCACTTTCATATAGTGAATTAGAAGCGATTGAACATATCTTTGAAGAGCTAGATGGTAACGAAGGCTTATTAGTTGCTTCGAAAATTGCAGACCGCGTAGGAATTACACGTTCAGTGATTGTAAATGCATTACGTAAACTTGAATCTGCAGGTGTAATTGAATCACGTTCACTAGGGATGAAAGGAACTTACATTAAAGTATTAAACGATAAATTCCTAAACGCACTAGCTGAAATTAAAATGAAATAATGAACAAAAGCTCCCCAGTTGAGGGAGCTTTTTCTGTTTGCGTAAGCTATACAAATAGTTAATAAAGCAAGCCCTACCACTCTGCTTTGTGTGAGCGAGCGTCGGTTGTTCATAAATGGTACATGTGTCATTTTTGTGAATATCCGGTGTATTGTTTCTGCAAAATACTAGGTGGTAGGGCTTGCTTTGTAACAAAAATGATACATAATTAATCTTTAAAAAGTACTTCCTATTTCTTGTAGTCTTTTAACTTTAAAAAGGGTGGCTAACGATGCGAGACAAGCATTTATTAGACTCGTTTAATACGCATTACTCTAACATGATGAGCAAACGCTAACGGTAAAAGGCATTTGTTGTGAGAAGATTGAAACTAAACCTGCCTAAAAGCGTCCACTTGGAGTGAAAATCACTGCCATATATGGACATATCCTGACCTTTAGCCCTTTTTGTCGAAAAGTATAGACGTTCTCAACGGAATTAGAAGGAGTATTTTATATTGTCACGTCTAAAATAGTAAAAAGGAACTTTTTTTTACCGAAAAATCCCTTTTTGTCATTTAAATCCAACCCTCTGTAGTAATAAAAAGGGATATATTTGATACTAATACAGTAAACACTGTCGAAATAGTGTAAAATAACTAGAAAAAAGTCGACACGCTTTGAGGCCTAGTGCCAGTAGGGATGGGGCATATTTGTCCTGGTTAACAAACTTAAAAAATAGGGCGTATATACTATTAAAAAATGACAAAAGACAATAGACACTACGTATCATCTTAATTACAATTGTATTATTGGATAAATTAAGAAGTACATAGATTGAAATTAAATGAGGTGAATGGTTTTGAACTTATTTGGAGGAACTATTAGTAGCCTGGAAAACGGACTTTCCTATGCAACTTTGAATCATAAAACAATCGCAAATAATATTGCGAATGTCGATACACCAAATTATAAGGCGAAAAATGTAAGTTTTAAAGATATGTTGGAGAATGAGAAGCAAATTTCTATATCGGCATATCGAACAGATAGTAGACATTATGATTTCGAAATTAAACAATCGACACCAGGTGTCAATAATGTTACTAACTTACGATATCGAAATAACGGTAATGCTGTAGATATGGATGCGGAACAAACGAAATTAGCGGAAAATCAAATCTACTACAATGCTTTGATTGACCGTGTAAATGGAAAGTTAAATACGCTTAATACTGTTATTAAAGGAGGTAAGTAATAAATGTCTATTTTTCATGGAATGAATACTACTGCCTCTGCCTTAACGGCACAGCGTTTACGAATGGATGTTATTTCTTCGAATATGGCAAACGTAGACACTACTCGCGCTAAACAAGTAAACGGGGAGTGGGAGCCATACCGACGGAAATCTGTTACTTTTTCTGCGCAAGAAGGACGATTTTCGAATTTTTTAAATGTGGCAATTGGTAAAAATGCAAAAAGCGGTGTTGGGAATGGTGTGAAAGTTTCGCAAATTAAAGAAGATACTGAAACACCTTTCAAATTAGTGTATGATCCGACACATCCAGATGCAGATGCAGATGGCTATGTCAGCATGCCGAATGTTGACCCATTAAAAGAAATGGTAGATTTAATGTCTGCTACTCGTTCATATGAGGCAAACATAACTGTTTTAAATGCAAATAAGTCTATGCTAACAAAAGCGTTAGAAATCGGTAAATAATAAAAAAGAAAGGATGGATACATAATGGCAATTTCGTCCGTTTCACTAATGACACCTACCCAGGTTGTAAATCAAACAAACAAATTAAATACAACACCTTACGAAGCCCAGCAAAGCTTTGCGAATTCGTTAAAAGAGGCAATAGCGAAAGTGAATGATCAGCAAATTACTTCTGATAATCTTACACAAAAGCTAATTACTGGTGGAGATGTGGAGTTGCACGAAGTAATGATTGCATCTCAAAAGGCGAGCATTACATTAAACGCAACAATTGAAGTTCGCAATAAGGTGATTGAAGCTTACCAAGAAATAATGCGAATGAGTGTCTAATTAGAATGAATTGGTGAAGTAAGCCACCAATTCATTTCGTTAGGCTTCCCGTGGAAACAAAGTTTTTAGAGTATTAGTTTTCATGGGATTCCACTATTATCGCGAATTATTGATTGCTAGGTTATTCACTATAACCGGAGGATTCATAATGAATGAACGATTGACGAAAATAAAAAACGACACCAGCCAATTTTGGACAAGTCGGAGTAAAACACAAAAAATAGTAATGATTAGTTCTTTAGTAGGTGTAATATTACTTGCAGCTATCATTACATTTTTTGCAACAAAAACTACATATGTTCCGCTTTATAAAGATTTATCGACAAGAGAAATCGGCCAAGTAAAAGAAGCTTTGGATTCTCAAGGCGTAAAATATGAGATTGCTCCAGGTGGAACGTCCATATTAGTACCCGAAGAACAAGTCGATTCATTATTGGTGCAACTAGCATCCGATGGTTATCCTCAAACTGGAACGATCGATTACTCATTTGCTAATAGCTCTGGTTTCGGTATGACAGACAACGAATTTAATTTATTGAAAAAAGCTGCGACTGAAACAGAAATTGCTAAACTAATAAAAAATCTAGAAGGCGTGAAAGATGCAAAAGTTATGATTACTCTTCCTGAAGAAGGAGTCTTCATAAAAGATGTAAAAGAAGATGCAACTGCATCCATTGTATTGAACACAGATCCTGGCTATAAATTTACAGAGCAACAAATTGCCACTATGTACAACTTAGTAGCAAAAAGTATCCCAAACTTAAATACGGATAATATTGTTATCTCTAACCAATATTCAGAGTACTTTGATTTGAATGCTACATCGACAGATGGTACTTCTACAACAACAGCTGAAGGCCAATTGCAAATGAAGAAATTGGTAGAACGTGACTTGCAACGTCAAGTGCAAAATATGCTAGGTACTTTAATGGGACAAGATAAAGTCATCGTTTCTGTTACGACAGATATTGACTTTAAAAAGGAAAATCGTGAAGAAAATTTAGTGACACCAGTTGATGAAGAGAATATGGAAGGGATTGCGATTAGCGCCCAACGTATTACAGAGCAGTATTCTGGTACTGGCAACCCAGCAACAGGTACACCTGAAGCTGAAACAACAACAGATAATTTCACTACTTACAATGAAGGTACATCGGGAGATGGAGATTACGAACGTACGGAAGAAACAATCAATAATGACGTCAACCGTATTCGTAAAGATATTCAAGAGGCACCTTATAAAATTCAAGATATCGGTATCCAAGTAATTGTTGAGCCACCAACAGCTGCTGACGCAGCATCTCTACCAGATGGTGTTCGACAAGACATTGAGAAAATTTTAAGTACTATTGTTCGTACAACAATCTCAAAAGATGTAGCTGCTGAACTTACACAAGATCAAATAGATGAAAAAGTGGCTGTTTCAGTCCAACCTTTAAATGGTAAAGTGGCAGATACTGCTCCTGAGACACCTGTTATTCCATGGTGGGTTTGGGTAGTTGGAGGCATTTTACTGGCTGTTATTCTATTACTGGCATTCTTCATCATCCGTTCACGTAAACGTGCGAAAGAAGAAGAAGAGCTTAGTATCCTAGAAGAACAAGAAGAATTGATAATTGATGATATTAATGAAGAAATTGAAACGGAAGCTACAATGCGTCGTAAGCAACTTGAAAAAATGGCGAAAGATAAGCCTGATGATTTTGCAAAGTTACTGCGTAGTTGGATTGCGGAAGACTAACTAGGAGGTTCTGCTGTGTCCAAGAAAGATAAGGAATTAACCGGAAAACAAAAGGCCGCACTCTTGTTAATTTCACTAGGGCCTGAGGTTTCAGCTTCTGTCTATAAACATTTAACTGAGGAAGAAATCGAACGTTTAACGTTAGAAATATCAAGTGTTAAAAAAGTAGAAGCAAATGTCAAAGAAGAAATTATTGAAGAATTTCACAATATAGCCCTTGCGCAAGATTATATTACACAAGGTGGTATTGGTTACGCGAAGACGGTATTAGAAAAAGCATTAGGTATGGAGCAAGCACAAACGATTATTAATCGTTTGACTTCCTCTTTACAAGTGCGACCGTTCGACTTTGCACGTCGAGCAGATCCTGCTCAAATATTTAACTTTATTCAAAATGAACATCCACAAACAATTGCTCTTATTCTATCTTATTTAGAAGCAGGGCAAGCGGGTGTTATTTTATCTTCATTACCGCAAGAAGTACAAGCAGATATTGCTAAACGTATTGCAATGATGGAATCAACTTCACCAGAAGTAATTAGTGAAATTGAATCTGTATTGGAACGAAAACTATCATCCACTGTTACGCAAGATTACACAGAAACTGGTGGTATTGATGCAGTCGTTGAAGTATTAAATGGTGTTGACAGACAAACAGAGAAGACGATTCTCGATGCACTCGAAATTCAAGATCCAGAGCTTGCAGAAGAAATCAAGAAACGCATGTTTGTATTCGAAGATATCGTGACGCTCGACAATCGTTCAATTCAGCGTGTTATTCGTGATTGTGAAAACGAAGATTTACTTCTTTCAATGAAAGTTTCAAGCGAAGAAGTAAAAGATATTATCTTCCGAAATATGTCGCAACGTATGGCCGATACTTTCAAAGAAGAAATGGAAATTATGGGACCTGTTCGCTTGCGTGACGTAGAAGAAGCTCAATCACGAATTGTCGCTGTTATTCGCCGCTTAGAGGATGCTGGTGAGATTATTATTGCACGTGGTGGAGGAGATGACGTCATTGTCTAGAATCATCCGTTCTGTATATACACAGTCCAATGGCGATAATGTAAAGAAGATACAAATTCGTGATATGTTTGAATTACCCGAAATGGATACAGATGAAACATCCCATTATCATATGACAATGGAAGATGTATTTGCAGAACGTGATCGATTACTTGAAGAGGCTAGAGCTAAAATTCAAGTAGAACGAGAAGCTTTTGAACAAGAGAAGCAAATGCACTTCCAAGAAATTGAGCATATGAAACAAAGCTGGGAAGAAGAACGCCCAAATCGCGTACAAGAAGCGTATGATGAAGGGTATGGTCAAGGTTATGAGGATGGTACAAATAGAGCCACTGAAGCAATGGCACAATCCCTTCAAACAGCGAATGAAATCATCGCTCAAGCAGGGGAAAATGCAAAAAAATATATCGATGACCAAGAAGCAATTATTTTGGAACTAGGTTTAACTGCTGCGCAACGTATTATTGGGACTTCGTTAGAGCAAAACGATGAACTGTTTCTATCAATCGTTCAAAGAGGGCTTAAAGAAGCGAGAGAGATGAAGGAAATAAAAATCTACGTTTCTCCTACATACTATGGTTTAATTACATCGAATCGCGATGAATTGGCAGAAATGTTCCCAACAGATGTACCATTTATGATTTTTGTAGATGAAGATTTCGAAAAAGAAACAGATTGTTATATAGAAACAAATCACGGTCGAATTGTTGTTAGTATTGACGAGCAATTAAATGAATTAAGATTAAAGCTACATGAAATATTAGAAAGTAAGGAATGATCTAGATGAAAACGGCTCAATTAATCGAACAAATTCCTAATATACCGACTTTTAAGAAGTTTGGTAGAGTAACGAGAGTTGTCGGCTTAATGATTGAGTCGCAAGGTCCTGATAGTTCCATCGGTGATGTATGTAAAATTCATGTTGAAACGTCGAAAAACGGACATCAAATCATTTTAGCAGAGGTCGTTGGGTTTAAAGATGAAATAGTAGTTTTAATGCCCTTCACCTCGCTCCGTGAAATATCAATTGGTTGCTTAGTAGAAGGAACAGGAGCACCTCTTGAAATTAAAGTTGGACCAGAGCTAATTGGTAAAGTACTAGATTCAATGGGAAATCCGATAGATGGTACATTGTTACCGAAGGGTTTAATGTCAGTACCTACTGAGCAAGATCCGCCTAATCCACTTACTCGTCCACCAATAAATGAACGACTTGAGGTGGGTGTAAAAGCGATTGATGGTATGCTAACTGTCGGTAATGGACAACGTGTAGGTATTTTCGCTGGCTCTGGTGTCGGTAAAAGTACACTTTTAGGTATGATTGCGCGTAATACGCAAGCTGACTTAAATGTTATTGCATTGGTTGGTGAGCGTGGTCGTGAGGTGCGTGAATTTATTGAACGAGATCTAGGACCTGAAGGTTTAAGCCGTTCCATAGTGGTCGCAGCCACCTCAGACCAACCCGCACTTATGCGTATTAAAGGAGCATTTACAGCGACAGCGATTGCAGAATACTTTAGAAATCGTGGCTTAAATGTGATGTTAATGATGGACTCCGTAACGCGGGTTGCAATGGCTCAACGTGAGATCGGACTTGCGACCGGAGAACCACCTGCTCAGAAGGGTTATACACCTTCTGTATTTGCGATTTTACCAAAGTTATTAGAACGGACTGGAACAAATGAAAAAGGCTCTATTACAGCCTTTTATACGGTATTAGTAGATGGCGACGATATGAACGAGCCAATTGCTGATACTGTTCGTGGTATTTTAGATGGTCATATTGTACTTGATCGAAACCTTGCAAATAAAGGTCAATATCCAGCTATTAATGTGCTAAAAAGTGTCAGTCGTTTGATGAATCATGTGGCAGAGCCGGAGCATAAAAAGGCAGCAGAGCGTTTACGGGAACTCTATTATACATATGACAAATCAGAGGATTTAATAAATATCGGTGCATATAAACGTGGGACTTCAAAAGAAATTGATGAAGCAATTTATTATGAACCACTCATTACAGCTTATTTAAAGCAAGGGTATTTAGATAAGGTGACACTTGAGGAAAGTAAGAATGAGTTAATTACATTATCGAACGGTGGTGGCAGGTAGGATGGTCAGTTATATGTATCGTTTTGAAAAAGTATTAACCATTCGAGAGCAAGAAAAAAACGAGACTGAAATTGCCTACAAGGAATCTGTTCGTTCTTTTGAAGAGGTTGCAACAAAGCTCTATGACTTGCTGAAAAAGAAAGAGGATTTAATAGAATTTCAGCAGAAACGTTTAGTTGTAGGGTCATCAATAGAGGAAATTCATCACTATGCTCGTTTTATTGATAGCCTTGAAAAGACAATTGCGGATGTGCAACAAAAAGTTGTGCAGGCGCGTTCAAAAATGAATTGGCACGAAGAAAAACTATTAGAAAAAAACTTGGAAGTACGTAAATTTGAAAAAATGCGCGAAAAAGATTTTAAGTCTTTTCAACAAGAACAAGATCGCATTGAGAGCATATTTTTAGATGAAATATCTTCACTTACGTATTTCAAGAAAGAAATCAGGTGATTTCATGGCAAAAAGAGATAGCCGTATTAAAACTGAATTAGAAGTACAACAGCCAACACGTAAATCAGGAGGTTTCCAAAAGTTTTTCATCTGGATATTAATACCTGTTATGTTCGTGGTAGCGGTGTTACTCGTTGTGGCAACGTTAATGGATACGAACGTCTTTGATTTAGGAAAAAAGGCAGTAAGTAACCTACCTTTTGTTGAATCGGAAGAACAACAAGCAAAAGATGCCCTTGTTATTGATGATTCCAAGGTAGTAGGCTTACAGGCAGAAATACAAGAAAAAGAAGCAGAAATTGCACAATTGCAAAGTAAATTAGATACAACTACAAATGAAAAAGAAAAGTTACTGACGGAGCAAGAGCGATTACTCTTTGAAATTGAAAAATTAAAAAGAGAGCAAGATGATGTGAAACGTGACTTTAATGATATTTTGTCTACTTTTGATAAGATGTCTCCTAAAGCGGCAGCACCTGTTCTTATAAAAATGAGTGATGCACAGGCACTTCGTATTTTATCGAGCTTGAAACCGGATAAGTTAGCAGCGATTCTAGAAAAAATGGATCCGCAAGATGCTGCAAAGTATACAGAAATGATGGCTAAACAATAAAAAACATTTTTGTAAAGGAGGTGAAAACATGAATATTGCATTGATGAACATGAGTGCTCCAAATACTACGAAGCCAAGTACTGCTACTTCGAAAGCTGTGTCAACAAACAGTTCTGAGATGAAAACAAATGCTGGAGCAGATAAAGATAAAATATCTAAATTTGGTTCTGTATTTGGACAAGCTGTTGCTTCAACAAATCAACAAAATAAAACATCTCAAAGTAATAATACTCAAGGTGACGATAAGTTAGCGGAGCTAGATAAGGTGTTAAATAGTCAATCTATCGAAGAATTACTAGATTTACTAGAAATTCCACATGATGAAGGCTTGTTAATGCTTCAAGTTGGGGAAGATGGCAAAGCAGTAGCTATGGATGAAATGTTAAATTTAGAAAATTTAATGGCTGCATTGAATGTTGATAAAGAGCAAATAGAAAAATTGGTTCAACAATTACTAAATGAAGATCAGCAAGCGAGCGATGTATGGGAGCTTTTAGCTTTAGTAGACGCTCAAGCTCCATTGTTACAGACGCAAATTGTATCTGCGTTGCAAGGTGAAGGGCAAGTACCTTCAGAAGATGCTACGAAGCTACTACAAGTATTAAAATTAGCACAGTTAGTTGGTCAAAAATCGGATTTGACGATGTCTCAAGAAAATGTACTGTCAAACGTTAATAATTTTTTAACAGCGTTACAAACACAAGTTGAAACTATTCAAACTGCGCAGCAAGTTACAACAAAAACAACCGTTACATTACCGTTGCAAGGTTTCCAGCAAGTTATTCAACAAGTGCAAGTGACAAAACAATCTGATACAAGTGCTAATGAAATGGTGACGGCTAATACAGTACAAACCAAAGCTGATACATTCCAAGTTACTTTACCAGCAGCTAAACCAGCGCAGTCGGAAGCTTTACTGAAAGAAATGCAGGCAATCATCAATAAGGCTCAAATTTCGAATGCACAAGGGATTACGCGTTTAACGTTAAAATTGTATCCTGAAAATCTAGGTACCATTCGAATCGAACTTGTACAAAATGACGGTGTTTTAACAGCTCGATTACTAGCTTCAACTGCACATGGGCGTGAGCTTCTTGACAGTCAAGCGCACCAATTAAAGCAAGCCTTTGTCCAGCAAAACATCCAAGTTGATCGACTCGATATTGCGCAATCGTTGCAGGATGCTGATAGACAACAACGTGATCAAAATTTCTTTAATAACTTCTTTAGGCAACAGCAGCAAGAAGAACAAGAGCAGCAAAAAGAGGACAGCGAAGATGGTATGTCCTTTAATGATTATTTAGAAAACGAGGAGGTGTAAACGTGGCAGATAAAATTACAAATGACCTTTACTATTCCAACTATACTGCACCAACAAAACAAACTGGTAATAGTGAACTTGGTAAAGATGCATTTTTAAAACTATTGATTACACAATTACAGCATCAGGATCCAACAAACCCTATGGATGACCGTGATTTCATTGCACAAATGGCGCAGTTCTCATCTTTGGAGCAAATGCAAAATATGACAAAGGCAATGGAGTCATTACTGATGTCGCAACAACAAACGCAGCTTATGAACTATACATCATTTGTTGGAAAAGAAGTAAAATGGCATGAACTTACAGAAGAAGTAGATAAAGATAATAAGCCAGTTATAAATGAAGGTACGGGCGTTATCCAATCATTAAAATTTGTTGATGGAGAAGCAGTATTTATTTTAGATGATGGCAAGGAAATCTATCCTGGAAACATTTCAGCGATTTTAGGTAATAAAGATACAAGTACAGGTGAGAGCAATACATCAACTGAATCACCACTTGTACAAGCGAGTAAGCTAATTGGCAAAAATGTCACTTACAATGACGGAGAGCAAGATGTACAAGGGCGTATCGTCTCTGTATCAAACAAAGATGGTATTATTTATTACGAATTAGATAATGGTAAAAAACTAGCAGGGAAAGAATTTACAGTAATAAGCGAATAAAGGTGGTGGAGAAAGATGGATAAATTTTCAATTCATCGTGTCCCATTGCATCCAACTATTCGTCAAACGCAAACTACACCTATCAATACCCAGCAATCGTTTAGTGCTCATTTACAAGAGGCAACGAATCAACAGGAGCTAAAAGTAAGTAAGCATGCAAATGAACGCATTAAAGAGCGTAATATTGCGATTACTGAACAGGAATGGCGGGTTGTATCTGACAAGGTATTTGAGGCACATTCAAAAGGTGTCAAACAACCATTAGTCTTGATGGATCAAGCGGCTCTAATTGTCAGTGCTAAAAATGCTACTGTCATTACAGCAATGGATCGCACGGAAGCAAAGCAACAACTGTTTACTAATATTGATGGCACAATCGTGCTTTAAGGCTGGACCTTCTTAATGTAAGGAAGCCTATGTGTGCTGACTGATAGAGGCACGCAATTCAAAAAATGAAGGGAGAACGACAACTTATGTTACGTTCTATGTATTCAGGTATTTCAGGTCTTAAAAACTTCCAAACAAAGCTAGATGTTATCGGGAATAATATTGCCAATGTTAACACGTATGGATTTAAAAAAGGACGCGTTATTTTCAAAGACATCCTATCTCAAACAAGCGCAGGTGCTTCAGCTGCAACTACTACTCGTGGTGGTACAAACCCTTTACAAGTAGGTCTTGGTTCAACACTTGCGGCAATTGATACAGTTCACGGTTCTGGCTCACGCCAAACGACAGATCGACCATTGGATTTAGCTATTCAAGGTGAAGGCTTCTTTATGGTAGCTGACTCCGTTTCAAATACTGATGGCGTTGCAGAAGGCTATACAAATGTTGTTTATACACGTGCAGGTAATTTCTACATGGATAACGAAGGTTATTTAGTCAATGCTGAAGGGAAATATTTAGTTGGTCATGCAAATGATACATTGTATGAAACTGACTCTACTGAAAGTAATGCCGAGGCAGATAAAGAAGCAAGCCCGCTGAACGGTGAAACTGAGGATTTATTAGGGGAAAATGATACATTTACTTTTGAAGATAACAACCCAATCAAAATCCCGACAACAGCTAAATCTGTAAGTATCGGTCAAGACGGAACAGTTCAATATGTAGATGCAAATGGATATTTACAATACGCGGGTCAAATTGTTATGGTTAAGTTCCCAAATGCTGGTGGCCTTGAGAAAGTAGGAAGTAACTATTTCCAAGTAACAGCCAACTCAGGTCAACCTTATGGCCAAGTAGCAACAGTAGCTGGTATGGGTTCAATTACGGCAGGGGCGCTTGAAATGTCCAATGTCGATCTTTCAGAAGAATTTACAGAGATGATTGTAGCACAGCGTGGATTCCAAGCAAATACACGTATTATCACTACATCAGATGAAGTTCTACAAGAATTAGTAAACTTAAAACGATAGTAATTAGTTATTTCTAGTCTTGAACGCAAGAATCTATAAGGTTACGCGTTAAGATATTAAACTACTAAATGTATGCTAGTGTAATTTTAGCGAATCCGTAAAGGGTTAGTTGTAGATGCGTTTGAGCTCTAAAACATAATTTTCAATATGAGGGAGGGTCGGGCCGGCTCTCATGCTAGACCGGCCCTATTTCAATGATTGAACTAACAAGACTAAATGGCAAAGCATTTACACTGAATGCTTTATACATAGAAACTGTCGAATCTTTTCCAGATACGACTATTACTTTAACAACTGGAACAAAAATTATTGTGTTACAGAGTGAAGATGAGGTGCGACAAAAGGTAACAGCCTTTTATAACAATATACAAGTACTATCAAACCCGCATCTACGAGGTGAAGAAGATGAAGAATAATAAAGTATTAACGATGATCATCATCGTACTAGTGGCGATTATACTTATTGGAGTTATTGCGTTTGTATTATTTACTCAATTCAATAAGCCTGCAGCATCTCTTGAACCATCAATAGACGATATTGTAGAAGCATCTGTTGATGTTCCTGAAATTATGACAAATCTTGCTGATAAAAGGGTAGTGCGCATGACGCTAAAAATCCAAACTTCTAGCAAGGACGCTGCTGAAGAGTTAAAGAAGCGTGATTTCCAAACGAATAATTTAATTATTCAAGAGCTTTCAGAAATGGAGCAAAAAGATTTGGATGGCAAGGCAGGAAAAATAATGTTTGAAAAGGCATTAAAAACACAGTTAAATGAATTGATGCAAGAGGGAGAAATTCAACAAGTATATATTACCTCCTACATCTTTCAATAAAAATTAGAAACTGCTTGAAATGGAGGTGGGCAAATGGCAGGAGATGTGTTATCCCAATCGGAGATAGATGCGCTACTTTCCGCAATCTCGACCGGAGAAATGTCAGCGGATGACATGAAAAAAGAGGACGAGGTACGAAAGGTTAAAGTTTATGACTTTAAGCGAGCGTTGCGCTTCTCTAAAGATCAAATCCGAAGTTTGACCCGAATACATGAGAATTTTGCACGATTACTAACTACCTTCTTTTCTGCACAGTTAAGAAGCTACGTGCAAATTACAGTAGCATCAGTAGACCAAATACCCTTTGAAGAGTTTGTTCGATCAATTCCGAATATGACGCTCATTAATGTGTTTGAAGTGCCACCGCTTGATGGTAATATATTGATGGAAATAAACCCAAACATTGCCTATTCGATGTTGGATCGTTTAATGGGGGGTAGTGGAGCGAGTCATAGTAATGTTGATAACTTAACTGAAATTGAAACTAAAATTATGACAAATCTCTTCGAACGTTCATTCGACAATTTACGCGAAGCATGGGAAAATGTTGCTGAAATCGACCCGATTCTAGTAGAACTTGAGGTAAATCCTCAATTTTTACAAATGATTTCACCAAATGAAACGGTAGTCGTCATTTCTTTGAATACAATTATTGGTGAGACAAGCGGTATGATTAATATTTGTATCCCGCATGTTGTATTGGAGCCAATCGTACCGAATCTATCTGTACGTTATTGGATGCAAACAAATACAAAAGAGATGTCACCTGAGCAAACAAAAATGCTTGAAACACGTGTTAAACAAGCTAGATTACCTCTTTCTGTAGAGTTAGGTGTTACGGATATCACAATTGAAGACTTCCTGATGATGCAAATCGGTGATGTTATTCAATTAGAACAAAAAATTGATGATCCTTTACTGCTGAAAGTAGGTACATTGCCTAAATTCACAGTACAACCCGGAAAACAGGGTAAAAAATTAGCAATCCAGATTATCGACCCTTTGAAAGGAGGAGACGAAGATGAGTGATGAAATGCTCTCCCAAGAAGAAATTGAAGCGTTATTAAGGGGCGAAACGTTGGAGGATAGAATAAACGACAGCGAAGCTTCTACAAAAGAAGAAACAAATGAAATACGAGTAGAGGATTACCTTGATTCGTTTGCTCAAGATGCACTAGGTGAAGTAGGAAATATATCTTTTGGTAGTTCAGCTACTGCTCTTTCAGCGTTATTAGGTCAAAAAGTAGATATTACTACACCTAGTATTTCCATGATTAACCGCAATAAATTAGAAGAGGAATTTCCTCATCCGTATGTAGCGGTACAAGTTGAATATACAATCGGTTTAACAGGTATGAACTTACTTGTTATTAAACAATCAGATGCTGCGATTATTGCAGATTTAATGTTAGGTGGGGACGGCTTAAATCCTAAACCTGACTTAGGTGAAATTCAGCTAAGCGCAGTGCAAGAAGCAATGAATCAAATGATGGGTTCAGCTGCTACATCGATGTCGACGGTATTCAACAAAAAAGTGGATATTTCGCCACCGACAATCGACTTAATGAATATTTCACAAAATGAAGGTCGAGATAATATTCCTGAAGATGATTTACTTGTAAAAGTTTCATTCCGACTTCGAATTGGTAATTTAATTGATTCAAACTTAATGCAATTATTACCGCTTAAGTTTAGTCAAAACATTGTAAAGTCATTATTAGGAGAAACAGAGGCGATTGAAGAGCCAGTTGCAGCCACAATTGCTCCAGAAGCGCCTATCGCACCACCACCTGTTCAACATACAGCGCCACCAGCACAGCAACCTGTATATCAACAACCAGCAACGCCAGTGCAACAGCCGATGTATCAAGAGCAGCAACCAATGTATCAAGAGCAGCAACAAATTCATACGCAACAAAGACCAGTACAACCTGTAAATGTTCAACAGGCACAGTTTGCTAGCTTTGATCCAAATGTAATCTCTCAATCTGAGGCTAGAAATTTAAATATGCTACTTGATATTCCATTGCAAGTTACTGTAGAGTTAGGACGTACGAAACGTTCTGTTAAAGAGATTTTAGAACTAGCTAGTGGATCGATTATTGAATTAGATAAATTAGCAGGGGAACCAGTTGATATTCTAGTAAATAGTCGTTTAATTGCAAAGGGCGAAGTTGTTGTTATTGATGAAAACTTCGGCGTACGCATTACAGATGTTTTAAGTCAAGCAGAGCGTTTAAATAATTTAAGATAGTTTCAATTGGAGGAGTTAACCATGTCTAAAAGAATTTTGATTGTAGACGATGCTGCATTTATGCGCATGATGATCAAGGATATTTTGTCGAAAAACGGATTTGAAGTTGTAGGGGAAGCTGCCGATGGTCTACAGGCTGTTGAAAAATACAACGAATTAAAGCCAGATTTAGTAACAATGGATATTACAATGCCTGAAATGGATGGTATTGCAGCTCTTAAAGCTATTAAAAGTACACATCCGAGTGCAACTGTAATCATGTGTTCAGCAATGGGACAACAAGCGATGGTAATCGATGCAATTCAAGCTGGTGCGAAAGACTTTATTGTTAAGCCTTTCCAAGCAGATCGTGTAATTGAAGCGATTCAAAAAGCACTAGGATGATTTCATGCAAATGTTAAAATCATTTCGTGTAACGATGATTTTCGCATTTCTATTAACCTTCCTATTTGTGTACCCACCAACAGTTTCTGTTTATGCTGACTCTGATACAAATAGTATTGAGTATTGTATGAAAAAACCAGAGGAATGTAAGGATAATACAGATCCAGCTGCGAAGGAAGATACGGTTGTTTCAGCAGCTGGAGATGTTTCTGCATGGGAATACATAAAAATGGTTTTGGCGCTTATTTTTGTTGTAGCTTTATTTTATGGGTTGATGAAGTTTCTAAATAAAAGAAATTTAACTTTTCAACGAAATCAAATGGTACAAAATTTAGGCGGTTTATCGTTAGGTGCACAAAAGTCTGTTCAACTTTTGCAAATAGGAAAATCACTTTATTTAGTTGGTGTCGGTGATGATGTCCAACTTTTACGTGAGATTACCGATCCGCAGGAAGTTGAAGCACTGCTTTCACTATATAACGAAAAACAGGAATATGCGGCAACATCACCTTATATAGCAGAAGTATTTTCAAAGCTTAAGAGAAAAAATAAACAAAATTCATCAACACTTCAAAAGCAAGATTCGTTTGGTGAACTTTTTGAAAAGAAGATTTCTGAAATTAAACAGGAGCGTAGTGAAGAAATAGAGAGATGGAAGCAAAAGGAGAATGATGATAAATGAATGATATAGTCAATTATTTTTCCAACAGCGATCCGACAAATGTCTCAACCTCTGTTAAGCTCCTATTATTATTAACTGTACTGTCACTTGCACCGAGTATTTTAATTTTGATGACTTCCTTTGCGCGAATTGTCATTGTGCTCTCGTTTGTACGTACAGCTTTAGCGACACAACAAATGCCACCAAATCAGGTTATTGTTGGTCTTGCCTTGTTTTTAACATTTTTTATCATGGCTCCTACTTTTCAAGAGGTCAATAAAGAAGCATTACAGCCATTATTTGCTGAAGAAATAGGGCTGGAAGAAGCATATGAGAAAGCTAGTGTGCCTTTTAAAGAATTTATGAGTAAACAAACGAGGCAAAAAGATTTAGATTTGTTTTTACAATACAATCAAGCAGAAAAACCAGCATCGGTAGAGGATATACCTCTGACTATGCTTGTACCTGCCTTCGCATTAAGCGAAATTAAAACAGCATTCCAAATTGGTTTTATGATTTTTATCCCATTCCTAGTAATCGATATGATTGTAGCAAGTACATTAATGTCGATGGGGATGATGATGTTACCACCGGTTATGATTTCATTACCGTTTAAGATTTTATTATTTGTACTCGTCGATGGCTGGTACCTCGTAATGAAATCATTACTACAAAGTTTTTAGGGGATGATACAGTATGACAGGTGAAATGGTTATTTCAATTGCAGAGCGTGCCATTATGATTATCCTTCTAACAAGCGGACCGCTATTATTAATTGCTTTAATCTCAGGTTTAGCGGTAAGTATATTTCAAGCAACAACATCAATTCAAGAGCAAACATTAGCATTCGTTCCAAAAATCGTCGCAGTATTAGTGGGCATCGTTTTCTTTGGTCCATGGATGTTATCTCAAGTAACAAGCTATGCGAGAGATATTTTTGAGAATTTAACGCGTTATATAGGGTGAGTGCATGAATGAACTAGTCCCCCAAATAACGGTATTCTTATTAGTGCTTGTGCGTGTAACGGCTTTTTTTGTTACAGTACCTTTCTTTTCATATAAAACGATTCCGCAGCAAGTACGTATTGCCCTCGCATTCGTTTTAGCTTGGATGATGTATTATACAATCGACGTAGAGCCATTTCTTTTTAATGGTGATTACATACTTTTAGTGATGAAAGAAGCCCTTATTGGATTGTTACTAGGTCTAGTAGGCTATATCATCATGTCGGCGATACAAATTGCCGGAAGCTTTATAGATTTCCAAATGGGATTTGCCATCGCCAATATTATTGATCCACAAACTGGTGCACAAAGCCCACTAATTGGTCAATTTTTTAATACATTGGCGTTACTATTTTTATTAGCAATAGATGGCCATCATATGATTCTAGATGGAATTTACTATAGTTATCAGTTTTTACCTATAGATCAGGGATTTCCAGATTTCGCGAAAGATGACTATATCCAGTTTGTTATGACAACATTTACTGCAGTCTTCGCCATCGCTTTTCAAATGGCAGCACCTGTTGTAGCAACGTTGTTTTTAGTGGATTTAGCGCTAGGAATCACGGCAAAAACTGTCCCGCAATTAAATATCTTTGTTGTCGGTTTTCCCATTAAAATTGGTGTCAGTTTTTTAGTGCTATTCACGATGATGGCGGTTATGGTACAAGTCATACAAAAGTTGATTACAATTATGATTTACGGTATGCGCGATTTAATGGCAATTTTAGGTGGTGGATAACATGTTGCTACTACTGGACTTAGATTTACAGTTTTTTGCAGGTGAAAAAACGGAAAAAGCGACACCTAAAAAAAGACAAGATGCAAGAAAAAAAGGGCAGGTCGTAAAGAGTCAGGACATATCGAGTGCGATTGTTATGCTCATGGTGTTTATCTTTCTTTTTTTCTTTGCGGGATCATTGCGAGATGAGCTTTTATCTTTTTTTAGGCAAACATTTATCCATAACATACGTGTAGAAACACTTACGATAGATAGTGTAATGCATCTATTTATCGAAACATTAGTAGAAATGGCTTATGTTATCGTACCGATAATGGCGATTGCTTTAGTAGGAGCATTAGCGGGCAATTTTCTACAATTTGGCTTTTTATTCACATTAGAGCCGATGAAATTCGATTTAAAAAAGATGGATCCTATTAAAGGATTAAAGAAAATTTTTTCAGTAAAAGCCATTGTAGAGCTTTTAAAATCAGTATTAAAAATCACCTTTATCGGTGGGGTAACAACAATTATCGTATGGTCAAATTTACATGAAGTATTAGCTCTATCTTTTAAAAGTCCGTGGGTGACCCTTATTACTGTTGGCAAACTAGTTGGCATTATGGGTATCGCGGCTTCTCTTGTGTTACTATGTGTATCCTTATTGGACTGGATGTATCAAAAACATGAGTATGAAAAAAATCTTAAAATGTCTAAGCAAGACATAAAAGATGAATATAAAAATAGTGAGGGTGATCCGCTCATTAAATCAAAAATCAAACAACGTCAGCGCGAAATGGCGATGCGTCGAATGATGTCAGAGGTTCCGAACGCAGATGTGGTTATCACCAACCCAACTCACTATGCGATCGCTCTGAAGTATGATGAGGATAGTATGGAAGCCCCACGTATAGTGGCAAAGGGAACTGACTTTGTGGCTCAAAAAATTAAACTGATCGCTAAAGAACATGATGTCATCATGGTAGAAAATAGACCATTAGCACGCGCTATGTATGATCAGGTAGAAATAGGCGATCAAGTACCAGAAGAGTTTTTCAAAGCAATAGCAGAAGTACTCGCTTATGTATATCGTATTAAGCGGAAAATTTAAAGCTTTTTTGTAGGAGGGACACAAATGAAGGTTCGCGATATAGGGGTTTTAGGTGCGGTTATTTTAATCGTTGCGATGCTCATCATCCCTCTTCCTCCGTGGATGCTAAGTTTCTTAATCGTCATTAATATTACGTTAGGATTAATAGTACTTTTAACAGCAATGAGTATGAAGGAAGCATTGGATTTCTCTATATTCCCTTCCGTTATTTTACTGTTGACCCTGTTTCGACTTGGATTGAGTGTTTCCACAACGCGTGCAATATTAGCAAATGGAGACGCTGGTTCAGTTGTTGAAACTTTCGGGGATTTCGTAGTTGGCGGGAATATTCTCGTAGGTTTAGTCGTGTTTTTAATTCTTGTATTAATTCAGTTTATCGTTATTACAAAAGGGGCGGAACGTGTTGCAGAGGTAGCTGCTCGATTCACTCTTGATGCGATGCCAGGTAAACAAATGAGTATTGATGCGGATTTAAATGCAGGTGTTATTTCTGAACGAGAAGCACGTGAACGACGTGATAAAGTTGCGGGTGAAGCGGATTTCTATGGAGCGATGGATGGTGCTACGAAATTCGTTAAAGGGGATGCAATCGCCTCAATGGTGATGGTTATCATCAACTTATTATTTGGTATTATTATTGGTGTTGTACAAATGGGCTTACCGTTTGCCGAAGCAGCAACCCATTTCTCAAAGCTAACAGTTGGTGATGGTATTGTATCGCAAATCCCTGCACTTCTTATTTCAACAGCAACAGGGATTGTTGTAACGCGCGCATCTTCTAAAGGAAGTTTAGGAGAAGATATTACAGGACAATTATTCGCGCAAGCAAAGCTTCTATATGTTGCTGGGGGTACTATTGTTTTACTAGGTTTATTCACGCCAATTCCTAACTGGGTAACGTTACCGATCGGTGTTTCACTAATTGTCGGTGCATACATGATGGATCGTAAAAAGCCAGAGGATGAGGAAGAGTTACTTGAAATTGAGGAAGAAGTGGCAACAGACGGCATGAAGAGCCCTGAAAATGTTGTGAATTTATTAAATGTGGACCCAATTGAATTTGAATTTGGCTACGGCTTAATTCCTTTAGTGGACGCTGCTCAAGGTGGAGACTTATTGGATCGTGTCATCATGATTCGTCGTCAGCTAGCATTGGAACTAGGGATTGTCATTCCGGTTGTTCGTATTCGCGATAATATTCAATTACAGCCAAATGAATACCGAATTAAAATTAAAGGTAATGAAATGGCTCGGGGAGAGCTTTTACTCGATCATTATTTAGCAATGAGCCCTGGAGATGATGATTCAATAGAGGGTATTGATACCGTTGAACCATCATTTGGTCTACCTGCAAAATGGATTACTGAGCAAGTAAAAGAGGACGCTGAAATGTCTGGCTATACGGTTGTTGATCCACCGAGTGTTGTATCAACTCATTTAACCGAAATTATTCGAGCGAATGCGCATGAGCTTTTAGGACGTCAAGAAACGAAACAATTAATCGATCATTTACGAGAAACACATCCAATATTAGTCGAAGAGTTGACTCCTGCTCCATTGTCTACAGGCGAAATCCAAAAAGTTTTGGGCAAGCTTCTTCGAGAAAATGTTTCGGTACGTAATTTACCAATTATTTTCGAAACATTGGCTGACTATGCAAAATTAACAAGTGATACCGATATATTAACAGAGTATGTGCGTCAATCATTAGCTCGTCAAATTACATCACAATATGTAGGTGGCAGCTCGTCATTGAAAGTCATTACTGTATCGGGTAAAGTAGAGAAAATGATTGCTGATAGCATTCAGCAAACGGATCACGGTAATTATTTAGCGATGGATCCACAAGATTCTCAAACGGTTTTAGAGACCATTGCATCTGAGGTAGAGCGCGTGTCCTTTATGGAACAATCTGCTATTATTTTATGCTCTCCAGCAGTTCGTATGTATTTACGTCAGCTGACAGAACGTTATTTCCCGCAGATTCCAGTACTATCTTATAATGAACTAGATGCTTCTATTGAAATTCAAAGTGTTGGGGTGGTGAACGTTGAGTGAAAATGAAAAAATATTATGCATCTTCCATACCAGAGGCAATGAAGCTAGTACGTGCTGATTTAGGCGAGGACGCTGTCATTTTGAATTCAAAAGTAGTAGTAACAAAGAAACTTTTTGGGCTTGTAAAAAAGAAAAATTTTGAGGTTGTTGCAGGGATTGACTCAATGGAGCCGAGTTATACGGCTCCCGCACCTGTTAATGTGCCTTCAATACCCGTTAAAAAAGAAAATGCTAGTTTACAAGAGATTACAAATGCTGTGCAAGCTAAAATTCAGCATGCTCAGCCTAAGTATGAACCATCTTCCCAAGATGGGACAGGTATGTCTGAAGAACTGCGAAAGGAAATTGCAGATTTAAAATCGATAATGCAATCTATGCACAAGAAGGCTAGCCAAGCTCAATATCCGGATGAACTCTTACCCTTCATTGAATACTTAAGACAGCAAGAGCTAAATGAGGAGCTCATCACAACGATTGGTGATGAGCTTTTTACGCATTTTAAAGAAGCTTCAGATATTAATTTTTCACAATGCAAGTTAATTACAAAAAACTTGTTGCGGAAACAACTAGAGGGATTGCCGATGGGTGGCCTATCGTATGAACGTAAATTTATTAATGTTCTTGGTCCAACTGGTGTCGGCAAGACAACGACAATTGCTAAAATGGCAGCAAGAGCGGTTTTAGAGAAAAAGAAAAAAATAGGCTTTATTACAACAGATACTTACAGAATAGCTGCCATTGAGCAGTTAAAAACGTATGCTGGACTTTTGCAAGCACCTGTCGAAATTGCCTATAACACGACAGATTTTGAACAAGCTGTGCAACGATTGTCCCATTTAGATTTAGTCTTTATCGATACAGCTGGACGAAATTATAAAGAAGTAAAATATGTAGATGATTTACAGCGTCTTATTAAGTTTGATGATCAGGCTGAATCCTTCCTAGTGCTTGCTATGACGGCAAAAGAAAAGGATATGACTAATATTATTGACCAATTTAAAGGCGTACCAATTGAAAAATTCATTTTTACGAAGATCGATGAAACAAATTCTATTGGCACAATGATTAATTTAATGATTAAATATAATAAAGGACTTGCTTACTATACGAATGGTCAAGAAGTACCAGAAGATATTGAAGAAGCTGATTTAGAAGCAGTGCTTAATTTGTTTTTCCAAGGTGAAGAAAAATGAGGGATCAAGCAGAAACATTACGCTTGAAAATGCTTAAGCGGCAAGGTGAATTAGGCAAAACCATTGCTGTAGTGAGCGGTAAGGGTGGAGTTGGTAAAAGTAACTTTTCAATGAACTTTGCAATTAATTTAGCGAGTAAGGACAAAAAAGTAGCAATTGTAGATATGGATATTGGTATGGGAAATATTAATATTTTAATTGGAAAAAATGTTTCTTATAGTTTGAAAGATTACTTAGAAGGAAAAAAATTACTAGATGAGGTAATTTTTGAAGGTCCACATGGTTTACAATGTATTTCAGGAGGCTCTGGCATGTCGAGCGTGCTCGAGTGGTCAGAAGCGATGTTTGAAAGGTTAATTCATGCTTTTGAACAACTCCAAAAAAACTTCGACTATATTTTATTTGATATGGGCGCGGGTGCGACTAATTGGTCATTAGAATTACTAACATCCATTGATGAAATTATTGTAATTACCACAGCGGAGCCAACCTCTATTACAGACGCCTATTCGATGATGAAATATATTCACGTACGAGATATGGATAAGCAATTCTATATACTTTGTAATCGTGCTTTTTCTAAAGAAGAAGGTGTCGAGACGATTGAACGTTTAAGGCTTACGATGAAACGTTTTCTAGACAAAGAGGTTACAGTATTGGGCTCATTACCTGAGGATCCGGTTGTGCGTAAAGCTGTGCGCGAGCAAGTGCCTTTTTCAATCGCATATCCAGAAGCACTTATTTCTAAGACACTTCAACTGATAGTGGCTCGTTTTATGGAACAACGTATGGAGGAAGTGCATGCACATGAACAGTCAGCAAGTAAATTCTTATCTAAACTTAGAAATATTTTTTCGAAAGGGCGTGATTAATTGGACTTTTTACATAAAAGCAAGCTTTTAGTTGTCGATGATTCTGCTTTTATGAGAAAGCTAATTAGTGACTTTTTTGTTGGTAGCTCGAAGGTTGAAGTAGTTGGAACAGCACGAAACGGAAAAGATGCGATAAAGAAAATCCAAACATTAAAACCAACAGTCGTGACAATGGATATTGAAATGCCTGAAATGAATGGACTCGATGCATTAAATGAAATTATGACAATTTGTCCAGTGCCTGTCGTCATGCTTTCAAGTACAACCCAAAGAGGTGCTGAAAATGCACTAACTGCAATCGAGTATGGAGCAGTTGATTTTGTTGCGAAACCTAGCGGAACAATTTCACTTGATTTACATAAAATCCAATCTGAACTTGTCCATAAAGTGGAACAAGCCTCGTTGGTACCTATTACTAAACTAAAAAAACATTCGAGTAGCAAAAGACAACAAGAACCAAATGTATCACCGTCTACTATAAGAAAAGAATTAACGAATGAACGAAAAGTGTCACCATCATTCAATGTGCCTTCGACTGTAGCAAATGTTGCGAAGCCACATAGTGAATGGAGTAAAGTAAGCAAAAAAATAGTGTTAATTGGTACATCTACAGGTGGACCACGTGCGCTACAAGAAGTTATTACAAAAATTCCAAAATCAATTCAAGCGCCGATTCTAATTGTCCAACATATGCCGGCTGGGTTTACAAAGTCATTAGCTTCTCGCCTCGATCAATTGAGCGAGATAACAGTGAAGGAAGCAGAGCAAGGCGATATTTTACAAAATGGCGTGGCATATATTGCACCTGGAGGATACCATTTAAGGTTAAGAAAAGTAGGAATCTCATATGGCATCGTTCTAGATAATCAAGAACCACCACGTTCTGGCCATCGCCCATCTGTAGATGTGATGTTTGAAGATGTAAGTCAATTTAAAGATTTTGATAAGGTAGCAGTCATTATGACGGGTATGGGCTATGATGGTTCAAACGGGCTAAAAGCATTAAAAAATACCGGTAATGTGATTGCTATTGCAGAGTCAGCTGAAACTTGCATAGTGTATGGTATGCCGAAAGCTGCGGTGGAAACGCAGCTTGTCGATGAAGTCGCTGATGTAGATGATATTGCACAAACAATTATGAAATATTTGCCTTAAAAGGGGTGTCCTCTTAATGGAAGTCAATCAATATTTAGAGATGTTTATCGAAGAAAGTAAAGAGCATTTACAAGCATGTAGTGAGCATTTATTAGAACTAGAAAAAAACCCTGATGATTTGGCAATCGTTGGAGAAATTTTCCGTTCAGCGCATACATTAAAAGGTATGTCAGCGACTATGGGCTTCGAAGACTTAGCGGATTTAACACATAAGATGGAAAATGTGCTAGATGCAATTCGAAATGAAAAAATTCATGTTTCACCAGAAATTTTAGATATCGTATTTGAATCTGTTGATCATTTAGAAGAAATGGTGATGGATATTGCGAATGGTGGAGATGGTAAACGCGATGTGTCCTCTACAGTAGCGCAATTAAAGCGTATTGAATCTGGTGAGGAAGCAGCTCGTGAAGTTGTAGCAACTGTAGCAGCTGAAGAAAAACCACAAGTATCTAGTGTGTTAGAATACGACAGCTTTGAGCAAACGGTTATTACACAATCTGCTGAACAAGGCTTTAATGCATTTGAAATTTCAGTAAGTCTTCGTGAAGATTGTCTATTAAAAGCAGCGCGTGTATTCATGGTGTTTGAGATTCTTGAAAAAGATGGAGATGTTATTAAATCAACACCATCTGTTGAGAAGCTTGAAGATGAACAATTCGATCAGCAATTTTACGTAGCATTCGTAACGAAAGAATCAGCAGAAGATATGCAGAAGAAGTTAATGAAGGTTTCTGAGGTTGAGGAAGTAAAAGTTGCTTCAATTAACCAAAAACAATTTAGTGAAAAACAACAATACGAGGCAAGCCAGGAAGCTGCAGCTACTGCAATTGCGGCAGTTGAAGCGGTAGAAACAACAACGACTAAACCTGCACCAGCAAAATCTACAGCGCCTGCAAAAGCTGATAAAAGTCATGCGCCTGTAGGAAACAAAACAATCCGTGTAAATATCGAACGTCTGGATATTTTAATGAATTTATTTGAAGAACTCGTAATTGATCGTGGACGCCTACAATCAATCTCGACAGAAGTCAATCACGGTGAGCTAAACGAAACAGTAGAACGAATGAGTCGAATAATGGGTGATTTACAAACAATCATTTTAACTATGCGCATGGTACCTGTTGAAACGGTATTCAATCGCTTCCCTAAAATGATTCGTCAGCTATCACGTGACCTTAATAAGAAAATTAACCTTGAAATTATTGGTGCGGAAACAGAGCTTGATCGCACAGTAATCGATGAAATCGGAGATCCACTTGTTCACTTAATCCGTAACTCTGTCGATCACGGTATTGAAAACCCTACTGCACGCCGTGCGAAAGGGAAACCAGAAGAAGGCACAGTAGTATTACGTGCTTATCATAGCGGTAACTATGTCTTTATCGAAATTGAAGATGACGGTGCTGGCATTAATCGTGATAAAGTGCTGTCAAAAGCGATTTCAAAAGGAATCGTTACGCATGAACAATCACTTGCAATGACAGATAATCAAATCAATGAGCTAATTTTAGCCTCTGGTTTCTCAACAGCAGATGTTATTTCTGACGTATCTGGTCGTGGTGTAGGATTGGACGTTGTAAAAACAACGATTGAATCTTTAGGTGGAAACATTTCGATTGAATCTACACAAGATGTAGGCTCTATTTTCTCTATTCAATTGCCGCTAACATTATCGATTATTTCTGTAATGCTTGTGGAAATAGAAAAAGAAATTTATGCGATACCACTTTCATCAATTATTGAAACTTCGATTATCCGTTCATCAGATATTATGAATGCTCATAACCAGAAGGTAATCGACTTCCGTGGAAAAGTGGTTCCACTTGTATTCTTAGAGGAAATTTTTGAGGTTCCTCGTAAAGAGCTACAAGATGATGAATTCCATTCAGTAGTAATTGTTCGTAAAGGCGAGAAACTTGCTGGTTTAGTTGTAGATTCATTCATTGGCCAACAAGAAATTGTTCTGAAATCATTAGGAAACTACTTAACGAATATCTTTGCAATTTCAGGTGCAACAATTTTAGGTAACGGTAAAGTAGCCTTAATTGTCGATTGCAATGCACTTATTAAATAAGGTGAATGAATAAGAGAGGTGTTAACCATGACAAATGCAGTTGAACAAGAAAATATAAAAGTGATTGTTTTCCAATTAGCAGATAAGGAATATGCCATTCCTGTATCACATGTTCAAGGTATCGAGAAACTCATGCATATTACACGGGTACCTAAAACAGAGAAATATGTAAAAGGCGTTATTAATTTACGAGGAGTCGTAACACCGATTATTGATTTACGGGAACGTTTTGAGTTGCCAATTTCTGAACATGAAGAAACTACTCGTATTATTATTATTTCATTAGAAGACATGGAAGTGGGCTTTGTTGTAGATTCAGCTAATGATGTGTTGGATATTCCAGCAAGCTCAATTGAACCACAACCAGAAGTAGTAGGGTCTCTTGAAGAAGAGTTTATTTCTGGCGTCGCGAAAATCGATAAACGATTATTAATTTTATTGCATTTAGAGAAAGTATTAAATCCACTAAAGTAGGGATACGATTATGACATTTAATCAAAAGATTACATCACTACATTTAGACGTATTAAAGGAAATTGGAAATATTGGTGCCGCACATGCTGCGACGGCACTTTCCAATTTGCTTGGTAAAAAAATCGATATGCGTGTACCGAAAGTTGAAATGGTGTCATTTAATGACATGATGGAACTGGCTGGTGGCTCTGAAAACGTCGTTGTTGGGATTTTTTTACGCATCGAAGGTGATGCTGAAGGGAGCATGTTCTTCATTCTTCCTATCGAACAAGCTAATCGCTTTATCCGTCGTCTAATACAGGATGAATCATTCGACTTTAAAAAACCACCTGTTTCTGAATTAGGTTTATCTGCTATGCAGGAAATGGGGAATATTTTATCTGGTTCTTATTTATCAGCGTTATCAGACTTTACAAATTTAAAAATTTATCCCACTGTGCCAGGTTTAAGTGTAGATATGTTTGGGGCTATTATCAGTATTGGCTTAATTGAATTATCACATGTTAGTGATAATGTTATCGTAATAAATACATCCATTTTTGAAGACGGTGTGGAGGATCATGAAACAGTAAGGGGACATTTCTTCTTACTACCTGATCCTGATTCTTTTGATGCTATTTTTAAAGCATTAGGAGTTTCATAGCCTATGCTAAACACTAACACGAATGGTCAAGTTATAAAAGTTGGAATTGCTCAAATGGATGTAGCGAAATTGCCAAACACGATTAGAACTTCAGGGCTTGGTTCTTGTGTCGGCGTTATTTTATACGATGAGTCAAAGAAAATAGCTGGTTTAATTCATGTGATGCTACCTGACTCTAGTCTTGGTAGATCAGAGTCAATAAATGTAGCGAAATTTGCGGATACAGGCATTTCAGCTATGATAGATTTATTAAAACTAGAGGGTGTTCAAAAATTTAAACTAAAGGCTAAAATTGCTGGGGGTGCGCAGATGTTTCAATTTACATCAGATAAAGATTCAATGCGCATCGGCCCTCGGAATGTAGAGGCTGTAAAGTTTGAATTAAAGCGTCATGGAATTCCTTTAATTGCCGAAAATACAGGCGGTAATAGCGGTCGAACTATTGAATTTAATCCTGCTACGTCGATATTACATATTCGAACGGTAAACCAAGGAGTGAGTGAAATATAATGTTTGGTTCTATTTTTTATAACCTGTGGGGGGCTTTAATTGCCTTTTCTATTTATTTCTTTATGACGCTGCAACAGCCATTAACGCCATTACGTATCATTATCGGTTCATTTGTAGTAGCAATTATCGTATTTTTTGTTATGTATATTGTTAGGTTTATAATTGCGTATGTGCTATTTACGCCAAATGCTGATCAATCACTTGCTGATAGCGGTCTTGAAGAAAACAGTTCTACTCACATTGGCGAGGAAAGTGAAGAAACGTCTTCTACGAGCTCGACGGTTGAGTTTCAAGATGAAAGCACGGAAGATATTGCACAAGTAGTCCGAACGATGATGAATCGTGAAGATGAACAACAAGTAAATGCATAAAGCCATAACACTTTGAACTGCCTCTAATGTTAGCTATCGACTAATGATTGGGAGGCAGTTTTCTTATGCCCAAAATGTAAAAGCTGTTAGTAATAGAATAGTGTTAGAGAATCATATGAAATTATAGTCGAATCTTGTTATAATAAAAGGAAAGAATGGTATAGGTTTGTATCTAAGTTTGTCAGTCATTGTAAGCAGGATACTCAAGATGTGATAAGTATGATTCTTTTATATACATGCAGTTTTTTTAAAAAGCGTTAATTACAGCGACTGGTACAAATACGCCTTGGAGCATTCAAGAGGCAACAACAGTCCAGGCTAACAGGTGCAAAAGAGCTTTTAAAAGAGAGGTGGATTTTATGACACAACCAATTCTAAACGATGAACAAAAGCTGTGGAATCGATGGATTAATGAACGTGATCCAGATGCGGGTGATTTACTAATAAAAAAATATACATCTCTTGTGACTTATCATGTACAACGAATCGGTGCAGGTGTACCTAAGAGTGTATCTCGTGACGATTTAACAAGCTTAGGCATGTTAGGTCTATTTGATGCGTTAAATAAATTTGATATAAATCGAGACTTAAAATTTGATACATATGCTTCTTTTAGAGTAAGGGGCGCAATCATTGATGGCTTGCGTAAAGAAGATTGGTTACCACGCTCTGCGCGAGAAAAGGCAAAAAAGTTGGATGCCAAAATTGAACAATTAGAACAACAGTTTATGCGTCATGTGACACCTGAGGAGCTTGCAGAACAGATGGAGTTACCTGTAGAGGATATTTACCAAACTGTACAGGAGCACTTCTTCTCTAATGTACTATCCATAAATGAGCAACAAGATCAAGAGGAGGCTGAGGGAAAGTCGTTTGTAATCCGTGACGATACGACAAAGACCCCTGAGCAGGTCGTAATAAAATCAGAATTACTTGATGATTTAGCAGTAAATATACAAAAGCTAAACGAAAAAGAGCAGCTCGTACTGAGTTTATTTTATACAGAGGAATTGACCTTAACTGAAATTGGAGAAATGCTCGAATTGTCAACATCGCGTATTTCGCAAATTCACTCAAAGGCATTATTTAAGTTACGTAAGCTATTGTCTAGTGAAATTATTAATGCGTAAGTATTCTAGAAAGTATTGTTGAGGGAGGAAATATTATGAGTTTAAAAGGTGTCGAATTACAAATAGCTCTTCCAAAAACGTTTGAAGCAGGTAAAATGGCAGATCAGGCACAACAACAAACTTTAGCTCAACAAGCACACGCAAATGAAGCGCTGAAAAAGGAAATAGAGCGCAAGCAAAAAGCTGTGAATACTTCGGAAGGTATGACTGAGATTAGTGAAGAGGAAGAAGCGGGTGGCGAATATATAAAAGGCACGCTTAAAAAGAAAAAACAGCCTAACGAAAAACCAGAAAAACAGGCTCAGCATCCTTTCAAAGGTAATTTCGTAGACTTTAGTGGATAGGAGTTTACTATGACAACCATACTAATAGCCGTTCTCTTTGTATTACAGCTACTATCATTTTATTTCATTATTATATTAAATACGAAATTAGCGAAATTCAAAGATTTAGAAAAAAAGCAGGAACGTTTAATGCGGGAAATGGATGACTCTATCAGTCTGTATTTAGCTGAAATGAAGGATGAAAATAATCGTCTCATTCAAGCGTTACAAGTCGTACCAAAGCCTGAAAAGACAACTGGTATAGGACAACAACCAAAGCAATTTAACGTGCAAAAAGATCAGGGACAGCCTTTGTCACAGGCTGAAAGTGATCAAAAGGATGTGAGCCGAGATAGCGAGCCGCGTATTTTAATGCCGAAAAATATGGTAGCAAATGCTTATTCACGTCAACAACAAGTAGTAGCGTCTCCAGTGCAAGCTACTGTCTCGAAGCCAATTGCGATACAAAAGGAAGAACAAAAACCGTTAACAGTGGAACAACAAATTGTTCAAATGGCGAAGCAAGGAAAAACAGCGGAAGAAATTGCGAAACAACTTCAAAAAGGGAAGACAGAAATCGAGCTTTTATTGAAATTTCATAGCTAAAACAGTTGCGAAGGCTATGAAGCTGTGATATAGTTGCAAATGGTGTTATTACTACACACGCATTTTGATGCAGTAAGTGGTGCTCTAAGATTAGGGTAGCTTGTTGCAAACGATAAATGCGGAGGAAAAAAACCAAACATTCTAGGAGGAAATTCACATGTCAGTAATTTCTATGAAACAATTACTTGAAGCTGGTGTACATTTCGGTCACCAAACTCGTCGTTGGAACCCAAAAATGAAGAAATTTATCTTCGTTGAACGTAACGGGATCTACATCATCGACTTACAAAAAACGGTTAAAAAATTAGAGGAAGCTTATGACTTCATGCGTCAAGTTGGTCAAGACGGTGGTAAAGTTCTTTTCGTTGGTACGAAAAAACAAGCACAAGAAGCGATCAAAGACGAAGCTGAACGTTCAGGCAACTACTACATCAACCAACGTTGGTTAGGTGGTACTCTTACTAACTTCGGTACAATCCAAAAACGTGTTGCACGTATGAAAGCTATCGAAAAAATGGAAGAAGAAGGAACTTTCGAAGTTCTTCCTAAAAAAGAAGTAATCCAACTTAAAAAAGAACACGAACGTCTAGTTAAATTCTTAGGCGGTATCCGTGATATGCACGATCTTCCAGACGTTATGTTCGTGGTTGACCCACGCAAAGAACGTATCGCTGTTGCAGAAGCTCGTAAATTAAACATCCCTCTAGTAGGTATTGTTGATACAAACTGTGACCCAGATGAAATCGACTATGTTATCCCTGCTAATGACGATGCTATTCGCGCTGTTAAACTTTTAACTGCTAAAATGGCTGACGCTTTAATCGAGTCAAAACAAGGTGAAGAAGAAGCTCCAGCTACAGAAGCTGCTGCTGAGTAATTCACGTTTACAAAAAGGTGATAAGTGGCTCAGAACCCTTATCACCTTTTTTAGAACCTATCACTAAAATAGTTTAACCAATTTGAGGAGGCAACACTAAATGGCAAACATTACTGCACAATTAGTAAAAGAATTACGCGAAAAAACTGGCGCTGGTATGATGGACTGTAAAAAAGCGTTAGTACAAACTGACGGTGACCTAGAAGCTGCAATCGATTTCCTACGTGAAAAAGGTCTTTCTTCAGCTGCTAAAAAAGCTGACCGTATCGCTGCAGAAGGTACTACTTATATTCTAGAAAAAGGTAACGAAGCAATTATTCTTGAAGTAAACGCTGAAACTGACTTCGTTGCGAAAAACGATAAATTCCAAGTGTTAGTTTCTTCTTTAGCTGAGCAATTACTTACTGCTAAACCAGCATCAGTAGAAGTAGCATTAGAGCTTGAAAATGCAGAAGGTGTAAAAATTTCTGACCAAATTTCAACAGCAGTTGCAACTATCGGTGAAAAAATTACTCTTCGTCGTTTCGAAGTGAAAACTAAAACTGATGCAGATTCATTTGGTTCTTACCTACACATGGGTGGACGTATTGGTGTATTAGTATCTTTAGAAGGTTCTACAGATGCTTCAGCTGCAAAAGATATTGCTATGCATATCGCAGCTATTAACCCAACTTACGTTTCTCGTGATGAAGTTTCTGCAGAAGAAGTTGACCGTGAACGTAAAGTGTTAACAGAACAAGCACTTAACGAAGGTAAACCAGAAAACATCGTTGCAAAAATGGTTGAAGGTCGTCTTGGTAAATACTTCGAAGACGTTTGCTTACTTGACCAATCATTCGTTAAAAACTCAGACCAAAAAGTTCGTGACTTCGTTGCTACAACTGGTGGTACTGTAACTGGCTTCGTACGTTATGCTGTTGGTGAAGGTATCGAAAAACGTGAAGATAACTTCGCAGAAGAAGTAATGAACCAAGTTAAAGGTAACTAATTCGTAGACTAGTTCACTTGATGGATTGGCTTACATTTGATCCTAATCAAATAATAACTAGATTTTCTAGACAAAAATGGGGAACACAACATAACGTGTTCCCTATTTTTCCGAAAAGAGCGGAAAAAACGATAGAATTTTCTATTACCATTTTTCACAACTAGCAATTATTGTTAGATATACTATAATGGAAAAGGAATAGAAATGTTTTAAATAAATGTCTGACGGAGGTTTACAATGAGTGTGCCACAATATAAACGAGTAGTTATTAAACTAAGTGGTGAAGCGTTAGCAGGAGAGGCTGGCTTCGGATTATCACCAAAAATTATCAAGTCTGTTGCAGAAGAAGTGAAAGAAGTAGTAGATCTTGATGTAGAAGTTGCTGTTGTTGTAGGTGGCGGTAATATATGGCGTGGGAAAATTGGTAGTGAAATGGGAATGGATCGTGCGGCAGCTGACTATATGGGGATGCTAGCAACGGTTATGAACTCATTAGCATTACAAGATGCTCTTGAAAAATTAGGTATCGAAACACGCGTGCAATCTTCTATTGTGATGACACAAGTAGCAGAGCCATATATTCGTCGTAAAGCAGTTCGTCATTTAGAGAAAAAACGTGTAGTTATTTTTGCTGCAGGTACAGGTAACCCGTTCTTCTCTACAGATACAACAGCTGCATTAAGAGCAGCTGAAATTGACGCAGATGCTATTTTAATGGCGAAAAATAATGTAGATGGTGTCTATTCTGCAGATCCTAAAGTCGATACTACTGCCATCAAATATGATACACTCACATACTTAGACGTTATTCAGCAAGGGTTACAAGTAATGGATTCAACAGCTTCGACACTATGTATGGATAACGATATTCCGTTAATTGTCTTCTCGATTACGGAGCAGGGTAATATTAAACGTGCCGTACTAGGCGAGAAAATTGGAACAGTTGTTAGGAGGAATGCATAATGACTAAACAAGTCTTAGAACAAGCTAAAGAAAAAATGAATAAATCAATTGCTGCTTTTTCACGTGAATTAGCATCAATCCGAGCAGGTCGTGCAAACGCATCTCTACTAGATCGTATTTCTGTAGAGTATTATGGAGCACCAACACCGATTAACCAACTTGCGGGTGTTGCTGTACCTGAAGCTCGTTTGCTAGTTATTACACCTTACGATAAAACAATTTTAGGTGAAATCGAAAAAGCAATTATGAAATCGGATATTGGTATTACACCAACTAATGATGGTTCTGTTATTCGTTTAATGATTCCTGCATTAACTGAAGAACGTCGTAAAGATCTTGTAAAACAAGTGAAAAAAGAAGCTGAAGATGCAAAAATCGCAGTACGTAACGTTCGTCGCGATGCTAATGATGATCTTAAAAAACTTGAAAAAGCTGGCGAAATCACAGAAGACGATTTACGTGGATACGGTGATGATATCCAAAAATTAACAGATGAGTTCATCGTGAAAGTAGATCAAGTAGCGAAAGACAAAGAAAAAGAAATTCTAGAAGTGTAAGCAGGCGCTTTACATTTCTAAGATGGAACTTTTTGATGAGATGAAGGCGTCCTATACATAACAGGACGTCTTTTCTCTTTTATTGAAAAGTATTCATTCTTATCGATGCTACAATTCTCACATGTAATGTATGAGCAGTAAGGTTTACTGAAGTAAAACTAGTAAACTAGTTACGGTTTTGTTTAGACTTACTAGCAGCTGCTGAATGTAGAAAGACAAGATTTCTTTGAGATATATGTTGTTCTAAAATAAGGTAGTTCATACATAGTCAATTAGAGGGAAAAAAAAGACAAAAGGCACTTTTGTTTGTTATGATAGGTTAGTATACGTCCGATTAGTTGTAGTGGGGGAGTTAGCATGTTTAAGAAGCTATTAGGTAAACAAGTAAATATGGATATACTATCATTGGAGGAACGTGTTGCCCTTTCGAAAAGCGAGCCGATTCCTGCCCATGTAGCGATTATTATGGACGGAAATGGACGTTGGGCTAAAAAACGTGCCATGCCACGTGTTGCTGGGCACCATGAAGGTATGAAGACGGTACGGAAGGTAACTAGATTTGCATCTGATCTTGGAATAAAAGTATTAACAGTGTATGCGTTCTCTACTGAAAATTGGAAACGACCAAAACCAGAAGTCGATTTTCTGATGCGTTTACCTGTTGAATTTTTGGGTTCTTTTTTACCGGAAATGATGGAGCGCAATGTGCGTGTTGAAATGATTGGGGATCCGACGCTCTTGCCAGCACATACACAAAAAGCATTGTATGATGCAATGGAGGAGACGAAGCATAATACAGGGTTAATTTTAAATTTTGCTTTGAATTATGGCAGTCGTTCAGAAATGGTTAGCGCCATGAAAGCGATGCTTCAAAAAGTGCAGGACGGTCAATTAACAATACAAGACTTAAATGAGGAATGTATGACATCGCATTTAATGACAGCTCATCTACCAGAGCCTGACTTACTCATTCGTACAAGTGGTGAAGTACGATTAAGTAACTTTATGTTATGGCAACTCGCCTATACGGAATTTTGGTTTACAGATACATTGTGGCCAGATTTTAACGAGGAAAACTTTCTGGAAGCGGTGGAAAACTATCAAAAACGTAATCGCCGTTACGGTGGGTTGAAGGGAGAAGAAACATCTTGAAACAGCGAATTATTACAGCAATCATTGCAGCGGCACTGTTTATTCCATTTGTCATTTACGGAAAAGTGCCATTTACACTACTTGTGCTTGCAATGGCTGTTGTAGGCTTTTATGAAATACTAAAGATGAAAAGTATTTCAATTTTTTCAGTACCAGGGTTGGTAGGCTTATTAACTCTTATTATGCTCGTAATACCAAAAAACTGGGCAAATGAGGTAGTGCATGCAATTGGCTACTCATCTGTATTAATGGTTATTTATGGACTCGTAATGCTCTTGCTTATATATGTTGTTCTAGTGAAAAATAAAATCACATTTGACGAAATCGGCTTTATTTTGCTTGGTGCGTTTTATGTAGGATTAGGCTTCCATTATTTAATTGAAACTAGAAGTTACGGTCTTGAGTTTGTTGTATATTGTTTACTTGTTGTGTGGACAACAGATTCTGGCGCATATTTTGTAGGTAGAAAATTAGGTAAAAATAAGCTATGGCCAGAAATTTCACCGAAGAAAACGATTGAAGGCTTTATTGGTGGGATTGTCATTGCAGTCATTTTTGCTATTGCTATGCAAGCAATTTATCCATTTGCGAATGGTTATGTTTCACTAATCTTTATTACGATTTTCGCTTCCATCATTGGACAGATGGGTGATTTAGTGGAGTCAGCGATAAAGCGCCATTTTGACGTGAAAGATTCGGGCAATATTTTACCAGGTCATGGCGGGATTTTAGACCGCTTTGATAGTTTATTATTCGTAGTGCCTTTACTCCATTTTTTACATCTCTTCGGTAGCTAAATAAGCAAAAAAAATTATCTTTTAGTAGTTGAATGCGAAATGTTTATTTGGTTGAGTTATTTTCATGAAAATGATTTCAATGTGATTGATGAATATGTGAATGATGCCATTGATTCACTTAGATAGAAAAAGGGGACGTTTTGTCGTGAAAAAAATTAGTTTATTGGGTGCAACTGGTTCTATCGGTTGGCAAACCTATGATATTTTAAAAGAACAACGTGATGCATTTCATCTTGTAGCGTTTTCTTCAGGAAAAAACATAGAAAAAACACGTGAAATGATTGAAACCTTACAGCCTGAACTTGTATCTGTTCAGCTTGAGGAAGATGCACGTATGCTTGCAAAAGACTACCCGCAAGTACACTTTACATTTGGTGCTAAGGGGCTTGTAGAGGTTGCTACACATCCTGATTCGACGGTACTTGTAAATGCAGTGCTCGGTAGCGTTGGTCTTGAATCCACCCTAGCTGCAATTCGCATGGGCAAAACAATTGCTATTGCCAATAAGGAAACGCTAGTAACAGCTGGGCACTTAGTGATGGCTGAAGCGAAAAAATACAATGCTCCAATATTACCGGTTGATAGTGAGCATTCTGCTATATTCCAATCAATGAATGGTGAAAACCCAAAAAATATTGAGCGTTTAATTATTACAGCTTCTGGTGGTAGTTTCCGCGACAAAACACGTGAAGAGTTAAAACATGTTACGGTTGCAGATGCACTCAATCATCCAAACTGGTCGATGGGCGCAAAAATTACGATAGATTCCGCTACGATGATGAATAAAGGGCTTGAAGTCATAGAAGCACATGTCTTATTTGATATGCCTTATGATAAAATTGATGTTCTTTTACACAGAGAAAGTATTATTCACTCTCTAGTTGAGTATCATGATACTAGTGTTATTGCTCAGCTTGGTACTCCAGATATGCGTGTCCCTATCCAGTACGCTTTAAGCTATCCAGACCGTATACCGCTTCATAATGGTCAACGACTTAATTTAGCGCAAATAGGTCAGCTACATTTTAAAGAAATGGATTTTGATCGCTATCCAGCATTGCGATTAGCATTTGAGGCAGGACGTACAGGCGGTACAATTTTAACTGCAATGAATGCAGCAAATGAAGCAGCAGTCGCAGCATTTTTACAAGGGAAAATAACTTTCCTTGAAATTGATGAAACAATTGAACGTGTAATGCAGGGACACAATAATATTTTAGTACCAGATTTACAAACAATTTTACATGTGGACAGAGAAACAAGAAAAATAGTGTTAGACATGGTAAAATAACGACAGGAAGCTATCGTTAACTATTCGCTTTTAAAGAGGTGGGGTATTATGCAAACAGCCGTTGCATTTATTTTAATATTTGGCTTGCTCGTGTTCTTCCATGAACTTGGTCACTTCCTTTTTGCGAAACGTGCAGGAATTATGGTTCGTGAATTCGCAATCGGTATGGGTCCGAAAATCTATGGTAAGATGCATGGTGAAACAATTTATACAGTCCGTTTATTGCCAATCGGTGGATATGTCCGTATGGCAGGGGAGGACATGGATGGTGTTGAATTACAGCCAGGTTACCGTGTAGGGATTATTGTCAATGAAGATAATATCGTAAAAAAAATCATTTTTAATCAAAATAATAAGCAATTACCAGATTTATTATTTTTAGAAGTGGAACGTGCTGACTTAGAACGAGACTTATTTATTGAAGGCTATGATGAAGAAGAAAAATTAGTTCGTTATAGTGTTGCAAGAGATTGTGTTGTTGTAGAAAACGGCAAAGAAACCGTTATTGCGCCATACGATCGTCAATTTAACGCAAAAACGGTTGGTCAACGTGCAATGACAATTTTTGCAGGACCATTATTTAACTTTATTTTAGCCTTTTTCATCTATATGTTAATCGGCTTGTTAAATGGTGTACCAACATATGAGCCTATTATTACTGAAGTAGTTGCAAACGATCCAGCAGCACAGGCAGGTATGCTTGCAGGGGATAAGGTTACATCTATCGATGGACAAGCTGTTGAAAAGTGGCAAGATTTAGCTGCCATAGTACAAAATCGCCCTGATCAAAATATTAATGTAACTGTTGAGCGTGGTGGACAAGTAGAAAACCTTAACATGACAGTAAAGGCCGTTGAAAGTAATGGCGAAACATTAGGGCAAATAGGTGTCAAGTATGAAAGTCCTCGTGTTTTTAATCCTATAAAGGCTGTAGTTTACGGAGCACAGGAAACATATAATATGACGGTTCGTATCTTTGAATTATTAGGAATGCTTATTACAGGGAAGTTTACAATTGATGCACTATCAGGACCTGTAGGTATTTATAAAACAACTGAGGAAGTTGCAGCATGGGGAATTTTCGCATTAATGAATTTTGCTGCTATGCTAAGTATCAACCTTGGTATTATGAACCTATTGCCACTTCCAGCGTTAGATGGTGGACGATTATTGTTCTTTGGCTTTGAAGCTGTAAGAGGTAAACCGATTGATCGTCAAAAAGAAGGTATGGTTCACTTCGTAGGTATCGTATTGCTTATGATATTAATGGTCGTTGTTACGTGGAATGATATACAACGATTCTTCTTCTAACAAGTTTAACGACAGTATACTTTCGTATTTCCAACGTCTGAAACTTATACAAAGTAAACTTTAGATAAGGTTATGCCTAAGTGAAATTAAATTGTAAAATAGCTTTGAGCGCAATTATTTTGAAACATTGCGTTCAAAGCTAAATTTGTTTATGCTAATTAGAGTATAAATTTATTTATTAAAAAGGTGGAACACTGAATGAAGCAAAGTAAAACATTTATCCCAACGCTACGTGAAGTACCTGCTGATGCAGATGTAAAATCACATAAGCAATTATTACGTGCAGGGTTTATTCGTCAAAATACAAGTGGGGTATATTCGTATTTACCGCTTGCAAAACGTGTGTTAACAAAAATTGAAAATATTATTCGTGAAGAGATGGAAGCTATCAACTCAATCGAATTATTAATGCCTTCATTGCAATCTGCTGAGCTGTGGCAGGAATCAGGCCGTTGGGAAAAATACGGTCCAGAACTTATGCGATTGAAAGATCGTCATAATCGTGACTTTGCCTTAGGACCAACCCATGAAGAAGTAATTACTACATTAGTGCGTGATGAAATTAAATCATATAAAAAGTTGCCATTAACACTCTATCAAATTCAAACAAAATTCCGTGATGAAAAACGTCCTCGTTTCGGCTTATTACGAGGAAGAGAGTTTATTATGAAGGATGCTTATTCTTTCCACGCTTCACGTGAAAGCTTAGATGAAACATATGAAGATATGTATCGTGCTTACTCTAATATTTTCTCACGTTTAGGCTTAAACTATCGTGCAGTTATTGCAGATGCGGGCTCAATCGGTGGTAAAGGGACGCATGAATTTATGGTGCTTTCTGAAATTGGCGAAGATACAATCGCATACTCTGATACTTCAGATTATGCTGCAAATATCGAGATGGCAGAAGTGACTGTAGAGTATCAACCAGCCAACGAAGAATTAAAAGATCTTGAAAAAGTAGCAACGCCAGATCAAAAAACAATTGAAGAAGTATCTGCATTTTTACAAGTCGCGCCATCTAATGTCATCAAGTCATTAGTATTTAATATAGATGATGAATTAGTTGTTGTACTTGCTCGTGGTGATCACGAAATAAATGATATTAAATTAAAAAATGCGCTAAATGCTGGTTCTGTAGAACTTGCTGATGAAGCGGCGATTCGTCAGTTATTAGGCTGTGGTGTTGGTTCAATCGGACCTGTAAAATTACCAGTAGACGTGAAAGTGGTTGCTGACCATGCCATTAAATCAATTCGTAACGGTGTAGCTGGCGCAAATGAGGACGGCTTCCACTTAGTTAATGTGAACCCAGAGCGAGATTTCGCCATTAATGAATATTTAGATATCCGCTTCATCCAAGAGGGAGATCCATCTCCTGATGGACAAGGTATCATTAAATTTGCGGAAGGTATCGAAGTTGGCCATATTTTCAAATTAGGTACAACGTATTCTGAAAAAATGAATGGTACATTTTTAGATGAGCAAGGTAAGGCACAGCCGTTTATTATGGGTTGCTATGGTATTGGCGTATCACGTATATTAGCTGCTGTAGCTGAACATTTCCAAGATGAAAATGGTTTCACTTGGCCTACACAATTAGCTCCTTATGATATTCATGTAGTGCCTGTTAATACGAAAGATGAAACACAAGTTTCGTTAGCAAATGAATTATATGGCTTATTAAAATCATATCGCTATGATGTACTTTTAGATGATCGTGCTGAACGTGCAGGCGTGAAGTTTGCAGATGCAGACTTAATTGGCTTACCTGTTCGTGTAACAGTTGGTAAAAAGGCAACTGAAGGCGTTGTCGAAGTGAAATTCCGTCAAACTGGCGAAACTTTTGAGTGGAAAAAAGAAGAGGTCATTGATCGCTTAAACGAATTTTTCCGTAAAAATTAATATCCTTTGGGAAGATTAAGCTCAATAGATTTAGATGCTCATACTAAAAGCATCTTTTAATGAAGAATGAGGATTAAGCAAACGAATTCGCGACACTCCTACGGGAAGCCAAGCAGATCTCACAGTGCAAAAACAATGTGAGGTTTGCGGATTTGCCCGTGGAAAGGGAGCGAATTTTTTTGCTTCAAATTTGAATAGTATTCGCTAGATAAAAATAGAACAAGAGGCTATTAAGACTGCCTCCTTCTCTTTAAATGAAAGTAGGTGTCGACCGATTGGAACAGCAACAAGAAGCAAGACAGAGATTTCGAATGCTCTTGCAACAACTAGAGTTAACAGATGATGTATACATGTCTTTTTTTGAAGAAGGCGAGTTATCACGTCTAACAGTGCATAAAAAGAATAGACTCTGGCATTTTAATATTAAATTACGTGGCATACTTCCATTTCCGTTATATCAACTATTTCGTACACATCTAGCTGAAAAATTCGCTGCTATTGCGCAAATTGAAACAACCTTTGAAACAGTTGAAAAAGATGTAACGGAAGAACTTATACAATCGTATTGGTTAACGATTATTGAGCAAATCGATGATATGGCGCCACCGTTAAAAAACTGCCTTGTATCGCAAATCCCGATGTGGAATGGGCAAAAAATTACGGTGTCCTGCGTGCAGAACATGGAACTAATGATGCTAAAAACAAAATATGCAGATAAGCTTGCAATGAGTTACAGTCAATTTGGTTTCCCGCAAATTGCGTTTGATTTTATGCTCCAAGAGGAAACAGATGAGATGCGTGAGGCGCAACAAGCCTTTATCGAGCAAAAACGTTTAGAGGAAGCAGCGATGGCACAGCAAGCGATGCAAGACTTCCAAAAACGTGAGCAGGATAAAAAGGACAACCCAGCATTGGCAGCGCTTGGCGATCGTCCATTCCAGCTTGGCATGCAAATTAAAGACGATGAAATTATGGAAATTAAGCGCATAGTGGAAGAAGAACGACGCGTCATTATTGAAGGCTTTGTTTTTGATACAGAAATTAGAGAGTTAAAAAGTGGACGCTCACTTCTACAAATTAAAATTACCGACTATACAGATTCAATCGTTGTTAAAATGTTCTCGCGTGATAATGACGATGCAGAACTGATGCAACATTTGAAAAAAGGTATGTGGGTAAAAGTACGTGGCTCAGTTCAAACCGATACCTTTATTCGTGATTTAATTGTGATGGCAAATGATATCAATGAAATTAAAAAAGAAACACGTCAGGACAAGGCACCAGAGGGTGAAAAACGAGTAGAGTTGCATTTGCATACACCGATGAGTCAAATGGATGCGGTAACGCCAGTAGATAGATTAGTGGCACAGGCTGCTAAATGGGGCCATCCAGCCATTGCGATTACAGACCATGCTGTTGTGCAATCTTTCCCGGATGCATACGGAGCAGGGAAAAAACATGGTATTAAAGTTATTTACGGTTTAGAAGCAAATTTAGTGGATGACGGTGTACCTATCGCTTATGCTTCCGAGCATCGTGCATTAGACGAAGCAACATATGTTGTCTTTGACGTCGAAACAACAGGTCTTTCTACTGCCTACGATACAATTATTGAGCTCGCAGCAGTGAAAATTAAAGGTGGACATGTCATCGATAAATACGAAAGTTTTGCAAACCCACATCATGCACTGTCAGCTACGACTATCGAACTGACTGGCATTACTGATGATATGGTTCGCAATGCGCCTGAAGTGGAACAAGTTATCCATGAGTTCCATGCCTTTATAGGGGAAGCTATCGTAGTGGCACACAATGCATCTTTCGATATGGGCTTCTTATATACTGGCTATAAAAAATACGGACTTGAAGAAACAATTCATCCAGTTATCGATACACTAGAACTTGCCCGGTTGCTCCATCCAACAATGAAAAATCATCGTTTAAATACTCTTTGTAAAAAATTCGGTATTGAATTAACGCAGCATCACCGTGCGATTTATGATACAGAAGCAACAGGCTATTTATTGTTGCATCTGTTAAAAGAAGCCGATGAACTAGGCATTAAATATCACGATGATTTCAATAAGCATGTTGGTGGTGGAGATGCATATAAAAAAGCGCGACCGATGCATTGTACGATTCTAGCAGTCAATAATGATGGTTTGAAAAATTTATTTAAAATTGTGTCTCATTCTCACACAAAAACGTTCTACCGTGTGCCTCGTGTAACACGCTCTACACTGGAACAGTATAGAGAGGGGCTATTAATTGGTTCAGGCTGTAGTAACGGTGAAGTGTTTGAAACAATGATGAATAAATCCCCAGAAGAAGCGGAACAGGTTGCAAGATTTTACGATTATATCGAAGTGCAACCAAAGGCTGTTTATGCACCTTTAATTGAACGTAATGTCGTCCGTGATGAATGGACAATTGAAGATATTATACGCAAGCTTGTAAAGCTCGGGAAAAAGATGAATAAGCCTGTAGTCGCTACTGGCAATGTTCATTATTTAGATCCAAACGATGGAATGTTTAGACAAATATTGATTGGTTCCCAAGGAGGCGCCAATATTTTAAATAAATCTAAGCTTCCAGAAGTACATTTTAGAACGACTGATGAGATGCTGAAGGACTTTGACTTTTTAGGTCCTGATCTTGCGAAAGAAATAGTTGTCACAAATACGCAAAAAGTCGCTGATATGATTGGCGATGTGAAGCCAATTAAAGATGATTTATATACGCCAAAAATTGAAGGCTCCGATGATGAAGTAACAAATTTAACGTATGAAATGGCACATCGTATATATGGTGAAGAATTACCTGAAATCGTAAAAGCGCGTATTGAAAAAGAATTAAAGTCGATTTTAGGCCATGGATTTGGCGTTATTTACTTAATTTCCGCGAAGCTCGTAAAAAAATCACTTGCTGACGGTTACTTAGTAGGTTCTCGTGGTTCGGTAGGTTCTTCATTAGTTGCAACCTTTATGGAGATTACGGAGGTAAACCCATTACCACCTCATTATATTTGTCCAAATTGTAAGCATTCCGAGTTTTTCAATGACGGTTCGGTTAGCTCAGGTTACGACTTACCAAACAAAGATTGTACTGAGTGTGGCACACCATATAAAAAAGATGGGCAAGATATTCCGTTTGAAACGTTCCTTGGCTTTAAAGGGGATAAAGTACCTGATATCGATTTGAACTTCTCTGGTGAATATCAACCGCAGGCCCACAACTATACTAAAGTACTGTTTGGTGAAGAATATGTATTCCGTGCTGGAACAATAGGTACTGTTGCGGAAAAAACAGCATATGGCTACGTTAAAGGTTATGCGAGCGACAACAATCTTCATTTCCGAGGCGCTGAAGTAGACCGTTTAGTACAGGGCTGTACAGGCGTTAAACGGACAACAGGTCAACATCCAGGTGGGATTATTGTTGTACCGGATTATATGGACATTTATGATTTCTCACCAGTGCAGTTCCCAGCGGATGCACAGGATTCCGAATGGAAAACAACACACTTTGATTTCCACTCTATTCATGACAATATTTTGAAGCTCGATATACTTGGACACGATGATCCGACCGTAATTCGGATGTTACAGGATTTATCTGGAATCGATCCGAAAACAATTCCAACAGATGATCCGTTCGTTATGAAAATTTTTAGTTCACCTGAATCTCTAGGCGTGACAGAAAAGCAAATTGGTTGTAAGACGGGAACATTAGGTATTCCGGAATTTGGTACACGATTTGTCCGTCAAATGCTAGAAGATACAAAACCATCTACATTCTCAGAGCTTGTCCAAATTTCAGGACTTTCACATGGAACGGATGTATGGCTAGGTAATGCGCAGGAACTTATTCAAAATGGTACATGCGTATTAAAAGAAGTAATCGGCTGTCGTGATGACATTATGGTGTATTTAATATACCAAGGACTTGAACCGTCTTTAGCCTTTAAAATTATGGAGTCTGTTCGTAAAGGGAAAGGCTTATCAGAAGAATTTGAAGCAGAAATGCTAGCAAATAAAGTACCTGGTTGGTATATCGAATCATGTAAAAAGATAAAATATATGTTCCCTAAAGCCCATGCTGCTGCCTACGTTTTAATGGCAGTACGTATTGCTTGGTTTAAAGTGCATTTTCCAATCTTATATTACGCTGCCTACTTCACAGTAAGAGCAGATGATTTTGATTTAATTTCGATGACGCAAGGTTCTCAAATGATTCGTGCAAAAATAGATGAAATCAATATTAAGGGACTAGATGCTTCTACAAAAGAGAAAAACTTACTAACTGTAATGGAACTTGCACTTGAAATGTGTGAACGTGGTATGAGCTTCCAAAAGGTTGATTTATATCGTTCACAAGCTAGCGAGTTTATTATTGATGGCAATTCCTTAATCCCACCTTTTGATGCCATTCCAGGACTCGGAACGAACGTTGCTAAAACAATCGTAGCTGCACGTGAGAATGGTGAATTTTTATCGAAAGAAGATTTACAGCAACGAGGTCGTGTGTCGAAAACATTAATTGAGTACATGGATCAATTAGGTTGTTTGGAAGGCATGCCTGATGCCAATCAGTTATCGCTTTTCTAGTAAGCGCTAGACCTAAAATAAGGTCGTTTGCATTGTAGCGTAAATTGTGCTATTCTTATGGTAATAATTTGTTGATAGTTTTCCAGCAAAAGAGTGGGGCATTCCCGCTCTTTTCTGTTGTTATACCGAAGCAAAGCAAATTTTTTAGACTAACAGCAGGTAAGACCGTCAAATTTCACCAACATCACTGGTGGAATTTCTGTTTTATTACGCCTGAAATTGAAAAACGCAGGAGGAAACAATGAGCAAAGTACCATCTTTAATTGAAGAACTTGCTACACCGATTGTCGAAGAGTTAAATCTTGAGTTGGTGGATGTTGAGTTTGTGAAAGAAGGACGTAACTGGTTTTTACGTGTTTATGTAGATACACCCGAGGGTGGGATTGACATTGGCCAATGTGCTCAAGTTAGTGAACGACTATGTTTACTGTTGGATGAAAAAGATCCTATTACACAAAATTATTATTTAGAGGTATCTTCACCAGGTGCAGAACGTCCATTAAAAAAAGATACTGATTTTAAAAAAGCCGTTGGCAAGTTTATCTATGTGAAGACTTATGAGCCTATTAAGGACATGAAGGAATTCCAAGGCTACTTAACATCTTATGATGAACATACATTAGTGATGGAAGTACCCGTTAAAACACGGAAAATTACAGTAACAATTGAACAAGAAAAAATCGCCTTGGCACGTCTTGCCATCGATTTTTCAGCATAATGCATATTTAGGAGTGAAAATAAAATGAGTAGTGATTTGTTAGATGCGCTAACGGCGCTGGAAGAACAAAAAGGAATTTCAAGAGATGTGTTAATCGAAGCGATTGAGGCTGCATTAGTAACAGCTTACAAGCGCAACTTTAACCAAGCTCAGAATGTTCGAGTAGACTTAAATTTAGACAAAGGCTCAATTCGTGTGTTTTCACGTAAAGATGTTGTTGAAGAAGTTGACGATGATCGTTTACAAATTGCAATAGAAGATGCAAAGGCTATCAATCCTGCTTATCAATTAGAAGATATTGTTGAGCAAGAAGTAACACCTCGTAATTTTGGCCGTATTGCTGCACAAACAGCGAAGCAAGTCGTTACACAACGTGTACGTGAAGCAGAACGCGGTTTAATTTATGAACAATACGTAGATCGAGAAGATGATATTGTAACTGGTGTTGTTGAGCGTTTGGATGCACGTAACATTTACGTAGGTCTTGGGAAAGTAGAAGCAGCATTACCACAAAACGAACAAATCCAAGGCGAAACATACAATCCACATGATCGTATTAAAGTCTATATTACTAAAGTTGAACGTACGACACGTGGTCCACAAGTAATCGTATCACGCACACACCCAGGCTTATTACGTCGTTTGTTTGAAATGGAAGTGCCAGAAATTTATGAGGGCATTGTAGAAATCAAATCAATTGCTCGTGAAGCAGGGGACCGTTCTAAAATTTCTGTTCATGCACATAATGAAGAAGTTGATCCTGTTGGCTCATGTGTAGGTGCAAAAGGGGCTCGTGTACAAACAATTGTTAATGAATTAAACGGTGAGAAAATTGATATCGTTGAATGGTCAGAAGACCCTGTTGTATTCGTAGCAAATGCACTAAGCCCATCAAAAGTATTAGATGTGCAAGTAAATGAAGAAGAAAAATCAACAACGGTTGTAGTTCCAGATTACCAATTATCTTTAGCAATCGGTAAACGTGGTCAAAATGCGCGTTTAGCTGCGAAATTAACTGGCTGGAAAATTGATATTAAAAGTGAAACAGATGCACGTGAGTTAGGTATTTATCCATCTGCAACAAGCACGTTCGTACCTGCTGAAGATAGCGACTTCGAAGCAGCTGCAGTTGACTTATATCAAGACGACGAAGAATAAGTAAGAAAGCCCGTGTGACTGGTCACCTGGCTTTATTCAGTGGGCGTTCCCAGGCCGACTGAATAAAGCCAGAAACTGTGGCAAAGGTCCTGGATTTTGAGAGGCGTGATTGTACTCCACAATGTTCAAATCACAAAATTCCACCTTGCCGTATTGGTTATGGCTAGTCCACCTCTTACGAAGCTTCAGAGAGGAAAGGTGATTCTTATGGCGATTAATAAAAAAGTACCACTTCGAAAATGTGTAGCTACTGGAGAAATGCTACCAAAAAAAGAAATGATTCGTGTTGTTCGCTCAAAAGAGGGCGAGGTAAGCGTTGATGTTTCAGGGAAAAAACCTGGACGGGGCGCCTATGTTTCAAAGTCTGAACAGGCGGTTGACATCGCGCGTAAGAAAAATGTATTAGGGCACCAACTTGAAGCGAAAATTCCTGAAGAGATTTATGAAGAGCTACTATTGCTCATTCGTCGGGAGGCTATTTTATGACCAATCAAGCAGTGTTTAATTTGCTTGGTATAGCGGCTAGAGCCCGAAAAGTTATTTCAGGTGAAGAGTTAGTAGTAAAGGAAGTCCGCAATGGTAATGCTAAGCTTGTATTGTTAGCAAACGATGCTTCTAAAAACTCTAATAAAAAAATTCAAGATAAATGCACTTATTACAACGTTGAGTATCATGTAATTGGCGATCGTTATGATCTAGGACATGCTACAGGTAAGGAAGCCCGAGTGGCTTTAGCTATTACCGATAAAGGTTTTGCAAGTAAATTGTCTAGTCTACTCAACGAAAAATAATCGGGGGTGAGCAGATGACCAAAATCAGAGTTCATGAATATGCCAAACAAGTGAATAAATCGAGTAAAGAGGTTATTGAAGCGCTAAGTAAACTAAATGTGAGTGTAACAAACCATATGTCAATGTTGGAGAACGACACAGTGGTAAAGTTAAACCAATCATTTAAAGCACCAACAGATAAAAGAGACGCAAAACAGCCTACTCAAAATGTAACACAACGATCTCAAGCGAATGGACAACAAAAACCACAGCAATCGGTGAAAAAGCAAGATGGACAAAAGCAGCAGTCTGCTACTTCTAAGCCGAAAGCGAATAATTACAATCAACAAACGCAACAAAACTCAAATTCGTCTAACGAAAAATCTAAGAATACTAAAGGTAATCAAAATCGAAATATGACACAAAATAATAATAATAACAATAATAATAATAATAATCGTAGAGGCGGCGGTGGATACAACCAACGTCCAAAACCAGGAATTCACGGCGGTAAACGCCGTCATCCAAAAACGCATCAACCAACAATACCAATGAAACAAAAAGAATTACCAGAAAAAATTACATTTGTTGAATCACTTTCTGTAGCTGAATTAGCTAAAAAATTATACCGTGAGCCATCTGAAATCATTAAAAAATTATTTATGCTTGGTGTTATGGCTACAATTAACCAAGAATTAGATAAGGATGCAATCGAGTTAATTTGTGCAGACTACGGTGTAGAAGTTGAAGAAGAAATCCGTGTGGATATTACGGATTTAGAAACGCACTTCGAAACAGAGGAAGTTAATGAAGCTGAATTATCAGAACGACCTCCTGTAGTAACAATTATGGGTCACGTTGACCATGGTAAAACAACGTTACTAGACTCAATTCGTCATACTAAAGTAACTGCTGGAGAAGCTGGTGGTATTACACAACATATTGGTGCATACCAAGTAACTGAAGGCGACAAAAAAATTACGTTCCTTGATACACCTGGACACGCGGCATTCACAACAATGCGTGCGCGTGGTGCGAAAGTAACAGACTTAACAATTTTAGTAGTAGCGGCAGACGATGGTGTAATGCCTCAAACAGTTGAAGCGATTAACCATGCCAAAGCTGCAGAAGTGCCAATTATTGTTGCTGTTAACAAAATGGATAAACCATCAGCAAACCCTGATCGTGTGATGCAAGAATTAACTGAGCATGGTCTTGTACCTGAAGCTTGGGGTGGCGAAACGATTTTCGTTCCTATTTCAGCATTAAAAGGTGAAGGTATTGACACATTGTTAGAAATGGTCTTACTTGTTGCCGAAGTTGGAGAGTTAAAAGCAAATTCAGATCGTTTAGCACTTGGTACTGTAATTGAAGCACAACTTGATAAAGGTCGTGGTTCTGTTGCAACACTATTAGTACAAGACGGTACATTAAAGGTCGGAGATCCTATCGTAGTTGGTCACGCTTATGGCCGTGTACGTGCTATGGTCAACGATAAAGGTCGTCGTGTGAAAGAAGCAGGCCCATCAACGCCAGTAGAAATTACAGGATTAAACGATGTGCCACAAGCTGGTGACCGCTTCGTTGTATTCGAAGACGAAAAAACAGCTCGTCAAGTTGGGGAAACTCGTGCAATGACAGCTATTCAAGCACAACGTTCTGAAAAACAACGTGTAACGCTTGATAACTTATTCGAACAAATGAGCCAAGGCGAAATGAAAGAGTTAAACTTAATCGTTAAAGCTGACGTTCAAGGTACTGTAGAAGCTATGGCTGCTTCACTAATGAAGATTGATGTCGAAGGCGTAAATGTGAAAATTATCCACACAGGCGCTGGCGCAATTACAGAATCAGATATTTCTCTTGCAGCAGCATCGAATGCAATCGTTATCGGTTTCAACGTACGACCTGATATTAATGCAAAACGTGCAGCGGAAGAAGAAGGCGTAGATATTCGTCTACACCGTGTTATTTATAAAGTAATCGAAGAAATCGAGCAAGCGATGAAAGGTATGCTAGATCCAGAATTTGAAGAAAAAATTATTGGTCAAGCGGAAGTTCGTCAAACAATTAAAGTATCAAAAGTAGGTACGATTGCTGGTTCTTACGTTACAGAAGGTAAAGTAACACGCGATTCAGGCGTACGTGTCATCCGTGACAACGTCGTGATTTTCGAAGGCGAATTAGATACATTAAAACGTTTCAAAGACGAAGTAAAAGAAGTTGCAAGAGGATACGAATGTGGTATAACGATTACAAACTTCAATGACATTAAAGAAGGCGACATCATTGAAGCCTACATTATGGAAGAAATTAAACGTGCATAATGATTGTATACGTTGAGGTAGAATTTATCGTTCAAACTGCCCATTCGTTAAAGGAAAAGCGCGCTGTTTTACAGCGTATGATTACTCGCACAAAACAGAAGTTTAATGTATCCATTGCAGAAATTGACCATCAAGATGTATGGCAACGTACGAAATTAGCGCTTGTTGCTGTTTCTTCCTCGAAAGAAGCAGCAGAGCGTGAAATCAATCATGCTCTACATTATTTAGAGTCAAATCCGTCTTGGGAACAGCTTAATGTGTGGCGAGACTATTTATAAGTAGTAAGGATATTTGCGATAGTTGCAGGAAGGCTGATGTGGCGTATGAACATGCGCCATCATCATTCGCCTGTAGCGTAAATATTTGAACATCGAAATTGAGGTGACTAATTATGTCTCTACGCTCAAACCGTGTTGCTGAGCAAATGAAAAAAGAGCTTGGTGATATTATTGGCCGTAAAATTAAAGATCCGCGTGTTGGCTTCGTTACTGTTACTGGTGTAGATGTAACAGGTGATTTACAACAAGCAACAATTTATATTACATCTTTAGGCAATGAACGGGAACGTGAAGAAACGCTAAAAGCTTTAGTAAAAGCAGCTGGCTTTATCCGTTCAGAAATCGGTTCTCGTATCCGTTTACGTCGAACACCAGAGTTAATCTTTGAATTCGATTCATCGATTGAATATGGGAACCGTATTGATTCATTGCTACGTGGTTTACACAAAGAATAAGCACAACAGTAAAAGTCTGCCACATGCATCTTCATGCAGGCAGACTTTTTTTATGCAATTTTGTTTAAGGGGGATTTTTATGAATGGTATTTTACCGCTGTGGAAAGAACGTGGCATGACAAGTCATGATTGCGTCTTTAAATTACGAAAAATATTGCGTACAAAAAAAGTAGGCCATACGGGCACATTAGATCCAGGAGTGGAAGGTGTTCTTCCAATTTGTATCGGACAGGCAACCCGCATTGCAGAATATTTAACAGATGCAGGTAAGACTTATGAGGCAGTGATTTCAATTGGGCGAACAACGACAACTGAAGATGCCGAAGGAGAAACAGTAGCAGAAGATAACACAAATAAGTCGTTTACACGTGCGGAGCTGCTCGATGTATTAGCTTCCTTAACTGGTATCATTAATCAAACGCCACCGATGTTTTCAGCTGTAAAAGTAAATGGCAAACGTTTATATGAATATGCTCGTAAAGGTGAGACTGTTGAAAGACCAACAAGACAGGTTACAATTTATGCATTAGAGTTACTTGATGAGAAGGAAACTTACGAAGGGCATGAAATTACATTCCCTGTAAGGATCTCATGTAGCAAAGGTACGTATATTCGTACACTTGCTGTACAAATAGGCGAAGCACTTGGATATCCTGCACATATGCATGAGCTTGTGCGAACTGCATCAGGTACATTTACGCAAGATAATTGCTTTACACTGGCACAAGTTGCAGAATTAATGGAAAATGAACAAATCAATACATGCATACTTCCTGTAGAATATGCATTATCAGACTATCCATATATTGAAATAACTGCCGCTAATGAAAAAGAAATTTTCAATGGACAAGTGCTTCCAGCAGATGCATTATTAAAGGTGCATGATAAAATTGTGTTTGGAATCAAAGGAAAAGCATTTGCGGTTTATCAAGCCCATCCGACTAAGGAAGGGTACATGAAACCACATAAAATGTTTCCGACGATAGAGTAGGAGGATTTTTTGTATGGAGGTCATTCATTTAAAATACCCACACCAATTACAGCAACGAGAAAGCATACAGCCTTACTCATTGGCAATTGGCTTTTTTGATGGTGTACATATTGGACATCAGGCGGTTATTGCTGCTGCTAAGCAAGAGGCGGACAAGCGACAAATTTCAACTGCCGTAATGACATTTGATCCGCATCCATCTTTAGTGCTAGGCGGACGAAATGAAAAAGTATTTTATATTACATTATTACAGCAGAAATTGCAGCTGTTTGAAGAACAAGGTGTAGATACTGTATTTGTTGTACATTTTACATCGGACTTTGCAAAGCTGTCACCTGCTGCTTTTATTGATACATTTATTCGAGGATTAAACATTCAACACGTCACAGCAGGCTTTGATTTTTCGTTTGGTGCATTTGGTAAAGGCACAATGGAAGATATGCGTGCATTAAGTAATGGGGAATATGGTGTAACAGTTGTCGATAAGAAAACCGATGCGCTTGAGAAAATTAGCTCAACGCGTATTCGTAAGTTATTGCAGGAGGGGGATATGGAGGCAGCAAGAATGCTTCTAGGGCGACCTTTTGACATAAAAGGTATTGTTGTGCATGGCGATAAGCGCGGACGTACGATAGGCTTCCCTACTGCCAATGTTCAAGCATTAGAGGGCACATACATCCCAGCAAGTGGTGTGTATGCTGTTCGTCTACTTGTGCAAAATAATTGGTATGATGGCGTATGTAATGTAGGCTATAAACCAACATTTAAAGATCCCAATGACAAGCAACTGTCTATCGAGGTTCATATTTTAAACTTCGAGAAAAACATCTATGGCGAGGAAGTGCATGTTGCTTGGTATAAACGTATTCGAAGCGAGCGTAAATTCGACGGAATCGAAGCGTTAAAAACACAAATAGAAAAAGATAAGCAAGAGGCTATTCACTTTTTTAACGTAATCGAGTAGACGTTGTCAAAATGCATGCAGGGTAAATGGTATTAAATAGGATAGAATTACTCCCTCTTACAGTACTGTTTCGCTTACTCAGCACTATTTGCTTGAGGTCTGTAATGCTTGGACGTTTGCCACAACAACGTTATTACTTGCTTGACCCATTATTTTATGGTAACATTCATAAGTGCATAAAGTGCTTAACCTTAGCTCGGTATACCGATGACTCCAACGTTTACTGTGCTAATGGGGATTAAACAATTATTTAGGAGGTCAATACAAATGGCTATTACAAAAGAACGTAAAAACGAAATTATCGCTGAGTACCGTACTCACGAAAGTGACACTGGTTCTCCAGAAGTACAAGTTGCAGTTTTAACAGCTGAAATCAACGCTTTAAACACTCACTTACGTACACACAAAAAAGATTTCCACTCTGAGCGTGGTCTTCTAAAAATGGTAGGTCGTCGTCGTCACTTACTTAAATATCTTCGTGAAACTGACGTTCAACGTTACCGTGAACTAATCAATCGTTTAGGCTTACGTCGCTAATTGACAATCGAAAAGCGGGATTATTCCCGCTTTTTCTTTATGTTTATAAAACTTTCTAGCTATTCTTAAGTATTTACCAAGATTGATACTTGCAAATGGAAAGCGAATGACTAAGTGCAATTTAACAAAATAATCTTTATACGTAGGCTACTATAAACATGAATAGCAAAAAATAGCCAAATAAAATCAAAATATAAGCACAAAAGCAAGTAAAAACGCCATTAATACCAAATTAAGAAATAAATCCTAAATAAATTGGCAATAACTGAATTTAAATGTATGATTATTTCATGAAATATTTAGCATAGAACAAGCATTTTTGGTACACTTACTATTAGTACATACAGACGAGTAAGTGTTTTTATAATAGAGAGGGGTTCATTGAATGAACGAAAAGAAAGTCTATTCCTACGAATGGGCTGGCCGTCCACTTGTAATTGAAGTAGGACAGTTAGCTAAACAAGCAAATGGAGCAGCATTAGTACGCTATGGTGATACTTCTGTACTTGCAACAGCAACAATGTCAAAATCACCAAAACCACTAGATTTCTTCCCATTAACAGTAAACTACGAAGAACGTTTATATGCAGCGGGTAAAATTCCTGGAGGCTTTATTAAACGTGAAGGGCGTCCATCTGAAAAAGCGATTTTAGCAAGCCGCTTAATTGACCGTCCAATTCGTCCAATGTTCCCAGATGGTTTCCGTAATGAAGTACAAGTAATTTCAATGGTTATGTCTAATGATCCTGATTGCACGTCTGAAATGGCAGCAATGGTAGGTTCATCATTAGCATTAGCAATTTCTGATATTCCATTCGACGGTCCTATTGCTGGTGTACAGGTTGGTTATATTGACGGTGAATTCATCGTGAACCCAACAGTGGAGCAATCAAATATCTCAACAGTACATTTATCTGTCGCTGGTAACAAAGATGCTATTAACATGGTTGAAGCAGGTGCTTTAGAAGTACCTGAAGAGATAATGCTAGAAGCAATTATGTTCGGTCATGAAGAAATTAAAAAAATAATTGCTTTCCAAGAGCAAATTATTGCTGAAGTAGGGAAAGAGAAATTACCTGTAACATTGTTTGAAATTGATGAAGCTATTCAAGCTGATATTAAAGCAGCATGTGAAACGGAAATGCATGATGCGATTCAAACTGCTGAAAAACATGCACGTGATGAAGCTATTAAAGCTGTGAAAGACCGTATTGTCGCTTCTTATGAAGAACAAGAAGCTGATGACACAACAATGAAACAAGTTCATACAATTTTAGATAAAATGGTGAAAGACGAAGTTCGTCGCCAAATTACAGAAGATAAAATCCGTCCAGATGGTCGTAAACTTGATGAAATTCGCCCACTTTCTTCAGAAACAGGGCTATTACAACGTACGCATGGTTCGGCATTATTTACACGTGGACAAACTCAAGCACTTTCAATTTGTACTTTAGGTGCACTTGGCGATGTACAAATTATCGACGGCTTAGGTGTAGAAGAATCAAAACGCTTTATGCATCACTACAATTTCCCTCAATTCTCTGTAGGGGAAACTGGTCCAATTCGTGGTCCAGGTCGTCGTGAAATCGGTCACGGTGCTTTAGGTGAGCGTGCACTCGAAGCAGTAATTCCTGATGAATCTGTATTCCCATACACAATCCGTTGTGTATCAGAAGTACTTGAATCAAACGGCTCAACATCACAAGCTTCAATCTGTGCTTCTACTTTAGCTATGATGGATGCTGGTGTTCCGTTAAAAGCACCTGTTGCTGGTATTGCGATGGGACTTATTAAAAAAGGTGAGCATTACTCAATTTTAACGGATATCCAAGGTATGGAAGATCATCTTGGTGATATGGACTTTAAAGTAGCTGGTACAGCTAAAGGTGTAACAGCGCTTCAAATGGATATTAAAATTGACGGTTTATCACGCAATATTTTAGAAGAAGCATTAACACAAGCTAAAATTGGCCGTATGCATATTTTAGAATCAATGCTTGCAACACTTGCACAGCCACGTGAGAAATTATCTACTTATGCACCGAAAATTGTTATCGTGCGTATCAATCCAGATAAAATCCGCGATGTAATTGGACCAGGTGGTAAACAAATCAACAAAATTATTGAAGAAACAGGCGTAAAAATTGATACAGAGCAAGACGGTACAATTTACATCTCTTCAGCAGATGAAGAAATGAACGCACGTGCAAAACAAATTATTGAAGATATCGTACGTGAAGCAAAAGTTGGCGAATACTACTTATCAACTGTAAAACGTATCGAAAAATTCGGTGCTTTCTGTGAGATCTTCCCAGGCAAAGATGGCTTATTACACATCTCTGAAATTCAAGAAGAACGTACAAAGCAAGTAGAAGATGTGTTAAAACTAGGCGATCAATTACTTGTGAAAGTTATTGAAATCGACAAGCAAGGTCGTGTAAACTTATCTCGTAAAGTAGTTATTCAAGAGGAAAAAGAACGCGCAGAACAAGATAAATAATTTTATAAAAAAAGGCTGCGTATGATGCGCAGCCTTTTTCAAATAAAACGGTTGTAAAAGGAGGAAATTATTTGGTACAAGTACATACATGTCAAAACGGTGTGCGTATTGTGTCTGAGCAAATTGATCATGTAAGATCCGTTGCTCTTGGCATTTTTGTCAATGCTGGTTCTCGCTATGAACTTCCAGAGGAGAATGGGATTACGCACTTTATCGAACATATGCTTTTTAAAGGGACAAAAACGCGAACTGCTCGCCAAATAGCAGAGGAGTTCGACCGAATTGGCGGAGAACTAAATGCTTTTACTTCAAAGGAAAACACATGCTATTATGCGAAAGTTTTAGATCATCATGCAGAGCTTGCCATAACAATCCTTGCAGATATGTTCTTTAATTCGACATTTTCGGAAGAAGAATTAGAAAAGGAACGTCAAGTAGTACTAGAGGAAATATTAATGAGTGAAGATGCTCATGATGACGATGTTCATGAAAAGCTTTGGGAAGTAATGTATCCAAATGATGCACTAGGACGCCCAATTTTAGGGACTGCTGCTACATTAAAAACATTTACTGCAGATGTGATTCGACAATATATGGCAAAACATTATGGACCAGAATCAATTGTAATTTCTGTGGCAGGAAATATTTCTTCCTCACTATTAACAACGATTGAAAATTTGTTCGGACATTACGAGGCTTCACCACTTGCTGTTGTACCTGTCCTGACAAACCCACAGTTCCATCCAGGAGAAATTACGAAAACGCGTGATACGGAACAGGCGCATTTAGCACTTTCTTATCCGGCAATCGGTGTCAAAGATCCAGATATGTATAGCTTTATTGCTTTAAATAATATTATTGGTGGAAACATGAGCTCCCGTCTATTCCAAGAGGTACGAGAAGAGCGCGGCTTAGCATATTCAATTTTCTCCTATCAATCATGCTATGCAGATGTTGGAGCATTTACGATTTACGGCAGTGCAAGTCGCCAGCAACTTTCGCAATTGCAACATACGATCGATGCTACATTACTTGATATTGTAGCGGGAGGCGTAACGGAGGAAGAGCTAGATAATGCTAAGGAACAGCTAAAAGGAAGCTTTGTACTTGGTCTTGAAAGTACGGGTGCACGTATGAATCGTAATGGTACAAGTGAATTAGTTCATCGAAGACATCGTTCAGTAGATGAAGTATTAGCGTCAATTGATGCTGTAACAATGGAATCAGTTGACCGACTCATTGCTAAAATATTAAAAGCAGAGCCTGCGATTTCAATTATCGGACCTGAAGCATAAAAAGAGCCTAAAACGAGGTCACAAAAATTTCATATTTTATTGCGAGGCATCCAACGGTTCGATTGTTGGATGCCTCGCTTTAGTGTGTAGACAAAGTTATAGATTTACACTACTGCAGTCGATTTCCGCTCGGGCTGTTTTGCAGGAGTATCGTATCTCCTACTGCTAGTGCCAGGCACTCAAACAATTTGTATGATTTATTAAGAAAAAATCCACGTAGACTTCTGCTCAGAACGAACGCAATAAAAGACACAACAGACCGTGGGACAGCGAGGGTTGGGGCTTACACGGTGCCAGCGGAAAGCGAAGTGGATTTCCCTGATTTAGGAAACGATAGTATGCTGAGTGCCAGGCACCCAAACAATTAGGCACCCAAACAATTTTTTTGCTAGACAGACTTTCTGCGGAAAAGCGTCTACTCGGAGCGAATCACCTTTATTTAATTCTTTGTTTCCAGTTTCGAGCGAGGTATTCAACGATTCAATCGTTAAATGCCTCGCTTTTTTATTTAGTTATTGGTTCACATGCTACAACTTGAAGAAGCAATATAAGCTATGCATATTTTTCAATTGGAAAAGATATTATCAATTAGACGTTGCTATTATCAATGAACTCTGATATTATGAATGACATTGAATATCATTATCAGTTAGTAGGGAGATAGAAAATATGAAAAAGTGGGTTTGGGTTAGTCTTTTAGTAATAGTATGTGCATTAGCAGGATGTGCAAAGCAAGAAGAAAAAGGTGTAGAAAATGAAGCAGATAAACCAGAACAACAAGAAGTAGCAACAGATGAAAAAGAAGATGCATCAGAAGCATTAGAAGACGGCGTAGATGAAGAAGCATTTCAAAAAGCTTTAGCAAGTTTCCCGACAGAGGTGCCTGACAAAATCGTCACTACATCTGTCCCGTTAACAGAGATGCTTAACCTATTAGGAATTACACCAGTGGGAGTTCCAACATCGACAAATCCACTTCCTAAAGATTTTGAGGCAATTACGAAAATTGGCTCACCGATGGCACCGGATTTAGAAGTCATTTCAAGTTTACAAACAGGTTTAATTATTGGGGCATCAGCTCTTCAAAGCTCGTTGGATCAAGCACTAACAGGGATGAATATTCCAACAGCATATTTACCAACAGAGTCATATGATGATTTAAAATTAAGTTTCAAAGTACTTGGTACATACTTTGGAAAAGAAGATAAAATGAATGAAGTGCTACAAAGTATTGTAGCGAAAGAAAATGAACTAGAAACACAGGGGAAAGGCAAGGAACTTCCATCTGTAATGCTAGTGATTGGTACATCTGATTCATTCATGGTTATGAACGAAAAATCATATTTAGGTAGTTTAGTTGAACGTTTAGGTGCAGATAATATTGCACAATCCGTGTTAAAAGCAGAATCAACATATTCACCAATGAACTTAGAAGATATTGTAGTAGCTGATCCTGATATGATTTTCGTATTAGCTTCAGGTGATCATGGAGCGAATGAAGATAAATTTAAGCAAGAAATTGAGAAAAACAGTGCATGGACGCAATTGTCAGCTTATAAAAATGACAAAATCTATATGCTTGATTATAGTACATTTGGTGTGACTTCCATTGCCAATGTAGAAACAGCACTTACAACAATTGCAGATTATTTCTACAAGTAAGAATGAGGTTTAACTATGATTAGTACAACGAGAAGTCGCATAATCGTAATCGTTACCTTTGTGCTGACATTAATAGCAGCGATTGTTGCCATTGGACTTGGAAGTGTCCATATTACAATTCCAGAAATACTATCAACGATATTAAATGGCCGGACAAATGAAGGTGTGTATACAACGATAATTTGGGATATTCGACTGCCACGTGTGTTACTAGCATTGATTATTGGCGCAAATATTGCAATTTCAGGTGCGCTATTGCAGGCGGTGATGGGAAATCCATTAGCTGACCCAGGATTGACAGGTGTAACAAGTGGTGCTGCTGCCTTTGTGTTAATTATTATGTTAGCGAATCCGGAATTCACAAGCTACATTCCGATAGCAGCATTTGTTGGGGGCTTGCTTGCGGCAACAATTGTTTACGCATTAGCTTGGCGCCGTTCAGGTATTTCACCAATTACCATTATTTTGTCAGGTGTTGCTGTCAATGCATTAGGTGGGGGCATCATTGGTTTCCTATCCATCATGTATAGTGATCGTCTGCCGTCTGCCGTGCAATGGTTAAATGGTAGCCTTGCTGCGAAGGGAAATGCTTCGCTACATATGATTTATCCGTACGCGATTATCGGTTGGATTGTATCAATCTTTGCTATCCGAAAGGCGAATATTATCCGCTTAGGAGACCAAGTTGCAGTGAACCTCGGCGAAAATGTAACACGTATTCGTATTATGTTATCAATTTTAGCTGTATTTTTAGCGGCTATCTCAGTAGCGGCAATTGGTATGATTGGTTTTGTCGGCTTAATCGTTCCACATATGGCGCGCATGCTTGTAGGCTCAGACTATAAGTACATGCTTCCGATGAGTATGGCGATGGGCGCTATAGTATTACTTATAGCAGATACAGGTGGTCGGACATTATTTGCGCCACTAGATATTCCAGCAGGGATTATTATGGCTGTTATTGGTGGACCCTATTTCTTATATTTAATGCGAAAGAAGGCGTTTTAATTGTTAAAAATTGAACAGCTATCTGTCCGTTATGAGCAAAAAGAAGTTGTCCATAATTTTTCATTTGATGTCAACAAAGGAGAGGTACTATCCATTATCGGGCCGAATGGCTCTGGAAAGTCTACTATACTAAAGGCCATTGCACGTATGCAGCCTTACAGTGGTGGGACAATTACCTTCGATGGCGAAAATATACGTCGACTTTCGTCTAAAGAAATTGCACAGAAAATGTGTATACTTAGTCAGCGAAATCAAGCACCAGCAGATATTTCAGTTCGAAATTTAGTCGCTTATGGTCGCTATCCACATAAAAAATGGTTTGAACGTTTAAATGCAGAAGATGAAGAAATCATTGATTGGGCATTAGAGAGAACGCAGTTAATGCATTATCGAGATCAACCAATTGCGGCGTTATCTGGTGGAGAATCGCAACGCGCATGGATTGCGATGGCATTGACACAACGACCACAAATTTTATTATTGGATGAGCCTACGACTTATTTAGATATTGCCCATCAACATGAAGTACTGGAATTAGTACGAGAGCTTAATCGTGAAATGGGGATGACCGTTGTTATGGTACTCCATGATCTAAATCAAGCATCTAGTTATAGCGACCAAATTGTCGTTGTAAAGGATGGATACCGAGCACAAATTGGTACGCCTGAAGATGTGATGACAGAAGAAATGATTCAGCAAATTTATCGGATGGAAGCGGAAATTCAATATGTATCATGGGATTCCGCTCCACGAATTCAATTAAAAAGTACTGTGAAGGCATAGGAGGAATTAGGATGCAAAAAGAAATTAACATGGACCAAATTAAACAGGATTATGAAGCGTTTATACAAGGTAAAAAAAGTTGTGTTCTTAGTCTTGTAGATGCAGAAGGTAAGCCGTTCAGCAGTACTACACCATTTGTGCGACTAAACGGGAAATTTTATGTTTATATTAGTCGGATTGCTGAGCATTTTAAACTAATGGAGCAGTCTCAATTTGTAGATTTAATATGTGTAGCAGACGAGGCAGTAACAGCTAACCCGTTTGCGACAGAGCGTGCACGTTGGCAATGTACACCAACTTTATTAGGTAATGAAGGCTATGAGGAAGTGTTTGCATTATTCGATGAAGTGCATAATGCGAAAATGATGCAATTATTGCGCACACTTGATTTTTCACTATTTGAGCTAACACCTTTAGAAGGTCGTTACGTTGTCGGTTTCGGTAAAGCGTTTGATATTGATGTAACTACTGACACTTTAAAACATGTAGTAATTGATAAAAAATAGAATAAACGTGAGCGTTTGATTTTCGCTCCGACTGGGCGCTTAAGCAACGCCCCGCGGAAAGCGAGCAACCCGCTACGGAAATTAGCCTTCACCTTTACAAAGCAAGCCCCACCGTGGTTTATTTCACGGTGGGGCTTGTCCTATTTATGAATATTATTGGTCAGTCGGATTGTTGTTAGCATTAATAGATCTCTTTAGCTCTATACAGCACATGGCATTTTCGAAAAACGAAAATACTGATGATTACGCTAATTACTGTTGGTATTAAAATGACTGACAAATTGACAGCTACCATTGATAAATAATAGTGGATTGGAAAATTAACGGAAAAAATAAGTAATACATAAACGATCATTCTAAAGGAACGCATCCCTTTAGTCTCCTCTATATGATGTGTATAAAATTGCGTACAAACAAGCAAAATAGCACAGCTAATATTTGCGAAATAAATAGCGAAATGCTCGAAGCTATTGCTATGTTCGTAAAACGGTGAAAAATAAATAGGGGCAGATGTGATAAACAGTAGTGCAATTAAGCCGTAACAATAAAGATAATCCGCTTGTAACTGCATCTTTTTCGTTAAAGGAAGACTATTAACAAACAGTTCCCACTTCGCTTTATGATCTTGCGTATACATGCTTTCGACTATCGTCGCAGAAAAAATTAACGCAAATATGACGATAGAAGAGGCACTGAAAAAATGTAAGTTCATGAAAGTAATGGACAAACTAATTATAAGCAACAAAAGTATATACCATTTTTGCATGGACAATCTATGCCATAATAAAGCTTTCATAGTGCATGCAACCTCCCTCCTAAAATTCCTTACGTTTATAGATTGCTGTTGAAATAAGAGAAGATAACCATAAAATAAAAAGTCCGATAAAAGGTGCGAGATAGCTCAAATGTTGTAGTTTAGAAATAACTAGCAAAATATTCGCAAAGTACTCATCTAACAAACCGATAATCAAGCCTGGAATAAAGCATAGGAAAATAAGAACGAATCTCCCTTTTATAGAGCCGAATTTTATATAGATTGGTAATATTAAAGCAAGCATACATAATGCTACCGCAATAATAAGGTTAAATGTAAGGAAATAATTAGCTGTTTCCCAATTGTTGGTGAAGTGATTAATTATAAAAACAATAGGTAACGCAATAATCAATGCGATAAACATTAGAAAAAGGCTGAGCATGTATTTGCTAAGGACAATTTCGCTCTTTGAAATGGGTAAAGTATTGGCATATTTATCAAAATCACATAGTTCATCATAAGTAAGAGCAGTGACTGCTTGAATAATTAGGATAAATAAAATAAAGGGAAAAATAAAATATCCTTGCCCAAACTCAATGGATATAAAAAGAATGGGAAAAAGAAAAAGCACTTTTGTCTTTAATTGCCGTTGAATGGTCATTAAATCTTTTACTAGAAGAGCAGTCATAATTGAACACTACCTTTCACGTAAAATAGCATGATATCCTCAATCGTAGGCCTTTCAACGATAAATGCTTCACTTATTTCATTCTTTAGAACAAGTACCTCAAGCCCGAAAGCGCCATTACGTTTGCGGATAATGGCTTGCTCTGGTAAATCGCTTACTTCCTCTTTATTCCCTTTGAAAATACCGTAGTCATACAGTAAGACATCCTTGCTTTCACTAAATAAAATTTCACCATTATGAATAAATGTAATATAGTCAGCTATCTTTTCTAAATCACTCGTTATATGTGATGAAAATAAAATGCTATGTGTCTCATCCTGCATAAAATCTAAAAACAAGTCGAGAATTTCATCACGTATAATTGGATCTAGTCCACTTGTCGGTTCATCTAAAATCAATAATTTTGGATGATGCGATAACGCTAATGCAATTGATAGCTTCATCCTCATTCCTCGAGATAATTCTTTTACCTTTTTTCGCTCAGGTACTTTAAATTGTGCCAATCGCTCAAAATAATAGGTAGAATCCCATGTTTTAAATACCTTTTTCATAAATTTGTCGAGCTGCGTCGCATTAAGCGTTTCGGGTACATGCAGCTCGTCGAAAACGACACCGATGTCGTTTTTTATCGCAAGCTCATGTTCGACAATATCTTTGCCGAATAGCAATATTTCGCCATATTCTTTTTTCAATAAATTGAGCATGCATTTAATAGTAGTTGATTTGCCTGCACCGTTCTCACCAACAAAGCCCATAACAGTTCCTTGTGGTACTGAAAAACTAATATCTTTTAATGAAAAGCCTTCAAAGATTTTGTGTAAATCATGAATTTCTATGGAATTCATTTAGTTGTCCTCCTCTACAATTAACGAAAGTAAGTCTCCTAATTCCTCTTTTGAAAGACCTGCAGTTTTGGCTGTCCTTACGGCTTTTTGCAGATGCTCCTCTACTTGACGCAATAATTCCTCACGGAGAAAGTCTTGGTTGCGTTCAGTGACAAAGCTACCCTTGCCAGCTACGGTTTCAATAAAGCCATCTCGCTCTAAATCTGCATAAGCTCGTTTTGTTGTCATTACGCTAATTTTGAGATCCTTTGCGAGTGCACGAATAGAGGGGAGTGCATCGCCAGCCTGTAATTTATTTGCTAAAATTGCCTCTTTTAGCTGTACAGTAATTTGCTCGTAAATTGGTTTATCACTCGCATTGCTTAAATGGATATGCACAAATTTTCACCTCTCATGTTTAATAAACTGTATATACACACTATACACAGTTCAGCCTAAAGTTGCAACATTGAAGTACTTTCAATATGGGGCACGATTTGCAAAAACTCGGCATATATTGGGTTAACGGCTCAAGGAGGGAGATGAGGCATGCTATTATCTGAAATGGTGGATAAAGAGTTAATTCAGGTTGAAGGTGGTGTACATTTTGGCATACTGGCACACACAGAATGCCTATTAGATGTGCAGACAGGTAAGATACATGGATTTGAGATTATTAAAGAAAAATTACCATTCCAAAAGAAGAAAGTGAAAGTTAGTGAAATGATTCCATGGCATGAAATTATATTAATTGGGGAAGATCGTATTTTATTTAACAAAACAACGACGGTACAGTCCGAATTTTTACAGTGAGGTGAGCTTTTGGAAAACGAAAAATGGCTGGTGATCGGCGAGGACTCAAGGTTAAAAGAATTAGCAACGATGCTGCGAAGCCCTTCACGTACAGTATTCTATAAAAGAACTTCAGTTTGGAATGAGGAGTTAAATAAACTTGTTTTAGAGTTCCAGCCCAATAAAATTATTCTACCTATACTTCCATTGAAGATAGAAGTAGAACAATTATATGGCATATCACAAGTTAAGTTTTATACTGGGCGATTGACAATGCATTGGAAGCAGTTGCTAGAAAAAAATGAAACTAATTGCTATTTACAGCAAGAGTCTTTTATTTGGCAAAATGCGAGGTTGACAGCGGAGGGATTTATCGCCACGTTCTACGGACTCGAGCAGAAATGTATTTACGGACAAAACTTTACAATCGCAGGCTTTGGACGCATCGCCAAAATGCTCGCTTCTTTACTCGTAAAGATGGGTGCTAACGTGCATATTGTTGCGCGTTCAGTGGTACAAGTGAGTGAAGCGAAAGCATATGGCTATAAAGCGTCTGATTTAGATGATCGAAAATGGTCGATACATGATGGGATTTTCATCAATACGATTCCTGCCAAATGGATTACAGAATCGTTTCAGGACCATGTGCCTGCTGTGCTATATGATTTAGCTTCAGAGCCAGGCTGTTTAGATATTGATGCTGACCAGTTACAGACATATGTACTATTGCCATCATTACCTGGGAAATACTTTGCACATGATGCGGCAGAAATTTTGTGCAAGGCAATAGAGGAGGAAGAAAATTGCTGACGGGTAAACGAATTGGTTTAGGCATTACGGCTTCACATTGCACGTATGAGGATGTTGTACCCAAAATTCAAAACTTTATTAATGCAGGGGCTACAGTTATCCCGATTATTACCCACTCTGTATTACACGCTGCTACACGTTTCGGTACAGGAGAAGAATGGATTGCAAAAATAGAGGAATTGACAGGACAAAAAGTGATTTCTTCTATAAAAGAAGCAGAACCATTTGGACCTTCCAATCCATTGGATGCAATGGTTATAGCTCCAATGACCGGTAATAGTATTAGTAAATTTGCCAATGCAGCGACAGATAGCCCTGTGCTGATGGCGGCAAAGGCAACATTGCGAAACGGTTCACCTGTCGTGCTAGGCATTTCCACAAATGATGCACTTGGCCTAAACGGCATGAATATTATGAAACTGCTCAATTCAAAAAACATCTACTTTATTCCATTCGGTCAAGATTCACCCCACGGAAAACCGAATTCATTAATTGCTGATTTTAATCAAATGGTCGAGACGGTTGATGCAGCAATTACGCAGAAAACGCAATTACAACCACTGTTGATACAATATTTCAAATAAATCATTAATTGCACACAATTTTCAGTATTTTTATGATACAATAGCACACATTATGGAACTTGTATTCAAGGAGAGATGACAGATGACTAAGCAGTTAACAGTTGCAGTTGTAGGGGCAACAGGAGCAGTAGGTTCAAAAATGATGGAGCAACTAATTAAACGAAAATTTCCAATCGGACATATTAAATTTTTAGCTTCTGCACGTTCTGCAGGAAAACCAATCGAATTTAATGGTAAGACATATACAATTGAAGAAGCGACACCAGAAGCTTTTGAAGGCGTCAATGTCGCTTTATTCTCTGCGGGTGGTTCTGTATCGGCAGTGCTTGCGCCTGAAGCGGCAAAACGCGGGGCGGTAGTTATTGACAATACGAGCCATTTCCGTATGGATCCAGAGGTACCGTTAGTTGTACCTGAAGTGAATCGCGGCGATCTTGCTAAACATAAAGGGATTATCGCAAATCCAAACTGCTCTACAATTCAAATGGTTGCAGCACTTGAACCAATCCGTGCAACATTTGGCTTAACGAAGGTATTAGTATCAACATACCAAGCAGTTTCTGGTGCAGGTATTTCAGCAATTGAAGAATTAAAAGCACAAAGCGCAAACTGGGATGCAGGTAAAGATGTAGAAGCGAATATTTTACCAAGTGGTGGCGACAAACGTCATTTCCCAATTGCTCGTAATGTCATTCCACAAATCGATAAATTTACAGACAATGGCTTTACATACGAAGAAATGAAAATGATTAATGAAACGAAGAAAATTATGCATGCACCAGAGCTAAAAGTAGCTGCTACTTGCGTACGTGTACCTGTCGTTTCAGGACATTCTGAATCTGTTTATATAGAAGTAGAAAAAGATACGACAGTTGAGGGGATTTTCGAAGTATTACGTCATGCACCTGGAATTGTATTACAAGATGATATCGCAACACAAACTTACCCAATGCCAATTTACGCAGAAGGGGAAGATGCTACTTTTGTAGGACGTATCCGTCAAGACTTAGACAATAAAAAGGGATTCCATCTCTGGATCGTATCAGATAATTTATTAAAAGGCGCTGCATTGAACTCTATCCAAATTGCAGAAGCAATGCTTGAGGATAACTTACTATAAGAGGGGTGTAAGGATGAATTTAGGTCGAATTGGAACGGCAATGATAACGCCGTTTAAGGAAGATGGTACGATTAATTATCCGGAATTAGAACGTATTATTAATTACTTAATAGATAATGGCACTGATTGCATTGTTGCATGTGGCACAACCTCTGAAAACCCAACTATGACCACAGAAGAAAAAATTGAAGTAGTAAGATTTACAGTAGAGAAAGTGGCAGGCCGTGTACCAGTTATTGCGGGTACAGGGGATAACGAAACGGCTTATTCTATCGCCATGACGCATAAGGCTGAAGAAAATGGTGCAGATGGTATTATGTTAGTAGCACCTTATTATAATAAGCCAAACCAACGAGGTATTTACGCGCACTTTGAAACTATTGCAAAAGAAACTAGGCTGCCTGTAATGCTTTATAATGTACCTGGACGTACAGGTGTGAACGTGGCATATGAGACGTCTGTTGATTTAAGTAAAATTCCTAATATCTCTTGGATTAAAGAGGCGAGCGGGAATTTAGATCAAATGGGCGATATTATTGAAAACGTTGAAGCTGTTGATAATTTCTTTGTATATAGTGGAGATGACGGCTTAACATTACCGTTGCTTGCAATAGGGGGCGCGGGAGTAATTTCAGTTGCGTCGCATGTCGTTGGAAATGATATGCAGTTAATGATCCGAATGTTTGAAGAAGGAAATCACAAGCAAGCTGCGAAAATTCACAGAGCATTATTACCATTAGTACGTGCATTGTTTGCCCAACCGAATCCTTCACCAGTAAAATACGCAATGACTAAATTAGGATTTGATACATTAAATGTTCGTCTACCAATGGTAGAAATGACGGATGAAGAGAAAGCAAACTTTGATTTAGTATGGGAAACATACCAAGAAAAAGCGAAAAGCTTTAGATAGTGATAGATGATACTATAGACAAACTCAGCAATACGAGTTTGTCTATAGTTTTTTTAACATTGTGGTGCCAGGCACTCAAACAATTTCTCTGCGATTTGCTGAGGTGTCAGGCACTCAAACAATTTAATGATAAGCTAAGTAAAAATCCACGAAGACTCCGGCGGGACTAGCCCACAACGTAAGTCGCAACAAACCGCGCGCACGCGAGGGTAGCGGCTTACACTGTGCCCGCGGAAAGCGGAGTGGATTTTTACGCCATAGGGGTTAAAATAATCGCATTACCTATATTTTTAATTTGTGCAAAAGCTTTGCAAACCGTATAATGAAAATAAGTGGTTGCTGTTCGGGATATTTTTTAGGAGGAAACAAATTGACAAAAAAGAAAAATGAACTAATTCGCATCATTCCACTAGGTGGCGTGGGCGAAATCGGAAAAGCAATGTGCGTAGTAGAAATTGACGAAGAGCTATTTGTAGTAGATAGCGGTTTAATGTTCCCAGAAGACGAGATGCTGGGCATTGACATCGTAATTCCTGATATTACGTATTTAGAAGAAAACAAAGAGCGTGTTAAGGGGATTTTCTTAACACATGGTCACGAGGATGCTATTGGTTCAATCGCTTATATTTTACAAAAAGTGAAGGCACCAGTGTACGGATCAAAATTAACTATTGCGCTCGCAAAAGAACATTTAAAAGAATTACCTGCACCACATCAGGTGAAATTCTTTGAAGTAACAAATCGGAGCCGTATGAATTTCAACTCTACGTATGTGACATTCTTCCATACAACACATAGTATTCCCGATTCATTAGGAGTTGTGTTCCATACTTCTGAAGGGGCGATTGTTCATACAGGGGAGTTTAAATTCGATCAGTCTGCGACAGGTAAGTTCAAGCCAGATTTAGCAAAAATGGCGCAATTAGGTGAAGAAGGCGTATTTATTTTACTTTCTGAGTCTTGTGAAGCAGAGCGACCAGGTTATACGACATCTGAAATTGTGATTGAGGAACAACTATCAAAAACTTTCCATTCAGCACCAGGTCGTATTTTAGTAGCTGTATACGCATCTAACTTCATTCGTATTCAACAAGTATTAACACAAGCTCAAAAATCATTCCGTAAAGTGGCGATTGTAGGGAAACCTCTAGAAAAAGCTGTTGATCTAGGTGTACAGTTAGGTTATTTAACGGTTGAAGAAGATACTATTATTCCTATCTCTGATATGCAAAAATATCAAGAAGAAGAAATTATTATTATCGCAACAGGTAATAGAGGCGAACCGCTAGACGCGCTGGAAAAAATCGTTCGTAAACATCACCGAGATATTAAGATTAAACAAAATGATACAGTACTCATTACGTTTACTCCGTCTCCAGGTATGGAAGTACAAATGGCTAACACAATGAACTCCATTGCAAAAGCAGGAGCTGAAATTTTGACATCGAGCAAAAATGTCCATGTTTCAGGGCACGGCAGCCAAGAGGATTTAAAGCTAATGCTGAATTTAATGCAGCCGAAATACTTTATCCCTGTTCAAGGTGAATATCGTATGCTTATTGCTCACTCTAAACTAGCTCAACAGTTGGGTATGCAAAAATCACAAATTTTCATCGCCGATAAAGGTGATATAGTAGAATATAAAAACGGTAAAATGCGTATGAGCGGTCGAGTACAAGCCGGCAATGTATTAATTGACGGTATTGGTGTAGGCGATGTTGGAAACATTGTTTTACGTGATCGTAAATTACTATCTCAGGATGGTATATTCATTGTTGTTGTCACATTAAACCGAGCACAAAAGAAAATCGCATCAGGTCCCGAAATCTTATCGCGTGGTTTTGTCTATGTACGTGAATCAGAGCAACTGATGGTGGAAGCATCTGAAATTGCGAAAACCGTCATTGAAAAATACGTTGGAAAAGATACATTTGAATGGACAAACATTAAACAAGAGATTCGAGATACATTGAATACTTATTTATTCCAAAAAACGAAGCGCCGCCCAATGATTATCCCAATCATTATGGAATATTAAAATTTTAAACGACTATTTTACGCACGTTGCTACTAGTGACATTTACGTAGCGCGTAGCGTTGCCGATTGAATTTTCAAAAGGTTTGCTGAATGTCTTATAAAAAAATGCGACATTGCTTAAGCAAGCAACCTTTGAAAAATGGACTTGCCCTATAAGCGAGAGTTGTATTTTAGAGCAAGGTAAGGGAAAGTAGCGAAAGAAGAAAGGATTTTCTAGCCGATAAAAAACGGTGGAAAATCCTTTTTTTGAAATAATCGGGTTCTACATGATATTATTCGCTACATATATAGAATGGATTGCAAAAGAAGGTGAAAAAGATGGCAAGTAGTAAAAGAAGAAAAACAACAAAAGCAAAACCAACATCTGACAAAAAAGAAATGCATCCACTCATGTACGAAATTTTAGGGCTCATCTTAATCGCAATTGCGGTCATTATGATTTTTGAATATGGCATGATTGGACGTATTTTACAAACAATTGCCATGTTTCTTTTAGGAAATTTACATTTTGCAGTGCCATTTATGCTGATATTTGTTGCATTGCTATTAATGATTGGGCAGAAAAAAGTAAGCATGAAAGACCGACTTATTTTAGGAATGCTTTTAATTGTGATGAGCTTGACTATTTTTAGTCATGGGATTTTATTTGAGCAATTATCAAAATCAGGTGGCTTATTATCTGAATCGGTTCTTAGAGAGTCGTGGCGAATCTTAATTAATTCGGAAGGTGTGGTTCATCGCAGTGATGCACTTGGCGGTGGGATGGTAGGTGCTTTGTTATTTAGTGGCCTTCACGTATTATTTGAAGCGACAGGTGCGAAAGTGGTTGCTTGGGTTATTTTCTTTATCGGTTTAATTTTAGTGACGGGCAAGGCACTCGTTCCGTATTTAGCTGAAAAAATGCCTGTGCTTTTTGGGAAATGGCAAAAAAAACAGCGAGAAAAGAAAAAAAATGCGCCAAAGAAAGCAAAAAGTCGTCGTTCAAGAGCAGAAAGTACTGCGGACGAAGTTGCAGCTGTTGATCACGCCCATGAAGTACATGAGGAAGAGGAAGTTTCTCATGAGCCAATTATCTCAGCCTTTACACAAAATGTATCACATGAACGTGAAGAACCACTGCCAATCGCTGAGCACGTAGAAATTGAAGAAGGAGAGCTTATTGATGACGTCCACATTGGAAGTGCAGATGCTGTAGAAAATGCAGATTATCAACTTCCCTCATTCAATCTTTTGCAAATGCCTCCACAGCACGACCAAAGTGGTGAATATTCCGTAATTCAGGCAAATGCGAAAAAGTTAGAGCAAACTTTGCAAAGTTTCGGGGTAAAGGCTAAAGTGACGCAAGTCCATTTAGGGCCTGCTGTTACGAAATATGAAATACTGCCAGATATCGGCGTAAAAGTAAGTAAAATTGTTAACCTTCAGGATGACCTAGCTTTAGCACTTGCAGCGAAGGATATTCGTATGGAGGCACCGATTCCTGGTAAATCGGCAATTGGTATTGAAGTTCCTAATAGCGAGGTAGCAATCGTGACATTGCGAGAAGTGCTAGAATCAAAAGATGGAGCGAAGCCAGATTCGTTGTTACAAGTAGCACTAGGCCGTGATATTACTGGACAAGCCGTGTTAGCAGAGCTTAATAAAATGCCGCACTTACTTGTAGCGGGTTCAACAGGCAGCGGGAAAAGTGTGTGTATAAATGGCATTGTGGTATCCATACTAATGCGAACAAAGCCACATGAAGTTAAGCTCATGATGATTGACCCGAAAATGGTGGAATTGAATGTCTATAATGGAATTCCTCATCTTTTAGCACCAGTTGTAACCGATGCTCGAAAAGCGTCACAAGCACTTAAAAAGGTAGTATCGGAAATGGAACGACGCTATGATTTATTTTCACATACGGGCACTCGAAATATTGAAGGCTACAATGGTCATGTACAAAAAGTAAATGAGCAAACAGAGGAAAAGCATCCGAAGTTGCCGTATATTGTAGTGATTGTCGATGAGTTAGCAGATTTAATGATGGTAGCCTCCAATGACGTCGAGGATTCCATTACGCGTTTGGCGCAGATGGCTCGTGCGGCGGGTATCCATTTAATATTAGCGACTCAAAGACCAAGTGTAGACGTTTTAACGGGTGTTATTAAGGCAAATATCCCTTCACGAATTGCATTTGCAGTATCATCAGCTATTGATTCGAGAACGATTTTAGATATGGGCGGGGCAGAGCGTTTGCTTGGCCGTGGCGATATGTTATTTTTACCTGCTGGTGCTTCTAAACCTAAACGAGTGCAAGGTGCTTTTTTATCTGATCAGGAAGTTGAAGCGGTTGTGAATTTTGTTATAGAACAACAAAAAGCACAGTACCAAGAAGAGATGATTCCGAGTGAAGAAGAGACAGTTTTAGAAGAAACGGATGAATTATTTGACGAGGCAGTCCAATTAGTTGTTAATATGCAGACAGCTTCGGTGTCCATGTTACAACGTCGTTTCCGTATTGGCTATTCTCGTGCTGCTCGCATAATCGATCAGATGGAACAACGCGGTATTGTAGGGCCTCCAGAGGGCAGTAAGCCTCGACAAGTGCTTATTCATCAGTATGATAATTGATTCCTTAAAAAGGAAAAACAATCATTTTTTTCAGTATTTATGTCCAAATGTTTGCGACAAAAAGAAGGAAAAAATGATTTCTATAATTGATTTTGCTTAAAATAGTTTATTTCATTCTGCAAAAATGTTATATTTATGAACGATTAGTAGGAATGTTGTACATCAGATGTCTGATCTCTGATTTTGGTGGTGATTTATGTGACTATAAAAGCAGATCATCGTCATCTCTATCTTCAAGTAATTGATCGTTTAAAGTCTGACATTGAGACGGGCGTTTTTAAAGAAAATGAAAAACTTCCTTCAGAGTTTGAATTATCGAAATCACTAGGGGTAAGTCGAGCAACACTTAGGGAAGCGCTTCGACTGTTGGAAGAGGAAAATGTGATTGTGCGTCGACATGGGGTTGGCACTTTTGTTAATCCTAAGCCGTTGTTTACTTCAGGCATCGAGCATTTATCCAGTATTTCTTCTATGATCGAAACAGCAGGTATGGAACCAGGGTCTCGTTTTTTAAAGGCAACGGAGAATATCCCTTCTGATGAAGATTTAAAACGCTTCCAATGTGATGGCGAAGATAAAATACTCACGATTGAACGCGTCAGAACAGCGGACGGTGAGCCAGTAGTTTATTGTATAGATAAATTACCAGCAAGCTTCCTGCCTACTGACTTTGTTGACAAAAAAGAAGTTTCACTTTTCTCTGCACTTGAACAATCGGGTAAAATTCATGTTGCCTATGCTGTAACTTATATTGATCCAGTAGGGTATCATGAACAAGCATCACCGATACTAAATTGTGGTCGTGAAACTGCTCTTTTAGTATTGAAACAGCTCCATTATGATGATAATGATCAAGTAGTGCTGTATTCAAAAAATTATTTCCGAGCTGATAAATTCAGCTTCCATGTAGTACGTAAACGGGTGTAGAACATTTCTAAATTATTTTCCTGCTAATTACAATACCTCGGGGGGTTAACAAAATGAAAAAACGTAAATTTGGTTTAGTATTATCTTCAGTTTTAGCTGCAAGTGCAATTCTAGGTGCATGTGGTGCGAAGGACGAAGAAAAACCTGCAAAAGACAATGCATCAGGAGACAAAAACACTGAGGAAACTTTCTCAGTAGCGATGGTTACTGACGTAGGTGGCGTTGACGACAAATCATTTAACCAATCTGCATGGGAAGGTGTTCAAGCTTATGGTAAAGAACACAACCTATCAAAAGGTACTGGTGGTTTCGACTATTTACAATCGGCATCTGACGCTGACTATGAAACAAACTTAAACAGCTTAATCCGTCGTGACTTTAACTTAGTATTCGGTATTGGTTTCATGATGGCTGATGCTGTTGAAGCGATTGCAACTGACAATCCAGATAACCACTTTGCATTAATCGATGCTGAAGTAAAATCTGATAACGTTGTAAATGTTCTTTTCAAAGAGCAAGAAGGTGCATTCTTAGCGGGTGTAGCTGCTGCTAAAATGTCTAAATCAGGTAAAATCGGATTTGTAGGTGGCGTAGATATTCCAGTTATCAATCGTTTTGAAGCTGGTTTCGTTGAAGGTGCTAAAGCTGTTAACCCTGATATCGAAATTCAACGCAACTATACAGGTGCATTTGACAAAGCGGATCTTGGTAAAATCGCTGCAAACAGCATGTACTCTTCAGGCGTAGATATTATCTTCCACGCTGCTGGTGCAACTGGTAACGGTGTATTCTCTGAAGCTAAAGAACGTAAAGCAAAAGATCCTGATGCAAACGTATGGGTAATCGGTGTAGATGCTGACCAATACGATGAAGGTAAAGTTGATGATAAAACAAACATTACTTTAACTTCTATGTTAAAAGGTGTTAACGAAGCAGTAGTAGATATTTCAAACAAAGCAAAAAATGGTGAATTCCCAGGTGGTACAACAGTTGTCTACGGTCTAGCTGAAGACGGCGTTAAACTTGCTGACTCTCGTGGTGCAATTCCAGCAGACGTACAAGCTGTTATTGACGAATATAAAGAAAAAATTTCTAGCGGTGAAATCGTAGTTCCAGAAAAAGTGGAAAAATAATTCATCTCTTAATCATCATAAGGGCTTTACAACTGCCCTTATGATGATTTTTCAATCTATCGTTATATTTTGACTATTTGTAATACTCTGTTTGGATATATTTTATTTTTATATTATTTTTCCATATTGAAATAAGATTATTATATTATCGTAACTTAAGATAATGATGGTACCAAGTTAATAGAAGAAAGGTTTCTAACGATGACCTTTCCTGTATTAATTTATTTTTCTGTTAGAAAATGCCTTACCTTTAGGTGAGGTTCAATACAGGTGTTTTTTTATTTAAAGAAATTGCAACGCTTTTGAATAAAGTTAAACCTTATGCTGGGCTGTATTGCAATAGAGGCAGGTAGAAATACACTAGAGTACAATTATTTTAGAGAAAATTGCCTAATAAGGGAGTGACAATATTGGAATACGTGATTGAAATGCTTGGAATCCGCAAAGAATTTGGTGATTTCGTAGCGAATAACAACATCACCCTCCAACTAAAAAAAGGCGAAATCCATGCACTACTAGGAGAAAATGGTGCTGGTAAATCGACTTTAATGAACGTCCTTTTTGGTCTGTATCAGCCAGAGGGTGGAGAAATTCGTGTTCGTGGGAAAGCTGTTAAAATTACAAACCCAAACGTTGCCAATGATTTGGGGATTGGCATGGTGCATCAACATTTTATGTTGGTGGAAAACTTTACAGTGACAGAAAACATTATATTAGGTTCTGAACCTACTAAGATGGGCGTAGTCAATATTAAAGACGCAGCGAAAAAGGTGCAAGCGCTTTCTGAGAAATATGGTCTAGATGTAGATCCTAATGCAAAAATCGAAGACATTACAGTTGGTATGCAGCAACGTGTCGAGATTTTAAAAACACTTTATCGCGGTGCAGAAATACTAATTTTCGATGAACCGACTGCTTCTTTAACGCCACAAGAAATCACTGAACTGATTCAAATTATGCGTCGATTAATCGCTGAAGGTAAATCAATTATATTAATTACGCATAAGCTGAAAGAAATTATGGATGTTTCCGACCGAGTAACAATTATTCGTAAAGGTGAAGGGATTGGGACGGTTGTTACGACTGAGACAAACCCTAATCATTTAGCTGAATTAATGGTTGGTCGTCAAGTAGAGTTTAAAACAGAAAAAATTGATGGAAATCCAACTGATGAAGTACTTTCAATTGAGAATTTAGTCGTAACTGACTATCGTAATATCAATAAAGTAAAAGGCCTTAACCTCACTGTACGTAAGGGTGAAATTGTTGGTATCGCTGGTATCGATGGCAATGGACAATCTGAGTTAATCGAGGCAATTACAGGCTTGCGTAAAGTAAAAGGCGGAATAGTGAAGTTTAACGGTAAAGATGTTACGAACATGAAACCTCGTAAAATTACTGAGGAGGGTGTTGGACATATCCCGCAAGATCGTCATAAGCATGGTTTAGTACTCGACTTCCCAATCGGTCATAATATTGCACTCCAAACATATTACCAACCGCCAATTGCAAAAGGCATTGTAATGGATTATAAAAAAGTATCAGAAAAAGCGAAGCAAATTATTAAAGAATACGATGTACGTACAGGTAATGGCGAAATGACGCCTGCCCGCGCTTTATCAGGTGGTAACCAGCAAAAGGCGATTATTGGTCGTGAAATTGACCGAAATCCGGACTTATTAATTGCGGCACTACCGACACGTGGACTTGACGTAGGGGCAATTGAATTTATTCACTCTCGACTTATAGAGCAACGTGATAAAGGAAAAGCCGTATTATTAATTTCTTTTGAACTAGATGAAGTAATGAATGTTTCAGACCGTATCGCTGTTATTTATGATGGTCAGATAGTGGATGAGTTAAATCCAAAAGAAACAACAGAGCAAGAGCTTGGTCTATTAATGGCGGGGCAAAGTAAAAAAAATAGCACAAATATAGCGAAGGAGGGGAACGACTAATGTCAAATCGTGTCATTAATATACTCGTTCCTATCATCTCTATTATTATCGGTTTAATTGTAGGTGCTATCGTAATGGTAGTCAGTGGCTATGATCCAATACAAGGTTATAGTGCTCTTTGGACAGGTATTTTTGGAGATTCATATTCAATAGGGAACACAATTCGTCAAATCACACCATATATTTTGGCGGGTCTAGCGGTAGCATTTGCCTTCCGTACAGGTTTATTTAACATCGGTGTTGAAGGTCAGTTAATTTTAGGTTGGCTTGCAGCAGCATGGGTAGGTTATGCTTTTGAACTACCAAAAATCATTCACTTACCGTTAGCATTGCTAGCAGCAGCAGTAGCTGGTGCATTTTGGGCCTTTATTGCAGGTTTCTTAAAAGCGAAATTTAAAGTCCATGAAGTAATTGCGACAATTATGTTAAACTATACAGCACTTTATATTGCGAACGCTGTTATTAAAAAATTGTCAGATGGTAGCTTTAAAACAGAACGTGTTCTTGAATCGGCTTCATTACGTTCTCCGTTTTTAAGAGAGCTTACAGACAATTCAAGTCTTCACTATGGGATCCTAATTGCACTTCTTATGGTAGTTGTAATGTGGTTCATTTTAGAAAAAACAACACGTGGTTATGAGCTAAAAGCAGTTGGCTTTAATCATAATGCAGCAGAATATGCTGGTATGAGTGTCAATAAAAATGTCATTTTAGCAATGACGATTTCAGGTATGTTTGCAGGTCTTGGTGGTGCGATGGAGGCGCTTGGTACATTCCAAAACGCATCGATTAAAGCTGGCTTCACAGGTATTGGTTTTGACGGTATTGCCGTTGCTTTACTTGGTGCCAATACACCACTTGGCGTAGTATTCGGGGCTTCGTTATTCGGCTCGTTAAAATACGGTGCTCTTAACATGCCAAATGCTGCAGGGATTCCTGAGGAAATCGTGTCTATCATTATTGCCTTAATTATCTTCTTTGTAGCATCAGGTTACGTTATTCGAGTAGGTTTACAAAAGTTAAGTAAGAAAAAGGAGGGACAATAACATGACCTTTTTAGAAATGTTATATTTCATCATCCCTTCTGCAATCCTATATGCGACACCATTAATTTTCACTGCAATCGGTGGTGTATTCTCTGAGCGTTCAGGTGTTGTTAACATCGGGCTAGAAGGTTTAATGATTGTCGGCGCATTTGTTGGTATTTTTGTCAATTTAGAGTTTGCAACACAATTGGGATCCGCAACAGTCTGGGTGGCAATGCTTGCAGCTGTTATTATAGGGGGGATTTTCTCCTTACTACACGCGGTAGCATCTATCACATTCCGTGCCGATCAAACGGTATCAGGGGTAGCTATTAACTTACTTGGTTTAGCGGTCACTGTATTCTTAGTAAAATTGATTTATGATAAAGGTCAAACAGATATGATTGACCAACCAATTCGTCGTTTTGCTATTCCATACTTACAGGATATTCCGTTCTTTGGACGTTTATTATTCCATGATGTATATAGCACATCGATTTTAGCCTTTGCAGTGGCAATAGGTGCTTGGTTTATTATTTATAAAACACCATTTGGATTACGCTTACGTGCAGTAGGGGAACATCCAATGGCTGCAGATACAATGGGTGTAAAAGTTAATAAAATGCGTTATATAGCCGTAGTTATTTCAGGAGCACTTGGTGGTCTTGGTGGTGCGGTTTATGCGCAAACAATTACACATGACTTTTCACACGCAACGATTGCTGGTCAAGGTTTCATGTCACTTGCAGCAATGATCTTTGGGAAATGGCATCCAATCGGTGCACTTGGAGCAGCATTGTTCTTTGGTTTAGCGCAAACATTAAGTATTGCAGGGAACCAAATTCCATATGTGCAAGAAATCCCAGCAGTGTATTTACAAATATTACCTTACGTGTTAACGATTTTTGCGTTAGCAGGATTTATTGGTAAAGCAAATGCACCAAAAGCAAGTGGTCAACCATATATTAAAGGCAAACGATAAGTCTAAGACAGCATGTTTATTCGTTGAACTACTAGACCGAGTCGAAAGAAATGAAGCGAGTAAACAAAAGACTGGGCAATCAAGCCCAGTCTTTTGCCTTATACAAATAATAATTTACAAGCTTATTTTCACTTTCCGTATACATACTTTGGATTCTTTTTGCAATTATAGACAATAGACATGTATAGTATTTGTAGTACATTGTTATATTAAGAAAGATAGGAGGGTTTCATATGTTTAAAACAATACCTTTTGCAAAAGGTGTCAATTTGCATATCCGACAAACGACCCAATTTAAAACAGTAAATTTCTCGATTAAATGGAGAAGAGCATTAACGGCCAAATGTGCGTCTGAACGTACGGTGTTAACAAATGTATTGCAACACAGCAATGCAAAATATACAACAACTGCCGCATTTCGTAGTTTTTTAGATGACCTATACGGGACAGTATTGTATTTTGATACATCGAAGCGTGGTAACGAACATACGGTATTGATGAATATGGAAACCGTAAACGATCAATATTTGGCTAATACCAGTGTCTTAAATGAAGTGTTAGGTGTAATGCATGCGGCAATTTTTGAGCCGAATTTAGAAAATGGTGTATTTAAAGAATCAATTGTAGAACGTGAAAAGAAAATGGTCATCCAACGTATTGAATCCATTTTTGACGATAAATCTCGTTTTGCACAAATGCGTCTGCAAGAAATATTACGTCCAAATGAACCTGCCTCTATTTCGGCAAATGGTACAGTAGAAGACATTAAAAATATCACACCGTCATCTCTGTTGGCAGCGTACGAATCAATGCTAACGACGGACAAAATTGATATTTATGTTGCGGGTGATATTAATGAAGATGAGCTTGTTGCAAAATTAAAAGAGGCTCTACCATTTAAGGACCGTATTCCTGAGGAAATTCCAACTGTATCGCCACAAAAACACCCACAAAATGATTATGTCCGTGAACAGCAAGAAATGAAGCAAGGTAAGCTGCATATAGGTTTTAGTACTCCTGTTCGATTTGGTGATGCTGATTTTGCAAAAATGCAGATTTTTAACGGTATTTTTGGTGGTTATCCACATGCCAAGTTATTTATGAATGTGCGAGAAAAAGAAAGCCTGGCTTACTATGCTTCTAGCTCCTATGCATCGCACTATGGCTTATTATTCGTTGTGTCAGGTATTGAGGCGAAAAATGAAGAAAAGGCTCTCAATCTCATTAAAGAGCAACTTGCTGTTATGCAAGCAGGGGAAATCACTGATTTAGAATTAGAACAAACAAAGGCGATGTTAACAAATCAGTTAAAAGAATCCCTTGATTCAGCGCGTGGTCAAATCGAAATTTTTGACCAATATAAAGATTTGCCTGAGGAGTTCTCTGTAGAAGCATGGGCAAATAAATGGCGAGCTGTAACGAAAGAAGATGTAATTGAAATGGCGAAGCAAGTGCAGTTAGAAGCGGTCTATTTCTTATCAGGAAAGGAGCAAGCTGCACAATGAAAACAATTGAATTCAAACAATTAGATGAAACACTTTACTATGAAAAATTAGAAAACGGCTTAGATGTATATATCTTGCCGAAAAAAGGCTTTTCAAAAACTTTTGTCACGTTCACAACGAAGTACGGCTCAGTAGATCGTACATTTGTACCGCTTGGTGAATCGGAAAGTATTACAGTGCCAGATGGAATCGCACACTTTTTAGAGCATAAAATGTTTGAAAAAGAAGATGGAGATGTATTCCAGAAATTTAGTGAATATGGTGCTTCAGCCAATGCATTTACTTCCTTCACTCGAACTGCATATTTATTTTCATCAACAGATAATATATATAAAAGCACAGAAACATTATTAAATTTTGTCCAAGAACCTTACTTTACAGAAGCTACTGTTAACAAGGAAAAGGGCATTATTGGCCAGGAAATTACAATGTATGATGACCAACCAGATTGGCGTCTATACTTTGGTACGATTGAAAATATGTATCATAATCACCCTGTGAAAATTGATATTGCGGGAACAATCGAATCAATTGACGGCATTACGGCTGACCATTTATACACGTGCTACAATACGTTTTATCATCCGTCTAATATGTTGTTATTTGCTATAGGTGCTGTCGAGCCAGAAGAAATGATGGCGTTCATTCGCGAAAACCAAGGTAAAAAAGAGTTTCCAGAGCCTACACCAATACAACGCTTCTTTGATGAAGAGCCAACAGATGTTGCCATTAAAGACCGTACATTACACATGGATGTTCAAAAGCCTAAGGTCTATATAGGTTTAAAAGCTCGAGAAACGGATTTGTCTGGTCGGGAAATGTTAAAACATGAGCTATCAGTACAAATTGCTTTAGAACTTATTTTTGGTCGCACTTCTAATTTTTATGAACGTGTGTATGATGAAGGTTTGATTGATGAATCGTACGCATTTGACTTTACTTTAGAAAATGGGTTTGGCTTTGCGTTAATTGGTTCAGATTCAACAGAACCAGATGCATTGGAAAAAGCGATTAAAGCTGAATTGGAAAAATACGAAAAAAACGCGCAATTTGCAAGTGAAGATTTAGAGCGCATTAAGCGTAAAAAAATAGGCTTTTTCTTACGTGCATTAAATTCAATTGAATTTATTGCAAACCAATTTACGCGTTACTCGTTTAATGATATGAATTTGTTTGATGTAGTGCCTGTCTTAGAAGAATTAACAATTGAAGATTTAACGCAAGCGTTTGCTTCTATTCAAGGAGAGTCTCAACAAACTGTGTTTAAAGTTTTACCAACAGAGAAGGGCGCCTAGTGAAAAAGTTTGCCCTTATATTAGGTGCATCAGGTGAGATCGGTCGTGCTATTTGCCACAGTTTGGCAGAGGACGGCTGGTCTCTCTATGTGCATTATTCAAACAATGAGCAAATGGCTCAAACATTATGTGAAACGCTTGTAAGTCGTTTTCCTGCTCAGGAATTTATGCTTGTACAAGGTGATTTTACAAAAATAACAGCGGCGCAAGCGTTAGCTTCCCAAATATTTAGTGTACAGGCAATTGTTTTTGCTAATGGTCAAGCGCATTATTCATTGCTAGAAGACACTACGGTAGAAGATATGGATGCATTATGGCGTGTTCATGTGCAAAATCCAATGCATTTAACGGCTTTATTATCCTCAAAACTCCGTACCCATGATGTGAGCTATGTGCTTTTTATCGGCTCTATTTGGGGCGAGGCAGGTTCCGCAGGTGAGGCACTTTATGCAACGGTGAAAGGCGCGCAGCATGCTTTTGTGAAGTCCTACGCCAAAGAAGCTGCATTGTCTCGCATTCGTGTGAATGCTATTGCGCCAGGCTTTATTAATACTTCGATGAATAGCCATTTAAGTGAAGAGGAATTGCAATATATTTTGGACGATATTCCTTTAGGAGCGGTCGGTCAAACAACGGATGTAGCGGAAATGGTTCGTTTCTACTTATCCGGCAAAGCAGACTATGTGACAGGACAAATAATTCGATTAAATGGTGGCTGGTACATATAATATTTCTTTTTGCACATACTACATGTGTAAAGGAGGAGGAAACATATGACCATTTTAGAAAACTGGCAAAAATGGACATCTTTTTTAGGACAAAACGTAATGCAAGCTGAATCAAGCGGTATGCCAAAGAAAATGATTCAACAGGCTGCTGTCCAAATTGGTGAGTATTTAGCGACTAATGTCGATCCTAAAAATGAACAAGAGCGAGTGCTGTCGGATTTATGGGGCGTTGCCTCTGATGATGAAAAACATGCATTGGCGAATTGTGTCGTAAAACTTGTGCAAAATAAACATGTGCAATAAAAAAAGAGGAGAGCTAATCTCCTCTTTTTTCTATTAAAAATCGATAATATTGCGGAAAAGGGAACGTATGTAAGTCTATTTCCAATACTACCAAAAAAAATTAGTAAGAAATTAAAAATAACGCTATAATTCCATGTATTCTAACTTTCCATTACATAAAAAATCAGCTATGATGGAACTTATAAAAGATTTTTTACGTTAACTAATAGGAAGGGAACGAGTGTGTTTGAGCGATTGGTACTTTGAATATGAAATTCAGGTGAATCGCCCTGGATTATTAGGAGATATTGCTTCACTTTTAGGGATGCTTCGAGTCAATATTATATCAATTAATGGTGTCGATGAAGATCGACGTGGTATGTTAGTGCATACAGACAATGATGAAGCAATTGAGCGTTTTCGTACAATTGTTTCGACAATGGAACATATCCACGTTACTAAATTTCGACAACCTAAACTCCGTGATCGTTTAGCTATCAGGCATGGTCATTATATTCCACGAGATGCAGACGAAAAAAATACCTTCCGCTTTGTACGAGATGAACTAGGTATTTTAGTGGACTTTATGGCAGAACTCTTTAAAAAAGAAGGTCATAAGCTCATTGGAATACGTGGGATGCCTCGGGTTGGTAAAACAGAATCTATTGTTGCGGCAAGTGTTTGTGCCAATAAAAAATGGATTTTCTTATCGTCTACAATGATTAAGCAAACTATTCGTAATAAGCTCGCCGGCGATGAATTCAGTGACAATAATATTTTTATATTGGACGGTATTGTTACAAGGCGTTCCGAGGACGAGCGACATTTGCAATTAGTACGTGAAATGATGAATATGCCTTCTATTAAAGTAGTAGAGCATCCTGATATGTTTGTTCAGCATTCTGAATATAAGATTGAGGATTTTGATTATATCATTGAACTACGTCATCACCCTGATGAAGAAATTACTTATGAAATAATGGAAAAAAATCATATGATGTCCGAATCCGATTCATTTGGAGGATTTAATTTTTAATTTGATATTAAAGTAGGTGTTATTAGTGGCAGAATTAGGTACTCGACTGAAAGAGGCGAGACTGTCTAAAGGCTACAGCTTAGACGATTTACAAGAAATAACGAAAATTCAAAAACGTTATTTAGTAGGGATTGAAGAAGGCAATTATTCAATTATGCCAGGTTCGTTTTATGTACGAGCATTCATTAAACAATATGCTGAGGCTGTTGGGTTAAATCCAGAGGAAATTTTAGAAACGTATAAAAACGAATTGCCAGGCACAAAGAACGACCAAGTTAGCCAATCGATGACTCAAACTTCAACTAGAAGAAAAGTTTCAAAAAGCCCTTCAAATAAAATGATGGAGGCTATGCCAAAAGTCATTGTTGCTTTATTTATTATCGTTATTATTGTTGCAATTTGGGTTCTTTTACAATCAAAAAGTAAAACTGGAACAAATGAATATGATGATACGACGCCAGTGGTGGAGTACGATAAAAAACCAAAACCAATTGATAGTGAAAAAGACAAAGCGGAAGAAGATAAAAAGGCTCAAGCTAATAAAGATAAAGATTCGACAGATGAAACAAAAGATGAAACACCAGATGAAAGTAAAACTGAAGAAGATGTTAAGCAAGCGATTTCAGCAGGCACAATCGAAGCAGATGGCGCTACAACTTCTTACACGTTAACAGGTGCTGAAACATTTAAAATACGCATTGAAGTATCAGGTCCTACATTTATTGGTATTCGCGACCAACAGCAACAGGAATTACTAGCAGATACGCGTGTTTATAACGCAGGTGAAGTTGTTGAGTTTGATGCAACAGCGCAAAACTATGCTCGTATTCGTTTAGGCAATTCAACTCAAGCTAAGGTTTATATTAATGACGAACTTTTAACGTACGCACAGCAAATCGTAACGCAAAATATTGTCGTCAATTTCAATAAAGAACAGTAGTCATCCTAATGATGACTACTTTCTTTCATCATGAAAGGTGTTAGAAAAATGAACATTCCAAATAAAATTACCATTTCACGTATCTTACTTATTCCGTTCTTTGTAATTGTTATGATGTTTGATTTCGGCTGGGGAACAATGAACTTATTTAGTGCAGAAATGCCAGTCCATCATTTTGTAGGAGCTCTTATTTTTATTATTGCATCAACGACGGATTGGGTAGATGGTTACTATGCGAGAAAGTATGATCTTGTAACGACGTTTGGTAAATTTTTAGATCCTTTAGCGGATAAATTACTTGTCTCTGCAGCGTTTATTTTAATGGTAGAGCTTGGTATGGCACCGGCTTGGGTGATTATTGTTATTATTAGCCGTGAATTTGCGGTAACTGGTTTACGTTTAATTCTTGCAGGTGGTGGAGAAGTCGTAGCGGCGAATCAGCTTGGTAAGATTAAAACATGGGCACAAATTGTAGCTATTGCAGCTGCTCTTTTACACAATACAATTTTTGTGATTTTCGGTATCCCATTTGATACAATAATGCTATATATAGCATTGTTCTTTACACTATGGTCTGGATGGGATTATTTCTATCTAAATCGACGTGTATTACTTGAGTCTAAATAAGAAAGGTCTTGTGAATCATGAATGCTGAAATCCTTGCAGTTGGCTCAGAGTTATTACTTGGACAGATTTCAAACACAAATGCAAAGTTTATTTCTAATCAGCTTTCTGAGTTAGGAATTAATGTGTTTTATCATACCGTTGTTGGCGATAATTCAAAACGGTTAGAGGAAGCAATAAGCATAGCGGAATCGCGCGCTGATCTTATCATTTTTTCAGGTGGTTTAGGCCCTACAAAGGATGATTTAACGAAGGAAACAATTGCTCGTCATCTTGGGCTAGATCTTGTAATCGATCAAGTTGCATTGTCATACATTGAGCAATTTTTTGCTAAACGAGGCATCTCAATGACGGAAAATAACCGCAAGCAGGCGCTTGTATTAGCAGGTAGCGAGGTGCTAGCTAATCATCATGGTATGGCACCAGGGATGATTTTGACAAAGGATAAGCGTACCTACATTTTACTTCCTGGACCTCCAAAAGAACTGGAGCCGATGTTCCAATTTGAAGCGAAGCCAAAGCTTGGTACAATGCTAAATGATGGCGGAGTCATAGTGTCTCATGTAATGCGCTTTTATGGCATTGGAGAAGCTGAGTTAGAAGTGCGTGTACAAGATATTTTAGATACACAAACAAATCCGACAGTTGCACCACTAGCTGCTGATGGAGAAGTAACTTTACGTGTAACAGCAAAGGCGCAATCAGAGCAGGAAGCCCAACAGCTTATTGCTGATAAAGTGGCGGAGATTCGTGCTATTGTAGGAGACTTCCAATATGGCATAAATGATGATTCACTTGCCTCGAAAACGGTAGAAATATTGCAAGATAATAAATTAACGATTTCTGCAGCAGAAAGCTTAACAGCAGGTTTATTTCAATCAGAGCTAGCAGAGATTCCAGGCGTAGGCAATATTCTTATAGGAGGCGTAGTGACCTATACAGAAGATGCCAAGGTAAAGCAGCTAGGTATTGACCAACAATTATTAGATACTTATGGTATCGTCAGCAGTGAATGTGCTGCAGCAATGGCTAGTGCAGTGCGTGAAAAATTTGGTACGAATATTGGTATTGGGTTAACGGGAGCGGCTGGTCCTACTGCACATGACCATCAGCCAGTTGGAACGGTATGGATTGGAATTGCTATAGGCGACGAAGAGCCAATAACATATTTACTGCATTTATCAGGTATGCGCAATACAAATCGTTTACGTGCGGTTAAATTTACATTTCATTATTTAATGCAACAATTAGAAGAACGAGGATATATGAAACGATTTTAATTTGCTAATTGGTTTAGTAAGGTAGAACCCTAGCTAAAGCAATGCATAGGCTCGAAAAAAATTGGGCGCAATTACGACTGGAGTGTAATTGCTAATAGTTGAAAATGGGAATTTGGATAGGAAAAACTTATCCAAATTTTTATTTTGGATTAAAATCGAATAAATGTTCGCTTTTTTCTTGCGTGTTCTCAAAAAAACAAGTATAGTAGAGATAGACAATAACAGTGAACAGTTTTGAAGGAGGAAAAATAATGAGTGATCGTAAAGCAGCCTTAGAACAGGCGTTAAAACAAATTGAGAAGAATTTCGGTAAAGGCTCTATCATGAAGCTAGGCGAAAAAACAGATTTAGAAATTGCTACATCTTCTAGTGGTTCACTAGCACTTGATGCCGCATTAGGCATAGGTGGATACCCACGTGGACGTATTATTGAAGTATATGGTCCAGAATCATCAGGTAAAACAACAGTTGCACTACATGCCATTGCGGAAGTACAAGCAAAGGGTGGACAAGCAGCATTTATTGACGCTGAGCATGCGTTAGATCCGATTTATGCTCAAAAATTAGGCGTAAATATCGATGAACTTTTATTATCACAACCAGATACTGGTGAGCAAGCGCTTGAAATTGCAGAAGCGTTAGTGCGTAGTGGCGCTATTGATATTATCGTTATTGACTCTGTTGCAGCGCTAGTACCGAAAGCTGAAATTGAAGGCGATATGGGTGACTCTCACGTTGGTTTACAAGCTCGTTTAATGTCTCAAGCATTACGTAAGCTTTCAGGCGCTATCAATAAATCAAAAACTATCGCTATTTTCATTAACCAAATTCGTGAAAAAATTGGTGTTATGTTCGGTAATCCAGAAACGACACCTGGTGGTCGTGCGCTTAAATTCTACAGCTCAGTACGTTTAGAAGTTCGTCGTGCAGAAGCAATCAAACAAGGTAATGATATTATGGGTAACCGTACGAAAATTAAAATTGTTAAAAACAAAGTGGCACCACCATTCCGTACAGCTGAGGTTGATATTATGTACGGTGAAGGGATCTCAAAAGAGGGCGAAACAGTCGATTTAGGTGTAGAATTAGACATCGTTCAAAAAAGTGGATCTTGGTACGCTTATGGTGATGAGCGTCTAGGCCAAGGACGTGAAAATGCAAAACAATATTTAAAAGAAAATCCTGCTGTTTTAGAAGAAATTGCAAATAAAATTCGTTCTTCTTACGGAATTGCCGCAACACAGTATACAATTGCTGCACATGATGACGAGGAAATGGATGAAGAGCTAATGCTTCTTCTTGAAGATGAAAAAAAATAAATATTGTTCTCACTTCTAAAGGAATGAGAATGCTTAAGATGCGACAAAATGCATCAAGAAGTTCACTCTAGTTACATTTTAATAAGTTGGTTAGAGCACACGTCGGCGACTTCTGCTGTAACGCATAGTACGTAAGACGAACAATCTACGCTAGTGAGGGTTGAGGCTTACAGAAGTGCTGTGCAGAAAGCGTGCGCCTACAAAGGAAATCAATCAACATAGCAATTCGCTTCACTCTAAATCGTTCTTACTCATAAGAAGTAAGAACGATTTTTTTGTTAGTTTAATAGAATGTAGCGATACTGGAATTGATAGATAGCTAACGTAAATTATAGATATAGTTATGAGTGCAATAGGGTATAAAATTTTTGATTGGACAGCTGACAAAGAGACGATATGTTCATTTGTCAAAGAAAGTTAAAATAATTGTATTAAGATGACGGTAATTGTGGTAATAATTGTATTGTAACCATCATCCTGATAAAAAGATTATTCATCGAAGAAGGCATTTTATCTAGCTCAAAAGTAACAGTTAATATATCCATCTAATGGATATGACTTACTTTTTTTGTTACTGATAGGCGAACAGATGCCCGTCTATCCTTGACAGAGCCTGAGGCTAGCTATACAATTAAATATGTATAATTTCTGAATTATGACTTTAAAATAGGCAGTACATTTTTTGTATGCGCCGACTGAAACTGTATTACCCAAATAGCAAGAGGAGGTGTTCATATGGATGGAATTACTATCATCTCCGCTTTGCTTGGACTCATCGTTGGTGCCGCTGTTAGCTATATCTACATGAAAAAAGTGAATGACTCAAAAATCACTGGTGCTAAACATGTCGCTGAAACAATCGTTGAAGAAGGAAAACGAGAGGCGGAGGCATTAAAGAAAGAAGCACTACTTGAAGCCAAAGATGAAACTCACAAATTTCGTACTGAAGCAGAAAATGACATTCGTGACCGTCGTTTAGAACTTCAAAAACAAGAGAACCGTTTATTGCAAAGAGAAGAGAATCTTGATCGCAAGGATGATGCTCTGAATAAGAGAGAAGCCAGCTTAGAGCGTAAGGAACAAGCTCTAGCTGAAAGACAACAGCATATTGAACAGATGGAAAGCAAAGTGGACGAGCTTGTTGCAGCGCAAAAAACAGAACTAGAGCGCATTTCTGCATTAACAAGAGATGAAGCTAAGACTATTATCTTAAGTGAAGTAGAGAAAGAGCTAGCGACTGATATTGCTGTAATGACGAAGGAATCTGAAATGCGTGTGAAAGAGGAATCTGATAAAAAGGCACGTGAAATTTTATCATTGGCACTGCAACGCTTTGCTGCAGACCACGTTGCAGAAACAACAGTCTCTGTTGTGAACTTGCCAAATGATGAAATGAAAGGTCGTATTATTGGTAGAGAGGGTCGTAATATCCGTACACTCGAAACTTTAACAGGAATCGATTTAATTATTGATGATACTCCAGAAGCAGTAATTTTATCTGGGTTTGATCCAATTCGTCGTGAAACGGCTCGACTTGCACTTGAAAAGCTGGTACAGGATGGTCGTATTCACCCTGCTCGCATCGAAGAAATGGTTGAGAAATCTCGTCGAGAGGTGGATGAACAAATTCGTGAAACAGGGGAACAAACGACATTTGAAATCGGCATTCACAATCTACATCCAGACTTAATGAAGATTTTGGGCCGCATGAAATACCGTACAAGCTACGGGCAAAACGTCCTAAAACATTCAGTGGAGGTTGCACATTTGGCAGGTTTACTAGCTGCTGAGCTTGGTGAAGATGTAGCGTTAGCTCGTCGTGCAGGCCTATTGCATGATATAGGTAAAGCAATCGACCATGAAGTTGAAGGAAGCCATGTTGAAATTGGCGTGGAATTAGCTACGAAATATAAAGAACATCCTGTTGTTATTAATAGTATTGCTTCTCACCATGGTGATACAGAAGCGACATCTGTTATTGCAGTATTAGTAGCTGCAGCAGACGCATTATCAGCAGCACGTCCAGGTGCTCGTAGTGAGACACTGGAAAACTATATTCGCAGACTAGAAAAATTAGAAGAGATTTCTGAAAGCTATGATGGTGTTGAAAAATCATATGCTATCCAAGCAGGTCGTGAAATCCGAATTATTGTTCAACCAGAAAAAATTGACGATTTAGCATCTCATCGTCTTGCACGTGATATTCGTAAGCGTATTGAAGAAGAACTAGATTATCCAGGTCATATTAAAGTAACCGTTATTCGCGAAACTCGTGCAGTGGAGTATGCAAAATAATAAAATAAGAGGCTCCTCTTGATTTTGATCAAGAGGAGCCTCTTTTTATTTGGTTAGGAATACAAGATTGTATTTAGCACGTATTTGAATGAAAAACACTTAGATTAGATGATTATAACCTTATGCAAATTGTTAGATGTGAAATGAATATATCGGTTTTAGTAAGAAGCGTTTCCTGAAAATTGGATTCGCTTTTTGTTTTTGAAAAGCCTCATATTAATAATAGAAGATATAAGCTTATGTAACATCTATGTCTCTTTATCGACCATGAATAAAAGGGAGATATCAATAATATAATAGGCCATAAAACTTTTTGAATAAAACTTTTTAATGTAACTAGTGGATATAGATTAGCTAGCATATGTTATGTCAAGGGGTGAAGGTCGTTGCAAGAAACTATCACATTACAAGATGTATTGAAAATAGTGCGAAAGCAATTGCTCTATATTATCAGTTTTGCGCTTTTCTTAGCATTAGTCACTGCGTTTCTTAGTTACTTTATCATAAAGCCAACGTATGAGGCGCAGACCCAGCTTTTAGTAAATCAAAAAAATACCGATCAAGCTCTGTTAGGGGTACAGCAAGTAGAAACAAATCTACGCTTAATTAATACGTACAATGTTATTATTCAAAGTCCCGCTATTTTATCAAAAGTGATTAGCCAACTTAATTTAAATAGTACACCTGAAAAATTAAAGGAACAGATTACTGTATCCAACGCCAGTAATTCTCAAGTTGTCAATATTGCTGTCCGCGATAAAAAGCCCGAAATGGCAGTCGATATTGCCAATACTGTAGCAGGTGTATTTCAAGAGGAAATTCAAGTGTTAATGACAATCGACAATATTAATATTTTGTCCGTAGCGAAATTGGATGACAAACCTGAGCCTGTAGCACCAAACAAAAATTTATATATTGTGGCGGCTGCAATGATTGGATTTATTATAAGCGCTGGCATTGCGTTATTGATAGAGTGCTTGGATACAACAGTTAAGACAGAGCAAGATATTGAAGAAACCATTGGGTTACCAATTATTGGGATAATAAGTAAAATAACTAGTGCGAGCTATAAAAACATATGATTGAATCCCGTTACATAAGGAGGGAGTAACTGTGTTTCTTCAAAAAAGAGCCAATAAAAAAAAACTAGGAAAAATGGGCAGGAAGCTTGTGACAGTCGGCAATAGTAATTCCATCGTTTCTGAGCAATTTCGTACAATACGAACAAACATTACATTCGCAATGCCAGATCAAGACATCAAAACAATTTTAGTAACTTCAGCGACGCCAGGTGAAGGGAAATCAACAAATGTAGCCAATTTAGGCGTTGTATTTGCACAAGAAGGGAAAAAAATATTAATTGTAGATGCTGATTTACGGAAGCCCACAATGCATTATACGTTTCGATTACAAAATATAAGAGGTCTTTCAAATTTACTGACAAGACAATATGAAATGTCAGAAGTTTTAAATAGTACAGATATTCCTAATCTTTTTGTTATGACGAGTGGACCAATTCCACCTAATCCCGCTGAGTTACTTTCTTCAAAAACAATGGATAGTATTATGACGCAACTAATAGGAGACTTTGACATCATTATTTTTGATGCACCACCACTGTTATCTGTAACCGATGCACAAGTTTTATCTAATAAATGCCAAGGAACACTACTAATTGTGAATAGTGGTGTAGTGGAAAATGCAAGTGTACTTAAAGCGAAATTAAGTCTTGAAGCATCAAAGGCGAATATTTTAGGCGTAGTTTTAAACAATTACAAATTACCTCTCGGCGAATATTATGATCAATATTACCGATAGTGATTGGGCGTAGATAGGGAAGTGAAACGTAGTGATAGATATGCACAGTCATATTTTAGTAAATGTCGATGACGGTCCCGAAACAGTAGAAGAGACATTCAGATTATTTGAACAGGCTATTATGGAAGGTATTACAGCAATTATTTCTACTTCACATGCGCTACACCCTAAACATAATGTCCATGTTCATGTAGTACATGAACAAATTGCACAATTACAACAGGAAATTGACAGACGTAACATGCCACTAACACTTTATCCAGGACATGAGGTGAGATTGGCAGGGAATATTTTGGAGCTTTATAAGAAAGATCAGCTTCTCACATTAGCACATTCAAATTATTTGTTACTTGAGCTTCCATCGGGTTTCATTCCCACATATACACGAACAATCATTTACAACTTGTTGACAGCAGGTATAACGCCAATCATTGCTCATCCAGAACGAAATAAAGCGATAGCAGAAAATCCAAGTCGCTTAGAAAACCTCATACGTGACGGTGCACTTGCACAAATGACTGCAGGAAGTTTAGCTGGTTTGTTTGGCAAGTCCATTCAACAGCTTTCTTTGAAATTAGTTCGATCGAACCTTGTCCATACATATGGTTCGGATGTGCATAATTTAAAAACACGCCCATTCTTATTTGAAAAAGGTCTGAGATTTTTGGAAAAGCAAAAAGAATTGGATGCGGTGGATGCCTTTTTAGAAAATAATATACGAATCATCAATAATCAGCCTTTTATCGTATATGAGCCAGAAAATAACTTCACAAAAAGACGGTGGAAGTTATTTTGAATGGAGCTGCTTATAAAAGCTAAAGAGAGCAAGTAGTACGTAAAGATGCTGGCACGATAGTAGATATTAAACATATAAGGGGACAGTTTGGGATGAGAGTCGTTTTTATGAGAAGTAATCCAATTTCTCCAGATCCGAGAGTTGAAAAAGAAGTGGACAGCCTTAGAAAAAATGACTGGCATGTTCAAATTTTAGCATGGGATAGAGATAGTAAATATAACGCAAAAGTAGAATTTTTGAAGCGAGCTCATACAATTAAAATTACAAGGTTTGGCATCCCTGCTACATTTGGTGGAGGATTTAAAAAAAATTTCTTTCCACTATTGCGCTTTCAGCTAAAGCTATTCCAATGGCTACTTCAAAATAAAAATACGTATGATATTATTCATGCTTGTGATTTTGATACAGCATTTGTAGGTACAGTATGTGCGAAAATACTCCGTAAAAAAGTCATTTATGATATGTTTGATTCCGTTACTGCCCCTTTCCATGGACCTGCAATAATAGGGAAAATAGTTGAAAAAATTGATAGAGCACTATTAAATAGTGTGGATGCTGTCATTATTTGTACAGAAAAGCGAAGAGGGCAAATAGCTAAAGCATCACCGAAAAAAATTGAGGTTATTTATAATACTCCACTGCATGTGGATTTAAAATATGATTTAAATTTGAATCACGATAAAGTAAAAATTGTCTATGTCGGCATACTGGCAAATGAAAGGCTCATTAAGGAACTAGTTGAAATCGTAAAAAATAATCCACACTACGAATTGCATATTGGTGGATTTGGCGAGTATGCAGACGAATTGGCACAAATGGCACTGCAATATGACAACATACTTTTTTACGGAAAAATCCCATATGAAAAAACATTAGCATTAGAAAAAAGTTGTGATATTATGACCGCCATTTATGATCCTGAAGTTTCCAACCATTATTACGCAGCCCCAAATAAATTTTATGAGGCACTGATGCTTGGCAAGCCATTAATTATGGTAAAAAACACAGGCATGTCTGAAGTAGTGGCAGAAAATGACCTAGGTGAGCTAATTGATTTTAATCAAGAAAGTCTACAAAAAGGTATTGAAAAGCTAATAGAGCGTAAAAAAGAATGGCCAGAAATTTCACGTAAAATGAAGCTGTTATATGAGGAACAGTATAGCTGGAATGAGATGGAGAAACGCATTATTACATTATACAGCAATTTATAGCAGTAGAAGCTATTTGAAAATTTTACAGTAATATTGGGTTTCTAGGGGGTCTTGGGAAGAGATGAAGATATTATTTGTTGCGCAAAATTTTCAGATGGGCGGTATACAAAAAGCTTTAATTAATACATTGAAAGAAGTGTGTGTCGATAAGCAATATGAAATAGATGTGTTTACATTCGGTAAAGGCGAACTCATAAAGGACATCCCCTCTAATGTGCAGGTCAATATTGGAGGTTTACTATTACAGCTAATTGCTACCCCGTTTTATATAGTGAAACAGAGAAAGAACTTGTGGCATATCCTCTTACGAATACTATGTATGTTGATCGTACGCGTGATTGGTTCAAACAATTTTTATACATTACTTTTTAAAATGCATCGCCATCAAAAACAATATCATATTGCTATTTCTTATTTTAATGATGCACCAAATAGTTACTTTAACCAAGGCACGAATTTGTTTGTAGATAAATTTGTAAGAGCGGATAAAAAGTTTGCGTGGATACATACAGATCCATTAAGGGCGAACTTTAATTACGAAATATGTGTTAAAACCTATCAGAATTTCGATAGATTAATATGTGTTTCTGAAGCATGTAAGCAAAACTTGGTTAATTTTCTCCCCCAATATCAACATAAAATACAAGTAGTCTATAATTTTTTCCCAATAGCAGAAATAAAAGAACTAGCAATGCAATATCCACCATTTGAAAAAGGAACATTGGATTTATTATCTGTTGGGCGAATGGATAATGCTACTAAAAGGTTCGATCTCATTCCACACATATGTAAGCTTTTAAAGGAATCTTCTAACAATCATTTTCATTGGCGAATTATAGGTGATGGGCCTGATTTACTTTTTAATAAACAATTAGCGCTTGAATTAGGTGTAGAAGATGTAGTTGAATTTGTCGGTGAATGTCATAATCCGTATCCGTTTATTAAACAGAGCGATGTTTTAATATTAACTTCAGCGTATGAAGGGTATCCGATGGTAGTAGGGGAGGCATTAATATTAGCAACACCAGTTATTACCACAAATTTTGCAGCAGCAGGTGAGCAAATACACGATGGTTGCAACGGTTTGATAACAAATGGACATGTAGAAGATCTGTATGCCGTCATTGCCAATGTAATCAACAATGGCGATCGTCTCCAGAAGATGAAAAAATATATTGAAGAAAATCGCTATACAAATCGAAAAGCACAAGAGCAATTAGTATTGGAGTTTGATCGAAAATGAAATTAAAAAATAAAAATTTCAGTATTTGGATCTGTGTTATTTCCAGTATATTTGTCGTGTTAAAAATGTATACAGGTAGTAATCTATTTCTTTTTATCTTTATTAGTTTAGTAATTACGGCAATGTTGTTGGATAAACAACAACATCGAATTGATTATTTACTGTTTTTTATTTCATGGGTGTATGTTATTAAGTTCGATTTAACGAGCTATTCACTGTTTGTTGTACTTAGTTTTGTTTATATTGTTTTAAGTGTCATGACACTGTTTATGCAAAACAAAGGGATTTCAACACAGCTTGTCATCACCTATGTTCTTTTTGTATGTTTTGCTGTCCTGGCAACGGTGTTTAATAGCGGTAATGTTATCGAAGTGTTGGGCTTTGTATTAAATTATAGTGTGATCTTTTTTGCTGTTCTGTTCATCGATTCAAATACTTATTTTAGAAGATATACGTATGTGTATGCAATAGGCTTACTAATTGCTGCAATCGTTCGCTGGATAAGTTTTTCTGTTCAATCGATTGACAGCTTCATTGAGTCAATGACAATTGTCAATACAGTTAAGACGACAAGTGCCATTAATACAAGGTTTACGGGTTTAGATTTAGATCCGAATTATTTTAGTTTGCAAATTCTTATAGCGATTGCTTGTTTATTAGTTCTTTTTTATTACGATAGAAAAATGGAAATTAAGCCGATTGTGTTCATCATTGTATTAGCGATATTCGGAATATTTACTTATTCCAAAATGTTTATCATCACTTTTATAGCATTCATTTTATTGACATTCATCATGTTCGTTAAAAACAATGTAAAAACAGCATTCCAGTTCGCTTCGTTTATGCTAGCGATTTGTGGTGTTCTACTATTTTTTTTTTACGAGAAGTTATTCGAAATTTATTGGATTCGATTTTTTGGAGCAGGAACATCAACAGATGCTATTACAACTGGGCGATTAAGTAGCTGGAATATGTTTGCAGCGGAAATTTTACAAAGTACGAAAATATTCGTTATTGGGGCTGGTTTTGGTACGAGTTTCTCCAATGCAAAAATGGCCCATACGATGTACTTATCAACTCCTTATTATCTTGGGTTAGTGGGCATCGTTCTTGCACTACTATATATTGTTAGCTTAAATAAAGTTCTTCGTCAAAATATTGGTAACAGCGGAAAAACAAACTTTCAAATATTAGCGGTCAACGCTATACCTCTCTATATTATGTTAATTGCTAATGCTGTACTTGATTCTTTCGTAATGGATTATTTCCCTTTTCATATTATGTTAATTATGTTTGCGTTAACGCTTCGGAAAAATCAGGAGATAAGTATGGATGGGAGGTGAGGCTATGCCATTTTTAAGCATTATTGTGCCAATCTATAATGTTGGGCACTATTTAAAAGAATGTATAGATAGCATCTTGAATCAAAAATTTGAGGATTTTGAGCTAATATTGGTGAATGATGGATCAACGGATAATAGTTCCAAAATATGTGATGACTATGCCGAGCACGATCCAAGAATTGTTGTTATTCACAAAGAAAATGGTGGGCTTGTCAGTGCGCGAAAAGCAGGTATACTTGCTGCTCATGGCAAGTATATTGGCTATGTAGATAGTGATGATTGGATTGAAGCAGACATGTACCAATCATTATGTGGTGCAGCAAAGGTACACGATGTTGACATTGTCATTTGCGATATCGTAGAAAATTATCCAAACCAAGAAGTAAGACGAACACAAATGGTTGCACCTGGATTGTACAAGAAAGAAAGGATGGAACAAGACGTTTATCCGATTATGCTATATGCAGGTGAATATTATAAGTTCGGATTATTTCCTTCTGTGTCCAATAAAATCTTCAAAAAAACGCTTATCAAAAAATTTCAATTGAATGTTGATGATACAATCCGCATGGGGGAAGATGTGGCCTGTACATATCCTAGCTTACTTGATGCGGACAGTATTTATATATTAGACAAACAATATTTATATCATTATCGTCAAAGTTCCTCTTCTATGACAGCTAGCTATGATCAAACATTTTTTGAGAAAATCCTCATTTTATATGGGCATTTAAAATATTTTACACGTAGTAATGAAAAAACAGCACCTAATTTTACAAATCAACTTCAGTATTATTTTATCTATTTAATTATTGCAGGGGTTAATAATGAATTTAATCGACAAAATGATAAGAGCTTGCGTGAGAAAAGGGCCTTTATCAAAAAAATGATGAAACAGAAAGATGTCAATGAGGTGTTACAGGCTATTTGTACAAATGATTTACCGTATAAAACAAAAATGTACATTTGGTTATTGAAGAAACAACAAATTTTATTATTATATGCATTGATTGAGATGAAACGAAGTAGAAGTGGCTCATGAGAACAAAGAAAATTATATTAAATTTATTTTCCAATGTTATGTTGCAAATTGTTTCGGCGGTCATTAATTTTATTTTGCCTCGTTTATTTATGACGACTTATGGCTCCGCTACAAATGGACTAGTTACGTCGATTAAGCAATTTTTAAGTTATTTAAAAATTGTAGAAGCGGGAGTTGGCAGTGCATCCATTGCAGCACTGTATAAACCGTTGGCCATAAATGATAAAGAACAAATAAATGGCATTCTTTCAGCAACACATTATTTTTACAGACGTTCGGGTACTATATTTGTTGTATTAGTAGCCCTATTAGCTATCTTCTATCCGCTAATAGTAGCAAAAGAAGTGAGTCCACTTACAGCTTTTTATATGGTGCTTATTTTAGGAATTAGTGGTGTATGGGAGTATTTTTTAATTGGAAAATATTTAGTGCTCCTAACTGCAGATCAAAAAAGCTACATTCTTTTTCGAATACAAACATGTTTATTGATCGCTAGTACCATTTTATCCTTATTTTTATTAACACTTGGTTTTTCAATCGTTGTTGTTGTTGGTAGTTCTAGCATGCTGTTATTACTAGATATTCTTTTTTTAAAAGTATATGTCCAAAAAAAATATCCGTATTTCAATAGTAAAGTAAAGCCAAATACATCAGCAATTAAAAAAAAGTGGGACGCTTTAATCCATCAAATTGCCTCATTAGTTGTATTTAATACGCCGTTTATTTTAATTACTATTTTTCTTGGTCTTGCAGAAGTTAGTGTATTTACGGTGTACAATATGGTATTTAATGCTGTTACATTGTTTATTTCAGCTTTTTCTGGTGCGATGTTAGCAGCCTTTGGAGACATACTTGTAAAAGAAGATCGAGATACACTTCAAAAACATTTTCATCATTTCGAATACATTTTTTTCGCAGTCGTAGCTTTTGGCTATACATGTACAGCCATTTTAATTTTGCCTTTTATAACTATTTATACAGCGGGTATTGAGGATGCAAACTATATAAGACCGTGGTTAGCGGCACTCTTTGTAGTTGTAGGCATTGCCAATGCTATTCGAATTCCTGCGAATACATTAGTCAATTCGGCTGGGCATTTTAAAGAGACAAAAATTCGTGCCATTATTGAAGCGGTCATAAACTTTTGTGTCTCCTTTGTTTTAGTACAATTTTTAGGTGTTGAAGGCATTTTGATTGGAGCACTTTGTTCTTATGCATATCGTACATGTGATTTAATACTTTATACGTCTAAAGTGATATTAAACACTTCAGTCTACGTTACCGTTAAAAAAATTTTACTAAATAGTATTTTGGCATTCATCGCAGCATTACCATTTCTATTTTTTATCGAATTACATATTGTAAGTGTCATGACTTGGTTTGTTGCAGCTATATGTATTTCTGTATGGACAATGACTGTTGTTTTTGTTGGGAATTTTATTTTCCAACCTACAACGATGCGAGACATTTTGCTGCACTTAAAGCGTGTCATTTCCAACGACTAAAAAGCTTTCCCTACGTTTTTAAGTAAGTTAGATAACCTAGATTACTAATTAAAAATAAGTTTAATTGCTTAGAAATGGCAGGTGGGAAGATGAAGCCAGTTGTTAAGGAAATATTTTTACTAAGGTTTGTAGCCTGTTTGGGAATTGTTTTAATTCATAGTGTCACTTTAGTGTTAGACATATACGATATAGAAGAAAATACTGTGTTTTTTGTACTGACATCTCTTCAATTAGCATTAATGTTCGGGACACCTGTCTTTATTTTTATTTCGGAATTTGTGATTGCCTACTCCTATTCAGATGAATTGCCAAAAACATTTTATAAAAAACGTTTTTCTTATATTTTTCTACCTTTTATTTTTATAGGGATTGTAGATGCAGCCCTTCATTCCATTAACATAAATAGTATTGATTTTGAAAAAAAGGTTTTATTAAATTTTTTCGAAGGTGATTTTCACGGCTATTTCATTATCATCATTTTTCAGTTTTACTTTTTGCATCCATTATTTGTGAAATTTATCGTTTCAAAATATCCAGCCTACCAAGTCATCATCACAGCATGTATCATTAATTTTGCTTACCTAGCCTTATTCAATTTTTTTGACCCATTTAAGTATTTATATTTTCTTCCTTATATAGAAGTGGAGTGGACAGTATTAAATAAGATGCCATTTCCTGCTTGGATTGCCTATTTCGTAGTGGCCTATTATTGTGGTAAAAATTATGAGCAGTTTATTTCGTTGCTCCATCGCTTTCGCTATGTATTACCAAGTATTTGTTTACTCATGCTAGGTATTTTACTCGCTAGTCAATGGTCTGGATTGATTACTGAAGTTCACTCAAAAAGAATTGATGTTATTTTTTACACATTGAGTGTAGCTTTTTTATTGTTTTTTATCGCCAGCAAAATAAGAAACATGCCTAAATTAATTATTTTCATTAGTCGTTACTCTTTTGGCATTTATTTGCTACACCCACTTTTTAATATTATGCTAAAAAGTTTTTTTACGAAATATATAGATGTATTAAGCGCTTCTACAGTTATCGTCAGCACGTTTTTCATCAGTACGGTATGCTCCATTTGCGTTACATATTTACTGAACAAATGGAAGTTCGGACCTTATTTAGTAGGTCAAGTGCATGCTAAGGAAAAAGCAACTAGTAACAAAATTAGAGCGAGCAAGACAAAGCAATTAATCAATCATCGTTAATAATATGATTGCTCTTTTGGTGAAAACGATTAAATATAAAATTTAGATGCAAGTAAGTAACATAAATCTGACGCGAATTTTTCCTTTTATTTTTGCGATTGACGAAGAAAAAATGGTAAACTCTAATGAGTGTTATTGATAGAAAGAGTGGTTTTGTAAAATGAAAGTACTATTTATTGGAGATATCGTCGGTTCAATTGGCCGAGATGCGGTTGAAAAATATTTACCACGATTAAAAAAGAAATATAGTCCAGATGTAGTTATTGCAAATGGTGAAAATGCTGCAGCGGGTCGTGGGATTACACGTAATATTTATAATGATTTATTACAAATGGGTGTAGATGTTATTACAATGGGTAACCACACTTGGGATAATAAAGATATTTTTGATTTTATTGATGATGCTGATTATTTAATTCGACCAGCGAACTTTTCGACTGATGCACCAGGTAAGGGTATGGTGCAAATTTCGAAAAAGGGTGTTACGTTATCTGTTATCAATTTACACGGTCGTGTATTTTTGCCACCGCATGAAGATCCGTTTGCAATGGCAGAGAATTTAATCGAAGAAGCGCGTAAAACGTCGCCACTAGTATTCGTGGATTTCCATGCCGAAGCGACAAGTGAAAAAATTGCGCTTGGTTGGCACTTGGATGGCAAGGCATCGGCAGTTGTAGGAACACATACGCATGTGCAAACAGCTGATGCCCGTATTTATCCTAATGGTACTGCTTATATTACGGACGTCGGCATGACAGGACCGTATGATGAAATTTTAGGGATGACAAAGGAAAGTGTTATTTACAAATTCCAAACTAATATGCCGTCACGATTTGAAGTACCAAAAAAGGGACGCGATGTGTTAAGTGGCTTTTATGTTGATATTGATGATAAGACAGGGAAAGCTGTTAATTGTGAAAGAATATATATTAATGAGGACTATCCGTTTCAAGCTTAATGAAAACTACTGTGCATAAATCATGCACAGTAGTTTTTTTTTACCTGCTGCTTTGGTGGATAAACCGTTGTAAATAGTAGGTTTATTAGTATTAAAAATGAATATATACCAATAAAAACATCAAGGAATTAATCAGTTTACAATATATCAGAAATGAAAATAGTCTATTTTCATTTTACTGAGCATAAAATGACCTACGGACAATAACTTGAGGTCCAAAAAGGGGGACATGAGTTATTGAGCGTAAACACTATTCGCGAAACGGGGAGGAATAATTGTGGATTCATTAAAAGTATCATCACGCTCTAATCCAAATTCAGTTGCAGGTGCATTAGTCGCGGTAATCAGAGAAAAAGGGCAAGCAGAAATGCAGGCAGTTGGGGCAGGTGCACTTAACCAAGCCGTGAAAGCAGTGGCCATCGCACGCGGATTTGTAGCGCCAAGTGGCACAGATTTAATTTGCGCACCGGCGTTTGCCGATATTTTAATTGCTGGTGAAGAACGTACAGCCTTAAAGCTGCTAGTAGAAAAACGTGTTCGATAATTAAAGTAGAACTTTAATCGGTGGGGGGGTGACCCCACCGATTATTAGTTAAACAGTGGAGAAATTCATTCCACTATAAAGATGTACAAGCCCTATCACAAAACTTCTTTTATGGACGAGCGTCTAGTGCTCGTTCCTCTAGAAGTCAATGTGATAGGGCTTCTTTGTGCCTATCTTAGTGTCCTATCTAGTGTCAGGCACCAAAACAATTCTGAATTTTCTAGATGAGTGCCAGTCACCGAAACAATTCTGAAATTTCATGTGAAAGCCAGTAGTGTTAACTAAGTAAAAATCCACGCAGACTCCTGCGGGAACGCACGCAATGTAAGACGGAACAAACGACGCGATAGCGACGGTTGCGGCTTACATCGTGCCCGCGGAAAGCGGAGAGGATTTTTACGCTATAAGAAGCCGTTATTATGCAAGGTGTTTAAGTGGAGTGTCAGGCACCGAAACAATTTTGAATTTTCATGTCAAAGCCAGTAATGTTAACTAAGTAAAAATCCACGCAGACTCCTGCGGGAACGCACGCAATGTAAGACGGAACAAACGACGCGATAGCGACGGTTGCGGCTTACATCGTGC
>NZ_JBIVOH010000005.1:0-65683 GCF_044754025.1 Lysinibacillus sp. NPDC093197 | reverse complement strand
CGTGCCCGCGGAAAGCGAAGTGGATTTTTACGTTATACGAAGCCGTTATTATGCATTTAGCATTGCCTAAATCCAAAAATAAATGTCCATTCATGCACTTGAAATCAGCAAGTTAATTTTTTATACTTAATTGATTTGAAAATTACAACTTTTTGAACAACATTTTCAGTCAAAGGTCTGAATTTCGCCCAATTCATTGAATAACAATAGTGCAGACCGTTTCTTCGTGTTAAACTTATGAAGGAAAAAAATAATAGTATACATTGGATTTAAGGAGTTGTTGAGATGTTACATCAGCTTTCGTGGAAAGTCGGTGGGCAGCAAGGTGAAGGGATTGAGAGTACAGGTGAGATTTTCTCGATGGCAATGAATCGTTTAGGTTATTTCCTTTACGGTTATCGTCACTTCTCTTCTCGTATAAAAGGTGGCCACACTAATAATAAAATTACAGTTCGTCCAACAGAAGTACGTTCCATTGCGGATGATTTAGATATTTTAGTGGCGTTCGATCAAGAAACAATCGACGTCAATTATAAAGAACTAACAGAAAAAGGCATTATTTTAGCCGATGCAAAATTTGATCCTGTAAAACCAGACGATTCAAAAGCACCACTATTTGCTGTACCTTTTACAGAGGTGGCGGCAGAGCTTGGTACAACGTTAATGAAAAACATGGTAGCAATCGGAGCGACTGCATCTCTTCTAAACTTAGAAGACGCTGTGTTCCAAAATGTTGTTGATGACATCTTCGGCAAAAAAGGTGAAGAAGTTGTTCAGAAAAACATGGAAGCAATTGCACGCGGTCATGAAATGATGAATGAACAATTAGGCGATCGTATTGGGGAGTGGGCATTAGCTCCAGCTGATGGTAAACGCCGTATGTTCATGATTGGGAATGATGCAGTAGCACTTGGTGCACTAGCTGCTGGGACACGCTTTATGGCGGCATACCCGATTACACCTGCGTCAGAAATTATGGAATACCTCATTAAAAAATTACCTAAATTTGGTGGTGCGGTTATTCAAACAGAAGACGAGATTGCTGCAGCAACGATGGCAATCGGTGCAAACTTTGGTGGTGTACGTTCATTTACAGCGTCAGCAGGTCCTGGTCTTTCTCTAATGATGGAAGCAATCGGGCTTTCAGGTATGACAGAGCAACCACTAGTTGTTGTAGACACACAACGTGGCGGTCCATCTACTGGTTTACCAACGAAACAAGAACAATCGGATTTAATGGCGATGCTTTATGGTACGCATGGTGAAATTCCGAAAGTGGTAATCGCACCTTCAACTATGGAAGAAGCGTTCTTTGACACAATCCAAGCGTTTAATATTGCAGAGGAACTACAGTTACCTGTTATTTTAATGACAGACTTACAATTATCTCTTGGTAAACAAACTGTTGAACCATTCGATTATAAAAAAATTGAAATTCGTCGTGGTAAAATTGTTACAGACGATATTGAAGCATCAGCAGATAAAGCTTACTTCAAACGTTATGAAGATACAGAAGACGGTATATCGCCACGCGTATTACCAGGTCATTTAAACGGTATCCATCATGTGACAGGTGTTGAGCATGATGAAACAGGGAAACCATCTGAAGCAACTGGCAACCGTCGTACACAAATGGACAAACGCTTCCGTAAGCTAGAAGCATTGAATTTTGATACACCTGTTTATAAAAATGCGCCACATGAAGAAGCGGACGTTTTATTAGTAGGCTTTAACTCAACACGTGGAGCGATTGAAGAAGTACAAGAGCGATTAAATGCTCAAGGCATGAAGGTGAACCATGCGCATATTCGCTTAATTCACCCATTCCCATCGGCTGATATGGCACCTCTTGTGGAGAAAGCGAAAAAAGTAATCGTTGTAGAAAACAACTACACTGGTCAATTAGCGAACATCATGAAAATGAATATTGGTGGTCACGGCAAGATTGAGATGATTACAAAATATAACGGTACACCATTTTTACCAGGTGAATTAGAAAATAGAGTGAAGGAGTTGACTCGCTAATGGCAACGTTTAAGGATTTTCGTAATACAGTGAAACCAAACTGGTGCCCAGGTTGTGGCGACTTCTCTGTACAGGCTGCGATTCAACGTGCAGCAGCAAACGTAGGCATAGAACCAAATGAACTAGCAGTTATTTCTGGGATCGGCTGTTCAGGTCGTATTTCAGGTTATATTAATTCATACGGTTTCCATGGCATTCATGGTCGTGCATTACCGATTGCACAAGGATTAAAAATGGCTAACCGTGATTTAAATGTTATCGCTTCTGGTGGTGACGGAGATGGCTTTGCGATTGGTATGGGGCATACGATTCATGCCATCCGTCGTAACATCGATATCACATATGTTGTAATGGATAACCAAATTTACGGTTTAACAAAAGGCCAAACATCTCCACGTTCGGCTGCTGGATTTATTACAAAATCTACGCCAGGTGGTGCTATTGAGCCATCGTTAAAACCATTGGAAGTAGCATTAACAAGCGGTGCTACATTTGTGGCACAAGGCTTCTCAACTGATATTAAAGAATTAACAGCTTTAATTGAAGCAGGCATTAACCATAAAGGCTTCTCATTTATCAATGTATTTTCACCATGTGTTACGTACAACAAAGTAAATACGTACGATTGGTTTAAAGAAAACTTAACAAAGCTTGTTGATATTGAAGGCTATGATAATGCTGACCGTGGTATGGCAATGCGCACTGTAATGGAGAATGAAGGCTTAGTTACAGGGATTATTTATCAGGATAAAGAAACTACTTCTTATCAAGAAAAAGTTCCTGGTTACGCTGAGCTACCTTTAACAGATATCGATATTCAAATGAGCGAAAATCAATTCAATGCACTTGTGCAGGAATTTATGTAAATAAGATTGCAAAAAGTCACAATTTTAATATTGTGGCTTTTAGTATGTAAATAAAAGGTATCAAGAAGTGTTTTTCACTCTTGATGCCTTTTGTTGTGCCAGGCACCCAAACAATTTCTAGCTTTGCATTCTTATACTAACTAAGTCAAAATCCACACAGACTCCTGCAGGAACTCACCCAACGAAAGCGGAGTGCCAGGCACCCAAACAATTTTGAATTTTCATGGTACTACCACTAAGGTTAACTAAGTCAAAATCCACGCAGACAGACCGCACGACAGCACGGTTACAGCTTACGTCGTGCCCAAGGAAAGCGGAGTGGATTTTTACGATTGAGGAAACCATTAGTATGCTAGGTATCTACGCTAAGTGCCAGGCACACAAACAATACTTCTAGCTGATTTGAGCAGAAAGCGTCACACACAGCGGAAACCAACTTACATTTTTAATAATGAAAATCCATCAATGATTAATAGGGGGCGTGCGCGGGTAAAATTATATGAAAGAATGATACAATAAAAGAAAAAAAGAGGCGATGTTCGTGAATAATATCATTGATTTTATTGCGAAAAAAAAGGAACGTGAAGAACGGCAACGTGCTCTAGATTTAGAACGGTATGTTGCGACTCAATGTAAATTCCATCAGCCTGAAAACATAGATGCTCTTGTTGATGGTAAAGTAATTGAAGTGAAAGATCATACTTTGTTTTTAGGATTCTTATCAATTTTAAAAGATGAACAAATTGAGCCACTTCACATCTTTCAGGACGTTTTTTCATTAGAGCCAAGCCGTTTTGAAATAGCCTATAACATGAAATGGTGGTCGGTTGTTCAGCTTGCTTTTACATTTTTAACGATTTTAAAGGAAAATGAACCGCATACATATGCAGATTTTCTAGGACTAACTTGATTTATCTGGGGTATGTGCACGTCTGATAAACGAAACAAACGTGTGCATACACAACTGGATTCCTCTTTTCAACTCAAAAAATACAATCATCTTTACAATTCCTCTAATACTTAAAAAACTTCACACATATTTATAAACTCTCAATAATGTTTACGAAATATTTTTAAGCCATCCATACTTGCTTAATGTTTGTTTTATAAGATTACTGTTGTAAGCAAATAAAAATAAACATAAACAAATGGAGGGTCCAACTCATGGCAATTCAAAAGTTATGGAAGAAAGGCTTAATCGGTGCATTAGCAATTTCAATGTTGGCAGCTTGCTCGGACAGTTCTTCTAATTCAAATGGGGTCAATAGTGATGCATCACTTGATGAAATTACTGAAAAAGCGAAACAAGAAGGAACGGTTAATTCAGTCGGTATGCCAGATACATGGGCAAACTGGGTAGAGACTTGGCAAGAGCTTGATACTGAATATGCCATCAAGCATCAGGATACGGATATGTCGAGTGCAGAGGAACTAGCAAAATTTGAAGCAGAAAAAGATGATGCTACTGCTGATATTGGGGATGTAGGAATTGCCTTTGGACCAATTGCCAAGGATAAAGGCCTAACATTACCATACAAAACCTCTTATTGGGATGATATTCCCGACTGGGCAAAAGATGATGAAGGCCATTGGATTGTTGGCTATACAGGTACAATTTCATTTTTAACAGATACAAACAATGTGAAAAATGCACCAACCTCTTGGGCGGATCTTAAAAATGGAGATTATCATGTCAGCATAGGGGATGCTTTAACAGCAAACCAAGCACAATTTGCGATATTAGCCGCGGCAATGGCTTTCGGTGGTGATGAATCGAATATTCAACCGGGCATTGATTTCTTTGCGGAATTAGCGCAACAAGGACGTTTACAGGGAGATCCGTCCGTCGCTAATTTAGAAAAAGGGGAAATCGATGTAGCAATCTTATGGGACTTTAATGCATTAGGCTATCGTCATCAAATTGATGAACAGCGCTTTGATGTAGTAATTCCATCAGAAGGCTCTGTAACATCAGGCTATGCGACAGTAATAAATAAGTATGCGAAAAATCCTTATGCTGCCATGTTAACTCGAGAATATATTTTATCGGATGCTGGACAAGAAAACTTAGCAAAAGGTTACGCACGACCAATTCGTGAAAATGTGAAGCTTTCTCAGGAAGTAAAGGATTTATTACTACCAGCAGAAATGTATAAAAACGCAAAACCAGTTAATGATCAAAAGCAGTGGGAAGAAACAACAAAGCAAATTCCACAAATGTATCAAGAGCAGGTATTAATTCATGCCAAATAAAAAAGTCGCTCTTATTGTCATCGATGCACTTCGATTTGATACGGCATGTACACACATGGGATTTATGCAACATTTAGTAGAACGTAATATAGCTTCGCGTTTCGAGGTCCGTTCTGAAGTACCGTCTTTATCGAGACCTTTATATGAAACTATTTTAACGGGCACACCACCAATCGTTCATGGTGTAACGAGTAATATGACGGTGCGCTTATCGACACAAAGTAGTTTATTTCATTTAGCGAAAACGAATGGTCTTTCTACAGCAGCAGCAGCTTATTATTGGGTCAGTGAGCTTTATAATCGCTCGCCATTTCAGCATATGGAGGACCGTTTACAATTCGAGACAAAGCTTCCGATTGAGAATGGCTTGTTCTATTTTGAAGATCATTACCCTGATAGTCATTTATTTGCGGATGCAGCTTGGTTAATGGATCAAAAACAACCAGATTTCTTATATATTCACCCGATGAATGTAGATGATGATGGGCATAAGTTTACAGCAAACTCAGCGCAATATCGTAATCGCGTATTGGCTGTGGATGCACTATTGTCGCTATTTATTCCAAAATGTATGGCACAAGGGTACGAAGTGATTGTAACGGCAGATCATGGGATGACAAGTGATGGCAATCATGGTGGGTCAACGACTGAGGATCGGCATGTACCTATGTTTGTAATTTCCCAAGCTGTTAAAGCAGGTATAAAAGATGGCGTGGTGTCTCAGCTACAAGTAGCACCTCTCTGTTGTCATTTAATGAATATAGAGCCTTCTGAGGAGATGGTTCCACTATTATTAGAGGGTGTACAAACATTACAACAAACTAATTAAAAAATAAAGACGCGTGCATGTCAGATTTAACGTTTATCCATTTTTAAGTTAGAAAGAAGTGGTAGTTTTGATATCTAAGAGGCAATCTTTTGCCTGGCTTACACCTTTCCTGTTACTTGTAATGTTATTTTTCCTAGTGCCATTACTGTACATGCTCGTTACGAGCTTTAGTAATAGCGAAGGATTTACGTTAGCGCAATATAAATCCGTATTAACGAATAATTATATTTTACAAGGATTTAAAAATAGTGTGACGTTATCTGTCATTTCGGCAGTAGTTGCGCTAATCGTTACGTTGTTTGCAGTACATGCGATTATGCACTTTTCGCAGCCTGTACGGGAGAAAATTTTAATAATAACAAATTTAACTTCAAATTTTTCAGGTATTCCTTTAGCTTTTGCGTTTATTGTCTTGCTTGGTAATAGTGGACTATTTACGTTGCTATTTGAAAAATGGGAAATAGGTGCATTATCGTCCTTTTCCCTTTATAGCTGGAGTGGTTTATTGCTCATTTATATTTATTTTCAACTGCCATTAGCGTTAATGCTGCTGTATCCGATTTATGATGGCATACAGCAGCAATGGAAGGAAGCGGCTGCGCTTTTAGGTGCATCGACTTTTCAATTTTGGATAAAAATTGGTATTCCCGTTATGTTACCAGGTATTGTTGGAACCTTTAGCGTGTTATTTGCCAATGCAATGGGTGCTTATGCATCTGCATACGCCTTAACTAGTAGTAATTATAATTTAGTTGCTATACGAATTGGAGCACTGATTAAGGGAGATATTTTTGCTCAACCCGAGTTGGCAAGTGCCATTGCAGTATTGCTGGCAGTAACGATGGTGACCGCAATGCTAATAAGTGAATGGAGCATAAAGAAAACAAGGGGGAAATTGTAATGAAAAAAAGAAATTTTGCTAATAGCGTTTTCCTCCTTTTAATGTTGTATTTGCTATTGCCGATAGTAGCGACAATGCTTTATGCCTTTTCATCCAAGTGGCATAAAACAATTTTTCCCGAGGGATTGACATTTAAGTGGCTTGCTACACTGTTCCAGGATGCAGCATTTATGCAGGCATTTGGACGTTCGGTCTTGCTTTCTGGTGGTGCAGTCGCCATTGCATTATTCGTCATTGTGCCTGCGATATTTGTCATTGTTTTATATTTTCCAAAGTATGAAAAATGGATTCAAGTGGCAGTCGTTATGGTGTATTCATTTCCGGGAATAATTTTAGCCGTTGGATTGATCCGCGTATATTCAACAATAGGTGTACCGATGATTTTAGTTGTATTGGGCGCCTATGTGATTGGTATTTTGCCATATATATATCAAGGGACGCGCAATAGCTTGCGTAATGTAGATGCAAAGCAACTGTTAGACGCAGCACAATTATTAGGTGCAACTAAAACGCAGGCATTTACAAAAATACTGTTACCAACCGTTTATCCGGGCTTGTTTGCTGGCGCATTATTATCGTTTTCAGTGCTTTTCGGAGAATTTGTACTAATTAATTTAGTAGTCGGCTCGCGCTTTGAAACTGTACAAATTTATTTAATGAAAAAGCTAAGTACGAGTGGTCATATTGCCAGTGCGGTTGTCTTTATTTATATCGTTCTAATGGGCTTATTAACTTTCGCTATTGCGATATTAACGAATCGTTCGAAAGGTGCGACAAATGTATGAGCTATATTGTAATTGAAGGACTTCATAAAAAATATGAACAAACAACTGTCTTATCAAATATCGAAATGACAATTGAAAAAGGTCAATTTATTACACTTTTAGGGCCAAGTGGCTGTGGGAAAAGTACTATTTTAAGAATTGTTGCGGGCCTAACGGATGCAACAGCAGGAAAAATACAAATTGAAGGAAAAAATATGGGCGGCATCCAGCCGAAAGAGCGCCAGGTCGGGATGGTATTTCAATCCTACGCACTATTTCCGAACATGACCGTCAAAGAAAATATTGCGTTTGGCTTGCGAATGCAAAAAATAAATAATGCAGAAGTGGAGCATCGGGTGCAGGAAATTCTAGCGATCGTGCATTTGACAGAAAAGGCGAATGCATATCCAAAGGAATTGTCTGGTGGTCAACAGCAACGAGTAGCGCTTGCACGCGCACTCATTGTACGACCTAAAGTGTTGCTTTTAGATGAGCCACTAAGTGCGCTTGATGCGCAAATACGCAAAAAATTACAGAGCGATTTACGTGCAATCCAACGACAGCTTGGGATGACAATGATTTTAGTAACCCATGATCAGGATGAAGCTATGGCTGTATCAGACAAAATATTTGTTATGAGCAATGGGGAAATTGCGCAAAGCGGCACACCGACAGAAATTTATACGAATCCGAAAAGTGAATTTATTGCAAATTTCATTGGTCATTATAATGTTTTTCCACGACAAGTGTTAGAGACGATGATTGGAACGAAATTGCCTGGTAATAGTGGGAAGTTTGCCATTCGACCAGAAGCTGTTCATGTCGAGATGAAGGATGGAGACTTTTGTCTTTTAGGTGTAGCGACACAGTCGTTAATGAGTGGTAACATCATTCGTACAACTTTAGAAGGCGACTGTACATTTACAATGGAACAGTTACATCAGCGGGGGCAAACGCTTGAACTAGGTAAAAACTATAAGTGTTACGTGGCGAAGGAAGATGTGATTGCACTATCATGACGTATGCTAAAATTGAACGGTTTGAATTTATATTAAAGCAATTAGAGCTCGATGGAAAAATCATTGTGGCAAATATCGCAGAAGCATTGTTCGTAGCACCTGAAACTGTTCGTCGGGATTTGGATGAGCTAGAGCTGCAACATCTATTGACGAGAGTGCATGGTGGAGCAATTAAGTATACAAATGTTCGAACAGAACCTGCATTTTTACGGAAATTACAAATGCAAAAAGAGGCAAAGTGTATCATTGCTCGGCAGGCTGCGATGCGCATATGTGATGGGGATACGATTGCAGTTGATACAGGGACGACGACAGTGCACATTGCAGATTACTTAATGGCAGTGGATGATATTACTGTTGTTACTCATTCCATTGCCGCTGCTGCACAATTTAATCTCGCCATTGAAGAAAGACGGATGACAGGGAAAGTTATTTTATTAGGTGGAACAACAAACCCTAGACAAGCTTCGGTTGCTGGTGCAATGACATTAGAATGGTTAGGCAATATGAACTTCGACAAAGCGTTTTTATCTTGCGGTGGCATGAAGGATGGCATTGTGTATGACTATGATTTAGATGAATCACTGATTTCCCAAAAGATGCTACAGCAAAGTAAAAAGACAATATTATTAGCAGATGCATCAAAAATTAATGGCCATTCATTTTATCAAATCTGTCATTTAGCACAATGTACGGAAATAATGTGTGATATTGCTTGCCCAGAAGACTGGCAAGTATACGAAGAACAGTGGACAGTATGTAGTGGAGGGAAAAGTTAATGACAATTGATTACCATGTGCATTTAGAGGAGGGGCCTTATTCTTTCCGTTGGCTGGAGCGAACATCTCGCGCGATATCGCATTTTCATGAGCCTAGAAGTGCTACTAAAGGTTCCAAAGCGTTGGTTGAATGGCAAGTGTCAGCATTGGCTAGTCGATTGCATAATGGCTGTTATAGTGAAGAATGGCTTGACCTATATTTACAAAAGGCAAAACAACTTGGTTTACGAGAGGTTGGTATTGTCGATCATTTGTATCGCTTTCATGAGGCTCGCTCCTATTTTGAACAATATATGCAATTAGATGATTCACAAGAAATCGGTCGACTGCAACGATACTGGCTAGATAGTGTGATGACTGAAAATATGGACGATTTCGTATTAGCGATAGCACAGGCGAAGAAAAAATGGCGTCAGCATGGTGTCGAGTTAAAGCTAGGCATTGAAGCGGATTACTTTGTAGGTGGCGAGTCACAATTGGCATCGCTACTAGAAGGACACCCTTGGGATTATGTAATTGGCTCTGTACATTTTGTAGATGGCTGGGGCTTTGATAATCCACAGACAGAGCATTTATTTGCTAATATGGATCAAACAACATTGCAAAAAAACTATACGCAGTTTTTTTCAACGGTCGTGCAAATGATACAGTCTAACATGTTTGATTTTGTGGCTCACTTAGATAATTTTAAAGTTTTTCATTATCATGTTGAGGATGAGGCGTTTAATCTTTTATGGTATGAACAAATCGCACGAGCGCTTGTTAACACACAAACGGCTACGGAAATTAATGCAGGGTTATATTATCGCTATCCCGTCCAAGAAATGTGCCCAGGTCCATTGTTTTTGCAGATTTTAGTGCAACGAGGTGTAGAATTTACCGTTTCTTCAGACGCCCATTTCCCTGATGATTTAGGAAAATATACGTTTGCCAATACTGATTTGCTAAAGAGCTTAGGCGTTCAACACCTAGTAGGGTTCGATCAACGCACAAAAAAATATATAGAGTTATAACAAAAATCACCGTTGATAATGTCATCGGTGATTTTTGCTAGGTATCTATGTTAAGTATCATGCATTTAAACAGTTATACTTGTTGTTGGCAGCGAAGGGGGTGACTCCTGCGGGAATGCACGCAGCATAAGACGCAACAGACCACGCGATAGCGGGGGTTGCGACTTACGAATGTGCCCGCGGAAAGCACCGCCGTAGTGGACAACAACGACATTGCAAAAAAGTGTTAGATTGATTACTGTCAATCTAACACTTTTTCTCTTTTGTCCCAGCCTCCTTGTTTATTATGAAGCAATAGACAAGAACGACGGAATTTTTTTAATAAGAAGTGTATTTAAGTCGAAACCACGACATTTAGTACACAAACCTTGTAGGAAGTAGTAATCATTCAGTATAATAGTAAAATGGGAATTCGAATGCACGGATTTCGTTTGAAAGGAGTTACCTGACCTGCAATGAATGAGGAACAACGATTAACCAGTCAACAAGTCAATCAACCAAAAAAAGAAGACAAGCCTGAAAAGGATTATAGTAAATATTTTGAGAAGGTCTTTACTGCACCTTCATTAAAAGATGCAAAAAAACGCGGCAAAGAAGAAGTGAAATACCATAAAGACTTCCAAATAGCCGAACAATTTGCTGGCATGGGCGAGGGACGGACTTTCTATATCCGTACATATGGCTGCCAAATGAATGAGCACGATACAGAAGTGATGGCTGGGATATTTATGCAGCTCGGTTATACTTCAACAGAGATTATCGAGGAAGCAGATGTGGTGCTACTCAATACATGTGCAATCCGTGAAAATGCAGAGAACAAAGTATTTGGAGAGCTTGGTTTCCTGCTAAAATATAAACGTAAAAATCCAGAAATGCTAATTGGTGTATGTGGCTGTATGTCGCAAGAAGAATCTGTAGTTAATAAAATTTTAAAAACGTATCCACACGTCGATATGGTATTTGGCACACACAATATACACCGTTTGCCAAATATTTTAAAAGAAGCATACATGTCGAAGGAAATGGTTGTAGAGGTTTGGTCTAAAGAGGGCGACGTTATTGAAAACTTGCCGAAAAAACGTTTAGGTTCCATTAAAGCCTGGGTCAATATAATGTACGGCTGTGACAAGTTTTGTACGTATTGTATCGTGCCATATACGCGTGGGAAAGAACGTAGTCGACGTCCCGAGGAAATCATTGCTGAAGTTCGTGAGCTAGCAGCGGCGGGCTATAAAGAAATTATGCTCCTTGGCCAAAATGTCAACGCTTACGGGAAAGACTTTGAGGACCTTGATTACCGCTTAGGTGACTTAATGGATGAATTGCGAAAAATTGATATTCCGCGTATTCGCTTTACAACAAGTCACCCTCGTGATTTCGATGATTATTTAATTGAAGTGCTAGCAAAAGGTGGGAACTTAGTTGAACATATTCATTTACCAGTACAATCGGGTTCAAATGATGTGTTAAAAATTATGGCTCGTAAATATAGTCGTGAGCATTTCCTTAGCCTAGTAGATAAGATTAAAGCTGCAATTCCAGGTGTGACGTTAACAACGGATATTATTGTCGGTTATCCAAACGAAACAGAGGAGCAATTTGAAGAGACGATATCACTATACCGTGAAGTAGGCTTTGAAATGGCCTTTACGTATATTTACTCTCCTCGAGAAGGTACGCCAGCAGCGAAGATGGTTGACAATGTACCAGAAGAAGTGAAAAAAGAGCGTCTACATCGTTTAAATGCAGTCGTACAAGAATATTCTAGAAAAGCGCTTGAAGGCTTGAAAGGTGAAATCGTAGAAGTGTTAGTGGAAGGAACAAGTAAACGTCGTGATGACGTACTTGCCGGCTATACGCGTAAAAATCGCCTAGTGAATTTTAAAGCACCAACAGCGTTGATTGGGCAGTTAGTGAAAGTGAAAATAACGGAGGCTACTTCTTATTCATTAACAGGAGATTTTGTGGAAGTAGTAAAAAATGAAAAGGTGGAAGCGTAAATGACACAAGTATTGTATACAAAAGAAGATTTAATTAAAAAATCCCATGAAATTGCGCATATGATTGCGAATACACCGGAAGTTGATTTTTTTAAAAAAGCTGAAGCACAAATTAATGAAAATCAACTTGTTCGTGAACGTATTGCTAGTTTAAAAAGCTTGCAAAAACAAGCAGTAAACTTCCAGCACTTAGGTAAAGAAAAAGCATTAAAAATGATCGAAGACAAAATAGAAAAAATCGAAGAAGAAATTAATGCCATTCCTGTCGTGCAGCAATTTAAAGAATCACAAGGTGATGTGAATGACTTATTACAATTAGTGTCGAACACAATTGCCAATAACGTTACAAATGAAATTGTGCGTTCAACAGGTGGCGATGTGTTACGTGGTGAAACTGGCTCTTATGTACAAAATTCTCAACCAGGTAGCTGTTCATAAATAAATAATAGAAGAAACAGCCCGAATGACTGCATTCGGGCTATTTTTATGGCGTAATTTAGCAAGGGGTTTACACATAATGAAAGCCTCTACTAAAGCTGTTGAATGCAAAAATGTATAAAGGAAGTCAATTCGATTCTATGAAATATGTTCACCCAATGGGCGCTACCTGCATATGATGGAGTGAAAAGAGTCGAAGGAGGAATTGCGCTGAAACGTTTACGACAAATCGTGACGAAAGCAGTAGTTGCCAAAGGGAAGAAGAGAACGGAAGAACGTGTAACGTTATGTCCAACAAATAAACCGACGAGTATTCTCGGTTGCTGGGTAATTAACCATACTTGTTCAGCAAAAAAAGTCGGTAAATTTGTAGAAGTGTCAGGAAAGTTTGATGTCAATGTATGGTATGCTTATAGTAATCATTCGAAAACAGCAGTGTTTTCAGAAACGGTTCACTATAAAGACAAAGTAAAGCTTAATTTTAGAGATGGCGAAGTAACAGTTGGCGATGATGTCCGTGTGCGTGTAATACAAGAACCAAATTGCATGGAAGCGGTAATTTCTCCATGTGGAACAAAATTTGAAATTGTAGTAGAACGTGAGACTGTCGTTGAAGTAATGGGTGAAATGACAATTTGTATTAGTGTACATCCGCTAGATTTCGAAGAGGAATGGAATTTTAATGATGAAAGTTCATCTTCATCATCTTCATCATCAAGCTCTAGTTCCAGTTCTTCTAGCTCAAGTAGTGAAGGAAGATTCGTTTTAGAGTCCTCATCGTTTCCTGACGAACGTCCAAGATAATATACAAGATAATATTTTTTGATACATGCGAAATGCTAGCATCTTTACAAAGGTGAAATAAGCGTTTCGCATGTATCTTTTGTTATAATAAATATAACGATTAGGGGAAGAAGCACTCAATGGATAGTTCAGCCTTTAGAAGGCGTTAATATGTTAGCCTAGATTTATCGCTCTAAGTAGCAATTGCTAACGTAACTACAAGTGTACATACCCATAGCACAATACAAAATTTATCTAAACGCAAATATGCCAATGCGTATTTGATTTAAATGGCAAGAGCGAGGGAATTTTTAAATGACAACTTATACACCAATGATGCAACAATATTTGCAAGTAAAAGAAGATTATAAGGATGCCTTTTTATTTTTTAGATTAGGTGACTTTTACGAAATGTTTTTTGAAGATGCAATTAATGCATCACAAATTTTAGAAATTACATTAACGAGTCGAGATGCAGGCGCTAAGGAGCGTATTCCAATGTGTGGGGTACCACATCACTCGGCAAAAAATTATATTGAAACACTTGTGCAAAAAGGCTATAAGGTTGCAATTTGTGAGCAAACGGAAGATCCTAAGCAAGCAAAAGGTGTAGTCAAACGTGAAGTAGTCCAACTTATTACGCCAGGTACTATTATGGAAGGTAAGGCGCTAGATGGTAAAACCAATCATTTTATAGGCGCAGCAGAACAATTGGATGCCACGACATTTGGCTATGCCTACTTGGATCTATCTACAGGTGAAGCAATAGCGTCAACAATTGAAGGGGATGGCAAGGCACTTCTGATGCAGATGCAGGCATATGGTATTCGAGAATTAATCGTAACAGAGAGCTTACAGCTTTTGTTGGCAGAACATGCAATGAATGTTGGCATTGTCCTATCCGTTGAAGAAGATGAAATGGCGATGGACAAAGCGGTGACCTATTTAGAAGCTGTTCCAGCAACTATACAGTTAGCTTGCCTTCGTTTGCTTCATTATATCGATAAGACACAAATGCGTTCACTTTCTCATATTCAAGCGTTTACCTTTAATGAAATGAAAAACTATCTACGCATCGATTCTAGCTCAAAGCGAAACTTAGAACTGATTCAGTCCATTCGTGGCGGCGACCAAAAAGGTACATTGTTATGGCTATTAGATGACACTGTTACAGCGATGGGTGGGCGTAAGCTGAAGCAGTGGCTACATCAACCGTTAGCATCACGCTCAGCTATTGAGGATAGACTTGCGATGGTTAGTGATTTGTTAGAAGAATATTTTGTAAGATCAGAATTACAAATTTCTCTAAAACAAGTATATGATTTAGAACGTTTAGCTGGTCGTGTGGCGTTTGGCAATGTAGGCGGACGCGATTTAGCACAGCTTCGCGATTCATTACGACAAGTTCCAGTTATTCAACAACAGCTAATTGGAGCAAATAAAGAAACATTGCACAAGTTAGGTGCAGCACTCGATACATGTGCTGACGTTGAGGCTTTATTGGCACTTGCTATTACAGATAACCCACCAATCACTATTAAAGAAGGTGATGTTATCCGAGATGGCTATAATGAACGATTAGATGAACTGCGTTATGCGTCTCGCAATGGCAAGGACTGGATAGCCCAGTTAGAACAAGCGGAACGTGCAAAAACGGGCATTAAAAACTTGAAAATAGGCTATAACCGTATTTTTGGCTATTATATCGAAATTACAAAATCTAATATCCATTTGGCAGATTTAACACGCTATGAACGTAAACAAACACTCGCAAATGCGGAACGTTATATTACGCAGGAACTGAAAGAAAAAGAGTCACTTATTTTGAATGCCGAGGAAGAAAGCTTGGCATTGGAGTACAACCTATTCGTTGAAATACGTGAACAATTAAAATCATTCATTCCACGTGTACAAGCGTTAGCAGCGAGCATTAGTGAATTAGATGTATTGCTTAGCTTTGCAAGCGTTTCTGAAAAATATCGTTTTACGAAGCCCGAATTTCATGCGGGACGTGCGCTTGAAATTATTGAAGGACGACACCCCGTTGTAGAGAAAATGCTCAATAAGCAAATGTATGTACCGAATGATTGTGTGCTCGAAGAAAATCACAACATGATGCTCATTACGGGGCCCAATATGTCTGGTAAAAGTACGTATATGCGCCAAGTTGCACTCATTGTTGTGATGGCACAAATGGGATGCTATGTGCCAGCGGAAAAGGCAAGATTACCAATTACAGATCAAATTTTTACACGGATTGGTGCAGCGGATGATTTAGCTGCAGGACAATCAACATTTATGGTAGAAATGCTAGAATCACAGCATGCAATTATGCATGCAACTCAAAATAGCTTAATGCTGTTTGATGAAATTGGTCGTGGAACATCCACATATGATGGTATGAGTCTTGCGCAATCTATGATGGAATATATTCATGACAAAATCGGCGCAAATACACTTTTCTCTACACATTATCATGAATTGACAGCTTTAGAAAAAGAGTTACCTCGCTTACAAAATGTGCATGTATCTGCCACTGAAAAGAATGGAACAGTTGTCTTTTTACACAAGGTGAAAAAGGGGGCGGCAGATAAATCATATGGTATTCATGTAGCCCAGCTAGCACAATTACCAGAGGAAATTTTAGAGAGAGCACGTATATTGCTCGAAAACTTTGAGGCAGGTAAAGAAATTCCTGTGTCCCAAGAAGTAGTTGAACAACCTGTACAAATGTCGCTCTTTACAGAAGAAGCAGCGTTGCCTTCAGCTGAGGCAGATGTCTTGAAAAGCTTGGAGAAGGTGAATATTCTAGGCACATCACCAATGCAGGCCATTAATATTTTATATGAATTACAACAGCAATTAGTTAACGCTAAAAAATAAAGGAGTGAAGCGCCATGGGGAAAATTCAAATTATGGACGCGTGGCTATCCAATAGAATTGCCGCGGGGGAAGTAGTAGAACGACCAGCATCTGTAGTCAAAGAACTAGTCGAAAATGCAATTGATGCTGGGAGTACGTCCATTGATGTCTTTTTACTAGAAGCGGGCCTCACTTCAATTCAAGTTATTGATAATGGTAGTGGGATGGATGAGGAAGACGCACTGATCTCTTTCTCACGCCATGCAACAAGTAAGATTCATCAGGAGCATGATTTATTTCGTATTCGTACTTTAGGATTTCGTGGTGAGGCATTAGCATCAATCGCATCGGTATCCAAAATGACGATGATTACTTCGACTGGTGAATCAGGGACGTATGTGGAACTAGAGGGTGGCCATGTGACAGTGCAAAAGCCTGGGCCATTGCGTAAAGGAACAGATATTACAGTGGCACAGCTATTTTTCAATACGCCTGCGCGTTTAAAATATATGAAAACGATACAAACCGAGCTTGGGCATACGATTGATCTTATGAACCGTCTAGCGCTTGGTAATCCACAAATTGCCTTTCGATTGCTACATAACGGTCAGCAGTTGCTACAGACAAATGGACGAGGCGATGTACAGCAAGTACTTGCTGCGATTTATGGTATGCATAATGCGAAAAAAATGGTGCCATTTCAAGGGGAGTCTCATGACTATAAGGTGTCGGGCTTTATATCTTTACCAGAGGTGACGCGTGCTTCTAAAAATTATATGTCGCTGTTTGTTAATGGTCGTTGGGTGAAACATTATTTGGTGCAAAAGGCTATTATCGACGCATACCATACGTATTTACCGATTGAACGTTTTCCAATTGTAGCACTTTATATTGAAGGTGATCCTTATTTAACAGACGTAAATGTTCATCCAGCCAAACACCAAATACGTTTAAGTAAAGAACCAGAGCTACTGAAATTGATTGAAGAAACGATTCGTGGCAAAATTCGAGAAGTTATGCGTGTACCACTAATGGAAAAGAAAGAAAAAATTCCGAAACCTGCAACAGAACAGCTGAATATTTGGAAGCCTACCCCGAAGCTGGATGTCGAAAAAATGAATGCTATCGTTGAAAAGCTTTATGATGCGCAAACTGTTCAAGAGTCCAGCATATTGCCAGTTAAGGAGCCAGCACCAACAGCTACAATTATAGAAGAGAGCTGGCAACCAATTCAACAATTAGAAACAAATCAGGTTGAAGTAGAGTCACCAATAGAGCACATGGAATTTCTAAATGAGGAACCTCAAATAGAAGAATCTCAAATAGAAGAGCCTAAAAAAGAACCATTCCCTGCTCTTGAAGTAGTAGGGCAAATTCACGGGACCTATATCGTTGCGCAAATGGAGGATGGCTTTTATTTAATCGACCAACATGCGGCACAGGAGCGTATTAAGTACGAGTTTTTCCGTGAAAAGGTTGGGCAAGTGAATCCGAACGAACGACAGACATTATTACTTCCCTTGACCTTCCATTACGCAGCAGACGAGGCGCTTATACTGCGTGAAAATAGACAGCAGCTAGAGGCTGTTGGCGTATTTTTAGAGGATTTTGGACAGTCATCATTTGTTATTCGTGAGCATCCTAGTTGGTTTCCAAATGGCGAGGAGCAGGACATTATTGAGGATTTAATTGAGCAAGTATTGACGACGAAAAAGGCAGATGTTAAAAAAATGCGTGAGGCAGCAGCCATTATGATGAGCTGTAAAAAGTCTATTAAGGCTAATCATTATTTAACGAAAGAGCAAATGGTTGCATTGCTAGACGATTTACGCGAAGCAGACAATCCATTTACCTGTCCACATGGTCGCCCAGTGCTAATTCATTTTACAACCTATGAAGTGGAAAAAATGTTCAAACGGGTAATGTAGTGATAACTGAGCATCGAGGTCGCAGTAAATAAAAGAAAAACCTACAGCAATCTCGTGCGTGGTGAGAAAACCTAAGGGGGAGAAAAAATGGGTGAATTTATTTTAGCAATTGATCAAGGTACGACAAGTTCAAGAGCGATTTTATTCAATCATAAAGGTGAAATTGTCCATGTTGCACAAAAGGAATTTCAGCAGTATTTTCCGAAGGCAGGCTGGGTAGAGCATAATGCCAATGAGATTTGGGGATCAGTGCTCTCAGTTATCGCAGCTGTGTTAACTGAAAGTGGTCATGAAGCAAGTGAGGTACATGCAATTGGCATTACAAATCAGCGGGAAACTACGGTAGTTTGGGATAAACATACAGGTCAGCCTGTCTACAATGCTATCGTTTGGCAATCAAGGCAAACCCAGGACATTGTTAAAGAGTTGAAGGAACAAGGCCATGAAAACATGTTTCAACAAAAGACAGGGTTACGTCTGGATTCCTATTTCTCTGCAACAAAAATTAAATGGATTTTAGACAATGTTGAAGGTGCACGTGACAAGGCGGAAAATGGTGATTTACTCTTCGGCACGATTGATTCTTGGATTGTTTGGCGATTATCAAAAGGGAAGGCACATATTACGGATTATTCGAATGCGGCGCGGACATTACTTTATAATATCCATGAACTACAGTGGGACGAAGAGCTTTGCGAGCTACTAAATATCCCAATGACGATGTTACCAGAAGTAAGAAATTCGTCAGAAATCTATACGAAAACCGCACCGAGCGTATTTTTTGGGCAAGAAACGCCAATTGCAGGTATTGCTGGCGACCAGCAGGCAGCGCTCTTTGGGCAAACATGCTTTGCGAAGGGCATGGCTAAAAATACGTATGGTACCGGCTGTTTTATGTTGTTAAATACAGGTGAACAGGCTATACATTCTGAAAATGGCTTGCTTACAACGATTGCTTGGGGCATTGATGGCACTGTGACATATGCATTAGAAGGCAGTGTCTTTGTAGCAGGTTCAGCAATTCAGTGGTTACGTGATGGTCTTCGCATGATTCGCACTGCTAAAGAATCTGAAAAATATGCAACAAAGGTAGCTGATACAGATGGTGTATACGTTGTACCTGCATTTGTAGGATTAGGCACACCATACTGGGATACCGATGCCCGTGGCGCTATTTTTGGTTTGACACGGGGTACTTCAAAAGAACATTTTATCCGCGCAACGCTTGAATCATTGGCTTACCAGACGAAAGATGTACTGGATGCAATGGAGGAAGCGGCTGGCACACCAATTGAAGTATTGCGAGTAGATGGTGGAGCAGTAAGTAATGGCTTCTTAATGCAATTCCAAAGTGATATTTTACAGTTAGAGGTGGAGTTAGCAAAGCTTAATGAATCGACTGCACTCGGGGCAGCCTATTTAGCAGGGCTGGCAACTGGATTTTGGGAAAATAAAGAGGCGTTAGCTGCATTATGGGCAAATGGGAAAACCTATCAACCCAAAATGAGCACAGAGCAAAGCGCGATATTATATGCGGGCTGGCAAAGAGCTGTGGAAGCTACACGTTTATTCAAATCATAGCTAATGGGGGAGAAAGTATGTTTTCATTTGAGAACCGTCCTAAAATTATGGATTATTTAGAGCAATATAGCTTTGACGTATTAGTAATTGGAGGTGGCATTACTGGTGCTGGAATTGCACTCGATGCCGCATCAAGAGGATTATCTGTCGCATTGATTGAGATGCAGGATTTTGCGGCTGGTACATCAAGCCGTTCAACAAAGCTAATTCACGGAGGCCTTCGATATTTAAAACAATTTGATATGGGTGTAGTGGCTGAAGTTGGGCGTGAACGCGAAATCGTTTATGATAATGCTGTTCATGTAACGACGCCTGAAAAGATGCTGTTGCCTTTATATAAGCATGGTTCACTTGGTCCATTTACGACTTCAATAGCATTGAAGGTTTATGACCGATTAGCAGGTGTGAAAAAGCAAGAACGTCGCACAATGTTGAGTGCACAAGAAACAGCAGCGCTTGAGCCATTATTAAAGCGTGATGAGCTCGTTGGCGGCGGCTATTATGTGGAGTATCGTACCGATGATGCACGTTTAACAATTGAAGTGTTAAAAAAAGCGGTTGAATATGGTGCACTTTGTGTAAACTATGCTGAAATGACAGGATTTTTATATAACAAGAAAAAGCTAATTGGGGCAAAAGTAAAAGATCATGTAACAGGGAAAGTAGTGGAAGTTCATGCGGCGCAAATCGTCAACGCTACTGGCCCTTGGGTAGATGAAGTACGACAAAAAGATAAAAGTACGGACAAAAAACAATTACGTCTGACAAAAGGTGTCCATATTGTACTCAATCAAAAGCACTTCCCATTGCAACAGGCAGTCTATTTTGATATTCCAGATGGTCGTATGGCTTTTGCAATTCCACGTGATGGTAAAACATATTTAGGGACAACGGATACAGTTTATGAAGGAAATCCTATACACCCTACTGCAACACAACAAGATGTAGATTATTTAATTGAGGCTGCTAAAAATGTTTTTCCAACAGCCGAAATTACAAGAGAAACAGTTGAATCTTCTTGGGCAGGTGTACGTCCACTTATTTTCGAAAAAGGTAAAGACCCTTCTGAAATTTCGCGTAAAGATGAGATTTGGACAGCATCAAGTGGTTTGATGACCATTGCTGGTGGCAAGCTAACAGGCTACCGCCAAATGGCTGAAACAATTGTTGATAAAATTGTCAAAACACATAAATTTAAGCATGCAAGTCCATGTATGACACGTGAGCTGTCGCTTTCGGGTGCAAAGGGCATTAATGCTATTAATTTCCCTGATTATACTGCATATAAAGCTAGAGAGGGTGTTCAGTATGGCCTGAATTATGATGAAGCAAAGCATCTTGTGCAAAAGTATGGTACAAATGTTGACGCTTTATTTGATCAGGTGAAGTATTTGCATGAGCATGGCAGTACGATGCCTCTCGTGTTACATGCGATGCTGCTCTATGGTATAGAAGCGGAAATGGTTTATACACCTTGTGATTTCTTTATTCGTCGTACGGGATTATTATACTTTGATATTGATGCAGTGAAACGATATAAGGAGCAAGTAATTCAAGTAATGCAACAGCGTTTTCACTACTCAGAATCCCAAAGAAATACTTATGTTGCTCAATTAGAACAAGCCATAATAGATGCGACAAGTTTTGCAGATGTGGAGGTGTAGTAAATGGAAGAGCGTTATATGAAAATGTCGGATGGACATTTTGTGTTTACGCGAACATTGACTCCGGCTATTCCATGCATAGGTCATTTTCATATTTTACATGGCATGGCAGAGCATAGTGGACGTTATCTAAAATTTGCTCGAATACTATGTGCAGCAGGCTATGCAGTTACGATGCATGATCATCGTGGACATGGAGAAACAGCATCTTATAACGGCACATTAGGTTTTTTCGCTGAGAAAAATGGTTTTGACCGTGTTGTTGAAGATGCCCATGAAGTGATATTAACTATGCATGCTCAATTTGCCGATGTGCCTTTCATTTTGTTCGGTCATAGTATGGGTTCTTTTATTGCTAGAAGGTATATTCAGCTTTACGGCAATGGCGTGGATAACGTTATACTTTGTGGAACAGGAAACGTTTCAACATTGCATAAGATTGGACATTATGTTGCACAAGTATTAGCAATGCAGATGGGCAAAGAGTTGGAGAGCCCTTTATTAAATAAATTGAGTTTTGGGAGCTTCAATAAGCAAGTTCCAAATGCTAAAACAGCGTATGATTGGTTATGTTCTGTAGAGCATGAGGTGCAAAAATATATTGATGATCCATATTGTGGCTTTATACCAACAAACCAATTTTTTGTTGATTTAACGGCTGGCCTTATGGTGCTAAATCGAAAAAAAGAGATTGAAAAAATAAATAAAAACTTACCGATCCTTTTGATAAGTGGTAGCAAGGACCCTGTTGGTGACGGTGGTCAAGGAGTGTATACAGTGGCAGAGCGTTTTGTAGAAGCAGGTATACAGGATGTTACAGTCTATTTATTTGAAGATAAGCGACACGAAATTTTAAATGAAGACAATCATCAGGCGGTTCATCAAGTTTTATTACGGTGGTTAAAAAAGTATGATACAAAATAAAATTCAGCAAGCAGAGGTTGTTGCAATCGTTGGTCCAACGGCCTCTGGTAAAACAGCACTGAGCATTGAGCTAGCAAAAAAGTATAATGGTGAAATTATTAATGGCGATTCGATGCAAATTTATAAAGACTTAAATATTGGTACAGCGAAAATTACCGAGGAAGAGATGCAAGGTGTACCACATCATTTATTAAGCTTCAAAGAGCCAACAGAATCATTTTCAGTAGCGGATTATCAAAAACTGGTGCGTGCCAAAATTAGTGAAATACAGGCACGCGGGAAGTTGCCAATTATTGTTGGAGGCTCTGGATTATATGTACAAGCAGTGCTCTATGATTTCCAATTTACGGAGGAGCAGGTAGATGAGGTAGCACGTAAGGCATATTATGAAGAGCTAGAAAAGTTGGGTCCTGAAGCAATGCATGCAAAACTACTAGCATTGGATCCGAAAACGGCAGAAACAATTCATCCGAATAATACAAGACGTGTTATTCGAGCATTAGAAATGATTGAATTAAGTGGTGTTTCAAAAGCTTCAGATGAACATAATCGTGGAGAAATCCCCCTTTATCGCCATTTGATTTTAGGGCTTGGAGAAAATATGTCACGCGATGAGCTTTATGATCGCATAAATCGCCGAGTAGATTTGATGATGGACAAAGGGCTGTTACAAGAAGTAAAAGGGTTATGGCAGCAAAATATTCGAGGTGTACAGTCAATACAAGCGATTGGCTATAAGGAATTGTATGATTACTTAGATGGTCGATGCACATTAGAAGAAGCAATTGAAAGTTTAAAACAAAATTCTCGTCGCTACGCGAAAAGACAACTTACTTATTTCCGTAATAAGATGGACATTCATTTTATTGAAAAAGACTAAAAACTTTAATAATTTCTAAAAATTACTAATTGATAAATTGGTATAACATGCTACTATAGGAATGAAGAGGTAGAAAGAGAGTAGGGGAGGCGCAATCTATGAAATCAATCAATTTGCAAGATACGTTTTTGAACCATCTACGTAAAAACAGTGTTTTTGTAACTGTGTTTCTGTTAAACGGGTTCCAGTTAAAAGGAACAGTGAAATCCTATGACAACTTTACAGTATTATTAGTTGATGCTGAAAGCAAACAGCATCTCATTTACAAACACGCAATTTCTACTTTCGTTCCAGCAAAGCAAGTCGAATTTTTAGAGACAGAAGAATAGAGTCATTTTAAGCAGCTAGTGCTACATCACTAGCTGTTTTTTTTCGTTCACGCTATAATGTAATAGGAAATTGATATATTGGAGGACTATAAAGATGAAATCAATGGATACAACGCAATTATTAGAACAACTAGATGCTAACGAAGACCTATACATTATTGATGTGCGAGAAGATGATGAGGTAGCACAAGGTGTCATTCCTGGTGCTAAGCATATAGCGCTTGGAACAATTCCAGAGCGTCTAGATGAGATAGATAGATCTAAGCCTTATATTATCGTATGTAAAGCTGGCGGACGCTCGGCAAATGCATGTGCTTATTTAGAAGCACAAGGCTTTGATGTAACAAATCTTGAAGGCGGCATGCTTGCCTATGATGGGGAATTAGAATTTAAATAATGTAAAGATGAAGGTATTTAACAAGTCAGTTGTTAAATACCTCATTTTTTTTGTTTATATTAAATGATGGCAATGCAAAAAGTGCTGTTACCAAAACTTTTAACAATATTGACACTCAAAAAACTTTGTCGTAAATTTAAAGTAATTACATAAAAGCATTAGGTGCCCACGTTGGGAGAATAGGGAATAAAGTGAAATGCTTTAGCGGTCCCACCACTGTAAAATGGAGTTTTATAGAGAATACCACTAGCGATGGCTGGGAAGGTTCTATAAAATGTTGAGATTGAGCCAGGAGACCTGCCTAATTGCTTCGGATGATATGGACGATGGAAAAGTCTGTAGTTTATTTGTTATGAAATAAACTACAGACTTTTCTATTTTTTTCATTCTTTTATGTAAAAGGCTAAAAAAAGGAGAGATGATGATGCAATTGCTACAACAAACGATTCAACAAATTCAACGTACTAACAACAAAATGATGGAAAATGCGAAGGAACGTATAGATTCTCTTAGCAAGCCACCAAGCAGTTTAGGGAAGCTGGAGTCGCTTGCTATACAACTAACTGGGATTACGGGAGAACTATATCCTAAACTCGATAACAAAGTGATCATCGTTTGTGCGGCAGATCACGGTGTTTGTGACGAAGGGGTAACATCGAATCCACAAAACGTAACATTTTTTCAAACATTGAATTTTCCTAAAGGGGTAACAGGTGTTTGTGCTATTGCTAAAATAACAAATGCAAAAATTGTAACGGTGGACGTCGGTGTCAAAGAGGATATTCCGCTTAATGCTGGTGTACTAATAAAAAAAATTAAATATGGTACGGATAATATGGCGAAAGGTCCGGCAATGACGAGGGAAGAAGCAGTCCAATCAATTGAAGTAGGCATAGAAATAGCTACATCAGAAATAGCAAAAGGGGCAAATGTTCTTGGTACTGGTGAAATGGGGATTGGCAATACAACACCTAGTGCAGCTATATTATCAGTACTTCATGCTTGTCACCCGCATGAAGTGACGGGATTCGGTGCAGGGCTAGGGTCAGGAGGAATTGAACATAAAGTAGCTGTTATTCAAAAGGCTATCGAAATAAACAAACCTAATCGTCATGATGCAATCGATATACTTGCAAAAGTTGGTGGGTTAGAAATAGGGGCTATGGCTGGAGTGATCCTTGCGGCTGCCGCAAATCGCAAACCAGTTGTCATTGATGGCTTTATTTCTACAGTAGCTGCACTAATTGCATATGAGCTTGAACCAAAAGTACAAGACTATATCATACCTTCTCATGCATCAGAAGAACCTGGGGCAAAAATAGCAGCCGAATTGCTAGGAGTAGAGCCGATGCTTCATATGAATATGCGATTGGGAGAGGGCTCTGGTGCAGCATTAGCGTTTCCAATTCTAGACGCAGCTTGTTCGATGATGAGCAATATGGCTACATTAGCAGAGTCTATGGCGCTAATAGATAAATAATAATTGACGAGGAATAAGGTTTGTTCTTAGAGCGAAGGAAATAGTATATACAATCTAGTTGATGGTAGCGAAGGCGAGTGACTCCTGCGGGAACCCACGCAGCCTAAGACGCAACAATTCGCGCGACAGCGACGGTTGCGACCCCGCGGAAAGCACCCGTCGTAGCGGGCATCAACGGTAAAGCAGAAAGAGTTCGACTAATGTGATGGCATTTTTACGCTATGTAAAATGAATGAAACTATAGCTGTTCATTCTTTGGTAGTAAATAAAAAATTAGAAGAGAACACGAGTTGATGGTAGCGAAGGCGAGTGACTCCTGCGGGAACAGCACAAAACGAAAGACGCAACAGGCGGCGCGACAGCGACGGTTGCGGCTTACGTTGTGCCCGCGGAAAGCACTCGCCGTAGCGGACATCAACGGTAAAGCCTCTATTAAGCTCGGTTCAACTTCCGTAACGGCAAACGCCATTTCTTCATATATGAAAGAACTCGTAAAACTGTAATGACACCGAATAATACATATAAGAAAATATCGCCTGGTAGTAATTCCAGTCCAATAAGAAGACCTGCAAGTGCTGCCCATACACCGTAAATTTCATCGCGTAACACGAGTGGCTTCCGTCCAGCCAATAAATCCCGAACAATACCACCGCCTGAACCAGTTAAAACAGCAGCAACAATGACTGCACTAATTGGCATATTGAGTTTGACAGCGTACAATGCACCTTGTATAGCAAAAGCCGATAAACCAATAGCATCGGTGAAATTGCCCCAACGATGCCAATGCTGTATTAGATGATGCGGAAAAATAAAAAATATAGTAATTGCAGCAATCGCAATTTGGAACATCATATCTTGCCCCCACAATGTTGTGACAGGTAGACCAATCAGTAAATTACGAATGGCACCTCCACCGAATGCAGTTACAATGCCAAGTATATATACACCGAATAAATCGTATTCTTCTTCCATTGCAATTATTGCCCCGGAAATAGCGAAGGCAATTGTCCCGATGATGCTAAAAACTTCCCAAGCCATCACTTTCCCCCCTTATACGAGAATAATTTGTAGTAAGTCCGCCCCTTAGCTTAGCGCATTTAACAGCTAGACACAATAGCAATTTTTGCAGGGTTGCAAACAAATTGATAAGATAGGAAAGAACAATTTGAAACGGAGACGAAAACAATGACTTTTACAACCCATTTAACAACAGAAACGTTAACATTAGCGGAAAAAATAGAAGAAAAGGTGCGCCCTTATCACACGAAGGTAGAGAATATGGCGTTCATCAATCAGCAAAAGGTACTTTCCGCATTCAGAGCGCATCAAGTAAGCGATTTTCATTTACATCCGTCAAATGGCTATGGCTATGATGACGAGGGACGTGACAATCTTGAGCGTGTATATGCACAAGTTTTTGGAGCAGAGGCGGCGATTGTCCGTCCGCAAATCATATCTGGTACACATGCGATTACGCTTAGTCTATTCGGTGTGCTACGACCAGGTGATGAATTGCTTTATATTTCAGGTCAACCATATGACACGCTACAATCGATTGTCGATGGTGGTGACAAAGATACGGGCTCGCTGAAGGATTATAAAATTGGTTATCGCCATGTAGATTTGATTGACAACAAAGAAATTGATTGGACTGCAGTTGCTGCAGCTATTACACCAAACACGAAAATGATAGCTATTCAACGTTCAAAAGGCTATGCAACTCGTCCTTCCTTTACCATCTCACAAATTGCAAAAATGTGTGAAAAAGTTAGAGAATTGGCTCCAAATGCCGTTATTTTTGTTGATAACTGCTATGGTGAGTTTGTGGAGGCACAGGAACCTACAGAAGTAGGTGCTGATTTAATGGCAGGTTCTCTTATTAAAAATCCGGGTGGTGGCTTAGCAAAAATAGGTGGTTATATTGCAGGACGAGCTGATTTAGTAGAAAAATGTGCTTATCGTATGACCTCACCAGGTATTGGGGCAGAAGCAGGTGCAACATTAAACACACTTGGTGATTTCTATCAAGGCTTTTTCCTTGCACCGCATGTTGTTAGTCAAGCATTAAAGGGTGCCATTTTCACAGCAGCAATGCTGGAGGAAATAGGGATGAATACTTTCCCTAGTTATCATGCGGAACGTACAGACTTAATTCAATCGGTATCATTTAAAACAGCAGAACAAATGATTGCTTTCTGTCGAGAAATTCAAGCAAATTCTCCAATTAATGCGCACTACGCTCCAGAGCCTGCTTACATGCCTGGCTATGAAGACGATGTCATTATGGCAGCGGGGACATTTATTCAAGGCTCAAGCATTGAACTTACAGCGGATGGTCCAATTCGTCCGCCGTATACAGCATTTATTCAAGGTGGATTGACATATGAGCACGTGAAATTTGCCATTTGTAGCGCTGTCCAAAGCATACGGAAATAGGCAATTTATAGCTGTTAGACAAGCCCTATCACAGTTTTGTGATGGGGCTTGTCTCGTAATGGTAATAGTGGGAGTTTGACACTTCAGTACGAATGGAAAATACGTTGCGTATAGAACTTCTAAGTGGAGGAAATTAGTAAAAAGGAGCGAATGGAACTGAAATCTACTGTTTCTTACAATTTATTAACAAGAAAAAGACTGTAATCTGTATAGTTTTTAACAATTTTTTATCAATTCTAAAAAAAATTAAAAAACCATGTTAGGAAACCTTACATCTTTGTTGACAGTGAAAATTTTTCGTTATATGATAAGCGGGTATTGGGGGGACTTAAATGAGTCGTGAAATTAGACGAACGATGCCGTTATTATCTATGAGTATCGTGATGCAATTGACCGAGCTTTCGGCACGCCAAATTCGTTATTATGAAGAACACCATTTAATTGAGCCACACCGAACAGAAGGTAATCGTCGAATGTTTTCATTAAATGACGTCGATACGCTTCTTGAAATAAAAGATTACTTGGAGCAGGGTATGAATATGGCGAAAATTAAAAAATTATTTGCTAAAAAATTAGATCCTGTTGCAGCTGAAGAACCTGATTTAACTGACACAGAATTACGTCAAATTATGCGCGAAGAAATGCGTCAAGCACAGCGCATGCAAAAGTCATCTATCCGACGTGGGGATTTATCCCGATTCTATTAGATAAATGCAAGTATTTTTCAATTGGTCGGTTTTTATTTAATAGGGTAGGGTAAAGATATAAGCTAGACAATTTATAGGAGTGTGGAAAACTGTGGGTAAATACACAAAAGAGGACATCAAGAGTTTAATCGAAGAAAAAAATGTTAGTTTCATTCGTTTACAATTTACGGATATACTAGGTACAATTAAAAACGTTGAAATTCCAGTTAGTCAACTAGACAAAGCACTAGAAAACAAAATGATGTTCGATGGCTCATCAATTGAAGGTTTCGTGCGTATCGAAGAATCAGATATGTATTTATATCCTGATTTAGATTCTTTCGTAGTTTTCCCTTGGACTTCAGAAAAAGGGAAAGTAGCACGTTTCATCTGTGACGTATACACTGCTAAAGGCGAACCATTCGCTGGTGACCCACGTAACAATTTAAAACGTATCCTTAAAAAAATGGAAGATATGGGCTTCACAAGCTTCAACTTAGGGCCTGAGCCAGAATTCTTCTTATTCAAATTAGATGCAAAAGGTGAACCTACGTTAGAAGTAAACGACCACGGTGGTTATTTTGACTTAGCACCTACTGATTTAGGTGAAAACTGTCGTCGTGATATCGTTTTAGAGCTTGAAGAAATGGGCTTTGAAATTGAAGCTTCTCACCATGAAGTAGCACCTGGTCAACATGAAATTGACTTTAAATATGCAGATGCCATTACAGCATGTGACAACATCCAAACGTTCAAATTAGTTGTTAAAACAATTGCACGTAAACACGGCCTACATGCAACATTTATGCCAAAACCATTATTTGGTGAAGCAGGCTCTGGTATGCACTTTAACGTGTCATTATTTAAAGGTAAAGAAAATGCATTCTATGATGAGTCTACTGAGCTAGGCCTTTCTGAAACAGCAATGCAATTCATGGCAGGTGTCCTTGCCCACGTACAAGGATTCACAGCAGTAACAAACCCAACTGTTAACTCTTATAAACGATTAGTTCCTGGTTATGAAGCGCCATGCTACGTTGCTTGGTCTGCACAAAACCGTTCACCACTTATTCGTATCCCATCTGCACGCGGACTTTCAACTCGTGTAGAAGTACGTTCAGTGGACCCAGCAGCAAACCCATATTTAGCGATGGCTGTTATTTTAGAAGCGGGTCTAGAAGGTATTCGCCAACAATTAACACCACCAGCGGCAATTAACCGCAATATCTACGTAATGACGGAAGAAGAGCGCAAAGCAAACGGTATTGCCAATTTACCGCCAGCGCTTGACGATGCGTTAACATTACTTGCGCAAGATAAAGTGGCTCAAGCTGCTTTAGGTGAGCACATTTACGCTAACTTTAAAGAAGCAAAAGAAATCGAGTTCGACATGTACCGTACAACAGTACACCAATGGGAACGCGATCAATATTTAAAAATGTATTAATCAAAAGCGTTGGGGCTCAAGGGCTCCAACGCTTTTTTTCTACCAAAAAATCCATTTCATTTTTCACCGGATACCTTCTTCATTAACCGCTTTAATTTATCCTCTGTTTCTGTTTCCTCTGCAGGTGTATAAATACTGCATCGTAAATCCATATCACCTTGAACTTGGAGTGAAGTGAGATTAAACAACATTTTGCCTGCTTTGGCATGTCTAAATTCGATTATCATTTCTGGCGCCTTACTCACTTGACTTTCTTGCCATAAATCTCGGAATTCTTGATGGGAATGACTCATTTCCTCAATAAATTGGTTGTACCATTCATCACCTAAATAGTGTCCATAGTAGGTACGGAAAATAGCAAGAAAACCTTTCGCAAAATGTTCCCAATTGACGGCTAACGCTTTAAACTCTTTTCTAGTGAACACTAAACGAATTAAATTTCTTTCATTATACGGTACTAGGTCAAAGTCTAAAAAAACATGCGCAGCAGCAGCGTTCCAACCGACAATATGACAATGCCGATCCGTAATAATGGTTGGACAATATGTTAATTCAGCTAATATTCGTTTTAAAGCAGGGCTAAGCTCTGAAGAATTCTTTTTTAGATTTGTCATTTCAGATTTTACATCTAATGCAAGGTTGTATAAGTAGTCTGTTTCATCATTACTCAATTGCAGAGCAGTAGCAATACAATCAAGCACACTTGCAGATACTTTAATATCTCTTCCTTGCTCTAGCCATGTATACCAAGTAGTACTTACACCTGCCAATTGGGCAACTTCTTCTCTGCGTAATCCTGGTGTTCTTCTCCGCGTTCCGGCAGGCAAACCGATAGACTCGGGCTTTATTTGGGCACGTTTCGATTTTAAAAATGTCGACAAAGCTTCAAGCCTATTTTTATCATTCAAGTTAACAACACCTCAGTATCATTTTTTCCTAGTAGTTATTATACCAGGATAAACAGTGTCTTGTAATAGGATATTAACGATGTAAAATACAACTATAATATTGATTTGGAGGAATGAAAAATGGAGAGAGTTGTGATTACTGGAATGGGAGTAGTTTCTCCTCTAGGCAACGACGTTAAAACATTTTGGAACAATTTGATGAATGGGCAATCGGGCATATCAACGATTTATACATTTGATACTACAAATCAAAAAACAAAAATTGCAGGTATTATAAAAGATTTCAATGCAGAGGAAGCGTTAGGTAAGAAAGAAGCAAGAAGCTTAGATCGTTTTGCTCAATTTGCTTTAGTTGCGGCAGAACAAGCATGGCAAGATGCCAATTTAGACCTCAATCAAATAGATGCAGAAAGATTAGGCGTATACGTCGGCTCAGGTATAGGTGGAATTGAAACTTTCATTGAAAATATTGATGCGCTTAGACAGAAAGGGCCACGAAGAGTTAGCCCAACTTTAGTACCTGCATGATGGCTAATGCTGCTGCAGCTCAAATTAGTATTAAGTGGAAAGCGATGGGTCCTTCCATGTCACCTGTTTCAGCTTGTGCAATCGGAAATACAGCTATCGGAGAAGCATTTAGATTAATTCGTTACGGTGAAGTTGATGTTATGTTTGCAGGTGGAACAGAGGCCGCGATAACAGATTTATCGATAGCTAGCTTTGGAAATGCTACGGCATTATCAACAAGAAACGATGAACCTGCTATGGCTAGCCGTCCATTTGATGACAACCGTGATGGATTTGTTATGTCAGAAGGAGCAGGCATTTTAATTTTAGAATCGTTATCACATGCATTACGACGAGGGGCAAAAATATATGCAGAAGTAATAGGCTATGGTGCAAGTTCAGATGCACATCATATCGTAGCCACGCATCCAGAAGGCGAGGGAGCCTATCTCGCAATGAAGTCAGCTTTAAAAAATGCCAAAATATCGCCTGAAGAAATTGATGTCATTAGTGCTCATGCGACAAGTACAAAAGTAGGAGACATTTCTGAAACGATGGCTATTAAGCAGTTGTTTGGCCAACAAGCTTATAAAATCCCAGTAACAGCAAATAAATCAATGCTTGGTCATATGCTAGGAGCGGCTGGTGGAGCGGAGGCAATTGCATTAGCGATGAGCTTAAAAGAAGGAATCATTCCTCCTACTATCAACTTAGAACATCCCGATCCATTATGTGATCTCGATTATGTACCATCTGTTGCTCGTCATGTGAATATTAATACCGGATTATCGAACTCATTTGGCTTTGGCGGTCATAATGCAGCAATTGTTTTAAAGAAATATGAATGAATTTATTAATCAATTGATATAATTCTTTTCATACAGAAAATGAGACAGGATAGTAATAAAACTAATAAATAAAAATGTCTTTATAAGCTCCCTACTTACAAATAATCCCTGATTTTCTAAGTCTGAACTTGTAAACGTTATCAAAGAGATGCTATTTCACACTTTGGACAAATTATAAAAATTAATATTAGTAGGCTATATGTATTGATTGCAAAGTAAATAGTATTTTTGTAGAATTACACTCACGGTTTAATTAAACTACTTAAATTAAACTATTCTGTTTAGAATATAAATTGAACAAACAGGTTTGTAGAAGGGGAGTACTAATTAAATGAAGTTTAAAGAGTTTTTGAAAACGAAGGGTGCAAAAGGCTCTATTTTTATGGGGATCTTATATGCGGTCTGTATGTTGGGTATCTTTTTACCAGGGTACACAGCAATACCGGGCAATATGGATCAATTACCGATTGCCATTATTAATGATGATAAAGGAGAATATGGCGCTCAAATAGCGGATAGTTTAACTGAACAGCTGCCATTCGAGGATATTCAAACAAAGATCTCAAATAAAGAGGCTATAAAAGATTTAGAAAAAAACGACTTAGCTTTAGTTGTTCACATTCCAGAGACGTTTTCAGCTGATTTACAAAAAGGAGATGTATCATCTAGCATTGATTTCTCAATTAATGAAGCTGGTGCAACAGCAGTGTCATCTTCTATGCAACAAATCGTCATGCAAATTAACGCACAATTAAGTGCACAATTTTCACAACAAACTGCTCAAGGAATTTTAATGAACTTACATGTTCCAAAAGAGCAAGCGGCTGAATTAGCGGCACAAATTGAAAATAGTTATGTAGGAAATATTGTTACGTTGAACGACGTGCCAGATGGTATGCATAATAATATGCTTCCAATGTTCTTAACAATGGCAATTTATGTTGGGGCAATGATTGGTGCGATGCAATTAGTAGGTGCATTTAAAGCGAGTCGTGGGAAAGCAACGAAAACACGTTTATTTATCTACATGCAATTAACAGCAATTATTATCGGTATGTTAGCTGGTTTAGTATCAACAGCAATGTCATTTGCAATCAATGATTTATCTGGAGCAGATTCATTCTTCCAAATTTGGGGTCAACAAATACTAAACTATTGGGCATGCTTTAACTTCACTGCAGTTTTCGTTTTATTAGTTGGTGAAGCAGGTATGATTTTAAATATTCCAGTTCTATTAATCCAAACAATCGCGAATGGTGCAACAATCAATCGCGATATGATGTATTTACCGTATAAATGGATGAGTCATATTTCACCAATGTATTATTCTGTTCAAGCATACTTTAACAGTATTTTTGGTAGTGTGAGTGCGGCTCCGTTTGTTTTAGGATTAACAACAGTTGGCTTTGTAGCAATGGTCATTAATGTTCTTATTGTTTGGGTACTTCATAAACCACTACCAGTAGCTGTGGAGAAGTAGTTTTTTTAGAATTTATCAAAGGCATAAAATTCTGATGAAGTAAATCGTTAGTTTTGATAAAATAGAACTAATATTTGCCTAAGGAGCTGAAACAATGGCAATTCAAATTTTCATTCTTAGCAAGCTTATGCAAGGAGATAATTATCCTTATAATTTAAAAAAACAAATCTCAGAATTACAGTCCCTTGATTCGATAAATGGTTTAACGGAAAGTAAGTTATATTATCATTTTGAATCATTAGCGAAGCAAGGACTAATCGAGACGAAAGAAGTTATAAAAGAGGATAATCGACCAGATAAGCATGTGTTTTCCATTACGGAAAAGGGCCGCGATGCCTTGCCAAAAAAGATTTATAAATCCCTTGAAAGTGCAAATACGATAGGTGATATGGTTATCGGTTTAGCGAATATGGAATATGTGGACCGCGATAGAATCATTCATATTTTAGAAAAAAAGTTAAACGGGATGCATTCAAAATGGGACTTACTTTTTAAATCAGATAGACAGCATTTAGTTAAACCAGGTGGAGAAGTGTTAGCAGAGTTTGTTGGCGACTATGCGAATTTTAGAATACAGGGCTCTATTCAGTATTTAGAAAGACTGATTGAACATGTTCGAAAAGAAGAAATATAAGAAAAAGACTATTTACGCTTATTGTAAATAGTCTTTTTTTATAATGGAATAATCATCTCGTACATAAATTTCCGTTGCTATATAATAGAATAGTCGTGTTCTAAGTAACGTATTTAATTGTAAAAGAGATAGCTCAATAATCATAAATATATACATTAAGTTAGAGAAATATAGTAAAAATTATCATATATTGAGTTTTTAGTTTTATATTTAAACCAGAAAAATGATTAAAAGTTTAGTTTTACAATTCCTGTATAGGTCTTTAACAATACTTCTTTTACAAATACTTTTAATATATACAAGATATTTGTAAAATAAAATGAAATTTGTGTTTTAATAGATAGTGGAAAGTGAGTCTTTAAACTTAATTAATAAGATGTCCAAAATACATAAATAGGAGTAATAAAAAACAATGAAATCAACACAATTAAGGCTAAAGCATTTAATAATGGGTTTAGCTATGGCAGCATTTTTCCTTACAAGTATCGGTAGCTTATGGAGTGGCTATCGCATGAATGTTGATTCGATAAAGGAAAATTCGCTTGAAACCAATCGTGTATATGCACAAAAATTGGCAACTACCGCAAGTGCATACTTAGAAGAAGCCTTTCAAATTTTAGGATATAGTGCGGGCAATATAGAATCTATCATGAACGATGAGGCAGCCTTGGATCGGGAAACAGATCGTTTGAAAATGCAAAATAATATGTTTAACTCAGTCATTGTGTCCAATGCGGATGGTTTAGTATTGTCTGTATCACCGCCTTCTGTAGATGTTAAAGGTAGGTATTTAACTTCTGCAGGGGGGAAAGAGGCGTTATCTAAAAAAACCCCTCTCGTATCCAAACCATATGAAGGCATAACAGGAAGACTAATTATCTTTATTTCATACCCTATATTTTCAGCGGAAAATGAATACTTAGGAATGGTAGCAGGTACAATTTATTTAAAGGAAAAGAATGTATTTAACTTGCTATTAGGAGAGCATTATTATCATGACGGTTCGTATGTTTTTGTAGTAGATGCAGATGGACGTATTATTTACCATCAAGATCCAACGCGCATTAACGATGTTGTAATAAAAAATAAAGCTGTTCAAGAAGTTGTTTCGGGAAAAAATGGCGCAAAGCTAGTAACGAACACAAAAGGGGTAGAGATGCTGGCAGGATATAGCTCCGTGCCGCTAGCAGGGTGGGGAGTCGTTTCTCAAAGACCGTTAGATGTAGCGCTAGAGCCTTCATTCGACCGAGTACAAGATGTAGCGATTAAGGCTATCCCTCTTATGCTATTATCAATCATTATTTTATTATGGACAGCAGCGCGAATTGCCCGTCCATTACAACAGTTAGCAACATTAACGGAAGAAAGTTTAGATTCACGAAATGTAGAAGGGTTAAAGTCCGTACGCAGTTGGTACTTTGAAGCGTATTATTTAAAGAGTGCGCTTATTCGAAGTTTGTCCTTTTTGCAAGGGCAAGTATCCTATTTTAAAGATCAATCGACAACAGATCCTTTAACTGGTGTAACAAATCGACGCACAATGGATGCTATGCTATATGAATGGCAGAAAAAACATATGATGCATTCGATTATTTTACTTGATTTAGATTATTTCAAGAGCGTTAATGATACTTATGGTCATGCAGTAGGAGATAAAGTACTGCAATTTTTAGCAAAAAATATGAAAGCTGTAGCACGGGAACATGATATTTGCTGTCGATATGGTGGTGAGGAATTTATTATCTTATTGCCTAATACATCTGTTGAAGAAGCAGCAGTTGTAGCCGAAAATTTAAGACAACTGTTAGCAAACACGAATAGTCCATGTGGACGTCCAGTAACATTATCAGCTGGGGTTGCGGAGTATCCGAAAATGGCTAGTACGACAGAAGCCCTTTTTGAAGCTGCAGATGGTGCACTGTATCTTGCTAAGCAAGCGGGGCGAAACCAAGTGAAGATTGCTGGAAAAGAATAGTGCAGCCGATAGAAGATGAGAAAAGCGATGAGACAAAAAGTGTCTCATCGCATAAAAAATTAATACCCCATACCCATGCCCATATGTTTATGGTGACCCATATGGTGCTGTGGCATATGGCAGTGATTGTGTGGCATACCGCATAGAGTGTGGTTTTCACAGCACTCGTTTACTACGTTTTCAGTGCATGGGAAGTAGTATTGATGATCAATGATATGTTTGTTAACTGTTGTGATATGTGCTGGCTGAACGTGTGGTACAACTGTATGGATATAATTTGTGCGAACATATTGCTCTGGTGGTAAAAATTGTGGTGGATCAAATTGTGTTGGCATTGTTTGTGGTGGGCAGCATTGTGGTCCTCTTCCATGGTGACGCTTACGATTAAACATGTTATTACCTCCTGTTTTGATAAGTTGTGGTTCATAATTAACATATGAGATGTAAGACTAAGTGGTCTATTTGTATGCCTATTAGGGGCTAGTTAAATCTCTTAACTGCCACAGAGCAGTGAAATTTCGTGGCATGTAATGTTTATTTGCCAAAAAGGAAAGCAGTAATTGGGGGATTTATCAATTTGTAAAAATCATTTATCGATAGCTACAGCCAAAAAGTGAAAATAGACTACAGCATCTGGATATAACAAGAGCTGCTTTTCATTTTAGTCGTATATTGAAATGCCTAGCGAAAAAGGATAGTTCTCGTCAGTAATTTGGCGACAGAACTATCCATTATTTTTATGCTTGATACCAATTTTCATCAAAATTAAGTTGTAACGCTTTACCAAAAGCAACACCAAACTGAATAAAACCTCTTCCTCTTGCAGTAATAATCGGACCATCCTGGACGATTAAGTCTTCTGAGTAATAGTTAAGGTCAAAAACCCCTAATTGCTTCATACCTTCAAGTGACAAGCCTACTGTATAGTTTTTGCCCTTCAATACACCAGCCTTAGCTAAAAGGTATGGAGAGCTTGAAATACTAGCAATGATTGCCCCAGTAGAACTCATTTTTCTAATAAAATCGATTAGCTCTTGCGCATCTACTAATGTCATAATGTCCAAACAGCCAGGTAATAACAGACTATCAAACTCTTCTAAATTGACTTCGCAAAGTTGTATATCTGCTAAACAAGATAAACCTGACTCACCTTTAATGCAACTCTTATTATTTAAACCAACTGTCACAATGGGTTTATTCCCTTGCATTAATATTGATAATGCTACACTTAATTCATATTCACTAAATTGCGGGTATAACAATACGGCCGTTTTTTTCACTTCAATCACATCTCCAATATGTTCAAGATACAATATTAATTTTACAATATATTGTAAATTTAGTGTATAATAGATAAAAAACATGAAGGACATTTACTATAAAATGATGAAAAATGTAATGTTTGTTTTCATAAGTATGCTTGTCTTAACGGGCTGTTCAAAAAGTAGCTATAGCACAGCAGATGCCATTGAAAAGGGGGATATTACGGTTACACCAAGTGAAATTCACAACCTAGAGCGTTTTGAGCAATTTTTGCAGAGCATAACAAAGCAGCAAGAGGACAAGATTCGGGTGACATCCTTTACCATCGAAGGTGATCCTATTTTTCAGGATTTACATTATGATGGGGAGAACATTCAATATTCATACGATAACACGAATGATGCATTCGGTGGGCAAGATAAAGGAGTTAAGACAGAAATTTGTACTGCTATAACTAGCAAAGGTAAGATGCAAGGCAAATCAGAATACTATATTGCTGGTTGTGAGGACAATTTCGATTATTATCTACTGGGGGTAAGCGATCGCTGATAGCATCGAGAGGATGGCCAATAAAATGAATCGAATCGCTGATAAAATATGAGAACTAAGGAGATAGGCTATTGAAAAACATTGTGACTTTGATGGGCCTGCTACTATTGCTATTGTATTTTTATAAGACACCAATGTTAGATACTAAAGATGCCGTTTTAAAGGCAGAAATGTATTTAAATAATCCTCCTCAACATACATATACTGCGCAAATGAATGTCAATGTAAAGGAGCTGACTACTGAACAAATAAATACACAATTACACAATCAAACTGGCATGTTAAATCGAATGTTTAACCGTAAAGAATGGGTAATTATGCTCCAATTTGATAATAGAAATCCAACTGTCGTGATAGATGCTCATAATGGGAAACTTATTCAAATAATAGGAGCAACCCATTAGTTAACAAAAAAATATCAAGAGCTTCTGGAAGCCCTTGATATGCTACTACTATATTATTGTACGAATGTTTTTTTCTTAACGTGTCTTTATTATCAATTAGCAATCCAACGCTCGGAATGTATGAATTAATTCATAATGTCATCAATCGTTAAAGTAGTGTACTTCAATACATTTTTTAAATGTAACTCATTTCTAGACCATGCATCATATTTTTCATACAATAAACCGATTTCATGATTTGGTAACTCGGTAAGTGCTGAATATGAATATCCATATTGCGGATAATCGACATCATACTTGTGATTCCAGTCGATTGTATTTGTAGCTTGATTGATGAATCCTACCCATAACTGTCCATTTCTTCGGCCATTTGTGGAATTCGGGGTACTTAATATTACTGCCTCTTTGCCATTTATTAGCTGAGAATATTTAATAATCGACAGTTGTGTACCATAAGAGGTATTTTCCACGATGTCTAGATATTTCACTTCACTCCAACTATCTCCACTATCTAAACTCGTCATATAGCCTATTTTGCCTGTTGTCGTTCTTAAATACGTTTGAATGACACCTGGTTTAATTTCCACCATTTGTGCTTCGGCAGTTGCATTAGTAAACGGCAGTGGAGCGGTTTTATGTGTCCAAGTTAGCCCATTGTCGTCGCTAATAATATATACCATTTGCTTACTTGCATATGATGAAAAGATAATGCGATTCGTGTCAGCTAAGACCAAACCTTGTCCAGGGCTTAAGTATGAAGCGTTAAAATTTAATCCAAGGAAAGGCGGTAATAATAGCGGAGCATTCCAAGTTTCCCCTGAATTATCACTTGTCGTATAGCCTATATAGTTCGTAGGTGTAATTTTCAATAAGGAATCCTTGTAAAAGATATTCATTTTAACTTGATTACCATTTTTGTATTCAATTAGATTACCGTTTTCAAACTTGACAGAGTACTGCTCTACATTTAAATATTCATTGTTCTTTTTTATATTGTAGTAATGATCCACACTATATTCAGTGGGTGTATTTGAAATATCATTATAGATTACACCGTTTTCACGAATGGAATAATTATATGCCGATTCAGAGCCATATTTCAATTTTAGATAGAACTGTCCATTTATTGATTTGTAACCTGAATCCGTTTTTAATGCATTCTGATTTCCAATACCAGCTGGCATAAAATCAGACATCAAAATTACCTTATTGTTCTGTTTATCCTCCACTAATGCAGAATCAATAAAAGAGGCACTACCACTTATTTGAATATTTTTACCTACGTCATCCCTAGGCCAATCAATTGCTTGTTCTGCATAGTCATCAAATTTTAAGGCTAGTTTGGGATTGGACCAAGTAACCCCATTGTCATCACTATATGAGGTAGCAATATTTATTTTGCTTTTAGAATCATGTGTCCCTCCGTATCTAGCATCCACACTAGCAAGAACTCTGCCATTACTTAGCGTATATAAAGCAGGAATTCTGAAATAATTAGCTTTTGTTGTATCGCCAGCTTTAAAAATCAAGTTGTTTGTAGTGGAATTTGTCGTTTCATTGATCAGTTGGTCATTGGATAAAGATTCATTAAATATTTTTAGTGATTCTATTTCTCCATTAAACTTAAAGTCTAGTTTTCCTTCTCGGTTAACTCCACCTAAAACAAAGGAATTTGCTCCTGAAATTTTGTTAATCGGTTTAAAATTTGAAGCTTTACTTTCAATAATTTTTTCACCATTAGCATACAACGCATACATACCCTGTTGTGAGTTTGAAACAAATGCTACAGTGTTAGAAACCTCTCCACTCTCATCTTTCCCCCATAGAGAAGCGGGTCTTGCAATCAGATAATTAATACTTGCATTAGCGTCTCTTACTTCGACACCCAATTCACCGTTATTTCGTAAAAAAATATCAAAATAATTATTTTTATAGCCAGTGTCTTTATTTGATATTCCAAACAAAGCTTGCAATGCATTTTGATTGTTGGACTTAAACTTAATGATTATTGTAGAACTTTCCGATGTAAGTGCTTGTTGTAGTTCATTCGTTACATCTAATCCTTGGTTATTTAACACTATATTATTTTTTTCAAAAATTGGTGTACTAACGTATTGTGTTTGATTACTTGTAACATTTGTTTCTGCACTTGCATGTGTTGGACTCACTTGACCAAAACCAAGCCCTAAGAGCAGTGTAGAGATACCGATTACTTTAAAAGTATATTTCATATTTATGCCTCCTCGTATATTTATTTAAGAGCTCCTGTAAAAAGAGTTTCCAGTTGAAGTAGATTTTCTGAAATGTGCGTTAAAATCCTATCGTTTAAATTTGTGAAGCGAAAGCTAGTACGTGTTAAAGATATGTTGTTACGCCTTACAGCTTTAAGTGACTAGGTCTGTTCTTTTACAGCAAAAGGACAAAATCGAATAATAACACCTCCTTACAAAATTAACGCATTAAAACATACTGAATAATAAGGATTTTGTCCTACATATTAAAGTGTAGGAATATATTTTCTTCAACTGAAATGCGTACACAAGTGAATTATACATATATTCCGAAAATTCTCAACATTAACATTTTTTAAAATTACCCAATGAAATCAACTTGTCATTCACAGTAAAAAGACTGTGAAACCCTTATGTTGCTTACAATATTCTTTGTTTGAATGCGATTAAATAGCTTAATTATTGGTGGATTTTTTTTTCAAAAATTTAAAATATAAAGAAAATTATTTACAATTAATTTTTAATTTGGTATATTTCATTTGAAAGCGGTAACAGATAATTATTGAAAAGCGGGAGGGAGAAAATAACATTAAAGAGATTTAAATAAGTTTTTCCAGCTTTTTATGCTTGTTATGACGACCTAGAAAATGGGGTACACATGCATTATGTAGGCATCTGTGTTGGAGAATGTATTTATCAAAGTTTAAATCTCAAATGAAAATGCACATTAATTGCCCACCTAGGAGCATTATTAACGGAGGAATGTACGGTGTTTGCGCGCTAGTCCTTTAACTATATATATCTGAAATTTCAGTCTTTATATTGTTTTAATCTTTCTATAAAGCTTTTTAAGAAGTTAATAGAAAATAAAAGAGGTATTGGTGCATTCCATTTTCTCATGGGAAGAGTAAGTACTCCATTAGAAGAAATTCCAGCATGAAATTACATACTATAGAGGTCATGAAGGATAGAATCGATGGAGCAATTGCTAAACGTTATACAAGCGTTGTTATAAGTTAGTTTGTATTACTTTTCATATCTATAAATATTGAAGGGGTGGTATTTGAATGAAAAAGAAAATGTTAGTGTTGTTCGTCATATTAGCTATGATGATTACTACTGCTTGTAGCAGTGGAGAAAATGAAGCAACAACAAACCAAAGCTCTTCAGGGGAATTTGAAGGGGAAATCACAGTTTGGCATTCCTTCACACAGGGACCAAGATTAGAATTTATGCAAGCAGCTGCAGATTCATTTATGAAAGAACACTCAAAAGTAAAAATAAAAATCGAAACTTTTGCGTGGCCTGAATTTTATACGAAATGGACAACAGGTTTGCAATCTGGACAAGTACCAGATGTGAGTACAGCATTGCCAAACCATGTCGTTGAATTAATTGATGTTGATGCACTTGTGCCATTAAATGATGTCATTGATAACATTGGTAGGGATCGTTTTTATGAAGCCCCGCTAAAAGAAGGAACAGTGGATGAAAATAATTACTCCATCCCACTGTATTCACATGCGCAAGTGATGTGGTATAGAAAAGATTTATTAGAAGAAGCAGGATTGGAAGTGCCAAAAACATGGGATGAACTATATGAAACTGCTAAAAAGTTAAATAATGCTCCTAATGTTTATGGATTATCAGTGCCAATGGGATCTGGTGATATGATGGCAACAAGATTCTTGAATTTTTATGTTCGTTCAGCTGGTGAAACGTTAATAACGAAAGATGGAAAAGCAAACTTAACAAGTAAAGCCGCAATTGATGGTATTAATTACTGGATAAATATGTATAAATCTACATCACCTGAAGGTTCAGTCAATTATAAAGTATTAGATCAAGCTAATTTATACTATCAAGGAAAAACTGCGTTTGACTTTAATAGCGGTTTCCAAATCGGTGGAGTGGAAACGAATTCTCCACAGTTGCTCGATAAAATTGATGCTGCGCCAATGCCAAAAATTAATACGAATGATCCAGAAAACGGAATTGAAACATCTAACATTCCAGTTGTAGTGTGGAAAAATAGTAAGCACCCTGAAATCGCTAAGGCATTTGTAGAAAGTTTATATGAAAAAGAAGAATATATTAAGTTCTTACATTCAGTACCAGCAGGAATGCTACCAGCTTTAAAAGACATTGCTGAGGACCCAGAATTCTTAAATAATCCGACTATCCAGAAATTTGATAATGCCGTAAAAGTTATTAGCGCAGCCGTAGATAAAGGGACTGCAATCGGTATGGAGAACGGTCCTACCTTACAATCAGGTATTATCGTGAGTCAAGGCGTTATTGAGAAAATGTTCCAGGATATTGTTCTTAAAGATGTACCTGTAAAAGAAGCTGCTGAAAAGGCCGAAAAGGAATTAAATGACTTATTTAAGATGTTAGGTAAATAAGCAGGGCTCGGAATACACAACTTACGACGCTCTCATGAATTATGAGGGCGTTTGTTTTTTAACTTGTTTCATACTTCTTTAAGGTGCGATGGCTCAATAAAATTTGGAGACCATTACATTGAGGCGTAATTGTAACAGGTCTTTACATAACAGGAAAGGAGACGAGACATGGAAAAAAAACTTAAGTCTTTTAATTTGACAGGTATGCTATTCGTTTTACCTTCTGTACTAATAGTTATTTTACTATTAATCTATCCAATCTTTTCGAGTATCTATTTTAGTTTTACTTCGAAAAATTTAATCCGTCCATTTTATGACTTTGTATGGTTAGAAAACTTTAAATTTGTTTTAACCAATCCAGATTTTTATAGGGCTTTTATGAATTCAATAAAATGGACTGTTTTGTCGTTAGCAGGGCAATTATTTATTGGTTTTACTGCTGCATTAGCCTTAAATAGAATTCCAAAATTCACCGGACTTTATCGAACTTTATTGATAATTCCGTGGGCATTTCCAGCAATCGTCATTGCCTTTTCGTGGAAATATATTTTAAACGATGTATACGGATTTTTACCTAATTTACTTACTAAACTTGGAATAACAGACGCAAATATTAACTTTCTAGCTAATCCAGATTTAGCTTTTATCGTTGTAGTATTAATAAATATTTGGTTTGGAGCACCGTTGTTTATGGTTAATATTTTATCAGCTTTGAAGACGGTTCCATCAGAACAGTACGAAGCAGCCCAAATGGATGGGGCATCCTCGTTTCAAGTATTTTGGCATATTACGCTAAGACATATTCGTGTCGTTATCGGGTTATTATTAGTTTTAAGAACGATTTGGGTCTTTAATAACTTTGACATCCTATACTTAATTACTGGAGGGGGACCTTCAGATATTACGACAACATTGCCAATCTTTGCATTTAAAGCAGGATGGGGTATGAAGCAGCTTGGCGTCGCTTCTGCCATTACCGTCATTTTATTATTATTTTTACTTGGTATTTGTTTCTTGTACTTTAAATTACTCGATAAATGGGAAAGGGAGGATCGATGATGGTAGGAAAAAGCAAACTATCTACAACAATGAATTATATTTATTTGACTTTATTAGCCATCGTGTCGGTCTTCCCGTTACTTTGGATAATTTTATCGTCAGTAAAGTCCTCAGGGGAAATGGCTAATAATCCACTCTCGTTCTTTCCTGAAAAAATTACATTTGATTACTATTTCAGGGTGTTAAATGACTTATCATTTACTACCAATATAAAAAACAGCTTATTAGTATCTTTTTCAGCTACATTCATTACCATCGTAGTGTCCGCGTTAGGGGCATATGGTATTGTTCGTTTCTTTCCGAAGGCAGGAAAGAAAATGACTAAAATCTTAATCACGACTTATATGTTCCCGCCTATTCTTTTGGCAGTCCCATATTCAATTATTATCGTATCTGTAGGTTTAGTAAATACATGGACGGGACTAGTCATAACGTATCTTTCCTTTTCAATTCCTTATGCGATTTGGATGCTTATTGGATTCTTTCAAACCGTTCCATTAGAAATAGAGGAAGCTGCAAAGGTGGATGGAGCAGGGATAGTGCGTACCTTTCTGCAAGTCGTGCTACCAATCGTAGCGCCAGGTGTAGTGGCAACTGCTATTTATACCTTTATCAATACGTGGAATGAGTTTTTATTTGCCTTGCTGCTTATAAATAGTTCTGAAAAGATGCCAATATCAGTGGCATTGTATTCCTTAACAGGTTCAGAAGTATTGGATTGGGGAGAAATGATGGCCGCATCTGTAATTGTCATTTTACCTTCTATTATATTCTTTATGATTATCCAAAATAAGATTGCAGGCGGTTTATCGGATGGAGCAGGAAAATAACAATTGTTTAAATTGAGAGGAGAATAAATATGAGTCAAATCAACTATGGAGTAGTAGGGACAGGCTATTTTGGAGCAGGTCTTGCAAGAATACTTAACAGTTTAGAAGATGCGAAGATTGTAGCGGTATATGATCCAAATAATGCTGAAGTGGTTGCCAAAGAATTAGATTGTGAGGTTGAACCTGATATTGAAGCATTGTGTCAACGAGCAGATATTGATGCGGTAATTATAGCTTCCCCAAATGGATTTCATAAGCATCCCGTCTTAAGCGCTGCACAAAATAACAAACATGTATTTTGTGAAAAACCAATTGCCTTATCCTATGAAGATTGTAATGAGATGATTGAAGCTACGAAACAAAATGGCGTTACATTTATGGCAGGTCATGTCATGAATTTTATGAACGGGGTACGTACAGCTAAAAAATTGATTAACGAAGGTGAAATTGGTGAAATTCTTTTCTGTCACGCAGAACGTAATGGCTGGGAAGAAGCACAAAAAGAAGTAAGTTGGAAAAAGCAAAGGGAACTTTCAGGTGGTCATTTATATCATCATATTCATGAACTTGATTTTATTCAGTTTTTAATGGGTCCAGCTAAACGTGTGTCAATGGTTGGGGGAAATGTTGCTCATCAAGGAGAACAATTTGGTGATGAAGATGATATGTTATTAATTACGCTTGAATTTGAAAATAAACGATTTGCAACATTACAATATGGGTCTGCTTTTAGATGGAGCGATCATTATGTAAAAATCCAAGGAACGAAAGGTGCAATTTTAATCGATTTGCAAGATGTAAAAGTAGTTTTAAAAACACCGGAGAAAGAAGAAAGATATTTATTGCATGAATCAAAAGAAGAAGATGAGGATCGTACAAGAATTTATAGTGGGCTAAAGTCTGACCAAGCGATTGCCTATGGTAAACCAAATCAAACACCACCAATGTGGCTGCATTCGATTATGGAAAAAGAGATGAAGTATTTCCATAGTATTATGCAGGGGGCAGAGGTTGAAGAAGAATTTATTCCTTTACTGGACGGTACTGCTGCGAGAGCATCAATTGCTACTGCAGATGCCCTTACATTGTCTCTAAATGAAGATCGAAAAGTAAGTGTTGAAGAGATAGTTTCTAAAGGCGTTTTTCAAAAGTAAGATTGAATGTAGCATAACGAATGCGAATGGGGCATTATCAGTGGGCATCCTATAAAGGACAAAGCTCATGGTAATGCCCTTTTTAACTGCATGTAGAATAGTAATAAAAGATGTAACTATGCAACGTACATACTTATAGAAAAATATGAGAAACTGTATAAGACAGAAAAAACACCTCCTAATTGAAAGTAAGGTATTTATACCCTAATTCAATCGAAGATGCTTTTAATTTGATTTATGCTGTTAGGAGTAGCCCCTTGTCTTTTTTCTTAACACGTCTCCATAAAAATAACGTATAAACAAATAGGACAATAATGATAATATACGCTGTTAGCATAGAACTTTCAGCATTCCCCATAAAGTTGAAGAAATTATTAAAACCATGGAAGAGAATTGTCAAAATAATGGATTGGCCATCGATAATCAGTAATGAAAGAACAAGACCTACAAGAAGGGCATAAATAATTTGAATGATAGTATCTTCAACCGATTGCCCGCCAACTAGTTGCAATGCATGTGTGACGCCAAACAGTATGCTTGAAATCCATATGGCAACAAAGGTTCCTTTAGGTTGCAACATGCGAAGTAGGATTCCTCTGAAAATTGTTTCTTCAATAAACGCAACGATAAACATTTGCATCATAAACATAAGAAATAAATCGCTAATCGATTCGAAATTTAAGCCTTTTGTGCCAATTAAAATAATACATAACACGATAAGAAGCGGTGAGAATACTATAATATTTTCTTTATTGATTGCAATAAAGAAGTAATGGCTCCATTTCTTTTTGACAGCAATATAAAGGAGGAGGCCAACTGCTAAAGGAATCAAAAAGGCAAATTGTAGAAACGGACTAGATGGTTGTTGAATGGATACGTAGGCGCCATTTGCAACATAGAAAAATATAAGAAGCAGTTCTAATCCAATAATTTTAAAAATGATTTTTTTCATTTTGTTGAATCCCTTCATGGTTAATGTTTTTACTTTTCTTTATTTAATGTTTTCAAGCACCGTTTTATGATGGAATTGCAGAAGCTTTTCGTAATGCACCTGATATTACGATATAGATGAAAATACTAATAACTAGTAAGCTAGCGATAATAGTAAAAGCAGAAACCTTAGATACTAATTCAAACAGCGGTGTATACCATTCGAAAATCACCATTGTAATCGGAATCAACGCAAGTACACCAATAAAGCTGTAGCCACCTAATGTTCCGAAGCGGTAAAAGACGACATTTAAAAGCAAGCTTGAAATTAGACAGAGTAGAAGTAACACAGTATCCATAGACATTGTTAATAAAAAGGAATCAGAATTGCTGAAAAATAAAATAGGGTGGATAATAACCATATTTTCATAATCAAATAGGTTAGAAACGAGGGTAATAATTTTATGCGTGCAAGCGATTACGAATGCTCCAGCAAGGCTCCAAACGATGAAAAATAAGCCAACGTTACACACATATTGCATACGACTTAAGCCAAGCTTTAAAAAATAGGGCAATGTTTTATTTAAAATTTTCGCTCCCTTTATACTATAAAAAACATAGACAGGTATTGAAATAGTCACGGCAAAGGATACATACTGCCCAAAAAAAGTGTCAATAAAAAATAACAGTATGACGATTGAAAACAGAATGCACCAAAAAATAATATTACTTTTTTTATAGCTTTGAAAAAGGACGTATAAGCTCCCCTGAACTGTCTTCATTTCACTAACCTCGCTTTCTGCTGTTTACTTAAATAAACCAATAGGTCTTGTAAAGATACATTTTCTAGTGTGATGTTCTCATCTTCAATAGCCTGACCACTAGCAAACACAACGGCTGTCATCTCCTGCATAAAACTATGCTTATAAATTACTTCTAAGTTTTTGATTGCGAGCTCGACATCCTGTGGACTTCCTTTTACTGCAACAATATACTTTTCCCATTCCTCCGCTGTTTTTTGAAGTAATAATTCACCTTCATGGAGGATAAGAATTTCCTCAAACAATTTACTAGCTTCATCTATTAAATGCGTTGATAAAAGAAATAGCCTTGGATTTTCTATTTGTTGTTCGATTAATAAATCATAAAAAGTATTTCTTGCAGCTGCGTCTAATCCAATGTAAGGCTCATCGAAAATCGTGATTGAAGCATTACTGGCAAACCCTGTAATGATACCGAGTGCAGATACCATCCCTTTGGAGAGATTGCGCACCTTATCTTTTGGATTAAGAGCAAACACTTGAAGTAGTTCATTTGCAAGCTGTCCATCCCACTTTGGATAGAAAAAACTATTAGTCTTTAAACTTTGTGCAACTGTCATATCTTCTTGAAAATTCCCACTCTCTGCAACAAAACAAATGTCTCGTAATATAACAGGGGCATTAAATACATTCTCGCCATTGACACAAATTTGCCCTTCATTTGTAGAAATAAGTCCTGCTAAAAGGTTTAAGAATGTTGTTTTACCAGCGCCATTATGGCCTAAAAAACCTATGATTTTTGGCCCTTCAATAGTAAACGATATATTTTTTAAAGCATGCTTCTGCTTATATAATTTGCTTACATTACTCACATCGATTTTCATAAGTTATCCCCTCTGTAACATATTTTGTAATTCTTCATCTGAGATACCTAAACGAATTGCCTCTTTTTTCAACGGTTCAATATGTTGTGCAAAGAAGATTTCCTTACGTTCTTCGATTAAAATCTTCCGTGCGTCAATACTAACAAACATGCCTACGCCTCGTTTTTTATAGATGACACCTTTTTCCACTAATTCGTTCACACCCTTTCCTGCTGTTGCAGGATTTATTTGATACTCCTTGGCAAATTCATTTGTCGATGGAATGCGATCTTCAGATTGAAGATGCCCATCAAGAATTGCATCTTCAATCCGTTCCCGAATTTGTTGGAAGATTGGTTTTTCATTGCTTAAAGAATAAATCACAATCCACCTCCTAGTTAATTGGTTCGTTACTTGTGTAACTAACCATACAACGTAGCAGTTGAATTGTCAAATTATTGTTGGTAAATTTTTATAATTAGTGTATTTGTACAGAACGAATAGCGATATGTCCGATGCTCAAATAAATTTGTTTCGCTCCATATTTCAGAGAAAAATAAGTAATCCCACGGGTGAAATTAATGGGGGGGCATTACTTGAAGAATATTGACTTGCATAGGCAGCTTTTTTCTTCTTCGACTAACGATGCAGTTTAGTTATATGTAACTTTTGGTAAACAATTTATGTCTATATAAAAGAGGTGGGTGGATTGAATATAAAAAAGTTATTCTATAGTTTGATTGCATTAGCTTTATTCATGATTACAGGATGCAATATTCAAGGGGGAACTACAACAGTATCAATAGACAGTATAGATGCTGAAGAAGTTTTAACATTAGATTCTGATGCCGATATTTTTCAGTATGATGGCGTTATCTACAAAACTAATATTGATTGGGTTGAAGAATTGTCTTTAACAAAAGATGTTCAAATCGGTGAAATAAAAACAAAAAATGAAGCTAATACAGATTTTAAAGATGAGATGTCGAATAAACTTCCTGTTGGTACAAAGATTTTTTCCACCAAAGAACGAGGAGATATTTTAATCGTTGAATCAAAAGGAGAAATCAGAAAATATCTTGCAATTGTTGAAGGGTAAACAAAATAATCATTGAGTTGTGTGATCTTCCACAATCTGGCACGATTCTGTAACAAGGTCAGCGCTCATTTTCATTAAAAGACCAGATTGTTAAATAACATTTTTAAAAGAACTTTACTAACATTTGTTGTAATATTTCTTTTAGATTTTATATTTACATAGCAAATTGTCATATATAATTTAAGTGGGTTATGAAGAAATTTTGAAAATTATATTGACAAAATATTTTTTTTCTGTAAAATGAAAAACAATTCAAAAATATTTGTATAGAACAAAGGCTATGAAAAGAAATAGTATCAATTATTTTTACGAACAGAAAGTTACCGGTTGATGAGAGGTGCATGTAAAACGATTGAGAATTCATCTTGGAGCCGTGTACCGAACAGATTATTCTAAGTAGGCTACGCCGGTAAGCACCCGTAATCATGTGCGAGAGTATCGTCAAATGACCGTACTTCTTAAGGTAAGTAATGTGAATTGCTTATAAATTAAAGGTGGTAACACGAGTTGAATCGTCCTTTTGGTTAATCCAAAAGGGCGTTTTTTTTTATTCCTTTTTTGAGCAAAGTATTTGAAAATCTAAACGTATTAGGAGTATGACATTATGAAAGACAATCATCAAGATTCACAGCTAAAGCGCGGATTAAGTACTCGTCACATGCAACTAATTGCATTGGGCGGATCCATTGGGGTCGGTTTATTTTATGGCTCTAGTTCAACAATTCAAATGGCTGGGCCGTCTATTTTACTAGCTTATTTAATTGGCGGATTAGTAATTTTCACAATTATGCGTGCATTAGGCGAAATGGCAGTAGAGGAACCTGTATCAGGCTCTTTCAGTACGTACGCGGATAAATATTTAGGACGCTTTGCTGGGTTTTTATCTGGTTGGACGTATTGGTTCATGTGGATTGTCGTTGGCATGGCTGAATTAACAGTAGTCGGTGTATACATTAACTACTGGTTCCCTGATATTCCACAATGGGTAACTGCACTTGTAGTACTTTTTATTATGATGCTTGTAAACTTAGCAAATGTAAAAGCTTACGGAGAATTCGAATTCTGGTTTGCGATGATTAAAGTTGTTGCGATTATCGGTATGATTGTTCTAGGATTGGCCATTATTTTCTTCGGTGTCGGCAACCAAGGTGAAGCAATTGGCTTCGATAATTTATGGGCACACGGTGGCTTCATGCCAAACGGTTTCCATGGTATTTTAATGTCACTAGTATTAGTTATGTTCTCATTCGGTGGGGTTGAATTAGTTGGTATTTCTGCAGGAGAAGCAAAAAATCCTAGCAAGTCAATTCCTTCAGCTATTAACAACATCGTTTGGCGTATTTTAATTTTTTACATTGGTGCATTAGGCATTATGATGGTTATTTATCCTTGGAACGAGGTTGGTTCAGAAGGAAGCCCGTTCGTTCAAATTTTCGATTACGTCGGTATCCCTGCTGCGGCTCACATTATTAACTTTGTTGTAATCACAGCAGCAATGTCTGCATTTAATAGTGGTTTATACGGTTCAGGACGTATGCTACACAACTTATCGGTACAAAAAAATGCTCCAAAATATTTTAAAACAGTAAGTAAAAACGGTAGTCCACGAAGAGGGATTTTATTTTCTTCAGCGGTGTTATTAATTGCGGTTGTTTTAAATTACGTAGTACCTGAAAAAGTGTTCATCTATATTTCTGCCGTTGCGACTGTTGCAGTCATTACAAGTTGGATGATTATTTTATTAGCACAATTGAAATTTAGAAAGTCAAAAACGAAAGAGGAAGTAGCCGAACTGAAATTTAAAATTCCGCTGTATCCACTTTCTACGTATATTGCCATTGCATTCTTACTAATGGTTATTGTGTTAATGGCATTTATTCCAGATATGCGTGTTGCCCTATATGTCGCGCCAGTTTGGTTTTTAATCTTATTCGTTGGATACAAAGTAATACATGTTAAAAAGTAGTTAAATCATTTCATTTAACTGATACTTCTTCAACGAAGACATATGTTAAAAAGTCCCTATGGTTAACTCAAATGGTTACACATATCTCAAGAAAATTATTTTTATATAATAGTAAACATTAATAACATTCCCAAATGAAAGAGTGGAATGAAACCGAAATCCAAGAAATGCTGTTAAATCATCATTTCTTGGATTTTTCTTTGAATATTGTCTACACAACTTTTATGTAAATATATCAACATCGCGATGACATGGACACATTAACTATTCTAATATTGAAAGGTTTTCTGCAGAGGAATTAGCTCTTTATGAGTATCTAATGAACGCATTATTAATTTGTTAAACGAGCATGACATTTTTTTGTTAGCAGGTAGAAGTATCCTATCACTCATCAAGGTCGTTGAAGAAAGCTTTATTAGGCAACTACCAATTTATTTTTGAAATGAGGGAAAATTAAGACTTTACAAAGAATTTTAACTCCTGTATATTTATTTTTTATTAACGACATATTAACGACAAAGTTGTTATATGTCTAAATCTATAAAAGGAGCATGATGTAATGGAAAATGAACAGAGCGTAAAGAAGAGGAGTTGGCTCAAAGTCCCTCATACATATACCATTATTTTTGCTATTATTTTTTTAGCGGGTATTTTAAGCTATATTGTTCCAGCAGGTGAGTTTGATCGTGTAGAAGATGAGGAAGGGCGAATGCTCGTTGTAGATGGAAGCTATCATCATATTGAGAGTGATCCAGTTTCATTTTTTGAAATGTTTACAGCGATTCCAATGGGGCTTGAAAAAGGAGCTCAAATTATTTTCTACATTTTCTTAGTTAGTGGTGTATTTGGAATTATTCATAAAACAGGTGCCATTGAAGCTGGTGTCTATAAAGGGGTAAAAGCTTTAGAAGGCAGAGAAAAATTGCTTATTCCTTTATCGATGATTTTATTCTCTGTTGGTGGTTTTACAATGGGAATGGCGGAAGAAACAATTATTTTCGTACCAATTGGTGTGGCCATTGCACGCGCGATGGGCTTTGATGCTATAACAGGAACTGCCATGATCACACTTGGTGCTGCCAGTGGATTTTTTGGAGGAATGCTAAATCCCTTTACAGTAGGTGTTGCGCAATCATTGGCAGATGTACCATTATTCTCAGGGATTGGCTTCCGTGCAGTAGTCTATGTTTTTGTATTAGGCTTTGCTATTTTCTATGTATCTCGCTATGCTTTTAAGGTGAAAAAGAACCCTCAGGCAAGCGTTATTTACGATATTGAGCAAAAAGCTAAATCCAATGTATCAGTGATTGACATTCCTACATTAACTGGAAAGCATAAATTTGTATTTATTGTCATGGCTTGTGGAATTGGCTTTAATATTTATGGTGTCTTTAATTGGGGTTGGTTCTTAACACAGCTAACTGCATCCTTTTTAATTATGGGGTTAGTTGCAGGATTAATTGGTGGTTTAAAACCTGCCACTATCTTTGATTCCTTTATTGAGGGAGCTAAGGCTGTAACGTTTGGTGCTTTAATTGTAGGCTTTGCCCGTGCCATTACGGTTGTATTAGAGCAAGGGAAAATTATTGATACGATTGTGTATGCAGCATCTGAAACAATTGGACATTTACCACATGCTATAAGCGCAATCGGCATGTTAATTATCCAAGCAATTTTAAATTTATTTATTTCATCAGGCAGTGGACAGGCAGCAGCAACAATGCCAATTATGATTCCAATTACTGATTTATTAGGATTAGAACGACAAGTAGCTGTTTTAGCCTTTCAATATGGCGATTCTCTAACAAACTCTATCATCCCAACTTCATCGGCATTAATGGCATATTTAGCTGTAGCAGGTATCCCCTATGAAAAGTGGATTAAATTTATTTGGAAGATGATACTTGGTTGGGTAGTTATTGCTTGTCTGGCGTTAATTGTTGCGGTTGCCATAGGGATCACTTAAAACATGATGTGATCTGACCAAAAAAGTTAGACAAATAATTTAAGCAACTGCTAAGATCTGAGTCCGGTATTGTATTGGACTCAGATTTTTTAATTTAGCTTACATACGTTTGTGATGATAGGAATGAATATAAGCATTTATCATTAAACAATAAAATAGATGATCAAAGAAATGAACTAATACAATTTAATTAGTTTCGATGAATAGCAGCATAAGATAAGAAAAAGCCATTCACTCCACAAGCGGAGAAAATGACTTTCCTTCATAAATCGCAAAACTACTGATTATAGCTTTGCCCAACGTTCCTCTAACCAGTTCATAAATTCTACACCTTTGTCGCCTTCATACGCATCAAAGACATCTAAACGCATACGTTTTAGTTTATCCGCAAATTCTGCCACTGTATGGTCCTTCGGCAAGCTCTTTTTCACCCGTAGGAAAATTTTATCTGTTCCTTTAATAATATCAAAACGTGCAGGTGATGGCTTCTCTACGTCCTCACCAAACGCCACGAGTGCTTCATAGGCTGCTAATTGCACCTTGTTGACAGTATCATGCTCCATACGATTTTTTAATAAATCTATGATTTTGTCATGTTGATAAGCCGATAACATTTCGACTGCGTCTAAACGCTCTCGCCAGCTAGACGTATAATTGGCTTGTTTTTTTAATGCTTCATACTGCTCAGGTAATGCTGTTTCAAACTGTTTCAAGTAATAGCACCTCTTTTTTTCACTAGAGGAAAAATAAATTCTTCTTCTGCTTCTCTTATTATACGTTGTCTTGGTGAAAATAGCGATGAATCGCTGGTAAGGATAAATAAATATATAAAATGGAAACTAACTACATTAAGGTGAACCGTATCATAAGTATGTACTATTCTTTAGTAGTATAAGCGGTGAAAATTTAGAAATTGTTACGGACAGCGGTAGATATGTGAAATTAACAGAGCAAGATCAAGCGAATCTATATGAGATTTTAACAGGAGAACAATTAATAAAGTAATTACCTTTCTTGTATACTATTCAACTAACGGGAGCTTTAGTTAAATAACGATTTTCAACAATCGGACGCGATTCTGTAACAAGGATTAGCGCTCGTTTTCATTAAAGGGCCATATTGTTAAGAAATGGTCTTACACTCTTAATTGAGATTGAAGGATTATATTGGAAGCTCAGATTTATTTTATTAAAAAATAGTTCTATTAGATAAACTTATGTATATTAATAATTATTTAAAAATTTACTTATGAATTTATTGATATACTATTGGGAATAGAAGGTAAAAACATGCGTTAAAGCCGAATGTAACTAAACATTCCTGTTGAAATAATCTAAAGTTGACATGGGGGATTTTAAATGGGTATTGATTTTCATAATGAGAAAAACCGTAATACTTATTCAACTCGAAAAGCAGATGATTCGTGGGTTAAGGTTATAAAGGATCTGGTACAGTTCGACAATATCTCTAAGGCGTTGGATATAGGGTGTGGTGGAGGTATTTATTCAAAGGCGATATCTGAAATGGGAGTAGCCTCTGTTACCGGTGTCGATTTTTCCGAAGAAATACTAAAAGGTGCAAGAGATAACTGTAGAGAATTTCAAAACATATCTTTTAAGCAAGGTGATGCTCTTCAGACAAGCTTAGAAAGCAACGATTACAATTTACTTCTTGAAAGAGCGTTGATACATCATATAAATGATTTGCAAAAATGCTTTGAAGAGGCATATCGACTATTAAAGGACAAGGGAATTTATATTGTTCAAGACCGTACACCTGAAGATTGCTTATTAAAAGGTAATGATAGTCACATTAGGGGATATTTCTTTGAACTATTTCCACAATTAATTGAGAAAGAGACTAAACGCAGATACAATAGCCAATTTGTAATAAAAACACTTTCAGAGGTTGGGTTTAAAGAAATTCAAGAAGTACAGTTGTGGGAAACAAGAAAAGTGTATAAAAATAAAGAGCAATTACTAAAAGACTTGAGTGAGAGAACAGGAAGAAGTATTTTACACGAATTGGACGATGAAGAATTAAACTTATTAATTAATTATATAGATAAAGCAATTTCGACTGAAAATAATATTGTGGAAAGAGATAGATGGACCATTTGGAAAGCCGTAAAATAATTTGGTTGGATGATTAAATCAGCTCATAAAACTTAATCTATCTTCAACAATCAGGCGAGATTCTGTAACATGGATCAGTGCTCGTTTTCATTAAAGGGCCATTTAGTGGAGGAAGAATCCTAAGAAAAATTGATTACATATGGTAATGCTAGATTGGTTTTTGTGAAAGATTATACTTAAACTATAGGGGCAGGTTAATTAAAAAAAGAGAAATGGGGGTTACGAGTGAGAGGTATATCTTTTGAAATTCCCAACGCTTACGGGAAATATTTGTTAGAGATATTAGATGGCATCAATTTAAAAGGATTAACTTTGAAGATTGGTGGTGGAGAATCATATTTTATTGATAATAATAAATTAGGGGACCCACTATTTCCAAATATCAGCGTGTTAAATGAGGAAGGACTATATAAGCAAATTTCAAGAGAAGATTATTATCTTATATTTGTTGATTTAAAAGGATTTCCGAAAAAGTCAGATGTGAGAGAAATTGAAACCTATCAAGAATTTGTTGAAAGTGAATGTACATTTGTACTCCTATTGGTCGATTCCTCCTATGTAACAATCTATTCCAAGGACCAAGTAACCGTTAAGCATTTATTCTCTAAGGCAATAACTGCTGGTTACGAAAATATTGAGTACATTACAGATGAAAATGATACACGAACAACGTTGATTGCTTTTTAATACATAATTTAGGTATCGTTTGACCAGCAAATTGTGAAGTTATGTACTTAAACTAACGGGGTACATTACATTAGTTCAAGAAGTATTACGTATTTTTATGGCTAAGATCATATTTCAGTTATTCCATTAAAGGGCGCGATTCTGTAACAGGGATCAGCGCTCGATTTCATTAAAAGGCCAGATTGTGGAATAACGCAGTTGATGGGTTATACTAAAAATCAGAAATAGATTGTTAAAAATTATACTTAAACGAAAAGGACAGAATAATCTAATTCAGTTAAATTTAAATGATAAACTAAAGTTTACTTATTACTATATGATAGATAATAAATTCTATATAGAGGTGGAATTTCATGCCCAAAATTGACAATATGTTAGCAATTCTATGGATGCTTCGTTCAGGTGAAAAAATTACTGCACAACAAATTTCAGAAAAGTTAGAGATGAATATAAGGACTGTGTATCGTTATATTGATACACTTTCAACAAGTGGCGTACCTATAATTTCAGAACCAGGACATAACGGTGGATACACTCTATTGAACAATTTTATTGAGGCTCCTCTATTTTTTGATTTTGAGGAGCAAACTTCACTTTATCATGCTGCTGTTTTTGCAGAAGAAGCTGGATATTATGGTGGCGAAGCACTAAATAGTGCTATTTCAAAGCTAAGCAAATATTCAAATCAAGAGCAGAAAATAAAGATAAACCAACATTTGACCAGTCTTGAAGTAATAAGTCGATTAAGTTCTCAGCCTATGGATCCTTTCTTGAAGGAGTTGGAGCAGGCTGTAGCTGACGGAAACTCTTTAAAAATTCTTTACCATAAAAGTGGCGAGAATCAATCAAAGTATAGATGTATTGATCCTTACAGAATTATTTATTGGAATAATAAGTGGTATGTGATTGGGTTTTGTCATCTTAGGAATGAAATCCGTAGTTTTAGAGTAGATCGAATTGAAAGTCTAACGCTAACCGAAAATAAGTTTAACCGGCTAGAAAATTTTTCAGCACGTGACTTTTTTATGAAAAACCTCCTTCCAACTATAGAAGATACGGAAGTAATTATTCCTTTGGTTATTAATGGGAATTCACTAACATTGGATGATATTTGCCAACATTGGTTTTTAGGACATTATTTACAAACACGGACTTCAAATCAAGCAGTTTTTCTTCTTGAAAAAGATATAATACATACATATGTACCTTATTTACTTTTACCGTACAATAAATCTATTAAAGTTATCGAGCCAATAAGTCTTAAGAAAAGAATTATTGAAGTTCTGACGGAATTAATAAATTTTCATCAAGTATGATAACTTCCCTGACGGTAACTGTCAGGGAAGTTATTTTATAATAGCTATATCAAATGTGATTGGAGTGTTTGGATGCAAACAAACAAAGTTTTTCTATATGTCTTTAATACAATGTCGGACTGGGAATATGGATATTTAATTGCTGAACTAAACTCAGGAAGATATTTCAAAAAAGACTTACCACCTTTAAAAGTAATTACAGTAGGAGCTAATAAAGAAATGATTACTACTATGGGAGGACTGAGCATAAAACCAGATATTTCACTTGATGAATGTATTATTGAGAGTAAAGATCTTTTAATTTTACCAGGAGGGTTTACTTGGAGTGAAGAAATTCATCAACCTATCTTGGAGAGAGTTGGCCAAGCTTTAAAGTTTGGCACTATTGTTGCTGCAATTTGTGGTGCAACTGAGGCCCTTGCAAATATGGGATACTTAGATTCTAGAAAACACACAAGCAGTGACTTAGAGTATATTAAAATGGTCTGTCCTAATTATAAAGGAGAAAAATATTATGAGATGAGACCTGCGGTATCTGGTGAGAATTTGATTACTGCATCAGGAGTAGCACCTCTAGAATTTACGATGGAAGTACTAAAAAAATTAGACGTCTTTACACCCGACACATTACATTCATGGTATAACCTAAATAAGACTCATAAACGGGAGTACTTCTTCCAGTTAATGAATTCAATAAATAGCTGAGCTAAAAAATTACCTAAGCAGTTTCATATTAGTTCAAATAAAAATCATGCTTTAGACAATGTCAAAGTATGGTTTTTGTATATAATTTAAATATATTTATGGAAGTAAAAAACTTATAAAGCACTCCCTCTTGTTGACTATTTTAAGGAACACGTTGCAGAACAAAATCGCTTGGCGTTTTGGTCAATATTTTAGGAAGCCTACCTATTTTACAAAAAAGTAAAAATCCAACAATCACTATTTATCACCTTTTCACCGAATTAAAATTAAACAATATATGTTAGAGCTATCATTTATCACTCAATCCTGTTAAATGAAAGAAACATTGATTATTACCCATATCCTAAATATTGGGTTTATGATAACATATATCTGAATCTTTTAACTATAAAAAATATGAAAGGAAGTGTAATAATCACATATGAAAAAGATATTGAAACCATTGATTAGTGTTATTGCTATTGGTGCCATCTCGCTATCTATAAACATAGATAATAATGTATTAGCTAATAATATTGCAAATACATGTAAGTATGATTCGGCATCGAAAGTAAACCCTGATTATTCCACAATGAACTGCTTGTTAACCGAAACAGCACTGATTTATGATGTTCCTCCTGAAATTGTGAAGGCAATAGCGGAAGGTGAAAGTGGAAATTGGCGTCATTTTGATATGAATGGTGAAGCGATTGTGACAGCTGATAATGGAATTGGCATTATGCAAATTACAAATCAAGTCGGCTACAATCAAGATAGACTAAAAAGTGATATTGTCTATAATATACAAGCTGGTGTAGAGACTCTAGATGATATGTTTAAGCGAAAGGATTTACCTGGCATCAACGGTGGGGAAAGAGATGTACTGGAACATTGGTACTTCGCTATCATGGCTTATAACGGTACTAAGCCAGTAAATAGTCCAATTGTTCAAGCAACTGGTGAAAGAAATACCAATGCCTATCAAGAAAGAATTCTCCGAATCATAAATAAATTGGAATTAATAGACTTAACAGAGCTACCTTTTTCACGTGAACAATTTCAATATGACTCTAACAGTAGGGAAAATATTAAATTTTCAACAATGAACTATGATTTTGATTTACCATTAACAAAATCTAAGTATCTTTTTGAAACAAATCAAAAAGTTAGTGCAATAACGAATGTAACATTTAGGACAAGACCTACTACGGATAGTCCTTCTTTGGGTACATTACGTGAAGGTGAAATTGTTACCATTACGGGTCCTTTTGAATATGAAAAAGTATCAACGAAGAAAAACCATTTTGTTTGGTATCCTGTGAAAAGAAGTGACGGGACAGAGGGGTATGTTGCATCAAGTTATTTAAACTACTCAGCTTCAACACCAACGCCAACACCTCCAGTAACACCGCCAACAACGGGAAATGTTGATGTATCAAAGTTTGCTGATTACAATGCAAACCAATACTGGGCTGAGGATTTTAAGTGGGCAGTCAACATCGGTATCATCAGTGGATACCCAAACGTGAAAAACCCATCAACAGGTAAGTACGAAAACTTACTTAAACCGTACACTAACTTAACGGAAAATCAAATGTTATCTATCCTATTACGTTACTTCAAACCATCAGAACTAGCTTCAACGATAGCAATTACTTCATGGTATGGAGACGTAAACTACCAACTGGCTACAAAATACTCTCTACCAGTTTTAGGTGCAAACACAGCATCCAAACAAGCTATTGCAGGTAAGGATATCACACGTGGTAACTTCGCTCGTATCTTAGCTTCAATGCATTATGGTAAGACTGTATCTCAGTCAGAAGCTATTCAATTTCTTCGTGATAATGGTTTAACAACCACTAAAACAAATGAAGAGTTTAAACCAAATGATTCTCTAGCAAGAGCGCACACAGTGGCATTCTTCCACCGTTACGAACAAACATTCAATAACTAAATTGCTAATATAAGTGAAAAGGTGACTATAAAAGTCATCTTTTCTTTTTTTATGTTTAAAAAATCCTTTCTTGACACTCCTCGAACCTTTCATAACTAAATTCATTGACTCAGATTGCTTGATATCCTGGGACGTCTAAAGGTTCAGATAGAACAAGTTTGAACCAACTGAAAAGTGCTTCAAATACTTTTACAACAAGGGTTTGAGGCGCTTTTCTTTTTTGAGAAACCGTTAGAAAAGGATAGAAAATGAAAAGTTTCTACACATTTTCTACACAAAAAAGGTATTAATTAATCGTTTCGTGACTGTTATTGAACTAAACTGCAAAAAGGTTAAGTGTAACTATTTGCATACAATTAGTCGAGTGTTTTTTTATTATAGGGTCAAATTGTTAAATAAAGAAATTTTGCAATCTAGAAGAAATTATTGCTTGTTATGTGTGATATACTTGATTCTGCACATAACATTAATGAAAACTGCAAAGTATAATGTGACATCCTTCATGAACAAAGGAGAACTGAAAATGAGAAAACTTGTTCTATTTCTGCACGCATCGCTTGACGGTTTTGTAGAAGGGCCAAACGGTGAAATGGACATTGGCTGGGTTTCCTACGATTCTGATTTGGAGAAACACGCGAAAGAAATTTTGAGTACTGCCGACACTGTCATTTGGGGACGTGGGACTTATCAAATGATGCATAGTTACTGGCCATCTGTGCCTTCGAACCCATCAGCTTCGCAGTACGAACGGAATCATGCCGAGTGGATCGAAAAGACAGCCAAAATCGTTTTTTCCACGACGCTGGAGAAGGTCGAATGGAACAATTCCAGACTGGTGAAAGAAGATGTCGAGGAAGAGATCAAGAACCTCAAACAGCAGCCAGGCAAGGATATGGTCATCTTAGGAAGTCCTAGATTAGCACACTACCTTATGCAGCTTGATTTAATTGATGAGTATAAGATTACGGTTTCTCCCGTCCTGGTCGGCAGCGGGTTGCCGTTATTCCAAGGTCTCAAGGAGAAAATCAATCTTAAACTTATCGAAAACAAGACATTTGATTCTGGAGCCATAGGTCTCGTTTACCAGACGGGTAGATGACCTTGTCACCTAAAATAGATTACGCTAACCGGAATACGTTAGCACAATAAAAGCAGCGGCAGTCTAGGTCTTTCGAGTTCCTAGTCCGTCACTGCTTTTTTTACGAGTCAGTTTAATTCAGTTTGTCGGGTGATCGACAAATTTTATTTTTTAAACCAACACCGACCCCTTTTTCTTATTTTTAAGTAACAGGGGAACAATGGAAATTGTAATGTATTATCTTGAAATCAAGTCTTCCATATAAGGGCTCGATACTGTAACAAGGATCAACGCTCGTTTTCATTAAAGGGCCATAATGTTGAAGAAGATGAAGATTTCCTCGAGCAGATCATTGACAATAAAGAAGGATGGGTTTTCGGTTTTTATACTGACTTGGTTGAAAGGCCATCTGGAATACAGAGTCCAAGCAATACGAGGAGACTTGTAAAATGAAAAACAAACCCGGGATTGGATTCCCGGGTTTGTTTTTACTTATTGGCAACTAAGACCAATTTACCTGTATCAAGTACCTCTTCGAATTGAGCAGCTTCCGATTTACTTAATCCGACAGAAGCTAACTTATTGCGGAGTTCATCTCCACGGGAATTCACCAGGTTCTTCATAGAAGTCAGGAACCCTTGCTCACTAATACCAGCTTCTTCTGTCCCCAGTGCTTCGTTAATATCATCTTCACGTTCTTCATAGTGCGCAAAGATGTAAATGTTATCTCGAAGATATCCTTGTGCTTCTAATTTCTCCACTTCTTGTTTCGCTTGTACTACGTTTTCTACTGTCAATTTGACTGTCATTATTTATCCCTCCAATATATGTTTACATTCAATCTATTCCACTAAATTGAATAAATAAAACATTTTTTTAGTTTTTAATTATGCTAAAGTGGCATTAACAATTAATGGAACTCGAAAACATTGTAAGTTGTTCTTCTATAATTGGGCACTATTCTATTTAGGGATTGTACTTTATTCAAGAATAGGGCGCGTTTCTGTAACAAGGATAAGTTTTTCACTAAAGGGCTAATTTATTGAGCAAACAAGCTTTTAAGCAATGGTACCAAACGATGATTTGGGTGTTTTTTCCTCAACTAACGAAGCGGTTTTGTTCAATAAGGAGTTGATTAACTCTTAGCAGGTATATATTTATAGATGGAGGTGTTCACTTGAAAAAGATATTGTTAGGCTTTGTTGTTATGGCAATGATTTTTTTATACATATATCAGTCGCATATTATGAGTACAGTAGAAGCGATATCTAGTGCAGAACGATACTTGCAAAAACCACCAGAGGAGTGGAGTAAGTCAATTTCTTATGTTGATTTAAATGAAATCCCGATAGAAAATATTAGAGCAACGCTCAATCAAAAGAGTGGGTTTTGGAATCAATTAACAAATAGAATGCAGTGGGAAGTAACAATAAAATATAATGGCATTGAGCCAACGATTGTGATGGATGCCTATACTGGGAGTTTTATTGATATATACGGACCCTTAAACTAAAGTTTTTACATTTTTAATTGTGCAACTAACGGGTCTTTAGTTCAATAACAATCTTCAACAATCGGGCGCGGTTGTGCATATCACTTAACTGCCGATTAGTTGTATTTAAAGGACATAACATAATAGTCATATAAAATATGTTATGTCCTTTATGTTAGACTCCTGATTCAATAAACTAATAACCAAGCGCTCATTATTAGGTGAGTACTTGGTCTTTTTATTTATTCATCATATTAAGTTACTGGTATATAATACTAAGAAATTATGTTTTTAAAACTGAGAAGGAGGAGAATAATGAAAAAATTATTTATCGTGATACTAGCAGCATTTATATTTTCAGTAGTAAATCCAACAAAATCAGAAGCGAAAGTGATGTATGATGGAGCAGAAGTTGTAAAAGGGCAAACTGGGAAAATGACCTTTAAAAAAGACATTAAGGTATACAAGAAAAATTCAGATGGTACGTTTGAATCTTTAGTGGTTAAGCGAAATAACTTCTTTAGAACGTATGATATTGAAAAATATGATAAAAAAATATTCTATCAAATGGGCCAATACCGCGTACAAGCAACGGATTTAGTAGTTTTCAAAGAAGTACCAATAGAAATTCGTTCATCTTTTTATAACAAACCAACTTATATTGTTATTACGCGCGATGGTATTAATGACGGCTTATATTACGGATCTCACTTTAAACTAGAAGGACCATGGGGTATTTATTTCAAGGATACAAATAATGGACAACTACTAAAGTATTGCGACAGTGGTGATGGTAGTGAGGAATTTTGTTACGAGTATTCTGGTACAGACCTTAAAATCGCTGAGACAATATCAAGAGAAAGAGGTGTACGTTATGAACTAACAAGAGATGAAGAGGGGAAAGGCGTTCCATTAAAAGAATCTAAAACTGAAAGAATTATTAAAAAGGGAAGTACTGTTTTTTCAAGGTATGATCAAGAAATTAATGGTTATATATATGTATCCGATGACTTAGAAGAAAGACTCGATAATGCTGTTTACCTTCCAATGAATTCACTAAAGCCAGTTGAAGATAAGTGATAGATTAGAAATTACATTATGCCCTCTTATTTATTTACTAAGGGGGCTATTTTTTTGGTTTGGACATACAGACAGGATGTTTGTCGATACTTTGGCTTAGCTGGGATGAATATTTAAAATGTATGATTATAAAATAGTTAGATCATTTGTATGAAAGTTTGATTAGTCGTTTGAAAAATAATAAATGTATTTGTAAATGTGAGTTAATTTATTCAACAAACAGGCCAGATAATACGATAATAAAATTGGACGTGGAGATTGTGAAGAAAAGTCCTTAAACGAACGGAGCAGTTGCGTGGAAGAAGGATTTTAATTTACTATTATATGTATTCTAAGTAAAATCGAAGAAGGATACTATGAGAAAAAGGTTTTGTTGAATGAATGCAAGGGAGGAGAGCTAACTTGGAAATCACTACAGAAAGATTACTAATTAGACCATTTAAGAGTACTGATTTACAGGATGTATTTACTATTTATAATAATGATGATACATGTAAGTTCCTATTACATAATAAGTGGACTCATGAAGATATGCAGACAAGATTTAATAAGAAGCTAGTGAACAGTGCACTGACGAAAGAATCAATGTTAAGTTTGGCAGTTATATACAAGACTAAAGTAGTTGGTGATCTATCTGTATGGTATACAGATATGAAAGATACGGTTGAGATTGGTTATAGTTTTTCAAATGAAGTAGCTGGGAAAGGTTTGGCTACTGAAGCAGTAAGTAATTTGGTCATTAAATTATTTAGTGAGTTTAATGTACATCGTATACAAGCTAATCTTGATGCACGGAATACAGCTTCACAAAAATTATGTGAACGGATAGGCATGAGAAAGGAAGCCCATTTCATACAAGATTTTTGGAATAAAAATGAATGGACAGATAGTATGGTTTATGGAATGTTATCCTCTGATTTGTTGTAATAGGCTTAGATATTTTATTGTAGCTAACTTATAGGTGCATTTCTTGATGTTCTGAATAAAATATAGTTGCGACATTTGTATAAAGTCACAATGAAACACCCCTATAGGTAATTGGTCTGAACTGCCCCCCAATTGTTAGACACATCTAACAATTGGAGGTGCAGTTTTTCTATGGGGAAATTTACTGCTGAGGAAAAATTAGACGCTACTT
>NZ_JBIVOH010000004.1:331358-352967 GCF_044754025.1 Lysinibacillus sp. NPDC093197 | reverse complement strand
GTCACACCCGTTCCCATACCGAACACGGAAGTTAAGCTCTTTAGCGCCGATGGTAGTTGGGGGCTTCCCCCTGTGAGAGTAGGACGTCGCTAGGCTATACATAATAACATTATTCCGAAGTAGCTCAGTTGGTAGTAGCACCTGACTGTTAATCAGGTTGTCGCAGGTTCGAGTCCTGCCTTCGGAGCCATTCTTGGAGAGTTGTCCGAGTGGCCGAAGGAGCACGATTGGAAATCGTGTAGGCGGTTAACACTGTCTCAAGGGTTCAAATCCCTTACTCTCCGCCAGCACTTTACGATTCCAATTAGTAAGGCCCCTTGGTCAAGCGGTTAAGACACCGCCCTTTCACGGCGGTAACACGGGTTCGAATCCCGTAGGGGTCACCATTTATAACGAATACCCAGATGGAGGATTAGCTCAGCTGGGAGAGCATCTGCCTTACAAGCAGAGGGTCGGCGGTTCGAGCCCGTCATCCTCCACCATTTTTAAAATCAAATAGTATTGTCGCGGGGTGGAGCAGTGGTAGCTCGTCGGGCTCATAACCCGAAGGTCACAGGTTCAAATCCTGTCTCCGCAACCAAAATGGTCCCGTGGTGTAGCGGTTAACATGCCTGCCTGTCACGCAGGAGATCGCCGGTTCGATCCCGGTCGGGACCGCCATTTTTTCAAAATATTAATATGGGTCAGTAGCTCAGTTGGTAGAGCATTAGATTGAAGCTCTAAGTGTCGGCGGTTCGATTCCGTCCTGACCCATCAGGTTTTTTTGCCGGTTTAGCTCAGCAGGTAGAGCAACTGACTTGTAATCAGTAGGTCGTGGGTTCGATTCCTATAGCCGGCACCATGTTTTCCCGGAGGGGTAGCGAAGTGGCTAAACGCGGCGGACTGTAAATCCGCTCCTTAGGGTTCGGCGGTTCGAATCCGTCCCCCTCCACCAGTTTTTTTTATAGGGGCATAGTTTAACGGTAGAATAGAGGTCTCCAAAACCTTTGATGTGGGTTCGATTCCTACTGCCCCTGCCAATTAATTTTATGGCGGTTGTGGCGAAGTGGTTAACGCACCGGATTGTGGTTCCGGCATTCGTGGGTTCGATTCCCATCAGTCGCCCCATTTAATATAAAATTAACGTAAAACTATAAAGCAGTGGCGGTTGTGGCGAAGTGGTTAACGCACCGGATTGTGGTTCCGGCATTCGTGGGTTCGATTCCCATCAGTCGCCCCATTGTTGGGGTATAGCCAAGCGGTAAGGCAACGGATTTTGATTCCGTCATGCCCTGGTTCGAATCCAGGTACCCCAGCCATTTATGCGGAAGTAGTTCAGTGGTAGAACACCACCTTGCCAAGGTGGGGGTCGCGAGTTCGAACCTCGTCTTCCGCTCCAATAATATGGCGGCATAGCCAAGTGGTAAGGCACAGGTCTGCAACACCTTTATCACCGGTTCAAATCCGGTTGCCGCCTCCATATTTTTTATTTAATCGGATACTCCGATTTTTTTTATCTCTAAAGTATTATGCCGGTGTGGCGGAATTGGCAGACGCGCACGACTCAAAATCGTGTTCCTTTGGAGTGTCGGTTCGACCCCGACCACCGGTATCCAAAGTGAATTTAAAAGACTTCAACAACTCTGTTGAAGTCTTTTTTTATATTCTGAAACCGTACAAGGTAACAAAGCATATTAACGTAAGGAAACGCATAATAGATATAATTAAAAGTTGATATTTTTAGAATTATCCATATGTTATACTTTTTTAAATGTTAGGTTTGGAGGTAATAATTATGAAAAATAAACTATTATCATTTTTACTACTCCTAGCAGCTCTTTTTTTACTAGATGGCTTTATAAATATATAGCGATTATGTAATGTTTAAAAAAGTAGTTGCTATCGTGCTTATTTGTTTAGCAGGAACTTTAATTTATTTTTCTTTAATTTTTACAAGTGAAAAAAGGGGGAAATGAATTGGGCAGAGTGATAGGTTTCGAACTAAATAGTCAAGATCCCGAAAAAGCAGCGAATTTTTATTCTAAAGTTTTCGCATGGGAAATTGCTGAGCCTCGTTGGGATTACTGGGCTGTTACAACAGGTGCCAGCGAGCAAAATGGTATTAACGGTGGAATTGGAAAAGGTCCAAGTGATTATCCACATGGAGTACGCGTGCAAATTGAAGTAGATTCAATTGATGACGCTATTGCAAAAGCTATGGAGGAGGGAGCTATTATTGTCCGAGAAAAAATGGAATTTGATGAATTTTATCTTGCGTATTTAGTAGACCCTACTGGACTAGGCTTTGGTTTAATTCAAAATAAGAAAAATGAATAAACTTTAACGCCTCTGCAAAGTCTTGCAGAGGTTTTTTTTTTTTACAAGAGCTATAAACTCTATTAGAAGTGTAAGCACATTTTCAAACGGGTATGGAATCATTAGATACTAGTGCAAGAAAACTACTAAAAATGTCTTTTTAGTTAATATTTATTTTACTTGATGAATAGGATAACAAGGATGGGAGTAAATATAGGGGGAATAGTATGAAGAAAATAAGTAGGATGTTGATTGTAGTTTTGATTTTTGGGTTATTACAGATTCAGCCGGTATATGCAGCTAGTTTTAAAGATGTGTCATCTGACAATACGTTAAGTACGGAAATAGATTATTTAGTTGAACGTGGGATTATTAAAGGGTATCCTAATGGCACTTTTAAACCGAATGAATATGTAACAAGAGCTCAAGTAGCTGTCATGTTAACTCGTGCGTTAGGATTGAAAACGACGAATGTGAAAAATCCGAAGTATCAAGATGTCCCGACATCACATGTCTACTATAAAGAAATCGCTGCTACACAAAATGCTGGCATATTCGAGGCAACAAAGAAATTTAATCCGAATGGGACGCTGTCGAGAGCAGATATGGCCATTGTTTTACAACGTGCTTTTAAATTAAAGGGAACGAGCCCTTATTATTTTACGGATGTTACGGAGAAAACACCAGGTTATAAGGAAATATTAGCGGTAGCAAACAATAATATTACGAGCGGTTATCAGGATGGTACATTTAAACCTAAATTGCCATTAACACGTGCACATTTTTCAGCATTTGTTGCTCGTGCCATGACCCTTTCAAAGCCAAATTTACAAAAGGATCCTGCATATAAATACACCTATGCATTTTACTCACCAGATGATGGCCTAAGATATACATTAAATTATCAATACAGCCATAATGATAATAAAAACGATGTTTGGTCAATTGCTAATATGACCAATAATAAGCAGTTTAATGATGAGTTATTATATTATGATGGCTCAGTATATGCTCAAGCAATTGCTCAAGAATATAGCTCACATTACGACTTCTATATAGGGCTTCCTCTAAGAATTGGCGTAATTGTTCACGAAGACGATGAAGGTCCAGTTAACGGTAATCGTATAACTGTTCAAACGACGGATGGAACGGTTCGAGCAGGTGGTGTTAACTATAAAAATGTAGCGATACTAGAAGAAAGTTTTAAATATATTGATGTAGTGAAAACCTATTATTTTGTAGACGGTATTGGTTTAGTCAAGGAACTTCACAATGGTGAAGTAGTATATGAGTTGCTAAAACGAACAGCAAATTAGAAGCGTAAAGGGATGCATTCCAACAATGCATCCTTTTTTAAGTGATCGATATATGAAAATAACGTTCAAGAGCTTGCTGCCACTCTTGCTCAGTATGTGTTGTATAAGTTGTTAAAGAGTGCCCATCATATATACGAAATTCATTATTGAACATAGTATGTCGTCCAGAAGGAGTGCGAATCATTGCGATTTTATTTTTTTGGTGTGAAAGCCGTGGGGCAAAATTGGCATCGTTATCGTTATCTGTGAAGTTGTAAAGTAGACGCCAATTGTGTGGTGTTTGCTCATAAAGCATCCAACCGTACGTGTCATCCCATTCAATTTTGTATAGCTCATTACCTTCTCGATGTTCGTGGTGAGCAATTAACGGAACTGGTTTACATGGGGCTAGTGCACCTACACCAACGTCAGAGATATAAGGTACACCGTCAAATTGGACGAGAAGTAGCTGATGCATAGGGACATCTTCAAGTGGTGTATTCGCATCCATATTGCGCCAAAATTGTGCATAGCGATTTGTGACAGAAAAACCGAGCTCACGAAGTAACCAGCTATATAAAATATTTAGTTCAAAGCAATTGCCTCCGCGTCGTTGAACAATGATTTTTTGAAAAAGATCAGGAATAGCAAAGGAGATGCCGCGTTTCAAGGCAACGTCTAAATTTTCATAGGGTATTGTATGTAGATGTTTTGTTTGTAATTGACCAAGTAGCTTGATAGACGGCTCTATAGATCCTTGAAATTGAAGATAATTTAAATATTGTTGTATTTGAGAATTCATAAAATCGCCTCACTTCCTTACTAATTAACATAACCGAAATAGCAAAAGAATACACGTAAAAAATAGATAAAGAAAATAATAGAAATACAGCTAAATAACTTGTAGAATTAATATATTCACTACTAGATAGTAATGAATTTCCCATTTTTAGTTAAAAATAACGATTCTAAAGGTAGGTATATAAATGACGAATGAAATAAAGTGGATAGAAGTAAATTCTTACGAAGAAATGAGTGAGGTAGCTGCACATATTTTTACTGAGCAACTACAAGCAAAACCAGCAAGCATTTTAGGACTAGCAACAGGTGGTTCACCAGTTGGCATGTATAAAGAATTAGTTAAGCGTCAACAAGCTGGTGATATTTCCTTTAAGGAAGTTACAACATTTAATCTTGATGAATATGTAGGTTTAGAACAAACTAGCCCTGCAAGCTATTGGACGTTTATGCATGAGAATTTATTTAATCATGTAGATATCAATGAGGAAAATATACATTTACCAAATGGTAAGGCGGAAGATTTAGCCGCTGAATGTGTAGCATATGATGCTCGAATTGCGGAAGCTGGTGGTATTGATTTACAGCTGCTTGGTATTGGGGTAAATGGACATATTGGCTTTAATGAGCCTGGTACGTCATTTGATTCGCTTACAAACATTGTTGAACTTACAGAATCAACGCGAACTGAAAATGCTATTTATTTTGATCGTCCAGAGGAAGTACCTACGCATGCTATTACTATGGGTATCCAATCTATTATGAATGCGAAGGCAATTGTTCTCATTGCATTTGGTGAGAAGAAGCTAGAAGCTATTGAAAAGTTGCGAGGTGGGGAAGTGACAGAAACGTTCCCAGCTAGCAGATTATTAAATCATCCTAATGTTACTGTTATTTACGGTGGCACAAAATAAAAAATTAAGGCGTAGACTTCATTTTGCAGTCTACGCTTTTTTATTTTAGTCTGATAAATGATGCATATGCTAGAATTAGAGATAGAATTGGAGGGGGTAGTGTGATAAGTACAGTCGCACATTTAGAAAAAGGCGATACGGTTGGTGTTGTATGTTTGTCCAGTCTTGTGGAGCCAGAAAAATTAGGAGATGCATTAGCTTTTCTAGATGAGTTAGGCCTCCGCTATAAAATAGGGGACACGATTACGGCGAAGCATGACTACTTAGCAGGTAGTGATGAAGTGAGACTTGCAGACTTTCATGCAATGGTTCGAGACCCTGAGGTGAAGGCAATTTTTTGTGTAAAAGGTGGATATGGCTCTGCGCGAATTGCTAGTAAAATTGATTATGAGCTACTAGCAGAAAACCCGAAAATTTTCTGGGGCTTCTCTGATCTTACATATTTGCATTGTGCAATTAATGAATATGCAAATATAGTGACCTTCCATGGACCTTTGCTAATGGCTACAGATAAAATGGATGATTTATCGAAAAAGATGTTTTTACAGTTGTTTACTCCGATGGAAATACAGTATACAGAGGCTATTTCGTCGTTAACAACGATTGCACCTGGGATAGCACGTGGACCAATTATAGGCGGTAATTTACGTCGCCTAGTCAGCACTTTGGGCACAAAATTTGAAGTCCATACTGAAGGTAGAATTTTAGTGATAGAAGATATTGCAGAAACGATTCCACGGATTGATTCTATGTTACAGCAGTTAAAGCAAGCAAGAAAGCTAGAACAATTAGCAGGTGTAGTTATTGGTTCATTTACGCAAACAGAAGCAAGTGATGATGCTCTTCTAACGTTAATGAAAGAGTATTTTAGCGATTTAGGAATACCTGTCGTAGCAGGTTTTAAAATCGGGCATGAAACAACGAATATTGCTATTCCATTAGGGGTCGATGCAATTTTAGATGCACAGGAAAAAGCGCTTCGTCTTTTACCAGGTGTTCATTAAATTGTTTGAGTGCCTGGCACTAGTTTAAAAAAAAGAAAAATCCACTTTGCTTTTCTCGGGCACAAAGTAAGAACGCAACCCTCGCTAAAGCGAGACTTGTTGCATCTTACGTTTTGTACATTCCCGAAAGGAGTATAAGTGGATTTTTATTTTATTGTTATCTAAAAATTAAAAATTGTTTGAGTGCCTGGCACTTTTCTTTGTCACTTTTTTTTAATATGGTTCGGCATCATGTCCTTTGTCGACAGCCTCTTTAGGTGCGTTATCACCGTCAATATTACCGAGAGGTTTTGCAGAGGATGCATTGGTTTGTGCCATTTGTAAACCTTCGTTTAATAAGCGACCATATTCTTCATCTGCCTCTGAAGCTAATGCAATCATTGCCTCTTGAATCGCCATATTACAAGTCGATAAATCTCTAATCAAGTTTTCCAGCAGTTCATCGCGTTCCCATTGCTCAAAATTACGATAGGTTTCACCTGCTTGCTTCGTATTGCTTTGGCGATCAATGGATTCTCGAACAAGATTCCCTTCAATAAATGGTGTGTATTCCTTCGCTGTTTGAGCGGCTTCTTTTAAACCATTTAACATTGATGGCTCGTAGTTGATATGTGGATTTTGTCCAGGTGCTAAATCTCGTTTATACAGCATTTGCCCACCGTTTTGGTTGGTCGCTACACGTTTCTTAGGTGCATTGATAGGAAGTTGTAAATAGTTGGCACCAACTCGGTGACGTTGCGTATCAGAATAAGAGAAAGTACGTCCTTGGAGCATTTTATCGTCTGAGAAATCCAAACCATCAACAAGGACACCTGTTCCGAAAGTAGCTTGTTCCACCTCAGCAAAATAGTCTTCTGGGTTTTTATTTAACACCATTTTTCCTACTGGATACCATGGGAACTTGTCGTTTGGCCAAAGTTTCGTATCATCTAGTGGGTCAAAATCAAGCTCGGGATGAGGACCATCCTCCATAATTTGCACGTTTAACTCCCATTCAGGATATTCGCCACGTTCAATAGCATCGTATAAATCTTGTGTTGCATGGTTGAAATTTTTTTGTTGGATTTCTTCGGCTTCTTTTTGTGTTAAGTTTTTAATGCCTTGTAATGGCTCCCAGTGGTACTTAACAAGTACACCTTTGCCTTCACTATTAACCCATTTATACGTATTGACACCTGAGCCTTGCATCATTCGATAATTAGCTGGAATACCCCAAGGTGAATAAACAAAGGTTACCATATGGAAGGATTCGGGAGAACTTGCGCAGAAATCAAAGAAGCGCTCGACATCTTGAATATTTGTAATTGGATCGGGCTTAAAAGCATGTATCATATCAGGAAATTTCATAGCATCGCGAATAAAGAAGATTTTTAAATTATTTCCAACTAAATCCCAGTTTCCATCTTCCGTATAAAACTTAACAGCAAAGCCTCGTGGATCTCGTAAAGTTTCTGGAGAATGCCCTCCGTGGATAACTGTAGAGAAGCGGACGAATACGGGTGTTTGTTTGCCTTTTTCCTGAAACACCTTTGCTCTTGTATAGTTAGAAATAGGGTCATTGCCGACAACTCCGTATGTTTCAAAGTAGCCATGTGCACCTGCTCCACGAGCATGTACGACACGTTCAGGAACTCTCTCACGGTCAAAGTGACTTATTTTTTCAAGGAAATCGTAATTTTCAAGCGTCGCTGGTCCTCGATTTCCGACAGTTCGTAAATTTTGATTGTTTGTAATAGGGTGGCCTTGGCGATTTGTTAATGTATCATCTTTTTCTTCATGAGAATGGTTCATACCTATTGCTCCTTCCAATTGTACTAAATAAAGTTTGTCCAATTGATTGGCAAAATAGACATAAAAAAACTCTCCTACACACAAGGTGCAAGAGAGTTTTCGGATGGCGTTTTGAAATCATTATATGCTCGAGTTTTGTTATGCCTTTGCCAATGGTTGGTTATAGGTCATCGGTCATAAAGTAACAGGTCACATGTTATTGGTTTATTCTAGTTGTCTACCTAAGTAGTTTTTGAAAACAGCCATCCGACTCGGTTTGGAGTCTCACCGCCCCGAGCTTAGAAATAGCGAGAATCGTCAAATTGTATTTCAACGCTGTAGTTTTTGGCATTAATTAAATTAGAGAGCTTATGTGCTTCTTTCTCAAGTTGAAGAGAACGTTCCCGATACGCATCTGGTTCGTACATAGCAATATCATAAAGCATTGTACCTTCGCCATAACCCATGCGTACACTTTCTTTCTCATGTGTGCCAAAATGTTTACATAGCTCAGCTTCCGCGCGAAGCTGTGAAGCCAATTCTATGGCCTCTACAAGTGCAAGCTTCTCACCCTTAAAGTCTACTGTATTATTTATATTCGCCTCATAGACAAGACGATCTAATGTCCGTATATCAAGACGTACTTGAGCCAGCTCACCTTCAACAACAGTCATTGGACGATTGCTCGTTTTAGGTGCTTGTCCTTTTTCAACAGTCACAAAGGCACTACGATGTAACTCACTAATAAGTTCCTGAACCTTTTTAGCTAAAATGCTTTTAAGTTTAACTGCTTCTGCAAGATTAATCATGAAAACACGTCCTTTTATAGAGTAGTAGATGGTGTTGTATTCGTTAAAAGGGCAATTTGATAGTCTCCGCCATGAATCTGATTGAACATTTTACCGGCAGACGCAAGAAGCTTTTGGGCATCTTCAGTTGAAAGGGAAGGACGAAGATAGAAAATATGTAAAGCTTCAGTCGTCGCCTCGGAGACTACCGTACGTTTTGAATCGACGAACGGTGAACCAAATGGTCCCTCCTCATCACGACTACAAAGTATATGATTTAACGTATTAAAGCGTCCATTTAAGCCTTCATAGCCGGTTTCTTCATTGCCAAGTGCAATTTCTACGTTACCTTTAAGATGAGCTAGATCATAGATGCCAACTGGAATTTCATATTGAAGGGAGAAAAAATTATTTACATCCACACCTGAATGAAACGGTGTTAAATAATTTTGCTTACTAACTCTGCGCATTAGGCTTTCGGTCGAGTGACGATAACGGTTCGGATCTGCGCCAAGCTTTTTCCAAAGTTGTCGCCATTCTGCAATGCCTTTACGTTCAGTTACAGGTTGTTCCTGCATTTCTAAATAGAGGTTTTCCTGATACAATTGCAAGCGACCTTTAATCATTTGGGGCGATTCTGCTACGACAATTTTGGTATAATGAATAATGCCGATTTTCAGCTCTGGAAGTTGCGTTAACAACGATGGATTAAGTGATACTTCCATAAAAAATCACCTACTTTATTTATTTTAATTATTATATCATGTAAGGAGTTGGAAATAAAATGAACATACATGACCTGCAACGAGAATTTGTGGCGTATGCAATGTCCATTGGCGTTGATAAAATAGGTTTCACAACGGCAGCTCCCTTTACAGAATTAAAGAATAGACTGCGTCGTCAACAGGAGCTTGGTTTCCAATCAGGTTTTGAAGAGAGCAATATTGAAAAACGAACGGAACCGCTTCAATTGTTAGACAGTGCAGAAAGTATTGTTGCTATTGCCGTTGCATATCCTTCACGGATGAAAGATGCTCCTATTGGTAAAAAGGGGGCACGACGGGGCATATTTTGCAGAGCATCTTGGGGCGTCGATTATCATACTGCATTACGAGAGCGCTTGGCATTACTAGCAGCTTGGCTAGAAGAACGAGTGCCCAATGTGCGCATTGAGTCAATGGTAGATACAGGTGCACTTGTCGATAGGGCCGTAGCAGAGCGTGCAGGTATTGGCTGGAGCGGGAAAAACTGCTCAATTATTACACCGGAGTTTGGCTCATATGTATATTTAGGAGAACTAGTGACAAATATCCCGTTTGCGCCCGATAAGCCAATGGAGGATGAATGCGGTGATTGCCGTTTATGCTTGGATGTTTGTCCAACAGGTGCATTAATCGAAGGTGGGCAGCTAAATTCACAGCGTTGTATAGCCTTTTTAACACAAACGAAAGGGTATCTTCCAGACGAATTCCGCTCACATCTAGGGAACCGCTTATATGGTTGCGATACTTGCCAAACAGTTTGTCCAAAAAATAAAGGGAAAATCAATTGGATACATGAGGAATTTAAGCCTGATCCAGAGCTTGCAAAGCCATTACTAACACCCCTTTTAACAATTTCTAATCGGGAGTTCAAAGATAAGTTTGGACATGTTTCGGGCTCATGGCGCGGTAAAAAGCCAATTCAACGCAATGCCATTTTAGCATTAGCCCATTTTAAAGAGGAAGCGGCAGTACCTGATTTAATTGGGCTTCTAGAAAAGGATGAACGACCAGTTATTCGCGGAACGGCTGCATGGGCATTAGGCAAGATTGGCGGGGAGCTAGCAGAAATAGCGTTACTTGCTGCAAAGAAAAAGGAACAAGACGAGGAAGTACTCGTTGAGATAAACAAAGGATTACAATTTTTTAGCTAAGGAAGTGTTTCGTTATGCCATTGCATATCGTTTTATATCAACCAGAAATTCCAGCAAATACAGGGAATATTGCACGTACTTGTGCTGGTACTAATACCTCACTACATTTAATTCGTCCACTTGGTTTTTCGACGGATGATAAAATGCTAAAACGTGCTGGCTTGGATTACTGGCATAGTGTCAACGTGGTGTACCACGATTCACTTGAGGATTTTTTAGAAGCATCTAAAAATGGAGACGTGTATTTAATTGAAACATATAGTGAAGAACCGTTTACTACACATGATTTTAGTGATAAGGATCGGGATATCTACTTTATGTTTGGAAAAGAAACGACAGGTTTGCCTAAAGATTTTGCCTATGAACGCAAAGATATGTGCCTACGAATTCCGCAAAGTGAACATGTACGTTCATTAAATTTATCAAATACTGCCGCGATTGTTATTTACGAGGCTTTACGACAACAGGGCTACCCAGGTTTACACTAAGAAATGAGAAAAAGTGTTAGATTGACTGTATCAATCTAACACTTTTTTGCTTCAGCAGAGTGCACAAGTTGGTGGTAGCGAAGGCGGAGACTCCTGCAGGAACGCACAAGCAAAGTAATACGTAACAAACCGCGCGTTAGCGAGGGTTGCGTACGGTGTGTCCGCAGAAAGCATCCGCCGTAGCGGACATCAACAATAGCAAAAATGACGAACTTCTTTGCCTTTGTAATTAAATTACTCTTTTAGTGCTTTATTGACCGCTGGCATAATTTGAGTTCCTAGCAGCTCAATGGATTTAGCTACTTGTTTAAATGGTACTGCACCAATATCGAGCTGTGCCATAAAGCGGGAATGACCAAATATTTCATGCTGCATTAATATCTTTTCAATGATTTCATTTGGGCTACCAACAAATAGCGCATTGTGGCCAGCCGTCATACCGTCAAATCCTTCTTTAGATAAATGATAACGCATGCCGCGCTGTGCATTTACATAATGCCAATAATTTGAGTAATACGGATAAAATTCTTCCTTAGCCTGCACTAAGCTTTCGGCAAAGTAAGCGTGACCGGATACCGTGATTTTCGCTTTATTCATATCATGTCCTGCTGTGTGCAATGCTTCACGATATACATCAACTAAATGCTTAAAGCGGCTTGGATCTCCACCTAAAATTGCTAAGTTTAAGCCAACTCCATAGCGTCCCGCGCGAATAGCACTTTCCGGTGTTCCCCCAACTCCAACATGAATAGGAATTTCACGACTAGCACGTGGTGCAATTTCAGCATTTTGAAGCGGTTTGCGATAATGTCCACTCCACGTTACACGCTCTTCTTTGTTTAATTTTAAAAGTAATGCTAAGTTTTCCTCAAAGAGTGCATCATAATTATCCACATCATAGCCGAACAGCGGGAAAGATTCGATAAATGCTCCTCGTCCAACGGCAATTTCAGCTCGACCATTTGATAATAAATCGAGAGTTGCGAAATCTTCGTATAAGCGTACTGGATCTACCGTACTAAGCACAGTTGTCGTACTCATTAAATGAATATTTTTTGTTCGCTGTGATAGCGCTGATAATACAACGGGTACGGCTGAAATGGCATAATCTAAACGATGATGCTCTCCAACACCAAATACTTGAAGACCTGCTTCATCAGCAAGTTGCCCATATTGCATAACTTCATCTAGTCGTTCCTTAACACTTGGCATATAGCCATTCACTGGATTTTTTCCGATATCTGCTAATGTATATACACCAAATTCCATAAGATAGCCTCCTTAAAATTTTAGTAAAATAGCATTACCAGCAGGATCCACTGTTTGGAAACCGCCATTAATATCAATAACAGACGCTCCAATTTGGCGTAAGTTTGCTTTTATTTTATTTGCCTGCACTTCATTATCCAAACGAAGCGAATATGATTTTAGACCAATCTGATTATCTCCAAGCTTTGGAGCACCTTCAGAATACCATGTATTTAAGCCGATATGATGATGATAGCGTCCAGTAGATATAAATAATGCTTGCTCGCCATAGCGTGTGACAATGTCAAAGCCTAAGCCTTTCGTATAAAACTCCTCAGCAGCAGCTAAGTTGGATACAGATAAATGAATATGCCCCATTACCGTGTTGGCAGGAAGACCTTCCCATGAACCATTAGCTTCTACTAATATTGCAGGAATATTAAGCGGCTCAGTTACCATATGCACTTGGTCGTTTCGCCAAGTCCAGTCATTTTCAGGACGATCTACATAAATTTCAATACCATTTTCGTCTGGATCGCGTAAATAAAGTGCTTCACTTACGTCGTGATCAGATGCACCAAAGTACACACTTGATTGACGGAAATGAGTAATTATATTTGCTAAATCACGACGTGTTGGTAACAGTAATGCAAAGTGATAAAGTCCACTTGTTGTACGCGTTTTTTGTTCGACCGATTCCGGTTGAACAATAGTTAGCAATGCTGTATTACCATCAGCAGTTAGGGTAGCTCGATTAGATTCCTGTTGTAAAACTTTAAAGCCAATAAGTTCTTTATAGTATGTTAGTGAGCGTTGTAAATCACTTACTTTAATTTCAACATTAGTAACATATGTGTTCGGTTTTTCATGAAAATGCATAGAAGAAAACCTCCAGTTTCCAGTTATTATTAATCATCAAGTTACTTTATGTAAGTAAGTATATTTAATAAAGTAATAGAAGTCAAGTAATTATGAAGCCGAAAAAAAAGAAGTAACCGCAATGGCTACTTCTAAAAAAATAAGAAAATCACTAAGTATCATACTTAGTGATTTTCTTGAGCATTATTTGTCCGCTTTGTAGTCGCCTTCGTACCCAGCAGTGAAAATAGCAGCTAAGAAAGCAACAGTTACACCAATAATTAATAATAACTTCATGGAAGAACCCTCCTCATGTTTATAAGCAAATCTCTTTTTAGTATAGCCTATCTATTATAAAAATGAAACGTCCTTGCTAAATAAAATATGTCAGAAATGGTTCAGACTTTAATATTTCGGGAAAACTATTATAGAGGTGATAAAAATGGAAAAAAAGGTTCCGAATATAGAAAACGGCACAATGGCGAGAAATTTTAAAGAGTTACAAGATCTAGGTAAACAAATGGAACATCTCCGTGATGGTCAAGAACTTGCCGAGGATGACCGTATTGCAGACCCGATCCAGGTAGATGAAGAACCCGAAGACAAACAATAGGAAAGCCTCACGCAAAGCAGACGTGAGAATAGGGAGTGGATTCCGCGTAGCAGGGTAAGGATTCCGCGGAGCAGGGTAAGGATTCCGCGGAGCAGGGGTAGGATTCCGCGGAGCAGGGAGAGAATACCGCGGAGCAAGGAGAGAATTCCGCGGAGCAGAGGAAGGATTCCGCGGAGCAGAGGAAGGATTCCGCGAAGCAGGGTGAGAATTCCGCGGAACAGAGGTAGAATTCCGCGAAGCAGGGAGTGGATTCCGCGAAGCAAGGAGTGGATTCCGCGGAACAGGGCGAGAATTCCGCGAAGCAAGGTGAGAATTCCGAGAAGCAGAGGTAGAATTCCGCGAAGCAAGGAGTTGATTTCGCAGAGCAAGGAGAGAATTCCGCGGAGCAGAGGTAGGATTCCGCGAAGCAGGGTGAGAATTCCGCGAAGCAAGGCGAGGATTCCGCGGAGCAGAGCAAAATACCCGCGCAAGAAAAACATTATTTTCAATCCAATTTTTTGTATAATGAAACTAGGAAAAGAAAGGGGCTGATGTTTTTGAATTTACAATCAACAAAAACGTTAACAAATGGTATTGAGATGCCTCGCTTTGGTCTAGGCGTATACAAAATGACAGAACGTGATGAAACGTTACAGGCTATTGATAAGGCGTTGAAAGTGGGATATCGTGCGATTGATACTGCTTCGTTATATGGTAATGAGGCAGAGGTGGGTGAGGCAATTCGCCACTCAGGCATTAAACGCGAGGATATTTTTGTGACAACAAAGGTTTGGAATACTGACCAAGGGTATGATGCGACGCTACGTGCTTTTGAAGTATCATTGAAAAAATTAAATTTGGATTATTTAGATTTATATTTAACGCATTGGGTAGTGCCTGAAACATTTGAGGAAACATACAGAGCGATTGAACGTTTGTATGATGAGAAGTTACTACGAGCAACAGGTGTGTCAAATCATCATGAACATCACCTGCAAAAACTATTATCAAAAGCTAATATCGCGCCAATGGTCAATCAGGTAGAATTGCACCCTTACTTACAACAAGATGCATTAAAGGCATTTTGTGCAGAGCATGGAATTGCTATTACAGCATGGTCGCCGTTAGGTCGCGGAGGGGTGCTGGATAATCCAACAATTCTTGAAATTGCACAAGAGCTAGGGAAGTCAGCTGCACAAGTAGTGCTTCGTTGGCATTTGCAAAAGGATACGCTAATTATTCCAAAATCAGTAACACCAAGTCGTATTGAAGAAAATGCACAAATATACGATTTTGAATTAACGCAAGCACAGATGGATAAAATGGCAACGTTAAATCGTAATCAACGTTTTGGTCAAGATCCAGATAATTTTAAATTTAATTTTTAACCATAGAAAATCCCGCTATCAAACTTGTTGAAGCGGGATTTTGTGTAGTATTATTTAGATTCTTTTACATAAGGAATGTAATTTGAAAGCATTTTTGCCATATGTGCACGTGTAGCATTGTTATTAGGCATGAATTTGCCATTTGAACCGCTAGCAATTTTTAAATCTTGCATAAGTGCGATAGCGTTTTGTGTTTCTTCATTGTATTTAGAAATATCGCTGAAATCAGCAGTTAATCCAGTTTTTGCATCATGTTGTAAGTTATAAGCACGTGCAAACATTAAAGCAAGCTGAGAACGAGTTACTTTTGCTGTAGGATTGAATTTGCCATTTTGACCTTGTACAATTCCTGCTTCTGCAAGTGCAGTAATCTCTTTTTGTGTCGCTGCTTCTAAACTATTAATATCTGAGAATGTTGCTTCACCTTTAGCTTCAAGTTTTAATACACGAGCAATAAATGATGCAGCTTGTGCACGAGTTAAGTTAGCATTTGGTGAATATGTTGTTGCAGATGTACCTTGAGTTAAATCACGGTAGTAAAGATCACGAACGTAACCTTCAGTTTCAGAGCCTTTTGCAATATCAGTAAATGGAATTGTAGCGATAATGCGACCTTCCACTTTAGCGTCTACTTTTTTAAGTGTGTTTAAATGATCGATGAACATTTCAAAGTCAACTGTACCAGGTTCACTTACACGGCCATCTGCGTAAGCTTTTGCTAGTGTTTCATAGCCGTCGCCACCTTTAGCAGTGAATGTGTTTGTTGCACCTTTATAGTAAGCTGCTTTATCAAGCTCTTTACCATTTAATTTAATAGATTTAACGCGTTTACCAGCTGGTGCTTTACCATCAAATTCTACTTGTAGACCAGAGAAATGTAGGAAGCCACCTGATTCTTTCGGGAATTCTTTAACACTATGTTCAGCAATTTCATATAGTTCAGCACCAGTTAATTTTACGATACCAAGTGCATTACCGAAAGGCATTACTGTCATTACTTCACCAACAGTGATATCTCCTGCGTCAATGCTAGCGCGGATACCGCCACCGTTTTGGAAAGCAAATTGTACTTCTGGATCGATTTTTTTAGCACCAGCAAGCATACCGTCTGTAATAACGTTACCTAGATTCGTTTCACCAGCACGAACACCCCAAAGTCCACGTTTACCATCAAGAACTGACACAGCTGTATTGCCTGTTGATTGTTGTTTAACTGCTTCGATTTTTGCACTATATGGTGCTAATAATTTAGCTGCTTCAGCGTCTGCTGCTACAGGTTTTTCTTTATCATTTAAAGCATGTAATTGGCCGAAGTATTCAACAACAGCACCGTTATCGTCGAAAGTTAGATCAAGCTCACCTAAGTTTTCGCTGTATTGACCAGTTTGTACGATAATTGTTGGGTTTTTGAATGATGTTTCTGCTTTCACAGCTTTATCTAATTTCGTATGTGTATGGCCACCAACGATTACATCGATACCTTCTACTGCTGCTGCAAGTAATTGGTCATTATCGAAGTCTTTAGAGTCATCAAAGCCAATGTGTGTAAGTGCAATAATTTTATTTACGCCTTGTTTTTCAAAATCTGCTACTGCTTTTTTCGCAGAGTCGATGTAGTTAGCAAATTGTACGTTTGCAACACTTGAAATTGAAGGTGTTTCTTCAGTTGTTAAGCCGAAAATACCAACTTTTTCTCCATCTATATCTTTAATAATACCGTTATAGATTTTGCCGTTTTGGAAATCTTCTGCTACTGTTTTGAATTGTAAGCCATCAAATAATGAATCCTTTGAGAAATCTAGGTTCCCGCCTAGTAATGGGAATTCTGCACCTTTAACAAAATTTGCAAGAGCAGCATGTCCTTCTGGGCTTGACCCTAAATCGAACTCATGGTTACCAAATGTCATAGCATCATAGCCCATTAAGTTCATTAACTTCATATCAACCTCTCCAGTGAATTGATTGAAGTATAGAGTACCAGAGAATACGTCCCCTGCATCTAATAGTAATGAGTTTGCATTAGCAGCACGTAGTTCTTTAATTTTTGTAGCTCGTTGTGGTGCTGCCTCTACGTGTGCATGTGTGTCATTAGAGTGCAAAATTGTTAAATTGAAGCCCTCTTTAGTAGTTGTTGGTGCTGATTCTGCCGCATGTGCAGCAAATCCAGGTGTAGCTAGTAAACTTGCAACTAGAGTTGTTGCCGCAATACTTTTAACCCATCTCATAATAATGATTTCCTCCCTCATTTATATGTCAGATGACTGACAATTTACTCTATTCTAACATGAAAGAAATCTATCGTCATTACCAATATTGGAAAATCAATATTAAAATTATTGTAAAAAATAGATGAAGAAAATACGAATTCGTAAATTTATACTTTAAATAGTAGAAAAGCCAAAAAACGGATTCTATTAAAACGGCTCATAATCAATAAATCTATCAAAAAGTGATATTTTCCATAAAAAAAGTACAAACCATGACTTTGGTCTGTACTAAAGCTTTGTGCCTATTATTTATCTTTTACTATAATTAATTTATTTAAAAATGGGTGTTCGAATTCTAATTGAATGGCATGTAGTTCATAATCATCGCTAGCTGTTTCGCGCGCGCCATACATCGTATCTCCGATAATAGGATGCCCGATATGTGCCATGTGTACACGAATTTGGTGTGTACGGCCTGTTTCTAAAACAAGGTGGACAACACAAGAATGTTTATAGCGTGCAACAACTTCATAGTGTGTTACTGCATGTTGACCTGTGTTTGATACGACGCGTCGTGTTGGGTGATGGCGGTCTTTACCAATAGATTCAGCGATAGTCCCCGATGTAGTACGAAGATTTCCTTGCACCTCTGCAGCGTACGTACGAATAATTGTTTTTTCTTCAATCATACGATCAAAAATTGATTTAGCCAGTGGATGCTTTGCAACTAAAAGTAAACCTTCTGTCCCTTTATCAAGGCGATGAACATGCTCTGCATAGTCTCGACCTTGCTCTTTCATATGTGCCATTACATGATTCATACAAGTGTGAGTATCGCGGTCATCATTAGGATGAGTAGACATGCCCTTTGGTTTAGAAACAATTAAACAGTGATCATCTTCATACACAACATCAATCGCACAAACAGGTGTCGGCTTATAGCTAGAGGCAGGGATAGGAAATGAAAATTTAATGATTGTTCCTGCTGGCAGTGGCTCCTTCCACAGTAGTGGCTCTCCATCAAGTGAAGTGACTGCCTTTTCCATGCGCAATTCATGAACTAACTTTTTCCCTAGTCGCCAATGATTACGTAGTAGCTCCTCGACCGTTGTATTATTGTCTTTTATTTCATATTGAAACATCTATTTTCCTCCGTGGAATGAGGGCTATCAAAGCACCCTTGCTCATTTTTTTAGCATCTTTTTTTAAAGATTTAGTACAAAAAAATCCGCTCCCTTTCTGCAGAAGGACGATTCACAAGATACCAGATGTTAAAGCCACTGGATAATCTGGCTGGCTTGAATCGCTATCTCACAGGCATATCGCGAATTTTTTGTCGGACATTATGTTGTAAACCAAAAAACGTACTTATCGTTCCTGTTACATTATTTTATTTTGCAGTTTTTAACGATTTGATTAAATAGAAGCTTGCGCCTGCAATTAAAATAAACGCTGTTAATGCTAAAAACGGGATTGTAATGAAACCAAGCCAGTTTATGTATTGACCGGTGCAAGATACGGCACCACAAGAAGGAGCAGAAGCAGCTAAGAAGCTTAGTTTCTGAATTCCATAATGATAAAGTGATACAGAGCCACCTATAACGGCGAATACTGCCGTTGTTACAACTATACGTGGATTTTTTTGAATAAGGGCAATAGTGGTCATTATTGCTATTGGATACATAAAAATACGTTGAATCCAACACATTTTACAAGGCTCGTAGTGACGAATCTCAGAAAAGTATAGTGAGCCTAGTGTTGCAACGACAGAGACAATCCAAATAAACAATAAGGTATTTTCCTCTTTTTTTGACATATAAAAACTCCCTTTATATTAACGATGTACTTGTTACGATTATATGTGTTTTGAATTTAGAAGTAAAATGTTTCAATTATTGAGTTTCTCTATTGCTCCCTAGTCAGTACGTTCAAACAATTACTTATAAAAAACAATGGAAATTCAGTCTAAAGTATGAACGGCTCAGGCAGACACCTTTGACTTGGAAATGTTATCATTAAACTAAGTAATGCCAATAAAAAGAGGTGTTTTTGTGAGAGAGAACGAGCACTCCAATATTAGTATCTTAAAAGAAATTGCTGAGTTACTGAATGAAGAAACAGAAATAATCACTACCTTAAAAGGCGCGCTTGTGAAGTTTTTAAATGGTACAAATTTTGAAACGGGCTGGATATTTTTTATTGATGAAAAAGGACGATCAGAGCTTGTTGTCCATGAAAATTTACCAGAGGCACTCGAACATAAAAATTGCCACTATTTAAAAAAGGGAGGCTGCTGGTGTGTATCCCGTTATCGCAATGAAGAATTAAAAAAAGCTTCTAATATTATTGAATGTCAAAGGATCGAAAGTGCAATTGCTGCAAATGTTGGCGATCACGAAGGAATTACACATCATGCAACGGTCCCTCTGCAATCAGGTCAGGAACGATTTGGTGTTTTGAATGTAGCATCGAAGAATACGGTGCGTTTTTCAGAGGAAGAGCTAGCATTACTGGAATCGGTTGCCTTTCAAATGGGCTCTGCCATTAAGCGTATATTATTGACAAAGCAGGAGCAGGAAATGGCACTAGTGAAGGAGCGCAATCGTCTGGCGCGGGACTTACATGATTCTGTAAATCAGCTTCTTTTCTCCGTAACATTAACGGCGAGGGCTGGCATTGAGATGAGTAACGACACTGAGGTAAAGGAAACATTTAAGGAGATACAACATTTAACGCAAGATGCTTTAACAGAAATGCGTGCACTCATTTGGCAACTACGACCAAAAGGTTTAGAGAATGGACTGTTAGAAGCGATAAAAGTGTATGCTGAAATGCTCGGATTAAAGCTTCATGTAACCGTATCTGGTGTTTTACAATTTCCATCTCGTATAGAAGAAACACTGTTTCGTGTAGCACAGGAGGCGCTTAATAATGTGCGTCGCCATGCTGGTGTGCTTGAAGCGGCACTTTATATTACGGTAACAGCTACTGATATATTATTAGTCATTCGTGATGAGGGACGAGGCTTCGTAATTGATCATAATACAAAGCTCCTATCGATAGGCTTACAATCGATAAAAGACCGAGCTAAATCGGTGGGGGGTACAGCTGACTGGGTAAGCGAAATTGGCAAGGGAACGGAGCTGCTAATCCGCCTGCCATATTGAGGGGGGAGTAAAAATGATTCGTGTACTAATTGCAGATGATCATCATGTAGTCCGACGAGGATTATTATTTTTTTTAAAGACACAGAAAGATATCGAGGTTGTGGGGGAAGCGAAAAATGGTGTGGAAGCAGTCGCGCTAGCTGAAAGCATACAGCCAGATATTATATTAATGGATTTAGTCATGCCTGAAATGGATGGTATTCAAGCAACGAAGCGCATAAAGTCTAAGTTTCCGCACATCGAAATTTTAATGTTAACGAGCTTCTCTGATCGAGATCATGTTGTGCCAGCGATGGAAGCTGGCGCAGCGGGATATCAGCTAAAGGATATTGAACCAGATGAGCTAGTATCATCGATTCGACGCATTATGCAGGGTGAACATACATTACACCCAGAAGCGACGTCAACACTTGAGATGGATCGTCAAGAATCAGAAAATGCACTACATGTGTTAAATCCGCTAACTCCACGTGAGCAAGACGTACTTGCAGAGCTTACAAAGGGAAAAAGTAACCGAGAAATTGCATCATCATTATTCGTTACTGAAAAAACAGTAAAAACGCATATTTCCAATATATTTACGAAGCTACAAGTACAAGATCGGACACAAGCCGCACTTTATGCAGTAAAGCATGGATTGACAGAAGGCAGCGGCCAGTAGGCAATAAATAAACGTGTTAGTTTATCCGCTATGTAAAATGAATGAAAACTTAGCTAACCTTTCTTTTGTATTTAATAAAATATTAGAAGATAGCACTTGTTGGTAGCGAAGGCGGTGACTCCTGCGGGAACGCACGCAACGTAAGACGCAACAAACCGCGCGTTAGCGAGGGTTGTGGCTTACGTGTGTGCCCGCGGAAAGCAACCGCCGTAGCGGACAAC
>NZ_JBIVOH010000004.1:126726-331259 GCF_044754025.1 Lysinibacillus sp. NPDC093197 | reverse complement strand
GGGAACGCACGCAACGTAAGACGCAACAAACCGCGCGTTAGCGAGGGTTGTGGCTTACGTGTGTGCCCGCGGAAAGCAACCGCCGTAGCGGACAACAACGGCATAACATAAAAAGTGTTAGATTGATTGCAGTCAATCTAACACTTTTTCTCTTTTGTCGCCTCTTTCCATATAAATTATTGATTATGACTAAATAATTTATTAGACATTTCTAGTAAAGTAGAACTTGGAGTGAGTGCTAAGTCTTCTTTTAGTTTTTGCTCATAAGTTAAAAAAATAATGTATGCCTGTGTATGCAATCCTGCCTCGATTAACAGTTGTAAATATTGTTCAAGCTTATGTTCATTATAAGGATCAAACTCTAATAAACGATTGAGATAGTCAATAGCTTTTTCCGTTTCGGTTCCAATGCTTGTTTGAAACCCTTTCTCTAATAACTCTATGTATGATTTAGTAAGCTTATCTCTATCTGAGGTAGCCCATTCATAATCATCAAATATGAGTAAGCCGTCCTTATAAATAGCAAGACATTGATTGATTAATGAAATCGGAGGAAAATCAGACTTCTTAAAATCACTAAAACAATCTTGGAATTCGTACAAATCACACAAAATATTAGGTTTTTCAAAAATATAATATTTGTTAGAAAATATTATACAGTTGGCGTAGCCCATATTGTTTAATGTTTTTCTTAAATAAGATAGTGCTGTATGAAGATTAGATTTAGCACGAACATAATCTAAATTAGGCCAAAGAATTTCGATTAAAACATCCCGATGAATAGGCATGTTAGGGTGCAGTATAAAATAAGCAAATAATTCTTTTGTTTTCTCAGTTTTGAAGGAAACGAGACTATTGTTGCTATAGGTAGCAAATTGATTAAAGCATTGGACGTTTAAAATCGTATTAGAAGTTTGTTGTACCAACTGTTGCATAGAAAATTCATGTTCAATACGTGATACTGTTTTTTCTAAGCGTGCTTGGCTAATCGGTTTAAGTAAATAATCAAGTCCTCCAATTTCATATGCTTGGATTGCAAATTCTGAATACGAAGTTATAAATATAACAATTACATGTGGGCGATTGCTTTTTATAATATCAGCTACTTCAAGTCCATTCAGTTCATCAAGCTTTATTTCTAAAAATATTACTTCAAATTCCAGTGATGGAAGGCTATTTAAGAATAGTTTTACACTAGTGAAGGTTTGGGTAACCTCTATTTGTTGAAAGTTTTGTAGCTTATTTTGAAAATAGTGTAAAGCTAGAGGTTCATTGTCTATTAAAACGGCTCGAATCACATCAAAATCTCCTTTATACAATTAAATTGAAAACCATTAAACTCTAGTACATTGTTTTTGAAAAGGTCTCCCCATTATATAGAGGATAAAAGTTTTTTATGTAGTGTTAAGAGAATTGAAATAATTGTATAAGCGTTTATTATTAAACTATTTTGAAAAAAGAAAGTATCGATAGTTAAGCTAGAAAATTGACTGAAGGGATTTAAAGTTTCTTATTTTCTTATTTTGTAAAACATTCTAATGAATGTATTATGTAATAGCCGTTATTATAGTACATTTGACTTAAAGAAAACTCAAAAGGTACTTAAAAAATACTTAAAAATAATAGGATATAAGTAATTGAAAATTACTTTGTTGTGGAAAAGTAGTGTGTGTTTTAAAAATATGTACAAAGTTGAGGGATTAGACAAATGAAATTAGATCGTTTACTAACGATGACAATGATTTTAATTAATCGTAAAAAAGTAAAGGCTCAAGAATTGGCAGAGTTATTTGACGTATCAGTTCGCACAATTTATCGCGATGTTGAAACCCTTAGCTGTGCAGGGGTACCAGTTGTAAGTCAGCAAGGGGTAAACGGAGGGATTAGTTTAATTGATGGTTATAGAATGGATAAGCAAATTTTAACGAAGGAGGAACTAACCTCACTGTCAATTGCTCTTAAAAGTGCCTTAACATCATATGAGGATGCTCACGCCACTGCTGTTTTAGAAAAACTAACAGGGATAGCAGATGAAAAAGTGAAAAAATCGATTGATCATTTATTTGTTGACCTAAGCCCTTGGGGACAGAATGTTATATTAAAAGAACAAATAACCCTATTAAAAAGGGCTATCGAAGATGAGCATTGTGTAAGCTTCTTGTATTCAACCGCGCATGGGACGCTTACAAAGCGCTTGATAGAGCCGCATACTTTAGTACAGAAGGGGAAAGTATGGTATATATATGGTTATTGCACATTAAGAGATGGTTTTCGGTTATTTAAAATCTCTAGAATGAAGGAAATTAAAGAAGAGTTAATATGTTTTGAACGGAAGAGCGTTCATTTAGCAGAACTGCCTTGGGATAAAGCTTGGCAGCAACCGAAAAACTTAGTGGAAATTACACTGTCGTTTGATGAAACTATTCGAACATTAGTGGAAGAAACATTTGGAGCAGAACATATAGATAATGAGAAATCGATCGTGCAAGTTTCATTGCCCGAAGATGAATGGCTATATGGTTTTTTGCTGAGCTTTGGGAATCGAATAAAGCTTATTAATCCTCCTTATTTAGTTGATATTGTAAAAAGACGGGCACAAGAAATTGTAGCATTGTATGCAGAAAACAAAGGGTGATTTATTACGCTTAATTGATGACATACAGTTGTCAAGTTTGCTTTGTTATAGTAAAAACAAATGAACGAAGGGTGGATATAAATTATGCAAACTTATTGCCAAAGCTGTGGAATGCCATTAGAGGATGCAAAACTATTAGGAACTGAAAAAGATGGGCAGGTGTGTCAGGACTATTGCACATATTGCTACGAATTAGGACAGTTCAAACAGCCAAATATAACTGTCAATGAAATGATTAACATATGTGTACCTCATTTAAAGGAAGAAGGCATGGCAGAAGAAGAGGCACGTCAAATGTTAGCTTCGTTTTTACCTAGCTTAAAAAGATGGAGAACAGGCGAAGTCAATCCTCCTGTTGTGAAAGAAAAACAAAGCTTTCAAATAGTAGGAATAGAAGCGCGCACAAATAATGCGAATGAAATTACTCCAACAGCGAAAATACCCCAATTATGGACCAGTTACTTTCAGGAAAATGTAACTGGTCAATTGATAAATCAAGTGAACGAGGGCGTTATGTATGGACTATATTCGGATTATGAAACAGATGTTAATGGAGATTACTCGATTACCCTTGGAGTGGAAGTATCAACTGACAAAGAAGTGCCAAATGGGATGTCCATCAAAACAATTCCTGCCTCGAATTATTTAGTCTTTACTTCAGAAAAAGGGTCAATGCCAGAGATTGTCATTAAAGCTTGGCAAGATATATGGGCTTGGTTTGCAAACTCAGATGTAGAACGAACATATACTGGTGACTTTGAAATATATGATGAACGATGCCAACCTAATGAGTCTCAGGTCGATATTTATATTGCAATTAAATAAGTATGATAATAGTTAAATGCGAATTGCCTTGCTTGCGAAGCGGCATAACGCAAAAAAGCCAGTCTCTTACCATCAAGTGGTAGGAGACTGGCTTTTGTTTGTAGGAGGCAAATCTTCGATGTGTGGTTCAATATGCACGAGCACATGACAGAAGCGATTTTCCCGCATAATTGTACGTTCAATTTCTTCTGTAATACGGTGGCTTTCAAAGACATTTAAATAAGGATTCACAGTCACTGTTACATCTATAAAGTACATATTTCCATGTGCGCGTCCTTTGAAATCTAAAAGCTCAATAACCCCATTTACATTGCGAATTAGTACTGACAAAGTCTCGACTTCATCAATATCAAAGGCATCTGTAAGACTTTGAACAGCTTCCCAAAATATTTCTACAGCAGTTTTTAGTATAAGAAAAGCTACAACAAGAGCTGTCAATGTATCAATAATCGGGAAGCCGAAAATTGCACCGAATATCCCGATAGCTGTACCAATGCTGACAAGTGCATCTGAACGATTGTCATAAGCGGCAGCTTTTACAGCAGCACTTCGTATTTTTTTTGATAGAGCTAAATTATAGCGATAAACAATATACATTACTATGGCACTCCCAATTGCAACAAATGCTGTTAACATGGATGGGGTTGTGCCAGTTGGCTCCCACAGTCCTTGTAAAGAAGCAATCAAAACTTGTAAGCCAACAACAAGCATAATGAAAGATGCAACAAGTGACGCAACAGTCTCAGCGCGTAGATGACCATATTGGTGATTTGAATCTGGCGGTCTTTGGGCAATACGTAAGCCGATTAAAACGGCAATAGATGCAATGATATCAGTTGTATTATTTAATCCATCTGCTTTTAAAGCTTCAGATGTTCCAATATAGCCAATTGTTAACTTTACTGAGCTCAGTATTAAGTAGGTAGCTATAGATAACCAAGCGCCTTTTTCCCCTTGACGTAAATTTGTATAGAGCTCCATTTTGTTTCCTCCTCGCAAAACTTTCGGGCATTATAAAACGACCCCCTTATATGAAAGGGAGCCGTCTTAGCTGTGTTATTTATAGTCTTTCGATTCTTCGATGTCATTTACTAAATCAAGTTCAGGTAACTTCAGAACTTCTAAGTATAATATGTGGTGACCGTCTAGTTCTTTAGCTGTGAATTCAAAACCTTGCTCTTCAATACTATCACCTTCGACAGCATCGAAACGCTTCGTCATGAACCAACCACCAATCGTATCGATATCATCATCTTCTATGTCAGTACCTAGCATATCATTGACGTTTTCTAGTAGCATTTTTGCATCTAAAATAAAATGATTTTCTGCAACTTCTTGTACTTCTGGGATTTCATCTTCATCGAACTCATCTTGAATGTCCCCGACAATTTCCTCGATAATATCTTCAATGGTTACAAGACCCGATGTTCCACCATACTCATCCATTAAAATAGCCATATGAATACGTTCACGTTGAATCTTGAGTAATAATTCATTAATTTGCGTTGTTTCCATAACGCGAATAATCGGTTGCATATAGTCAATCACTAATTTATCACCATTTGCTGGGTCTTTAATGTAAGCAGTTAATAAATGCTTCATATTGACTAAACCAATAATATGGTCTTTATCACCGTCGATAATTGGATAACGAGTATATTGCTCAACACCCATTAAATCAAAAACTTCTTTAATAGTAAGCTCTTTCTCAATTCCGACGATTTCAGTACGTGGCACCATGATTTCTTTTGCAAGGCGATCTGAGAACTCGAAGATACTGTTAACATATTCATATTCTGCGTTATTAATTTCTCCACCTTTTAAACTATCCGACAAAATCATACGCAATTCTTCTTCAGTATGCGCAACTTCTGATTCTGACATCATTTTAAGACCAAATAGACCTGTTAAACCACGAGCAGAGCCATTTAATAATTTTATGATTGGATACGTAATGTTATGGAATAAAATTAACGGACCAGACAAGTTTAATGTAACAAATTCTGCTTTTTGGATGGCTAAAGTTTTTGGCGCCAATTCCCCGATAACTACATGCATAAACGTTACAATTGAGAATGCAAGTATAAATGAAAGGATAGATGTTATGCTACCGTTCAGATTTAGAAACTCGAACACTGGATGTAAAATGATTTCAAACGTTGGTTCACCTAGCCACCCTAGTCCAAGTGCTGTAATTGTAATACCTAACTGACAAGCGGATAAGTACTCGTCTAAATCCGATACAACACGTTTTGCATTTTTCGCTTTTTTATGGCCTTCTGCGACTAATTGATCAATGCGGGTAGTTCTTACTTTTACGATTGCAAATTCAGTTGCAACGAAAAATCCTGTCATTATGATTAGTAGGGCGAATGCCGCCAACCTTATGGTTATTTCCAATATGTCTCCGTCCAAATAATTCCTTTGTCCCCGCCCGAATGAGGGAAGTAAACAAAGTGTACACCTCCTATGATTTAAAAAATTGTTGGATGTTTTAATCATAAGTTATTTATAACTAAAACACAAATATTGACAACGACTTTTTTATACTATTTTTAGAAGGCTTTGCTTTTAAAAAAATGGACATTATCTAGATGACAAATGATTGAAAATCAATATGCATTATGCTAACTTTATATGGAGCAAGGATAGTTTATTTAGAGAAAGAAGCATTTGCATCTCATATAAAACGACACGTCAAAAATCTCAAGAGTGCTTTACTTGTGGATTTTTTTAAATGAATTATTTTTAATATGCAACAAAAAGAGGTTGTCTCAATTATAGGAGACAACCTCTTTTTTTGCGTCAATATGTATCGGAAAAATTATTGTTGAAAGCGTAACTTAAGACAAGCCTTTTCCACATCATGCACAGATTCCTTTGAAGGGATTGCGTCTGTAAAAGTTGAGATGGTGATAGGTGCTTTTTCTGTCAACCCTTGTTGTGTAAGGATATAATGATTGCCATTATAAATTAAGTACATTTGTTTACTTGCACGTTTCCCGATTCCAGTTGGGGATTCAAAAATAGCTTTTAATTGGTTGCAATACTCACTGTAAAAATTACTACTAAAACCAGATAGTGCTTCAAATTTTTTACTATCGATAGTACTTGCCTCATCGACTAACCCAAAAATTTTTGCCGAAAATTCAGAAAAAAGTTCTTTTACTTTTGCACGAATTAATGCTTTTGAATTATAGTTGTTTAAGTCATCAGAAAGTGCGACTTTACTCATTGAAATAGCCTCCTGCATAAAAAACATTTAGAAATAAATTCATTTATTAAATGTATAAGAAAAATACAGGAATATCAATATAAACAAGCAATTTTCGTATAATAGCAGTGATTTTTCTAGTAAATATTAGGTATTTTTAAGTGGGTGAAAGCAAAAAAGTATCGATATTTTTAGTCATAAATATGGAAAAGCATAAGTTCGTGAATCATTTTTTTAACATCTTCTTCATCTGGAGGAATAGGACCAATCCATTGGATGACGCCATCTTTTAAATATTCTGCAGCGTAGCGTTCACGTTGATAAAAAAATGAAATGGCCCATCCAGGAAGCTGTGTATTTTCAAATAAAGGTTTAAAGCTAAAATGCTGAATCATATACAAACCCCATTTCTAATTATATGTATTTAATATTATTCAAGCATAAGGGTAATTTTGCAACTAAACAAATTGTCATTGATTAAAGATAGGTACAATTATGCTTTGTCGTAATTAAATGGAGGGTATTCTTTCGTTGGATTTCATTGCTCTGCTATAATGAGTCCAATAGGCGACAAAATACACCAAATGTGAATACGATTGAAATGAGAGGATGCTAATGGACAATTTTATAGTGACATTATTATTTATGGCAATCATCGGTGCTGCAATCGGGGGTATAACAAATCATCTAGCAATTAAAATGCTTTTTCGACCTCATGAAGCGATTTATATTAAAAATTGGCGTGTGCCATTTACACCGGGTCTTATTCCAAAAAGACGTGATGAATTAGCGAAACAGCTTGGCCTAACAGTTGTAAATTATCTACTGACACCTGAGACCTTTAGGAAGAAGTTTTTTTCAAAGGATATTCAAGATAAAGTAGAGCAATTTGTACAAACAAAGGTAGAAGAAACATTTTTTACGGATGCTAAAACGATTCAAGATTGGTTATCTTTAGCTGGTTTCTCCAATATGCCTGCTACTATCGAACAAAAGGTAGAGCTAATTGTAGCCGGACAATTTGAATCAGTTAAGAATACATTATCCACGAGATCAATTCGTACACTGTTATCGGAGGACATTCAAAATACGATTGATGCTAAAATTCCAGTAGCAGTCGGACATATTTTAGAGAAAGGTGAAGATTATTTTTTATCGCCAGCTGGTGAAATGACGATAAAGGCGATGATTGATGACTTTTTATCGTCAAAAGGATCACTTGGCGGTATGATTAATATGTTTTTAGGTGATTCCTCGTCACTTATGGGCAAAGTACAACGCGAGCTTGTGAAGTTTATACAGGCTCCTGGAACAACAGCACTACTAACAAACATTTTCACACAGGAGTGGGAAAAATTAAAGGATCGTCCAGCAATGGATTATTTAGGGGATATTGACTTTGAACCGATATTAGCAAATTTACAAAGCTATGTAAAAGATCAATTAGCAGTTACAGAACGTTTACAGCATCCTATTTCATATTACTGGCCTAACGGTAGTACTTGGATGAGGGAAACAGTAGTGCCACAAATGATTGAAAAAGCATTTGATAGAGCAGAAGACAAATTAGAAGATGTGTTAAAACGCTTAAATTTACAAGAAATAGTACGTGAACAAGTTGATTCGTTCCCAGTATCAAAACTTGAAGAGCTTGTCCTTGGTATTTCGAAGCGTGAATTTAAAATGATTACTGTTCTTGGTGCAGTTCTTGGTGGACTAATTGGTATTGTGCAAGGTTTAATCGTCTACTTTATTTAGAAAGGGGAAAAAGAAATAATGGTTAATATTTATAATGAAATTAATGCTTTGGAGGCAACTTTCCGCAAAACGGCGGAATTTAAAACATTAGAAGAGGCAGTAGCAGTAGTCAAAGCGGATGAGGATGCAATAAAGCTATTCCAAAACTTCCGTAAGATTCAAATAGATTTACAGCAAAAACAAATGGCTGGGGAAGATTTACAGGAAGATGAGCTACTCTATGCTCAAAAAACAGCGCAGCTCGCGCAACAAAATGAGAAAATTGTAGCTATGCTTGAAGCAGAGATGAAGCTAAGTGGCGTTATCGAAGAAGTAAACCGTATTTTAGTAAAACCTATTCAATCGTTGTACGAGGGCATGTAAGCAAGCATCTTTATCAGCATATACCGTATAATATTTTGTGAGGAATAAATAAACGAATATTTGCACATATAACAAAGTAAGAAGGAAAACGTGTCTCGGCTATTCGAGACACGTTTTCACTTATGGAGGGAATGTCATGCATGTTGTAATTGAATGGACATATAAAACACCAAAGGGTGCAGGGACGGTTTTACGATCAGAAGAAATGCCAGCAGCTCAAGCATTATTGTTGGCGGAAGATATGGAACGTACAGGACGTGTCAAATCGCTACAATTTATTGATCGACAAGATACGAACTGGTCTATAAAGGAGTTAAAGGCATATCTAAAAGAAGTTGACACAGAACCCCACAATATTACTGTTTATTTTGATGGAGGGTTTGATCGTGCAACTACTCAATCAGGACTCGGGTGTGCCATTTATTATGAGCAAAATGGTAAACCATATAGGCTAAGAAAAAATGCCTTTTCCTCGGAGCTCAAATCGAACAATGAAGCTGAATATGCAGCCCTTTATTTAGGTTTAGTGGAGCTTGAATTATTAAATGCTCATCATTTGCCGATAAGCATTATTGGGGATTCACAAGTGGTGATTAATCAGCTAAATGGGGAATGGCCTGCATTGGAGAAGGATTTAGCAGGATGGGCGGACAAAATTGACGCGAAATTAAATGAGCTAAACCTTCGACCAGACTACAAATTTATTTCGAGGAAAGAGAATGCAGAAGCAGATAGACTGGCAACACAAGCATTAAACGGAATTGATATTACAGGGCTGAGTGAAATAATAAAGGAATAACTTTGAAAGGGGAGGTGTCGAATACTACAGACGCCTCCCTTCTTGTTAGAAAATAACTTACACTTGTCCTATGCCAAAAGCTGTTTATTAGCCAGAAATCTAGGATATATTTTGGCAAACTGTTGTAAGCTTTGCTTGAAATGAAATGTATTCATAAAGTTTCGTGCTAATCGTAATTCATCAGAGTATAAAAGGATATGGTGGAAATGCTGTTGAATAAAGTTTCTTGCATGTTTATAATGCTCGTTAATAGAGATAGCACCATACATTTCTTGGTGATTAATAATGTAAATAAAATCGCAAAGCACCTTTTGCCCGCGGTATTTTAAAAATATAGTGACGTACAATGTCTTTTCGTCACAACGTTGTAAATCAAAATGATGGAAGGCAACTTCTAATTTCTGAATAAAGCTAGAAACAGCAGAAAAGTTTTCTTTTATTACAACCACTATCAACACCACCTTTACTAAAAATTATAAGTATAATTAAATAATTTGTCTATAATTAGTCTAAATATTCTGTTAATGGAATCTTGCAATTAGTAGCTTTGCTTAAACTTATAAAAATTTGTTAAACTATTGAGGCAATCATTAATTTAGTAATGTACATTGGAATATTGAAAGAAGAGAGCGAAAACAATGAAAATTATTCAAATAGATCAAAAATATCCTGAGGATTGGATTCGCGTATTAAATCATATTGCGAATTTATTTTTTGAGGATTCGAAGTTAAGTACGACTGCGCAGGAAGCGGATATGTCCGTTGCTTTCAGCTACCGAGTTGAAGAAAATTTTTCTATCTATACTAGAGCGGTGCTAGAGGTAGAAGGTAAACGTTATACGAATGATTACCATATTGAATATGAGATAGAGGCGGTTGGTCGTGAGCAAAATATTCGCATGAAACGTGCATTATCGCACGTGTTTTTAGATGTGTTAGAGCAGCATACGGGGATGCATCAGCAATGGGGTATTTTAACAGGTGTGCGCCCGACAAAGCTCTATCATAAATTCCGCCAGGCAGGTATGGATGATGTAGAAATTGCTGAAGTGCTCGTACGTGACTTCCGATTGTCAGAGGAAAAGGTAGCGCTGTTGAAGGAGATTGTAGCTCGTCAGCTAGTTACTATACCTGACTTAGATAGTATTGGAAAAGAGATTAGTGTTTATATTGGCATTCCATTCTGTCCAACTAAATGTGCATATTGTACTTTCCCTGCTTATGCGATTGGTAGTAACCGTAAACAAGGTCGTGTAGAGACATTTATAGATGGACTGCACATTGAATTACGTGAGATGGGTAAGTGGCTGACTGAAAATAATATGAAAATCACTTCAATTTATTGGGGCGGTGGTACACCTACTTCGATCGAGGCACATGAAATGGATGCATTGTATCAAACAATGTATGACTCCTTCCCGAACCCAGAAACGATTCGGGAGGTAACGGTGGAAGCAGGTCGTCCAGATACGATTACACCAGAGAAATTAGCTGTACTAAAAAAATGGGGCATTGATCGTATTAGTGTCAATCCGCAATCTTATACAGATGAAACATTAAAGGCAATTGGACGCCATCATACGGTGCAAGAAACGATTGATAAGTTTTGGCTAGCACGCGAATCAGGTATGAATAATATTAATATGGATTTAATTATTGGTTTGCCAAATGAAGGGACGGAAGAGTTCCAACATTCATTAGAGGAATCTGCAAAAATGCAACCAGAGTCATTAACAGTCCACACACTATCCTTTAAACGTGCATCCGAAATGACGCGCAATAAAGATAAATACAAGGTGGCAGATCGTGATACGGTCGCACAAATGATGCAGATGGCGCAAGTATGGACGAAGGAAAATGATTATGTTCCTTACTATCTATACCGTCAAAAAAATATTTTAGGTAATTTAGAAAATGTAGGCTACAGTAAAGCGGGCGAAGAAAGCATTTATAATATTGTGATCATGGAGGAAGTGCAGACGATTTTAGGTATTGGTTGTGGAGCATCTTCAAAATTTGTTCATCCTGAGACAGGGAAGATTACACAATTCCATAATCCAAAAGATCCTGCAGCTTACATCATGACGTTTGAAGACGCAATTGGCAAAAAAATTGAGCTATTAAATGAATTATATAATGTTTAAAGGGCAAAAGAGTAAAGTGTTAGATTGACTGCAATCGATCTGACACTTTTTTTGTGACGTTGATGTCCGCTACGGCGGGCGCTTTCCGCGGGCACACCGTAAGCCGCAACCCTCGCTAACGCGCGGTTTGTTGCGTCTTACGCTGCGTGCGTTCCCGCAGGAGTCACCGCCTCCGCTACCATCAACTCGGATAATTGTTTGAGTGCCTGTCACCCTAAACCTTCGTCAACATTACCTTAAATGATTTACCGTAAAGTGCAGGCCATTTTTAAGATGACGGCATCCTCAAAATATTGTGGATCGTAGCCTGTAAGCTCCCGAATTTTATTTAATCGGTAGGTAAGTGTGTGACGGTGAATATTCAGTTGTTGTGCACAAAGTTTTAGTTGTAAATTACAATCAAAAAAGGTTTGTAATGTTTCGAGTTGTTTAGCATTCATATTTTTTAGAACGCGATTTTGGAATGCTTGTACTTCCTCGGAATCTCTCTTTTTAAAAAGAGAAAATAACTCGACATCTTCAAAAAACGTAATTTCTTTATTAATTAAGGCAAATTCAAGTGCTGTTTTAGCGCCGTTATAACAATGTGGAAGTTGCGCTAAATTGGGTACAGTCGGTCCCACCCCAATTTGTAATGAAGGTAGCTTGTGCTTTTTTTTACGTAATGCTTTCATCATTTGCAGCTTTTGCTGTTCATCGTAGTTTGTTAGTAAAATATAATATTCATGTAGTTGGCTATGACCTGAAAGAACAGATTGCTTATAAAATAAATCCTCAAAAAACAGAGGGAGGCTATTTTCCGCAGATGACGGTGCATCCATGCTCAGTAATATAATTTGAAAGGGTGCTTCTAAAGTGAACGGAAGTTTTTGAATGCGTTCTTGTAAGGCAGCGTCTATCTTACTACCATGTACCAACGCTTCGAATATGTAATCGTTATTTTTACGTTGCCACTCACTTTTTGATTCCACAATAGCTTGATGTGTCATGATTTCAGTTGTTAGTTGTACGAGATTGGCAATTTCTAAAATTTCCTCAGAATCGCCTGTAATGCCGATTACTCCAAGGACCTCATCCTGATACATAATCGGCATATTGATGCCAGGTTTTGTATTTGGATAAGCATCAATATTTTCCCCATTAATGATGAGTGTCTCTTTCGTTTTTGCCACGTAAAGTGCGCCTTCGTGAATATTTTCAACTCTCATTTTATCGCCAGATGCTAAAATAACTCCGGTTGGACTAATGACATTAATGTTGCGACGTAATCGTAACATTGTTTGATGCACTATTTCTTCTGCTAATTTTTTTGTTAACATGCTTATACACCTCGCATAAATAAACCTCTGTTATATGACAGTTAATTTGTACATTCATTATAATGTTTTCTGAATTTATTGTCATTATAATAATTTGTAAGCGCTTAACTTTGAGTAGAAGAAATTTCTTGTATGCGATAAAACTATATCGTCTGACAGCTGAGCACCAACGTAAATATGAATGGATGTAAAGTGGGGGTAAAAACATGAAAGTCATAATTTGTCCTGATTCTTATAAAGGTACTTTGTCTGCATTTGAAGTAGCGAATGCAATGCAGGAAGGAATCTTGGATGCTGATCAATCGATTGAAACAGTTATTTTACCAGTGGCAGACGGTGGAGAAGGTACGTTAGAGTCACTCATTGCTTCAACAGGGGGGAAGTATATTTCAGAAAATGTACTTGATCCGCTAGGCAGAACAATCGAAGCAAAGTTTGGTGTGCTTGGGGATGATGAAACATGTGTTATCGAGATGGCACAGGCATCTGGTATTACGCTGTTGCAGGACAGTGAAAAAAACCCTGAGCTTGCATCGACATATGGGACTGGGCAGTTAATAAAGGCTGCACTTAATAAAGGGTTTCGTAAATTTATTATTGGAATAGGTGGCAGTGCAACAAACGATGCTGGTATTGGTCTATTAAGGGCACTAGGCTTGCAATTTAGAAAAGATGATGGGACTCCTATTGCGAATGGCGTGTCAGCATTGCTAGATTTAGCATCCATTGATAATAGTCAACTTGATGCACGATTGTCTGAAGCAACATTTACAATTGCATGTGACGTCGATAATCCATTGATTGGAGAGCGCGGAGCTACAGCCATTTTTGGCCCGCAAAAAGGTGTGAAAGAGCATGAAATTACTTTTTTTGATAATTGCTTAAAGCAATTTGCAGATATTGTGGAAAAGCAATTTCATATTCGATTACATGATTATAAAGGGGCAGGTGCTGCTGGAGGTGTAGGTGGCGCATTAATTGCTTTTTTAAATGGCACTTTTCATGCAGGCATAGATATTGTTATAGATGCTGTACAGTTAAAAAAACATTTGAAAGACGCACAAATTGTTCTTACTGGTGAAGGTAAATCGGATCGTCAAACATTACATGGAAAGGCGCCATTGGGGGTAGCAATGGCTGCAAAAACAACAAACATACAGGCAATGTTATTGTCTGGAGCCATTGATGAAGAGGATAAGTCTGTTTTGCTCAATTACTTTTCTGTTGTGGAATCACTAGTAGATGAATCGACTACTGTCCAGCAAGCAATGCAAGAGCCTTATCGTTTGATTCGTCTAAAAACGAAAAAAATAATTGAGAATTATGTAAATATGGGGGATGAGTAAATGTTGTTCGTTATTATTTTAATAGGGGTATTATTTGTTGTAGTCGGAACAGCAAAGCTAAAGCTTCATCCGTTTCTAGCATTATTAATTAGTGCATTTTTTGTAGGCATTGCTTCTGGTATGCCATTATTAACTGTTGTTGAAAGTATAAATACTGGATTTGGAGGCTTGATGACAAGCATTGGTTTAGTCATTATAGCTGGAACAATCATCGGGTTAATTTTAGAGAAATCAGGGGCTGCCTATCGAATGGCAGAAGTTGTATTGCGAATCGTTGGTCCAAAGCGTCCACAATTAGCTATGTCTTTAATCGGCTATATCGTATCTATTCCAGTTTTCTGTGATTCAGGATTTATTATTTTATCGAGTTTACAAAAATCATTAGCAAAGCGCGCAAATGTTACGATTGCCTCGATGGCTGTTGCGTTGGCAACAGGGCTCTTTGCTACACACGTTTTAGTACCGCCAACGCCAGGGCCAATAGCAGCGGCTGGGAATATAGGGGCGGCAGATTATTTAGGAACTGTGATTGTTATTGGATTGTTAGTAGCGATTCCAGCGACATTTGTAGGTTATTTATGGTCAGTTAAAGTAGCGACAAAAATTCGTGTGCCTGAAGATGACTTAGAGGCATTGGATTATGAAGAAATTATTAAATCATTTGGTAAAATGCCTTCGACGTTTAAGTCATTTTTACCGATTGTGCTTCCAATTGTGTTAATCGGTATAGGATCGATTGCAGCATTAGTTGGGGATAGTGAAGCTACATTTAATATGATTTGTCGTTTTTTAGGGTCACCAACAGTTGCCTTATTTTTAGGTGTTGCAGCAGCGATGTTATTATTACCTGAAGTCAGTGAAAAAACGTTAACTGGTTGGATTGGTGACAGCTTAAAAGAGGCTGCTCCGATTTTATTAATTACTGGTGCGGGCGGCTCTTTTGGAACGGTTATTAAAAATGCTGGCGTTGGTGAGATGTTGCAGGAGATGGATTTAGGTATGTTTGCAACTGGAGGTCTTTTCCTAGTTGTTCCATTTATCGTAGCAGCTGCCTTAAAAACAGCACAAGGTTCGTCAACTACAGCATTAGTTATTACGTCTTCACTAGTAGCTCCGATGCTTATTACGCTTGGCATTGAAGGCGCTGTTCCTCTAGCATTAGTTGTTATGGCAATTGGTGCAGGTGCAATGACGGTTAGTCACGTGAATGATAGCTTTTTCTGGGTTATTACGCAATACAGTGGGATGGAAGTTACGCAAGCCTATAAAGCACAAACTGTTGCGACATTATTGCAGGGGCTTGTTACAATTGTGATTACGATGATTTTGTGGTGGATATTAGTTTAACTTGCTTGAGCAGAAGTTTTCGAATTTTTATTAACTGCAATTAGATAGAGTAGAAACAGAGAGCAGCCTTCGGGTTCGCTCTCTTTTTTTGTATAATAGTAAATAGAAAGGAAGTTATTCTATGAAAAAATTACTCGCAGTGCTCCTTTGTATTTTTGTATTAGCAGGTTGTACTTCAGCATTAGAAACAGAAAAAATACCAGTGGCAGCAGGTCATGAAATGCGTGTGCATTTTTTTGATGTAGGACAAGGCGATTCAATACTAATTGAGTCACCGAATGGCAAAACGATGCTCGTTGATGGAGGTGTTAAAGGTGCTGGGCAACAGGTCGTTTCATATATCAATGAACTTGGTATTGAAAAGCTTGATGTAGTTGTCGCGACACATCCTGATGCCGATCATATTGGTGGTTTAATTCCTGTATTAAATTCGATTCCTATTGAACAGTTTTATGATTCTGGGAAAGTACATACATCACAAACATTTGAAGAAATGCTTTCGCTTATTGATTCGAATAATATTCCGTATAACGTGCCAAAAACAGGTGATAGTATTGCTTTAGATGGTGAACTTGACGTAAAGGTGCTGAATGCAAATGAAAATGCTTCAGACAATAATGATGCATCGATTGTGTTAAAAGTTACCTATGGAAATATTTCTTTTTTATTAACGGGTGACGCAGGTGTAGCTTTAGAAAAAGAAATGCTACAACAAAATGTTAAGGCGACGGTTTTAAAGGCAGGCCATCATGGTTCCAATACAAGTAGCTCTCAAAGCTTTATACAGGCAGTGCAACCAGAAGTAACCATTTTGAGTTATGGTAAGGACAATAAATACGGACACCCACATGCTGAAGTTGTAGAGCGTTTACAGGCGATTGGCAGTAAAATTTATGCAACAGCAGAAACTGGTACAGTTACCGTTTCAACAGATGGGGTAAGCTATAATGTAGGTGCAAAAGAGTGGTCTGGAGCGATTGCCGAAAAGCCAAAAATGAAGCAAGATGTAGAAATTATTAGCAAGGATTTAATAGGGGAAATTGTTGCTATAAAAAATAACGGTCAGGATACGGTTTCTTTAAAAGATTGGCAACTTGTATCAATAGAAGGTAATCAAGTTTTTAATTTTCCAAATGTATCGTTACAGCCTGGCAAAACCATTTATGTTACAAGCGGTACGACAGCGCGTGAGGGGCAAAATTATTTAAAGTGGACAACAAGACAGATTTGGCTGAATGACGGGGATAGTGCACAATTACTTAATGCGAAAGGGGAAGTTGTAAGTGAACTCGACTAAATACACATTAGACCGCATTGAAGATGGCTATGCAATTTTTTTAAAATATCCAGAGGAAATTGAGCAACTTATTCTACCTATCAATACCATTGATCAATCGTTACAAGCTGGTGATCGCGTCTTAATTAAAGAAATCGATAACACCTACCATATCGACATTTTAAAAGAAGAAACAGCGCAAAAAAAAGCCGAAGTACAAAGTTTGATGGACAAATTACGCCGAAAAAATTAAGTGCCAGTCACTGAAACAATTCAGAATTGTTTCAGTGACTGGCACCATGAAGACTCCTGCGGCTTATATGCATCTTTCTTTGAATTGTATGTACTTACCAGATAGGCAATCATTTCTTTAGCTGCGTTAATTATAGCCGTATTTAAATACTCAGTATCTAGCGGAGAACCGTGTTTATTTATTTCACTCTGAACTTCCAATGATTTTTTCTCACCAATTGAAAAACGCTGAATCGCAAGTTCTGATTTTGTAACATCAGTTATGCGAAAATCAGCGTTTCCGTCAATAATATCTTCTTCTACTTTATCCAAAAAGCGTTTTGTTTTTCGAAACCACTCTTTGCTTTTTTGTTTATCACTATCAGAAGTTTTCGTAATATAACGAATAACATTAGTGTCTAACAAATAAATTAACATCTGAAAATTACGCCTCCGATTCGCCTTCGAGTTCCGATATTCTCTCTTCTGTCGCTTCTTTTATTGATTTTATAAGTTCTAAAGATTGTGATTGTCGGCCTCTTAGAGCAGTGATAAATTCATTCCAATATGGAGCTGTGGTAATTTTTTCATCGACAATAATTGTCCATTTCCCGCTACCTTCAAAAGTTTGTTGTGCGCTAAGTTTACCGTTGGCACAGTGGCGTCTAATCATTTGTGGACTGACACCGAGAATCTTAGCAGCATCGCTAACACCAATTTTTTTAGGAATAGGAATTACTTTCATTATCTCCACGTCCTCTTTTGGCTGAACTTTGATTTCAATTTTAATTTTCTTCCCGCGACGAACATATTCTATTATTTTTTCTTCAATAATATCAGTTACTTCTTTGATGTAGCTTGTTTCGCCTTGTTCGTGAATTTGATAATCATCTACATCGACTGTTATCGTTTGTTCCATATCTTGTATGGTAATCATAGTATACGCACCTCCGTTTACTTGTATTCTTCTTGAATATATCATAATTTATTTTGAAAAGGAAACAAAGGAAACCACTTCTTGCTAGCGTGTAATGGCACTATATTTAACAATGTTCACCCAATTCACTAACTGCAAACATTAAAAAATCAGGACATTTAAATCACTTCCTAGTAATCAACGATACTTTTAGAAGCAGGAACTATGCACAAAAACTATGCTAACTATTTTGAAAATATGCTAAAATAAGCGATATGAATGCTTTTTGTTCAAGTAGAAAAGAAGCTAGGAGCTGACACGATGTCAATAAGTACAATTATTTTTGATTTGGATGATACGTTGTTATGGGATAAAAAATCTGTTAAAACAGCATTTGAAAAAACATGTGAATATGCTGCAACAATACATACGGTAGATTCAGCTGAATTAGAGGAAGCTGTGCGCAAAGAAGCACGTGCACTTTATGAGAGCTACGAAACATATGACTATACGGTGTTAATCGGTATTAACCCATTCGAAGGACTTTGGGGAACATTCGATGATCCAACTGATTCTTTCCAAAAGATGAAAGAAATTGTACCTGGATACCGCTCAGAAGCATGGACAAAGGGCTTAGCGGCACTTGGAATTGACGATGCAAAGTTTGGAGCCGAACTAGGAGAACGCTTTGTAGCAGAACGCAAAGTGTCACCACTTTTATATGAAGATACGTTTACTGTTTTAGATGAGCTGAAAGGTAAATATCAACTTATATTATTAACGAATGGTGCACCAAGCTTACAAAATTTAAAATTAGAAATTACTCCGGAAATTGCTCCGTATTTTGACCATATTATCATTTCTGGTGATTTTGGAAAAGGGAAGCCAGATGCTTCTATCTTTGAGCATGTGATGGAAAAGGCGGGCATTACTGCCGACGAGGCAATTATGGTTGGCGATAACTTAAACACTGATATTTTAGGTTCATCTAGAGTTGGTATGCGTAATGTTTGGATTAACCGTGAAAACAATGTACCAACAGGAGTTGTCACACCAACTTATGAGGTAGATTCATTAACAGCTTTTTTAAAACTTGTGAAAGAGCTTTAAGATATATTTTTATATAAAATTAATAGTGGTTTAAAGATGAAGTACTGATTTTTAATTTATCAGTACTTTTTTTCATGAACATTTATATATTTTCGCGTCTAGTAATTTAAATTGTCTGAAAACTAAAAATATACTATGATTGATAGTAAATTAAACACTTTAAAATTCTTATGATTATTTGCCATTACTATAATTTCTATGTACTCTTATTTGCTTTATTTAGAGAAAGCGCTTACTTTATTTCATTAAGAAAAAATGCTTGTAGCAGTAAGGAAGATAGGAACACAGTTAGTAACATGTTGGGGGAAATTAGCATGTTTATGGGGGTGCATATTAATGAAAGCAAATCGTTTAGTGTTTGAAAATGCTATAGATATTAATCCACGTTCAGGCATTATTAAGTTTAATGGCAACCGAATGATTTTAAAATCCGCAGAAGCGCTTGGTTTTTTTAGGCGCGATATTATTCAAACATTGAATATGGAGCGTGCGAAAGGTTTTTTATTACGGTATGGTTGGGCATGCGGCTACAGTGCTGGTGGATCTATTGAAAAAATGTACAATTGGAAAGAATTAAAAGAGTTAATTAGAGCCGGTGCAGCAATTCATACGTTAGAGGGTGTTGTAAGCGTACAGATTGATGTTTTGGAAATAAGTGATGATAAATTTGAAATGGAAGGCAAGTGGTTCCATTCTTATGAAGCAGAGGAACATGTCCGCCATTTTGGTTTTAGCGATGAAAGTGTATGTTGGACATTAATCGGCTATGTAGCAGGCTTTCTTGCAAAAACCTATCCTAAAGAGATTGTCGTTTTTGAAGAAAAGTGTCGTGGGAAATGCGATGATTATTGTAAATTTGTTGTTCGCACAAAGGAGCATGCTACAGCAGAACAGTTGGAGATACTACGATATTTTCAAGATACATCTTTAGCAGATGAATTGGATGCGACCTTTAATGAGTTAAAAAGGCTCAATAATTCTATTGTACATTCAGACACTATCCATAAGAAGATGACTCATGCGATGCTGGAAGGATATACATTAAATCAGTTGCTACATCTTTTAAGTGATGCGTTACAATGCAGTGTAACAGTTGAACGTAGATACTTAATGAAGCCAATTGGTTACTATTTTATACATGACAGCGATGAGCAGCTTTATATAGAGGCTAGTCGTAAGAAAAAAGAATTTCGACATGAATATGATATTATGACGATGAAAAAACAATTGGGAATATTAGTGATATTAAGTCACAATGAATTAACGCGTGAACAGGAAATGATTATTGAACGTGCCGTGACGGTTTTTTCTATTTATTTATATACACAAATACAAATTGCCCAATCTCAGTGGAAGAAAAAATCTGACTTTTTAGATGAAGTTATGAGCCACCAATCTTCAACGGAGGAGCTTATTAAAAAAGCGCGAAATATATTTTATTTTGATCCGAGTAAGAATAATCGTGTCATTGTCATAACAACAGAAAAAGAAGACCTAGAAATAGTGCACAGCTTTTTAGTGACGGAATATTTAAATGTAGAGTGCTTTATTAAAAATCAAGAAGTACTGCTTATTCTCGAAGATTGTGAGAAAGATGTTAAGTATATGTCGAACTTCCTTACCGTCTTATCGAAAAGGCTAAAGGAGCGATTCAAACAAGCAACATTCCAAATTGGAGTAGGAAAAAATGCTGAGAAATTAGAAGAAATCGGAAGTAGCTATAACGATGCAAAATTAATATGCCATTTTCTACATTGTGCAGCACCCCAACAAACACAATCTGCAATTTATGAAAATTTTCAGCACATCATGTTATTTTTAAAAACAACAAATCCAAAGGAGCTATTACAGTTTTATAAAGAGGTACTTGGTCAGTTATTAACATATGATGAACAAAATAATGCAACACTTGTCCATACGTTAGAAGTTTTTTTAGACCATAGTGGCAACGTAAATCAAACTGCAAAAGCTTTGAATTTATCGATTCCTGGTTTTCGGTATCGTATGGAAAAGATTGAGTCATTATTACAAGAAGATATGCGTACAGGAGATGGACGTTTTCGATGTCATTTAGCTTTAAAAATTTATTATGCAATTAAAACGCTAGAACATAAAAACTAGAAAAGCCAGCGATTTCGCTGGTTTTTTCTATTTTGTGCGCAAATCCCTTTCAAATTTTAAAGAAAAAATAGAGAATACTATACTTTTTATTAATTATCTAAAAATTCAAAAAGTATTAAATTGAAATAGACATGTCAAACAAGAAAAAATATTTGTAGGAGGGAAGGGAATGGTTGTTCAGCAAAGCACGAAGCCATTGACAGGGCAGGAATATTTAGAAAGTTTAAAAGATAGTCGAGAAATTTGGTTACATGGTGAACGTGTTAAGGATGTCACGACACATCCAGCTTTTCGAAATTCAGCAAGATCAATATCACGTTTATATGATGCTATGCATGACCCGCAATACAAAGATATTTTAACTTGTGAAACGGATACGGGTAGCGGGGGATATACACATAAGTACTTCCGTGCAGCACGGAGCGCGGATGATTTAATTCAAGGGCGAGATGCTATCGTTGCTTGGGCACGTCTTACGTACGGACAGATGGGACGTACACCAGACTATAAAGCCTCATTCCTTGCCACACTTGGTGGGAATCCCGAATACTATTCACCTTTTCAAGAAAATGCAAAGCGTTGGTACAAAGAATCGCAAGAACGCAATTGGTTTTTCAATCATGCCATTGTGAATCCTCCGGTAGATCGTCATAAAGACGTCCACGAAGTAGGGGATGTTTTTATTCAAGTAGAACGTGAAACGGATAAGGGCCTAATCGTTAGCGGCTCAAAAATGGTAGCTACAGGTTCAGCTATTACGAACTACAATTTTGTAGGAACGTATGGTTTACCTATTAAAGATAAAAAGTTTGCTGTTGTCTTTATTGCGCCTATGGACGCTCCTGGAGTGAAGTTAATTAGCCGTGCGTCGTATGAAATGACATCGGCGATTATGGGAAGTCCATTCGATTATCCACTAAGTAGTCGCTTCGATGAAAATGATGCAGTACTTGTTTTCGAACAAGCTCTTATACCATGGGAAAATATTTTAATTTATGAAGATATGCAAAAGACGACTTCGTTTTTTGTAGAAAGCGGTTTCATTAATCGTTTTACGTTCCAAGGTGTCACACGCTTAGCCGTGAAATTAGATTTTATTATAGGTGTATTACTAAAGGCATTAAAAACAGCAGGTACTGATCAGTTCCGTGGTGTCCAGGTGCATATAGGTGAAATTATGGCTTGGCGTCATATGTTCTGGTCATTAAGTGATGCGATGGCGCTAAACCCAGAGAAAAAAGAGAATGGCATCGTCATTCCAAATTTAAATGGCGGATTAGCGTATCGCGTATTTTTACAGGAAGGCTGGCCGAAGATTAAAGGAATTATTCAACAAATTGTAGCAGGGAATTTGATTGTTCAGCCTTCTAGTGCAAGAGATTTTTTAAACGAAGAATTCCGCCCTACATTAGATAAGCTTTATCGTGGTTCAAACGGTATTGAGGCACTTGAAAAAATTAAAACAATCAAGTTATTGTGGGATGCAATTGGAACAGAATTTGGTGGCCGTAGCGAGTTATATGAACGTAATTATGCTGGAAATCATGAAGACATTCGCTTACAAACGTTGTTTGGTGCACAAGGAAGCGGTAAAACAGATGAGTTTATAGCTTTTGCAGAGCAGTGCATGGCAGATTACGATTTAACAGGCTGGACAGATCCAACTTGGGTAAATCCAGATGATGTAAATTATTTTGCAAATAAATAAAAACATTAAGGGGGAATGATTAATGTCAAATTTTGATGTAGCACAATTAGCGCACGTGGAACTTTTTACACCGAAACCAGAGGAATCTTTAAAATTTTTTACGGATTATATGGGTTTACAAATTACAGCGCGTGAAGGGCAATCAGTATATTTAAGAGGATACGAGGATTTTTATCATCACACATTAAAGCTTACAGAAGGCAAAGAAGCGGGTCTTGGACATTCCGCATGGCGGGCAAGTTCACCTGAGGCGTTAGAACGCCGCGTCGCATCTTTAGAAAAAAGTGGCTACGGGAAAGGCTGGATTGATGGAGATTTAGGTCATGGTCGTGCTTATCAATTTGTTACACCAGATGGACATAATCAAGAAATATTATGGGAAGTGGATTATTTCAAGCCAGCAGAAGATCAAAAAACATTATTAAAAAGCCGTCCACAAAAACGTCCGTTAATGGGTGTTCCTGCACGACGTTTAGACCATATCAACTTAATGTGTAGAGATGTAGCAAAAAATCGTGAGTTTATGTCTGAGCATTTAGGCTTTAAGTTACGAGAACAAATTATATTGAATAATAATGAAGAAATTGGCGCCTGGATGAGCGTTAGCCCGTTAGTACATGAAGTAGCCTTAATGAACGACCAAACAGGCAATAGTGGCCGCTTCCATCATATCGCATTTTGGTATGGTTATCCTCAGCACCTAATGGATACAGCAGATATTTTTGTAGAAAACGGGATTCAAATAGAAGCAGGACCAGGTAAACATGGGGTGAGTCAAGCTTATTTCATGTATGTAATGGAGCCAGGCGGAAACCGAGTTGAATTATTCGGAGATTCAGGTTATCTCATTTTTGATCCTGACTGGAAGCCAATAACTTGGCGTGAGAATGAGTTAGACGAAGCGATTATTTGGTACGGCTCACCTCTGCCTAATGAGTATTTTTTATATGGTACTCCTGATCGTGCAGTAAAAGTTCCTGTGAAATAGATTACTAGTAACGTCTATTAATAAAGTAAGCGTGTCTAAACTGCTGTCTTAAATGCTTTTTCCTAGAATTTGAGACAGCACTATATGATGAGGAGGTTATGTAATGGAGGATCGTCTGTTTAGAAATGCAATGGGGAAATTTGCAACAGGTGTAACGGTAATTACAACAAATGTAAATGGTACTATTCATGGCATGACTGCGAATGCGTTCATGTCTGTTTCACTTGATCCAAAATTAGTTGTAATTTCTATAGGCGAAAAGGCTTCAATGCTTGAGCATATCAAGCAAAGTGGGACTTTTACTGTCAATATTTTATCGGCACAACAACAAGAATTGTCTATGTTATTTGCGGGCCAAATCAAAGAAAAACGCAATGTGAATTTCAGCGATTTACAAGGCGCACCGACAATTGATGATGCGATCGCACAAATAAGCTGTGAAGTAGCAAGCACATACGTTGAAGGTGACCATACGTTATTTATTGGCAGTGTAAAGAACATTCAATTAGAAGAAGGAGAGCCATTACTATTCTTTAATGGAAGATATGGCACACTCGCAGCGGAAACAACAATGCAGGTATAGGAGGTTGGGGATGGATACACAACTTTATGCAAAGAAATTAATAGTAGCTGAGGAAACAAAGCAACCTATTGCGCCATTAACATCCACTGTGCCGGACATAACTGTAGATGACGCTTATACAATCCAATTACTTCAAATTGCTTCAAAGCAACAACAGGGAAAGCGAATAATTGGTAAAAAAATTGGTTTAACAAGTAAGGCGATGCAGCAACAATTTCAAGTAACAGAGCCAGACTACGGTCATATTTTATCGGATATGGTAGAGGTGGATGGTGCAACAATATTACTCAATCATTTCATACAGCCAAAATTGGAATTTGAAATTGCATTTGTTCTGAAGAAAGATTTGTATGGACCAGCTATTACTGTGAATGATGTCATCGAGGCGACAGATTATATAGTACCAGCCCTAGAGGTCATTGATAGTCGTATTATCGATTGGAAAATTAACTTTGAAGATACGGTAGCAGATAACGGTTCCTCCGCTATGGTCATTATTGGAGGAACACCAACGGAATTGACGCAGGTGGATTTACCTCATATAGGCATGAATGTTTACCGTAATGGTGAGCTTTTTGATAGTGCGGCAGCGGCTGCTGTAATGGGAAATCCACTACGTGCAGTAGCTTGGCTTGCCAACAAGCTTAGCAAGTATCATATTGGGCTGCAGGCTGGTGAAATCGTTTTGGCAGGCGCATTAACATCGGCAGTAACGATAGAGGATGGAGATACGTTTAGAGCTGAGTTCGCTCACCTTGGGGCTGTGTCTGCTACGTTTAGAAGGAAGGAGGAAAAGTAAAGATGGTCAAATTGAAAGTCGCAATTTTAGGCTCAGGTAATATTGGTACAGATTTAATGTACAAAATTGAGCGTAGTGCGTATTTAACGATGAGTGTCATGGTTGGAATAGATTCTACATCGGAAGGCATTCGACGGGCGAAGGATCGTGGTTATCATACAATTACAAATGGGATTTCGGGCTTAGTTGCATGTCCTGAGCTTTTTGATATTGTGTTTGACGCGACAACTGCCAATGCGCATACGTTGCATAGTGAGCAGGTACTTGCTCTTGGCAAAAAGATAGTCGATTTGACGCCAGCAGCTATCGGGCCATTTGTTGTGCCTTGTGCAAACTTAGAAAAATATATGGACGTTGACAATGTCAATATGGTGACTTGCGGGGGGCAAGCAACGATTCCGATTGTCTATGCCATTAACAAAGTGGCGGATGTCGCTTATGCAGAAATTGTTGCAACAGTTGCAAGTAAAAGTGCAGGACCAGGCACACGGGCTAATATTGATGAATTTACACGGACAACAGCAAGGGCAATAGAAGAAGTAGGCGGAGCAAAAAAAGGCAAAGCTATTATTATTTTAAATCCTGCGGAGCCACCAATTATGATGCGCGACACTGTACATGTATTAGTAAATGAAGTGGGCAAGGAAGAAGAGATTACAAAAGCGATTGAAGATATTGTGTGCGCTGTACAGCAATATGTACCTGGATATCGCATGACAAGTGCGCCAATTTTTGACGGTAATCAAATTTCAATTTTTATAGAAGTTGAGGGGGCGGGGGATTTCTTCCCACCGTATTCAGGAAATCTTGATATTATGACGGCGGCAGCTGTACAAGTTGGTAATCAAATGGCTAAGCAGCAACATGAAACAGTTAAGTCGAACTAATGGAGGTGAGCATGATGACAAAACAACTAACAGTGTTAGATGTTACATTGCGGGATGGCAGTCATTCTATGCGACATGCATTTACAGAACAGCAAGTAAGAGACGTAGCTAGAGGTTTAGGAGAAGCAAAAGTGAAGTACTTTGAGGTTTCCCATGGCGATGGATTAGGTGGCTCTTCTTTGCAATATGGCTTTTCAAAAGTGGATGAACTGAAGCTAATTGAAGCAGCAAAGGAAGAATGTGGCGATGCTGCGATTTCAGTATTAATATTACCTGGCATTGGGCTAAAGGAAGATTTAAAAAATGCAGTGAAGGCTGGCGCTAAAATGGCGCGCGTTGCAACTCATGTAACCGAGGCAAATGTTGCTGGTCAACATATTTATTTAAGTAGAGAGTTAGGATTGAAAACAGTCGGCTTTTTAATGATGGCACATATGGCTCCAACATCAGTAATAGTAGAGCAGGCGAAATTATTTGAGAGCTATGGGGCTGAAATTATATATGTAACGGACTCAGCAGGTGCTATGCTACCCAATGAAGTGAAGGAGCGGGTAGCTGCGCTAAAATCTCATGTTTCTTGTGAAATTGGCTTTCATGCGCATAATAACTTATCACTAGCTATGGCAAATACGATGGCTGCAGTTGAAGCAGGTGCTACGTATGTGGATGGTAGTTTACGCTGTTTGGGAGCAGGAAGTGGCAATACTCAAACTGAAGTAATGGTTGCAGTTTTTAATCGTCTAGGTTATGAAACTGGCATTGATTTATATAGAACAATAGATGTTGCGAATGAAGTAGTAGCACCATTTATGCCACGGTCACAGGAAATAACAGGGTCTAGCTTAATGATGGGCTATGCTGGTGTGTATTCAAGCTTTTTATTATTTACTCAGGAGGCTGCGAAAAAATATAACGTAGATGAGCGTGAAATTTTAGTGGAACTTGGCAAAATGAAAGCCGTTGGTGGTCAAGAGGATTTAATAGCAGAAATAGCTCGTAATATAGCAAATGCTAAGCAGACAGTATAAGTAGAATGGAGGAACTCGCAATGATGAAAACCGATACGCTAGAGCAAATTGCGTATGAATTATATCTAGCAGAGCGGGATGTCTATGAGGTTACGAAGTTTGTTGAGCAATATCCAGAATTGACTGTAGAAACTGCCTATGAAATTCAAGCCAAACTAATTGAACTAAAGTGTAAACATGAGCAGACAACCATTTCAGGATTCAAGCTTGGCTTAACAAGTAAAGCTAAACAGCAAATGATGGGTGTTCATGAGCCTTCATACGGTGTGCTATTAGCGAATATGGCGTTAAATGTACAACAACCGATATCGTTAAAATCACTCATTCATCCGAAAATTGAACCTGAAGTTGCCTTTGTGTTTAAGCAGGATTTAATTGGTCCGGTAGTTACTGTTGCACAAGTACTGACCGCGACTGAGTATATTGCTCCTGCCATGGAAATAATTGATAGTCGCTATTTGAACTTCAATTTTACATTACCGGATGTAATTGCTGATAACTCATCTTCCTCTCGCTACATAGTGGGTTCGCAAAAATATACGTTAAGTGAAGTTGATCTAGTCAATATGGGGTGTATTTTTTCACAAAATGATGAAATTATTGCAACGAGTACGGCAGGATCTGTTATGGGGCATCCAGCAAGAGCAATAGCGTGGATGGCAAATAAATTAATTGCTCGGGGCCAGCACATTCGAGCGGGAGATGTTGTACTTAGTGGTGCACTAACAGGCTCTGCGACAATGCGTTCAGGCGATAGCTTTAGCGTAAGTTTTGACGGTATGGAACCATTATCTGTTCAAGTTGAGCTATAGATAAGGAGGAGACGATATGCCATTTATTCAAGTAACATTCATTGAGGGCCGTACATCTGAACAAAAGGAACAATTAATTGAAGAAATCAGTAAAACGGTTTCATCGGTGTTTGATGCACCGCTTGAAACGATTCGTGTATGTTTAAATGAAATCCCAAGTTCTCATTGGGGAATATCAGGAAAGTCCATCCAACGTCGACAAAATGAAGAGTAAGGAGTGGTCTATCATGGCGAATACACAAACGAAATTGAAAGAAGTAAAACTATTTATTAATGGGGAATATGTAGAATCTTCTTCTCAAACATTGTTCGAGGTGAAAAATCCTGCTACTCAAGAAATTATTGCACAGGTACACGAAGCAAGTTTTGAGGATGTAGATCGTGCTTGTGAAGCTGCGCGTCAAGCTTTTGAAGAAGGGCCTTGGCGAACAATGCCATTATCGGAGCGCTGTGCAAAAATACGGCGGATGGCTGAAATCATTGTTGAACGTAAAGAGGAGTTAGCACGCTTAGAGGCTTTAGATGTAGGGAAGCCTTACCAGGTTGCATTAGAACGTGAAATACCTCGGGCAGCGGAAAACTTGAAATTTTTTGCGGATTTTATGGAGCACCAAGGTGGCGAAGTATACCCAATGGACGATGCGTATTTAAATTATACGCGCTATGAGCCAGTTGGGGTTGCTGCATTAATTACACCGTGGAATTTACCTTTTATGCTCACAACATGGAAGCTTGGCCCATGTTTAGCTTCAGGAAATACAGCAGTTATAAAACCAGCAGAAATTACACCATTAACTGTATCGTTGCTTGGTGAGATTGCACAACAGGCTGGAATCCCGGATGGGGTCGTTAATGTTGTGCATGGCTTTGGTGTACAGTCAGCAGGAGAATTTATGACTACACATCCTGAAGTCGATTTAATTTCTTTCACGGGGGAAACAACAACAGGTAAAGCCATAATGAAAAATGGCGCAGATTCATTGAAAAAGGTATCGTTTGAATTAGGCGGAAAGGCAGCGAACATCATTTTTGAAGATGCGAATTTGGACAAAGCCATTCCTGTATCAATTCAGGCGGCATTTATGAATTCTGGTCAAGTTTGTCTAGCTGGGTCACGCATTTTAGTGCAGCGTACTATTTTAGATGAATTCCTTATACGTTTTAAAGCAGCGGCATCAGCATTAGTTGTTGGCGATCCTCAAGATGCCAAGACGAATATGGGGCCAGTCGTAAGTCAAGCACATTATAACAAGGTAACGAGCTATTTAAGCATCGCTGAATATGAAAACTCTACGCTTATTTACGGAGGGGAGCGCCCTGAATTACCAGCCCATTTGAGTACTGGCTATTACTTACAACCGACTATTTATTTACAGGAAAACCCGCAAGCACGCATTTGCCAAGAGGAAATTTTCGGTCCCATTGTTACGATTATTCCATTTGATACAGAGGCAGAGGCACTTGCCATTGCAAACGGCACAGAATACGGATTGAATGCTGTAATTTGGACAGAAAATTTACAACGAGCACACCGTATTTCGCACGATGTTCGTGCAGGAACAATTTGGGTCAACTGCTGGTTTGTACGTGATTTACGTGCACCGTTTGGGGGTTTTAAAAAGAGTGGTGTAGGGCGTGAAGGTGGTCACCATAGCTTAGAGTTTTTCACGGAAGCAAAAAATATTTGTATTGCATTGAAATGATGTACAACTATTCATTAGTCCAATTTAAAAGTGTGTACCTCAGAATTGTCTCTCTGAGGTACTTTTTTTAATAAAAAATAAAAAGTAGCTAATAGCATCAGCTTTTAAATGCACAAAAAAGCAGAGAGCACGAAACTCTCTGCTAACGTAAATTTAATGATTAAAGATCAATTGCTTTTACTTCATCGATGTTTTCAAGTTGTGAAACGTATGTTAAATCTTCTTCCGTAACAACATTATCGACTGTTAGCATCATTACAGCTGTTCCACCAACTTCAGCACGCCCAACTTGCATTGTTGCGATGTTGATATCTTTTTCAGCTAGTTTTGTTGCTACGCGTCCAATCGCACCTGGTTTATCTGTGTTTTTAATGTAAAGAAGGTGACCTTCTGGTACAACGTCTACTACGTAGTTTTCGACTTTTACGATACGTGCACCAAGGCCATTTAATAATGTACCAGCAACAGTATGTGTTTCAGTAGCCGTTTTTACTTCAACTGTAATTAAGCTTGTGAAGCCTTTTGCAGTAGTTGTTTTATGTTCGTTAATTTTCATACCAATACGTTCAGATAAATAACGAGCATTGACGTCATTAACGTGATTACCATGGTTTTTAGCTAATAAACCTTTTAAAGCATTAGAAGTTAAAGGACGTACGTCATAGTTTGCAACTTCACCAGCATAAGATAGGTTAATTTCTTTAACTGGCTCAGCTGTTATTTGAGATAAGAATGAACCAAGTTTTTCAGCTAATTCAAAGAAAGGTTCTACTTGTGCAAGTAGTTCTTTCGGAATTGATGGCATATTTACTGGGTTTGTTACCGTACCTGTTTTGTAGAATTTAATGATATCGTTTGATACGTCAACTGCTACAGATTCTTGTGCCTCAATTGTAGAAGCACCTAAGTGCGGTGTTGCAATTACTTGTGGTAAAGTTAGTAATTTGTGGTCAGTCGCTGGCTCAGAAACGAAAACGTCAAGAGCTGCGCCTGCTACTTTTCCTTCAACAATAGCATCATATAGGTCATCCTCATTAATGATACCACCACGAGCACAGTTAATTATACGTACGCCCTCTTTCATCATTGCAAACTTTTCTTTGTTAATAAGGTTACGTGTTTCTGGTAGTAATGGTGTGTGTACTGTAATGAAATCTGCAGCAGCACAAATTTCTTCGACAGTAGATTTTGTAACACCTAGCTCATTAGCACGTTCATCAGTTAAGAATGGATCGTACGCCATAATGTTCATACGTTGACCTTTTGCACGGTAAGCTACTTCTACGCCAATACGACCGAAGCCAACAACACCAAGCGTTTTATTTTTAAGCTCGACCCCAACATATGATTTACGATCCCATTTCCCATTTTTCAATGTATTGAAAGCTTGTGGAATGTGACGAGCAAGAGAAGTCATCATTGCGATTGTATGTTCAGCGGCAGAGTTTGTGTTACCATCTGGTGCATTAACAACGATAATACCGTGTTCTGTTGCAGCAGCTAGGTCAATATTGTCTACACCTACACCAGCACGTCCGATTAATTTTAAGCTTTTTGCCGCTTCAATTACTTCGCGTGTTACTGTTGTTTGAGAACGAACGAGTAAGACATCAATATCAGCGATTTTTGCCATTAATTCCTCAGGTGCTAGTCCAGTATCGATAATTACGTTTAAATCTAAATCTTTTTCTTGGCGTAATGGGAAAATACCATCTTCACTTAGTGGATCAGCGATAAATACGTTAATTGTTTTTGTTGCAGTAGTCATTTGTAATTAGCTCCTTTTAAATAAAATTATTAGTGATGTCTATATGTGCAGTCCGCATTTTGTTAAATTGCGGGTTCTACATCATGCAAACAATCTTCTTTATCGAAAAATATAAAAGCCTTCCGCGCCTTACGAACACAAATATTGTGTCGTAAGGGGCGAAAGGCTGAAAAATATAGGTTCGCGGTACCACCCTTAATTACTGCTCGAAAGAATTTCGTTGCAGTCTTAGCTATATGCGTAACGTGCATGTGACGGACAGGCTTACTTTTGGTTTTCGGCTCGTCTATTCGGGAGTGGAACTATATCGTAGAAATCACTGATTTACACCAACCATCAGCTCTCTTTGGATTTTCTTTCGACTAGCGTGTCTCCGTCGTTATATTTTTGTGTGATTAAATTTGTTAACATCATAATCCCTATTGTTCACCTTTGTCAACAATTATTCAAAAAAAGATTAAAATTACTCCCTTCAAAAGTCTGAAAACTGCTTATACACGAACTATTTATACTTTAGTTGTTTTTATTGTTCGTCTTTTCACAGAGGACATTGTAAGCGCTAACGAATGTGTCAAGACAGAGAATATAGGGGTTTAGCGAGTGTAAAAAGATAAAAAGTTTTTGGAGGATAATTATATTAAATTAGATTATTTACATAAAACTTCCTCTGATTTAAGACGGAATGCGAACATTTCGTTAATGCCACATATTTGTCGAAATTATAAAACGATAAGGAGGTAAAGTGCCAATAAGAGAAGAATGTATGTAAAGAAAGATAGATTTAGATTTTTCGGGGGTGTTGGGATGAAATATGATGTAGCAATTGTCGGAGCTGGTTTAGCGGGACTAGTTGCAGCCTGTGAGTTAATCGATGCAAAGAAACGTGTACTACTGGTGGACCAAGAGCCTGAAAATTCAATGGGAGGACAGGCATTTTGGTCTTTTGGTGGGCTATTTTTAGTAAATTCACCAGAGCAAAAAAGGCTTGGTATTAAAGATAGTAAAGAGCTTGCATGGCAGGATTGGCTAGGGACTGCTGGCTTCGATCGTTTAGAAGATGAGGATTCATGGGCTTACAAATGGGCAAGGGCTTATGTAGATTTTGCTGCAGGTGAAAAATACGCATGGCTTAAATCATTAGGTATAAAGTTTTTTCCTGTTGTTGGTTGGGCTGAGCGAGGTGGCTCATTAGCGGGAGGTCACGGTAATTCGGTTCCTCGCTTTCATATTGTGTGGGGAACTGGGCCAGGGATTGTAAAGCCTTTTGCAGATAAAGTGAAAAAGGCGATAAAGGAAGGAATTATTGATTTTAAGCCGAGACATCGTGTGGATGAATTTATACAAAAGGATGGTCGAATTACTGGCATTAGTGGCACAATTTTAGCTGAAAGCTTTGCACAACGAGGAGAGCAAAGTTCACGCATTGGGGTAGGTGCTTTTTCCTATGAAGCAAAGGCAGTCGTTGTCGCAAGTGGGGGCATTGGTGCAAATATAGATTTAGTACGCAAAAATTGGCCAGCTCGACTTGGCACTCCGCCAAAAAATATAGTATGTGGCGTACCAGCTTATGTAGATGGTCGCATGTTAGAAATTACTGAACATGCGGGTGGTCGTATCGTCAATCGTGATCGGATGTGGCATTATACAGAGGGTTTAAAAAACTGGGACCCAATTTGGCCAAACCACGGTATTCGTATTCTGCCAGGTCCATCATCTTTATGGTTTGATGCTGAGGGAAATCGCTTTGGAGCACCGAACTTTCCAGGGTTTGATACATTAAGTACGTTAGAGGCCATACAAAAAACAGGTTATGATTATTCATGGTTTATTTTAACGGAAAAAATCATTGAAAAGGAGTTTGCTTTATCAGGTTCAGAACAAAATCCCGACTTAACGAATAAAAGCATATCAGAGTTAATGAAACGCATTTTACCGGGTCCACCTGCACCGATCCAAGCTTTTAAAAATCATGGTGAGGATTTTGTTATTGCAAACGATTTAAAGCAGCTAGTAGATGGCATGAACAAGCTTGCAGGAAATGAATTGCTTGATTTTCTTAAAATTAAAGAGCAAATATTAGCTCGGGATCGTGAAATGGACAATAAATTTACGAAAGATATACAGGTAAATGCAATACATGGAGCAAGAAATTATATTGGTGATAAAGTAGTGCGGGTTGCAAAACCACATAAAATTTTAGATACAAAAAATTGGCCCCTTATTGCAGTACGATTAAATATTTTAACCCGCAAAACATTAGGGGGCTTACAGACGAATTTAGATGGAGCTGTATTTGGCATGGATGGACAACCGGTACCAGGGTTATTTGCAGCAGGAGAAGTTAGTGGTTTCGGAGGGGGCGGTGTACATGGTTACCGCGCATTGGAAGGAACGTTTGTCGGAGGATGTTTATTTAGCGGACGACAAGTTGGCCGCTTTTTAGCACAACAATCATAAGTGCCAGGCACTCAAACAATTTTGAATTCTTATGGCGTAGCCATAATCTAAGAAAAATCCTATGGGAACGCACGCAAAGTAAGCCACAACAGACGGCGCGATTGCGACGGTTGCGGCTTACGATGTGCTGCGTGAAGTGCCAGGCACCCAAACAATTTTATTTTTGAACTTGTGCAATTTTTGCTATTTGTTCTTCTACTTGCTCTTTTGTCCATTCATTTTCTTCAACGAAAAAATTACGTTTTGCGCGACGGCAATCGTCTGAACAGCTACGCATATAAAATGCCTCGTGCTTTTCCTCACATAGCATTAATTTGTGGCACTCAGGATTAGCGCAGTTTGTATAGCGTTCTGTTGGTTCGCCTGTAAAATAGTCCTTACCAATCACCACATGCTCGACCTGATTAATAGGCACACTGCGGCGGCGATCAAAAATAAACATTTGGCCATCCCATAATTGTCCCTTTACTTCAGGGTCTTTAGCATACGTTGCAATACCACCATGTAGTTGACCGACACTTTCACCGTAGCCTTCACGTTTTAACCAGCCAGAAAATTTTTCACAGCGAATGCCGCCTGTGCAGTAAGTTAAGATGTTTTTACCAGTAAAGTCTTCTTTATGTTCCTCCATCCAAGCCGGAAGATCACGGAAGTTTTCAATTTCAGGGCGCACCGCATTGCGGAAATGTCCTAAATCAAATTCATAATCGTTACGTGCATCTATAATAACCGTATTGTCTTCTTGCATACGAGTCATAAATTCTTTTGGTGTTAAATAATCCCCAGTTATTTCTAAAGGGTTAATATCATTTTCTAAGCCGAGGTGTACAATCTCCGTACGAGGTCGGACATGCATCTTTTTAAAAGTATGCCCTTCTACTTCATCGATTTTCCACATAATATCGCTAAAACGAGGGTCCGCTTTCATATAATTCATGTAGCTTTCAGTTTGCACAATCGTACCAGAAACTGTACCATTTATGCCCTCTAAACCTACTAAAATACGACCAAGTAGACCAATTTCTTTACATAATGCTAAATGCTCTTCGGCAAATGCTTCTGGGTCCTCAATAGCAACATATTTATAATAAAGTAATACACGAAAGTCCTTTTGTGTCACAAAAATACCCACCTTCAATTTCATTATTCGACATTAAATATAGCATAACAACGACTATTTTGCGTAGGAGAGAAGGAGTTTTCAGAAAAAACACGAATAGTACATAGTGAATGACTATTCATATTTGGGGGTGTAGGGCATGGAATTTTCAACAATTACATTAGAAAAATTAGAGCGTCGTGCTACTTTAACGCTAAATCGACCACATGCTATGAATGCGATGGATGATGTGATGATGCGTGAATTAGCAGAGTGTTTTGAAGCATTACAGCAGGAGCAAGAAATACAGGTTTTAGTTATTCGTGGGGAAGGAAAGGTCTTTTCTGCGGGCGGTGATATTAAAGCAATGCTTGATCCAAATAAGCCGCTAAATATCGATGAGGCAATGGTATATTTAACACGTATCGTCAAAGCTTATTACCAACTACCAATGATTGTTATTGCTGCGGTTCATGGTGCATCAGCAGGGTTAGGCTTTAGTTTAACACTAGGTGCTGATATCGTAGTTGCCTGTGAAAATAGTAAGCTTGCTATGAATTTTATAGGGATTGGGTTAATTCCAGATGGTGGTGGCCATTTCTTTATGAAGGAAAGACTTGGCACTGTGAAAGCGAAACAAATGATTTGGGAAGGCAAAGTACTAACAGCCGAGGAAGCACACAATATAGGCTTAATCGATTATGTTGCGCCTGAAGGATCGGTCTTTGCAGTGGCTGATCAATTAGTTGGAAAGATGCTAGCATCACCAATTGCTTCAATGATTATGACTAAAAAGGTTTTACATGCACAAAATTTGCCGCAGTTAGAGAGCGTTTTAGCGATGGAAGCTCAAGGCCAATCTGCTATGCGTAAAACGGCTGATCATTTAGAAGGCATCCATGCATTTGTTGAAAAAAGAACACCGGTCTTTGTAGGACATTAAGGCATTTAGCATGGTCCACAAGCTGAATACAAACATTAAATATTAATCCCAATGGATTTTAATACGACGCAAGCCCCATCACATAGACTTCTGTTACGAGAAAAGAGTGATTCCATTTCGGATGCTCGATCTCGTCCACAAAAGTGAAGTGGTGGGGCTTGCCGATTTATCAATTATATAACTATTTGCAAACTTTGTTACTGTGAGAGACACCTAGAGTATTTTCTACGTGTCTTTCTAATTTCGTAGTTTAAACATGGAATAATATTAATTTCCCAGAAGAGTTAACAAGGCGATGTGTTTTTTCTGCAACGCCCTTCTCTACGATTTGCTGTTGACCATTTACTTTTGCAGCTTCATCGCTTTCAAAAGTCCAAGTTTCATCAAAAAGTGTTTCCCCAGTTTTTTCAAAAGCTGTAAAACGATAATTATTCATAAACAAACCCCACCCTTTACTTGAATATATATCTATTATACATAGAAGAAATATAAACTTCACGGTATATCTAGCGAATATTTCGATAATTTACGAAAAATGTGGAAAATTTAGTACAACATGAAGATCAATAGTTCTATGATTTCGTTTCTCAACTAACATGAAGTATGATAAAATAGAACAAATATTCGCTTTCGATTGATCCTTTTGTACAGGGCATAAAGCTACAAAGCTTTGTACAAGCACAATGAAAATCTAGACGAAATAATGAACAAAGGTTTAATTAATTAGTAGAGGTGATTGGATGTCCGCAATTCGTTTTTTCCATATGGCAGATTTACATTTAGATAGTCCTTTTAAAGGCTTATTTGGATTACCTGAAAAGAATCTAAAAAAAATTCGAGCAAGTACTTTTGAAGCATTTGATAAAATTATTCAGAAGACAATCGAAGAAAGACCAGATTTCCTACTCATTGTAGGGGATCTTTATGATGGCGAAAATCGCAGTTTACAGGCACAAAGACGTTTTCAGGCAGCGATGGAGACGCTATTTGAACATAATATCCCCGTCATTGTCAGCTATGGCAATCATGACCACTTACATGGTTCTTGGACACGTTTTGCTTTGCCAAGTAATGTTTACGAATTACCAGCTGATACGAGTGTTGTACAATTAAAAATACGTGGTCAGCAAGTAAATATTTATGGTTTTAGCTATGGTGAGCGTCATGTTAAGGAATCGATGATTGATCGTTATCCTGTTGCGCAGGATCAGCATGCAATTCATATAGGTATGCTGCATGGCAGTGAAGCAAGCGATTCTACACATGCGGTATATGCACCATTTAAAAAAGAGCAACTTCTTGAAAAAAGATACCATTACTGGGCGCTTGGCCATATTCATAAACGACAGCTATTACACAACGAACCTCCGATTGTTTATCCAGGTAATATTCAAAGTAGACACCGCAATGAACAAGGAGTGAAAGGATTTTATGATGTAACCTTATCGCAAACATCTGCTAATTTAACATTTATGCCGACTTCTGCTGTTGTCTATAATATGGTGGAGGTGGATTGCACAAATGTGCTTCATGCAAATGAGTTGCTACAAAAATGTGAAGAGGCAATCGCTCATAATCGAATGGCATATGGAGCATCTGTAATTGAGCTTCATTTAAAAAATATAGATGAAGAAGCTGCAGCATTATTTGAGCATGCTTCGGTAGAAGAATGGCTTGAAACAATTCGGGAGTCAGAAGATGGGATTGAACCAATGGGATGGGTGCAAAAACTTATTTTGCATAAAGTTTCATCATCACATGAGTCGACTACTATGACTGAATCAGTAATCAGTGTAATGGAGCAGTGGGATATTTCTGATTGGAAAGATATTTTAAAGGATTTGTACCAGCATGCGAGTGGTGCAAGATTTGTAGAACCTTTAACAGAACGAGAAATTGAACATTTGAAGCTGGATGCTCAGGAGTTATTAACCGATGAAATTCAAAGGGCGTGAAAACTTTGCTAACGATACAAAAAATCCACATTTACGGCTTTGGTAAGCATGAAAATATCACAATCTCTTTGCAAGACGGTGTCACTATTTTTTATGGCATGAATGAAGCTGGTAAAACGACCATACAGCAATTTATTTTACAGATGCTTTTTGGATTTCCGACAAAGCAACAAAGCCAGCGAAAATACGAGCCAAAAACATCACCGAAATTTGGGGGGCAGCTGACTATTCTCCACCCAATATATGGTCAATGTACAATTGAACGTGTTAAAGGAAAGGCTACTGGTGATGTTACTGTATATACAGAAGATGGTATGAAGGGGCATGACGAGCTTTTAGCCAAGCTTTTATATGGCTATTCACGCGCATCATTTGAAGCGATTTTTTCATTTTCAATTCATGAACTGCAAGGTATCGAAAAAATGTCAGAGGATGAATTGACACATCTATTGCTTGCATCAGGGACAACTGGTATTCATCGGCTATCTGCGCTTGAAAAAAAATTAGAAAAAGACGCTGGAGAGCTTTTTAAAAAATCTGGTAAAGTTCCGCTCATTAATCAAAAAATCGAGTATTTAAAGCAACTTGAAAAGGCTATTAAGAAAGAACAGGCTACAATCCATACATTCGAAGATAAATCACTCAAATTACAGCAACTTGAGCAAAGATTGAAAGATTTAAATAAACAACAAAAGACACTGCAACAAGATTGGCAGCAACTTACGGTCATCAAACAGGCAATGCCACTTATTGAACAGCAAGAAACGCTACAGCAATCATATAAAAGTTATGCACATGTTCAATTTCCACCAGAAGGAATTAGACGTTACGAACAGTTAAAAGATCGACTGACGCACGAAACATTACAGATGACTCAGCTAGATGAACAATATCAAGCTTTAAAAAGGAAGCTTCAATTGACAGCAGATGAACAAGCAATTGAAGAGATTTCAAGGCTGATGAATAAAGAAGCAACTTGGAATCAGCTCCTCGTCAAAGAGCAGAACCTGAAGGACGAGCTGTTTGTACTAGAGCAAGATATTGAAGCACAGTTTCGTTTATTAGGCGTGCAGGAATTGGAAGCTCAAGCAGCCCTTTTAGAGGGAACTGTATCTTTGCAACAAGAGGAACAATTTCAGCGACAGTTGACTGTCTTAAATGAAGCTGAGGAAGAGCTCAAGTTTTATCTACAATCGTTAGAGCGAATACATGAGGAACTAGATAGCATTTCTCGACAGAAAAAACACCTTCAGCAGGAGTCATTAACAGCTGAGGAAGAACATATTTTAGCACAGTGGCCCCAGAGAAAAAGGCGCTTAGAACAATTGCGTCATGTTAAATCGCAACGCTCAAAACAGAAGCAGCCAACACTTTTTGTTATCCTTGTGTTAGCTATAAGTATTGTTGCGCTTATTTACGGTATTTTAGAAAAGAATTGGGCGGTAATGGTTATTGGTGCCATCTTATCGCTAGTATTCTTATTGTATTTAAAACAAGCGAAACAAGCTGATGATGGGCCTCCTGAGCATAATAGCCAATTACTGAGAGAACTAGAGCAAGAAGAAAATATTGTTCAAGTGTTACTTGTGAAAAAACAACGGCTTGAAGATCGTTGGATGCTAGCTAACGAGCAACAGCTTGATAAAGAACGACAGTATGCACAGCTCGAACATAAAATTCAACAAGCTGAGCAAGTAAGCGCCGAGGCAACACATATGCTGCAAAGCTTTTTGGAACGTTTTCGCTTAGAGGGAAGCGTACCGCGGTCACTTTTACCAGAGTTATTTATGCGTATTCGTGGTGTACAAGAGTTGGTAGTCAAAAAAACAAGCATATATAAGCTTTTACATGCTATACAATCTGAAAAAAATGAGCTTTATGAAACGCTACAGCAAGTTTTAAAGAATGAGTATAGTGAGCAGGAAATTTTTGTACATCTACGCTCAACATATTTAGCAATTCAGCAGGAGCAACAACAGATGTTGCAAACAAAGGAACAACTCGCTCAAATACATTCAAAAAAACAAGAAGTACAACCGCTTTTGGAAAACTATGAATCGGAAATAGCAAAATTATTTCATGACGCAAATGTAGAATCAGAAAACGCATTTTACGAGGCATATGAACAATTTCAACATCAGCAAAAGCTTCAGTCCGAACTACAAGCGATTCAATATCAATTAGCCTCATTAGATATGCAACAGCAAGAAAGCTTTTTAAGTGCGGAACAACTTCATGAAAAAATACAAGCACTGGAAGAAGTACGCAATGCCGTTCGAATAGAAATTGAACATTGCTTAGAAGAGCGGGCTGCCTTGCAGATTGAAAAGGAACATTTGCTTAACGATGAACAATATGGTCTATTGTTGCAGCAGTTTGAGCAAGAAAAAGCATTGTTGCAACAGCTAATGGAGCAATGGGCTACTAAAAAAGCGTTAGCAACAGCTATTCATGAAACATTATTCCGTTTGCGTGAAGAAAAATTACCACATGTACTTACACAGGTAAATGCTATATTCCATTCGTTAACAGGTGGTCGTTACGATAAACTTTTCATTCATGAGGAAGGCTATTTTGAGGCGCAAGCAGTTTCTGGCTTACGCTATCATGTAGCAGAATTATCACAAGCTACAAAGGAGCAGGTCTATATTTCATTGCGAATGGCATTAGCGAAAACCCTTGCAACGTCAGCGCCATTTCCATTTATAATGGATGATCCTTTTGTCCATTTTGATCGAAACCGTACAAACAAAATGGTACAATTAATGAAAGAAGTAGGATATGAACGTCAAATTTTATATTTTACTTGCCATGAAGAGATGCTCGCACTTTGGCAAAAAGAGCAAATTGTCGATCTAGGAGCACTAGCAAATGAAAGGGGAGTGACGTCAACATGAAAGGTATTACGACGCTCCAAGTTGGAGAATCAGTTGATCAATTTTTATTAATTAAACAATCGACAAAAGGGGTTACCACTGTAGGGAAGCCATTTATGTCACTGTTACTACAAGATAAAAGTGGAGATATTGAGGCGAAACTATGGGATACAAACGAAGATCATGAAAAAATGTACCATACAGAGGCGATAGTGCATGTAGGTGGAGAAATTCATGACTATCGTGGGAAAAACCAATTACGTATCAAAACAATTCGTGTGGCAAAGCCGGAGGAGGGAATTGCCGTTAATGATTTAGTTCCTTCTGCTGCTACGCCAAAAGAAGAGCTTTATGAGGAATTGACACAATTCTTCTTTGATATTAAAAATCCAAATATTTCACGTATTACGCGTGCAGCTATTAAAAAGCACCAGGATGCTATTTTAGTATTTCCAGCAGCAACAAAAAACCATCATGATTATGCATCAGGCTTATTAGACCATATGGTATCGATGTTAAAGCTAGGGAAAGCCATTGCTGATTTATATCCAACACTAAATCGGGATCTATTATATTCGGGAATTATTTTACATGATATTGGTAAGGTTGTTGAACTATCAGGTCCGGTGGCGACAATGTACACTGTAGAAGGTAATTTACTTGGTCATATTACGATTATGGTCAATGAAATTGCTAAAATTGCAAGCGAACTTGAAATCGAAGGCGAAGAAGTGATGCTCTTACAACATCTAGTGTTGTCGCATCATGGGAAAGAGGAATGGGGAAGCCCGAAAAAGCCAATGATTCAAGAAGCGGAAATTTTACATTATATTGATAACATTGATGCAAAAATGAATATGCTTACACGCGCATTAGGTAAAACAGGTCCTGGAGAATTTACAGAGAGACTATTTCCACTCGATAATCGATCATTTTACAAGCCAAATATTCAGTAAAACGAAAAGGGTTACGCCTGTATTGGCGTAACCCTTTTTCATATAGTAAAATAATTACTATTTAGATTCTTTGTCTGTGCTTTCATCTGCAGCTTTTTTAGCAGCTTCTTCATCTGCTTTTGCTTGTTCTTCACTTGTTATTGTAAAAGATTCTAAAGCTTCTTTTAATTCTTTATCAGAAGTTTTAAAGTTTGCATCTTTTGCTAATTGAGCGATGATGTCTTTTAACAATGTTTGTGCTTCACCAGTTTGTGTAAGCTTGTTTAACATTGTTGTACGAATTTTTTCTTCTTCATCTTTAAATGCGCCTACATCTTTTACATCGCGCTTTTCCGTAATTTCAATTACGTGGTAGCCGTAGCTTGATTTAATTGGCTCACTTAATGTGTTTAATGGAAGGGCATAAGCCGCATCATTGAATTCATCTACCATAGAACCAACTGTAAACCAACCTAACTCTCCGCCTTTTGCAGCAGAACCAGTATCAGTTGAGTATTCTTTTGCAACATCAGCAAAAGAAGCGCCACCTTTAATTTTTTCAATCGCTTCTTTCGCAGTTTTTTCATCTGCTACAAGAATGTGGCGACCATTTAATTCTGTTTTCATTTGCTCATAATATTTTTTTACGTCTTCTTCTTTAATTGCTTTGTCTTTTAAAGCTTTTTCTTGAAGTAGTTGTACACGTAAAGAATCTTTAAAGCCTTGTTCAGTTAAGCCGTTTTCTGCTAGTGCTTGTGCAAAGCTATCGCCGAACTGTGATGCAGTTGCATCATATTGTTCTTTAATTTCTTTATCAGTCACTTCATATTTGTCTGCTAATACTTTTTCAGTCACCATCTGTTGTAATACATAAGAGCCTGTTAAAGTTTTCGCTTTTTCGTTAAAATCAGATACTGAAATATCGCCTACTTTAGATGTAACTAATGCTTTGCTATCAGCTCCACTACAAGCACCAAGAGCTAAAATTGAGGCTGCTAATGTTAAAGATAATACAGTCTTTTTCATATGGATATTCTCTCCTTAATTCATTTCGTCCATTTTTTACTATAACATAAACGTTTTAAAAACAAAATGGTTCCCCCTTGAGTATAGCCTAAATTTCAAATTTCAAAGCGCATAGGATATAGAAAAGAAAGGGGGTGAAGTTATGAGCAACGGAGGATACGGTGGTGGCGGTGGCTACGGCTCAGGCTTTGCTTTATTAGTTGTGTTATTTATTTTATTAATTATTGTTGGTGCAGCGTTCCTATACTAATTAATAAAATGCCGAAAAGCTAAGGATATGCTATTCCTTAGCTTTTCTTATCAATATCTAGGCATTCGCTCCGCACGCTTGGGTCGAGGCCGAAAAAATTTGGCGTCAATTAATTTCCCATTGCTGCATGGATGTTTTAAATACATGACCCGCGTGCGGACTGGCGCGGATGCATCTTCATTAGACCGCGAATAAAATTTCAACATAAAATGAAACAAGTAAAATTGTAATAAGTATATTGATAGTTCGGAATATCTTTGGTTGGTTTTCTTCGGGAATTTCACGTCGCATGCACAGTGCGTAGGTCATGCGATTGATTTGAAATAAATAGAATACCGAGAATAGAACTACAATCATTAATAGCAAGTCTATTCCTCCCCTCTTTCAGTATTATTAGCATATCAAAAAACGTCAATAAAACACAAGTACAAGCGAATCAGTTAATTGTAGGTGGTACTAAAATTTCATAGCCCTTCGGCGTTTCTTCAATTTGGGCATCTTTAGGTGAATTCAACAAATACTTCACGTAAAGAATATCAATTAAACATAAACTACAATGATACGCTAAAAGTAATGTACCGTAATGTGTATAGGCAGGTAGTAGCCATGTAGCAATAACGATACTTGTATTTAACACGATAAATGGTGCAAGTAATGCGAAAATATATCGGTTTTTAGATAATGGCTCACGGATACGCATGTGCAGTACAGGAATAAAGTAAAACTGTTTCTTTATACGTAATTTGAGATGCTGACGTAAGTCATATAATGCTAGAAAGTGTAAACATTTATGAATAGGATAAAGCGCAAGGACGGCAATTACAAATAGCCAGAACAAATGATCAGTATAATACTCATCGTTAAATAAATTAAATGTCACATAGGACACGGAAAAGACAGTGAGAAAAACAATTACAGCCATCATTACAATACGTGTTGTTCCATAATGATGTTCAAGGTTTAAAATTTTCCAACAGTGCACGTTAAATATCAACTCCATAATAGGGAAGGTTCCTATTCAATGTAAATTGATTTCTATAAGATTGCAAGAGAAAGGAGGTATTTCAGAAATGTTTCTGAAATGCCTCCTTTTTTAGCATAAATTATCCTTTTACAGTTGAACGTTCTTCTAACGTGTCAAAGGAATCACGGAAGTGTTGAAATGAACGTTCAAAAATATCGATAAAGTCTTCACCGTAAATATTACGAATAACAGCCATCACATCTAAAAATTCTGGGAAACGACCATATAAATCTTTCAAAGCAAGCGAGCCCTCAAGCACAGAATGATATGTGTTATGATAATTGCTATTCATTTCAATAATAAGGTCTGTCCCTGTTTCAGTTAGCTCTACATAAGTATTACGCTTGTCATCATCGCGTTTCGAAAACTTCAGTAATCCTCGTTCCTCTAACTTTTTCGAGAAGTTAAATGCTGTTGAAACGTGCATTACACCAAATTTTGCTACGTCTGAAATGGAAGCCCCTTTTAAATGATATGAAATCCACAAAATATGGTGCTCGTTAATGTTTAAATCGTATGGTTTAATCCATTGTTGCCAATCTTTTTCAACTGCTTTCCATAAAGCTTTTGATAATTGTGCAATTCTTTGACTGTATAGCATTGCTTCTTTTTGAGTGTATAATTCCTCTGACAAAGCCATCACCTACTGCTTTCTTTAACGTTTTAAAATTATTATAGCAATAAAGAAAAAAAGTTTAAAGTTAGAAAAATTAAAAAATTGAAAAGTGGTTAAAAAATAACATTTTGATGATTATTTTTGGTAAAAAAATAGGCTTTGATATCCTTGTGTAAAACTTTATGCCTGCACTTTTTCTTGCGGTTTTTTCTTTTTATCGGTGAATTGTGCAACGTTTTTCTCGATTTCGTTAATTGAATTCTGTAATGCTTCTATTTCTTGTTGTAAATTATTCTTTGTCGGTTCGATTTCTTGCGTAAAGGTAGTAATCGATTGTTTTAGATCATTTATTATTTGTGGTATATTATTTTTTGCTTCATTTGTTAATGTGCCCACGGATTGTTTAACGTTGCTGACTTGATGTTTTACATCTTGAAGTTTTAGTTTGGCACTATCAGTATTGGAAAGTATTGTAGAACGTAATTGTTGGCCCGATTGAGGTGTTGAGAAAAGGACTGCAATTGCGCCTCCTATAATACCTGTTGTTAATCCGATTAAAAATGGTTGTGCTTTCATAGTAAATACCTCATTTCTATATTTGTTATCTTTCTTCTATTAAACCATGAAATCAGTCGATAAAAAAAGAAAAAAGAAGCTAAACGAGTGATTTTGTCTCACTGTTTAGCTTCTTCCCTTATATTAAGGCTTAAAACGTCTTACGTCCGCAACTACAATTGTTAAAAGTAGTAGTACAGTGCGGTTAGTGCTGTTTTATAATGCTTGCGAAATTGCTGTGTTGAATTTAGAACGCTTCACTAGTTTCGCAACGATAGGATAAATAATAACAAATGCTACGACGTTAAATGCAACAGCTGGTATTACAACCCCAACAAACAGCATTGCAAATGTTGCGCCTACGTTAGCGTTAAATACAAATAGGGCAACAGATAAAAAGACAGTACCTGATAAAATCGTACCTAATCCAACTAATACAGCGGATACAGCGAAATGATTCGTAACTTTTTTCAGCACGATAAGGATTGCTAAAAACACAAAACCTGTAACAGCTTTATCAATAATATTTGGGATAAAGCCTGCTGGGAAAGTTGTAAATAAACCTGAAAGCACCCCTGTTGATAAAGAAAGTAAAAAAGTTTCTTTTATCGAAGGGAACAATAAAATGCCGATAAACATCATCGTTAACATGAAGTCAGGCTTCATTCCATTTACCATACCTGGTGTGACCACATAAAGGGCAGCACCGACACCGACTAAAAGTGCCATTAACACTAGATTTTTTGTATTCATTTCTAATCTCTCCTCAACTATGCTAATCTATTTGTTTCCTAACGTGTCCTCATGACCGTTAGCGAAACTTATTTGTGATTGTACGCTAAAATTGATCGTTTGACAATAGCGTTCAATGTCCAGTTAATAAGCTGTTTTGTACTAAATTGTTTGAGTGCCTGGCACTATAAATTGGCTTTAATGCTGTCGGCTACTTCTGTTAATTGTTCTGGTGTGTATGTTTGTGTTTGCCAAATTAAGCCTAGGCCTTCTTTTTCATCGTAACGCGGAATAAAATGTAAGTGGTAGTGGAAAACGGTTTGTCCAGCTGCAGCACCGTTGTTATTAATTGTATTCATACCAATTGGGTTAAATGCTGCTTTAATGGCATTGGCAAGCTTTGGCGCGACTGCATATAAATTACGCGCTACATCTTCTGGCATTTCAAATAAATCCTGACAATGGTGTTTTGGAATTAATAATGTGTGACCTTTTGCAACAGGTGAAATGTCCGTGAATGCATAGACATGTTCGTCTTCGTAAACTTTTGTACTTGGAATTGATCCATCAATGATTTTGCAAAATAGGCAATCGCTCATTCGTAAAATCCCCCTTAAATTTTTATATGTAAGTTTATTCTATCATACTCATAACTGAATCATTTGCTAATTTTTGATAAAATAATAACAAGAAGAGGAGTGAGAGTATGTCGGTATTAGAAGTGCAGCATGTGACAGGCGGTTATACGAAGAAGCCTGTTATTAAAGAATTGTCATTTACAATAGGTAAAGGAGAACTTGTCGGGCTAATTGGTTTAAATGGTGCGGGTAAAAGTACAACCATTAAACATATTATAGGAACAATGCTTCCCAAAGAAGGCGACATTCGTCTAAATGGCGTGACGTTAAAAGAAAACATGGACAAGTATCGGACAGCATTTTCATATATCCCTGAAACACCGGTTTTATATGATGAGTTAACATTGCGTGAACATCTAGAATTAACAGCAATGGCTTATGGTTTAGATGAGGCTACACTAGCGGCTCGTTCAGAAATATTATTGAAGGAATTTCGTATGGAAAAACGCTTAAATTGGTTCCCATCGCATTTCTCAAAAGGTATGCGTCAGAAAGTAATGATTATGTGTGCTTTTTTAGTGAACCCGAGTCTGTATATAATTGATGAACCGTTTGTCGGACTAGATCCACTTGGTATTCAATCATTGCTCGATCAGATGGATACAAAGAAAAAAGAGGGTGCATCCATTTTAATGTCGACGCATATTTTATCGACAGCTGAAAAACATTGTGATCGAATTATTTTATTGCATGAGGGACGCGTTCGAGCGCAAGGCACGATGGTGGATTTACGTAAAACGTTTGGCATGCCACATGCAACATTGGATGACCTTTATATTGCAATGACGAAGGAGCGGGACCATGAAGAACTTGCGTGATGTATGGTCCTCGCGCTTCATGCACTATATAAGTGAAGTACAAAAATATATGCAGTTTGTTTTCACTGGACATATAGCGCTTGTACTTGTGTTTCTTGTTGGAGCTGGGGGCTATCAATATAGTGAGTGGTTGAAAATCGTTGAGTCTGATTTTCCTGCTGAAGGGCTAATTGCCTTAATAATTGGTGTATTACTAGCATTTAGCCGTCCAACGACATTATTGCGTGAGCCAGACCAAGTGTATTTATTGCCATTAGAATCAAAAATGTCGCTGTATTTAAAAAAGGCAATAGCGTGGACGTTTTGGTCACAAGTTTGGATTGTGGCAATCGTTTATATCATAAGTATTCCTTTATTAAAAGCAGTAACGGAACTAACAACATCTAATATTTGGTCACTGTTTTTCCTTGTTATCGCCTTAAAGTTTGTTAGTGTACAGGGGGAATTTAGTTATCGTTATAGTGAACGTGGTCATTATGTTTGGGTAGATAGACTAATACGAGCTATTGTATTTGGTGTAACCGTATATATGGGACTACAAATGCAACTTATTCTAGCATTAGTTGCAGCGATAATTGGTTGTGTCTATGTATTAGTATTTCGCAAAAAATGTGCGAACGAGCCTGTACCATATGAGCACTTTGTAAAACTAGAACAAAATCGAATGATGAGCTTCTATCGTTTCGCGAATTATTTTACCGATGTACCACATTTACATGGAAGTATTCGACGTAGAGCGTGGCTTGACTGGTTTTATAATTTTATCCCCTATCAAAAGGGGAATGCTCAAAAGTACTTAGTGTTCCGTACGTTTATCCGTACAGATGATCATTTTTATTTGTGGCTCCGATTAACTGCTATTTCCGCTGTTATTGCAGCCTTTGTAGATATTCCAGTTGTTACATGGATTGTTGCGGGTGCTTTAAGCTTTGCAACGACGATTCAGCTAAAGCAAGCATTATTATCTAGCGGTGAGTTCCGCATGGACATGCTTTATCCGTTGCCAGAGGGTGCGCGTAAAGCTGCTGTTAAGCAAGTAGTGCGTCTAACAATGATTGCTCAAGCTATTATTGTCACTTTATGCGGCGTGACGCAGCCGATGTTCTATGTAACGACGATAATTATCCTTGTAGTTAGTGAAATAACGGCAAAGGTGTCAAAATCTTAAAAAGGTAACTCTAATTTAATTAAAAAAGAAAGCTCATTTTGCCTACGAACATTAGGCGAAATGAGCTTTCTTTGTTTTATTCCACGATTTGATATTCTAGCGCAGCGCTTAACATAACTTTTGCTGCTACTAGCATACCTTTTTCATCAATATCGAATTTCGGATGGTGATGTGGTGCATATTCATCAGGCGCGGCCCCTGTGAAGAAGAATGTACCTGGTTTTTCCTCTAAATAATAGGCGAAGTCTTCGCCACCCATCGTTGCGGGTATTTCAACAACATCACAAATGTCTTGCGCGATATCACGAACAAATAATGTTTCTTTTTCATGATTCACGATTGCTGGGTAACCTTTGCGATAGTCTAGTTCAATTGTGCAATCTTGTGCAATTTCAGTTCCTTGTACGACGCGTTTAAATTCACGTTCCATCGTTGCACGAACATCTTTGTCAAACGTACGGATAGTGCCATTTAAATACGCTGTATCTGCAATAATATTATCTGCATTTGACGCAACGAAAGAGCCAACAGTAAGAACTGCTGATTCAGTTGGAGCTACTCGACGCGCTACAAGTTGTTGCAAGTTCATGACAAGCTGAGAGCCGATAACAATAGCATCTTTCGTTTGATGTGGATGGGCGCCATGTCCGCCTTTACCTTGAATTTTCAGTTCAAAACTATCAACTGCTGCCATGAGTGGTCCAACACGGTAGCCAATCATACCCGTTGGATGATTGGATGATAAATGTGTACCAAATATAGCGTCAACACCGTTAAGTGCACCTGCCTGTATCATACCGATAGCACCGCCTGGGTCTGCTTCCTCGGCATGTTGATGAATCAGCACATATTCACCTGCTAACTCATCTTTCATTTCCCATAAAAGTTTCCCTACTATTAATAAAGTAGCAGTATGACCATCGTGGCCACAAGCATGCATAACACCAGCTACCTTTGATTTGTAAGGAACATCTTTTTCGTCTTGAATAGGGAGTGCATCAAAATCGGCACGTAAGGCAATCCTTTTACCAGGCTTGCTACCTATAATACGTGCAATCAATCCATAGCCACTTACATTTGGTTCAACTGGGACACCGAGTTTTTGATAGTATTCACTAATATAGTTTGCTGTTTCTTTCTCTTGGAAGCTTAGTTCTGGATGCATATGTAGATGGCGGCGAATGGCCACCATTTCATCAAAATGAGCATCAATTTTATCGAGTATTTGTTGATTCATAAGTAAGTGCTCCTTTATTAAAAAAAATTATGCCTCGTCGTCTTCTTTAGGGACAACGCTATAGGTCGTAACATAGGATGCGGCAGAGAAAATATTTTGTTGTCGCACACCAGTTGGTTCTTCACGTTGTGCATGTGCAGTATTATACGCTTTTGAGCTTTTCCATGCTTCAAATGAGTGTGGCCCATTCCATTGTGTCATAACAATGTACGTGTCGCCATTTAATGGACGCAATAGTCGGAACGCTACAAAGCCAGGCTCGTTCTCAATTGCACGTGCGCGATTTAAAAAGCGATGTTCAAATACAGGTTTACCTTCATCTGTCACAGGAATATTATTGAAAACGAAGAAGCCGCGTTCTTCTAATTCGTTTACCGAATCTAACACTTCAAATTTACGAGGTGTAGCAAATACAGATTTCCCTTCAGTTTCATGAATGAGCACAGAATTACCTTCACCATGCATTAAAATCATATGTTCGTTAGGATACTTATTTTTCACCTGTTCCATAAACTCACCTGTGCCAGAAGTTAAATAAATATTCATTATTTTGCCCTCCTTATAAATGTCTAATAATCAGTGATTAACTCCATTTAAGTGTAAGTTACCCGCTTTGTCAAAAAAGAAAGCATGTAGAAAGAACAATTTTATGACATTTCACTAGGAAAACTATACAATAGCAGAGGAAGCGTTTACTATTGAAAACGGATATCAATAATAATGGAATAAACAAGTGATTTTTTATGATAGGAAATTCATCGAGGGGAAGGAAATAATCAATGACAACACTTTTTAATGATACACTTCTACGTGCTGCACGCGGGGAAAGGACTGAACATACACCTGTCTGGTATATGCGACAGGCAGGTCGTTCTCAGCCAGAATATCGTACAATTAAAGAAAAATATTCATTAGAGGAAATTACACATCAACCTGAGCTTTGTGCGTATGTAACACGTTTACCGGTCGAAAACTACAATGTGGATGCAGCGATTTTATATAAAGATATTGTAACGCCACTACCAGGTATCGGCATCGATGTAAAAATTAAAGCTGGTGTAGGTCCAGTTATTTCAAACCCAATTCGCACAGTATCAGATGTAGAGAAATTAGGTGAGTTCAATGCAAAGGAACATACACCCTTCGTTTTAGAAACAATAAAATTACTAACAGAAGAACAGCTTAATGTACCATTAATAGGTTTTGCAGGAGCGCCGTTCACGTTAGCGAGCTATATGATTGAAGGCGGACCTTCTAAAAACTATAATAAAACCAAATCATTTATGGTTTCGGAACCAAAAGCATGGTTTGCATTAATGGACAAATTGGCAGACATGATTATTGCGGACGTTTCAGCGCAAGTAGAAGCGGGTGCAAAAGCGATACAAGTATTTGACTCATGGGTAGGTGCCTTAAGTGTTGAAGATTATCGTGTGTTCATTAAACCTATTATGACTCGTATTTTTGGCGAGTTAAAAAAAGAAAATGTACCGCTTATTCAATTTGGAGTGGGTGCAAGCCATTTAGTGAAAGAGTGGCATGATTTGCCGATTGACGTTGTTGGCTTAGATTGGCGATTACCAATTAAAGATTCACGTGCAAAAGGTATTACAAAGCCTGTGCAAGGAAACCTAGACCCTTCATTATTACTTGCTGATTGGTCAGTAATAGAAAAACGAACAAAAGATATTATTGATCAAGGCTTAGAGGTGCCAGGTCATATCTTTAACTTAGGCCATGGTGTATTCCCAGAGGTTGATCCAGCAGTATTGAAACGTTTAACAACACTTATTCATGAATATAGTGCACAACAAATTCAAGCCCGTTCTTAAAAGTAAGAGCAAATTCTATTGACGCAATTACACTCCTTTTTTTGTGTAATTGTTGTTGACGTACAAAATCATACAAAAAATATAGTTTAACTATTATTTAGAGGTGAAAAGGTTTATGAAAAAAGTTAAAGGTTTATTAGTAATGGCATATGGTACACCCTATAAAGAGGAAGATATTGAAACTTACTATACACATATTCGTCACGGACGTAGACCATCTGACGAGCATTTAGAAGATTTACGTAGTCGCTACGAGGCAATCGGTGGTTTATCGCCACTGGCAGCTGCAACAGAAGCACAGGCTGAAGCTTTATGTGCACGTTTAAATGAAGTGCAAGATGAAGTAGAATACAAACTATTTATCGGTTTAAAGCATATCCAACCATTCATTGAGGATGCTGTTGAGGAAATGGTTGCAGCAGGTATTAAAGAAGCAGTTTCTATCGTGCTAGCACCACACTTTTCGACTTTCTCTATTAAATCATATAATGGCCGTGCAGAAGAAACAGCAGCTAATCGCCTGAAAATTACATCTGTTGAATCTTGGTATGATGAGCCAAAGTTTATTGATTATTGGAAGGGTAAAGTGAATGAAACGTTCGATTCTATGACTGAAGAAGAACGAGAAAAGGCTTGCCTAATCGTCTCAGCACACTCACTTCCTGTAAAAATTAAAGAAATGGGCGATCCGTACGAAGACCAACTAATTGAAACAGCTCGATTAATTCAAGAAGCTACGGGCGTGAAAAATGTAAAAGTGGGCTGGCAATCGGCTGGACAAACACCAGAGCCATGGTTCGGTCCTGACGTTCAAGATTTAACACGTGACCTTTATGAGCAGAATGGGTACCGTTCATTTGTTTACACACCGGTAGGTTTTGTAACAGAACACTTAGAGGTGCTTTACGATAACGATTATGAATGTAAAGTTGTTTGCGATGAAATAGGTGCTAACTATTATCGTCCAGCAATGCCTAATACAGATCCGTTATTTATCGAAGCTATGGTAGATGCCATTCATAAAAAATTAAGCTAAGCGAAAAGAAAGTGATGATGTTGGTGACTCAAAAAAGACGAAAGGTAGTTGTTGTTGGCGGCGGCATTACAGGCCTCACAGCTGCGTTCTATATGCAAAAACAAGCGCGCGCAAAAGGATTGCCGGTAGATATCGTACTTGTCGAGTCGTCATTACGTCTTGGCGGGAAAATCCAAACTTTTAGAAAAGACGGCTTTATTATCGAGCGTGGGCCAGAATCCTTTTTCGACCGAGAAAATCATGTCCAGGCACTTGCGAAGGATTTAAATATTGAACATAGGATGATAACTGGAGATTCGGGGCCAACCTATATAGCTGTTGGAAGTAAATTATACCCGATTCCGAGCAATCTGATGTCTGGAGCAACGCCACATATCTCGTCATTCATTACATCAGGTTTATTTTCACTCAGCGGAAAAATTCGTGCAGCGGGAGATTTTGTCCTCCCGCGTTCTGCACGGGATGACGACCAGCCATTAGGTGAATTTTTTCGAAGAAGATTTGGTGCGGAGGTTGTAGAAAATCTCGTTGAACCTTTACTAGCAGGTACATTTGCTGGAGATATTGAGCAACTAAGCATGAGATCTACATTTCCACAGCTCTACGAATTAGAGCAAAAGTATCGTAGTTTGCTTTTCGGTATGAAACAGTCAGGGACAAATTTTTTAAGTTACAATCGGATAGCGAAGGATAAGGGCATTTTTCAAACTTTTGAAAATGGTCTTGAGACACTTATCGAAAAACTAGAAGAATCTCTACTTCCAGGGACCGTTATGAAGGGTGTTAAAGTAGAGCAAATTGATCACAGCAAAGATGGTACTGTGCAGGTCGTATTAAATAATTTTTCGCATATAACTACTGATGCGGTTATCATTGCAACACCATATAATGTTGCGCAAATGATGTTTAGTAATCACCAACTTTTAACAGAGTTAAATACGATGAAAGCAGCAACAATTGCAACAGTGACGATGGCATTTAAAAAAGAGCAACTAGGTGACTTGGATGCATTGTCGTTTTTTGTCTCTAGAAATAGTGATTTTTCAATAACATCTTGTACATGGATTAATCGGAAATGGCCTAATGCTACCCCTCAAGACTATGTATTATTACGAAGCTATATTGGTCGTGTAGGCGATGAAACGATTGTTGCTTTATCTGATTCAGAGATTGAAAAGACTGTATTACAAGATTTAAAGAATGCAATAGGAATCGAAGGGGAACCCGTGACGACGGTTGTTTCTCGTTGGAAAAATGCTATGCCACAATATACTGTAGGACATGAAGCCAAAATTGAACGGGTGAAGAAAGAACTTTATGAACACTTCCCGACAGTAAAACTTGCAGGTAGCTCCTTTGAAGGAATTTCAATCCCAGAATGCGTAGAGCAAGGGTGCAAAGTTGCAAATGAAATTTTAAGCGAAATGTTTATACAGGAAGACTAAAAAAAGTAGTACAAACTTATATTTGTACTACTTTTTTATTTAATTTAACTATTATTACTCTTTTCTCAACGTAGAATATATTGAGTCATAGATTATGGACTCATGAATTGTAAAGATAACCAACGTTAAGAAATTCTATGACATGACCATACAATACCACCTGAGTTAGCGCCTCCTAGTGTTAAGGAGAGCGTTAAGCCATTTGCTTCGTAAAATAAATCGATTGTATCACCAGCAGTTAAATTAACTTCTCCAGCCAATGTTACGGTACCACTTCCAAGAATTGCTCTAATAGTTAATAGGGTAACTGATAAATTTAGTATTGGGAATAAACCGGTAATTAAATTTGTCGTTGTATTTCTACGGATTGCAAATGAAGGGTTAACACCTGCACCAATACCAAGACTAATGGCAGCTACTGTTGAATAGTTGATAGTTGCCTCAAATGCATATCTTCCGGTAGTAGGAACTGTAAATATGCCTGTTGTTGGGTTAAATGCTGGTGTTGTGAAATATGGTGAAGCTACACTCCAATTACTTAAAGTAGCAGATGTACTAACGGATAAAGTACTTAAGAAGGCAGAGAAACCTTCCGTAAACGCAGGTCCTGTTGGCCCCGTAGCGCCAGTAGGTCCCGTAGGCCCGAGTAAACCAGTCGCGCCGGTAGGTCCTGTTGGCCCAAGTAAGCCAGTGGCACCAGTAGGTCCAGTAGGTCCGAGAAGTCCAGTCGCGCCAGTAGGTCCCGTAGGTCCGAGTAAACCAGTGGCGCCGGTAGGTCCTGTAGGTCCGAGTAAACCAGTGGCACCAGTAGGCCCAGTAGGTCCAAGTTCACCGGTAGTGCCGGTAGGTCCCGTAGGTCCGAGTAAACCAGTCGCGCCGGTAGGTCCTGTAGGTCCGAGTAAACCAGTGGCACCAGTAGGTCCCGTAGGTCCGAGAAGTCCTGTTGCTCCAGTAGGTCCTGTTGGCCCAAGTAAACCAGTGGCGCCAGTAGGCCCCGTAGGTCCGAGCTCACCGGTAGCGCCGGTAGGTCCTGTTGGCCCAAGTAAGCCAGTGGCACCAGTAGGTCCTGTAGGTCCGAGTAAACCAGTGGCGCCAGTAGGCCCCGTAGGTCCGAGTAAACCAGTCGCGCCGGTAGGTCCTGTTGGCCCAAGTAAACCAGTGGCACCAGTAGGTCCCGTAGGTCCGAGAAGTCCTGTTGCTCCAGTAGGTCCTGTTGGCCCAAGTAAACCAGTGGCGCCAGTAGGCCCCGTAGGTCCGAGCTCACCGGTAGCGCCGGTAGGTCCTGTTGGCCCAAGTAAACCAGTGGCACCAGTAGGTCCAGTAGGTCCGAGTAAACCAGTCGCGCCGGTAGGTCCTGTTGGCCCAAGTAAGCCAGTGGCACCAGTAGGTCCTGTCGGTCCGAGAAGTCCTGTAGCACCAGTAGGTCCCGTAGGTCCGAGTTCACCGGTAGCGCCGGTAGGTCCTGTAGGTCCAAGTAAGCCAGTGGCACCAGTAGGTCCCGTAGGTCCGAGAAGTCCGGTAGCGCCAGTAGGTCCCGTAGGTCCGAGTTCACCAGTCGCGCCGGTAGGTCCTGTAGGTCCGAGTAAACCAGTCGCGCCAGTAGGCCCAGTAGGTCCAAGTTCACCGGTAGTGCCAGTAGGTCCCGTAGGTCCGAGTAAACCAGTCGCGCCGGTAGGTCCTGTTGGCCCAAGTAAGCCAGTGGCACCAGTAGGTCCCGTAGGTCCGAGAAGTCCTGTTGCTCCAGTAGGTCCTGTTGGCCCAAGTAAACCAGTGGCGCCAGTAGGCCCCGTAGGTCCGAGTTCACCGGTAGCGCCGGTAGGTCCTGTCGGTCCAAGTAAGCCAGTGGCACCAGTAGGTCCCGTAGGTCCGAGTAAACCAGTCGCGCCGGTAGGTCCTGTTGGCCCAAGTAAGCCAGTGGCACCAGTAGGTCCTGTCGGTCCGAGAAGTCCTGTAGCACCAGTAGGTCCCGTAGGTCCGAGTTCACCTGTAGCGCCGGTAGGTCCTGTCGGTCCAAGTAAGCCAGTGGCACCAGTAGGTCCAGTAGGTCCGAGAAGTCCTGTAGCGCCAGTAGGTCCCGTAGGTCCGAGTAAACCAGTCGCGCCGGTAGGTCCAGTAGGTCCGAGTAAACCAGTGGCACCAGTAGGTCCTGTCGGTCCGAGAAGTCCAGTCGCGCCAGTAGGCCCAGTAGGTCCAAGTTCACCGGTAGTGCCAGTAGGTCCCGTAGGTCCGAGTAAACCAGTCGCGCCAGTAGGTCCTGTTGGCCCAAGTATGCCAGTGGCACCAGTAGGTCCGAGAAGTCCTGTTGCTCCAGTAGGTCCTGTTGGCCCAAGTGTGCCAGTGGCACCAGTAGGTCCCGTAGGTCCGAGAAGTCCTGTTGCTCCAGTAGGTCCTGTTGGCCCAAGTAAGCCAGTGGCACCAGTAGGTCCCGTAGGTCCGAGTAAACCAGTCGCGCCGGTAGGTCCTGTTGGCCCAAGTAAACCAGTCGCGCCGGTAGGTCCTGTTGGCCCAAGTAAGCCAGTGGCACCAGTAGGTCCCGTAGGTCCGAGTTCACCTGTAGCGCCGGTAGGTCCTGTAGGTCCGAGTAAACCAGTGGCACCAGTAGGTCCGAGAAGTCCAGTCGCGCCAGTAGGCCCAGTAGGTCCAAGTTCACCGGTAGTGCCAGTAGGTCCCGTAGGTCCGAGTAACCCCGTCGCGCCAGTGCTACCAGTCGGCCCAGTTGGCCCAAGATCCCCCGTCGCGCCAGTGCTGCCCGTCGGTCCAGTAGCACCAGGATCACCGGTTACGCCAGTAGGACCCGTTGGCCCGGTGTTACCAGTAGCCCCCGTCGGCCCTGTTGCGCCTGTACAACCTGTAGGTTTTACTGGCCAAACACAGCTATGATGTTCGGGTATTCTTCTACAACCACAAGGGAATGTTCTACATTTACTGCAAACATTATTTAAAAAATAATCTTCGAAGTTCATTTATTCACCTCCTCTCTCAAGTATCCTATTCATAAAAATGATAGAGGAGGTGGACGGTTAACTACTTTTAATGTTTATATGATAATTTGTAAAACATATAGTGATTATAATTAGTTAAATTACCGTAGGGGGAGGGCGATAGGATTGAGAGAAGAAGGGAAATGCTTTTACAAGAGTCTAAATCATTTTTAAATTAGGTAATTCAAGGTTTATCCTTGGATTTTTTAAACATACGATCAAAGTAGTTTTGATTGTGTAAGATTTTTGGATCATTAGGTAAGTAGACACGGGCTAATTCATTATGGGTATTGGCTAATTCATATTGTTGTAAACGGTCATAGAGGACGCAAAGTTGTAAATGGGGCAACCAAGTAGTAAAGGTTTTATTTTGGAAAGGGGCGTTTGGTTTAGGTTTCATTGCAAGTGCTTGTTCATACCAAAAGATGGCCTCATGATTTTTTGCTTGTTCCATAAAATGATGGCCAAGCCTGCAGCATGCTTCAGGGCGTGGGGTGTCGTATTCGAAGCTTCTTAAAATAGAACTTACGTTATTTTCATTATCATTTAATTTCGAATAGCAATCAGCTAGCTTAAAACAGGCGTTAATATTATCTTCTACCCAGCCTAGTTTAGTTGTTAAAAAAAGCTCATAGTAGAATACCGCATCCTCGATTTCATTATGATCCAGTAATTCATTGGCATAATAAAACGTGTCGCGTGGTGTGAGAGGTTCTCCTGATTGAAGAAGTTTCTTATAAATAGTAATATTGCGCTGATGATCGTGATGAAGTGGTAAATGGCTAACGGCCACATCACTTTCAAAAAGATTACCACTAACCTCTAAATATTCATGTACCGCTCCTATCCATCGAAATTGCTTCTCCCTTCTAACTAGTCGGTTTCTTCTTAAAAGAGAATTGGCATTCCCTTCGTTATCAAAGCTTAAATGATAATTCATCGAGACAGCATCAATATCGGGAGTTAAAGATTGCTTTAAAGCTTTAAACTTTTCTTGATCTTCCGCCATTAACACATCATCTGCATCTAGCCAAAGGATGTAGTCACATGTTGCTTGTTGGAAGGAAAAATTACGCGCATCAGCAAAATGATGAATCCACTCAAAATCATAAATACGATCAGTAAAAGGTTTAACAATTTCCTTTGTCTTGTCAGTGGAACCGGTGTCCACTATATTTATCTCATCGACTAAATCTCTTACTGAGTCAAGGCATCTGGCGATAACATCTTCTTCATTTTTCACAATCATACATAAACTTATCGTTACCATATTGTGATTCCTCCTTTTAATAATCTTTGTAGTATATGTAGAGTCAGTTTTTTTGCGAGGCAGATTGCCCTTTCTTATTGTGCAAACACACTGTTATCACTTGGTAATTTGTCATAAATTTACCTTTCAAGTTTCACGCAGATTTCACAAATGTAAAGTATAGTTAAAGGGCAGAGGTGATGATTATGAAAAAATGGGCATTCTTCATTTTTTCTTTTATACAAGTTATGTTGGTGGCGGGGTGTACCGAGAAATCGTTTGAACCAATTGACCGTAATCAGAGTTTTATTGCATCGCTCAATATACAAGAGCCTTCGCTCGATTTTATTGATGAGCTGGGGAACGTGATTGCAACATGGTCATTCGATAAAGCATATACAGGAGCGTTATTATTAGATAATGACCGAATATTATTATATGGACATCAATTAGATGAAATAGTTGTCTTTACACTGTCAACTGGTAAAAAGCTTTATTCAAAAAAAGTAGAGCTAGGCACGACGAATGTGTATTATGATCCAAAAATTAAACAATTTTTTATTACGAATAGTAAGATGAACACAGTGACAAGCTTTGATGTGGAAGGAAATGAATTGGCCTCACAGCGACTTGGTAACTATCCGATGTCGATGGCTACTTACAAGGATAAGCTCTATGTAGTCAATTATAAAGATACGAAACTTTCGGTGTTATCCATTAAGGATTTAACAATAGAGCAAGAGTGGCCAATAGGAAAATCATCGCATGGCATTGTAATCATTGAGGAGACAAATGAGCTTTGGGTCGGCGGACATGGTGAAGGAAGCAAGCCGAATAGTTCAGTCAAGCGATTTGATCTTGGAACGGGTGTTGTGCGTGGCAGTATAGAAATGCCTTTAATGCCAGTAGGTTTAACAAAGACAAAGGATAAAGTGTTAGTTGTTAGCCATGGACATAATGAATTATATGTTGTCGACTTTAAAGGAAATGTTTTATGGGAAAAAGAAGTAGGAGCAAATCCATTTGTTGTGAATCAGTTTAAAGACTATATTGTTGTGGCTGGTTATGACGACCATACTTTATATTTTATAAAAGATGGTCAAGTACAAAAAACAGTTGATGTTGGCAAAGGTGCATTTCAGCTGTTAGTAAGGGAGGAAGAAAAGTGACAACGGTATTAATTGTAGATGATGAGCAAGATATGCGTAATTTAATCGAGATGATGCTCAATAACTCCAATTTCGAGACCTTTACGGCTGCATGTGGAACTGAGGCATACGATATTATTGTTCGTGAACAAATCGACTTAGTTTTATTAGATGTAATGATGCCACATGAAGATGGTTTTGCGGTTTGTCAAAGTATTCGAGCGATGTCTAATGTGCCTGTAATATTCTTAACGGCACGAGATGCTAATGAGGATAAAGTAAAAGGTCTAACACTCGGTGGCGATGATTATATCGTCAAACCGTTTACAAATGATGAACTAGTGGCACGAATGCATGCTGTATTGAGAAGAAGTGGCGCTAGTATAGCAGATTTTGAGCAAAAAAATGTTGTCTTTGGGCCAATTAAATTAGATGAAATTGCACGTAAAGTTTCTGTTGAAGGGAAGGTTATTCCATTAACTTTAAAGGAATTTGAATTATTGCACTTATTTATGAAAAATCCAGGCAATGCATATTCACGTGAGCAGTTACTAGAGCGCATTTGGGATATTGACTATTTAGGTGGAACAAGAACGGTTGATACTCATATTAAAACTTTGCGATTGAAGCTTGGAAAGGAAGCGTCAGGCTATATACAAACCGTCTGGGGAGTAGGCTACCGCTTTGATCCAGGAGAATGAAAAAGATTTCAACACGTATTTGGCTACTCATTTTCGCATTTTTGATTATAACAGTAGTTTTTATGTATGTACTGACAGATTTTTTATATGAACAGCTTTACGTGGAAGATACGGAAAGCAATATGATTGAAATCGGTACAAAGCTACAAACAATGTATACGAGTGGTAAAGTTACAGACGAATTTATTGCTAATATTGAACATTATAATGATTATTCCAATTTAAATATTTTTGCTGTTCGAAACCCTCGTGAACTTAGTGCCTGTGTCCCCTTTGATATTGATTATGAAACATTAATAGGGGCTGAAGAACGGCAACAATTGCTGGAAGGTAAGTATGTTCAAAAAATTGGCTATGAACCTCGATTCGATCGGCAGCTTATTTCAGTAGTACTACCTTTAGTAGATCAAAATAGGCTAGAGGGAATAATTTATATTTACTTCCCCTTAGCAAAAATTAGTGAGTTGGCAAGTCAAGAAGTCATTTTTTTATTTTTGAGTGCATTTGTCTTTTTGATTGTTACTAGTTTTTTTGTATATAAAGGTATTCAACATATTATGCGTCCATTAAGTGACTTACAAACTGCTGTAGAGCAGATGTCTTATGGACAATATGAAACACGTGTACCTGTTAAATCGAGTGACGAGATAGGGAAACTATCAAGCACATTTAACGACATGGCAGAGGCAATTCAACGAGAAGATGAGGCCCAAAAGACCTTTTTAGCAACTGTATCTCATGAATTGCGTACACCTATTAGCTATGTGAAAGGCTATAGTGAAGCAATGCAAAACGGAATTATCGCAGAAGAGCAACAAGAGGAAGCAATTCAATTAATCGTGCGTGAAGCAAATCGTATGGAGCGTTTAACAAATGAGCTTCTTCAACTCGCTCGCATGGAAAATGAACAAAAGGACATCGCTCTCTATCCGATACCACTTGCAGAGACATTACGTGAAGTACAAAAGATTTTAACGCATCAAGCACAGAAAAAGAATATTACATTGCATCTGAATGTAGATGATGAATTAATTGTTAAAGCGGATGAAGTGAAACTAAAGCAAATTTTTATCAATATTATTGAAAATGCTATCAATTACTCCTATGAGCAGTCGAAGGTTGACATTGTAGCAATTGAAGATAACGGTAACGCGCTCATTACTATTGAGGATGAAGGCATCGGTATACCACAGGAAGATTTATCACATGTCACAGAGCGGTTTTATCGTGTTAATAAAGCGCGCAGTCGAGTAGATGGTGGGAGTGGCCTAGGTCTATCCATTGTTGAACAATTATTAAAACAGTTACAAGGCAAGATTGAAATAGAAAGTGAAATAGACAAAGGCACAAAGGTAAAAATTTCGATGCCATTAATGGAGGAATAGAACATGAAGAAGTGGTTATTTACATTGATAGCTGTACCCGCATTATTAGTAGGTTGTGGGGAAAAGGAAAAACCTGCAACATCTACTACATTGGAAGAGCCTCAAATGTTAGAAGTGGAAATTTTAACGCCAAAAGAAGTTGAGGTAAATACGCCTATCGAACTTGGTGCACATGTTATTCAAGGTGAAAAAAATATCGATGATGCAATAGTTGAATTTGAAGTGTGGGAATCAGGTAAACGCGATGAGGGACAAATGCTTGAAGGTAAATTAGAAAAAGATGGCGTCTATAAAGCACAAACTACATTTGATCATGACGGTGTATACTTTATGTTTGCCCATACTACAGCAAATGGTATTCATAATATGCCGAAGCAGCAAATTACGGCTGGAACACCTGATATGACACAAGTAATCGAAGAAGATGAAAAAGCTAATATGAACATGTCGGACCATGGTAAAGATTCATCAGAGGATACAGAGCATTAATAAAATGAAAAAAATATTCAATAAATGCTTGCATTATTTTTAAAATAGGAATATTATAATGACCAGATGACCGAAATGGTTTTCTGGTCATTTTAATTTCTGTGTACAAAGGATGTACATAACTTAACAGGAAAGGATGTCACATATGGATCGTAGGCAGGAAATTCTTGAAGCAGCTGCAAAATCATTTACATTGTTTGGCTATAAAGCAACGACGATGGAACAAGTGGCGAAAATTGCTAATGTCGGTAAAGGAACGATTTATACATTCTTTGCAAATAAGGAAATTTTATTTCAAGAGATTGCGATGTCACTTGTACGAGAGATGAAAGCGGAAGCGGATGCAGTGTTGGATGCATCAGCTAGCTTCATGGATAATGCACATAATGCTTTAATGAAAATGCTACAGTTCCGTGAAAAGCATCTTTTATTTGCGAAGTTAATAGAGGAAGAAAAAGAATTACGTACGCCAGCAGTAAAACAAGTATTAATCCGCATAGAATCTGAAATATTATCGTACGTTGCAACGTTAATTCAAAGACGTATTGATAAAGGTGAGATTCGAGATTGTGATACAGAGTTAGTAAGCTATCTGTTGTTAAAAGCGTATTTAGCGTTCGTCGTAGATTGGCATGAGCTTCATGGAGACATGATTCCAGAAGAAAAGATACTAAATCTTTTCAAGGAAACAATCTTTCGAGGACTAGTTCTTTAGAGAAGAATCTACAAATTTTACGCACTGTGAAGTTTGTGATTTTTTTACAGAAAAATGACCAATTGACGATTGCGGTCAATTAGTATAGGAGTGAGAGAAAAATATGATTAAAGCTGAATGGCTGAAAATCCTAAAAACAAGAAAAATGCTTGTTTCCATAATTGCCGTCCTATTTATCCCTGTCATGTATGCAGGCATGTTTTTATGGGCGTTTTGGGATCCATATGCAGGTATGTCTAATTTGCCTGTAGCGGTTGTCAATGAAGATAATGGAGCAAAAATGGATGAAGTGAAGTTAGACTTAGGCGATACCTTGGTCGATAAACTCGTCGATAGTAAGCAATTTGACTTTATTGAAGTGTCAAAAGAAGAAGCAGAAAAAGGTTTAAATAGTAGAGACTATTACATGATCTTAGAAATACCAGCAAATTTCTCAGAACATGCTACGACTTTACTTGATGACAAACCTTCGAAGTTAGTGATGAACTATATCCCAAATGAAGGCTTGAACTTCCTAGGAGCGCAAATCGGTGAAACAGCAATGGATCGCATACGCGCAGAAGTAAATTCACAAGTTTCTGCTACATATGCAGAAAAATTATTTGATTCAATTGCAACGCTTGGAGATGGCTTTACAGAAGCTGCTGACGGTTCAGTTAAGCTAGATGAAGGAGCACAAAAAGTAGCAAATGGAGCAAAAGATTTAAAAGGGTATTTGGAGCAGTTAGCTTCTAGCACGATTGAACTTTCTGATGGTACAGATAAAATTACAAAAGGTGCAGGGCAAGCAGCATCTGGGGCTAACGAACTGTCAACAGGGCTAGTGAAATTAGAAAACGGTACAGTTCAGTTACAACAAGGTGCACAGCAGGCAGCTGCAGGGGCGACAAATCTTGAACAAGGTCTATCTCAATACACACAAGGTGTAGCTAAGGTAGAAGCTGGTCTTACAACATTAAATGAAAAACAACAGCAAATAGCTTCTGGTGCTGCATCAGTGGCTGAAAATGCTGGTACATTAAACAGTTCAGCAAATCAATTATCGAATGGTTCTGCACAAGTGGAAGCGGGTATTAAAGCATTAACTGAACAGTTACAAAATGCAATTGCATCAATGCCAGAAGAGCAAGCAGCAGCGTTAAAACAAACGTTAGCAGAGCTACAAGCAGGAAGTGCTAGTGTGCATAATGGTTTAAATTCATTATCAGCGGGTGCTGAAAAATTACAAGCTGGTGCCAACCAAGTAAGCGGTGGTGCAACACAAATAGCAGCTGGTCAAAAAGATGTTTTAGCTGGTGCAAATGCCTTATCAGCAAAAAGTAATGAATTAGTTAAAGGTGCACAAAGCCTACAAGCTGGTAATGCCACATTAGCTGATAAACTTGGTGAATTACATGCGGGCGTTAACACAGCTGTTACTGGTTCACAAACATTAGCTTCAGGATTAAATGACTTAGCAAGTGGTACAACAACATTGAACGAGGGCACATCAACACTTGCTTCAAAATCTGGTGAGTTAGCAGACGGCTCTGCAACACTTGCAGATGGTTCGACTGAACTTGCAGATGGTACTGCTACATTATCTAGCAAATTAGGTGAAGCGAGTGAAAAAGCGAACGAAGTACATGCGAATGATGACACGTATGATATGGTAGGTAATCCAGTAGAAGTAGAAAAAGAATCAGTTAACCATGTTCCGAACTATGGTACAGGTTTCGCACCTTACTTTATTTCACTTGGATTATTTGTTGGGGCACTATTAATCTCGATTGTATTCCCACTTGTTGAACCAGCTATTCGTCCGAAAAATGGTGCAACATGGTTTACAAGTAAAGTGACAGTGCTTGCATTTGTCGGTCTTGTTCAAGCTTTATTAACAGTAGCAATTGTAAAATGGGGCTTAGGTCTTGAAGTGCAAAATTTAGGCTACTTTGTTCTAACAGCTTTAATAACAAGTTATGTGTTCTTAGCATTAATTCAAATGTTAGTATCTATTTTCGGTGATCCAGGTCGCTTCGTAGCGATTGTTGTACTAATTTTACAACTTACAACAAGCGCGGGTACATTCCCACTTGAGCTTATTCCATCACCATTACAAGTGTTCAATAAATTACTGCCAATGACTTATACTGTTCAAGCGTTTAAAGCAAGCATTTCAACAGGCGACATGTCTTATTTATGGCAAAACTACGGTGTATTATTTGGATACTTAATTGTGTTCTTAGCCATTACTTTTGGTTATTTCATGTTATTACACACAAGACGTTACTCAAAAGTAGCAGAAGAAAATTAATTAATAATTTGCGAGGCTATGACAAAAAAAGTGTTAGATTGACTACAGTCAATCTAACACTTTTTTCTATGCCGTGGATGTTCACTACGGCTGATGCTTTCCGCGGGCACAGTGTAAGCTGCAACCCTGCTGTCGCGTGGTTTGTTGCGTCTTACAACTCGTGCCGTTCTCGCAGGAGTCTACGTGGATTTTCCCTTAGTGCTTCATAAAATTGCATAGAAATTGTTTGAGTGCCTGGCACCAGCTCTCAGTGGCAAGAGTGCCAGGCACTAATACAATTTACAAAGTAAAACAGCAGCTGATATGAGCGTATCAGCTGCTGTTTTGTGTAAGTGTAAGAGATTTAATTAATGGTTCACCATAAATGTATGATGAGGGGTGTCATTATTAGTTCGTGTGGGGCACGAAATGACTTACAGAATAGGCAAATGCTTATAGGCAGTTACATTTTTCACAAGTGTTGCTGTAGCATTCGCTTTGTTCTTCGATCTTTTCACCGCATTCCGTGCATTGTTTTGCAGGTAAGTTCTTGAAAAATTCAACTACGTTTTCTAACATTGTGGACTCCTCCTTTAAGTTCATCTGTACTATTACTGTTTTATTATTTTCTAGTGTATTATAACAGATGCGTTTCGTCAACACAAAATGCCTAATTTGCGTTAAAATAAAATATGGATATTTTGTGAAGGAGGAAACGACTATGATTTTCGTTGATAATAAAGGGATACATGATCCACGCATTAACCTTGCCATTGAGGAGTATTTATTAAAGACAATGGACGTTGAGAAGGAGCCAGTGCTGTTATTTTACATAAATCAGCCATCCATCATTATTGGGAAGAATCAAAATACGATAGAAGAAATTAATACAGACTATGTGGAGGATAACGGTATTATCGTTGTGCGCCGTCTCTCTGGTGGTGGTGCGGTGTATCACGATCTTGGAAACCTAAACTTTAGTTTTATTACAAACGACGATGGCGATAGTTTTATGAATTATAAAAAATTCACTCAGCCTGTTGTAGATGCGCTTGCAAAAATGGGCGTAAACGCTGAGCTGTCAGGTCGTAACGATATTTTAGCAGAAGGACGTAAAGTTTCTGGGAACGCGCAGTTTTCTACTAAAGGCCGTATGTTTAGTCACGGGACATTAATGTTTGATACAGAAATTGATGCTGTTGTATCCGCATTAAAGGTAAAGAAAGATAAAATCGAATCAAAGGGCATTAAATCGATACGTTCACGCGTAGCAAATATTTCGGAATTTTTAAAGGATAAAATGACTATAGAAGAATTCCGCCTAGAAATTTTAAAGTCCATTTTCGGTGGTGAAGAAAATATTCGCTATTATGAGCTAACTGACGAAGATTGGACGAATATTCAAAAATTATCCGCTGAACGCTATCAAACATGGGAATGGAATTACGGTAAATCGCCACGCTTTAATATTCAAAAAACACATCGCTTCCCTTCAGGTGGAATTGATATCCGTTTAGAGGTGAAGCATGGTGTTATTGAAGAAGCACATATTTTCGGTGATTTCTTCGGTGTAGGCGATATGGCTGATGTAGAACAACGTCTAGTTGGGACAAACTATGACCGTGTAGCGATTGCAAAGGCTTTAGCAGATATCGACGTACCAACTTACTTTGGTGGTGTCTCAACAGAAGAGTTTTTACAATTAATATATTAACAGTAGACAAAAAAGTAGTTGGCAAATGCCTTTCGATAAGAAAGATATTTTTAGCCTATATTTAGACCATAGAATGGTTATGCTACTGGGAACATTATGAGTCGAAACATGCTAAACTCCTTAGTAATGGAAATTCGAAGCTACTTCCGTACTCATGATAGAAAAGGGCACGCGCAATTATGGCGCGTGGCCTTTTTTTGGTACAATATACGATAGAAAGGAGTGTCGGTATGGAGAAGCATCGAATATTTATTGTCGAGGATGATGTAAAGATTGCATCATTGCTTGCAGAAACACTTAGAAAATATCAATACGAAGTGGAAACAATCCAAGAATTTGACCATCTAATTGAAGAGTTTACAACGTTTAATCCACATATGGTATTGCTTGATATAAATTTACCAGCGTATGACGGCTATTATTGGTGTCGTCAGTTACGTCAATATACAACATGTCCAATCATTTTCATTTCAGCACGATCTGGGGAAATGGATCAAATTTTTGCGCTTGAAAATGGAGGTGACGATTTTATTACAAAGCCATTCAATTATGAAATTGTTTTGGCTAAAATCCGTAGTCACTTGCGTCGTACATATGGCGAGTATGCGGCTAGGCAAGAAGAACGAACGATTAAGCAAGGGCAGCTTGTATTGCATTTAGAGCGTATGGAGTTGCACAAAAATGATTTAGAAATTCCATTGCAGAAAAAAGAATGTATCATTTTAGAGCTGTTAATGGGCCAGGCACCAAAAGTTGTTACGCGCGAGCAATTGTTAGAAGAGCTATGGGACGACCAAGCATTTGTCGATGAAAATACGTTGAATGTTAATATGACGCGTGTGCGTAAAAAGCTAGCAGATTATAATATTTCGTCAACAATTGAGACAGTCCGCGGAGCAGGTTATCGCTTTATATTAAGTGCGGGTGAACTGTAATGGGTTGGAAATTATTTTTGCGAGATTATGCAACATTTTTTATCTTCCAGCTAATTTTAGTTGGTTTTATTATGGTGTTGTATTGGCTCGACGGCTTTCGTAACGTTGATACTGCTATTTACTCTGTAAGTATTAGTTTGGTATTGCTATGCTCATTTTTACTTATTCGCTATTTAATGCGGCAAAGTTATTTGAACAAATTATTACATCTTCCAAAATCAATGGAGGATGTACTACAAAAAAATGCCAAGACACCAGAGGCGATGCAAGTAGAAAAATATATGCATGAACTATATCGTCTTTACCAGCACGAGCTGCATTCGTTATATGCTAGTCAAAAGCGACACGATCAATTTATGAATCAATGGGTACACCAAATGAAAACCCCAATTTCAGTCATCGAGATGCTATTACAGGATGAGCGTCCTCTCGATAAAAAGAATGTTCAAGAGGAAATTGATCGCTTACGTAGAGGATTGGATATGGTGCTTGTCAATGCGCGACTGGAAAACTTTGAAGAGGATATGCAAGTAGAGCAGATTCCGTTAAAAGCGATTGTCACTGCAACTGTTAATGAAAATAAACGTTTATTTATAACGAATAGAGTTTTTCCAGAAATTCATATAGAGGATGACATGATCGTAGCGAGTGATTCAAAATGGCTTCGCTTTATTATTGGGCAATTCGTTACAAACGCAGTGAAATATACATTTGAAGAAAATAAAAAAATTGTGATATCTGCCATTAAAAAAGATGATTATATTCAGTTAGCAATTTGTGATGAAGGAATTGGTATTCCTGCTTCTGACCTTTCACGTGTGACTAAAGCCTTTTTTACGGGAGAGAATGGGCGTAAAACTGGGGAATCCACAGGTATGGGCTTATATTTAGCAAAGGAAATCTGTGAAAAACTAGGGCATCAATTGGACATTACATCTGAAGTAGGTAAAGGTACGATTGTCACCGTGACATTTACAAATTAGGGGGAGCAAAAATGGGAGAAGTGCGTATTGATGACTGGGTATTAAATATTGAATTAGAAAAGACGAAAAATCTGTATGACTCACAGCTAGAAGCTTGTGACTGTTTGTTTTGTGAAAATTTCCGTCAGGCTAGCCTATTACTTCAAGATGAGGTAATGCATTTTTGCAATGCACTTGGGCTAAACTTACATAAACCATGCCTACTCAATGCTTTTCCAGTAGAAGGCGAGCAAGTCATGTATAGTGGGCACTACTCAGTTTGTGGCGAAATAATAGAAGGTGAATTAGATGGTTGGGATATGGTCGTAGGGGAGCATTGCTTTAGTCTAGTTCAAGATGAAGAGAACTTACCTTCAGCCATTTTAGAGCCACAGTTTCAAATTGGCTTTGAGGTGGTATTAAAATGGCTATTACCAGAATCTATGGAATTAATCGAGAAATAAGGTGGACAAGGCATGCCTATTTTACAAATAAAAGATGTTACAAAAGTATACGAGGGAAAGGTTACACATCGTGCACTCAATCAATTAAGTTTTGAGGTTGAAGAAGGTGAGTTTTTAGCAGTAATGGGTCCATCGGGAAGTGGTAAGACTACGTTATTAAATATTATTTCTACGATTGACGAACCAACAAGTGGAGAAATCATTTTAGATGGCATGAACCCTCATAAGCTAAATGCTACTGAACTTGCTTATTTTAGAAGAAGACAGCTGGGCTTTGTTTTTCAGGATTTCAATTTATTGCATATGCTCACTGTCGAGGAAAATATCGTGTTGCCATTAACGCTTGATCAGCAGCCATTAGAAGTAATGGAAGAGCGTCTTGCAGATATTATAGAAAAGCTTGATTTAGCTTCCTTTTTGCAAAAACGTCCAAATGAAATCTCTGGTGGACAAGCACAGAGAACAGCGATAGGACGGGCATTGATTCATAACCCAAGCCTTATTTTAGCAGATGAACCGACGGGAAATTTGGATTCTAATTCTTCGCGTGATGTTCTTGAGCTATTAACAAAAATTAATAAGGAAAAACAAACGACAATTGTGATGGTGACCCATGACCCGATCGCAGCTAGTTATTGTGATCGCGTGCTATTTATTAAGGACGGGGAATTTTTCAATGAAATTTACCGAGATGACCGACGTCAAATGTTTTTCCAACGTATTTTAAATGTATTGAGCTTACTAGGAGGAGGGCAAGTAGGTGACCTTTCGACAATTCGCTTACCGTAATGTCGTACGGAACAGCCGTATATACGGGGCCTTTTTTATGGCGAGCTTTTTTTCCGTAGCTGTATTTTTTATCTATTCAATGCTGATGTTTCATCCAGATATTGAACGTGGCATTTTAGGAGAAGTATCGTTAGTCGGCATGATTGGTGCAGAAATCGTACTTGTCCTCTTTACATTGTTCTTTTTATATTATTCCATGAGTGCTTTTTTAGAGGCGAGATCACATGAGTTTGCTATTTTATTGCATCTTGGAATGGAAAAACGTCAAATGAACAAGCTTGTCTTTTTAGAAACAATGATTATCGGTGCGGGCTCTATTATTGTGGGCATTATTTTTGGCTTTTCATTTTCGAAGTTTTTCTTCATGATTGTTCGAGAAATTTTGCATTTAGAGGATTTACCGCTCTATGTTTCTTGGCAACCTTTTTTACTGACAATCGGTGTTTTTACTAGTGCCTTTGTCGTTATTTCTTTCATAAGCGTATATTTTACTCGTGAGAGAAAACTTCGCGATCTGATCAAGGGAAATGATTATATAAATAGCGAGACTAGCTATTCAAAGGTTCGTGCAACATATGGCATTGTTTTAATTTTAGCAACCTATGTGCTGGCATTTATCGTTTCTCATACGACAATGATTGGTCTTACGTTATTAATACCGTTCTCAGCAACTTTTGGAACTTACTATTTTTTTAGTGATTCAGTACCATTCTTTTTACAAATTGCACGTGGAAAACGTAAATTTAATTGGCAGCGCTATCGCCTCTTATCTTTAGCTGAACAAACACACATTATGAGGGATAATGTGAAAATGTTTTTCGTCGTAACGATGGTATCGACAATGGCATTTTTATCTGTTGGAGTATTGGCTACGATGTCCTCCTATACGACACAATACGATCGTTTAAATCCACTAGGTCTTATTTATAAAGGAGATAGCGATAACCCATATGAAGCTACGCACATTAATTCTCTACGCATCCAATTAGAGGAGAAGGGATTATCCTATCATTTATCCCGCTTTGTAGTTGTAAAGCAAACTTCCTCATATACACATAATGAGGTTGAGGTATTCCGAGAATCAGATATGAACGTCTTGTTATCCTCTTTTAACTATCCATTGATTAATCTAGAATCTGGAGAGGCAGTATTCATACCATATTCGGAAGAATCTTTAAAAAAGCTTAAAAATAAAGAAGTTCAAACGGTTTTAGAAGAAAACTCTATACCTATTACGATAGATAGTGTATATCCTAAAATAGTATTCCCAGGATCAATAGTTAGTGTGAATTCGATTGTTATAAGTGATGAAGACTTTGTGAAACTTGTGAAGCCAATTACAAGTAAGGGTGTTGTGCAACCAAGCTATCATTTGTTTACTTTTGATATTCCGCAGTGGATGGAGACAAAAGAAATTGGTAAGGACATAGTTGAAATGGCATCAACTGAATATTTTAATAATATTAAGAAGGGCAAGCATAGCCCATTTTACTTTGAAAATGCAGGATTAAATTATTCTTATATACTAGCTACGTACTCATTATTTACATTAGTTGGTGTTTTAGTAGCGACTGTATTTTTACTAGCGGCTGGTAGCTTCATTTACTTTAAACTGCATACTTCACTTGAACGAGAGAAGCGGAAATTTGATGTCTTAAAGCGAATGGGGTTAACAGATATAGAATTGAAAAAGCTGGTCAATCGCCATCTATTCCCGCAATTTTTCTTGCCGTGGAGTGTTGCTATGATGCACAGTGCCTTTGCCTTTTTTATGGTTCAAGGTATTTTAAAGGATATTGCTAATATTTCAATTGTTAAAGAAGTTTTCTTTGCATTTGGTTTTTTTGTAGTTATTCAAGTAATTTATTTTTACTTAATCCGTTGGCGATATATCTCACATATCCGTTCTTGAAAATCTGTACAAAAGAGAAAAAAATGAATTTTTTAACGGTAATAATGACATGAAGTAAAAAGACTCATTGTCTTTTAGATATATTTCTTATATAATATTACTGAATAACGATTCATTTTATACGATAAGGGGATGGTGTAATTGAATTTAGTTTCATGTGTTCGTCAACAAGCAGCAGAGCAACCGGAAAAAATTGCGTATCATTTTATGGGGAAAGATACGACGTATGGGGAATTTGAACAAACAATTGGTCGCTTTGCACAGGGGTTACAAGATTTAGGGGTACAAAAAGGGGACCATGTGGCGTTTTTACTCGGCAATACGCCACATTATTTAATTGCTTTATATGCAACGATGCGTTTAGGAGCTACAGCAATTCCTGTAAATCCAATTTATACGCCAGATGAGATTTCTTATATTTTACGTAATGGAGATGTCAAGGCGGTTATTGCGCTCGATGCATTGCTTCCATTAGTAGAAGTAGGTGTACAAGCGTTTCCAGAAGTTGAGACATTTGTAGTTTGTGAAACAACAGCAGATGTAGCTGAAAAAGTAGCTGCTTTATCGGAAGAGGCAAAAGCGAAAACGCATTTATTTTCAAAGATCATTGCGCGTGCAACTGAATCGCTTGAACCAGCGGACGTAGCAGATGATGAAACGGCAATTATATTATATACATCAGGAACAACAGGGAATCCAAAGGGTGCCATGCTGTCCCACGGAAATGTTTATTCAAATGCACGTGACGTCTCTACATATTTAGGGTATAGAGCTGACGATCGCATTATTGCAACATTACCAGTTTTCCACGTATTTGCATTAACGGTAGTTGTCAACGCACCTTTAATCAGTGGCGCAACCGTTTTACTTGCACCGCGCTTTAGTCCGAGTGAAATTTTCACATTGGCGAAGGAGCAACAGGCAACGGTATTTGCTGGTGTCCCAACGATGTATAACTTTTTACATTTATTACCTGAAGGCAAGCCGGAAGATTTTTCGACAATTCGTTTAGCCATTTCAGGAGGCGCATCTTTACCTGTTGCACTATTACATAATTTCGAGCAGAAATTTAATGTACGTGTATCAGAGGGGTATGGCTTATCAGAAGCTTCACCTGTAACATGCTTCAATCCATTAGACAGAGAACGGAAAGCAGGCTCTATCGGTACATCTATTAACAACGTCGAAAATAGAGTCGTTGATATCAATGGAAGAGAAGTTCCTGTTGGTGAGGTTGGCGAGTTAGTCGTTCGTGGTCCAAACGTAATGAAAGGCTACTATAAAATGCCTGAAGAAACTGCGATGGCCATCCGTGAAGGTTGGTTATACACAGGGGATCTTGCAAAAGTAGATGACGAAGGATATTTTTATATCGTTGATCGGAAAAAGGATATGATTATTGTTGGAGGCTATAACGTATACCCGAGAGAAGTCGAGGAAGTGTTGTTTGCTCATGACAATATCGTAGAGGCGGCAGTAGTGGGCTATCCAGACCCTAACTTCGGTGAAGCAGTTCATGCATATATTGTGCTCAAAGAAGGAACGGCTACTACAGCAGATGATATATTAGAGTACTGTGCAAAACATATGGTGAAATACAAAGTTCCGAAAGTTGTCGAAATCTTGGACGAGCTACCGAAAAATACAACAGGTAAAATTTTGCGTCGTTCTTTAAAAGCGACAACAGTATAAGATTTTTAATAGAATTCATGTCCACCACAGAAAGTTAGTGGTGGGCTTTTATTTTCAAAATTGTTAATTGTATGGGTGCCTGGCACTCGTATCGTGCGGATTAATGCGTCTTACGTTCTACGCGTTCCTGCTAGTGTCTCCGTGGATTTTTACGTAGTTATTAAAACTATATTATGGGAAGAATTCAGAATTGTTTGAGTGCCTGGCACTTATACTGAATATGATTAAATAAGTTGAGTGCATAGAGCCGTAGTGATAAAATCAGTCATGTGCAAAACTTCTACATACTTTAAAAGGGCTTGTCATATAGTAGGGGAGTAGTAACTTGTATACTATGTTGTATTGATTTGGAACCCTTTTGTGCGTAACAACGTCCAAGCTTTTAGGAAAAATTAAATTGAAAGAGAGCATACAAAAACAATGATAGGACTCATTCAAGAGTTAATTAGTTTTATAATGCATATTGATGTGCATTTGGAAGAAATTATTCGTGATTTTGGTAATTGGAGTTATCTCATTCTATTTGCAATTGTGTTTGTCGAAACAGGTGTTGTCATTTTTCCATTTTTACCGGGTGATTCATTACTGTTCGCTAGTGGTACATTAACCGCAGCAATGGGAGCCTTTGATTTATGGATCCTAATTCCTGTATTTTTGGCTGCAGCAATTTTAGGGGATACAATGAATTATCATATTGGTCACAAAGTTGGTACTTCGATTCCACCTAAGAGCTTATTAGGCCGAATTGTTAAAAAGGAACGTATGGAGGCTGCGGAGAAGTTTTTCAACACGCATGGTGGGAAAACGATTGTTATTGCTCGATTCATGCCATTCATTCGTACGTTTATTCCATTTGTTGCAGGGGCAAGTAAGATGCATTATAGCTACTTTTTACTGTACAACATAGTAGGTGCAGTTTTATGGGTATTCAGTTGTACATTACTTGGTTATTTCTTTGGTAATATCCCAATTATTAAAGATAATTTCTCGGTAGTTCTTATTTTAATTATATTTATCTCAGTAGTACCAGCGGTTATTGGCGCTTTCAAATCTAAATTTGGGAAATAAATAGATGCTTCAGAAATGATTCTGAGGTATTCAGACTATAGACAACTTGAAAATTTCGAGTTTGTTTATAGTCTTTTTTATTGAAATATATTTAGAATTGCTACTCGCAAATTACGCTCTGCGTTCCAAATGAAGTTTCTAACATCCACTCCAAATTTAGAAAATCCCATTTCATTTTATTGCTTAATGTAATTATTTTCTAAACAGTATATGGATTTCTTATAATTTATTTTATAATGCGATTAAAGGCTTATGACAAACACTTTATGTTGAGTGGCAAAATGGATGTTTATCAAAAAAGTATTATTTAGGACTACTCCAGTTACATAAGTAATAAATAGCCAATTGTATAGGTATATGTTAGTTGGAGGATAAGAAACAAATAATATAGTGCTGAAAAAATAAGCGTAAGGTACTGAAAGATGCTATAATAATTACTAGAAAATGGTGAATTGGAGGCAACGAAATGGAAGTATTTATCGGAAGACAGCCAATCTTTAATCTTCACGAACAGGTCGTTGCGTATGAATTGTTGTATCGAAATAAAAATGAAAATTCATTTCCTAATGTCGATTCAGATGCTGCAACTGTGGATGTGTTAGTGAACTCATTTTTATCAATAGGTATCGACGAGGTGACGAAAGGGAAGCCTTGTTTTGTTAATTTTACGGAAAACTTGCTTATGAGTTCAATCGAAGAATTTTTAAATCCTTCTCAAATAGTAATTGAGATTTTAGAGGATGTACCACTAACACCGAAATTAGTTGAGCGTGTCATTGAGCTGAAGGCGCATGGATTTACAATAGCTTTAGATGATTTTATTTTAAACGAAGATGTACAAATATATGAAAAACTTTTCCCTCATATTGATTATATAAAAGTGGATTTTTTATTTTCCTCTTTGCTTGAACGAATGGAAATTGAAAATATGGTAAAAGAAAATTTCCCTCATATTAAATTGCTTGCTGAAAAAGTGGAAACACAAAAACAATTTAAAGTAGCTAAGCATTCAGGATATGAGTTATTCCAAGGCTATTTTTTTGAGCAGCCTCAAATCATTAGAGCAATGGATATACCTGCAAATGCTATTCAATATTTCCATATAATTTCTCTGTTAAAAGAAGAAGAGCCAAATGTTCATCTGTTAGCGGAAAATATTGAACGCGATATATCGTTAACGTATAAATTATTAAAAATGATTAATAATTCTAGTAGACGCTCAAAATCAAAAGTGCGTTCAATTAAGCAAGCTATTTTATTACTTGGTTTAGCAAATCTACGTAAGTGGATCTATTTATTAGCTTTGCGTGAATTTGATGGTAAAACGGATTCAGATCTTTTCCAAGAATTAATGCGTACATCATTGTTCAGAGCAAAAGTTTGTGAAAAATTAGCAAAGCTATCCTATAAGCAAAACTTTTCTGAGTATTTTTTAGTCGGGATGTTTTCATTAATTGATACGATCTTACAAAGACCGATGAATGCTATTTTGCAGCAATTACCTTTTTCAGAGGCGATTACGGAAACGATTTTAGGTGGACAAACCGAGATGACACCATATTTAGAGTTTAGTATTGCCTTAGGTAAACTAGATTGGGAACGTCTAGAGCAATTAGCACCTCAAATTAATATTGAAATGGCAAGTATTGATCTTTTATATAATGAAGCTTTAGAATGGGCAGAAACATCATTATAATTAGGGGAAAACTACAGAAAATAAGCTACCAATGTTCACAAGGTAGCTTTTTTTGTTTGTTAGGTCGAGTTTCTCTTCATCAAGATGAAGTTCTCAACGTCAAAACTATTTGCTATAATCATGTCGTCTTTAGAAAAATTCTGATAGTTGAAGTGGGCGTGAGGAAATGAATCAATCACAAGATGTAAAGGCAAGTATTCTGGAATATGTGTATGTAATTGTTGGTGCCGCAGTAGTGGCAATTGGTTTTAATGTATTTTTACTACCAAATCAAGTAGCTTCAGGAGGCGTTAGTGGCATAAGTACCATTTTACATGGCTTATTTGGCTGGAATCCTGGACTAGTACAATATGCATTTAATATCCCGTTGTTTTTAGCTGGAGTTCTAATACTTGGTAAAAAGTTTGGCGTAAAGTCTTTTGTTGGTACAATAACGTTACCGTTTATCGTCTTATTAACGAATAATTGGGAACCTTGGACTGATAACCCTTTACTTGGTGCACTTTTTGGAGGAATTGTTGTCGGATTAGGAATAGGTCTAGTCTTTAAGGGGAATGCTTCTACTGGTGGCACTGATTTACTAGCTCAAATTATTACAAAGTATACCGGATTTTCGCTTGGTACAAGTGTACTATTAATTGATGGAATTATCGCAATTAGTGCAGCAATTGTTTTTGACTTAGAAAAAGGACTCTATGCCTTAATCGGCCTGTATGTCACAACAAAAACGATTGATATTATTCAGCTTGGATTTAGTCAATCTAAAATGGTGTATATTATTACGTTGAAACAAGATGAAGTGCGTGATGCGATATATGCTGAAATTGATCGTGGTGTGACAAAATTGCCAGCAATTGGCGGTTATACTGGAGAAGCACGACCAGTTTTAATGGTTGTTGTCTATCAAACAGAGTTCACAAAGCTGAAACAACTCATTAAAAGCGTTGATCCATCTGCGTTTGTCATCGTTTCTGATGCCTACGAGGTGTTAGGTGAAGGTTTCAAGCGCGCATAAATTTGGTATAATAGCAATGGTAAGATATTCATTTACTTAGGAGGGGTACTAATGAAAAAAGCAATGTTAACATTAGTGTTCGGTTCAGCAATTTTCTTAGCTGCATGTGGTGGCGGCGGAGAAAAAAATAATGCTACAGGTAATAACGATACGGCTGCTGAACCAGACGGTAAAGCTATCGCAATGAAATCATGCGTTTCTTGTCACGGTGGTGAGCTACAAGGTATGGGTAATACACCTGCACTAAATAATGTAGGCTCTCGTTTATCTGAAGAAGAAATTTTAGACGTGATTAACAATGGTCGTGGGGCAATGCCAGCTGGACTTATTAAAGGTGCAGACGCTGAAGCTGTTGCCAAATGGTTAGCAACTCAAAAATAAATAAATGACAAAAACTAGCGGTTCTGGAGACCGCTAGTTTTTCTATTTGTTACTGTAAATGGTATATCTCTCGTAATTTTGCACTTGTATGTTACACCGCTGTCTAGAAGTAAGTATAATGGTGTTACTATATAAACATGCAAACAAGTGTAATTTCATTTCTTTTATACATAGGCATGCTAAAATAAAACAATATTCAATTCGTTTGAATGGAGGCTGCAAACATTGGTCGTAGTATTGACAAGGGACGTAATGGAAAAATTTAAGTTAGAACTATTAGGTGGCGAGGAAGGTATTGGAAGAACTATTACTACAAGTGATATTTCTAGACCTGGTTTAGAGATGGCTGGATATTTTACGCATTATCCTGCAAATCGAGTACAATTACTAGGCAAAACAGAGCTTTCCTTTTTCGAAATGTTACCAACGAATGTTAAACTAGAACGCATGCGTTTACTATGTTCACAGGATACGCCAGCTATCATTATATCTCGTGACCTAGAAGTGCCTGAGGAGCTTATTCAAGCTTCAAACGAAAAGCATGTACCCGTATTTAAAACACATATGACGACAACAAAATTTTCGAGTAGACTAACCAATTATTTAGAGGGACGTTTAGCTCCTATGACAGCTGCGCACGGCGTGTTGGTCGATGTATATGGTATTGGTGTGCTCATTATCGGAAAAAGCGGTGTTGGGAAAAGTGAAACAGCGCTAGAGCTTGTAAAAAAAGGGCACCGACTTGTTGCGGATGATTGTGTGGAAATTCGTCAGGAATCTGAGGATTTTTTAATAGGCAGTCCGCCACCGCTTTTAGAGCATTTATTGGAAATACGAGGTATTGGTATTATCGATATTATGACACTCTTTGGTGCAAGTGCCGTACGACCATATAAGCGTATTACTTTAATTATTGAGTTAGAAATATGGGATCCTACCAAAGTATATGATCGTTTAGGTTTAGAAGAAGAGAAAATGAAGATAATTGATACAGAACTGACAAAACTAACAATTCCAGTACGACCTGGACGAAATGTATCCGTAATTATCGAAGTAGCAGCAATGAATTACCGTTTAAAGAAAATGGGTGTCAATGCAGCTGAAGAGTTTTCAAGACGATTAGATGAAGTTATTTCTTCAACAGATGAATTAGACGATTAATAGGTAACAGATCGTTAAATATTGAGAGGAGCATAAGATGGATTTATTACTTTTAGACATTAACCCGATAGCCTTCCATTTAGGGCCGATTCCTGTACGTTGGTACGGATTGTTAATTGTATCGGGGATTATTTTAGCATATTTTGTTGGACAAAGAGAGGCTGTAAAACGCGGATTGCCCGAAGATTTTTTAGCTGACTTGTTATTATGGGCAGTACCGATTTCTATCATCTGCGCACGCATTTATTATGTTTCTATGCGTTGGGATTATTATAGTGAAAATCCAGGCAGCATTATTCAAATTTGGAATGGCGGTATTGCTATTCATGGTGCGCTAATAGGTGCATTTGTGACGGCTTACATATTTACTCGAAAAAAAGGGGTAAGCTTTTTACGCGTGGCAGATATTTTAGCGCCAAGTCTTTTAATTGGACAAATTATTGGCCGTTGGGGCAATTTTATGAATCAAGAGGCATTTGGTGGACCAGTGTCACGTTCATTTTTAGAAAACCTTATGCTACCAGATTGGATTATTAATCAAATGTACATCGAAGAACTAGGCACATATGTACATCCTACGTTTTTATATGAATCTGTATGGAATTTTGTCGGCTTATTAATTTTACTGGCATTACGTAAAGTGAATTTAAATCGTGGGGAAATATTCTTTAGCTATTTAATATGGTACTCAATTGGTCGTTTCTATATAGAAGGTTTACGTACAGATAGTCTATATTTAATTGGCGATATCCGATCAGCGCAGGTCGTTTCAATTATTGGTATTGTCATAGGGCTTGGGGCAATTATTTATCGAAGATTGAAAGTAAAGCCTGCAGTGAAATATTTGGACAATAAGTAAGGAGTGTAAAGGATGGCTGTAAAAGCATTGCTTTTTGATTTTGATGGTACATTATTAAATACAAATGACTTAATCATTCAATCATTTATGCACGTTTTAGAAGAGAGATTTCCCGGGCAATATTCGCCAAAAGATTGCCTAAAATTCATGGGTCCGTCATTAAAACAGACATTTAGTGATTTAACGCCAGGTGAAGAAGACGAAATGATGGCAAAATATCGCGCTTGGAATGAACCGCATCATGATGAGCTTGTGACCGAGTTCCCTGATGTTGTGTCAACTTTAGAGCAATTAAAGTCGATGGGTATTAAATTAGCCATTGTCTCAACAAAGCGCAATGCTATGATTGATCGCGGCTTGAACATTCTAGGTGCTAGTCATCTATTCGATGTGATAGTAGGGACAGATGATGTGCAAAATGTGAAGCCAGATCCAGAGCCAGTTTTACTTGCTTTATCACGTCTAGGTGCAGCAAAAGAAGACGCCATTATGATTGGTGATAATTCTCATGATATTGAAGCTGGGCATAATGCAGGTGTAAGAGCTGCAGGTGTCGCATGGTCAATTAAAGGGGAACAATATTTACAGCAGTTTAACCCAGAATATATATTGCAACATATGAAGGATTTACTTGATATTGTGAAAGAGGGGTAAATGCATGGCGCGTAAAACAGAAAGATATCGTGTCGAGGGAGCAAACTCGCTATGGAATGTATATGATACGGTGTCCTTTTGGAAGGTGATGAAGTGCTTCATTGTCATTCAAATTGGACGCTTCACACCTTTTTTACGTGTGAAGAACTGGCTGTATCGCACTTTTTTAAAAATGAAAATCGGTGACCAAACATCTATAGCTTTAATGGTCATGCCAGATACGATGTTTCCCGAGCGTATTCATGTCGGAAATAATACAGTCATTGGCTTTAATACGACAATTTTAGCGCATGAATACTTAATTGAAGAATATCGTCTAGGGGATGTCCATATTGGCAATGAAGTGATGGTAGGGGCTAATTCAACTATTTTACCTGGAGTGACGATAGGTGACGGAGCCATCGTGTCAGCCGCAACACTAGTACATAAGGATGTACCAGCAGGCTGTCTAGCAGGCGGTAACCCGATGCAAATTATTTATACAGCAGAACAGATGGCCGAGCGCAAACAGAAGGAAGTTGTGCAATGGTGTACGCCGAAAAAGTAAAAAAAGTGTTAGATTGACTGCAGTCAATCTAACACTTTTTTATTATGCCGTTGATGTCCGCTACGGCGGTGCTTTCCGCGGGCACACCGTAAGCCGCAACCCTCGCTAACGCGCGGTTTGTTGCGTCTTACGTTGCGTGCGTTCCCGCAGGAGTCACCGCCTTCGCTACCATCAACTAGTGCTATCTGCTAAATTTTATCTATTGCCAGTTTTCATTTTGCATTGAGGAAATATTCTACATCTTTAAAAATTTATTATGCCGTTATTATTTGCTCCGGGGGCAACTTTTTGCGGGCACACCGTAAGCCGCAACCTTCGCCAATGCGCAGAATGCCAGTGTCTAACTTTTTGTGCTGTACCTGTAGGAGTCGCCGCCTTCGCTAACATTAACTCATACTATCACGATTTGCTAAATTTTATTTTAGGTTTACATGCGCTATGCTATAGGGCTCTATAAAAGTTCCACTTTATATAAATAGGTGTATAATTAACTGAATAATAAGTAATTAAATTTTTAGAGAATTCAGTGCGTAATATATTGACTGAATAAAAGGAATGCGTTAAAATACTTTCATATTCTAATTCTCTAGTACTCTAGTGAGTTAAAGTGAAACGTGAGGAAGTGTCAACATGTCAGCGATTAAAATGTTTGAAAAGCCACTTGGTATGCGCGATAAATTTCCGCAAATTTATGAAAAAGTAGAAGCTGTAAGACATACAGGTCGAAGCTTTTTACGCTCAAGAGGCTATGAATTTATAAAAACGCCTACAGTAGAGTATTTCGATACAGTAGGTAAAGCATCTGCAATTTCCGATGCGCATTTATTCAAGCTTGTAGATAGTCAGGGCAATACGCTCGTCCTACGTCCTGATATGACAACACCGATTGCTCGAGTAGCCACTTCGAAATTATTAAAAGAAATGATACCGCTCCGCTTAGCTTACTTTGCTAGTGTATTCCGTGCACAGGAAACAGAAGGTGGACGGCCAGCAGAATTTGAGCAAATGGGTGTTGAGCTAATCGGTGATCATTCGGTATTTGCTGATGCTGAGGTAATCGCTACAGCAATGGAACTGTTAAAGCAGTTTGGTATAGAAAATTTCAAAGTAACGATTGGACATGCAGGTGTTTTAAATTGTATTTTACAGGACTATACAGAAAGTATCGAACAAGAAGACGCACTACGCACTTTGCTTGTGCAGCGTAACTACGTAGGCTTTGAAGAGGCAGTGGCGTCATTTGATTTACCAAAGACAAAATCAGATGCATTGTTACAATTTATCGAAGAGGCTATGACTTTAAAGGAAATTCGAGATATCGAAAAATATGTGCGGAAAAATGACGCATTAGAATATATGCAACAGCTTGCAAAATTGTTAGAAGTTGCTGACTTAGCTCAGTATGTTGCGTTTGATTTTACACTATCAAGCCATATGAGCTATTACACAGGCATGTTATTTGAAGTGTTTGCATCAGGCAGTGGTTTCCCATTAGGAAATGGTGGACGTTATGATGGATTACTTGAAGTATTTGGCTCAAAAGTTGGGGCTACAGGCTTTAGTATTCGTGTAGACAGACTATTAGAAACGATAACAGCGCAAGCTTTGCAAAAGGAAGAAGCTGTCGTTGTGCTATTTGAGGAAGCAGACTTTGAGGTGGCTCTTGAAAAGATACAAGCTTTAAGAGCAGCGGGAAAACAAGCGACCTTACAGTTAAGAAGTAGTTTAGTCGATGAAGCAGCCTTTTTAACGCATTTTACTGAGGTAGTTGTTGTTGGACAGGAGGAAGTTCGCGGTGAATGAATTAACGATTGCTATGCCGAAAGGGCGCATTTTTGAAGAGGCATACCAAATGCTTATCGAAGCAGGCTTTAATTTACCAGAAGAGGTTGAGATGACGCGTAAATTAATGATAGAAATTCCTGAAGAAAAAATTCGTTTTATACTAGCAAAACCTATGGATGTTCCTGTGTATGTCGAGCACGGTGTTGCAGATATAGGCATTGCCGGAAAAGATGTCTTATTGGAACAACAGCGAGTCGTCCATGAGCTTCTTGATTTAAGAATAAGTACATGCTATATCGCATCAGCAGGCTTACCTAATACGACGATGAACGAAATTGCGCCACGCATTGCGACAAAATATCCAAACATTGCGATGAAGTACTATAAAGGTATTGGCGAGCAAGTAGAAATTATTGAATTAAATGGGTCGATCGAGCTTGCACCGATGATAGGCTTAGCGGACCGTATAGTAGATATTGTATCGACAGGACGTACCCTTAAAGAAAATGGCTTAGTCGAGTATGAGTTTATTACGGATGTATCCTCGCGCTTAATTGCCAATCCAGTGAGCTATCGAATGAAAGGTGATCGCATCATTGACCTAGTAAAACGCTTAAAGAATTGCGTCGACTAATTAAATATTACGTGCTTCTACTTATATACTAGTTGCAAAAAGAGCGCTGCACGAATTGCTAGAAACCAAAGGGGACTTTTTTCATGAAAATAACAAAGTTAGCAAAAGGTATTTCCTTGAAACGACCACTTGAAGGTGGCAACGAAGAACAATTAAAGGTTGTAAGACAAGTATTGGCGGATGTCCGAGCGCAAGGTGACATCGCAGTACGTACATATACAGAAAAATGGGATGGCTTTGCTCCTGACAATTTACGTGTCACAAAGGAAGAAATTGCAGAGGGCGTAAACGCGATAGATGCACAGCTATATGCAGATTTAATGGAAGCTGCACAAAATATTCGTCTCTATCATGAGCAACAAAAGCGTTCTGGCTATCGAATGGAATTAGCAGATGGCTCTTGGCTTGGACAACGTATTACTGCGCTCGATGCAGTAGGTCTTTACGTTCCAGGAGGGACAGCTGCATATCCCTCCTCCGTATTGATGAACGTAATTCCTGCACAAGTAGCTGGGGTTAAGCGAATTGTTATTACATCACCTGCTGGTCGTGACGGTAAATTACCTGCTGGCGTGCTTGCTGCTGCTCATATTTTAGGAGTAGAAGAAGTATATAAAATTGGTGGTGCACAGGCAATTGCGGCACTTGCCTACGGAACGGAAACGATTCAAGCGGTCGATAAAATTACAGGCCCTGGCAATATTTTTGTTGCACTTGCTAAACGTGAAGTATTTGGTGAAGTCGCAATTGATATGATTGCGGGACCAAGTGAAATTGCAGTAATTGCAGATGAAACAGCCTTTGCAGATGAGGTTGCTGCAGATCTTTTATCACAGGCAGAGCATGATAAGATGGCTTGTGCCATTTTAGTGACAACATCTGAGCAACTTGCTAATAACGTAGCACTTGAAGTGGAAAAGCAATTAGCCACTTTACCACGTGAAGAAGTAGCACGTGCGTCAATAGAAAATTATGGTGCGATTTATATTGCCGAAACGATGTCAGATGCAGTAGACGCAATTAACTCATTAGCTCCAGAACATTTAGAAATCGTTACAAAAAATGCGGAAGCTGTGGCAGAGCAAGTACGTCATGCTGGCAGTATCTTTATCGGGCGATATAGCTCAGAGCCTGTTGGTGATTATTTTGCAGGCACAAACCATGTATTACCGACAAACAGCACAGCTCGTTTTGCAAGTGGTTTAAATGTAGATGACTTCGTGAAAAAATCGAGCATCGTTTATTACACTGAAAAAACGTGGGCCGATAATGCCCCGAAAATTGCACGCTTAGCTCGCATGGAAGGCCTAGAGGGGCATGCTCGTGCAGTAGAATCACGTGGATGGGAAAAGGAGTAGAACGATGACAGAACAGAAACGCTACGCAAAGGTAGAACGGACAACTAATGAAACACAAATATCAGTAGCCATTGATTTAGATGGTGAGGGCAAGGCGGATATACAAACAGGTGTTGGTTTTATGGACCACATGTTGGATTTATTTATTAAACACGGTCTTTTTAATGGCACAATTCAAGCGAACGGTGATACGCACATTGATGATCACCACACGACAGAAGACCTTGGCATTGTGTTAGGACAAGCAATTCGTGAAGCGCTTGGTGATAAGAAAGGCATTAAACGTTACGGTAACGCCTTTGTCCCAATGGATGACGCACTTGCTCAAGTCGTGGTCGATTGCTCAAATCGTCCGCATTTAGAATATCGCGTGCCCGAGCTAAAAGAAAAGGTAGGCACTTTTGACACAGAATTAGTGCATGAGTTTTTATGGAAATTCGCACTTGAAGCAAGAATGAATGTGCATGTAATTGTGCCATATGGTCATAATACGCACCATATAATTGAAGCTATCTTTAAGGCGTTAGCCCGTGCGATTGATGCGGCAGTTGAGATTGATCCTCGTGTTAAAGGTGTACCTTCAACAAAGGGGCTGTTAACGTGAAAATCGGTGTAATCGACTATGGGATGGGCAATTTATTTAGTGTCGAGGAAGCATTAAAACGTCTGGGCTGTGAGGTCGTTGTAACAGCAGATGAACACGAGCTAGATGAAGTCGATGCACTTTTACTGCCAGGTGTGGGCGCTTTTCCAGATGCTATGAAACGCTTAGCGGAAACAAAATTAGATAACTACCTACAAAAAGTAAAGGCAGAAAATCGACCATTGCTCGGTATTTGTTTAGGGATGCAGTTACTATTTGAGGAAAGTGCAGAAGTGACATTAACGAAAGGCCTTGGGTTCTTCAAAGGGAGTATTCAGCGCTTTAGTGGTGTTCAAGGGGAACAATCATATCGAGTACCTCATATGGGGTGGAATGAATTGATTGTGACAAATCGTCCTGCATGGTTAAAAGGTGAAGCAACTGCTGAACATGTTTATTTTGTCCATTCATTTTATGCGACAAATATTGATGCAACAGAGCTTGTGGCTTATGCAGACTATCATGGTATTGAAGTACCAGGCATCGTTGCAAACGGCTCTATTACAGGTATGCAGTTCCATCCTGAAAAATCGGGTGAGTTAGGCGTGTACTTATTAGAACAATGGTTAAAAGGGGTGGCGGCGTGCTAACAAAACGTATTATTCCATGTCTTGATGTGAAGGATGGGCGTGTTGTCAAAGGTGTACAGTTCGTTTCATTGCGCGATGCAGGAGATCCGGTAGAGCTTGCAAAGTTTTATGATGAGCAAGGGGCAGATGAGCTTGTATTTTTAGATATATCGGCATCGCATGAAGGTCGTGAAACAATGGTCGATGTGGTGCGCCAAACAGCGGGGACATTAGCTATTCCATTTACCGTTGGCGGTGGTATTCGATCGTTAGAGGATATGAAACGTATTTTACGAGCTGGTGCTGATAAAGTATCCGTTAATACATCTGCGTTAGAACGTCCAGAGCTTATTAAGGAAGGTTCTGACTTCTTCGGTGCTCAATGTATTGTTGTTGCAATCGATGCGCGCTACAGTGAAGAAGACGGTACGTGGATGGTGTATACACACGGAGGCCGCAACAAAACATCATGGCGAGTGATAGAGTGGGCAAAAGAGGCTGTTCGCTTAGGTGCTGGTGAGATTTTATTAACAAGTATGAACCAGGACGGAGAAAAATCTGGCTTTGATTTAGCGTTAACAAAGGCGGTAAGAGATTCCGTGACAGTCCCCGTCATTGCAAGTGGTGGCGCAGGGAATGCCGAACATTTTTACAAAGTATTAGCAGATGATGTAGATGCAGATGCAGCACTTGCAGCATCCATTTTTCATTACAAGGAAACGAGCGTAGCGCAAGTAAAACAATACTTACGTGAAAAAGGAGTGGCAGTTAGATGATTGATAACATTAAATTTGACGATAAAGGTCTTGTGACAGCTGTTGTGCAAGATGCCAATACAAAAGAAGTATTAACAGTAGCTTATATGAATAAAGAGTCATTAGAAAAAACATTGGAAACAGGCGAAACATGGTTTTACTCACGTTCTCGCGAAGAGCTATGGCATAAAGGAGCTACAAGTGGAAACGTACAAAAGGTAGTATCCATTAAAGCGGATTGTGATGGCGATGCCTTAGTTGTAGAAGTACTTCCTGATGGCCCAGCATGCCACAATGGAACGACTTCTTGCTTTACTAATGTACTTCAAGAAAATGCTAAAGTTGGCTCGGTTGGTATTATCCCTGAACTAGTCAAAGTAATTGAAAAGCGTGAGCAAGAAATGCCAGAGGGAGCATACACTACATATTTATTCGATAAAGGCATCGATAAAATTTGTAAAAAAGTTGGAGAAGAGGCAACAGAGGTTGTCATCGGTGCAAAAAATCGTGATGCAGAAGAGGTAAAATGGGAAGCAGCAGATTTAATTTATCATCTATTAGTTTTACTACAAGAACAAAAAGTAAATGTTTTTGATGTATTGCATGTGTTGGAAAAACGTCACGAGGAGAAATAACAGCATATCGCTTATTGTATGGTATAATATAAGTTACTGTAAAAAGGAACGTATGATGCGTTCCTTATTTCTTGTTTCGGAGGAAATATTTTGGAAAAGAAACGTCAAAAAGAGAAGCAAACGAATGTCGTATCGTTCATTCCAACAGGCGACTATTATTATAAAAAATCAATTCAAGCGATGAATAGCGGACAGATGGATAAAGCCTATAAATATTTACAGCGTGCTGTTGATTTAAGTCCAGATGATCCAATGATCTTATTGCAATTAGCGATTGTAGAATTAGAAGGTCAAGGTTTTGAAGAAGCCTATGATTTACTTCGTCGTGCCTATCAATTAGATCCAAATGAGCCGGAAATTATATTTTATATGGCGGAAGTGTCTGGGTGCGTCGGCATTATTCAAGATGCCAAACGCTTTGCGGAGCAGTACTTAGAAATGGAACCAGAGGGTGCTTATGCAGATGAAGCGGCAGAAATATTGGAGTTTGTAGCTTTTGAACAAGATGATTATGAAGAGCTTGAAGGCAGTGGCGAGGATTTATATCGTCAGGAGCAAGCTCGTCGTTGTATGGAAAAGGGAGATTTCCCAGAAGCAATAAACATTTTAGAACAACTAGTAGAAGATAGACCAGAATTTTGGTCTGCATACAATAATTTAGCTTTAGCTTATTTTTATGTCGGTGAAGCAGAGCAGGCAAAAGCAATTCTAAACACTGTACTGCGTGAAAATAAAGGGAATTTACATGCGTTATGCAATTTAACGGTTATTGCGTATTATGAGAAAAATGATGAGGAATTAAATGCCCTTTTAGAAGTATTGGTGAAAATACAGCCTTATGCTTGGGATCATCGTTATAAACTAGGTGCAACGCTTGCACTTATTGGTCAATATGAAATAGCCTTTAAATGGCTACGAAGCATGCAAAAACGTGGCTATTTAGGTGATCCAGGATTTTACTTTTGGTTATCTCATGCGGCATATTTCTCTGGCTATGATGAAATTTCAAAGGGTGCTTGGGAGCAGTTGCTTGAGCTTGATCCAGAGAAAGAGGGCTTTGAACCTTGGCGTCAGCATGAAAATACATATGAGCTTGACGCATTAGAACATGATCGTGACTTCATTGTATCTAAACTTGAAAGTGAATATATAAGTGATCGTCTATTCGGTTTGTTTTTACTAAAAGGTACAGCGCATAAACAGGAAATCATTGCTCATCCTAAATGGATAGATGTTGAACAATTTGATGCTTTTGAAAAGCTGTTTTTAGCTTATGCACTTGGTCATCAGTTTGATGAAAAAAACAAAGTCGAGGCAAGCTTTTTAAGAGCCGTCCGTGTATCAGAAATATTATTAGAGCAATATGGGAAAATGACAACATTAGTTGCACCGATGTTTCAAATGTGGTTTGTACTTTGTGAACAAGCACTTAGTGAAAATTATCGCTTTACAAATCCAGCAGCAATTGCAGGTGCAAATGATTTCTTATTCCGCTCATCTCGCATGTTGAAGGTGACGAAAAAGGAAATTGCAGAGCAGTATGGGATATCTGTGTCTACATTATCTAAATATATTGAAGAAATGTTAACGTTTTTACCAACGAGTTAAATTTAGGTTGTGAGCAACATAGTTGAATAACTTAATGCTTTCACATACGATGAACATACTAACGTTATTATAAAAAAGTTTTACAAGTTTAGGAGGAAGTATGTATGTCAGAAGAAAAAATTTATGATGTTGTAATTATCGGAGCAGGACCTGCCGGCATGACTGCGGCTGTTTATACATCACGTGCAAACCTTTCAACGCTAATGATTGAGCGTGGTATTCCTGGCGGACAAATGGCGAATACAGAAGAAGTAGAAAATTATCCAGGGTTTGATACTATTTTAGGGCCTGAGCTATCTACTAAAATGTTCGACCATGCGAAAAAATTTGGCGCTGAGTATGCATACGGTGATGTTTCAGAAATCATCGATGGAGAAGAATACAAAATCATTAAATCTGGTGCTAAAGAATATAAAACACGATCAATTATCCTTTCTACAGGTGCAGAATATAAAAAAATGGGTGTACCAGGTGAAAAAGAACTTGGTGGACGCGGTGTCAGCTATTGTGCAGTATGTGATGGTGCATTCTTTAAACAAAAAAACCTCGTTGTCGTAGGTGGTGGGGATTCAGCTGTTGAAGAAGGTGTTTATTTAACACGTTTTGCTGATAAAGTAACAATTGTTCACCGTCGTGACAAATTACGTGCTCAAAAAATTCTACAAGATCGTGCATTTGCCAACGAAAAAATTGATTTCATTTGGAATGCAACAGTAAAAGAAATTAACGATGCTAACGGTAAAGTAGGCAGCGTTACATTACAATCAACTGTTGACGGCACAGAATCAGAATTTAATGCTGATGGCGTATTTATCTATATTGGTATGCTTCCATTAACAAAACCTTTTGGAGCATTAGGAATTTTAAATGAAGCTGGTTATATTGTGACTAACGATAATATGGAAACTAAAGTACCAGGTATTTTTGCTGCAGGAGATGTACGTGAAAAATCGCTTCGCCAAATCGTAACTGCGACTGGCGACGGTAGTATTGCAGCACAAGCAGCACAACATTATGTGGAAGTATTATTAGAAAAAATTAACGCATAATTGGCCAAAAAAAACAGTTCGTATCGAATGCCAGCGTTCAGCGACAAAAAGCTGGTTGCTATTGGCCGTTATTACCGGAAAAAAATACAATTTTTTAATACGGTTTTAATATTGCTGTAACTTGAATGACATATAAAAGGTGTATTATTTAGAGTGTAATTAGCAATCCCCCTTTTATTTTTTTAGTAGGTTGTTTCCGCCTAATTAGGTGGGAGCAACCTATTTTTGATATTTGTGTTAGTGCCAGTCACTAAAACAATTCTGAATTTAAGTGAATCTCTCCATATAAATTCCTGTAGCAACAGTACAAAAAGTAAGGCGCAACAAACCGTACGAAAGCGAAGTGGAGTTTTATGTAATAATAAGCCTGATGCTTAGGCTTATTATTTTTGAATGTGTCATGTCTAACAACAGAAAACTGTATACTATAAGTATGATTATTCGTGTAAAATAACTGTCATTGGGAGTACGACGAGCCTTTATACAAAAAGAAACAAAAACCCTAAATGATGATTCAATATAATCGATTTTTTGCGCAAGATACCATAGTTGTGAAATGAGGACAAACTCTGATAGGTCTTGCTATAATAAAAAATATAATGCAAAAGAGATTAGAGGTGTGTCTATGCAAAGAATTGCAAACTTAATTGCCGTAAAAGACGGCAAAGTATTATTACTTCAAAAGCCGAGACGGGGCTGGTATGTAGCACCAGGCGGAAAAATGGAGAGCGGTGAGTCGATTTATGAGGCTGCTTTACGTGAGTTTCAGGAAGAAACAAATGTTATACCATTGAACGCGCATCTAAAGGGTGTATATACGATGATTATTAAAGAAGATAACGTTAAGGTGGATGAATGGATGCTCTATACTTTTATGGCGAAAGATATAGAAGGAGTACCATTCGAAGAAACAAGAGAAGGTAAGCTTGCATGGCACCCAGTTGGGGATTTAAAACATTTGCCGATGGCTGAAGGTGATCGAACAAATTTACAATTTGCTGTTTCGCAATCAGGCATTCAGTACGGCACATTCGAATACACGAAAGATTTTGAATTGCTTCATGAGAAAATACAAATATCAATAGAACAATAAAGGAGCTGCATGACAGTGGTGGTTGAAAGTCAACAATGTACACATGAATTGGTCATTATTACAGGAATGTCTGGAGCTGGGAAGACCGTAGCTATTCAAAGCTTTGAGGATTTAGGGTATTACTGTATTGATAATTTACCACCAGCGTTACTCACGACTTTTTTAACTTTACTAAGGGATTCAGGTAAAAATATTACACGTATTGCAGCTGTCATGGATATGCGTGGCGGCAACTTTTTTGATTCGCTTATTGGTGCGCTCGACCAAATATTAAAAGAAGGCGACATCATTGTACGCATTTTATTTTTAGATGCAGATGATGCAACGCTTGTAAGACGTTATAAGGAAACTAGACGAGCGCATCCATTAGCTGTAACTGGTTTACCGCTAGATGGTATTAAACAAGAACGCGTACTTCTATCAGAAGTAAAAGGTCGCGCTAATTTCGTTTATAATACGTCTAACATGAAACCAAAAGAGCTACGCGAGAAAATCGTTAAGGAATTTGCAAGTGATGCAGATCATACTTTTTCAATTAATATTATGTCCTTTGGATATAAACACGGTATGCCAATAGATGCAGACTTAGTATTTGATGTGCGCTTTTTAAAAAATCCTTATTATGTAGAGGAATTGCGCCCTAAAACAGGTTTGCAAACTGAAGTCTCTTCTTATGTATTAGCGTTAGAGGATACACAAATCCTTATTCAAAAACTAACGGATTTGTTTGAATTTATGATACCGCTTTATAAACAAGAGGGGAAATCACAACTTGTCATTGCTTTTGGTTGTACAGGAGGACAGCATCGTTCGGTGACTTTAGCAGAATATTTTGGCGCTTGCTTAGCCAAAAAAGAAAATGCTGTGATATCGCACCGTGACATCAATCGAAGAAAGGATTGAGTGAATGGGGAAAAAGCATACAAGGCTAGTTGTAATAGGTGGTGGTACTGGCCTTTCTACGTTACTACGTGGTTTAAAGCATCACCCGTTTGATATCACTGCAATTGTAACAGTTGCGGATGATGGTGGTTCCTCAGGACGTTTACGTGATGATTACGATATCCCTCCGCCTGGTGATGTTCGTAATGTCATCGCTGCATTATCGGATGTGGAGCCACTCGTTGAGCAAATGTTTCAATATCGTTTTTCGGTATCAGAGGATTTAAATGGTCATTCTCTTGGCAATTTAATGTTAACGGCATTAACCGATATTACCGGAGATTTTAGCCATGCTATTAGCGAAATGGGAAAAGTTTTAAAAGTACATGGCCGAGTAATTCCAGCGGCTAATAAAAAAATTACTTTAAATGCCGAATTAGAAGATGGGGTAGTCATTGAAGGGGAGTCGAAAATTCCAACTGCTGGAAAGCGCATTAACCGCGTTTTTTTAGTGCCTGACAATGTGCAACCGCTACCGGAGGCAATACGAGCCATTAATCGAGCTGACTATATTTTAATAGGACCTGGAAGCTTATATACGAGTATTATTCCTAATTTGCTAGTAAAAGAAATTGGAGAAGCTGTAGTAAGAGCCAAGGGACGAAAAATTTATGTATGTAATTTAATGACCCAAAAAGGTGAAACGATTTCATATACAGCAGGTGACCATGTTGAAGCTATTCACAAGCATGTTGGAAATTCTTTTATTGATGCTATTTTAGTAAATGATGAACAGCTTCCGCACCCCGTTAAAGAGCTGTATAAAGAAGAATGTGCGGAGCCCGTAACATTTGATGTTGGTAAGCTGGAAAGTATGGGATTAGAGGTTATTAAACGTGATATTGCAACCATTCGACCAGATGGGACAGTTCGCCATAATTCTGCAAATGTAGCACAATGGCTTGTGGATTATGCAAAAATCTTACCGAAAAAGTAAGGAAGCCTACAATAGAGTCCTAAAGAATGCTTGTTGTATATGGTAAGATGAACATATACATAGAAATAAAGGTCGAAAGGAGGGCGTAATATGTCATTTGCTTCAGAAACGAAAAAAGAGCTGACGCAAGTAGAAGCGGACGATTATTGTATGAAAGCAGAAGTATCTGCTTTAATTCGTATGAATGGTTCATTATCTTTTGCTAACAAGCAACTTAGTTTAGACGTGCAGACTGAAAATGCTGCAATCGCTAGAAGGCTTTACACAATTATGAAGAAGTTGTACCCCTATAACGTCGAGCTACTTGTACGTAAAAAAATGCGTTTGAAAAAGAACAACGTTTATATATGTCGTGTGCGAGAAGGGGCGCGTGAGTTACTCATTGATTTAGCGATAATTTCGGATGATTTCCAATTCAATCACACGATTTCTAAAGAGCTTATTAAAAAGAGTGGCCATAAAAGAGCTTACTTACGTGGAGCATTTTTAGCAGGTGGCTCGGTAAATAACCCAGAAACGTCTGCCTATCACTTAGAAATTTATTCTTTGTATAAAGAACACGGTGAAGCATTAATGGATTTGATGAATGAATTTGAGTTGAATGCAAAAACAATTGAACGAAAGAAGGGCTTTGTGACATACTTAAAAGAAGCGGAAAAGATTTCCGATTTTTTAAACATTGTCGGAGCTCATCAAGCAATGATGAAATTTGAAGATGTTCGTATATTACGCGATATGCGAAATAGTGTTAATCGTATTGTAAACTGCGAAACAGCAAACTTGAATAAAACGATAGGCGCTGCACTACGCCAGGTAGAAAATATTCGCTTTATCGAAAATTCAGTAGGGCTGGATCAGCTGCCTGAAAAGCTTCGTGAAATTGCACGCTTACGTGTGGAATATCAAGATGTAACGTTAAAAGAACTTGGTGAAATGGTATCAAGTGGAACGGTTAGTAAATCAGGAGTTAACCATCGATTGCGTAAAATAGACGAAATAGCAGATGCATTAAGAAGAGGTGAAAAAATAGGCGGTTAAGCTTTCATACAAAAGACAGAAAGCTAGTGCAATCGCTTATTGTTCTTCTACTGCTAAGTGCGGTAATATAAAACTAATAGATGAACGGTAGTGAAGGAGAGAATTGCGAATGACTGAGAAAACAGTCCAGGTAAAATTAAAATTAGGACTACAAGCTAGACAAGCGGCGTTATTTGTACAGGAAGCAAATCGTTTTAGTGCTGATATTTTTCTTGAAAAAGACGAGAAAAAAGTAAATGCCAAATCCATTATGGGTGTAATGAGCTTAGCTATTGCTAAAGGTACAAAGGTTGTTTTAAGCAGTGAAGGTAGCGATGCAGAGCAAGCGGTTACATCATTAGCTGCTATTATTGAAAAAGAAGACTAAGCAAAGACATGCTTAGCATATTAAAAACAAAAAACCTCTAAGTCCACGTGACTTAGAGGTTTTTGATCTGCTGTCGTTGATTTCCGCTACGGGTGGATGTTTTCCTAGGACACACCGTAAGCCACAACCCTCGTTAGCACGCGAATTGTTGCGTCTTACATTGCGTGTATTCCCAAAGGAGTCTAAGTAAATTTTCCCTTGGCAAGCTATTGGCTAGCATGGAAATTGTTTGAGAATTGTTTGCGTGCCTGGCACCTATAAAAAAACCGCTAAGTCGCATGGACTTAACGGTTTTTTCTAATTAGCGTTCGTTACGTACAAAAATATGGTCGATTAAGCCGTATTCTTTTGCGCGTTCAGCTGTCATGAAGTTATCACGGTCAGTATCTCTTGAGATGACTTCTAGTGGCTGACCAGTACGCTCAGATAAAATACCATTTAATTTTTCACGAAGGAATAAAATGCGTTTTGCAGCAATTTCAATTTCAGTCGCTTGACCTTGTGCACCACCAAGTGGTTGGTGAATCATTACTTCTGCATTTGGTAATGCATAGCGCTTACCAGGTTCACCAGCAGCAAGTAGGAAAGCACCCATTGATGCAGCCATACCAATACAAATTGTTTGTACTTTTGGCTTGATGAATTGCATTGTATCGTAGATTGCCATACCAGCTGTAATAGAACCACCTGGTGAGTTAATGTAAAGAGAAATGTCTTTATCCGGATCTTCTGCTTCTAAAAATAGAAGCTGCGCAACGATTGAGTTTGCAACGTTGTCATCAATTGCACTTCCTAATAGGATAATACGGTCTTTTAGTAGTCGTGAATAAATGTCATAAGCACGTTCACCACGACTTGTTTGTTCAATAACTGTAGGAATTAAATTCATGTTAAATCCTCCTTAAAAAGCTAAATTCGAATACTTTTACTGAAATCATCCATTATATTTCAGTTGTAACCTTATCATACACATTATAGTCAGGGAAGGTCAAATATTAACGCTGATATTAAGAAATTAAATCCATAATAAAAATTAATATTTATAGTTGAATTATGGGCAATACGTTTGTATAATAGAAAGGTCGTAAGTTAAAGTACAGTACACTATTTTGTAGGTATGCTTCTACAATGAGGATTATCTACACGATGCTTTACCGTAAAGCCTAAGAGTGAGTACTTTTTTTTTATGTTCAATTGCCCTCGTGGTGTAATGGATAACACGTAAGATTCCGGTTCTTGCACTGGGGGTTCGATTCCCTCCGAGGGCGCCATTTACTGATTTATTGATTTACTTTTATAGCTCGATTCTCCTATTAAGTAGCTTAGCAGCCTTCTTAGTGGAGAAAGAGAGGAATATGGTGGAAATCTGTCCCGTAGGCATTATTCCCATATTTATTCCTTTCTAAACCATCAAAAGCAAGAACTCCAAAAAGTTTTTTAGTGAACATACTGATCGTGAGGCTAGCATGCTAGCCCAAAAGAAGAATCCTATCTGAGGGGATTCTTTTTTTGTGGCCAAAAATATCTAAATTTAGCATAAAAATCATCTTAGAATTGCATAAGTATACATTTTAAGACATAGATATTGTTTTTATTACATAATTTCTCTCCGTTCTGTATAGTAAAATTCATTATTATGAAAAAATAATCACTTTTATGCGAAATCGTATTGTATATCAACTCTATTGACACTATAATTGACCTAATAGTCTAACATTTCCGAATTGATAAAAATGAATTAGTCGGAAAATATTAATCGTTTAGGGGGAAAAATTATGAAAAAACGTTTTTGGACGTTATTGATGATTGTAGCAGCATTTACGCTTGTGCTAGTTGGCTGTGGTGCAAAAGATGATGCATCATCTGGTGACGCAGGTTCTGGTGGCGGCGGCAAGGATAAAGTTTATAAGGTAGGTACAGAGGCTACTTTTGCACCATTTGAATCGATTGACGATAAAGGGAATATTGTAGGATTAGATGTCGATATTTTGCAAGCGATTGCAGACGAAATGGGCATTAAAGTGGAATGGGAAAACATTGGTTGGGAGCCTGTATTCCAAACAATTAAAAATGGTGAAACAGACATCGGTGCATCGGGTATTACTATTAATGAAGAACGTAAGGCTTCATTTGATTTTACAGAGCCATATTATGAATCTCAATTATTAATCGTAGTTAAAGAGGATTCGGATATTACTTCATTAGCAGATTTAAAAGATAAAAAGATTTCAGTACAAATAAATGCAACTGGTCATATGGCTGCAAAAAAATTACAAGGTGATGCAAGCACAAACATTATGGCATTCGAAAGCCAACCTGTTGCTATTCAAGAAATGTTAAACGGTAACGTTGATGCAACAATTGGCGATAATGCAGTTATTTATGAATATATTAAAGCTAACCCAAAAGCAAAACTTAAAGTAATTGAAGATGATGCATTTGAAAAAGAATACTACGGCTTTATGGTGAAAAAAGGCAATACGGAATTATTAAACCTATTAAATGAAGGTCTACAAAAAATTAAAGACAATGGTAAATTAAAAGAAATTACTGGTAAGGACTTTAAGTAATGGATGATGCCGTTAGCCTAATCATGCTAGCGGCACATTTGATTTATTAGCGTATTTAGTAGAGAAATTGATAGGGAAAGTAGGGGTTCTAATGGACATCTTTGATTTACGCTGGGACATAGTTTGGAACTACCGTGATATGTTTATCCGTGGTATTGGTATAACAATCATCTTAACGCTCAGTGGTTATTTTGGTGGTATTATTTTAGGCTTACTGTTAGGTTTAGGGAAAGTATCTAAAAATAAGTTTATTTACTGGCCATGTAAACTATATGTAGATTTATTCCGTGGAACACCAATGCTAGTGCAAATTTTATTAATTCATTTAGCGGTTATCCCAACGATTTTTGGCCATTCATTAGGATATATGGTGTCAGGTATTACCGCACTAGTATTAAACTGTGCAGCCTATAATGCAGAAATATTCCGTGCGGGTATTCAAAGCATTGATAAAGGACAAATGGAAGCAGCGCGTTCGCTTGGCCTAACACACAATCAAGCGATGAAAAAAGTTATTTTACCACAGGCTTTTAGACGTATGATTCCACCGCTTGGTAATGAATTTATTGCATTATTAAAAGACTCTTCTTTAGTAACGGTTATTGCAGCGCCAGATATTTTATATGCAAGTAAAGTTGTGGCAGGTGCGAGCTTCCGTTTCTGGGAACCGTATATTGTAGCTGCATTACTATACTTGGTTTTAACATATGTTGTAACAAAAGTAGTAGCATTTATTGAAAAACGATTCAGCAATAGCTATGTCCCTCGTAAAGCGGAAGGGAGAGAAGCAAGATGATTAGAATTGAAAACTTACACAAATACTTTGGAAAATTAGAAGTGCTAAAGGGCATCGATTATGAAATACATGAAAAGCAAGTTGTCTGTGTAATTGGACCATCAGGATCAGGGAAAAGTACTTTTTTACGTTGCATTAATATGCTAGAAGAGGTGACGGATGGAGCAATTTATATAGAGAATGTGAAGGTAAATGGACCAAAAACGAATATAAATGCTATACGAGCAGAGGTCGGTATGGTATTCCAACAATTTAATTTGTTCCCTCACATGAATGTAATTGATAATGTAACAATGGCTCCAATGCAAATTCGAAAAATGAATCGTACGGATGCAGAGAAACTTGGCCATGAGCTACTGCAAAAAGTCGGTCTAGATAGTAAAGCTTACAACTATCCTGAGCAGCTTTCAGGTGGACAACAACAACGCGTAGCGATTGCAAGAGCATTAGCGATGAAACCTAAAGCTATTTTATTTGATGAACCAACTTCAGCACTTGATCCAGAAATGGTGAAAGAAGTTTTAGATGTTATGAAAAATCTAGCATCTGAAGGTATGACAATGATTGTAGTGACACATGAAATGGGCTTTGCACGAGAAGTAGGAGATCGTGTTGTGTTTATGGATGGTGGCTATATTGTAGAAGAAGGGACACCAGAAGACATCTTTGGCAACCCGAAAAATGAGCGTACAAAAGCCTTTTTAGGAAAAGTTCTATAATGAAAATGGAAAAACCATTCAAAGCGAAAGCGATGAATGGTTTTTTGGCATTTAATGGAGGGGATTTGTAGTGGTTGCATAGGCATCAAGCATTGCACGCATATCTTGTTGCGTGTATTGTGGCACTTGATAATAGCCATGCTTATTTTGGTAAATAGATACTTCGTATGCCATCTCGATACAGTTGGGAATACTATCAGCAACAACACGGCGAACAACTGGATTTGTTGTTTCTGTCGCTGCTGCAGTCATACATTTAGCTGAACCTTTATGTGCACCAAGTAAGAAGCCAGAAATAACTTCATCATTTATCTCACTTGCATTTTGCATTGGCTTTTTCGGCTGAGAGGGCTTAATGCCATATTGGAAGTTGTTCCCTGTCTGCATTTCATAGCGACCAGTTGGAACGGAAGGATCATGCCCTGTTTTAAATGATTCCACAATCGTATTGTACATACCGAGCGTGAAATTATATTGATTATCCAAAATGCTAAGTAGTTCTGGATCTTTTACTTGCGGACGTAAAATAATGGATAGGTTTAGTCCAGCGATTATTTCGCCAATTGTTTCATGCATGTCCATAACTTCGTGGCCACCATGATTTAGGCTTTGTTGTTGGTTAGGTGTTGTTGCATCATTTGATTCATTATAAAAAGATTGTGACAAAAAAAACGCCTCCTGAATTGTATAGTTTGTTGCAGTTTTTAGTATGTCTTGTTAGTCCTGTTTCATACGATATAAATCCGTTTGCATATATTTAGCATAGTGATGTTTTTTTGTAACACATTAGAGGTATAAGAAAAGAAAGTTAAGGGAGGATATAAAATTGAAAAAAGTACTTGGACCTGTGGGAATAATCATCATTGTTTTAGCTGTATTAGCTTTACTATTTATTCCAAAATATAATGGCCTTGTGACGGCGGAGGAAAATGTTGATTCGAAGTGGGCTCAAGTCGAAAATCAACTACAACGCCGCTATGATCTAATTCCGAATTTAGTGGAATCTGTAAAAGGATATGCTAATCATGAGCAAGAAGTCATTGCCAGCATTACAGAGGCTCGTGCACAGATGGGGAACGCACAAACACCAGAGGAACAAGCGAGTGCCAATGATGCATTAAACGGTGCACTTAGTCGATTGCTTGTAGTCGTAGAAAATTATCCGAATTTAAAAGCCGATGCAAATTTCCGTCAATTAATGGATGAACTTGCAGGGACTGAAAATCGATTAGCAGTAGCACGTGAAGATTATAATAATGAAGTACAAGGCTTTAATAAAAAAGTAAAACGCTTCCCTGGTAATATTATCGCAGGTATGTTTGGCTTCGAACAAAAGGAATACTTTAAGGCAGCAGCCGGAGCTGAAAAAGCACCTGCAGTTGATTTTAGTGATTCAGGTAAACAATAATGAAACGTTTGACAGTAACGTTTTTAGTTGCTTGTTTAATGTGGCTTGTAACAGCTAATAGTGCGTTAGCACAGTTACCTACACCAATGAAAAATACGTACATTCATGATTTTGCAAATGTGCTTTCAACTTCTGTAAAGGAAGAACTCAATCATTATTCAGAGCAATTAGATAAAGGTACAGGTGCAGAAATAATGATTGTAACGGTGGATAGCATTCAAGGGCAAGAGGCTAAAATGTATGCAACGAAATTAATTCGTGCATGGGGCATTGGAGATGCAAAGAAAAACAATGGTGTCCTATTATTGGCTACATTTGGGCAAGGACAAGGAAATAATGATGTAGTTATTGCTGTTGGCCAAGGTCTAGAAGGTGCGTTACCGGATGGGAAATTAGGACGTATTTTAGACGATGCTTTTTATCCATACGCGAGTAACGGTGAAGTCGATCAAGCATTTCAAGCAACATATGCCGAATTATTTCAAACTGTAGCAAAAGAATATAATTGGGACGGTGAGATGCCAGCACAAGCAGTGGAGGATGAATCGATGCCCAATTGGCTATTTGTGTTACTCGTTATAATAGTGCTTGTTTTCATTATCTTCTCAAATGGTGGAGGCGGACCACGTTCAAGGGGACGGGGAGGTTATCCAGGAGGTTTTGGTGGAGGCTTTGGAGGCGGTTTTGGCAGAGGTGGCGGAGGCGGAGGCTTTGGAGGCTTCGGCGGTGGATCATCTGCCGGCGGCGGCGCCAGCCGAAAGTTTTAATCGAGTGGAAATGATTGAACGCAATTGTGTGGGTGCCAATTGTGTGAGTGCCAGGCACCCACACAACAGTGCCAGGCACCCAAACAATTCTGAAAACTTAACTAAGAAAAAATCCACGAAGACTCCTGCGGGAACGCACGCAAAGTAAGCCACAACAGACGGCGCGACAGCGACGGTTGTGGCTTACAACGTGCCCGCGGAAAGCGAAGTGGATTTTTCCGCTTTAGAAGGACTAAATTGTTTAAGTGCCAGGCACCGAAACAATTTATCAAAGGACTCTCCTTAATAGGAGGGTCCTTTTCATTTGGGTAAAAAGGATAAATAAATAAGTATTATCAATTATTGACAAATTAACTAATTTTGTTATAATTTCATTGTATCGACAAACGATATAACGAACACTGATATAAGGAGGAATTACTTTGAAAAAAAGATTTTTATCAGCATCTTTAGCGGTCATTTTAACAGCATCTGTTGTTTATCCTGTTTCAGTACAGGAAGTACGCGCTGCTAATGAAACTAGCAATACTACTATTGCACAAGAGGAGCGCCTAACAGCAAAAGAATTTCTTGATTTAGCTGTAACATCTTTAACATTCCAACATGGCTCAGAATCAATGCGTCAAGAAGTAATTAATAAGTGGGTTAAAGATGGAGAATTAGAAAACCTAAGTAGTGCGATTAAACGTAATGAAGCTGCACGAATTTTAGTAAGAGCTCTTGATAAAGAAGAAAAAGAAGTAACACTAGCAGACTATCTGGAAAAAGCAAATAAGCTAGGCTTATTTAATAGTATTTCAGAAAATAGTGAAACAATTTCAAAACAAGACGCTACTAAAATATTTACTACATTTAAGAGTTTAAAAAACGGTGCTAGTAACGAAGGTGTTAAAGAAATTTCTGTAGAGGATTTTATGAAAAATCCAGGAAACTTCGGCTATCAGCTTTCACCAGATGGTAATTACATTACGTTTGCTTCAGCATGGGAAAACCGTTCAAATGTGTTCGTGAAAAAAATGAATGATGATAGTGAACCTGTTCGTGTATCTAATTCAAAAGATCGTGATATTTCTGGATTCTTCTGGAAAGATGATACATTGCTTTATGCCAAAGATAAAGGTGGAGATGAAAACTTCCACATTTATTCTTCTACATTTAATGGAAAAGAAGAAAAAGATTTAACGCCTTATCCAGGTGTAACAGTAGGGGTATTAAGTGGATTACAAGGTGTTAAAGATGAGATTTTAATTATGATGAATAAAGAAGATGCAACAGTGTTCGATGTGTACAAGCTAAATGTAAAGACAGGCGAAACAAAACATGTTGCAAAAAATCCTGGTAACATCGCAGATTGGTTAGCTGACCGAGATGGTAATATTCGTATAGCAGTTGTTTCTGATGGTGTAGAAGGCATGATTCTATATCGTGATACAGAAAAAGACGAATTCAAGCCATTTATTGAAATGGCAGCGGGCGATGAAGTAACGCCACTTGCGTTCTCTAAAGATAATAAGCATATTTACGCAACTTCTAATAAAGGCAGAGATAAAGTTGAAGTAGTGAAATATGATCTTGAAGGTAACGAAGAAGTCATTATGTCTAATGAAGAAGTAGACGTAGCGGGTGTATTATATAGTAGTGAGCAAGATAAAATTTTATACGGTGCATATGTAACAGATAAAGCACATTACCAATTCTTCGATGAGAAATTTGAGCAGTTATTCCGCAAAATTCAAAACAAGCTAGGTGTTGAAGAAAGCGAACTAGGCATCAACGACTACAATAAAGAAATGACAAAATTCATCGTCAGCGTGTCTAGTGACACTGTGTACGGCAAATATTATTACTATGACTCAACTACAGATGAAATGACAGAACTAGCAACATTAAGCCCTTGGTTAAAATCAGAAGAGCTTGCAGAAATGCATCCAGTTTCTTATAAGAGCCGTGATGGTCTGACAATTAACGGTTATTTAACATTACCGAAAAACAAAGAAGCTAAAGACTTACCGCTTATCGTGAATCCACATGGTGGTCCATGGGCTCGTGATATGTGGGGCTTTAACCCAGAAGTACAGCTACTTGCAAACCGAGGATATGCTGTGTTACAAGTGAATTTCCGTTCATCTACGGGTTACGGAAAAGAATTTTTACAAGCTGGTAATAAGCAATGGGGTCTGAAAATTCAAGATGATATTACAGATGGCGTTCAATGGGCAATCGATCAAGGTATTGCTGATCCTGACCGCATCGGTATTTATGGTGCATCATTTGGAGGTTACGCAACTTTAGCTGGTATTGCGTTTACACCTGATTTATATGCAGCAGCAGTTGACTATGTTGGTGTATCGAATATTTTCACATTGCTAGATACAGTCCCTCCATATTGGGAAACTATGCGTAACATGTTCTATGAGCGTGTAGGGCATCCAGAGAAAGACAAAGAACTGTTAACAGCAGTTTCACCAGTCTTCCATGTTGATAAAATTAAAACTCCATTATTTGTTGCGCAAGGTGCAAATGATCCGCGTGTAAATCAGGCAGAATCTGATCAAATCGTTGAAGCATTACGTGCAAGAGGTGTGGATGTCGAGTATATGCTGAAAGAAAATGAAGGACATGGCTTCCAAAACGAAGAAAACCGCATTGAATTCTATAATGCAATGGTTAAATTCTTTGATAGTCATTTAAAAAAATAACGATAATGAGGCTGTGCAGAAATTTCACTTGCACAGTCTTTTTTCATTTAAATATCTATAAGCCATCGATTTCCGCGGGCCCAGGTATGCCAGGCACTCAAATTGTTTGAGTGCCTGGCACTTAATGAGCAGCTCCTAAATAGTAGAAATCCACTTCGCTTTCCGCTCAGCGCTCTGAAGCCACAACCCTCATGAGCGCGCGGTTTGTTGTGTCTTACTTTACTTGGTAAACTTTAATAGGAGTGGCATGAGAATTCAGAATTGTTTGAGTGCCTGACACCTAAATAGGAAGGGGTTGTGTGTTAATGAATGTGACTTTTTTTAGTCGTTCGCATTGTGAGCTTTGTGTAGAAGGATTACGTACATTAAAGCTTGTTCAAGAAGAACTAGGTTTCTCAATCGACGTCATCGATATAGAAAAAGACGATGCAGTACACGAAAAATATATGTTGATGATACCAGTAGTAGAAAAGGATGGAGAAGTCATACAGTATGGCAATCTAGACTATGCAACATTGATGGAGCATTTGTGCAGTGAATAACCGATGTATCTAATCTATAAAATTAAAAAAATATAACACTTAAAAAATTCGTTATTCACCTCGTGAAGAGCGGGTTTTTTTGTTTTCCTTCTATTATATAATTAAACCTGTAATTCACGTTATTCACAAATTGTTCAATGAAAGCGTTATGAATATGAACAGTTTGTGAAGAACTTCACACAAAGCTTTATTTTTGAAAAAATTGGAGTAGAATAGGAATCAAGTAAGAGGTTGTTATAAAACAGTTAATCAAAAGTATCACATTATTACGTGGTTGTTATATTACAAAAATAAACTTAAAGGGAGATTTGACTATGTGGGTTATTACAGTATTTGAACAAAAGGACGTTCGTATTTTTGAATACACAAACAAAACGGAAGCAACAAAAGCTTTAGCAGGTTTCAAGAAAAACGCCGTATTATCTTTCACTAAATAAAAACATGTAGTCCCGCAGCCAAATAAATTGGTTGCGGGATTTTTTTATTTTTATAAATAACGCTTTTTTACAAACCTTATGTCGATAGCGTATAAAGTGTGTAAAAGCAACCCATACCATTATTTACTTGCTCTTTTTCTTAAAGCATATTATAATAAAATTACGAGTGGGACACAATTTAGTATAGTGGGTTGATATTTGTCCCATTAAAGTGAGAGGGAGTAGATATAGATGTTAACTGTACCTGAGGCACAGCAAAGACTACTTCCAGAAATGAATCCACTTCTACAATCGAGATACCGTATTTTGCAATCGGTTCAGTTAATGCAACCAATTGGGAGACGAACACTAGCAGAGTCACTCAAGATGACAGAGCGTGAAATCCGTAAAGAAACAGATATTTTACGTGATCAAGGGTTATTAGATTCCCAAAAGTCGGGTATGGTATGTACGAGTGATGGTGAATTAGTTATTGAACAGCTTAGAGCATTAGTTTACGAATGGTCTGGTCTAACGCAGCTTGGCAAGGCGCTCGAAAACCATTTAGGGCTACAGCATGTGCTTGTTGTTCCAGGTGATTATAACGATGATGAAACCGTATTAACATTACTTGGAAAAGAAGCGGCACAGCAATTTCTTTCGACTATTGCTAATGAGCAAGTAGTAGCTGTTACTGGAGGAAAGTCAGTGGCTTCGCTAGCGCAGTTTTTACAACCAGTTGACGGTCAGCACAATGTAACATTTGTTGCAGCTCGTGGTGGTATCGGACATGAAATGCAAATGCAGGCTAATACACTCGTTGCAACATTTGCTATGCAGATGGAAGCACAGTACCGTACATTGTTTTTACCCGAGCATTTAAGTGAACAGGCATATCAGGCAATGTTAATGGAGCCAATGGTTACAGAAATAATGGCTTACTATGACAGCGCTGATTGCGTTATTCATGGTATTGGCTCTGCTGAAGAAATGGCGATTCGTCGTAATTCATCGGTCGAAGATTTACGTATTCTCGAGGAAAAGGGTGCTGTTAGTGAAGCATTCGGCTATTATTTCAATGCCGAAGGAGAAATTGTACATCGTATTCGTACAATTGGAATTCAACTTGAACAAGTTGAAAAATGTAAGCATATTATTGCGGTTGCAGCAGGAAAACAAAAGGTGAATGCAATGCTATCTTACTTTAAGGTAGCGCCGAAGCAGACGATTTTTATAACAGATGAAGCTGCTGCGAAAGCAATCGCTGAACGTTTACTGTAAAAAATAAATCAATAAAACATTATTGGAGGAATTGACAATGGCATTAAAGTTAGCAATTAATGGATTTGGTCGTATTGGACGTTTAGTATTTCGTGAAGCAATGAAACATGATGAGTTTGAAGTAGTTGCAGTGAATGACTTAACAGATGCTGGTCAACTTGCACACTTATTAAAATACGATTCTGTACACGGTATTTATGATGCTGAAGTCAATGCAGATGAAGATTCTTTCGTAGTGAATGGAAAAACGGTTAAAGTATACGCTGAAAAAGACCCAGCACAATTACCTTGGGGTGAGCTTGGTGTAGACGTTGTACTTGAATGTACAGGTCGCTTCCGCTCAATGGAAGAGGTAGGTAAGCATATTGAAGCAGGTGCTAAAAAAGCGATTTTATCTGCACCAGCTAAAGGCGATATGCCAACATTCGTAATGGGTGTTAACCATGAAGATTACAATCCAAAAACAGATGATGTCATTTCAAATGCATCTTGTACAACAAACTGCTTAGCGCCAGTAGCTAAAATTTTAGATGAGAAATTTGGCATTGAACGCGGTATGATGACAACAATTCACTCATATACAAACGATCAACGTATCCTTGACTTCCCGCACTCTGATCCACGTCGTGCACGTGCAGGGGCAGTGTCAATGATTCCAACAACAACAGGAGCAGCAGTAGCCGTTTCTAAAGTATTACCTCAATTAAAAGGTAAGCTTGATGGATTCTCTATGCGTGTTCCTACACCGAACGTATCATGTGTGGATTTAGTTGTAGAACTTAAAGCAGATGTAACAAAAGATTCGATTAATGCGGCTTTAAAAGAGGCTTCAGAAAATGAGCTAAAAGGTATTTTAGGCTACAATGAACTACCATTAGTATCAATTGATTATAATGGCAACCATAACTCTTCAACTGTTGATGGCCTTTCAACAATGGTTTTAGAAAATAGCATGGTGAAAGTTCTTGCTTGGTACGATAATGAAATTGGTTACTCTACTCGTTTAATGGACCTTGCATTATATATCGCACAACAAGGATTAAATCATAAATAAGTGTCATAATTCGCAATTTGAAGTAAAAAGTGTGACATAATACGGCTTTTTACGCACAAAAAGTATAGCCTTTATAATATCGAAAAGATATAATAAACAAGGGTAATAGGAGTAGGGGACGTTTACCCTACTCCTTTTTAAATACAAATATCTTGGATAAAATATGGATGACTTGCTATTGTGCAAACTGGTAGTAGTCACCTTGTCTTTTACGAGACACCGAACGTTACTTTTGCTACTATAAAAGCTAATAAAGGTATATTTTAACTTGGTCCAAAGTGTGTAAAGCCAAGATGGGTGGAGCACATTTTATTATGTCCGTACTACAAAACTTTGAAGGGGGTTTCTTCATGTTAAATAAGAAAACAATGAAAGATATTGATGTAAAAGGTAAGCGCGTCTTCGTACGTGTCGATTTTAATGTACCGATGGCAGATGGGGTAATTACAGACGAAACACGTATCCGCGCAGCCATTCCAACGATTGAATATTTAGTAGAACAAGGCGCAAAAGTTATTTTAGCGTCTCATTTAGGTCGTCCAAAAGGCGAAGTAAAAGAAGATATGCGTTTAACTGCAGTTGGTATCCGCCTTGCAGAAATTTTAGCTAAACCTGTTACTAAATTGGATGAGTCAATCGGTGAAGCAGTAGAAACAGCTGTTGCGAATATGCAAAACGGCGATATCGTTCTACTGGAAAACGTACGATTCCATACTGGTGAGGAGAAAAACGACCCTGCACTTGCAGAACAATTTGCTAAACTAGCGGACGTTTATGTTAACGATGCCTTCGGTGCTGCTCACCGTGCACATGCCTCAACGGAAGGTATTGCGAAACACATTCCTGCTGTATCAGGCTTCCTTATGCAAAAAGAATTAGATGTGCTAGGTAAAGCATTATCAAATCCTGAGCGTCCTTTCACTGCTATTATTGGTGGCGCAAAAGTAAAAGATAAAATCGGCGTTATTGAGAGCTTACTTGAAAAGGTAGACCACTTAATTATTGGTGGCGGTCTGTCATTTACCTTCATTAAAGCGCAAGGGCATGATATCGGTAAATCTTTATTAGAAGAAGATAAAATTGAACTAGCAAAATCGTTCATTGAAAAAGCACATGCAAAAGGCGTGAAGTTACATATGCCAATTGATGCAGTGGTAGCCAATGAATTTTCAAAAGATGCGGAGACTAAAGTTGTCGATGTAGATGCTATCCCAGCTAATTGGATGGGTCTTGATATTGGACCAAAAACAGCTGCTCGCTACGCAGAAGTTATTCAAAATTCAAAATTAATTATTTGGAATGGACCAATGGGCGTTTTTGAATTAGAACCATTTGCAAATGGTACGAAAACTGTTGCAGACGCGATGGCAGCAACTGCTGGCTATACTGTAATTGGTGGCGGAGATTCCGCAGCAGCAGTAGAAAAATTTGAAGTAGCTGATAAAATGGACCACATTTCTACTGGTGGCGGCGCTTCACTTGAATTAATGGAAGGCAAAGAGCTTCCTGGTATTGTGGCATTAAACGATAAATAATAGATAGGAGCATAACGATGCGTAAACCAATTATTGCAGGTAACTGGAAAATGTATAAAACATTTGAAGAGGCAATTCAGTTTGTCGATAGCGTGCAGGATAATCTTCCTTCCAATGACAAAGTAGATGCTGTTATTTGCGCACCGGCACTTTTTCTACCAACACTTGTGCAGGTCGCTAGTGAATCTGAACTAGCCATCGGTGCTCAAACAATGCATTACGAAAATGAAGGTGCGTTTACAGGTGAAATTAGCCCGGCGCAGCTTGCGAGCGTTGAGGTAGATTATGTGATATTAGGACACTCCGAACGACGTGAATATTATAACGAAACAGATGAGGCTATCAATAAAAAGGTGGCAGCAGCACTTTCACATAATATCGTGCCAATTATTTGCTGTGGTGAAACACTGGAAGAACGTGAGGCAGGTACGACAGAGCAAAAGGTAGCTAGTCAAATTACAGCAGCTCTTGCAGGGTTTGCTGCACAGGACGTGGAGCATATGGTTCTTGCCTATGAGCCTATCTGGGCAATCGGCACAGGGAAAACAGCAACAGCAGAAGATGCCAACCAAGTATGTGGTGCCATTCGTGCAGTTGTTGAAAAATTATATGATAACGCAACAGCAGAAGCTATACGTATTCAATATGGCGGTAGCGTAAAGCCTGATAATATTAAAGAATTATTGTCAAAAGAGCATATCGATGGAGCGCTAGTCGGTGGTGCCAGCTTACAAGCTGATTCATATTTAAAATTATTGGAGGCGGCAGCAAATGCCTAAAAAGCCAGTAGCATTAATTATTTTAGATGGTTTTGCATTCCGTGATGAAACTTTTGGGAATGCAGTTGCTCAAGCAAAGAAACCAAATTTTGATCGCTTTTGGAACCAATTCCCTCATGCAACTTTAACAGCTTCAGGTGAAGCAGTAGGGTTGCCAGACGGTCAAATGGGGAACTCTGAAGTTGGACACTTAAATATCGGCGCTGGCCGTATCGTGTATCAAAGCTTAACGCGTTTAAATAAATCGATTCGCGAAGGAGACTTCTTTACGAATCAAGCATTTTTAGATGCGGTAGCACACGTTAAAGCACATCAATCAAAGCTACATGTCATGGGTTTACTATCAGATGGCGGTGTACATAGCCATTATGAGCACATGTTTGCACTGCTAAAGCTAGCAAAAGAACAAGGGCTTGACGAAGTATTTGTGCATGCATTTTTAGATGGTCGTGATGTTGGACCAACAACAGCTATCGGCTATATTGAAGAAACTGAAAAACAAATGGCTTCGATTGGCATTGGTAAATTTGCTTCAATCCATGGACGTTATTATGCGATGGATCGTGACAAACGTTGGGATCGTGTAGCATTAACATATAATGCCCTCGTTGATGGGGTTGGACAAACGGCGGAAAGCGCAAAAGGTGGCGTAACAGAATCCTATGAGCGTGAAGTAACTGACGAGTTTGTTATTCCATTTAGCATCCAGGAACATGGAGAGCCAGTTGCGACAATTGAAGATAATGATGCAGTTATTTTCTTTAATTTCCGACCTGACCGTGCTATTCAATTATCGAAAGTATTTACGAATACGTCATTTGACGGTTTTACCTTATCAGCAAAACATCCACAAAATGTAAAATTCGTATCGTTTACACATTATAGTGATGAAGTAAACGCACAAGTTGCTTATGAAAATGACAACTTAAAAAATACGATTGGTGAAGTGTTAGCCTCTAATGGCAAAACACAGCTTCGTATTGCAGAAACAGAAAAGTATCCACATGTTACATTCTTTATGAGTGGCGGTCGTGAGGAGAAATTCGATGGTGAAGAACGTATTTTGATCGCTTCTCCAAAAGTTGCGACATACGATCTGAAACCTGAAATGAGTGCTTATGAAGTAACAGACGCATTGCTTGCAGCGATTGCAGCTGACAAATTTGATGGCATCATTCTAAACTTTGCGAACCCTGATATGGTGGGGCATAGTGGAATGCTAGAGCCAACAATTAAAGCAATCGAAGTTGTCGACGAATGTCTAGGGAAAGTAGTAGATGCCCTGCTTGAAAAAGGCGGAGCAGCTATTATTACAGCTGACCACGGTAACTCTGACGAGGTTGTAACGTTAGAAGGAAATCCGATGACAGCTCATACAACAAACCCTGTTCCAGTAATTGTGACGAAAGCAAATTTAATGTTAAGAAATGGTGGCATTTTAGCCGATTTAGCGCCAACCATGTTAGAATTATTAGAGGTGTCACAACCTATTGAAATGACAGGTAAATCACTTATCGAAAAAGAGGAGAATTAATTATGCCATTTATTACACAAGTTTATGCGCGCGAAGTTTTAGACTCACGTGGGAACCCAACAGTAGAAGTTGAAGTATTTACAGAATCAGGTGCTTTTGGTCGTGCAATCGTGCCATCAGGTGCCTCTACAGGTGAATACGAAGCGGTAGAATTACGCGATGGTGACAAATCACGTTACCTTGGCAAAGGTGTATTAAAAGCAATCGAAAATGTCAACACAATTATTGCACAAGAATTAGAAGGTAATTTCTCAGTTCTTGACCAAGTAGTAATCGACAAAGCTTTAATCGAGCTAGATGGCACAGAAAACAAAGGTAAACTAGGAGCTAACGCAATCCTAGGTGTATCAATGGCAGTTGCACATGCTGCAGCAGATTATTTAGATGTACCTCTTTATCAATATCTTGGCGGTTTCAACTCAAAACAATTACCAGTACCAATGATGAACATCTTAAATGGTGGTGCACATGCGGATAACAACGTAGACATCCAAGAATTCATGGTAATGCCTGTTAGTGCAGAAAACTTCCGTCATGCATTACGTATGGGTGCTGAAATTTTCCATAGCTTAAAAGCAGTATTAAAAGACAAAGGCTACAACACAGCTGTAGGTGACGAAGGTGGCTTCGCTCCAAACCTTGGTTCAAACGAAGAAGCTATCACAGTGATCCTTGAAGCAATCGAAAAAGCTGGCTACAAAGCTGGTGAAGAAGTGAAATTAGCAATGGACGTTGCGTCTTCTGAATTATTCAACAAAGAAGATGGCAAATACCATTTAGATGGTGAAGGCGTTGTGAAAACTTCTGAAGAAATGGTGGACTGGTACGAACAGTTAACTTCTAAATACCCAATCATCTCAATCGAAGACGGCTTAGACGAAAACGACTGGGCTGGTCATAAATTATTAACAGACCGCATTGGCGCTCGCGTACAATTAGTAGGAGATGATTTATTCGTAACAAATACGAAAAAATTATCTGCTGGTATTGAGCAAGGTGTTGGTAACTCAATTTTAATTAAAGTAAACCAAATCGGTACGTTAACAGAAACATTTGAAGCAATTGAAATGGCGAAACGTGCTGGTTACACAGCAGTTATTTCTCACCGTTCTGGTGAATCAGAAGATGCGACTATCGCTGATATCGCAGTTGCGACAAACGCTGGTCAAATTAAAACAGGTGCTCCATCTCGTACAGATCGCGTTGCAAAATACAACCAACTTTTACGCATCGAAGATCAACTTGGTGCAACTTCAGAATATCTTGGTTTAAAAACTTTCTATAACTTAAAATAAGTGAACGGCTAGTAACTAGCAGTTCCTTTGATGAAAATTGCCTCGAAAGCATGAATGTGCTTTTCGAGGCAATTTTTTTGAGTAAATGAATAAGCTGAGCGCGTAATTGAGACGGAGAGTTCTACAACGTTGATTTCCTTTGCGGGCGGCGCTTTCCGCGGACACATAGTAAGCCGCAACCCTCGCTAGCGCGCGGATTGTTGCGTCTTACTTTGCATGCGTTCGGAGCAGGAGTCACCGCTCTTCACTGGTGTAATTGTGTGAGTGCCTGGCACTTTAGATTTTTCGCAGGCATGTTGTAAGTCGCAAAGCCCGCGGAAAGCGCGTGTTACATGGTGTTCTAAGCAGGAGTATAAATGCAGAAAAATTCGAAATTGTTTGGGTGCCAGGCACTGCATTTTGGATTTGAAATATTTCTATATTTTTTTGTATAATAACAGTAAAGTAGACTGAGTCTTCTCCTTTTTAATAATTTTTAAGTCAATTTCTTTTATGTATTGTACATAGTATTTGGAAAAGTAATACCATTTTGTAATCTGTGTTTGTCATGGGAACCTTTATTTGTTATAATATAGTGTGTTGTGATGTTTCAAAGTTCGGGAGGTGCAGTGGATGCATACAGCAGTATTAATAGCTTTAGTTATCGTATCATTAGCATTGGTTGTCGTAGTTTTATTACAATCTAGTAAAAGTGCAGGCTTGTCAGGTGCCATCTCGGGTGGAGCTGAACAACTATTTGGAAAGCAAAAAGCACGTGGTATGGATTTAATTCTTCACCGTGCAACAATTGTTTTATCAATTTTATTCTTTCTTTTAGCAATCGCTATTGCAAAAATATAATAGTTGAAGATATTCCGCCTAACCTAGAATGGTTGGGCGTTTTCTTTTATTTTCAGTACATAGATGAACTTAGACGAATAATGTAGATTTTATACGTATGAAAGATGCTAAATTACGCCAATGTATAATGGATATGGCTATAATAGAGTGAATATGTTTTACAGTGAAGGAGAACTTGCCATGAACAAATCATTATCTCAGCCATTTTTCTTTCAAGCAGGTCCGCGTGCAGTGTTATTATTACACGGATTTACAGGTAGCTCTGCAGATGTGCGTATGCTTGGTAGATATTTAGAGAAAAAAGGGTATACTACATTAGCGCCTCATTATAAAGGGCACGGTGTGCAACCTGAAGAACTCATTACAACAGGACCAACTGATTGGTGGCAAGATGTCAAAGCTGCGTACCAACAATTACAAGATGCTGGCTATGAGGAAATTGCCGTAGCAGGACTATCACTTGGCGGTGTAATGGCTTTAAATGTAGCGCTAAACAATCCTGTAAAGGGCATTGTGACAATGTGTGCACCAATGACGATGCGAACTACAGACGTAATGTTTGAAGGCGTATTGAAATATGCAAAAGAATACAAAAAATTTGAAGGTAAAACTGACACAGAAATAGATGCGGAAGTGTCGTTAATCGCTGAAAAAGGTATGCCATCATTACAAAAACTACGTGAGTTTATTGCGCAGACTCGAAAAGAAATAGATATGATTTATGCCCCGATTTTTGTCGTACAGGCGACAAATGATGAGGTAATAGAGACAGAATCTGCCAACATTATATATAATCAAACTGAGTCACTAGAAAAATACATCAAATGGTATGAAAACTCAAAGCACGTTATAACATTAGATCAAGAAAAAGATCAATTACATGAAGATATTTATCGTTTTTTAGAAGGCCTAAATTGGGCACACTAAAAATGATTTAGGATTTTTACATGAGGGAGGGTATTAGTATGACGGACAAAAAAGATTCACTACAAAGTCGATTACTCGATTTTTTCGGTGAAGAAGAATATAAACCTTTAACCGTTGGAGAAATAGAAGACGAATTTGGGTTTGAGGATGCAGAAGAATTTAAGGAGCTCGTTAAAACGCTCGTGCGAATGGAGGGGCAGGGCTTAGTTGTACGCTCACGCTCAAATCGTTACGGCTTACCAGAGCGCATGAATTTACTACGTGGTAAATTTATAGGCCACGCAAAAGGCTTTGGCTTTGTCGCACCTGATGTTGAGGGTATGGACGATGTCTTTATTCCACCGCACGAAGTAAATGGTGCCATTAATGGCGACACAGTACTTATTCGTGTGTTAAAGGAATCATTTGGCGATCGCCGCGAAGGTACAATCACAAAAGTTGTAGAACGCGGCCAAACTTCATTTGTTGGAACATTCCAAGCAAATAGAGGCTTCGGCTTTGTCGTATTGGACGATAAAAAACTACCAATGGACATTTTCATCGCGAAAGGCGATACATTAGGTGCTGTTGATGGGCACAAAGTGGTCGTTGAAATCGCGACATGGCCAGAAGATTTAAAATCAGCAACAGGCTATATTACAAAAATTTTAGGACATAAAAATGACCCAGGTGTCGATATTTTATCGATCTTATATAAGCACGATATTCCACCAGAGTTCCCAGAAGAAGTCGTTGCTGCTGCACAACGAGTGCCTGATGAAATTTCTCCTGCTGATTTAGAGGGACGTCGTGATTTACGTCATGAAACGATTGTCACAATCGATGGTGCAGATGCAAAAGATTTAGATGATGCGGTAACTGTTACAAAAAATGTAGATGGTACCTACAAGCTTGGCGTACATATTGCAGATGTCAGCTACTATGTAACACAAGGCTCTGTAATAGACATTGAAGCCTATGACCGAGCGACAAGTGTATATTTAACAGACCGTGTTATTCCGATGATTCCGCATCGACTATCGAACGGTATTTGTTCTTTAAATCCACAGGTAGATCGCCTAACGTTATCGTGTGAAATGATTATTGATGGCAATGGTAATGTCATTGCGCATGAAATATTCCAAAGTGTCATTAAAACAACAGAGCGTATGACTTACAAAGATGTTTACAAAATTTTAGAGGAACAAGATGAAGAGCTAATTGCTCGCTATGAGCCACTTGTACCGATGTTTAAACATATGTTAGAGCTTTCAAAAATTTTACGCCATAAACGTGAGCAACGCGGTGCAATTGACTTTGATTTTAAAGAGTCGAAAGTGATCGTCGATGAAGATGGATGGCCAGTAGATATTGAAATACGTGAACGCACTGTAGCAGAGAAATTAATTGAAGATTTCATGCTTGCTGCCAATGAAACCGTTGCAGAACATTTCCATTGGATGAATGTACCGTTCCTATACCGTATTCACGAAGATCCAAAGCCAGAAAAGCTTCAACGCTTCTTTGAATTCGTAACGAACTTCGGTATTTTAATTAAAGGTACAGGCAATACGGTGCATCCAAAAGCATTGCAAGATGTCTTAGCAGCAATTGAAGGCATGCCTGAAGAGCCAGTTATTTCGACGATGCTACTACGCTCAATGCAACAAGCGAAGTACTATCCAGAAAGCATCGGTCACTTCGGTTTATCGACTGATTTCTATACACATTTCACATCACCAATTCGTCGTTATCCTGACTTAGTTGTCCACCGTTTAATTCGCACGTATTTAATTAATAAAGACACGTCGCAAGAAACGATTGCACAGTGGTCGATGGCAATGGATGAAATTGCCGACCACACATCAGAACGCGAACGTCGTGCAGTCGATGCAGAACGTGATACAGACGCATTGAAAAAAGCACAATATATGTCTGATAAAATCGGCGAAGAGTTCGAGGGCATTGTTTCTTCTGTTACGAACTTCGGTATCTTTATCGAGCTACCAAATACGATTGAAGGCCTCGTGCACATTAGCAATATGACCGACGATTATTATCGCTTCGATGATCGCCAAATGATTATGATTGGGGAACGTACGAACCGCCAATTCCGCATCGGTGATGAAGTAAAAGTACGCGTCGCAAACGTTATTATCGAAGAGTCATCGATTGACTTTGAAATCGTAGGAATGGTAACTTCTTATGGAAGAACAAGAAAAGCAACACCTACAGTCATTCACGCGCGTAAAAATTATAATGATAATAAAGATGGGCGCAGTAGCCGTAGCAGTCGTTCAGGTTCAGGCGGTGGAAGAGGTCGCCGTGACGATGAAAAACAAAGCAATGGTGACTCATCGAAACGCAGAGAACGCGGTGGAAGTGACCGTGATCCACGTGGCCAACGTAAAGATAGCTCAAGCCCAGGCCCGAAAAAAGGCGTAAAGCAAAAGCAAAAGTTTTACGAAGGCATCGCCAAAAAAGGCAAAAAGAAAAAAACAAAACGTAAATAAAAAATCCAGCGTGAGCAGGCTAAGTCCTGCTCAACCTTTGAATTGAGGGTGAACAAGATGGCAAAAGGTACTGGGAAAGTATTAGCACAAAACAAAAAAGCAGGGCATGACTACTTCATCGAAGAAACGATTGAAGCGGGCATGGTACTAACAGGCACAGAAATTAAAGCCATTCGTGCAGGTAAAGTCCAATTACGAGACTCTTACGTTCGAATCACAAGCGGCGAAGCATGGATTAGCAACATGCATGTCAGCCCATTCGACCAAGGTAACCGTTTCAACCACGACCCACTACGCGCCCGCAAATTGCTCCTACATAAAAAGCAAATCGGCGAACTAGTAGGTGCTGTCAAACGTGACGGCTACACAATCATCCCTTTAAAAATGTACATTAAAGATGGCTATGCCAAACTCCTTATCGGCGTCGGCAAAGGGAAAAAAGACTACGACAAACGCGACGACATGCGCAAAAAAGAAGCAAAACGCGAAATGGAACGTACCTTCAAAGCAAAAAATCAATATTGATAGATTGAGAGAGGAGCTCACCACTTGTTGTGGTGAGCTTTTTTATTGCGGGAGCAAGATGAAGTCTATGGGCACGGGCTTATCTGTGAAGCGGAGGAGATTTCCGCTACGGGCGTGCGCTTTCCGCGGGCACACCGTAAGCCGCAACCCTCGCTCCGTGCGGCTTGTTGCGTCTTACCATGCGTGCGTTCCCGCAGGAGTCGCCCGCCCTCCGCTCGAATTAAAAAGTATCGCCTACCACGCTGTAGGTAATACCGAGAAATAAGGGGAGGATTCCGCGGAATGATTAGGTAATTCCGCGAAGTAAGGGGAGGATTCCGCGAAACGAGGAGGTAATTCCGCGGAATAAGGTGAGGATTCCGCGGAATGATTAGGTAATTCCGCGAAGTAAGGGGAGAATTCCGCGAAGTAAGGGGAGAATTCCGCGAAACGGGGAGGTAATTCCGCCAAGTAAGGTGAGGATTCCGCGAAACGAGGAGGTAATTCCGCGAAATGAGGAGGTAATTCCGCGAAACAAGGAGATATTTCCGCGAAACGGGAGAATCCACGAAATGAGGAGAGAATCCCGCGGAGCAAGAACAATTAAAACCGAATAAAAAGAATGTTTCGACGTTCATTTCAAAATATATTTCCACGCAGGTGAGATTTTTTTGAAGATTTTACGTTTTTAATGTAAGGAGGTGTGGTCTCATGGAAATGCAGCTGATACAAAAAATTATTGCCGGGGATCAACAAGCATTTCGCATCATTGTTGATACATATAAGCAGCCACTTGTCAGCTATTTAACCTATCAAACGAATGACGAGGAATTGGCGAAAGATATTGCACAAGAATCATTTATCAAATGCTATGAAAACTTACTTCATTTTAAAGGTGGATCTTTTAAGGCATGGCTTTTTCGTATCGCGATTAATCAACTGATTGATTTTAAAAGAAAGCATAAGGAAGATCCGACACCAATTGAGGAAACGCCCTCATTAGAAACACCTGAATCGTTAATGATTGAAAAAGAACAGAACGAGTTGCTTCAACAATGGCTTAAAACATTGGAACACAAAACGTACCAAGTTTTCGTCCTGAAGTATGCTAGTAATTGCTCTTACGAAGAAATCGCTGAGACACTTAATATTCCAATATCGGAAGTACGAAACCGACTGCATAGAACAAAGAAACGGCTAAGAAACGCTATGTTGAAGGGAGAGATTAATAATGAACTGCTTATCAACTGAAGAAATGCACGATTTTATCGACGGACGAATAGACGATAACAAAATGATGCAAATGGACAAGCATATTCAATCGTGTGCAACCTGCTCTGCATTACTGGATGAACAGCTAGAAACAGAACAGCTCATAAGCTCCCTGTTTCCTGCAGTGCATGTTGACGATTCATTTACAGATCAAGTGATGGATCAATTACCAAAGAAAAAGACTTCCCATACAAAAAAGCGCGGCTGGCGAGCAACTTTTGTAGCAGCCGCATTCGTCACAGCCGCATTATTATTTCTATTAATTTCGACTGTGAAACAGGAGCCTGTAACTAGTTCTACGCCTATTACGATAAAAGTAAAAGACGTTAAGCTAACTGATGCTTTCATAACAGTAACATTAGCTACATCTGGCTATAATGGTAAGGAAATGTTCTTTAATGAATCAACGAAGGGTGATGTTGCACTCGTGCTACCAAACGGGAAAAGCGAAGCAGCAAGTTACGCTGCAGATCAATCAGCAAATGAAATCACCTATGAATTCCCATTATTTAATGTCACACATGATGAATTTAAGCTTCTATTTAACTACCAACACATTTATGACGAGGATGGTCAGTGGACGCTTGAAGTACCGATTGATCGCAAGGAATTGTTAGCCCAAACAGAGACTATTACACTACATTCCACGTTTGAGAAAGATGGCGTTGACGTAAACTTTATCCGTGCACAACATGGACCACAGAACTCCCTCTTCAAATTTGAAACAAAATTTACGGAGGAGATGGCAACATTCGTAGAGCAACAAGTAGAAAAGTATACAGTTGATTTACCTCTAAAGGAAAAGGAAGCTTATGCAGGTTATAATGCACAAATACTTTATGACGTTATTGACGCTGATGGACAAAAATTAAAACGCTCAGTTCCTGAGGATAATATAAATACTCAAAATGATCGCTACGCTCATACCGATACAATAAGTGCCTATCCAAGTGTACGAGAAGGCGGCTATATAGCTGTTACTGGTGCCAAGTATGAGTTACCGACGAATGTCCGACATCCGCTAACATTGGACCAATTACCTTACACATTTACTTATAAAGATACACTATATGAAGTAAAGCTATTACCCGACCAACGTCTTGAAATTTCATCAGACGCAAAGACAACGACAATTAACGACTGGCATATTACAGTGAATAATAAAACAGCATGGGATACAGCCCGTTTCCGAGAAGATAAAGAAAAAAAGTATACAACAATCACATTCGATGAGGGAATTCAATTAGATTCGTTTATCCTTTACGGTCAAACGGAATTAAAATATGTTTACTTTGATGAACCGATTCGAGTGGAAATACGATAATAGCTTAGATGAAAAAACACCTTTATTATTTTTAAAAAGGTGTTTTTACTATGCTTTTTTGGAGTTGATATAGAACTATAAATCTGTAAATAAGGCACTATACTTGAAGTACAGCTAGGTTTGTTTTATAATAAAAATTGTTAATGCCAGATGTATTGAAGCGTAGTACTACTCTTCAACCGTACTAGAAGCAATTCTAGCTCTTTGTTTGATCGAGGCAATAAGCTTCGCATCATATTCAAGGGGACGTTACGGATTCGACAGGGATGGTTCAAGCTTTGGTCGCGCGTCGGAGGTCTCGGCTCCGTCATCAACGGAAGTTATATAATAACTGGCAAACAACAAAACTTAGCTTTCGCAGCGTAAGCTCGTAAGCGCTCTGCCTCTCTATCGCCCATGTAGAGAACGTGGGGCCCAACTTTAGTGGGATACGGTCGATGGTGCCACCTGAGTCACCGGCAAGAGATTTCCAGGTTAGCGTACAGGACGCCTGTTTGTCGGCATAATGCTACGCGAATTGCGAATGGACAAACTACACGCGTAGAAGCTGAAGTATTGGAGTCTTTGGACGCGGGTTCGACTCCCGCCGTCTCCATTTTATGGAATCAAATGATTTCACAGAGTGTCAAAACCCTTGATAATACAGGGTTTTGGCACTTTTTTAATTTCATCCAATTTCACCTGTTTTCATTGAAATCTAGTCATTTTCTAGTCAAAACTAAGTCAAAAACTTAACCTTCTAAATAGCTAACAAACTTCTGTATAGCGCCTTCTTTGGCCTTTTTCGTGACGTGTGTATAAATGTCTAAAGTAGTTTTTACATCAGAATGCCCAAGTCGATCTTGAACTTCTTTAATGCTCGCACCAGCTTCGAATAAAAGTGAGCAGTGCGTATGGCGTAAGCCATGTGGTGATACTTTCTTCAAAGTGTATTTGTTTTGAACACTATACATCCACTTCTGAACTTGACCAGGTTGGATAAAATCGTTTTTTGTATTACTAAACATCAATTGATTTTTCTTCAGCGTATTAATGCCGAATTGAATATATTGCTGCTTTTGAAGCTTATTCCATTCTTTCAAAATCGATAAAGTTGTTTCATCTAATTTGATCATGCGAGGTTTACCAGTCTTAGTGGTCTTCAAATATAGCTGTGTTTGTTTACCACGTCCAATAGCTTTATTAATAGTTAACTCACTTTCCACAAAGTTCACATCATTCCATGTTAAAGCTAAGGCCTCGCTTTTACGCATACCTGTATAAGCAATCAAACGGAATAGCGCATATGCTTTATAGTTAAGGTGATCTTTTGCTTTCTCTAAAAATAAAATTAACTCTTCCTTCGTATAAAAGTTTTCATTTTCATCTTCACCACTCTCCGTAAAAGCCTTCTTAACTTTTGTCTCAACATGAGTGAAGGGATTCGTTTGAATAAAGCCATGCACAATAGCGAAATCTAATACCTTTTTAGCATAGGACTTAATGGTACGAGCCTTTTTAACCTTTGAAGCCCATTCATTGTAATGTTTTTGACAAATAGCAATCGTAATTTTCTCGATACGATAGTTGCCCATAGAAGGTAAGATATGATTTTTAAAGTAGCCGACTGTTTTAACAAATGTACTTTCTTCAACAGTTTTTTCGTATTGAGTGATCCAAAGATCGTATACTTCCTGATATGTCTCTGTGCTTTTTTGTTTGTATGTGCCTTCAGAGACTTGAAGTTTGATACGTGCTAAAGCGAGTTCAGCTTCTTTTTTCGTTTTATAACCTCTACGGGTAGTACTGCGAGCTTTACCTGTAAGCTCGTCTACACCTAAATAAACTTGGAATTTATATAACGTTTTACCATCTTTGTTTTCATAACTTTTGATGGATGAAGAATTATTTTTTGTCATGCGATCCTCCTAATATCGTTGCGGGGGCAAGAAATAAAGAGAGGATTGATCCTCACAGTTATAATATATAATTTAACTGGGGAAAAATCCTCTCATAGTATTTAAAAGCTATGCTCTTCTAGGAAGCGATCGATTTCTTTTTTTGATACGCGTTTGATGCCTTCAATTTCGCATACTTTTAACCCTAAACTTCTAAATTTCATAAAGGTGTTATAAGATACACCAGTGTACTTTGCTCCATCTGTTAGACTAAACCATTCTTGTAATGTTAAGGGCTTCGGGTATTTTTTTAATAAATTCTTAGTCTCTGAAACAATAACTTGTTTGAGTTTTTCTTCAAAATCTTTTTCTTTTACCATCTTATTGTCTCCTTTTAGAAATATTTGTTGTACCTTGTTTGTAGCAAAGAAATCTTTTTTATTTACTATTTAACGTATTTGTTTGCTAGGTTTTATATATATATTAATGAAGAGTTTTTAATCACTTCACACTTCGTAAGTTGTATCTTTTAGTCCTATACCAATATATCCATACTTATTTTCGTCATATAGTCTAAAACGAGAATATGTTAATCTGGGTAACGTTTTCATATGCTTATGAAACATTCTAGAGCTCTCTTCAATCATACCGTAGCTACGACAATATTTTTTGTATGCTGTTTCTAAAACGTCATTATGTGTTTTTGAGTCAGAATTCATATAACAACATATTTTTATAAAACTATCAATTGAATTAGTTTCCTCAGAATATTCCTTAGCCATCTTTTCGATTTGCTCGCATGTAGTGAACTGAAAATTATTATCAATCCAACGTTGTAAGCCGATTAATGACCAATGTGCAATATATGAGGTTTCTTTGATTAGCTTGTCAAATAGATGAATATCTTGGTCCTCTTTTGGTACTTGATGATTGAATGGAAAAATTGCAAGTCTTTGACTAAAAGCATTCGATTTATCGATGCCTTTTATTGTAGGTAAATGGTTCCCTGCAAATAAAAGAGCCGCTTTGTTAATAAATTTAAAAGCTTGTCCGTATAAGTAGCGAGCCATAACATAGTCACCACCAGATAATTTTTTAAAATTATCTAAACGATTAAGGGCTATTTCAGATGTTTCACCACAAGTATTTAACTTTTTTTCGAAAAGTTGGCACAAGTAGCTTTGTTGATTAAGTTCACTAAAACTAAGATTAGTAAAAAAATCTGGGCCAACTAAGTGTTCTAGAAGTTTCAGAATAATGGATTTACCGGAGTCTTTAACTCCAACAAGATAAGGAATAACCTTGACATCTCTTATCTCAGAAATTACGTAACCAAAAAGCTCTTGTAGTCTCATATATAGCCCTTGGTCTCCACCAGTGATTTGACTCATAAAGCTTTCAAATACAGGTGCATCAGGTATACCCCTAAGCGGATATTCTGCATTTAGTACAGATGTAAAGAAATAATCAGGATCATGTGAATGAGATGAAAAATCCTTTATGTTAATAATACAATTAGAAAATGCTACAAATGACTTTCGTGGTACCAAAAGTTCTTCATTTACTTTCATTTCATCTTTAGCTAATATCCATCGGAGTATTTCCTGACAACTGTTAAACGAAATTCTACTTTTATATTTATCTGGTATATTTTGCCTAATGAATATATCTGCATTTTCACCGGTAAGACTTACAAAATACCCTAATGCTTGATTCCAGTAGTATAAATTGCCTTCTATAACTGCAAACCTATGTGTATCAATTAGTAATTCAGCTAATGTGTGATTATGAATTATTTGGTTATTTGTTTTTTTATCAGGCAAAGGATTCTGAGTGACTTGCACATCCTGTTTATGGGGAGAGGTAATCTTTTCAAAGCTAACTTCTTGTGAATCTAGCTTCGGATTATGAAAATCCGAATTAGACAGATAACCAGGTAGATTTATTTCAGTAAATTCTCCTGTAGGCTCCGAAATGCGTATTGGAGTTTTTGGCTTCTCACACTTTTGTAAGGGTGATACCGGTTCAAAGTTTAAATCCTGTGAACCTTGCTTGACTCTATGTAAATCAGAATCAGGCAGATGTCCTGGTAATATAATTGACTCAATAAGGTCTTTATAGGATATTTTTCCTTTATTTCCATTGAGATTCACTCGAGTACACCTCCTCATCATCTGATTTAACGATAGTATCTTTAATCTCCTCAATTATCAAATTCTTGGTAAAAAAAGATGAATTAATATTGTTGCTTTTATGCCCAGAAAGGAGATTTTGAACAAATGTTCTTAGGATTTTTCTCAAAGATACTTTATTCAAGGAAATAGTTTCTAATACAACTGTATCATCTTCAATAGGATTGTATTCAAAAATTGTTATGCAAGAACTGTTGTTATATTCCCAATAGAGATAAAATGCATCATCTTCACTTAAATCTGAGGCTGAAAACGAGTAAAAACCTTCATTTATGAGCTTAAGGTAAATTATATTATCATTTATAACACTATAATCTACCCCAATTACTATATCTGATGAAGCTGGTAGATTTTTAATTGAAGAAAATTCATATTTTTCTTTATCAAAGAAACCTTTAATAAAAGTTTGATTATTAATTCTCATAAATAAAGCTGCATTGTAAAGTATTATTTGTTTATCAGTAATACCATATATCTCCACACTTTCATCTGTAATTTTCAAACAGAAGCTGTCACCTAAATTTTTTTTGCTCTGCTCGATTAGGGAATTGAGTTTTTTTATAACTTTTGAATCTTTCATATTTTAAAACCTCCTTAATAGTATGTATAAATCTTATTAGAATACTGAAAATCATAATAGGCACCTAGAATGCAGAAATAAATGTGTATTTTGTATTTTAATAGTGTTGTAAATACGGTTTTTTTATGTTATAGGTGTTCAAAGTGTTCTATGTAAATTTTATAAATTATCGAATTTATTGGTATATAACTGGAATTCTAATACTAAAATATCTAGTTTTTATTAATTTATAATCTTGTTAATATATAGATAGGTATAGCAAAAGTTATTAAATTACATTGAACATGATGAACAGAAAAGGAGAATAGCAATTTTGGATTATGCTCAATCATTAATAAATAGAGTTTTAACTAATACCATATCTGTAATAAGGAGTTTTGAGGAAGATAGTATTAAATTTCCAATATTTGAATGGAATCTTAACAGTAGTGGATTTGAATTAGAAATTGTTAATGAAGGTATACAAAGTTTTTTTTATTTGCTTTTAGATTGTCAGAACTATGAAAAATATCCTTTTATCCAGGAAAATGATGATGATATTGAAGAGCATGAATACATAAGTCTAGTTGACAACTTTATTGCTGATGTAAAAATGTCAGTATTAAATGATGCTTTAAACAATATGATAGACTATTTTAGACTTAAACGGGAACCTAAAAAATACCCCAACATAGTAAAGGAGTTATTCTTTAGTTATGAGTCGTTTGAAAAGCAAATTAAAGAATATAGCCTTAGTTTTGATTTCTTAAATACAGAGGATTTAATTAATGAAATAAATGTGAATCGTGATACTATCCACTTAAAAGTTCCTAAAATAATTTTTCCTTGGTATGCTTTTGCTTTAATGTTCACACATCAAGATTTATCAAGGAAGATAAATATAGTTAAGACGAAGTATTTACCACTAAAATTTACAAAAAGTAAATATCCAAATGAAAAGGGTATATTTATTGATGGACAGAAAAGTTTTCAAGCATTTATTAACTCCTTAATAGTTAATCATTCTGGTGTTAATGCTAATTATAATAGGTCACTGAATTTGTATTTATTTAATGAAACGACTAATTTGTATGATATCTATAATGTAGTAGAAACCTTCAGGACAGAGTCAGGTTATATGGAGTATCAACTAGCAGATAGTATCGATGATATGGATAAGAACGCAAGGTATGAAAAAAAGCAGAAAATTTTCGCTAGAGTTGGTAAGCTTGCCAAGCTAAATAATCTCGGTGTAAAAACAATACTCATTAATGATTATTACAGCGAAACTTTATTTGAAAATAAAGAGGTTTGGACTACCTTTAATCAAATTTTTGACCACTGTAAAAATACTTTAGTTAATGTTATTAAAGAAAGATATATCCCAATATTCCAAGAGCCACTAGAACATGTACCAAAAGAGATTCTTATAGACTTTACGATATATAGACTTTTCTCAAAAGAAGAACCATTTGAGGAATTAGTTGAAAATATCTTAGAAGAAGGCTTACCAGTATATTTACCTTCCTCAGAGGATGATATAGAGATGCATTTATATGAAGCATACGCTTATGCATATAAAGGCTTTTATAAAGGTAAGAATAACACTACTAAAAAAGAAGAGAATTAAGTTTCTAAAATTACCATAAAATTCATATTTAATCTATAAGATCTGAAATTATATTCACGATTTACCTAGAATGAACGAGGTTTTAAAAAAACAAAAGGTTAAAAGAGTCATAAATGCATTTTAAAGCATTTATGACTCTTATTTGTTTTTGTATCATTTGGATTGATCGCTATTTTTAATAATCTCTTTTGCTATTTCATTAATTATCACCAAGACAACTGACGTAAGTAACTTCTTAAGCATTTTCGCCTCCTATAAATGTAATATTACTTGAAGACTTTAAGTATATAAAAGTTTTAGTTAACCACCTTTTTTCAATTATTTGTTTACATACAACCAGTTTCTTTTAAAGAACGGAATGTATCTGTACAGAGGATAAGATGATCAAGTATATCTATTCCAAGGATTTCCCCAGCTTGAACTAAACGCTTTGTAACCTCAATGTCTTCGGGGCTTGGATCAGATACATTGCTGGGATGGTTATGTGCTACAATTATTGAAGCGGCATTACTAAGCAGAGCGGGCTTCAGTACCTCCCTAGGATGAACTATACTTGCATTTAGACTTCCGATATGCACTACTTGTAAGCAAGTTGGTTGGTTCTTTGTATCAAGGCAAAGAACAATGAAATGCTCACGATCAACATCGCCTAGGAAATCACGAATCAGGTCATATGCACAACGTGGTGAACGTATTTTACGATCTTTGTAAAGTAATGTTTTTTCTCTTACTAACTTTACTTGTACAATATTTACACGCTTTGCTGGTACCACTTTTATTTGCTTCTCCATACAAAAACTTCCTTCTAGTAGCTCTAATTGTTTTATTTGTTGTGATTCATATACCTTCATATGAATTCCTCCTTTATTTTAGTAAATAGCAAAAGCCATAGCATCTGGAATAGATGCTATGGCTTACTCAATTGATAATATATAATTATAATCCCCTTATTAACTTTTTTTGCAATTTTTGAAAGTTACTTACTCATAATGGAACTTAAATAAAACTTAAGTGACCACCTGAGTCGTTTTATTCAGGCTAAGCGCTTCTGAAAATAAAGTGCTTAAACACAATGAATTAAGATTAAACTAATATTTCAGTTATATAATTTTCCATAATCATTAGAATATTCGCTCAAATATATACTCCCTCACACTTCTTTTTAAGCTCTGGAAACTCATCAATAATCACGACACCCCTTTTTATAGATTTAGCATATTTTGCCGGTATTTTTAGTGTGCATTATTCAAGTGCTTAACTAGTTTTAATAAATTTCATAGATCAACTGAAATTGGTAAAGTTTCTGCATAGGTGAATCTTAGCACTTGGTTAATAGATAAAACGATGAATATATCAAAATGCTACCTAATCAGATAGACATAAAAAATCTTTTTTTTAGATGAACACTTTATTTTTGCGAGACTATTTTCATATATTTGTTATAATATATTTGAACATTAGAAACTAATTCTAAATTTAGAAAGTTTGTTTAGGTAATTTCATCTATTGTTTTTTATGGTGAATGTATTTTTAAATCTTAAAGGAAAATATCGGAGGTAAAATATGCCGGTTTGTACTAAATGTAATTGTCATAACAGTCTAGGAACGAAAATTTGTAAAAAGTGTAACCAAGCGCTTATTCAAGATGAGGGGAAATCTTGTCCTCGTTGCTCTGAATATTGCGGACCTTTTTCGCAAAGATGTAGAAAATGTGGTTATGATTTTACAGAAAAGATTATAAAAAACATCCCCTCCAAAACTAGGAAGGTATCAGTGAAACTAAATATTGTAGGAAATAATTTAGTTGAATTGGCTTTTTCGGAGCAACGCAATGGATATTTAAAGCATAATGATATGAATGGAATTAATAGACCTGGATATGCAAAAGAAAAATTTCGATTTTTGGGACCAGTTGATCCATTTACAGAAAAAACGCTTTATGAAAACTATGAAATTATTGCAGAGAATTTAAAAGTATATCCAAAAGTTGTAGTGTATCCACGCGGTACAAAATTACCAGGGGGACATAGAGGCTTTTATTCAAGTAGCTTACATGAAATACAAATTATTGATGCATATTATCTCATTTCTACTTTAGCACATGAAATGAGACATGCTTATCAGTACATATATTTACCTGATTTATTTTTTGCAGATCGAATTACAAGTGCGAAAGAATATTATCAAGCGAGAATAGAATTAGATGCTAGACAGTATGAAAGACAATATTGTATTTATCGTGAGTATTTTGATGAATACGAATCATGTGAATATAGTGAGTCTCAAATTAAACTATTTTTAACAGGAAAAATAACAGCACAAGACATTGGCGTGGATGATCACTATTATCTGCAAAACCCACAATATCCAAAAGTAGTTTCAAGGAATTATCATGAAGATCAACAGGGTAGTTATGTAGAAGTAAGAAAGCCAATACAGATATCGTCGGAATCAAGACCTACAAAATCAATGTATGTAAATTCCAATATTAAATTTTGGATAATGTTTCTATTTTGGCCAATTACACTTCTTTGGTTTTCACTCAAACTCCTTCGTAAAGTTTGTGTTTGGTTCATCGACTTTATAAGCGACTTATTGTTTGATTTACGTTATGACAAAGGGGCGTTTGTGAAGAAGATGTTTATAGTATTAAGTATTCTGCTAGCAATAATAATTGGTATTGGAATATTAAGCGCTTAAAAAATGCTCCTAAGTAATAAAAATCGGTGATTATGTTTAAATTTATTGGGATGAAATTCATGATATAAAACGTACATGGAATTATTCAGGGGAACTATGATAGTGCCTTTAAAAAGGTAACAAAGTTTTTTTGAGAACCGATAACGTTTGAATACAGTGGAGATACATTCATAAATCAGGCACCTGTTATAGAAGCTAACTAGAAAATTGTATAGCTAAGAATATTTATTGGAAGAGTTATTAATGCAAATTAGAAGCATTAATAACTCTTTTTAATATGACTGGGATCTCCATCGATATTTAAATTCACAAGCCTATTATCATTAAAAAGAAATCATAGGCTGCTTTAATAAAATGATCGAGATTACCTAGCTTAATCTCTATAGAACAGGAATTATATAAACAAATTTTTTAAAGTAGTCAATACTCGATTTATTTTATCCATGGTGTTACCTACAAGAGGAACCTCTCGTTGTTAAAAAGATATCCCGTTTTGTTTCGACAGCAATTTCTTTGACATCATTTATTAGCTCTTTATTTGCTGCGGAAATACCTTTGAAGCAATCTTTTAGTGCATTGATAAATACTATACTTACCGCTCCTCAATAAAAATTATTTTTGACTTTCTTGGTATGTTTAGTGGTTGGTTAAATAGTTTAACTACGATAATGATATCTCCTTCTACTGAGTCATTTGGGCTGTAAAATTCAATAGGTTCGTTTTCCTATTTAATTGCATTATGGGTATTCGATTGGAAAATTATCATTTTGTGAGGAGATGTTTTTAAATTGTATAACCGTTAAGTGCGTGACTCTTTTTAATACCCAGGGACTCAATATCCTATTCTTTTTAAACGGGTTTATAAAAATAATCGTACTTCAACACATTACGGGGAACCGTACTACAAGAAAGAGATTTCGATTGCTGAATGCTCGCTAATTGTATTTCCCACCAAAAACACCACCAAAATAATATTGTGCTTAAAGAAATCCTGTAAAACAAGGGGATTGGGAGTTCTCTACTATTGAGTAGGAATAGTTAACTAAGAGCATTTGAAGTGAAAACGTTGATTTGACTGCATTTCGATAGTACGTAAAATGGATTAAACAATCAAAAATGAATAGGTTCTCCGCCAAAATCCCGCCAGGGGGAAATGGCTAAGTCTTTGAAGAGTAGAGAGGTATTACTGATAATAAAGGTAAAACCTCTTTTATTTCCACTTGAAAAACTAGAGTTTTTACTTTATCTACACTTTTCTATGATACAGATTATAAAAATTTGAATAAGTGACGTATAATTTATATACTTACATTTTTTATTGTATAGGGGGATTTATGGAAAGTAATAAAATACTAATAGATCTTGTTGTTGGAATGATTAGTAGTCGATTTAATTCTGAAAATATTTATAGACCAAGAATAGTGACTAATCAAATCTTCAAGGGGAAAACAATGAACAATAACCATGTTGATGTCTATTTAGAGTTTGTTCAAATGAATAATGTTGAGAGAACAGTTATAAATGTTGTGGCTGATAGAGAGGTTACTATTGAAGATGTGAAAAAATTAATATATACAGTTGATGACTTAACCTTTAAAGCAATTGGAATTATATATTATAATTCAGAAGTGACATTAGAGGCTGAAAATGCAGCTAAAAGCAAGCTTAGGCTAATTAAATTTGATTTTAGAAAAGAAATTAACAAAAGTATAAGTAAAAATCTTGGTATATTACTTCCTGATGACTCCGTTATAGGGGATCCTTTTTGGACTGTTATGGAAATAAATGAAAAAGGAGATAATGTAGGGAATTATGAAACTATTGAAAATATGGTTCCGTTATTCCTATCTTTTAAGCAAGCTCAGGAGTTTGCCGAAATAAAAGGTGGGAGTTGTAAAGTATTTGGGTTAAGCCAAAATCATTTGAAAATAATTGCAAATATAATGACCTTACAAGAAAAAAGCTTAGCTTTAGTAAGACCGAGTTTTGGTAGTTTAGTAGACATGGAGTCCTTACATATAGCATATGCACCTGGTAATGATAACATCCTTAAATGGTATTTGAGAGGTGATAGTATTGTTTAATAAGTTACGCAACAAAGGACGGAGGTTTGAAGATGTAGTAGAAGAAATTTGTAAGTTAATCGCAGAAGACGAGCGGCTTAATGCAAAAATATCAAAACGTATTCCACTTATTGGATTAGACAAAGCCACTCATGAGTTTGATATACTCTATGAGTATGAACATTTTGGAATTCAATATAGAGTTGCTATTGAGTGTAAGAACTGGAATAAGGCAATAAATAAAAGTCAATTAACTGACTTTGCTTATAAATTGAGAAGTGTTGGTAATATAAATGGAATATTTTTATCAGAGAGTAAGTTACAAAAAGGAGCTGCACTAGTTTCTGAATATGAAAACATTAAGTTTATAAAGTATTCAGACTTTAGAAAACTTTCCTTAAGTCAAAATGAAAAATATTTAATTCCTAATTTTAGAACTATAGGGGATCCTTTTTGGATGTTCATGAATTTAGACAAGGGAAATGTTTTAGAGCAAAATCTTCTTTTTGATGGAAACCTTTATTTATTTGAAAGTAAGTATTATGCTAAACTCTTTCAAGAAAAGATGTTAGATATGGAAGATGAATCGACTGTATTAGTAGGTATTACTCAAAAACATTTGAAAGATATTAGGGCTATGAAAAAAAAGTACAATTTCCCAATATTACTTTTTAATCCAGAGACTAGTGAATTGGAAAAATATAAATATCATTTCTCTCCTATTGAAATTGAAGATTTGAATTGGTTTATTCGATAAGAATAAAGCATTTTAAATATCTTTATTTGCTATTAAGGATTAATGCAAAAAGATAATAGATATTAGTTATAAAATAGCACCCAATCAGTGATGAGCTTGAACGTGAAACAGGGCGTTCATTTGATGATGTTGTAAAACAATCGATTTCGAAATACGATGAAGTACATACATGTAAAGCACACGAAACGCTTCAAAAAAACCAAGAGCAAATGGTCGATGAAATCAATAAAAAATAATGAAATCGATAAAGAGGCTGAGCAAATAAAGGAAACAGTACAAGCAGATGCTGGCCCTTCATTAAAAGAATGAATGAAGGTTGAGGGTACTACCGCAGCAATTAGTACAGCTGTAAGCGCGTAAGCTAGCGTTAGCACAATTATAGATGAAAAAGCTGCTTGATTTGTTCGAGCAGCTTTTTATTATGAGTGCAACTTATTTGTTGTATTACTAATACTCACCAGGGTAAATGTCGACATTTAAATTAAGGGATATATAAATCGCCCTCTGAAAAATTATAGTACCGGTATTTTTAATTCATGAATGAACAAATCCCAGGTACCTTTTAATATTGGTTTATCAGGAACATAAATAATCGTTGCATCACGGCCACGTGTTAGAAGTACACGATAGGCATTAAGTTTCATTTGTTGTGGATCTTTAGCACCGGTTTTAGTGTAGTTGCATTGCCATTGTCCATTATGCCAGTATAAATCTTCATCCCAATGTACGATAGCTGTATCTAACTCAAGCCCTTGTGTTTGAAATTCAGTTGCAGCATAGCGTAAGTCTTTACAGTAGTAATCGCTATTCGGATAATTAAAATAAGCTGTCGCAGGTTTTGGTAGCATATTACGTCCACCGAATGGAACTACTGGAACATGTTTTGAACGGTCTGCACCGGAAGCACATAAAATTCCAAATGTTTTATGATCGCCTGTATATAAGTTTCGCAGTTGTTCTTTTGCACGATGTAAGTCGTTTGTCACGAAAATGGGGTAACGTTGTTGTTCCAAGGGTTGCTTTAACAGGTGAGCATTTTCAATATCGCCATCAAGCAACGCATTCACAAAAGCATAATATTTGAGTGCAGCATGTGAACGTAACGAACAGTTTAAATGTAAGTGTTCATGTTGTTCATAGCGTTCAGCGTTCTCAAATAAAAGGTTATCGTGCTTTGCATGAACGGTAATACCCTGATTTTTAATCGCTGTATTCCATAAACTTAATCCACTTTCCTCACCTAAATGGATTTTTTGTCCATCACCAATCAATCCAATGACAATACTCCAAGGTTTATTCGTTTTTGCAATCTGAATAATGACATCTGGTTCGCTTAAATGGCTATTCATCTTTTGTGCATCCCAGGCACGTTGAGCTTCGTCGAAAATGATAATTTGCTCATGAGGCGTTTTACCGTGTTGCAAATAATCACGCTTATAACCATAAAGCGATTGAACAAACGTTTTATTGTCGAGCGTATCTTGTAATACTTCAACTAATGGACCGTTGCCTGATAGATAAACAGAATTTGGCGTTGCATGTGCGATCTTTAATCCTAAAAAGGTTTTCCCGGCACCAGGTTCACCTGAAACTAAAATGAGATGGTGCGTGTTTGTTTGCTGTGCTTCCTCAATAACAGATTGAATGGTGCTATAGACATCATCAAAGTTACTACTATTAACAACTTTAATGCGCGGCAAATCTTCATTGTTTAAAATGGCGCGTGCCGCCTCCAGCATAGAGGGGGAGGGTTGATATGTACCTTCTAAAAATTGATCTGCTGAAATTGTATTGTTCGAACTTTGTTTAATAAGCCCATTAATTAATTTGCATAAGCTATTTTGAGATGCTAAGTACACTTGGAACTCATTTTTTGGTAACAGTGTATCACTTGAATGGTTTGTCAGTAGTAATACACCTGTTACCTTGAGTGAATGCTTCTGTACTGTCGAATGGTAATGTTCGATATCGCGGACATATAGGGAAGTTTGTAAATATTCCGCAACACTAACGGCGTTATAGCTTTTACACTCAATGACAAGTACGTGTCCAGGAAGTAGCAAAAGTACATCTGGACGACGACCACTGCCACGTAAAATAGAATATTCAAAAATGACCCAGCCCTCAAGAGTATTGTAGTTGTGTAAAATTTCCTGTAGCTTTTTGAAGCAGTCTTTCCACGCTCTTTGCTGTGATTGAATTTTTTCAAGTTCATCATGCCATTCTGTGAACTTAGTGAACCGTATACATAAGAAGTTAATGTTTGAATGAAGTCGTTTAATGAAAGTTGGAGGAATTCTTTGATAGTGCCTTTCCAGCCGTAGTTCAATGTGATCACCATCCAATTAATAGAATAATTACAATTGAAATTAATGAGGTTAAAAGAAAATAAATAACTTAGGTCCTTAGTGAACGTAAGCTAATAGACTTTAAGTTAAGTCATACATAGAAGCAATAGCCTTTAATTTTTCTACATCTTTATGCAGATTTAAAATGTGCATTTTTTGATGACAATTACTGCATAATGCAATTGAATTTTGTATAGTATCTTGTCCACCATTGGAAAGCCAGTGTATATGATGATTTTCAAGAAAAGGATTACCAAATGTATCTTCAAACGGAGCAGGTTGTTCACATAATTGGCATTTACCATCCGCTAAATGTTTTACATATTGAGCAATATAAGGATTACGTTCGTAAACAGTGGTTGTCACCCGACGAGATGGAGTTTTTTGCTTGCCATTGTTGCTAGCTTTGATGTTGTTTACTAAATTTTCGTTTGCTTCAGAGGCTAAAAGTGCGCGGGCTTTAATTTCATCTGAAGATAACGTTAGTGCTTTTCGCTCTTTTTCTTTTTCGTTTACAGCCAATTCTTGCTGTTCAACAGGAAGATTATTTTTTAAAGCTAATGGGAATTTAAGAACTTGTCTCAAATTTCCTCTTTGGTCTTTTTCAGACATGTAATACGGTTCAGCAACTAAAATAACTTCACCTCGGAAAGTGTGTTCTGTTGAGGCCAGTGTTTCAAATAAAAATACGCGAATACTTGTTTCGTTTGATTCTTTTAATGTTTTGTTTTGTGAGGCATCGATATTTTGGTCACCTTCAAGCCCCATGCCTGTGTAATGTAAAACATCTCCGACCCATTTATCTTCATAAACTGCATTTGGATTGGAATGGTCTGTGAATAGTATAAGCGTATTCGTTGCATGAGAGCGGCGCATACCACCTTGAGTGGAGCACTTAAACGTTGTTGCGATCTCGTTATTCGTGTACTTTTGGCCAATGACTAAATCCGAAATGCCTTCAGCAGATTGACGTAATTCAATCCACTTTTTTACTTCATCTAACTCGAAAATTTTCGACTTTCCAATTTCTTTGTAAGGCATTCCTTCACGTACCATTCGATAATAGGTTGCCTGTGAAATTCCTAATTCTTTTTGTAATGTTTTTGCATCCATTTAAATTACCCCCGAAAGCAATTTTTCTTACTTGACTACATCATATTTAATCCACTCACAAAAATCAAGTTTTTTATCAGTTATGATTATAAAATCACTGATAAAAAATAAATTTCGGATGATTATTTTATATTTTTTGTGCCGAATTGGAGATTAGAAGGAGAATCATATTTTTAAAATGGAGTCTAGAGTATTTGAGTTTTAAAATCTCTATGTTCTTAAACTGAAATTGATAATAAAGAAGCTATGGATGGGGATTTTGAAGAGCAAAATGGCAATTACAGAATCATTTATACAATTTATCAGTTATAAAAACGAATTCTATCAATGTGAATACTTGTAAAAAACATTTATTATGGAATAATATTCTATTAAGGGTATCTTTAGATAGAGAAAGGAGAGGAAGTATAATTGGTAGAAATGAAATATACTCCAGTATTTAGATATAGGGCTCAGGAAAGAAAAGTGTTATTATCGACACCTATTAGTAGTAAAATAATCCCTTTGATAGAAGTTGTTTCCAATAAACTTAGAAGTAACAGCAAAAAGGATTGTATAGATCAATTATCTGAAGATATAGATATGATCAATACAAAAATTATGCTAGATTTCCCAATGTATATTAAGTTACAAAATAATACCCAACCTGGTGTACTCTCTTTTCTAACGCCAATAATGGTAAATCCTGATATTAGAATAAATCTCTTTAAAGATCAGCGTTTAATTGCTAAAAAAGATAAGATAATACCTGTAGTATCGTATAATCCTAACGATCAATATATCTCTAATAGTCTTATAAAACAATCAAATATTTTAAGATCTGAGTATAATCAACAAACATTTAGAATTTATAATGAGCATTTTAAATTAGTACTAAATGAGTTAGGTACAGTAATAAAAAGTCAAGATTACGTAATATTAGACTTAAAAGAAACTTCTCATACTCATTCAGCTAATCAAAATATGTATGGTGATCTAATAAATTTGTCCATTAAAACAGGGTGTAAAATTATCTTAATTAGGTCTGCTATCCCAAGTTCACTAACTAATGTAGCTTTAGATAATGGAAAGATTGTATATGCTGCTGATAACAGTCTTTTAAAAGAATATAAAAATTTAGGTTTTTCAGCATTTGGGGATTATTGCGGAGTTAAAAAAGACAATTTAACTAAAGGAGGAAGAATTAGCCCAGGATACATAATGTATTCATGGTTAAATAATTCCTATTATGGATTTAAGGGAGACGTAGATAACGCTAGTTCTTTTGAAGGTGTACTAATTCCAGAAATTTTGAAATCTAATGTATGGCAAGAATATTTAAATACTCATAATATTAATGGGTGTTTAGGTTGTTCAACAATAGAAAAAATTAGTTTAAAACAGAAAAAAGGTAATAGTCAGCCGGAATGGAAAGGTTTCGCATGCGGACATTACCTTTATACTATGGAAGAATTTTTATAATAAATCCAGTAAGGATCTGCTTGAGTAGCAAAAAATGTTTGAACATCTACGGGTAAAACATTTTCAAAATTGTCGCAAAGATACCCCCATTTTTTACTGTATCTTCTTTTTAACACTTTTTTAAAATACAAGTTGATTTTTTTTGAAGAGAAATGCGCTAAAATAAAGCTTTCTTTATCTATTCTCTCGTTATTTGAAATTAAATTTCCATTATCTTTTATGATCCAATCAAGTTCTTTTTTATTTAAAGCTTCTAATTGACCGATTGAAGAAAGATAAAGGTTTTTCAATGCACGTTTTCTAAAAGCAAAGGTGCAATTTTCTTTATTTAATTTATAAGTAATAACACCAACATGGTCTGGTATTCTTTTAATTACTTTATCCAAGTGACAAGGGTGGATGATAACGTATACATATTCAAAAACCTTACTATAATCAGATAACTGTTTATCTAATTTTTCCAAGGAATCAAGCTCAGTCTTAATTTCGTATGCAATAGATTTACCATTTATTCTACCGATATCTAAGCGACTCTTTCCTACGTTCAACTCAAACGTCGTAACTTCATTTAAACGTTTTAAATAGTTTTTAATAAAATGGTATTTAATTGTACTTTCACCTGGGAAATACTTAATCGCTAATTCATTTACTATTGCATGTCCCAATAAGGAGTCCTTATAAATTTTTATATGTTTATATATATCAAAAGGGAGCACATCTTCAATAATAGCCCATACTTTTTGATCAAGTAGAAAAGGACTGTATAAACAGTGTAATTTATTGGAGAATTCAACCAATTCAGCAAGTTCACAACTATTTTCAATCGTTTTTATGCATTCTTCTAACAAGTCTGACTCACTCCTTAAACATAAAACAACTTTATTATAATATTATTTACTTTAATTATCTATTATTAAAATTTTCGATTAGTCCTTAATAAAACCTTTAATTATTATAGAATTTTATAGTTTAATTTTATTTTGGTCACCAAGACAAATTACATGTATTTATTAGTAGGAGATGAAAAAATGAATTTATTTATTATTGGAAATGGCTTTGATTTAGCTCATGAATTACCGACAAGCTATAAACACTTTCATTCATATTTAAAAACAATGTATCCTAAAGCGCTAGAAACTAGTCCATCTTTTAATATTTCATCAACTTTAATGCCAGACGGTTCTGAGGTATATGATGATGATGAGGTAGTTGCTTTTTTAATGGATGTAATTTCTAAAGCAGAAGAAGATGGAGATCACTGGTGTAATATTGAACAAAGTCTAGGGTATTTAGATTTTGATGATTATTTGGATGATATGTCATATTTATATGATGAAGATGATGAGAATTTTAATGAATGGCATATGGCATATAACCATGAAGATGTTTCTCAAAATTTTTATCATGTTACAATTCAAATTAAAGAATTTTTTTCTAGATGGATTAATTCAATAGATATTTCGGATGTAGAAGTTAAACCGACTTTGAACGATTTAATAGATGCTTCTAATGATTATGTCATTAATTTTAATTATACCAGGGTTTTAGAAGATATTTATGGAGTAGAAAATGTATTTCATATCCATGGTGAACAGAATAATGAAATTATTATAGGCCATGGTGTTGAAAGAGAAGATTTTGAAAATGGCTATGTAGGCACTGAATTTTCACTAGCAGAGCTACATAGTTCTTTAAGAAAAGACACAAGTAAAATAATACGAGCTAATCGTTCATTATTTGATTCTCTAGGATTAGTAAATAAAATTTATTCGCATGGATTTTCTTTTTCAGAAGTAGATTTACCTTATATTAAAGAAATATGTAGTGTATTAGATACTAAGGATATCACATGGTACTTAAATGATTATGATTCTATAGAAACGAGATCTCGTTTTATTGAGAGTATTAAAGAATGTGGATTTAAAGGGGATTTTGCAGTTTTCAACATATAGAGTTTTAATATTTCAAAAATTAGCTGTAATGATATATAAGAAAATGTAACTAATAAAGATGAGACTATATAAGTATAATTTCAGAAAGAATAAATTGTAAATTTAGTTATTATTAGTTATGATTATTCTATCTCTAAAATTGGTTGTGAGAGCAATTAGTTTCGATGTTTAGCAAATTTCTGAACGTTCATAAACTCGCTAAACCACCAGATGTCGAGGATCAACGCTATTAATGCTTGGCCTTCCACATTGAATAAACTAATCAAGGTTAGAATTGCCTCCTTACGGTAATTATACCAAATGTTTAAGAAGTCCTATAAAGGGACTAGTGGTCAAAGGGCACTTTACTCTTTAGAGTAAACCCCGCCAAATTATGCTAGGAGGTTGATCTGTTATGAACAGAAGTAATGGACCACGGGGATTACATGGCCTCTCTAGCTCTTCTGAAATTAATTGGTCAAAATATAAGAAAAAGAAATATCTTCATTTTGATAAACGAGTGGACATAAAAGATGATGAGCATATGCAAGCTAAAATCCAAGACCCTTCTTGGGTAGCTTCATATGCTTTTTTACCATCTATCCATTTTAAAATTGTATTTAAAAAATATATAACTTTAAAAAAAGAAAACGGCGAAAAATTTAAGAAAAAAGATAAGAAGCCTCGTGAAATTTATTATGCTGCTCACAAAGATAGTCTTATTTATAAATATTACGGAGACTTATTAAACAATGCGTATAATGATTATGCTTCCGAGAAAGGCATTGATGATATAGCCGTAGCTTATCGTAATAATAAGCGTGGCAAAAATAATATTGATTTTGCCTATGAGGCTTTTGATTTTCTTTTGAAACAAGACCAGGCAATAGTTATAGCTTTAGATTTTACGAGCTTTTTTGATAATATCGATCATAAATCACTTAAGCAAAAAATGAAGCGTGTATTAAATGTAGAAGAATTGTCGAAAGATTGGTTCAAAATTTATAAAAATATCACTCGTCATTCATATGTAGAGAAAGAGGATATTGAAGAATTTTTACTTGATAAGTACGGTAAAAAGAAATTGAAAAAGATTCGATCTCGATTACCTCAAATTATGGAACCAGCTGAATTTAGGGAATTTAAGCATGGAAAAATCAAGGTGAATCAGTATTCATTCGGTATACCGCAAGGCTCTGGCATGAGTGCTGTTTGTTCTAATGTACATTTGATCGACTTTGATAAAGAAGTGCTTCAATGGGCCAAGCAAAAACATCCGGATGCTTTATATAGAAGGTATTGTGATGATCTTATACTAGTTATTCCTGCAACTATCGCTACTGTGGAACTACTTGAAGAGTGGAAGACTGAGTTGATGGCTCAAATTGATTGCTATAAAGATGAAGGTTTGATCATTCAAGAGAAGAAAACAGTGCTGCGTTTATATAGAGATAAGACGATTTATAATGAAAAGATGGAAGTTAGTCCTTTAGATTATTTAGGCTTCGTCCTAGATCGAAATCTCATTCGAATACGCGAGAAAAGTTTGTTCAAGTATTATGCCCGCGCATATAAAAAAGCTAAAACAAGTAAGCGAATAGCTTATGCTACTAATCGACCGGGACCTAAAAGAAAGTTATATGATTTGTATACGCATCTTGGCCATAAATATATGGGATATGGTAACTTTAATGCTTATGCAAAAAAAGCACATAGAATGATGAAGACGTTGCCTTGTAAATCTCATATTAAAAAGCAAACTAAAAGACATTGGTTGAAGATACAGAAAAGGTTAAGTGATTAATACAACAGGGAGAGAAGAGAATGACTTTCGGCAAAACAATCAAAATGTTTTTAATAGACGGAGATCCAAGTGGCCGTTTAACTTGTGAACTTTCAAATTGGACAGGCTTGGCGTATCGAATTCCTCGTACTGAAGTTAAGAAGTGCGCAGATCGTCCTAATTTAAATTCAACAGGTGTGTATATGCTATTCGGTCGTAATGAGGATGATAAAGAGGCTGTTTACATAGGTGAAGCAGAAGAAGTTTATAAACGTTTGCAAGATCATTTACGCGAAAAGGGCTTTTGGAATGAAGTCATTGTATTTATCAGTAAAGACGAGAATTTAAATAAAGCTCATATTAAATATATTGAAAATAAGCTGTATGAAAAAGCGAAAGCGACTAATCGCTATTTCGTAATGAACGGTAACATTCCTCCAGTACCATCAATATCAGAACCAGATCGCGCGGAAATGGATGAATATATAAGTAATCTTATGATGATGGTGAATACGCTAGGACATAAGCTATTTGAAGAGATTAAAGTTAGTTCAGAGATCAATGAGAATGAAATTTTCTATATTGAAGCTGCTCGTGGTGCAAAAGCAAAAGGGGTTCAGACGCAAGAAGGTTTTGTTGTATTAAAGGGATCTAAAATTGCTACTGATTATGTAAATTCCTATGGAGAGCGTTCAATTGCAATGCGAAATGAGCTAATACAGACAGAAAAAATAGCTGTCATTAATAATGAATTTATTGTGATGGAAGATCTGTTGTTTTCGAGTCCTTCGGCAGCAGCTGATATTGTCATGGGGCGAAGTGCAAATGGATTGACGGAGTGGAAGGATAGTAATAGAAGGAGTTTGAAAGATTTGGTTTAATCGACTATGAGAAGCGGCATTATAGGTTGGAGTGAATGATGAAAAAAATCAAACGTTTTTTATACTATAAAGAAATGAATTCTAGTGACTTTGCTTTTTGTTTTTTACTAATCCTAGCACCTATATTTATAATAATAAGTCCTTTACAGACGACAGTAATAATCATAATTACGACATTAATACTTTATGGAGTATGCCTACTTGCTAATCGATTAATTCTGGAAACTAGTCAGGAACGTTACAACAGTTTGCCAAGAGATTATAAAAATTATGTAGCATTAATTATTTATACGCTCCTTGGGTGTTGTGTCTTTATGCTAGCTGTAGCGAATAATTTAAATGAAATGAGTGAGTATTTTAAATTTGTAGTAGTGATGTTTGCATTAACCTTATTTACGTATCTTTATTCTATTCTAATAATTGTAAAGGCAATCATTACTTATATGTATTATTCGGTACTAAAAAAGTTTTTTATTAATGAGGACTTAACTGAAGAATCTTTTATTTCAAGGGATGTTTTATCTCAGTACATTACTCTCAATGATCAAATTAAATTCTTTAATACAGTGATTGTAAATTTGATTTTTTACTTTGGTTTAGTTGGATATATGTTTTTTGGGATTGTGACACTTATAAAAAGTGATGAAGCGATAATAAAAGCTTTAGTAGGCTTTGCTGATAAATATAGTATTGCTAGTTTTGGAAATACTGTCGGATTGATTTCATTAATAATAACAATTTACACAGTAACGTATTCAATCCAGGGGAGGATTTATGAAAAGGCTGTAGCAGCATATAAAGAAAAAGTTGGTGGTTAAGTTGAAAGATGGATAAAACTGTTTCAACGGAATGGACCACGACAATTGCATGGCCTTCCTAGATCAAAATATAAAATGAAAACCTATTTGCACTTTGATGAGCAAATAAAAATAGAGCATATGAAAGCTAAAATCCAAGATCCTACTTGGGTAGCTTCATATGCTTTTTTACCGTAAGAGCATTTTTACTGAAACAATACTTGATATAATCACGTATAATAGTACTAACATCGATCAAAGGAGCTAACTTATATGGGCTACCAATCCGAAGCACAATTAGAAGTGAATTTACTGAAACAGTTAACAAACCAAAGTTACACACCCGTGACCTTAACAGATTACGAAGATGTTAAAGTAAATTTCCGCGAGCAATTAAATAAATTTAATGAGCATAAATTAAATGGCCAACCATTAACTGATTCAGAATTTCGTCGTATTTTAACGGAAATTGAAGATAAAAGTATTTACGAATCATCTAAAATCTTGCGTGATAAGCTACGTATTGAGCGCGAAGATGGGTCGGATCTATATGTTGAGCTGCTAAATACGAAGGAATGGTGTAAAAATTTATTCCAGGTTACGACGCAGACTACAATGGAAGGTAAGTATAAAAATCGCTATGACGTTACGATTTTAATAAATGGCTTACCGCTTGTACAAATCGAATTGAAACGACGTGGCTTAGATTTTAAAGAAGCCTTTAATCAAATCCAACGTTATCGCCGCCATACATTTACAGGGCTATATCGTTTCTTACAAATCTTTGTAGTGAGTAATGGTGTTGATACAAAATACTTCTCTAACTCTGATTACGATATTCAGTTTGGCTTTACATTCTTTTGGACAAATGTAGAAAACGAATTAATCACGACGTTACAGGATTTCACAAGTACTTTCTTGCAACCATGCCATTTAGCGAAAATGATTAGCCGTTATATGGTCATTAATGATACAGACAAAGCTTTAATGGTTATGCGACCGTACCAAGTGTATGCAGTGGAAGCATTAGTAAAACGCGCAACAGAAACAAAAAATAACGGCTATATTTGGCATACGACGGGCTCTGGTAAAACATTAACCTCTTTTAAAGCGGGGCAAATTCTTTCCAATGAAGATGGCATTAAAAAAGTATTTTTCTTAGTAGACCGTCAAGATTTGGATAGTCAAACGATTCAAGAATTTAATAAGTTCCAAAAAGGAGCTGTAGACCGGACAGAAGATACGTCTGTTCTAGTTGAGCAAATTAAAGATCCGATGAAAAACTTTATTGTTACAACGATTCAAAAGATGAATAATGCGGTAAAAAGTCCAAAATATTCTTCAATTATGGAGCCTTATAAACAAGAACATGTTGTATTTATTATCGACGAGTGCCACCGCAGCCAGTTTGGGGATATGCGAAAAGAAATCAATCAGCATTTCCAAAATGCACAGTATTTCGGCTTTACGGGTACACCGCGTTTTGAAGAAAATAAAAGCCAAGATGGTCGTACCACTGCCGATCTTTTTGAAAAGTGCTTGCATCATTACCTAATTAAAGATGCCATTCGTGACGAAAACGTACTTGGCTTCTCTGTAGAATATATCAGTACCGTTAAATCAAAAGTAGATGACAATAATACACAGAAAGTGCATGCGATTGATACAGAAGAGGTTTGGCATGATGAGCGCCGTTTAAACCTTGTTGCTGATCATATACTTGATAATCATTTACGTCGTTCAAAAAGTAAAGGCTACTGCGCGATGTTTACTGTGGATTCAATTCCGACGTTAATTAAGTACTATGATATTTTTAAGTCGAAGGACCATAACTTCAAAATTGCTGGTATATATACATATGGTCAAAATGAAGATAGTGATGGGACAGAAGAACATTCACGTGAAGCTTTAGATCGTATGATTACAGATTATAATGGCTTCTTTGAAACGGATTACTCGACAGATACTTGGGATCGTTATTTCTCTGACGTTTCAAAGCGTGTAAAAAAGGCACAAATCGATATTTTAATCGTTGTGAAAATGTTCTTAACAGGCTTTGATAGTAAGCCTTTAAATACATTGTATGTTGATAAAAATATGGTTTATCATGACTTGCTGCAAGCCTATAGCCGTACCAATCGTGTAGAAAAAACGACAAAGCCGTACGGGAATATCGTGTGTTACCGTAATTTAAAAGACAATACAGATGCAGCGATTCGCTTGTTCTCACAAACGGACAATGTCGATACGGTGCTTATGCAAAGTCAAACTGAATATTTAGGCGCTTTTCTAACGGCTATTTCTAATTTAAAAGCATTGGCAGCAACCCCTGCAGACGTTGATCAATTAGAAAGTGAAGAAGAAAAGCATCAGTTTATCATAGCATTCAAGAACGTGACGAAGTTCCTGCAAAAATTGCAGTCGTTCTCTGACTTTGAATTTGATGCAGATGTACTATCTATTTCGGAACAAACCTACGAGGATTTCAAAAGTAAGTATTTTAAAGTATATGACGAATATAAGCGGAGCGAGCTACCAAAGGAATCCATTCTTCATGATGTGGATTTCGAATTAGAGCTTATGCACACGGATACAATTAATGTCGGTTACATTCTAAATCTAATCGCCAATTTAAATATGGTAGATACAAAAGAGCGTGAGAAGGAAATTCGTTTCATTGAGCAAGAGCTAGATCACGCGACAGATCCGAAGCTACGCTTAAAAATGGAGCTCATTAAAGACTTCTTACACAAAGTAGCTCCAACACTGCCTGTTGATATTTCTGTAATCGATGCCTTCCATCGTTATGAGGAAGAAATGAGTGAAAAAGAACTTACAGAGTTTGCAAAAGTAAACGGCATCGAGAATACCGTACTTCGTGAACAATTAGCAACGTATGAGTATTCTAATTACATTGAAAAGCAAACGATTATGGACTCGTTACCAGGAAGCTTCTTAAAGAAATCACGAACAATCAAAGCCATTACATCATTCATTCGTGAATTCACTGAAAAATATGGCGCATAAAATAAGAAGGAGAGGGCTAATTACTAGCCCTCTTTTTCGTTATTTTAAAAAATATCAAAAAATATTTCCGCTTTGTGTTGATATTTTTAAATATATCATTTATATTTAGAGTGTAGTGAAATGATATTTTTAAAAATAACTTTCGGGGTGATGCCATGAAACTAGAACAAATTGCTGAATTTACTCAAGGAGCATTTGCCACTAGATTAGAAACGACAGAGAAAAATATACCTACTGTGGAAGTAAAGCCACTTTCCTTAAAAGAATTTAATGAGACATTAGGTGTTAGCTACCGCATTTCAAATGAAAAAAAATTAGCAATCCGAATTCCTAAAGAAAAATTAGATGCCCGGCTTTTAACTGACACCCAAAGTTTAGTGCTGCATACACAAGCAGAAAAGGTTGTTTTACTTCCTGAAAAGTACAGTGGCCTACTACTAACCAATAACTTTTTAAAAATCAAGTTACATGATTCCGTGGATTTGGCGTTCTTTGAATGGTATTTCAACGAACACCCAGCGATTCAAAAACAGTTGTCTGTTCTAAGTGAAGGTAGTTCTGTCTCTATGTTGAAGCTTTTACGTTTAAAGGATCTTAATGTTGAACTACCAGACTTAGAAAAGCAAAAAGTTATAGGGCGCATTGCTCAGTTAAAAAAGCAGAAAGAAGCGTTGCAACTAGAACGCATAGAATTACAGCGTCAATTTATTCTAGGGCAATTGATGAAAAGCATGGAAAATAACTAACGTTAGGAAGATTAATGATGGATTTATTTGAAAAAGATAAGATAAAAAAGGAATTTAATGAGAAACTGTGGGTAATGGCTGATAAATTACGAGCGGAGTTTGATTCTACTTCATATAAGGAGTCTATTATTCAACTTTTATTTTTAAAATATATTTCAGATCAGCACGACTTTAAATTTCCTGAACCCAAAAATCTTAATAACTCATTAGACCATCGCCTAACTTATTATAAATATAGTAATGGAGGAATAACAAATGACAACAAGTGAAATACAACGCCAGCAGCAAGCTGAGCTACACAAAAAATTATGGGCAATGGCCAATGACTTACGTGGTCAAATGGATGCAAGCGAATTTAAAGATTATATCTTAGGTTTAATCTTCTATCGCTATTTATCAGAGAAGGTAGAGGCGCGTGCCAACACATTATTAAAAGAAGACGATATTTCGTATGCAGATGCTTGGGCAAATGAAGAGTACCGTGAAGATTTAGCAGAATACTTAATAGATGAGTTAGGCTATGTAGTAGAGCCTGAATATTTATTTTCACACTTCTTAAAAGAGATTGAAAAAGGTGAGAACGGCAGTTTTGATATCGAAATGTTAGCGAACGGGATTAAAGCTATAGAATCTTCTACTTTAGGAAATGACAGCCAAGAAGACTTCGAAAACCTATTTGATGATATGGACTTAAACTCTTCACGTTTAGGACGTGCTGTAAAAGATCGTACAGCTTTGATTAGCAAAGTAATCGTGAACATTGCCGACATTCCATTTTTACAAGACGATGTGGAGATTGATATATTAGGCGATGCCTACGAATACATGATTTCACAATTCGCAGCGAACGCAGGGAAAAAAGCAGGCGAGTTCTATACACCTCAGCAAGTATCAAAAATCTTAGCGAAAATCGTCACTCAAGGCAAAACTGAGTTACGTAGCGTATATGATGGTACATGTGGATCAGGCTCACTACTATTACGTGTTGGCCGTGAAGCAAAAGTATTCAAATATTACGGGCAAGAAAAAGTATCAACAACGTACAACTTAGCGCGCATGAACATGCTGCTGCACGACATTCCGTACCAACGTTTTGATATTAAAAACGACGATACATTAGAAGCTCCAGCGCATTTAAGTGAGCGTTTTGAAGCAATTGTAGCGAATCCACCGTACTCAGCGAAATGGAGTGCAGATCATAAGTTTACAGAAGACGAGCGTTTCAGTGCGTATGCGAAATTAGCACCGAAATCAAAGGCGGACTTCGCGTTTATCCAGCACTTTATCCATCATTTAGATGATAACGGTACTTTTGCGGTTGTATTACCACATGGCGTATTATTCCGTGGTGCAGCTGAACTAACGATCCGTAAGTATTTAATAGAAGACAAAAACTATTTAGATGCAGTGATTGGTTTACCAGCAAACATTTTCTACGGTACATCGATTCCAACATGTATTTTAGTGTTCAAAAAATGCCGTAAACATGATGATAATGTGATCTTTATTGATGCATCGAATGATTTTGAGAAGGGTAAAAACCAGAATATCTTATCGGACGAGCATGTAGAGAAGATTTTAGCGACGTATGAGAGCCGTGAAACGATCGAGAAGTATTCGTACGCAGCGACTTTAGAAGAGATCAAAGCTAACGACTATAACTTAAACATCCCTCGTTACGTGGATACATTTGAAGAAGAAGAGGCGATTGACCTGCAAGCTGTAGCGAAGCGTTTAGAAGAAATTGACGCTGAGATTGCGAAAGTAGATCAGGAATTGGCGAAGTTCTTTAAGGAATTGGGGGTGTAGGGATGGCTGTGCCGAAGTTGAGGTTTAAGGGGTTTGAAAATGAATGGTTTCAACATAAAATAGGTGATTTTTTTGAGCATCTAGCTACTGGTAGTACACCATCTAGAATTGATTCTGATTATTTTAAAGGTGACATACCTTGGATAAGTAGTGGAGAGTTAAAGTCACATTATGTATCATCTACTAAAGAATATATTACAGAAAAGGCTGTTAAGGACACTAACTTAAAAATCTATCCACCAGGTACAATGTTTATAGCAATTACTGGATTAGAAGCAAAAGGAACACGAAATAGTGCAGCTATTAATACTATTCCGATGACGACCAATCAATCTTGTTTGGCATTTCCATTAAATGATTTATTAAATTTAGATTTCTTGTATTATTGGTATAAAAAAAATGGAGAAAAAATAGGCATTACTTATACTCAAGGAACTAAACAACAAAGTCTTACACCAGGATTAGTTAAAAATTTGGATATAGTTTTGCCTTCTATTGAGGAACAAGCTAAGATAGCTCAGTTTTTTAATTTAATAGAATTAAAAATTGAGCATCAGAAAGAAAAAATCGATTTGCTAAAAGAGCAGAAAAAAGGGTTTATGCAGAAGATTTTTAATCAGGAATTGCGGTTTAAGGATGAGGATGGGCAGGCTTTTCCGGAGTGGGAGAAAAAGCCTTTAGGAGACTTAGGAGAATTCGGTGTGAGTTATTCATATTCACGTTCATGTGAAGGAGAAGGGTTGGTTCAGCACATACATTATGGTGATATTCATACAAAATTGCCTACGATTTGTGATAAGGTTCAATTCCCCTCAATAACTGAACAACGTGATTTTGAATTTGTTAACGACGGAGATATATTATTTGCAGATGCTTCTGAAGACTACAATGATTTAGGTAAGGCAATCCTTATTAGATCATTACAATCAGTTAAAACTGTTGCTGGATTACACACTCATAAATTTATACCTAAAGAATCGGTTTATCCACTATATCTTATTTATGTTACTCAAACGAAAGGATATAGAGAATTTATAAAGAAAATGGGGACGGGTGTTTCAGTTTTAGGTATTTCTAAAACAAATCTTGCAAAATTCGATATTCTATTACCTTCACTAAATGAACAAATAAAGATTGGAGAATTCTTATTTTCATTCGATCAAAAAATACATTCATTAAATAGCCAACTAGACTACTTAAGCAGTCAAAAACAAGCTTTCATGCAACAAATGTTCATTTAACTAATAAGAGCAGTTCTAAACAGTATTAGAACTGCTTTTAATTAGCCTAAATTATTATCTTAAAGGAGATTCAGATGCAGCAAATTTTAAATAAATTAAACTTAGAAGATTCTTCAATCAAACTATATTTCATTACTAAAATAACAGAAAGTTCAATAACTAATTACTCCTCATACACTGTGGATTTAAATAAACAAGCAAATAATTTCCGAGATGATTTTTTAGAGAAATTACAAAAAGATATAGAAAATAAACCTTTGAATGAATTTGATGTTGTAAGTCCTGAAGAAGATTCAATCGAATATTTACCAAGTACTGAAGTAAATAATCTTAGTATAATTAAATCCTTATTGAATCCTATTACCTCCAGACCCATTACAGATCTCGATTTAATTTTAAATGACATTTGGGGATATGTGGCAGTGCTTACTTTACCAGATAAAAAGCAAGTCAATATATTTAGAAAGTATATGAAAGTTTCAGCTTACAAAGCTAAAGCTCAATTCAGATTAAAAAATGGTCAATTAGAACAAATTAAGCCTGAGCAGTCTATTTTCTTAGATTTTAAAACGGATAGTATTGAAGTAGATGACAAAATGTATATTCTCAACCGCTATTACTTTCATATATTCTTTTCATTTGAGTCGGCCTATGTTCAATTTGTCGAAAAAGCATTAGATGATTTAAGCTCTCTAGATATTATTGAAAACTTCGGTGATTTCTCCAAAAGATGTTTAAGTAGTGGAAATCTCACAAAAAAATTGGTTACAATAATTAAGGAAAACCGACTGCAATGGTTTAAAGAAAACATAGATAAAATGCCTACAATGATTAAAGAATACAACTTAAAGGTTGAATTACAAAATAATAAAATCCACTTCACTAAGAATGGTTGCAAAATTTCAGATGTAATGAAATTAATTATGCGATGTTGTGTCGAAGATCCTGTTGATGGTACAAAAATGTTTGCAAGCCGTACTAAAGTCGTTACAACCCAATAAAGGGGGCGTAATAATGGAGAAATCTGTACAAATAACATTGTTTTTATCTTCTTATATACCACTGTTCATCATAATAATTATTCAAAATATATTTAGTTTATTTGAAAATTTAAAGGTGAAATTTGATTTTCAAATTACAAATCCAACATTGATTTTTCAAAATCTAAAGATTATACATTTGTATTTTGAATTCTATTTAATACTTATTTTATCTCTATTAATAATTACACTGCTTATACTTGTAAAACGACTTATTAGTTCATTGGATGATAATGATGTTAGTTCGGTAACTGTTCAAGAAATAATAAATATTAATCATTCCACGGTGACCAATTATTTTGCAGTATACATTTTTCCCTTTATCACTCTGGATTTAACTTCATTACTAGGCGTAATTCAATTTGTTTTTTTAGGAAGCATCATAGGGTATATTTATATAAAAAACGATTTAATTTACGTAAACCCTGTATTGAACATTCTATTTAAATTAAATATCTATGAAATCGAATTTTCTTATTCAGACAGTAATGTTGAAGTAAATCAAACAGGGATTCTGCTTAGTAAGAGAGATAAACAGAATTTGGCTATTGGGAATCAAATAGATATTATAGTCAAAAATCCCGACTTATATTTTAATATTAAATAAATAATTCTATTTAACCACCGTTTTATAGACAAATTAAACATCCTGCCTAAATCAACGTTTAGGCAGGATGTTTTTCGTTATTTTTGTCTATTTACTTGTCTATTATAGATGTTATATAAAGCGTATGGTTAAAGACGAATGGAGAGGGCTTTATGTCATTCAATGAGTTCAAGCAAGCGATTGTCATAGGGTTGACGTTCGATAAGCCCAATGTGCAAAGTACGATTACCAAAGTGGATTCGGATGGGTTTCATTATTCAATTGGCCAAAATGGAAATTCTAAAAAAGTGGCGTATGCGGTGTTGGAGAAATCTTTTGAAGAACTGCAGGCGACAAATGAGTTCAGTAGAGCATGGTTTAAAGAAGCGTTTCCAGTTGTGGCAAAAGAGGCTCCGTGCAGCTTTACGACAATCGGAGGGCTATTCCAACACTTTGACTTAGCAACCTATGAAAAAGCTGCTTATAAAAACTAGAAGGAAGTGTTATAGATGAACCGAGTCAACGGCTATGCACGTGTGAGCACGGAAGATCAGAATTTGCATATGCAGCAGTTGGCGATTGAGAAGTATGCTAGTGAGCAGAATATGGAATTAATTCTCTATGTGGAAAAGATTTCAACAAGTAAAACGGAGCGGACGGAACTTACGAATGCCTTAAAGGCGGCTGCAACTGGCAATCGCTTTGTTGTTTATAAATTGGACAGCTTGGCGCGTAGCACAAAGGAGCTTTATCAGCTGCCGGACGAAATGATGCAGCGAGGGATTGATTTTGTGAGTATTCAGGATAGTTTTGATACGACAATACCGACCGTACGGGCGATGTTTGGAATGCTGACAGTTTTTGCGGGGTTTGAGCGTGATATTATTCAGCAACGAACGAAAGATGGCCTTGATGCTGTTCGTAAACGTGGGCGATAAGGTGGGTGTCCAGATGTTGATGCAGCGACGAAACACCGGTTGTGAAGTTATTTGAAGGCAGGGAAAGTGCTGCCGATTTGGCGAAGTACGATTTATAAAACTTTGAAAGAAGATACTAAGGCTCAGTAATCATAATTGATTGCTAGGCCTTTCTATTTTACAGAGCGGTATTTTTATATATACCCTATCTATGGTCTCCAAAATAGCAAAACACGGAGGTGAAATTTTCCACTTTATTTAAAATTTTTTTCGAATTATTATTTTGAATTGTAAGGAGAAACCTGTCTTTTATAACCACATTATTCAACCGTAAACAAGCAGGTTTAATTAAGGAAGAAGTTGCATTCTATGATGAATTAGCTTCACACCAAACAGCAGAGCTTGTGTTAGGTGGCGATACATTGAAATTGATTGCACATGAATGAACTAAATCGATTAAAGAAAACAAGTCTATTGACTCGAATTTAAGCGAAAATGCACGTGCAAAAATGCGTCGAGCTTTAAAGCGTTTGTTAAAACAATACGGTTATCCAACATATGTTCAAAAAGATGCTGTTGATATGGTGATTAAGCGGGCAGAATTAATGGCTCAGATGACATTTGATTTGAATTATTAAATATTTGATAGTCAAACATCTTACAGATGCTTGATTACCTTTTTTGATTTTAAAGATAGGTGGATAGCTATTTTGAGATCGTAAATAAAAGATAAATGTATTATAATTAAAAAATACATAAATGTATTTACAGACTGTAGACAAAGTCGATTTTTTCGACTTTGTCTATTATTTTTAAATTAGACGCCTATAAGCACAATTCTTTTTAGATTTTCTAAACCCTTTATTTTCAAGGATTCAGAAAAACATTTGAACATAGAAAACAAAAATCAAATGCCGACATATGATAACTTTTTGTTACGAATTTAGTTTGTCGACACTCTGAAAATACATAAATGTATTTATTTACATTTAAATTCAGAGAGATAATCTAGATTTCTCATAATTGGTGTTAAGGGCAGTAGAGTAGAAATGAATATTAGTATGATAGTTATAAATAGGAGTATAAATTTATGACATTATCTAAGTATTTTCCAAGTCATAGAAATGGGGAGGGACATTAGAATATAAAGTGTAGATAGAATATATGTTATTAATGATTAATAGAGCAAATAAAAAATGTTCATTTTGACTGAATGTTAAAATATGATAATAGAAAGCCGTAATGGATACATATGAGGATATTAGCAAATACTTTACTAAATTTATCATAGTTGAGATAGGCTCTAAAGTCAGAATGACGACTGATTGAATAATACATAATTGAGTTCACATGATGCGCCACCTAATGTTTTTTTATGACAATAGGTAAATATGTCGTGCATCAAAGGTATTGAATAAATGGTATAAAATAGGTTTAGAATTACTGTTTCGAATATTTGTCAGATGTCAAAAAGGTTCTTAATAGTAATAATGTTTTAAATAATTACCGAATAACGGGAGGGGAAGTTGATGTCTTCATTAGTGTTTATAGCAACACATTGGGGAACCAATGAAGGAGGAATAAATTCATTTAACTACGATTTTGTGAAAGCAATAGCTGATTCGTACAAAGCTAAATGTAAAATTGTTTGTGTAGTTAAAGAAGCCCACAATAAAGATATAGAAAGTGCTAAAAAATTGGGTATTGAAGTAATACTAATAGAAGGGAGATTTAATAGTAGTGTAATATTTGATGAAGTCAAAAAAAATGGACATAATCAAGTGATTTGTTGGATAGGTCATGATATAATCACAGGTTTTAAAGCTATTGAATGTGTAAAATTAGACAAATACTTGGGGAATAATTCTAAAAGTGCAGTTATTCATCATATGAATTACTTAAAATACTATGCATCAAAATCTGGAAGTGGAGAAGAAGCGAATCAAAGAGATAAATTGCAAAAAAGGGTTTTAGAACAAGCAGATTTGGTATATGCTGTAGGTCCTTATCTAGTTGAATCTGCAATAAATAAAATAAGGACAAAAGATAATCCAAATCCAGAAGTATATGAATTAATTCCTGGAATAGCGGATTTAGAGAGTTTAGAACCACATGGAGATTTTAGTGGGATTGTGTATGGTCGACTTGGTGGTGGTGATGAAATTGTTAAGCAAGGTAAATTGGCTATAGCTTCTTTTTTTAAAGCATGTGCAGAAGATAAATTTAATAATAGTGTATTAACAGTAGTAGGATTAGACGATAAAGAATTAATAGCAAAGCAAAAAGAATTACAAGATCTCGGATTTGAACATAGTAATAAACTGGTTAGTGTATTAGGGCTAGGTTATAAAGATAGAGAAGAGTTGTATGATATTGTTAGAGTCCAAGATATTTCTATGATGCTATCTACACATGAAGGTTTCGGTTTGGTAGGGTGGGAAGCTATTTCTGCAGAAATACCACTAATTTTATCCGTAGATACAGGGCTATATAAATTTCTAGATAATCTTGGTGGCAGCTATACAGGATGTATTTATGGTGTGGAAATTACAGGTGATTTTAATACAAATTTAGAAGTTGTATCTTCTCGTATTAAAGAAGTTAAAAATGATTTAACGAAATCTAGAAGAAATGCGAAAAATTTAAAAAAACAATTAGAAGAATTTTCTTGGAAAAAAACAGCAGAGGACTTTTTCTCTAATATTGATTTAGAAAGTATACTGGATAATTATGGTGATATGAATTTTAAAAAAAGCGATAAAATAAATATAAATAATAATCAAAAAGATTGTTTACCTATTACAACTCCTTTTTTATTTTCAACTTCTACACATCTATCATACCTAATTTCAAAAAATTATTTTAATGATACTCATTATGCTTGGTGTGCTCCTAAATTTGATGCTAAAGAAACAAATCCGGCCTCTGCTAACCCACTGGAAATATATAAAAAGTTAACTTGGGAAATAGGGAGTGGTCAGGAAGGTGCCACTATTGCAAAACATAAAGTAGGTCTTTACAGGGCTCTTAGTGAAAAAAAACAACAGGGAGTTATATCTGAACAACAAGAACTCCTGATAAGTGAGATTATACATGCTGCGCAAATAGGTGATTTTAGACCAGTTATTTATGCTATCTCTACTTATGAGGTAAAAGCTATAGTAAAAGCAGCTCCACATAATAAAAAAGATGGTGTCTTTTCACAGGAATTTTTGATAAAGGAATTGCCGGGAGCATTAATAGAATTGATAAATATTGATATTTAAGGAGGTATTTTATGTTTGAGTTAATTCGAAGTCTTGAAAAAGAAGATGCAATTGAAATAATACATTATATAGTGAGTGTATTGACTAAAGGTAAAAATGACCCTGATTATGAAATTGAAATAGAAAATTCAAATAAAATTTTACAAAATAAGGACATTCTAGAAATTGGTGATACGATTTTAGAAGAATTAGGTTATGATACACTTGAAGATGAATTAATAGACACATATATTATAGAACTATCTAAATTACTACAAGAACTACTAACTTCAAATATTTCATTTGATTTGGATAGAGGTAGAGAATTATTGAAATCTTTAAACGAAGATGAGAAATGCTAGGATTAAGAATTAAATCAAAATTACATTATTTTATTTTAATTAGCTTAATACATAGAGCATTATTTGTATTTCGTAGTCAAAAACGTAGTCAAAAAAATCAATTGCCCCCGCAGCTATTGATATATCAGTACTTTGAGACGGTTGGTTCGACTCCCGCCGTCTCCATACATAATATATAGCAGTACAAATACTGTTAAATAGTGCCGTAAAGCATAAATTTCCCAAATGGAAAGTTTATGCTTTATTATATTTTAGGAAATTTTATAGTTGAATATTCACATCTTAGATAATCAATATAATGTGTAATTTTAATAATAAGTAGTTTATTCAACAATCGCGCCATATCGTGGAAAAACACTTCTTTATAAAAAAAGCTCCGCTAACCTCTTCCCAAATTCTTTAAAAATAAAATTATACCCATTTCAGCCTAATTACCGATAGCATATTAAATGAAAATCCTTTATGGTTATTAGGTCGTAAAATAGACTATCAGGTATATCCTGCAAATATATGAAATGATAGGTGGAAACAAATGAATTATCAAGTTTTATTATATTACCATTACACGAAAATTGAAGATCCAGCGGCGTTTTCGGAAATGCATTTAGCAATGTGTAAAGAAATCGGTTTAAAAGGTCGTATTTTAGTAGCCAATGAGGGCATTAACGGTACGGTATCAGGTACAATTGAGCAAACAGAGCAATACATGGCAAACATGCAAGCAGACTCATTATTTGAAGGGATTGTCTTCAAAATTGATGCGGCAGATGGCCACGCATTCAAAAAAATGCACGTACGCCCACGTCCTGAGTTAGTAAACTTAGGCTTAGAAGCAGACGTTAACCCGCATGAATTAACAGGTCGCTACCTGTCACCAGAACAATTCCTTGCTGAAATGCAAGATGAAAATACAGTAGTATTAGATGTGCGTAACACGTATGAATACGATGTCGGCCATTTTCGTGGCGCGATTCGACCAGATGTAGAAAACTTCCGTGATACACCAGAATGGGTACGTGAAAACCGCGAGCTATTCGAAGGGAAAAATGTTTTAACATATTGCACGGGTGGGATTCGTTGTGAGAAGTTTTCAGGCTGGATGAAACGTGAAGGCTTTGGCGATGTCGGTCAATTACATGGCGGTGTTGCAACATACGGAAAAGACCCTGTTGCAAAAGGCCAATTATGGGACGGTCAAATGTACGTATTTGATGAGCGTTTAACGGTGCCAATCAATCAAGTAGAGCATGTGATTATCGGTCGTGATCACTATGACGGTGAACCTTGTGAACGTTACATTAACTGTGCAAACCCTGAATGTAACAAGCAAATCATTGCGACTGAAGAAAATGAAGCAAAGCATTTAGGGGGCTGTACAATAGAATGTACAAAGCATGTGCGCAATCGCTACATCGTGCGTCACAATTTAACAGAAGAGCAAGTTGCTCAAACAATTGAGGCGTTAGAAGCGTAAGCATGAAAAACTGTCTAAATAAAAAATGTCATTAATCTTTCATAACCTTAACCAACAATATAGAGGTGCTTAGACCACTCTATGTAAGTGTTCAAACTATCCAATTCAAAATTGGACTAGTCTGCTTGCTTACATAGGGTGTTTTTTATTCATTGTAATTTTTATTGGAATACACTACTAGCAAAAATGTTTGAGTTTAAAGAATCTTGTCTTTTAATAGATGGGATTCTTTTTTGTCTTATTATGGGTATAAGCAGAGGGGCACACTTTAAATTAATAAAATTACTGTGGATGCTAGGAGTAAGTACATCCTACACTTCTAAATATCTCTTTTAAAGGATTTTTACAATAATCACATTCAACTTTTACTTCAACACGGCTACAATCCATTAAATCATTGACATTTACTTCGAGTTTGTCAAAAAGACTTGTAAAAGTATATTCGTTTTCAATTCATTATATATTTATACTGTTTATTCTGAATACAATGAAAAATTATGTAAAGGAAGAAAAAAAGGGCGTATAATAAAAATTAATCCGTATATATAAGATGGGGAATTATAATAAAATTTACCTTTATTTAATTATAAAACATTAAGGGTTAGTAGATTTAATATTTGAAAGTTTTTCAGTAACAGAAATCATACGGTTAAATAATCTGTTGGTTTTTGTAATGAATACATTGAAATATTTACTCCATAGATAATTCATATATAGAGGAGGGGTAGTTATGGAAAGAGCAAGAAAAAGAATTTTCTACTATAAGAATGAGTATGTGAAAAATGTTAAATTAGTACATTATGATATTGAGACTAATAGGAGATATAGGTTAGATATAGAATTGAAGAATGGTGATAGCGAAAAAGCTGTCCATCTAATGATGATCAATCCAAGTAAGGCAAATGAGGAAATTTCCGACAACACTCTTAATCGTATTATCAAATACGTTTCGTTAAATAACTCTGCTGGTGTTTTACAGAATATAGGGAAAATTATTATTACTAATCTTTATGTAGTATGCGAGATATATCAAGAAAAAGTCGATGAGTATATTTCAGTACAAAGTTTGGATTTTGTTAAAGGGATAGATACTGAAGGAAAATATAATAATAATACGATAATTGAAATGGCTAACAAAGATGCACAATTAATAATTATTGCTTGGGGAAAAGGATACATATTTGATTATGACAATAGGATTCAAGAAATTTTTCGTTTAATTAAAAACAAGGAAATCTATCATATGGAGGATTTGACGCAAGAGGGGTATCCAAGGCATCCTCGAACTTGGGCTTATTCTTGGAAATTAAAAAGATACAATATTGAGGGATAAAGTATTGGGATCTAATATCCCATTCCCCTATTAATTAATCTATAAAATGTAAACCTTAGTTTAATATCTAAAATGATCTAGCCATCTCATTTGAGGTGGTGTTTTTTATGTGCAAAGTAAGTTATGTCACTTTGCACCTCCAAGTGAAAACGAGATGCGGGTGCTATCATTAATATAATGTTAAACTTTGTCGGGGGGATTGAAGGATGGCTCTGGTATGAAATCAGCTTTACCATCATGTCAACGTCCGTATAGTTGGAGTGTTCCGAAAAGTCATCGACCAAAGTTTGAAATTAAAAATTATGAGTGAATTAGTCAATCTTGATGATGAAAAATGGACAGAGCAAAATGTAAACGAGCATATTTCAGGGCTAGTATGAATGGGTGAAGTGGATACTGTGAACAATTAAAACATTTTTGCAAAGCTGAATATAATAAATAGGATAGGAGGATATACGATGAAACAAAAGAAATCTCTAAAATTTAAAATTTTCACTGGAATTTTTGCTTTGTTAATACTGCTAGTTGCAGGATTTTTTATTTATGTAAGTTCATATTATAAGGCCAGTTCATTAGCTTTGGATAGTTTGAAATCTGACGAAGTCGTTAAAGTTGAAGAAAATGGCAATATTTTATTTGAACCCGTATCGAATGCTAAAAATATCGGCTTTATTTTTTATCCCGGAGCAAAGGTAGAAGCTTCCGCATATGCACCAATCGCTAAAGAGATAGCAGCAAAAGGTTATAACGTTAGTATTGCGAAAATGAGCTTTAACTTAGCCATTTTTTCACCGAATAAAGCAGACAGTATAATAAATAATCATAAAGAAATTGATACTTGGGTGATCGGAGGACATTCTTTAGGGGGCGTCATGGCAGCAGATTATGCACTAAAAAATGATAATATAAAAGGCTTGGTACTATTAGCATCCTATCCCCAATCAAAAACAAATCTAAGTAGTCAACCAATAAAAGTCTTGTCACTGTGGGGAAGCAATGACAAAGTTGCAGACTTAAACAAAGTAAAAGATGCAAAAAATGTTATGCCAAGTGACGCACGTTTTATCGAAATAAACGGTGGCAATCATGGAGGTTTTGGAGATTATGGTCATCAAAAAGGTGACGGTGAATCTTCTATTACAAATAAACAGCAGATGATGGAAACTTCACAATATATTGTTGAAATGTTGGATAGTTTGAATTAGGAATAATTCGAGAAAAGAATTAGGTAAAAGTTAATTATTTAAAAATATAAGAGCCATAGGTTGCCCTATTGTGAAAGGAGCACTATGGCTTATTTTAATTGTGAATGGGATTACGAAATTAAAAGGAGTTTATATACTAGAATAACTATAAATTATATAAATACCTTCAATATTTTAGCTATAATAGAAGTAATGAATAGAAGAGGAGAACATAATGAACCACTACATCGTCATGCAAGGGCACACCTATCAAGAAGAAAAAGAAGCAGAAATTATCTGGTCACCACAAAAAGATAAAGGCGGGAGCACTCCGCACTCATGGCGACGTATGGAGGAAGTGAGCTCAGGCGATCGTATTTTTCATTACGTAAAAGGCAAGATCGTTGCAATTAGTATTGCGCTGTCTGATTGTGAGGAAGGCAAAAAGCCTAATTCTCTGACATCATATGACCAGTGGGAAGAGCAAGGTTTTCTAGTGAGGCTGCAATACCATGAATTAGAACAACCATTAACGATTAAAGATTACTTTAATGAGTTGAAAGTGTTATTGCCTGTTAAATACTCAGCTTTCCAGCAAGATGGGGATGGAAACCAAGGCTATTTATATCCATGTAATGAAGAACTTGCGATCAAGCTATTAGATATTATTAGTGAAATGAATATTTATCAAGTGGATGATGAACAGCTAGAATTTGCGATTGGCACGGTAGTACGTACAGAACGAAATACGCTTATTCCAGTGATTACCGAAACAGAAGCGGAAGCAAAACGTAAAATCCGTATTGGCCAAGAAAAATTTAAAGCAGCATTATTACCTTTATGGAATCATCAATGCGCACTTTGTGGTATTGAGCTACCGGCGCTTCTACGTGCAAGCCACTCTAAGCCTTGGCGGGAAAGTTCAAATGAAGAACGGTTAGATCCGTATAATGGTGTATTGCTTTGCTGTAATCATGACGCATTATACGATCAAGGTTATATTACATTTGATGGAACAGGCTTAATTCACATTTCAGAACGAATTCCAGCAACGAATTATGGAATGTATAATATTCATCAAAAGATGAAGGTTTCAAGGTATGAAGAGAATAAGCAGTATTTTAGATGGCATCGGAAAAATATATTTCAATAAGCAGAGAGAGAATTAAAGCCTCTCTGCTTTTTTATTTTCTAATGTACGTTATTAGTAAATTTATTCTAAAATTAGAAGTTGAAAATAATAATTTAGTGGTAAAATAATAATACATAAGATTATAAATGACCTATAAATACATATAAATGAGGTGCACGATTTGAGCGCGTGTGATGTGCGGGATATTGAGGCACAAAATAAAGTGGTTGTGTAATAGCAGATTGTGCATATGAATTAATAGGAGTGGTTGTAATGAGTTTTGGCAAAACAATCAAAATGTTCTTGATCGATGGAGACCCAAGTGGAAGATTAACGTGTGAATTATCTAACTGGACAGGGCTAGCATATAGAATACCAAGAACCGAAGTGAAAAAATGCTCGGATCGTCCTAACTTAAATTCTACTGGTGTGTATATGTTATTCGGTCGAAATAATGAAGATAAAGAAGCTGTTTACATAGGGGAAGCAGAGGAAGTTTATATACGATTACAAAGCCATTTGCGTGAAAAGGATTTTTGGAATGAAGTGATTGTATTTATAAGTAAAGATGAGAATCTAAATAAAGCTCATATAAAGTACATTGAAAATAAGTTATATGAAAAGGCAAAAGTCGCAAATCGTTACTTTTTAATGAATGGGAACATTCCTCCGATGCCTTCAATTTCTGAAGCTGACCGAGCAGAAATGGATGAATATATTAGCAATCTTACAATGATGGTTAATACATTGGGTCATAAATTATTTGAAGAGATCAAAGATAGCTCAGATGTAAATGCAAATGATGTTTTATCTATAAAATCGACCCGTGGTGTCGATGCTAAAGGTATTCAAACACAAGAAGGTTTTGTCGTATTAAAAGGATCTAAGATTGCAAATAGCATTGTAAATTCGTATTCAGAGCGTTTATTAGCCAAAAGAAATGATTTATTACATACAGAGCAAGTAAAAGTTGTTAATGATGAATTTGTAGTAATGGAAGATCTTTTATTTACTAGCCCGTCAGCAGCAGCTGATATTGTAATGGGGCGAAGTGCGAATGGATTGACTGAATGGAAAGATAGGAATGGAAATAGTCTGAAGGATTTAGTTTGATTATATTGTGAAGAATTATTTATGACATAGGAAAAATATTTTCCACTAATAGGAAATGTAGAGAGGGTTGAACACCTCTCTGCTTTTTTTTATGCTTTGAAAACCACTTCATGTTTTATGTAACCCTTCACTCTATCAATAATCTCTAGCATATAAATATCGCTAAGAGGTTATTTTTTTGAATGTTAATGCTCTAATCATTAACATTCGTCAGTATCACCATGTTTTTATCTATAGTACTTTTAAAGGGTATGTACTTATTACTATAGAATACATACATATAAAAAGTGAACTGAAGATCAAGTTAAAGGAGGTAAGGTGAGATTCCTCTGATATCAGAAGATAGGCTTCTAGTTTGAGAAAGAATATTGCTCGTCAGAATAGAAAGATAGAATTGAAAGGAGAGGAAGTTGATAGTGATTAAAAAAATGGCGTTGCTTACTGTTTCTTTGATGATGGTAACATGTTTTTTAAATTTTGGAACTCAAAAAATAGAGGCAGCGCCTACAACGTTTGCGCCGAATTTAACAGCGACATTTGATGGGACCTCATTGTATGAAAGTGGCTACAGTGGGGATTTGTATGCTGGTTATATTTCTGCTGCAGGTTCGTTTAAATCAGGTGTGGGTTTCGTTTTGTCTAGTATTACAGGAGTAAGCTCAGCTACAGGCGACTCCATTTTAAGTTTCCCAGTTGCACAAGTGCATTCATTGATTGACAATACAAATACTCCACCAAAAATGACGGGAATTGGTAATAAAACAGTGAATGAGGGCAGTCAGCTGACATTCACTGTATCAGCAATAGATGCAGATGGAGATACACTCACATACAGTTTAGTCGGTGCACCAACAGGAGCGAGCATCAATGCGACGACAGGTGTATTTACTTGGACACCAACGGAAGCCCAGGGTCCGGGTAGCTATATATTTACCGTATATGTGAATGATGGAATGTTAACAGACGCAGAAAGCATTACGGTTACGGTGAATGAAGTAAATAGCGCTCCAATGTTACAAGCAATTGGTAATAAAACGGTTAATGAGGAAAGTCAATTGACATTTACTGCATCGGCAACAGACGCTGATTTACCAGCCAATACGTTAACCTATAGCTTGGTTGGTGCACCAACAGGAGCAAGCATAAATTCCCTGACAGGTGTATTCACCTGGACACCAACAGAAGCCCAGGGTCCAGGCAGCTATACATTTACTGTACGTGTAAGTGACGGAATGTTAACAGCTGCTGAAACCATCACAGTTACGGTGAATGAAGTAAATAGCGCCCCAGTGTTACAAGCAATAGGTAATCAAACAGTGAAAAAGGGTAACCTGTTGACATTTACGGTGACAGCAACAGATTCGGATTCAGCGATATTAACATACAGTTTAGTCGGTGCACCAACAGGAGCGAGCATCAATGCCACGACAGGAGTATTTACTTGGACACCAACGGAAGCCCATTATCCAGGTAACTATACATTTATCGTGCTTGTAAGTGACGGAATGTTAATAGATTCAAAAAGCTTTACGGTGACGGTGTATGAAGCAAATAGCGCCCCAGTGTTACAAGCAATTGGTAATAAAACAGTGAATGAGAATAGTCAGCTGACATTCACTGCTTCAGCAACAGATGCAGATGGAGATATACTAACTTATAGCTTAATCAATGCACCAACAGGAGCGAGCATAAATGCTACGACAGGTGTATTTACTTGGATACCAACGGAAGCACAGGGGCCAGGTATCTATACATTTACCGTGCGTGTGAGTGACGGAATGTTACTAGCTGAAGAAAGCATTACGGTTACGGTGAATGAAGTAAATAGCGCCCCAGTGTTACAAGCAATTGGTAATAAAACAGTGAATGAGGGTAACCTGTTGACATTTACTGCAATAGCAACAGACGCTGATTTACCAGCCAATACGTTAACCTATAGCTTGGTTGGTGCACCAACAGGAGCGAGCATAAATGCGACGGCAGGTGTTTTTATCTGGATACCAACGAAAGCCCAGGGTCCAGGCAGCTATACATTTACTGTACGTGTAAGTGATGGAATGTTAACAGATGAAGAAAGCATCACGGTGATGGTGAATGAAGTAAATAGCGCCCCAGTGTTACAAGCAATTGGTAATAAAACAGTGAATGAGAATAGTCAGCTGACATTCAGGGCATCAGCAACGGATGCAGATGGAGATACATTAACTTACAGTTTAGTAGGTGCACCAACAGGAGCGAGCATCAATGCCACGACAGGCGTATTTACCTGGACGCCATCGAAAGCCCAGGGGCCAGGCAGCTATACAATTATCGTCCGTGTAAGTGACGGATTATTAACAGATGAAGAAAGCATTACCGTTACTGTGAATAAAGTAAATAGCGCCCCAGTGTTACAAGCAATTGGTAATAAAACAGTCAATGAGGAGAGTCAATTGACATTCAAAGCATCGGCAACGGATGCAGATGGAGATACATTAACTTACAGTTTAGTAGGTGCACCAACAGGGGCGAGCATCAATGCGACAACAGGGGTATTTACTTGGACACCCACGGAAGCACAGGGTCCAGGTAGCTATACGTTTATTGTGCGTGTAAGTGATGGAAGGTTAACAGATGAAGAAAGTATTATAGTTACGGTGAATGAGATTAACAACATTCCTATATATAATAATACCGATGCTACGTCAACAACACCTATTAAATTAGAACCAAATAAATATAAGATTATTTTTAATACAAATGGTGGAAGTGCCATTGGTATGCAAAGTTTAGAAAAAAATAAAAATATAATAAAACCTGAAAATCCTAAAAGAGAAGGTTATCTATTTGAAGGGTGGTATAAAGACCCTGAATTTAAAGTTAAATGGGATTTCGAAAAAGATGTTATAACTGTATCAACAACCTTGTATGCAAAATGGATTGAAAATAAAAAAGAAATTGATGAATCCATAGAAGAAGAAAAACCTAATTTTTCAGACATTTCAACACATTGGTCGAAAGAAATGATTGAAGAAATAGCCGCTTTAGGTATTATTAACGGCTATCCAGATGGCACATTCCGTCCAAATGAGCCGATTTTAAGAAAACATATTGCTATTATGATTAACCGTGCCTTAGATTTAAAACCAATACGTGAAAATGCTTCATTTAGTGATATATTACCAACCCATCCTTACTACGAGGAAATTCAATTGCTTCAACAAGCAGGTATTGTCGATGGAACAAATGGTCAATTTAAACCTGATGAATTTTTAACTCGCGCACAATTGGCAAAAATTATTGTAATTGCTTTTGATTTTGAACTAGGTGATGAAAGTAATTTTGAAGACTTATCTAAAAATCATTGGAGTTATCGATACGTTGCTGGTTTAGAAAAATTAGGTATCGTACAAGGGGATAATGGGAAATTTAATCCTCAAGATTCCATTACAAGAGCTCAATTCGTTGCAATCTTGTATAGAGCGTTAAATTTAACAAAATAATATAGTGATTAATAGCATGCATTAAAATATTGGACAGTAGTAGAGCCATCTATATTTAGATGGCTCTACTTAATTCAATAAAGCTTATGAATCAAATGAAAAATCTGAACAATTTAAGTAAATAAAACAGGAAATTAGTGAATGCACTTCTTTAAGAATAAAGGAAGTGAAAGTGCTTTTCCTTATTTAAAGGCCATCGTATTGGTGTCACTAATTAAGGTTTTCGCAACGAAATAAAGTGACTTTCTCCATATTACCGCCTTCCTAAGCTATACTAATATTTAACGCAATCTCGAATGGAGCTGGATAATAGGTGTTAAAAACCCAAATAGAATCATTAATAAACGAGCAAGCCAATATTAAATTAATTGACGTAGAAAAGTCGTATGCTCAAAAGCACTCATTGTTAAACGAGGATGCAACAATAGAAACAATCCCTCTGCAATTCGAAGTAATCGAACGTTGCAATAAGGAAACTGAAGAGTTAGTAGCAGAAGAAACAACTTCGTTTCTGACAAAGCCTGTGCAATATTTAAAAGAGCATGCAAATGAATTTATGTATGTGACGTCTGAACGTTTTGATGTGATTCGCGTGGATTCGTTTGCGCTTGAATTTGACGGGGCGTTTGGTGTGTATAGTGCCTTGTTTGGGCTTCGACTACAAAAGAAGTACAGTGAGTTTTTGCACTCGTATTTAAAAGCACATTTGCAACATGAGAAGATGACGTATAGTGCGGCATTTTCTGGGGAAGACGGTCTTTGGGAAGTAAATCTTGCGTTAGATGCGCTGGATGGATTTAGTGAGCAGCAGTCACTTGACGAAGTGTTAGCACAATTATATTCTTTTGTTTTTGCACTTCTTGAGGAACTTGAAACGGCTGTCTGATGACGGATGCTTATTTTAAGATTTAGAAGAGAACACTAGTTGATGGTAGCGAAGGTTGTGACTCCTGCGGGGACAGCACACAATGCAAGACGCAACAAACCGTGCGTCCGCGATGGTTGCTCCTTATTGTAAACCTAAAGAAATCGCCGCTAAAAGCGTGAGAATCGCCTGTAAACATAGAGAAATCGCCGCTAAAAGCCCGTTAATCGCACGTCAACCCGCACATACCAACCAGCGCCGTAGCGGACATCAACACATCATGGCAAAAAAGTGTTAGCTTGATCGCCATCAAGCTAACACTTTTTCTATTTCGCAACAAACTCTAAGAAACCGTCTCCTCAACAGCAACCATTTCCGAGGCAATAACTGCTGGTGCCGGTGCCTTCTTTGTCTTCGGAATTAAGAAGCATAAGAACAATATAGTAGCAAACAGTGCCATCGCAATATAGGCGATCGTATGGACAGCGGATGTAAGGCCGGCTGCAGTTGCTGTTGTAAAGATGGACTCGAATGATACTCCTAAAGATGTAAGATGTTCAGCTAATGCACTATTGTCGACAGTACCTGTTTGACCAGCGGCTAGTATTGCTGCTGAATGTTCGATCCCAATGCCAGCTTCATTTGCAGAACTGAGTAACGTTTCTTTAAATGCCGCGTCTTTAAAAATAGAAAATAGCACAATACCTGAAACAGAGCCTAATGGTGTGCCGAAGTCGCGGATGAATGAGAATAGGCCTGCGCCTGCTGCTAGTTTTTCTTTTGGTACTTCGTTTAAGGCAAATTTCATTAAGATTGGTGTATTGGCTCCGGATACGAAACCCAGACAAACGGCTAATGTCGCAATAATATTAAATGGTGTTGATGCGTCAAGCATTGTAAAGATAAACATTATTATCGTTGGGATAAAGAAAATGGCAATTAAAATGGAACGGCCATTGATTTTATCTGATAAGCGACCTACGACTAAGCCCCCTATCGACGATGCCCCGTATAAAAACATGTAAAATAATCCTGTTTGGGATGCATCCCCGCCTGGTCGTGAGGAGATAAAGAAATTCATGCAATAGATGAATAGCATAAAGGTTGCGACGATAAGCAAGTTAATGCCGACCGCCATACTAAATAGTTTAATTTTCAATAGGGATAGCTCTATTAGTGGATTGTTCATGCGGTTTTCGCAAATCCACAACAGCACAATTGCAACTAATCCTACAGCTAACGTAATGATTGTATACGGTGAAAAGAAGCCGAACATTTTGCCGATTGTGGACACGGACAATAATGTTATCGATGTAACAAAGATAAGGATGAGACCGATGAAATCAAAGGATGATTGCTTTTCTCCCTTCGATTCCTCTACGAAAATTAAGACAACAATTAAGCCAAGAAACGCTAATGCCGCACTAATCCAATAAATAATGGGCCAGCCATATTGTAAAATTAAATAGCCTGCAATTGCAGCGCCTGACATGGCAGCGATAGCTTGTACGGATGAAAAAATGCCCGATGCCATTCCTCGTTTTTCGGGTGGGAAAATGACCCCGATATAAGCAATGGCGATTGGTAAAATAAAGCCTACTGCTACCCCTTGGAATACCCGCGCAACTAGGAAGACTGTGAAATCTGGCGCTATTGCAGCGGCAACTTCAGAAATCGTGAAAATCACCATGCCGATGAGCAACATCTTTTTTCGACCATACTGATCTGCTAAACGACCAACAATTGGATACAGTGTAGCGGAAGCAACATAAAAAGTTAGTAAAATTAAACCAGCTAAATAGGTTGGTAGTTTAAAATGTTGCGAAATTACCGGAATGGCCGGTGCCTGAAATGCCATTGCCTCAATTGCTACAAATGCCCCGAAAACTAATGCTAAAAATTGAATCCATTGTGCCCTTGTGACCTTTGCATCTTGTGGTTTGTTTTCCGTACTTGCCATTTCTAATCATCCCCCTTAATGATAATAAAGCGTTTACAATCCAATGCATCTCCTTCTGCAAGAATTTATTAAGCCTCATTATAAGAGATATATTTTTAAGAATTCAATCCACAAATTTTATGAAAATGTCGTAAAAACAACATTGTCTTATACTTTGATGGGTTTTTACTAACGTTTCGACAGTATTCTACTTTTAACCATTTAATTGCTGACAAAGCATGTTACTTTCGAAAAGTTTCGTCGTTTCTTGCGCTATAAATTGTGCGGAATATTGATAATATGTTTCAACACTCCAATGATAAATCATGCCTGTAATGACGGACGCATAATACGTGGCAGCAATTTGAGGTGCCGGCATCTTGTCTTTTACTAAAGTTAAAAATTGGTTATAGATTTCAGAAGAAAGTCTTTTCATAAAAGAATCGCTAAAAGTTAAAAATGTGTGGAAGGCGACATAGTGCTGTTCGACATAGCTAAAAATGGCATGTTGTACACCGTATTGAAAAAAGAAAGTTGGAGATGGCTCTGAATGCTGAGCCATAATCCCACAAATATCTTCAATAAAATCCAAAACAATTTGATTTTGTAAGTGTTCCTTTGTTTGAAAGTGCATGTAAAATGTAGAGCGATTAATATTACAACGAGCGACGATATCTGTAATCGAAACAACGGTAGAGCCTCTTTCTTGAACTAAAGAAATATACGTTTGCTTGATTAAGTTACGTGAATGCTGTGCACGACGGTCTTTTTTTACCTTCATAAAAACACCCCACAATTTTTAATTTTCGGTTCTAAATAAAAAATTTTGAAGAATTATTGCTATATTCGAAATTATATATTATCATAATCGAAATGACTATAATATTCTGAATATTCAATAAAGGGGGAGCGGCGGAATGAACGCATATTTGCTATTGTCAATTGCCTCAAGTATTGCACCAGAGCAAGAAATTTTAACTTTTTTTAATCGGCGTTTAAGTTATGAGCAACTTGCCCAGCGTGTAGGTGCATTGGCTAGTCGATTGGCAGCCGATGGTGTTAAACATGGGGATCGAGTGGGAGTTATTTCAACAAATAGCCCGGAAGTGGTAGAAAGTTTTTTTGCAGCATTCCAACTAGGCGCAACAATTGTGCCGATTAACTATCGTGCGAAGCTGGAAGAGTTGGAGTATATGCTACGAGATAGCGAGATTAAAGTTTTACTTATTGAAGGTCGCTATGTCCAATCCATCGAGCAATTTTTAAATAATCCGATGTGCAACATTGATAAGACGATTGTAATAGGCGATGACGCATATGGTTACGAATTGTATGAAACATACATTGCGAATACTGAGCCGATGATTGACTTTGCCGACATAGATGAAGACGATATTGCGATTTTGCTCTATACGAGTGGGACAACGAGTTTGCCAAAAGGGGTCATGCTTACTTATACACAGCTAACGAATTATGTGATGGGGCATACCGAAGCGGCAACGGGCTTGCCAAATGGCGCATCGTTAACATGTGTTCCAAATTACCATGTAGCGGGGGCTACAAGTATTTGTAACTGCATTTATGGTGGTCGCCGTATTGTATTGATTCGCCAGTTTGAAGCAGATACGTGGCTAGATACGCTAGAGCAAGAGCAAGTAACACACGCATTTTTAGTGCCAACGATGCTCAAACGTATTATTGATCATCCACGCTTCGGACAAACTGATTTTTCAAGTTTACAAAGCTTATCCTACGGGGCAGCACCAATGCCATTCCCAATTATTCGTCAGGCAATTGAGATGTTCCCTTTAACAGTCGATTTTGCCAATGCTTTTGGCATGACTGAAACGACATCTACTGTCGCTGTGTTAGGGCCAGATGACCATAAGCTTGTCGGTACACAAGAAGAAATTGAACGCAAGATTGAACGTTTACATTCGGTAGGAAAGCCGTTGCCAAATGTGGACATTAAAATACTCGATGACGGTCATAATGAGTTACCTCCTAATGAAATTGGTAACGTTTACATTAAAACCGCAAAGGCGATGAAAGGTTACTGGAATCGTCCAGAAGAATCGAAAGAAACGATGATTGAAGGCTGGATCAACACAAAAGATATGGGTTACTTCGATGAGGATGGCTATTTATTTTTAAAAGGTCGCAACTCAGACATGATTATCCGTGGTGGTGAAAATATTGCACCGCAGGAAATTGAAAATGTGCTTATGGCGCATCCAGAAATTTCTGATGCAGCAGTGATAGGTGTACCTAGTGTGGAATGGGGCGAAGAGATTTTAGCAGTCGTTATTCCAAATAATGAACTTGCACCACCCGCTATTGCGGATATTACGGCATATTGTCGAGAGCGACTCGCTAGTTTTAAATGTCCTAGAATAATAGAATTTGCAACGGAATTACCACGTACATCATCAGGTAAGTTATTAAAGCGTGATTTACGTGATCAATATACTACTAACTTAGTGGAATAAAAATAGAAAGGTGATGGGGGAAATGAAATTTGAATTAACAGCAGAACAAGAATTGTTACGTAAGACGATTCGTGAGTACTTGGCGGAGCAAATAACTGAGGAGTTAATCGAGGAGTTGAAAATAACACCAGAAGGGGGACCTATTTGGAAGGCATACATTAAAAAGCTTGGTGATGATGGTTGGCTCGGTGTTGGTTGGTCAAAGGAGTATGGTGGGCAAGGTCTTACACCGCTTGAGCAATATATTTTTATCGAGGAAATAGATCGCACAGGTGTCAATATTCCGTTCATTACGCTAGAAACAGTCGGTCCAACGTTAATGAAATTAGGGACTGAGGAACAAAAAAATTATTTTCTACCAAAAATATTAAAAGGTGAAGTGGAGATAGCGATTGGCTATTCAGAACCACAAGCAGGTACTGACTTAGCTGCATTAGAAACAACAGCCGTTCGTGATGGTGATGATTATGTCATCAACGGTCAAAAGATTTTCACGACAAATGCACATATTGCTGATTATATTTGGCTTGCAGCGCGAACAGATACAACAGTGTCAAAACATAAGGGTATTTCGATATTTTTAGTACCAACGACAGACCCAGGATTTTCTGTTACGCCAATGGCACTAATGGGTGAAGAAACGAATGTTACCTATTATGAAAATGTGCGCGTACCTGCTTCGGCGCTTGTTGGTGAAGAAAATAAAGGCTGGCAATACATTACGTCACAACTTTCCCTTGAACGTTTAATGCTTTCTACATATGCGCGTATGGAGCGTATGGTGGAAGAAACATTAGCATTTGCTCAAGAAGCCGTGATTGATGGTGAACTTATCATTGATCGTCCATGGGTAAAAGAGCATTTTGCACAAATGAAGATGAATTTAGAAGTATTGCGTTTACTCAATTACCGTGCTGCATGGGGACATGACAATGAACAAGTAGCGCCATTTAGACCTTCGATGAATAAAGTGTTTGCAGCCGAAATCAATCAGCGTGTTTTTGATTCTTGTATGCATATTATGGGGCTATTTGGGCAAGTGCGAGAGGGCTCTGAATGGGCAATAGCGAATGGCGATGCAGAAAATTATGCAAAGAAACGCCTTGTGTTCTTATTTGGTGGCGGTGCCAACGATGTACAACGAGATTTAGTGGCACGTTTTGGTTTAGGCTTACGCCGTGCTTAATACAGAGGAGGGAACGAAGACATGTCATTAACAACAGAAATGCTACAATCGCTAGTCGGCATTGAATCAGAGGTGACAAAAGGCACTGATGAAGTATGCCGTCCGATGATTCGCCATTATTGCGAAGTGATGGAAGATGCTAATCCACTGTATCATGATGATGCTTATGCAAAGGCATCACGCTATGGGAAAATTATCGCACCACCAACTCAGGTGCAAGTGTATACGATGAATCCACTTTGGCCAAAAGTAGAGCGCGAAAAAAATTCAATGGAACATTTAGTAGATTTGCTAAAGGAGCATGGCTATTCTTCAATTGTTGCGACAGCGCAAGTACAAGAATATTTTGAGCCAATGAAAATTGGGGATGACATTAGTTATACGCTGTCCGTGAAAGAAATCTCACCTTTGAAGAAAACGGCACGTGGTCCAGGTTACTTCTCGACATTTTTATATACATTTTTAAATCAGCGCCATGAGATTGTTTGTAAGCAGTCATTTACAATCTTATCGTATCAAGCGCAAGTGCAACAATAGGAGGAATGGGAATGGAAGCGACGACATATGCAAGCATAACGTGGAATTCAGTTGAAGTCGGAACGGAACTGCCTACTACTTCTAGGGAGGTAACAGCAGCATTAGTTGTGGGTGGTGCGATTGCAGCAACGCATGATTATGAAAACGTCCATCACGATCATTTGGCAGCAAAGGCGGCTGGCGCAGATGATGTCTTTATGAATATTTTAACGACGAACGGACTTGTCGGTAAATATTTAACCGATTGGGCAGGACCAGAAAGTACGTTGAAAAAAATTGCGTTGAAATTAGCAGTACCCAACTATCCAAATGACACGCTCGTCTTTAGTGGACGTGTGAAAAAGAAATATGAGGAAAACAATGAATGTTTAGTAGAGGTTGAGTTTGTCGGTAAAAACAATCTAGGCTATCACGCATTAGGAGAAGGCGTCTTAGCATTACCAAGGGGGTAAAGGTGTGGAAACGATTCAAGGGAAAGCAGCAATTGTAGGAATTGGACAAACGGAATTTAGTCAAAATTGCGGAAGAACGGAATTACGAATGGCACTTGAAGCGATTCTTGCTGCTGCAGAGGATGCTGGATTAGATATAAAAGAAATCGATGGCATGGTCAATTATACGATGGATAGTGCGACACAAATAGATATTGTACGAGCACTTGGGATTCCAAACTTAAGTTACTTCAACCAAATTCCATATGGTGGTGGTGCGAGTTGTGGAACGGTTGCCAGTGCAGCAGCTGCTGTCGCATCAGGTATGGCGAACTATGTAGTTTGTGTGCGTTCCATTCGTGATGCATCTGGTCCGATGCGTTATGGCGATTTTGAGCCAACACGTGTAAGCGGAGATTTGCACATGGGCATGTATCATCCGTATGGCTTACTAACGCCAGTGTCATGGGTAGCGATGTTTGCCAACCGTTACATTCATGACTATGGCATAAAGGATGGACAGCTAGCGTGGGCACCTTTAGTAAATCGCGAAAATGCCAACCGCAATCCGAATGCAATTTTTTATAATCGCAAAATGACGATGGAGGAATATTTAGCATCGCCTATTAATGTTGAGCCATTGCGTCGACATGATTGCTGTTTAAGTACTGACGGTGCAATTGCAGTCATTGTGACAACACCAGAGCGTGCAAAAGCATTAAGACAAAAGCCAGCAATTATAGCGGGAGCAAGCCAAGGAATGTCTACAAATGGAGAAGTGATGACGAGTTATTACCGTGATGAAATTACGTTTTTGCATGAAGTAGAAGCATCAGGTAAAAAGTTATTCCAACAAGCTGGCATTACACCGCAAGACATTGATGTGGCACAGATTTATGATGCATTTAGTCCGTTAATTCCGATGCAACTGGAAGCACTTGGCTTTGTTAGTCGAGGCGAAGGGGTTGCGTTTTGTGAAGGCGGCACGCGCATTAATCGTCATGGTGAGTTACCGATTAACACAGCAGGTGGCTTAATGTCGGAAGGTTATTTACATGGTATGAATTTAATAACAGAAGGTGTTCGTCAAATTCGTGGTACATCCACAACACAAATAGATAACGTAGAAAATGTGCTTGTTACAGGTGGTACATGTGTGCCAACAAGTGGGCTCATTTTAAGAAGGGGGTAAAACAATATGGTGCAATATACGGGTATTGGCACGCCAAAGCCTAATATGAATGAAGATACGGAAATGTTTTGGCACAAGCTTCGGGAAACAAAGAAACTACATTTTCAACAATGTTGCAAGTGCGGTACGGTGTTACATCCACCGCGTCCAGTTTGTTATAACTGCCACAGTTTTGAATTGGAATGGGTTGAGGCACCTACAAAAGGAAAAATCTATTCTTATGTTGTGTATCACCGTTCGGTACACCCAGGGTTCCAAACACCGTATGAAGTCGTGTTAGTTGAATTAGAAAATGGGGCAAGAATTGTCGGCAATATGCTCGATGCTGCTCCAGATGAAATAGCAATTGGAATGCCTGTAGAAGTAGTCGTAGACGATCAGGTATATGAAGACGTATCTCTTATTAATTTTAAAAAAATATGAGGAGGGTTCGTAATGGATTTTCATTTAAATGATATTCAAAAGGAGTTTAAGCAAACAGCTCGGAAGTTTTTTAAAGAGAAGTGTGGGCTGGAGGAATTACGTGCCTTTGAAAAAAATCCACATCATTATTCAGAAAAGCTTTATAACGAACTGGTGGAGCTAGGCTTTGTCGGTCTTGTTGTGCCAGAGCAATATGGTGGATTTGGTGGAGACTTTTTAGATTTATCGATTGTCATGGAGGAAGCGGGTTGGGGCTTATTCCAAGGACCTTTCTTATCAACAATCGTGAGTGGTGTAATGCCAGTGCTTACACATGGTACGGAGACACAGAAAGAAAGTTGGCTACCCGCATTTGCAAATGGTGAACAGAAAGTCAGCTATGCCATTGCAGAGCCACATGCCCATAACAAATTGGAGCATCTGTCGCTAGAAGCGGTTTTTGCTGGAGATAAATATGTGGTAAATGGTACGAAGTTATTTGTTCCTTTTGCACAGTCAGTTGAAAAGTTATTTGTCGTAGCACGTACAGATCAGGGTGCTGTTGGTTCAAAGGAAGGGTTGACAGTTTTCCTTATTGATAAGGCTACAAAAGGAATTGAAGTGAAAGACATTCCAACGATTAGTGCAGACGGTTTATGTGAAGTGCAGTTTAATCATGTGGAAGTGTCTGCTGAGCAAATCGTAGGCAAGGTTGGAGAAGGGTTCCGAGTAGCTAGCGACATGCTAACATTTGCGACAGCATTAAAATCTATTGAAATGACGGGTGTACTCAGTCGAGCAGTTGATATTACATCCGATTATGTTAAGGAACGTCATCAATTTAATGTGCCAATTGGTTCGTTCCAAGCGGTTCAACATCGCATGTCGGATATGTTAACAATTGTTGAGGGCGGTCGTCTAGCAGCCTTTCATGCTTTTTCAAGATTAGTAGAAGGCAAAGATGCGACAACAGAAGTAGCCATTGCAAAAGCTTGGCTTAGTCAAGAAGGACAAAAAGTAGTGACGGGTGCACATCAACTACACGGTGGGATGGGGATTGATTATGACTATCCACTACAGTTTTGTTACCGTCGCTTTAAAGGGCAACAACTAGAATTTGGTACGTCAGAAGTGCATCTGCGTAATCTAGGTGAATGGTTGTCCATAAAGCCAGAAGAACCTTCAAAAGTATCTAGTATGTAAGGGGGGAGTAAATGAAGAATTCAGCGTTAACTCATCTGAAGGTACTTGATTTATCCTGGCATATTGCAGGACCCTATTGTACAAAAATATTGGCGGATTATGGAGCTGAAGTTATTAAAGTTGAACGTCCTGAAACGGGTGATCCATCAAGAGCGGCTGGTCCTTTTAAAAATAATGAGGAAAATTTAAATGCGAGTGGTCTATTTGCTTACTTAAATAATAATAAACAAAGTATTACACTCGATTTAAAATCAGAGCAAAGTATTCGTGTTATCAAGCAGTTAGTGAAGGTTATGGATTTACTTGTTGAAAACTTTGCACCAGGTGTGATGCAGCGACTTGGCTTAGATTATGAAACGTTAAAGGCAATTAATCCAAAGCTTGTCGTGGTATCGATTTCAAACTTTGGGCAACAGGGAGAATTTGCACACTATAAGGCAACGGAGATTATTACGCAGGCAATGAGTGGTTTCTTATCTTCAGTAGGTGAGCCAGATCGAGAGCCAATACGTGCAGCAGGACAATTACGTATTTTAGAGTATATTACAGGTACGTTTGCAGCATCATCGGCGCTAGCGGCATGTCGAGAGGCTCGTGAAGCGGGAGTAGGTGCGCATTTAGATATATCCATTGCGGAAATGGGTTTAATACAGCGTTCCTATCCAACTGTTCAAAACTCTTATCCGACAAGTGTTTTTAAGTATGAGGGACGTTATGTCATGCTGCCAGGTATTGAACAATGTAAGGATGGGCATGTCGGCATAAGTGTTCTAACAGGACAACATTGGCAAGGATTCTGCTTTATGATTGAGGCGTATGATTGGGTAGAAGATGAGCGTTTTACAACGTTACCGCAACGATTAATTCATAGGGACATTTTCCAAGAGCGTCTTGATGCGTTTTTAATGGAGCATACGACTGAAGAAGTGCTTGCTTTAGGCAATGAATGGCGTGTACCTGTAACGCTTGTTCCAACTTTTGAAGACTTACTTTCTTTAGAGCAGTATGTAGAACGTGAATTTTTCGTCGAGGTCAATCATCCAGAGCTTGGCATAATGAAGCAACCTGGTGCACCGTTCCGAATGTCGAAAACACCTTGGTCGATTCGTACAAGCGCACCTTTATTAGGTGAGCATAACGAAAAAACATTCAAAGCATTTTATGATAAAAGTACACAAATGTAGAAAGGGTGAATCATATGCATCAACCATTAAAGGGCGTACGAATTTTAGATTTGTCGATGTGGTGGTCAGGCCCAATGTGTACGTCTTATCTCGGTGCACTTGGTGCGGAAATTATTAAGTTGGAATCGATTCAATCACCGGATGGTTTCCGCTTTATGTTAACATCCCCGAAGGAAGATTGGTGGGAGTTTGGACCACAATTTAACGCTGCCAATCATAATAAATTAGGTGCGACGCTTAATTTAAATGACGAAGAGGGAAAAGCGTACTTTAAAAAAGTTATGGAAAAATGCGATATTGTCATTGAAAACTACACACCACGCGTCATGGAAAACTTTCAATTAACTTATGACGTGCTATCTCAGTATAAGAAAGATGTGATTATGTTATCGATGCCAGCCTATGGGAAAACAGGGCCATATCGTGACCAGCCTGGGTTTGCGTATACATTTGAAATGCTATCAGGCATTGCACAATTAAATGGTTACCAAGATGGTAAACCGATGACTGTACTTGGCGTCGCTGATGTATTAGCAGGCTTTCATGCGGCAGCTGCCTTGCTAATTGCACTAGAGCATCGAGATCGTACTGGTGAAGGACAGGAAATTGAGCTTGCGCAAAATGAAGGTTGCGTGAATTATATGGGCGCACCTATTGCGGACTTTATATTGAATGGCGAAAATTGGAGCCGTGTCGGTAATCGTCAGCCAGGAATTGCCCCACAAGGTGTATACCGTACACAAGGTAAAGATAGTTGGGTTGCGATTTCCATCACTTCGGATGAAGAATGGCAAAGATTATGCCAAGAAATGAATGCACAATCGCTCCTAAACGATGAGCGTTTGAAGACGGCGGCAGGGCGCTTTGCTGCCCATGATGAGTTAGATGCTATTATTTCGAAGTGGACACAGCAGGAGACACATCATGCAATTGCATCACGTCTACAAAAAGTCGGTGTGCCAGCAGGTCCTGTGTTGGAAGTGCATGAAATGGAGCATGATCCATTTTTAAAAAATATGTATCAAGAAGTAACAAGGGAGTATGTAGGGACACATTTATATCCTTCATGGCCAATTAAATGGAACAATGAACGTGTTTTACATAAAGCACCCGCGCCGTTACTTGGTCAGGATAATGAGTATGTGTTTAAGGAGTTATTACAACTTTCAGATGAAGATTATAATAGCTTGCTAGAAAAAAATATTATCGGCAATAAAATGCTTAGCTAAAGCGAGGGAGCGTAAATGACTATTAAAATAGGAACGAAATTCACATGCCCAAAATGTCAAAGCGAATTCATTATTATGAAAATCGGCGAAGGACAGCTAACTTGCTGTGGGCAGAAGATTAGTGAGAAAAAGTAAGGAGTGATGTACGATGGCGAATCAATTAGGAAAACGCTTTGAATGTTTGGAATGCGGAAGTGAAGTAATGTGCATCAAATCCGGTGAAGGTTCTGTACAATGCTGTAACAAAAATATGCAGGTGAAAAAACCAGTCGCATTACCAACAGCGGACTAAAAATAGGAGGTCGTTTTATGAAGCAGCAAACACTTAAGGGCTGTAGAATTCTAGAACTTTCGACAACGCATGCAACGAGTTTTGCTGCTGAATTATTACGGCTGCAAGGAGCATATGTAGAAAAAGTAAGTTTGAAGCAACCTTTCTTTTGTGATTCACAGAAGGTGCTTACATCATCGGTACAAACAGTGAGTGAATGGGATATTGTACTAACGGACGACAGTATGTGGAGATATGCGTGTTTTCCAAAAGCAGTCACAGTATTCATTAACTTTCATTCTTTTCAAACAGGTGATGAGCGTGAACTACAAGTAAAAGCAGGCTGGCTTAAAGAAAGTGAGCAAGAAACATCCCCTTCTATTGCCATTGGAGGTTTCCCCGCCTCATTATTAGTGGCAGCTCATATTGCTTTTGTCACAGTTTGTCAGTTACTTGAAGGGCGGCGCGAATCCACAGTAGTGGTGCATGTAGCCTCGATTTTAGCGAGTGCCCTACATGGTCGACTGTTTACGAAAGAAGAACAAGAGATTGTGCCGATGATGCTAACCCCTGCTGTGGATGGTCATCTGTTCATTGGTGCGCCAAGTGATGAACAGTGGGCATTTTTAACTCGTTGGGCACAATTAGATTTGCCAACTTGTATGACACAATTTGAAAGACTGTTGCAAAAAAGTGATATCGAGGCATCACTAAGTAAGTGGAGTTCAAGTCAATTACGGCAAGAGCTAATGACACTTGGGCAAACGTTTCGATTGCCATTTGCTAATGTCCAATCGCATCAGGAAGTAATACAATGTCCCCAACATAAAAGTAGAGGTTTTATTAAACAACAACGCATTATCCGTTCCCCATGGATCATGTCAAAAGGGCTGGCAGCAAACCAGCCCTTTTCTTTTACCAGTTTTAAGGAGTTACAAATTGTGGATTTGACAGCGATGTGGGCTGGTCCGTATTGTACACGATTATTTGCAGATTTAGGAGCTACAGTAATTAAAATCGAAGCGCCACATCGGCCAGATGGCATTCGTGGTAAGTCGGGGTCAACGCCATTTTTTGAAGAGCTCAATCGCAATAAAAAATCAGTCATTTTAGATTTGAACGTGGAGGAAGATAAAGAGATACTGTTACGTCTCATTGAAGACAGCCATATTGTCGTTAATAATTTTAGCCCGCGTGTAATGGGGAATTTTGGTTTGACAGATGATGTACTACAGCTACACAATGCGTCAATTATTCATGCATCGTTATCCGCATTTGGTCAAACAGGACCTTATCGAGATTATGTAGGCTACGGGTCCACACTAGAGTCAATGAGTGGAATAGTAGCACAAACATTAGATCATACAGGAACTCCTACGCTACCACCATTTTCTATAAGTGACATGCTAGCAGGTGTCATGGGTGCCTTTTCGATTATTCTTGCCTTGTATGAACAAACAACAACGCATGCAGCCTATATGATTGATGTTTCGCAATATGAAGTAGCGACGATGATAGCTTGGGTTCCTTATAAGCATACATCTGATGCATCATATGTCAAAACAATGCATAAATGTGATGACAATATAATAGAAGAAACACCAATTTCGTGGCAAGAACAGAAAGGAAGAGCCCCTTATTTTGGTGAGCATACAACTTATTACAAGACACATTATTCCAAAGAAAAGAGGGATTCACTATGACTTATCAATTTATCAATATAGCCAAACAGCAAGGCGTTGCTTACATACAGCTAGTAGACAGTAAAACACAAAATGAATGGCATGCACCCTTTATTCAAGAGTTACGAGATGTGGCTATTTATTTGCGTGATGCAACGGATATTAAAGTAGTTGTTGTCGGTTCGAGTGCAGATGAATTTTCAATTGGCAGTAGTCTGCCTGCGATTGTAGAGGAAGATGTTCCACAACAATATCAGACAGTATGCCTTGCAACAGAAGCACTTGAACTATGGGCAAAGCTACCATATCCAATTATTATGGCGATTCATGGGCAATGTACATCATTAGCATTTAGCTTTGCTTGTATTGCAGATATCCGAATAATTGCGGAGGATGTGCAATTCGCGGTACCTGAATTAGCTTACGGATTAGTGCCAGCCGGGGGCATTACACAGCGATTGCCAAGGTTAATTGGTAAAGGCGCTGCAATGAATGTCTTGCTTGGTCAGTCTACTGTAACTGCGGAGGAAGCGATGGCGCTAGGCTTAGCTACAACACAAGTAACACGTGAGGAGTTGTGGCAATCGGCTTGTGCAGAAGGATTGCGTCTAAGCGAGCTCTCTACTTTATCATTACAATATACGAAGGAATGCTTATATCGTGGAAGCGAGCTACCATTTGAGCAAGGCTTACGTTTAGAGTTAGATGTCTATTTATTATTACAAACTTCACGTGATCGTATGGAAGGTGTACAGGCATTTTTAGAGAAGCGCAAGCCACATTTTATTGGAGAGTAGGAGGAGATGACATGGAATCAATCGTTTTATTAGAGCGAGATGAAAATATAGCCATTATTACATTGAATCACCCTGAAAAATTAAATGCTGTTAGTGTGGCGATGCGTGATGCACTGTATGAACAAATTTTAGCCGTACAGGCTGACCCTACAATCGATGGCGTTATTTTACGAGGCAATGGCAAAGGATTTTGTGCAGGTGCAGATTTAAAAGAATTTGGTACAATACCTTCCGTCATTGAAAAACGAAAAATTCGGATTCAGCATGATATTTGGGATGAATTCCGTCGATGCTCTAAGCCGATTGCCGCTATTTTACATGGCTTTGCGGTTGGCTCTGGCATTGAGATGGCGATGATTTGCGACTTTCGTTTTGCAGCACCAAAAACAAAAATTTCTTTGCCTGAATGTGCACTAGGTATGTTACCGGCAGCTGGCGGAACACAAAGCCTGCCCCGATTAATGCGTCATGGTTGGGCGATCGATTTTGCGATGAAAGGTTATTATTTGTCAGCTGAGGAAGCGAAGGCTCGTCAAATTGTCACGGACATTTTTGAAGAAGAGCATTTATTTGATGAAGTATTAAGTTTTATGAAGCGTATAACGACGTATCCTAAGACAGCACAGCAAATTAAACGATTAATTTCTAGTGGTATGGATCGATCGTTAGAGCAAGGGCTTGCATTTGAACAAACCCTTGTAAAGGAAAGTTATAAACAACAGGTCATTGCAAATGGCTAGTGTTGCTTTTCAAGAAAGTCTTGTGTAATTTTTGCTGTATATTCTTGCACGATTTTTTCCATTTGTTCTTTAATGTCATCATTAAAACGGGAAAGAGGGAGAAGAATCGTTAGCGCGGCTACAGGCTCTTCACTATTCCCCCAAATAGGCGCAGCAACACCAATCATTCCATCTGCCCGTTCTCCAAGGCTCCAGGCATAGCCATCTTGCTTGATAGTGGAGAGCTGTTGCTTTAGAAGCTCAATATCTAGCGTAGTTTCTGTATGTTGGATATAGGTAGTGCGATTAAAATATGTTTGTAGATCTTTAGGCGACATGTAGGCCATATGTAATTTACCGATAGCGCCGTAATATAATTCATATTCTTCTCCTAGTGGAGTGGTTACTTTTAAGGCATGTTCACTTTCAACTCCTGATAAAAAGAGGTGTTTATTACCTGAGCGTATAGATAAGTAAACAGACTCCTTTGTTGTAGCTGCAAGTTCCACCATGTATGGCTGGGCAATAGAGACAATATCTGGCGAATGAAAGCGATTGACGATTTGGAAAATAATTGGCCCTGGCTGATACGTTTTATTTTCGGAATTTTTTAATAGCATACCACGGTCAGTTAACGTAACTGCTAAACGAAAAGCCGCTGTTTTACTAATTTGTAGCTCGCGCTCAATATCAACTAGCCCGATTGATTGGTATTTTAAAAATAATGTGAGTAATGAGATGGCATTATCCACAGTGCTTAATCGGTGGACGGTTTTAGTATTATCCATAGTTTTCACACCTTTCCGTTTTTAGAAAATTGCGATTATAGCAATTAAGTACTTATTATATATATATGTTGCTCGAAATACAATATTTGTTATGAAGAATGATAAAGTCGCTCACCAGCAATCCATGTTTCTAATACTTGCATGTTTTGGAGCTGATAAAGGGTGCAGTTTACAGGATGTTGTTTAACAATAATAAAATTAGCGTCAAAGCCTGGTGCAAGTTGCCCTATTTGGTGTTGCTCACCGATAACTAAAGCGGCATGAGTCGTATAAAGGTTAAGCGCATTTTGTCTTGAAACAGCCTCTCGTATATTTACTTGTAAGCCATTTTTACTTTGCCTTGTACATGCAGCATGCAAACCAAGCCAAGGGGAGATAGGCGCAACGGGTGCATCTGAACCAGCTGCGACTGTTATGCCATGTTGTAGTAAAGAATTCACTGGATAGAGCCAACAGTGTTCATTATCGTCTACTTGCTGTAAGTACCGATCTCCATGAATATCGATAAACGGAGGATTTGTGACAACCTGTATTTGGTGTTCATGTATCATATCGAAAAAAGCTTCGGGACATAAACTTAAGTGTTCAAAACGACAAATTCCGTTTACTTCAGGGAGTTGCTGACGTACTGTTTTTAATGCATCAATAGCATGCCAAACCATCTCAGGATTTACAACATGAATTGCAACAGGGCTATTTGCGAGAAATGCTTGTTTCATCATTTGTACAATGGCATCCTTTGTAGGATAAATTTCTGGCATTGTCTCCAACACAATTTTTAAGGCATTCCGTTTAAATATTGGTATAGGTTGTAGATGATTTGCTAGGTCATCAAAGTGTGGGCTACCGGTCATCCAGTGAACTGGAATTTTCCAAAAGTGTTGAGCAGCTTTTTTCCATATTGCAAGCTGAGATACTGATGTAGTTGGAGATGCATCACAAACAGTAGTAATCCCTAAAGATAGAAGCTTTGCTTGTAAAGCTTCTATGCCCACTAACCACTGTTCTTCAGGTAATTTCGGTAAAACAGATTCATTTAGTAAAGCATCTGCTCCATGAATAATACCTGTAGGCTGTCCAAGTGAATCAAGCTCAATATGGATGCCGTCATTAGGATGATTTTCTAAAGCTTGTTTGAAATAGTCCCAACCCTTACTGTTTAACACGGATGTATGCCGCGTTACATAGCGTACACGGATTGGGTGATTGGTAGAAAGCTCATCCAACATTGCCATAGATAAAGGTTCTATATGGGGGAAATGAAAAGGATGATAGCCATTAATACGAACCCAATTACCGTTTGGAATATGTGAAATTTGCTTACGAAGATATGCAAAAAGTGCCTCTTTCGTTTCGTATGATGTTGGTATATGTATACTAAACTGTTCGCTAACCATCGCTTGCAAGTGACAATGTGCATCGATAAAACCAGGCAAAATTACCTTTTGCTGTGCATCAATACTTATTTTAGCTTGATAGGGTGAAGAATCATTATGCCCAAATAGAGCAATGATTTTTCCGTTATGAATGGCCATACTTGTAGCGATTGGTACAGACGTTGATTGTGTTAAAATAACGGCATTATAAATAAATAGATCGATTTGTTGTACCATAAGTTGGCTCCTTTCCATAAGAAGTGCTATTATCTTAACATAAAAAGACAGAATAATAGAATAATTAAGTAGAGGTGTAAAAATGCAAAATCAAAAGCTTTTAAATTGGCAAGTTGTTACATTGCCGATTCCTTATGATTTACGTAGTGTTAACTGCTATGTAATTGAAGAGCCTTCTGGAATTACAATTATTGATACAGGTGACGATAATGCTGAGTCGAAAGAAATATGGCGGCGGGTCATTGGTCAACGACGAGTTAATCGTGTACTTATCACACACTTGCATATTGATCATTTTGGCTTGGCAAAATGGCTCCAAGATGAGTATGAGACAACTATTTGGATGTCTCAACGAAGTTACGAGGAATTTACGAGCAGACGGGAACGCTTTGAAAACGGAATTACTGAGGATGGAAGTTTATCTTTTCTGGCTGATTATGGGATGGTGCAAGATAAAGCGGCATCTGCAGTATTTAATCGATTCGAACCATTCCAAGTACATGTAGATGTTATTTTTTCGGAGCATCAAATGATTGAAAGTGAAACATTTAATTTACAGCCAATTTGGACACCTGGACACTCGCCAGATCATTATTGCTTTTATGAAAAAGAGGCAGGCGTGTTATTTTTAGGTGATCATTTATTAGAAATTATTAACCCGATTGTTATGCCTTCTACACACATGCAAAATCCTCTTGCCTTATATTTAGCGACATTTGAAAGCTTAGGTCAATTGAAAATTCATGATGCATTGCCAGCACATGGGACACAGATTGAAGACTTTAATGAGCGCGTATCAAGATTGATGGTTCATTATACTGACAAATGTCAGCAAATTTTAAAAGCAATACCTGAGGAAGGGGCGACCGCACAGGAAATTACGAATCAGGTGTATGCACATAAGCCAGCAGAGCTTCGAGGGGCTGCATTTATTCAAGTGATTACCTTTGTACATTATTTAATGGAACGCAATTATTTAGTACGAAAGCGTAAAGGTCAAAGTTACAATTTTTATCGAAGCAGTTTGACAGTTGAAAAGCCATTTACACTTTGTTAAGCGTATGCGCACTATATTTTTCATGATAAATTAAGTGTATTTTTGCCGACATGGCAAGAATATACTTATTTTTATTTTAGTCAAAAAACTAAGATAGTTCTTTTCTTAAATAATAAAATGGTAGATTATGCTAAAATTAATGTAAATAGTTGCTTATTGGATTTCCAGAAAGGGTGCATGAAAATAGATATTAGGAAAATTCGCTATTTTATAATGGTCGCAGAAGAATTGAACTTTAGTCGTGCTGCAGAACGTCTCAGAATGGCACAACCTCCTTTAAGCCAAGAAATTCGTAAATTGGAAGAAGAATTGGGCGTACAACTTTTTCATCGTACAAAAAGAATGGTTGAACTGACGGATGCTGGAAAGATATTTTTAGCAGGTTCTCAACAAACGTTGTTGCAGTTAGAAAGAACAATAGAAGAAACACAACTTGCTGCTGAAGGTAAAATAGGAAACTTAATAATCGGTTTTGTCGATTCTACAGAAATTGTTATAGAAGTGCTGAATGTATTTCGAGAACGCTTTCCTAAAATCAATCTTATGTTGCGTGAAATGACAACGGAGCAGCAAATAAAGGCACTTAATGAAAAACAAATTCATATTGGATTTATTCGGTCTAACCAGAATAACGAAATACTATCTTCTGAAGTTTGTTCTGAAGAATCTTTAACAGTAGTTTTACATCAAGATCATCCTTTTGCCAAATGGTCCGAAATTCCAATCGAGTTGTTAATTGGTGAACCATTTATTTTGTTTCCGCGTCAAATGGGCTCAAATTTTTATGATTTAATTATTAGCTACTTTTGGGAGCATGGCGTAAATTTAAATGTAGTTCAAGAAGCGATTCAAATGCATACGATTGTTAATTTAGTTGCAACAGGAATGGGCGTTTCTGTCGTCCCTTCATCTGTAGAAAGTTATAAACGTCCTGGTGTTATCTATAAAAAAATCCAACAAACTACACCAAAAGTAAACCTTTATGTTTGCTGGAGAAAAGATGAAACATCTGCAGTAGCAGAACATTTCTTAACAGTTGTTCGAGAGGTATATTCGCTTTTACATCTTGACCATCAAAAATAAAAGCCCATCCACATGGGATGGGTAGGAGGGATTGTTAGTTAGTTCAATCTTTATCATGCATAAACTCAACCTGTTTTACTTGGATTGTACTCAACGATACCTTCTAATACTTTATCAATTTGCTGCATTATTTCAGGCTCTAGTTTGACACTAGCAGCTACGGTATTCTCTCTTACCTGTTCTGGACTCGATGCCCCGATAATTGCTGATGAAACATTGTGATTTTGTAGCACCCAAGCTACTGAGAGCTGAGCAAGGGAAAGATCAATCTGTTGTGCGATAGGTTTTAGGTTTTGGATAGCAGTAAGAACATTGTCATCCATCCAACGTTGTGCAAGTTTATTAAAAAATGGTTTACCAGCTGAAGAGTTAGCACGGGATTGTGTTGGTACTGGTTGTTGAGGTAAATATTTTCCTGTGAGAACACCTTGTGCTAAAGGCGACCATACTACTTGTCCGAGTCCCTCACGTTGACAGGTTGGGATTACATCAGTTTCGATAACTCTCCACAGCATTGAATATTGGGGTTGGCTTGCGATAAGAGGGATATTCAATTCACGTGCAAGTGCTGCACCACGGGTAATTTGTTCTGATGTCCACTCACTTACCCCGATATATAGAACTTTACCTTGTCTTACAAGATCTGCGAAGGCTAACATTGTTTCTTCAAGGGGAGTAGTTGGGTCAAACCGGTGTGCATAATAGACATCTATATAATCAGTCTGCAACCTACGTAAAGAGGCATTACAATTTTCAAAAATGTGTTTTCTTGATAAACCTCTATCATTTGGCCCGTTTCCAGTGGGATGGCATACCTTTGTGCAAAGTTCAATGCTCTCGCGTCGTATACCATTTAAAGAACGACCGAGTATTTCTTCAGCTTTTGTATCTGAATAAACATCCGCAGTATCAAATGTTGTAATACCAACATCTAGAGCAGCTTTCACACACTCATTTGCAGTATCTTCATCTACTTTGCCCCCGTGATTTATCCAGTTGCCGTATGCAATCTTGCTTACAGATAATCCACTATTGCCAAGTTTATTAAACTCCATTCCAATTCCTCCTTTAATAGTGATACCTTCATTATAAAGACCAGATTTTAACATGGATAATATATTTTTACTAAGTGATTTATATAAAATATATATAAGACGATAAGGGCATTCTGTGTCGTAAGATAAACATTTTGAATATACGATTTCTCATCAGTTCCAGTGACTATGGCATTAACAAATAATTAATAAAGTAGCTAGATTAACGAAAGAATTACTTAACAATAAGAATTTATGCGAAGTCGAATAGGGGAAGGTAATACATATCTGGTTTGAAAACACAATTGTAATAGGAAATCTAATTTGCACAACGAGAAGGTTGTTTGATAACGTTATAATTAGTTCTGTTATCAAGAAAATTTTTAAAGACAGTTGGAAGTGAACAGTGCTTCTAACCGCCTCTTTTAATTTTTTCTAGTTTGTCATTTTCAAAAATGCTCAAATCCAAATGAGAGTAACTTATGTGTCTCAAGAAATCGAGCATCATCACTTTTTGCGCCCATTACAACCGAAATCAGTCGTGTATCTCCACTTTGTGCAGTTCCTGTAAAGCAATATCCTGCAGTTTCAGTAAAACCTGTTTTTAATCCATCCACCAGTTTAAAATATAAATCTTGATTTTCGGGATATAGCATAGCGTTGGAATTCTTTAAGGTTGTCCCATCGTATGCTAATTTGTATTCAAGCAGTTTGGTTGTTTCGATTACATCAGGGTAATCACGTAATAATTGATTGGCAAGTAATGCAACATCTTTTGCTGTCATAACATTTTCAGAACCATCAGTATTAGATAATCCTGTTGAGTTTACAAATTTTGTTTTGGAAGAAAGACCTATCTTTTTAGCTGTATCATTCATTAGCTTTGCAAATTTTTTCTCTGATCCTGCTATGTGCTCTGCCAAGGCAATGGTAGCATTGTTTGCAGAGTGAATAACCATCGCACTATATAAGTCCCGCACTGTTAAAACATCATTGTCTTTGACATAAATTTTAACCGCTCGAGAATCCATATTGTTTGCACTGTGTGACATTACAACCGGATCATCCCATTCTAAATTTCCATTATTAATTTGCATCTGTACTATATACTCTGTCATCATTTTGGACATGCTTGCGACTGGAAAAGGGATATCTGCATCTTGTTCCATTAAGACCACTTCTGTAGATGCATTCAATAAGATTGCTGAGTGACCTGTTATGGTTGGTGCTTCTAATGGAGAATCTATAAAGGCTGGTGAGAGTCTAAAGTTCTCTTTTATCTCGTTTTTTTGGTTGAACTTGAATGCTCCTACATAGCACCCTATTAAAACAATTACAATAATTAGTAATTTGCTTTTTCTTTTGAGCTTCCTGCATTTCATCTTTTTTTCCTCCGTCTCTTCTACTCTAAATACTTGTTAACAATTCCTTATTGTAGTTAGTGAAAATAAATAGAAAGGAAAGAAAAGTTAAAGAAAGTCTTAAGATTACGGTAGTAGATAGTTTTACGAAAGTATCTACGTTTATAATATAAGAAGAATTTAGAAAAAATAGGTGGTGTTGTCTTATGAGTGCCGTTATTTTAATAATAGATGACGATACTGATATTACGAATTTATTACGGATTTATTTAGAGGCGGAACACTATAAGGTGCATATAGCACATGATGGGGAAGAAGGCTTAAAAATGCTTTCAAGGCATTCAATTAATTTAATTATTCTAGATGTGATGATGCCTAAAAAGGATGGGATTTTAGTTTGTCGCGAAATACGACAAAATAATCAAACTGTACCGATTTTAATGTTAAGTGCAAAAGCACAAGATATGGATAAAATATACGGTCTTACTACTGGGGCGGATGATTACCTTATTAAACCTTTTAATACATTAGAACTTATAGCCCGAGTGAAAGCATTGTTAAGAAGATCAGGGTACTTACAAATTAACAAAGAATCCTCTACTGAATGTATAATCTGTGGACCTTTAGAAATTAATAAACAGAAACATACTGTAAGTATTGATAATACCCCATTGAAATTAACAGCAATTGAATTCGATATTTTATGCTTACTTTGTAGTAAGCCTGGACGTGTATATAGTTCTGAAGATATCTTTCAATTGGTATGGAATGAACAGGAAATCTATTCAAGTAAAACCGTAATGGTTCATATAAGTAATTTAAGAGCAAAAATTGACCGCGCATTAAATGGTGAAAAACTGATTGTGACTGTTTGGGGAGTTGGTTATAAAGTTGAGTATTAGATTGTTGTTACTAGAAATTGGGCTATTTTCGAAGTGGCGTCTTATCACCGCGATTATTCTATCCACTATTTTGTCAGCAGTTTCTTTATTCATTATTAAAAATGCGGTGGTAGGTTTTATTAATACATCAGTAGTTGGTAGTGGCATGGTTACCGAATTTATTACTTTGTTTGGTAAGAGGAGAGTTAATGATATTCTATATTCTTCTCATTGGCCATTTCTTCTTAAATTGATAAGTTTTTTTATAGTATTCATATTTTATTTTTTATTATTTTACCGACGTGAAAAAAGAAGACTGTTTTTTAAATCTCTCAATCAGCTGGTTACCGATACTAAAAAGTATGTAGGCAGTCCAGATACGAAGTTCAAACCGGTTTATCAAGATAAAAATTTGTTGCAATTAACAGAAAGTATCAATATGATTATCAGCAAAATGGATACACTGATAATGGAAGAACGCAATGCACAAAGAACAAAAAACGAGCTAATTACAAATGTCTCCCACGACCTACGTACTCCATTGACTTCTATACTTGGTTATTTGTCACTTATTACGGAAGATAAATATAGAGATGAAGTAGAACTAAGGCATTACATTGATATTGCCTATGAGAAATCAACTCTGTTGCATAGGTTAATTCAGGATTTATTTGAATATACTAGAGTGCAAAATCATCAGCTTAAAGTAAAAAAGGAACCACTCAATATAAAGGAAATGCTTGGGCAGCTAGTTGAACATAATCGTATTGAGATAGAGCATAGGCAGTTTGTTTGTAATGAAACATATTGTTCTAATCCACTTATTACAGAAGCAGATGGGAATCTTCTTATTCGTGTTTTTGAGAACCTGTTGTCAAACGCTTTAAAATATGGAATAAAGAAAAAACAAATTGATATTTGTGCTACTTTAGACAATAAAAATATTTTAGTAAAAGTGATAAGTTACGGGAATCCTATCCCAGCTTTAGATTTACCTCATATTTTCGAAAGGTTTTATCAGGTTGATAAGTCACGTGGAATGCATTCTGAAAGTTCCGGTTTAGGACTTGCCATTGCTAAAAGCATTGTTGAAATACACGAGGGTGAAATAAAAGTGGAAAGCGGTGTAGAAAAAACCGTGTTTTCTGTTTATCTTAAGAGCCTTTCTCAAGATGAACAAAGCTTAAAATAAATACCAATTATTGTCTTTTTTATCGAAGGATAGTAAGTTGCATCATTATCACAATAAAAAAATTTGATGAAATCAAACAAACTTATTGTAATTCGGCATTTCCTTGGATTCTGCATGGATTTGACTTATAAATATCTAAGTGATATTCTCTAAACATACTACCGGTATGTATGGAGGAGAAGCATGGCTAGAAATAAACATCCTGAAAAAACCGTTCAACAAATTCTTTCGATTTCGTATCGACTGTTTTTAGAAAAGGGTTATGAACAAACAACGATACAGGACATTATTAATGAATTAGGTATGAGTAAAGGTGCTATTTATCATCACTTTAAGTCAAAGGAAGAAATCTTGCATGCAATAGGTGATAAGGGAAATTATTCAGATACAATTGAGCTGTATAAAAATCTTAACCATTTAAATGGACTGCAAAAACTAAAGAAGATCATAAAGAATGAATTTGAAAATCTTGAAAAGCAACAGTTTAATAGAAAGGCAATATCATTAACAGAAAATCCTAAATTCGTTAGTGTCTTATTAAATGGTACACTGAAATATGGTGCGCCAATGTTTCAAGAGCTTATCGAAGAAGGTAAAAAGGATGGCTCAATTTCTTTAGAGGATAGTAAAAGTGCCAGTGAGGTTATCTTATTATTAAATAATGTTTGGTTAAGCCCAATGATAGGTCAAGTAAGTGAAGAAGATTTAGAACGTAGAATTTTATATTTAAAAAGTCTTACTGAACTTATGGGAATACCGTTTATGGATGACGAAGTTTTAAATGCGATGAAAAGTTATTTGAAAAGCATATTTAAATAATCAGCTGCCTATTAAAGGCGGCATATTATTTAAATAATAAATACCGCCGGTCGGTTTGTTTATAACATGATTCAAGGAAGGACATTATATGAAAAATAGGAGTCTATTTAAAAAGGATTTTACGTTATTAATTATAGGTCAGATTATATCTTTATTTGGAAATTCGATTTTACGTTTTTCTCTATCGCTGTATATTTTAGATGAGACAGGTTCAGCTGGAGCTTTTGGAGGTGTTCTTGCAGTCTCGATGCTTCCTACAATTTTGTTATCACCTTTTGGAGGCGTGCTGGCAGATCGAGTGAATCGAAGGAATATTATGGTTGGTTTAGATGTGATTACAGCACTAGTATGTTTATTATTTCTTACTCAAATAGGTAGCAATCAGATTGTTTTCTTAGTAGCAGGTGTGATGATTGTACTCTCCATTATTCAGTCTATGTATCAACCAGCTGTACAATCGAGCGTTCCTATACTAGTAGATAGCCATTATTTGTTGCAAGCGAACGGTATTGTTGTTCAAGTTAACGCATTAGCTAATTTCTTAGGGCCAATTTTAGGCGGGATGTTGTACGGATTTTTGGATTTAAAGGTAATTGTTATAATTAGCGCGTTTGCCTTCTTTATTGCAGCTATGCTAGAAGGATTTATGCGAATACCATTTACTAAACAAACTTCTGATGGAAAAATAATAAAAACAGTGATTATGGATTTAAAGCAGGCAATAACTTTTATCGGGAAGGATAATCCGGTTTTATTTAAGATTTTATTATTGGTTGCTGCTATTAATTTGTTTTTCTCATCGATGATTTTGATTGGTTTGCCTTATTTAATAAAAGTAAAACTTGGTTTGAGTTCTCAACTATATGGTATTGCTGAAGGCTTCTTAGCTATCGGCTCGATTGGAGCAGGTCTGTTTATAGGATTAGTGGCTAAAAAATTCAGCATTCATAACTCTTATCTATTTATCTTATTAGGAGGAATGTTATTATTACCTATTGCACTTGTATCAGGTTTACCAATACAACCGATGATTGCCTATGTTGTCATTTGTATAAGTACATTTTTATGCATCGCATCAGTAGGGATTTTCACCATTTTTGCACAAACGTTTATTCAAACAGAAACACCAAATGCAATGTTAGGAAAAGTAAGTGCGGTTGTCTCAACAATCGTCATGTGTTCTTATCCAATTGGGCAATCTTTATATGGCGTGTTGTTTGATTTTCTATCAAATCATATATATGTTATTGTTTTATTTGCAATTTTTGTAGAGATTCTATTAGGTTTTCTGACAAAACATTATCTCACTAAGTTACACGGAAAATCTTTGCATATAAAAAATGAATAATAATAACATGACAGAGTTAAGTTTTATCAATCGCACAGTAGGGATTGCAGCAAGTTGATGATTTTGTTGGGGTAAATAGGGGAATCATATGAGCCGGAAAATATAAGAAAACAGTTATAAAAGCGATACATGCGTGGTTAGGATTTGCCCCGTACACTTTTCGTAAGTCACAAATTTCAACGATGTATAACGAAAGGGGCAGATATCCCAACAATTTCTTAAAATGCCCGTACAACATTATTTAAAAATAGGCTATGTAGTGTAATGCTTACAAGTCTAATATATATCCGTAACGTGGGACCGAATTAATATATTTCCCGTATTTACCTAATTTCTTTCTTAATCTATATACAAGCATATTAATTTCTTCACGTCCTACGTCCGGTTTTTCATTTTTATGTAAAATTCGTTCAGGCCAAACGGTAATTTTTATTTCATCATAACTTACTGCACAACCCTTATTTTGATGTAACAACCAAAATAGCCCTGTGTCTTTACTTGTAAGATAAATTTGAACACCGTCAATTAGTATTTCTCTTCGTTCAATATTAATAGTTAATCCAATAGAATCATCCATATTGTCATTTTGTAATATAGGTAATTCAAGCGTTTTATCAAGGCTGCTCTTCGAATGATGATGGAAAGTAAGAACCGAAGTGCCTTGAGCTAAACTAATAACATCCCTATCGTGAAGGAAAAAAGGTTTGTTCTTTTCAATGCTAGTATAATTTATTTCTGTTCCGTGTTTACTCTTAAGATCAATAATATAATAATTTCCACTTTCAACACCAATTAAAGCGTGTTTTCTTGAAATGTATTGACTAGTAAAAGAAACGTCTGGTATAAAATCTCTCCCCTCACGCCCTAATACAATTTCAGTATTTGTAATAAAAATTCTATTTTGTTTAGTAAGTGTTTCTCCCTTATTTATTGAAATATAAACATCCTGATTTAACATCTGTATACTCCTTAAGGAACAAATTTAGTTTAAAGTATGCAAAGGGTATCTTATCATATGAACTTGAAATGTAAAGAATCGGTTCTTTATCTAGGTAATAGTCATTCTTTTTTCTTGTACTGTTAGCGTTTTGTTAGCGTTCTGTTATTGAACAGGGCAATATCTCAATCTAAAATGAACAAGGAAAAGGAGGAGTTAGAAACATGAAGAAAAAAATAATGAGTTCAAAAAAAGTTTTACTGTGTGTTTTAAGTTTGGCAGTGATTATTGGATCTTTTTTATTTCCAATAGAAAAATCTAAAACATACGCATCTACCAAAAGTGAGGAAAATGAAGGGATTTTAAAAGGCAGAAATCAAACTGAAATTAGCAACAAGGATGGTTCAGTTAAATTAACAAAAATCAATAATGAGGTTTGGGTCCACACGACCTATGAAAATATGGATGGCTATTTAGTGCCAGCAAACGGTCTGCTTATTAACTCATCTAAAGGACTTTATCTTATAGATGCCACGTGGAATGACCAATTAGCAGATGAATTATTAACATTGATTGAACAAAATTTCCATAAACGTGTAAAGAAAGCGATTATTACTCATCATAAAATTGACCGTGTTGGCGGTATCCAAGCTTTATTGGATGCTAAAATTCCAGTTGAAAGTACATCTTTTATTGCAAAAATGATAAAGGATGTAGGATATCCTCAAATTAAAACTAACTTGGATAGAAACCCTGTATTTAAAGCAGGCAAAGTTATTATAGAGACATATTATCCAGGTGAAGCTCATACAAGAGATAATATTGTCGTATGGTTACCTCAATATAAAATGTTATTTGGCGATATGATTTTTGCACTTGAACAGGATAACGTTGGGATAATTGATGAAGCAAATATGAGTGCATGGCCTCATACAATGCAAAACCTTATTAATAAATATCCAGAAGCAAAGGTAGTTATTCCAGGACATAAGAATTGGGGCGACTTTTCACTTCTTTCTCATACAATAGAAAACTTAAAAAACTATGAATTGGCTAATAAATAAGAAGCGGAAACAAGTGTGAGACTGTTCATATCGGAAAGAGGCTTAAATAGAGCTTCATGCAATAACTACAAGAGATTAATTTGCTGTAATCATGTATAGAGCGTTAATAATATAATAATTAATATTATGCATTTAAAATATAGAACAAAAATAGAAGCCATCTAAATATAGATGGCTCTATGTAATTTATTTGAGCTTTTGAAGAAGGAGAGTGCTTATAGATTAATTTAAGAAGGAATGATGTGGACGAGGTCTGATGAGACTAGATATAATAGCAGTAACGCTTAAAAATGATTATTATGGGTATTCAGTTACTTTTAGGATTCATAATAATATGTCTAGCAATCCAATTAACCCTATACAAACTTACTATTGAAAGGAGTGTAATAATGATTAACTCAAATAATCCAATACCTCTTCATATACAGTTAAGAAAAATGGTCGAAAAGAAAATTAATCAAGGTATATATATAAGTAAAATACCAAGCGAACGTGAATTAATGGAAGAATATAATGTTAGTAGAAGTACAGTAAGAGAAGCTATTTCACAATTGGTAATAGATGGTATTGTGGAGAAAAGACATGGTAAAGGTACATATATTACTAGAAAACCCGTTCATTACTGGTTGGGTAATCTAATTAGTACGACTAAAAGTATTGAGAATATGGGGATGAAGCCGGGGACGAAGTTAATTAAACATGGGATTATTACGGTTTCTGATGAAGTAAAAGAAGCGATCAATTTAGCTGAAGCATATTTGATTAAACGGGTACGTTATGCAGATGATATGCCAATAGCCATTGAGACACAATACTATCCAATAGAAATTGGTGAAAAGCTTTCTAAACTGGATATTAAAAGTGGTACGTTATATGACTTGTTAGAGGATGAAATGAATATACAATTGCATGATGCGGATGAGGTGATTACGAGTAAGCCTATTTCTAAAGAGGATTGTAAATTGCTTAATATTAAAGAAAACAGTAATTCACTCCACCTGAATCGCTTTGTTTATGATATTAATGGCGATCTCATTGAATATTGTATTGCGGATTATAATCCAGGTATGTATGCTTTTCATTTCAAATCTCAACGTTTAAAAAAGCAGTAACAATGGATAATGAACTTGAACTTGAATTTTCAAAATGAGACAGATTTAAGTAGGCGTTACTAGTTGATTGGAGTGGAAGCCGTGCCTGCGGAAAGGGAGCTTCTTGAATGGAAATCAACATTTAAAAAAAGTAAGTTTACAGGCCTATAACAGATGCTTTTGTTTGGCAACAGAAAACTACTGACAAATGGGGAGTCAGTAGTTTTTTAATAATATATAAATAGTTACTATTGGGGAATAGTAATTATTTTCACTTTGAAAAAGCTAATTCTTTACTTTCAAATACAAATTCACCATTAATAATCGTAGCTAAAATAGTGATATCTTTAATCGTCATCGGATCAACGGCTGTAGGGTCGTTATCTAAAATTGCAAAATCAGCTAATTTCCCTATTTCAATACTGCCTAAATCCTGTTCGTCGAAATTCAATTGGGCACCGTAAATTGTCATAGATTTTAACGCGCTTTCAACATCTATTTTTTGTCCTTCACCTAGTACATGCCCGTCTCTCGTCATGCGATTAACTGCGGCCCATATTGAAAAGAGTGGAGAAATAGGCGTAATAGGACAATCTGAATGTAATGTATACAACAAACCTAAATCATCAGCTTCTTTGAGTGGGTTCATTCTCTCTGCTCTTTCAGGCCCTAAAAAGATATTTTTATGGCGATCGCCCCAGTAATAAACATGATTAATGAAGAATGAAGCAGCAATATTGTAGTCTTTCATTAATTTTAAATCTTCAGGTGTAGCAGTTTGCACATGTTCAATTCGATGACGATGATCACTGCTTGGAGAAGTATCAAGTGCATATTGATATGACTCAAGGATAGAGCCTATGGAACGGTCTCCATTGCCGTGTGTCGCTATTCTAAAGCCTCGATTATGGAAATCTAATACGTAATTGTTCAAAATATGTTGTGGGAAAATTAGGTCCCCGTATAAATTCGGATCATTATAATATGGCTGACGTAATGCGCCTGTAAGCCCCTGAATCGAACCATCTTGGAATAGTTTTGCGCTATCTAATTTGGCCATGCCATTAGAATCCTCTAAAATTTTCTCATTAAGTTGAGTAGCATTATACTTTTCAAAAATGCCACCTTCCAATAACAAATCATTCATAATCATTAATCGCATTCTCATTGGATGTGCTTTTTCTTTCAAAGCTTCAATATGGATATCGTATTCGATTGGACCTAATGTTAATCCAACCCCTGCATCTGTATTCGTTGTGATTCCTTGTGCTAAATAATCTTGAGAAGCTATTCGAATTAACTCAATTACTTCTTCGTTCGATGGAGTAGGTATACTATTGAAAACTAAGTCCATGGCAGCTGGCTCATATAAAACACCATTTAAATTATTGAATTCATCTCGACCAAAATGACCTCCAGCGGGGTCTTGAATCGAAGCATCTAACTCAGCGATTTCCAGTGCTTTTGAGTTTGCAACTGCCAGATGATTTGAAATATGGCGGATAAATATAGGTCGATCCGTACTTACTTTATCTAAGTCTTCTTTTGTAGGGTGCCTATTTTCTATTAGCATTGTATCATCATAGCCAAAGCCTAAAATCCAACTGCTGTCAGCTCGTTTATTAAGGAACTCCGTTAACTTATAGATGATATCGGTAATACTTTTATTATTTGTAGGGGAACAATCTACTTGAGACTTGTTTAGCGCATATATTAATAGATGGTTATGTGTGTCGATGAAACCAGGGATTAACGTTGCGCCATTTAAATCTACTTCATTCATATCTTGTTTTAAAATTAATGAATCTTTAATTTGATTAAATTCATCTTTAGACCATATTCCTACGATTCTTCCCTCAAAAGAAGCTACAACATTAGCACGTGTACTATGAGCATCTAAAGTAATAATATTTGCATTTTTAATAAGTAAATCAACTTTTAACATTTTATTGACCTCCTAAAAGTAATTTAATTTAACCAATATTAATAGAAGTAACGGTATCGATAACAAAGAAAATATTGTTGATATAACTGTAACAATAGCGCCTAATTTATCATTCGCATTATATTTACTAAATAAAATAGAAGACAATGTCAGAGCAGGCATTGTAGCTTGAATTAATAAGGTTTGTGCAATGACTTGATCGACAGTAATAAAACTTATAATGATGAACACTACAACCGGCAAACCAAGGAGTTTAACCAATGTAGGAATGATCGATTTACTTTTAAGTGCTGTAAATTGAGCTTTGTTTACAGACATTATTAGTATTCCGATATAAAACATGGCAAGTGGTGATGCAAGTGCAGCTAATTGATTTGTTAACGTAATAAAAATAACGGGAGGACGATAATTAACAAAAGCAAAGAATAAGCCACATACAATTGCAATGGTTGGAATATTGATCATCGATTTCAACGTGCTAAATGAAAATTTCATCGATTTTTGTAGCAGCATAACGCCAACAGTCCATATTACTAAGTCCACACCTGCATCAAAAATTGCAGCATATAAAGCACCTTTAGGACCTAAAATCGCGGCACATAATGGTATCCCGATGAAACCTGTATTGCCAAGGCCTGAGAGAAGGGCAATTTCAGGTTTAATCGAACTGTCCTTATCAAAAATAGTAATCAATAGCCAACCTAGTAAAATGCCAATTAAACATATAATAATTGATAGTCCAAATACCATTCCGATATTTTTAAGAATAGAAGGACTAATATCTACCTTAAATATGCTCGACAAAATAATACAGGGCATCGCTACATTCACGATAATAAGCGTATAGGTTTTACGAGTACTATCATTAATAGGTGTAATGCGAGCGAGTAATACACCTATTAAAATCATAAACCCTATTAATAAAATTGATTCAAAAACAACAGAATACTCCATTTCATGCACTTCCTAAAACAATCATTATTAAACTATTTTTCCATGCGCACAGATACTATCGGTGTGAGCAGCTGTTTATTTTTAGATGTCAGTAGACTCACGATAATCAAGACAGGGAAGTTGAAACATAATGCAATAAGCCCGGTATTGATTGCAAATATACTAATACCTGCAAATTGGAAGGATAAGGCGATTGCCGTACCAGTTAGAATACCTGCACCTACTCCTATAGCTGTAGCTCTTTTCCAAAAAATAATTGAAAGAATACCAGGTAATATTTGACCGAAGCCAAAATAAGCTGTGTTAATTAGATTGAGCATTAAGCTTGGAAGTGAAACAGTTAACAACATTGAAATTAATAAATAAACAACAACAACGACTTGTGACCATTTGCGTTGTTTATTTTCTGGAATACTTGTCACAATGTTACGAGTAAAAATACCACCGACTACTAAAGATATAACGGCTAGTACTAACAGCCCTGATAGTGCGGCTCCAGCAGCTACTAATCCAACTACCCATGAAGGTAATAATTCAATTGATGTTGCAATAAATGCATGGTTAGGATTATCGATGTTCGGTAAAGCAATTAAAGCAAAATATGCCGCAGCAATTAAGAATGGATACATAAGCATATACAGTGGCATAAATCTTTGGGCGCGTTTAATTGTCCCTTCTGATTTACTAGTGAACAATACATTTATAATAAATGGGAAACAATAGAAAGCTACTGCTTGGAAAATAATTGTCGTTATTGAAAACGTGACTTGTTCTGTCGAACCAAATGACACCGAAGCACCGTGTTCCTTTGCAGTAGTAAATAGATTTTTTACACCATCGAGTTTTGAAAATGCTGCCCACCCTACGATAATGATGGCTGCGAATAGCAGAATGTCTTTTAAAATTGAAATAACAGCAGGTGCTTTAACCCCAGAAATCGCAACATAAACATATGCGATTGTTCCAGCAATGAATACAGCAATAATAGGTGGGAAATCGAAGCCTAAAGCATTTAAAGCTACTATAAGCCCTTCAAATTGTAACTGTCCCCAAGGAATGAGGAAAAGTAAACAAGTACATGCCACTAGTAACTCTAAAGGTCTGCTAGAAAAGTGGCTTTTGAACAAATCAGGAGCGGTCATCGCATTATAGTGTTTACCAGCCCGCCAAATAAGAGGAGAAAGGAAGTAACCAACTGGATATGCTAAAAGAATGTATCCTAGAAACCATATGCCGTAGCTAGCCCCTTTTGCGTATATACCTCCAGGAAACCCAATTATTGTTCCAATACTATAAACTTCGCCGATAGCGAGAAAGAATAAGATAAATCCGTTAAAAGATCTGCCACCAACTAAATAATCTGCTACATTGTCTTTTTTTGATTTTCCTTTTGAAAGAACTGCTAGAATTAGAGAAAAAATAAGAACACTAATGAAGATTGTAACTGCCATTATCTATCCCACCTTGTAATTAATCATAATTTTTTTTATCGAAGAAAAACCAAGAACAAGAAATACAAATAGATGTCAGTATGAACCACAGGAACATCCAAAAATAAAGAATTGGAAAACCTAAAATAAAATGTTCAGAGTAACGAAAATAAATTAACCCACCAATGACACTAGCAACAGGTAGAACAAGACCAATTAAGACATTAAAAAAAGTTTTTCGGGACATAGAATAACTCCTTTCAAAATAGCAAATAAATTTAACTTATCATGACGTACGTACCAGTTGAGTTAATTTATTTACAATTCCATGGTTTATTTTGGAATAGTATATAAATTTAAAATATAGTTGTCAACATAATAATAGTGTTTAAGTAGAAAAAAATGATTTAAAAGAGAATTATTGTTTAGTATATAAATTATTTCATAGGTAATTTAACTCAAGGATGAAGCGGAAAGAGAGAATATTAGGACTCTAAAATGAAACAAAAAATAAGTCGAAAGATTCTGTTAAATAAAAATTAGTCGATGCTGTACCTGCGGAAAGGGAGCTTGTTGAAAAAATCAACGCTTTACTAAAATTTGTCTACAGGAATAGAATAGATGTTCTATTTTTGTAATATTCTGAAAACTACTAACGGATGGTGATCGTCAGTAGTTTGTCTAACATCTATAAATAGTTACTATTGGGGGATAGTAATTATTTCATCTTTGATAAAGCTAACTCTTTATTTTCAAATACTATTTCGCCATTAATTATCGTAAATAAAATATTGATATCTTTAATGGTCATAGGATCAACTGCTGTTGGATCCTTATCTAAAATAGCAAAATCAGCGAATTTTCCTATTTCAATACTACCTAAATCTTGTTCGTCGAAGTTTAATTGAGCTCCGTAAATTGTCATTGATTTTAATGCGGTTTCAACATTAATTTTTTGTCCTTCTCCTAGTACATGTCCTCCACTCGTCACACGATTAACCGCTGCCCATATTGAGAAGAGCGGGGAAATCGGAGTAACTGGACAATCCGAATGTAATGTATACAACAAACCTAAGTCATCTGCTTCTTTCAATGGATTTATCCTTTCTGCTCTTTCAGGCCCTAAAAAGATGTTTTTATGGCGGTCGCCCCAGTAATAAACGTGATTAATAAAAAATGAAGCAGCAATATTGTAGTCTTTCATTAACTTCAAATCTTCTGGTGTAGCAGTTTGGACATGTTCAATCCGATGACGGTGGTCAGTCCTTGGAGAAGTGTCAAGTGCGTGTTGATAGGCTTCAAGGATAGAGCCTATCGCACGATCCCCATTCCCATGTGTGGCAATTCTAAAGCCACGACTATGGAAATTTAATACGTAATCGTTCAAAGTTTGTTGTGGAAAAATAAGTTCCCCAAATAAATTTGGATCATTATAATACGGTTGACGTAATGCTCCAGTAAGCCCCTGAATCGAGCCGTCTTGGAATAGCTTCACACTATCTAATTTAGCCATGCCATTTGAGTCTTCTAATATTTTTTGATTTAGTTGATTTGCATTATACTTTTCAAAAAAGCCATCTTCCAATAACACATTATACATAAACATTAATCGCATTCTCATGGGATGTTTTGTATCTCTTATTACATCCATATGAATATCGTATTCTGAATGCCCAACTGCTGCATCAGTATTAGTAGTAATCCCTTGAGCAACATAATCTTGAGCAGCGACGCGAATTAAATCTATAACTTCTTCTTTTAAAGGGGCAGGGATATAATCGTAAACAAAGCTCATTGCCGCATGTTCGTATAAAACCCCATTTAAATTATTTGATGCATCACGACCAAAATGCCCTCCTTCTGGGTCTTTCACAGAAGCATCTATTTTCGCTAGTTCCAGTACTTTGGAGTTTACAACTGCAATATGATTTGAAATATGACGGACAATAATAGGTCGGTCTGTACTTACTTTATCTAAGTCTTCTTTAGTAGGGTGTCGGTTCTCAGTGAGCATTGTATCATCATAGCCAAAACCTAAAATCCAACTACTGTCATTTTGTTTCTGATGAAACGCCTCTAAATTGTAGAGGATATCTGAAATACTTTTATTTCGAGGAGATGAACAATCAACTTGCGCCTTATTTAAAGCATACATAAATAGATGATTATGAGTATCGATGAATCCAGGGATTAACGTTGCACCATTTAAATCGAGTTGTTTAAAATCCTTTTCTGGTGCTAATGAATCCTCTGCTTTATTAAATTCCGCTTTAGACCATATTCCTACAATTCTTCCTCTATAAGAAGCTACAACATTAACACGAGTACTATGAGCATCTAAAGTGATAATATTTGCATTTCTTATAAGTAAATCAATCTTCATCATAAAATTCCTCCTAAAAGTAATTTAATTTAACAAAAATTAAAAGAAGCAATAGTATTGACAATAAAGAAAAAATTGTTGAAATTACTGTTACATTTGCACTTAATCTATCGTTCGCATTAAATTTACTAAATAAAATAGATGACAATGTTAGAGCAGGCATTGTAGCTTGAATTAATAAAGTTTGGGTTAGTACATGATCGACAGTAACAAACCTTATAATGATGTATGCTACAACCAGCAAACCAAGGAGTTTAACGACAGTAGGAATAATGGATTTACTTTTATGTGTTGTAAACTTATTGTGATGTACGTACCAGTTAAGTAAGATTAATTTACCTTTTGATGGTTTAATTTGGAATAGTATATTAATTTAAAATACGATTGTCAACATAAAAATAGTTTAAAAGAGAATGAGTTTTATTTAAAGAGAATTATCGGGCATTTTCGAAGAGGGTAGTTTGATTTATTTCCTAGTATATAATTTTTTTATAGCTATTATTACTGGTGATTTGTGAATGAATTAATCGGGGGTGTGATCAGAGATGATGAGATAAAAGGTAAGTACGCAAAACGACCAGTATTTATGTAAGATGTCATTTTTTATTGGTCGTTATCACGTACTTATAAAATATTTAAATTCTCCAGCTGAAGAATTTCTCTATTTAAAAATTAGGAATTACCTTTCTAGCACCTAAGAAGAGCCAAGTACTAAGGACAAATGGCATCGTTAGAACAGGGAGGCCATATGGTAAAAGCCAAGTACTAAAACTAGCAGTAAGCGGTATGGTTACACATGTCGCTAGAATGCCTGAAATAATTCTAAAACGATTAGATTTGGTACTAAATACAGTAGAGACTGCCATACATGTTAATATCGCATTGTAGCCGTAAAGACCTCCTATTATTAAAGCGTGTTCTCCTCCAAGTCCATATGATAAGACTAAAGCGACGACACTTCCTATCACAGCATTTATACCAAGTTTCCAACTAGCCCAAAATATAGCGGTATAAAGAAGTACACCTGATAAAGGATGATTCAAAAAAAAGATTTGCTCAATATTATTCAAAAAACCTACAGTCCAATTTAACTCACCTGCAATATTTAGTTGCCAGTAAGATAAACTTTGGGGTACTAAAGATTCACTTAAGTGGAATACGTTTAGTTTGTAAGAAGCTAATAGGATAAACCATGTTAGGATGATAAAAGGAAAAGTAAGGACGGGCATGTCTATATTTTTCAAAAAATGCATCATTGTTGCTGTAAAAATCGCTGCAATCATTGCTCCTAATAGTGCGATGCCCCACCTAGAAGTTCCAGTTAAAAATAATGAAATAGCCAAAGCTGTTAAGACAGAATTATATCCAAATAGACCGGATCTAACACTATTTTCTTGCGCACCTCCTATTTTTCCGATTAGTGTGCCGACAATAGAAGATAAAAGTGAAATGATGCCCAATTTATAAGAATAAATCGTAATAGCTAATAAAATAATGAAACCTGAAATGGCATTTTCAATAAAAACGACTTGAGAAAATCCCATGAGGGAAGCCAGTATAACGGAAGTGAATTCTCCTTTTGAAGTATAATTATTCATATTTTTCAACATACAATCACCCCTTCAAAAATCATTGTATTTGAAATTAAACCTACGTTAAGTGGAAAATAGTGGTTAATTTAAATACTAAATATGGTAATTATATAAATAAAAAGGTATAAAATGCAATTTAAAACCTCGACAACCTAATTCATCATTTATAAAGTAATAAAAGATGGAATGAAAATATAATTTCACTCCATCTTTTTAATTGGACCAGTGCAGAAACTTTCACATCGATATCGTATTGAACTTGAATTTTTGTAAATGAAGTTCAGTTGTTTATATGACCAGTACTACAATTACCATTTTCGCTAGGATCATGAATTTAAGCACTATTTTCCCTTTACTTTCTAGTTCCAAACCTTTTATATCCTTTAAGCCCCCGATATTATCAAACGAAGTAGAATAAAGCGCCATGCAATTGCTTCTTATTCACAAAAAAATTCTTCAAAAGAGTAAATTATTACTTTTTGAATTAAACTATTATAAATGGAAGGAGATAATTTATTATGCACTCAATTAACAAAATAGGTGAACGTTTTTGGTATATCACGCCAATATCAGAAACCGACCGCCCCATTCTAGGAATGGTAGTTGGCAATAACAAGACATTAATGATCGATGCAGGTAACTCGGAAGATCATGTACAATATTTTCAGGAAGAACTTTTAAAAATGGGGGTTCCTAATGCTGATATAGTAGTTCTAACACATTGGCATTGGGATCATATTTTTGGCCTGTCAGCACTACGTAATATTGTTTCCATCGCTTCCAAAGCAACAAAAGAAGAAATGGAGAAATTAATTCCGTTCTCATGGTCTGATGAAGCAATCGATGAGCGAGTAAAAGAGGGAATTGAAATTGAATTTTGCGCTAGAGCTATTAAAGAAGAATTCAAAGATCACCGAGATATTAAGATTGTTTTACCAGATGTGACGTTTGAAAAACGTGCGGAAATGGACCTTGGCGGGGTAACTTGTATCATTCAACATGTTGGAGGGGACCATGCTTCTGATTCAGTAGTTGTCTATATCAAAGAAGAAAAGATTCTTTTCCTTGCTGACTGTATTTATCCTAATCTTTACGCTGTAAAAGAAAACTATACAATTAAGGAAACGCTGCGCTTGTTGGATGAATTAGAGCAATTTGATGCGGATACATATATCCCTTCTCATCAACAGCCGATTAGTAAAGAAGAGTTTAATCAAGAAGTAGCGAATCTTCGAACAATCGCCAACTTTACAGATCGTTTCGGCGGAGACAAGCAGAGCATTATTAAGGAATATGAAAAACACGTACAAAGAGAACTGACAGAAGACGAAATCGAAACAATCTCGAACTTTGTAAATGGTTATTAAATTAAAATAAAAATACTGCCGTTGATTTCCGTTACGGGCGGACGCTTTCCGCGGGCACAGCGTAAGCCGCAACCCTCGCTAACGCGCGGTTTGTTGCGTCTTACGTGCCGTGCGTTCCCGCAGGAGTCGCCGCCCTCCACTCCAATCAACTTAATAGGCAATGAAAACAGTCTACTTTTAATAAAAAAATTGTGGTCATGGGATAAAAAGGTTTAGTCAAAATAAATATAAAAGACTTCTGCCGTTGATTTCCATTACGGGCGGACGCTTTCCGCGGGCACAGCGTAAGCCGCAACCCTCGCTAACGCGTGGTTTGTTGCGTCTTACGTGCCGTGCGTTCCCGCAGGAGTCGCCGCCCTCCACTCCAATCAACTTAATAGGCAATGAAAACAGTCTACTTTTAATAC
>NZ_JBIVOH010000004.1:121914-126630 GCF_044754025.1 Lysinibacillus sp. NPDC093197 | reverse complement strand
ATAAAAAAATTGTATTCATGGGATAAAAAGGTTTAGTCAAAATAAATATAAAAGACTTCTGCCGTCGATTTCCATTACGGGCGGACGCTTTCCGCGGGCACAGCGTAAGCCGCAACCCTCGCTATCCGCGGTCCACTCCCACCAACTAATAGAATTGTTTGAGTGCCTGGCACCGTTACTAAAAAAGATAAAGGCATTAAGAATGACTTCTTAATGCCTTTTGTCTCGACTCGCTGTGGAAGTGGTGCACGCCACTTCCTTTTTTATAAAATTAAGCTAACAATGATACCTGATAGTACGCTTACAAGTGTAGCACCAAATAATAATTTTAATCCAAAGCGTGCGACTACATTCCCTTGTTTTTCATTTAGACTTTTGACAGCCCCGACAATGATACCAATTGATGAGAAGTTGGCAAAGGAAACGAGGAAGACAGAAAGAATACCCATTGTACGTTCACTAAAGTGATGATCGCCTCCGGATAAATCCAACATCGCCACAAATTCATTCGTTACCAGTTTAGTCGCCATAATTGATCCAGCACTAACTGCCTCAGAGAAAGGAATCCCCATGATGAAGGCAACTGGTGCAAAGATATAACCTAGAATACTTTGGAACGAAATGCCGAACAATAGCTCAAATACACTATTGAATCCAGCCATCAATGCAATGAACCCAATTAACATGGCCCCGACGATAATGGCAACTTTAAAACCATCAAGAATATACTCACCGAGCATTTCAAAGAAGGATTGCTTTTCATGCTCTATTTCTAATATATCCTCGTTAGGGTCAATTTGGTACGGATTCATAATTGTAGCGATAATAAAACCGCCAAATAAATTTAAAACTAATGCCGTAACAATATATTTTGGTTCGAGCATCGTCATATAAGCACCAACGATGGACATAGAGACAGTCGACATTGCCGACGCACATAGAGTATATAAACGTTGTTTTGAAAGGAGGCCGAGTTGTTTTTTTAATGTAATGAAAACCTCTGATTGACCTACCATCAATGAAGCAACAGCATTATAAGATTCAAGTTTTCCCATTCCATTTACTTTACTTAATACCCACCCAATACCCTTCATAATGAATGGTAGGATTTTTAAATGCTGAAGAATCCCAATTAATGCAGAAATAAATATAATTGGTAGCAACACTGTTAAAAAGAATGGAGCTTCTCCTTCGTTCGCCAAGCCGCCAAAGACAAAGGAAACACCTTCACCTGCATATTCGAGCAACTTGTTAAAAACAGTAGCTATGCCCTTGATAATGATTAATCCAAATTCTGTATTTAATAATAACAATGACAATAGAATTTGAATGACAATCATTGTGATAATTGGTTTGAATTTTATCTCTTTTCGATTGGAACTTGCCAACCAAGCCAAAAATAACACAATGAGAATACCTAAAATTGAAATAATGTATTGCATATGTAACCTCCTGATGAATTAAATCATGATGTGTTAGCTTGTAATAAAATTACTTTTCGCATAGAAACTTCTTTTATTTTGATTGTAGTTATAATGTGTATATTGCCCAATTTAATAAAAAGAAACCGTACGTATTGAATTTTAATTAAGCTTTACTGAATAATGGTAACTAAGTGATATTAATAGAAAGTTGATAAAAAAGCAAAAAAAATGATTATAGCAGAATTTTTGGTGGGTATTAGGAAATAAAAGGTGAAAAAAGCCACTTATTAACATGCAAACATTAAAAAATACCTCAGCTGACAAATGATACTTTAATATAGGATAATGGTGATATATTCGAGATTGAAAAAATAGTAAAATGCTAAAACGAAGGGAGTGCAAATAATGAATTTTGAAATAGTAATGCAGGAGCTTGAAGCGCTAGGGAAGGAACGGACTAAAAAAATGTACATGTCCAATGGTGCACATGAGCCGCTTTTTGGAGTGGCAACAGGTGCAATGAAGCCTATAGCGAAGAAAATAAAGATTAATCAACCTTTAGCGGAAGAGCTTTATGCTTCGGGGAACTATGATGCAATGTATTTTGCTGGTATTATTGCCGATCCAAAAGCAATGGCGGAATCTGATTTTGATCGTTGGATAGATACGGCATATTTTTATATGTTGTCTGATTATGTGGTAGCTGTTACTTTAGCGGAAGCGGATATTGCACAACAAGTTGCTGATAAATGGATTGCTAGTGGGGAAGAGCTGAGAATGTCTGCGGGCTGGAGTTGCTACTGCTGGCTTTTAGGAAATCGAAAAGATGTTGAATTTTCCGAAGACAAGATTGCCAGTATGTTAGAAATTGTGAAAAATACTATTCATGATTCGCCAGAGCGAACGAAATCTGCTATGAATAACTTTCTAAATACGGTAGGCGTTTCGTATTTACCACTGCACGACATGGCACTTGCAACTGCCAAAGAGGTAGGTCCAGTAGAAATGAAAAAGGACAATAAAAAAAGTAGCTTCCTTCACGCTTATGAAGGAATTCAAAAGGAAATAGAAAAAGGTAGAATTGGCTTTAAACGTAAATATGTTAGATGTTAAGGGATTAGGTCAAATTACAAAACTGAACTGGTGACCACAACATAGCTGGGACAAATGAGAAAAAGTGTTAGATTGATAGCAATCAATCTAACACTTTTTTGCTGTAACGTTGTTGTCCGTTACGGCGACAACTTTTCGCTTAGCACACCGTAAGCCACAACTCGTTTGCGTGCAGTAATTGCGTTTTTACATTCTGTGCGTTCTGTGTAGCAGTAACTACCTCAGCTACCCTTCAACTAGTGCTCTCCTCTAAATTTTATTTATTGTTAAAAGAAATCAATATGAAAGCTATGTCCTAGCCTACTTTCTTTTATAATTTCTAACTGTTTTTCATTGCAATTGATGGTAATATTTAGATTATGAAACTAAAGGAGTGAGTCTTATGAAAAAATATAAGTACTTTGCTACTACTGTCCTAACCCTTGCTTTGTTTTTAGCTGGTTGTAATAGTAGTGAGAAAGAGGAAAAGGCTTTAGAGCAAAACAAAGAGGAAACTATAGAGGCTGTTACAGATGATAAGGCCGCAGAACAAATAATTCAAGAAATCCCTGAACCGTATACAAAAGCACTCATAGCGATCAATGATCAAAGATGGGATTTAGCGAATACATATTTAGATTTAGTTATTTCTGATTTTCCGGATAGTGAATACATATTACCAACTAAAATAATACAAGGCGGAATGCAAGTAAATGAATATCTCGGAGCTGTTGATTTATCGGAAATTTTAATTTCAGGCTCTGATTTAGATAGTCCATTATATGACACAAATGATTTAGAAACTTTACGGCGTCATATGGAATTAGTAAAAGACATATTAAATAAATCTTTAGAAGAGCAAGAAGCAACATTTAGCTATATTGTACAGACATTTAAAACTGATCAGGATTATAGTGAACATTATAAAGATATTAACCAATTTTCAATGAATGAAAATTATTTTGACGATCTATCTTTTTTTGAAAGCGTAGGTTACCCCGTTCCAACTGATGCTGAAATTGAGAAATTTTTGAATGCCAAATATAATTTCAACGTACAATTTTTGTTAAATGGATTAACTGAAAAAACAGAACACCTTAACTACAATTATCTACTCGTATTTTATAATGCAGGTATTATTTTACTAGAAAATTACCCGGAGTTATCAAACGATATATTTAATCTTATTTTAGATTTAACAATGAATGATCCATACAATGAATTTAGAATATCAATAGAAGAGTTTATGGCGGAGTCTTAACTAGAAAAAGACATTGGCGGAAATATGAAGGATATTTTAAAACAACTTACGGAAATTAAAAAAGAATTGCCTATCATAATTTCTATGGGGAATATAATTTTTGAACTAGCAAGAAATTTGTTATTACAGCTGTTAGACATTACACCGCAAGTTAGTACAAGGAAGGGAGGGCTTTAATGAACCAACATAAAATCAGCATCATGCCATACAGCCCTGAATTTGCTGAGCAAACAGTAGCAATGTGGCGAGATAGCAAGGAACAGGCAATTGGACAGAAAGAAATGCATAGCGTTGAAAATCATATTTATTTTTTAAATCATATTTTACCAGAACAGTTTCAAATTGATTTAGCGTTCATTGAAAATACGGTTGTTGGGATGATTGCCTATAATATGAGTGAAATAAGCCAACTGTATATACATTTAAGCTATCAAGGGCTTGGTATAGGGCAAACATTGTTAGATAGAGCTAAAGCACACTCAAGTGGGAAACTAACATTATACACATTCGAAGTAAATGACAAGGCACAACGTTTCTATGAAAAGCACGGATTTAAGATTATCGGTAGAGGCCATGAAAATGAAGAGAATTTACCCGATATTTTATATGAATGGACACGTCAAAATGATAACTCCTACCGATGATTTCCGCTGCGGGCGGACGCTTTCCACGGGCACATCGTAAGCCACAACCGTCGCAGTCGCGCCGCCTGTTGTGTCTTACGTTTTGTGCTGTTCCCGCAGGAGTCGCCACCCTCCGCTCCAATCAATTGAAAAAAATGATAACTCCTACCGATGATTTCCGCTACGGGCGGACGCTTTCCGCGGGCACAACGTAAGCCGCAACCGTCGCAGTCGCGCCGCCTGTTGTGTCTTACGTTTTGTGCTGTTCCCGCAGGAGTCGCCACCCTCCGCTCCAATCAATTGAAAAAAATGATAA
>NZ_JBIVOH010000004.1:0-121818 GCF_044754025.1 Lysinibacillus sp. NPDC093197 | reverse complement strand
ATAACTCCTACCGATGATTTCCGCTACGGGCGGACGCTTTCCGCGGGCACATCGTAAGCCGCAACCGTCGCAGTCGCGCCGCCAGTTGCGTCTTACGTATTGTGCTGTTCCCGCAGGAGTCGCCGCCCTCCGCTCCAATCAATTGAAAAAAATGATAACTCCTACGGATGATTTCCGCTGCGGGCGGACGCTTTCCGCGGGCACATCGTGAGCCACAACCGTCGCAGTCGCGCCGCCTGTTGCGTCTTACGTATTGTGCTGTTCCCGCAGGAGTCGCCGCCCTCCGCAAAAGAACCAATTCAGGGTGATTATATAAAATAATACATTCCCTAACCTAATGACTACACAAAAAAACCAATGAGCGATTTTCTCGTTCATCGGTTTTTTGTTGTCCGTTAAATACTTTGAATTAACTCGCTATATTTAAGTGAAAGCAGGTTAAGCGAGTAGTTTTTAATTTTATCGGTTGCGATGATTCCTGTTAGGATGCACTCAATCATGTCTTTATATTGATGAATCAAATGTATTTCGTTCATAAACTTTGTATCGAGCGTTATTCCTTCTTTAATAGTTTTTAATACTACTTGTTGTTCTTCGTATAAATAAACTAATTCGTATTTTGAATTATATATTAATGTAGTAATTTCGGGAAAAATTTTCTCGTCGTTTAAACGCTCTAAAATGCTATCAACCGATTTTACGCCTTCAATAGATTGCAAATGTGAAAATGTTTCACGCAGTTTATCTTCTAAAAAATCAGTACTCATTAAATATCTCCTTCTTTTTTTGTTATATATCCATTTTTATAAGCTAATTAATAATTTTGTGATTATTGTATCATGTGACAGTAGTAATAATTATTAAAATACTTACTGTTTTTTGAATTAATCGGGATACTTTTATTTTAAATAAAATATTAATGGTAGTAAATACTATATAGGTAAAAACATAAATATAGTCTATAATGACTAATTATATCCATTTTATTGAAAAAAGGAGTCCGCTCTATGCGACGGGTGATCTCAATAAATACATAGTTTTGGAAGGTTTACATGCAGCTTCACAGCAACAACTTTCATCTTTACAAGAAATAAGCGCAGTCGCAAATGATTTAAGCAATCAAGCGATGGACTTACAAACAATTGTGGGTCATTTTAAAATTTAAAGAATAAAAAAAGACGAACAGCTAGGTGCTGTTCGTCTTTTTTTAGTTACTGCAGTTGATTTACATAGCGTGCGGACGCTTTCCGTTCAACGTTAGCTAATACTCTCGCTACTACCGATTTGTTAAATCTAACATTTCGCTTTTATTCACTAACCACAAGATTATAACAATCTACTATCGTTTCTTATTAAATAATTTTCAGTAGGGAATAAAAATAGTAAAATAAAAAAAGAATTTTCACAACATTTTATGGAGGTGCAAAGTATGAATTATGTTACGGTTGAAATAATTGATACTGTGGGGTTAAATCCAAGAGAAAGAAAAATGTTGCAAAATACGGTGTTAAATTTTGTTGCGATGAGCAATGCGTTAATTTTGAAAGAAGATGTAGTGTTGAATCCATTGGAGCAGGGTAACGAAAATATTGGCGTTGTCTTGGTTTATGCAAAACCGTTGAATGATGAACAAAGTGAAGCCATCACACAAGCTTTGTCCAAACGATTCACGACGTATTTTAAAATGAGTGAGTTAAATTTGGAAGCTCATATTAGCGTTCATTGAGTAAACATTGGTTAATAAAAAATATGAACAAACCTCGAGTAGGGACACTTTATAGTGTTACTATTTGGGGTTTTTCTTTGTTCAATTAGATTTATTTGTTTCCAATTAACTATTGTCTACAATCAAAAACGCCCACGAAAAATCCGCGGGCGTTGTATTTAAAAGGGGAGGAGTTTTTATGACAGCGATATAACTAGTTTTTTACAAAATAAGTTAATTGAATAAGTGTGTCTTCGTTTAGCTTATACGCAATGACTAGCATGTACATGCCTTGTTCTTCTTGAGAAAGGTCGATTGTAAAGTGGTCTGCGTTCGGTGTAAGCTGGTCCACATCTACTGAAATCTCTTTCATTGTTTTCGTATTTCTTAGCGCTATTTGGTAAGGATTAAGATAGTTACCATCTAATCCTTTTACTAGATTTTCCACTGTTAGTTCAGGACCCGTTAAGCTAGATACTTCAACAATTTGTGGGTGCGCAGTGATATTTTCTAATTTGCTTAGATTTTTCAATGGCGAGAAATCAGTAATACTATTAGCCGAAATATCAAGTGATGTTAAATTTTTAGCATATTGTAAGCCATCTAGACTTGTAATACGTGCATTTGGTGCATGTAGACTTGTCAGTGTAATCATATCACCTAAAGTGATTTCTCCTGACAGTCCTAGCGTTTGCTGGATAGCTACTTTAAGCTGGTTGTCTGCAATTGGTATAATTTGACCGAAGTCAATTGCTACTAAAGCAGCTTTTGCTTGTAATAGCTCCTCTAAAGCTTGATCGATTTGTGCTTGAGAAGCTTGTGTATTAGCAAGAAGTTCTTCTGCCTTTGCCATGCTCGCTTGTAAAGCTTGGATTGTATCAGCTGTGTAGTTTTCTACATTAACTGTTTTAGCATCTTCAAGTGCTAGTGTTAAATCTTCAGTGAATACGCGATCCGCATTAGCAAAATGTAATTTCGTCTCGCCCCATGATGCATGGTCAGAGCCGTTTCCGTTGCCACCGTCTGTTACGACAAGTTTAAGCTCTTTGGCGCCAGTAATGCTCACTTCAATGTACTTTTGAGAATCACGAGATTGCATTAAGCCACTATCGAATTGCTTTTCTCCATCAACAAACACTTGGAATGTTACTGAGCCTATCGTACCGTACATTTGGCGGTCTACACCAACAAATGCAGTGAAGAAATCTGCGTTTTTATCTGTTAAATCATAAATGATTGTTGAGTTAGAATGTGCACCGATGCCTCGTTCGTATGTTATTTCACGACCATCGTCTCCTGTTAAGCGTAATGCATTGTGACTAATGGAGATATCTTTCACAGGAGCTGTATAGCTGTTTTGTGTAGATTGCCATTCAAAATCAGTTAAGTAATGGTAATCTTCCATATTTACCACTGAAATTGTACGCTTTTTCGTTACTTCATTGCCATCACTATCGACAACAGTGTACGTAATTTCGTAGTGACCAGCTCGATTGAAGTTCACTTGCTCTAAGCCAGTTACTTGTACTTGAGACGTTAAATTACCATCTTCAGCATCCGTTGCTAAATAGCTTTCGTCGATATTGATAGGCGTTCCTACTTTTGTTGCAACTGATTTAGGAATCGTTAGTTCCGGCATACCGTTTGAAACATAGAACTTAGCATCAGCAAAGTTCGCATGATCTGATGCATTACCATTGCCCGAATCATTTGCAATCAGTTTTAACTCTTTCACACCTTGAAGCGGTACTCTCACAAGTTTTGCTTCTGATTGATATTTCATGACACCACTGTTATATACTTCTTGACCGTCAGCTAGTACTTTAAATGTCACGCTAGAATTTCCGTTTTCAGCGATATTGCGATCAATACCTACGAGTGTCTCAAAGTAATCGTAATTTTTCTCTGTTAAATCATAGACGATTTCAGAGTTTGCGTGTGTACCAATCCCTTTGGCAAATTCCTTAACTTCTCCATTTGTCAGTACTTTTATTGAACCACCTGAAGACGATTTGTCTTTATTGACAGTACTATACGCTGTTTGAGTAGATTTCCAGCCGATGTCTGAGGCGAATTTCTCATCGCTATAGACATACACATTTCTTGTCGCCGTTGCAACGTTGTTATCACTATCAGTTACTGTATATTTGATTTGGTAAGTACCTGTTTTATTTGTATTGAAGCCATTTGTCGTTACTTTAATTTGTTTACTTAAATCACCGTCTTCAATATCAGATGCTGTTACATCTTTTAGAAGATCAAATTCACTATTTAACTTTACTAATGTTAAGTCTTCTGAAAGTGTTAACGTAGGTAGACTTGAGTCTTTGCCAAATTTCGCATCAGCCCAAATAGTATGGTCAGAGGAATTACCGCTATCATTGGCATCCGTTGTAATTAACTTCACTTCTTTTGCACCTGTAACAGGGATGCTGATATAGCCATGATCTGTATTCGCCTTAAATACATCACTTGCAAATATCTTTTCACCATCGACCCATACTTCAAAAGTAGCAGAAGATTTTTGTCCTTTTGCTGCTTGATCGATTCCGATATAACTTTCAAAGAAATCAAAGCCTTTTCCTTCGATGTCATACACTACTTCAGAGTTCGCGTGTGCACCGAGTCCTTTTGCATACGTTGCATCTACACCTTGTCTTAGTAATGTAATCGTGCCACCAGCAATTGATTTATCTTTTTGTAATGACCCCCAACCTACTTTTGCAGATTTAGCTGTCATATCAGAAATATATTGCATGTCACTTATTACGTTAACATTCATTGTTTTTGTTTCTTTAATGCCTTCATCGTTTATTTCATAAACTACTTCATAGCTTCCTTTTTTCGTAACATCTACAGTATTTGACGTGATGTTAATTGATTTTGTGATGTCTTTACCGTTATAAGCAATTGCTTTTACATATTCCATCGGATCAAATGCTTGATGTAGTTTAATTGTGACAAAATTTTCAGCAGATAGGGTAGGGGTAAATGCCTTCACTTCTACTGGTTTCAGCGTATTTAATTTTTTGTCATAACCAACAACTTTGTACGTATAATTTTTTGTTGTATCTACATTTTTATCGATAAATTGTGCAGTACTAGTAAAGCCGATTAATTCATTATCTCTATATATTTCATAGCCTAAGAAATCATCTTGGTACGCTTTATCGATCGATAAATATAATGTATTTGTTTTAGCAGCTTGGTTTGAGGCGAATGTTACGTTTACTTCTTTTCCTTTTAAACCATTACCTTTATAGTCGACTGCACTATTATTTAAATACCATATTTTTTTATCTGGTTTTGGATATTTACTTGTTTTTGCTTTCGTTTCGTCAGTTACAACAAAACCATGGCGAGCAAAATGCTCACTTAAATCTAATCCAAGTGCTTCAGAAGAGAATTCGACTAAATATTGTTGTTTAGATCGATCACCATCTGTTAGTGTCACATTGCGTTCGCGATAGAAAGAGTTTAATTTACCCCAATATCCTGGGCTATACATTTCAAGTTGCCAATATACAGCTAGCTTTTCAAACAGACCTTGATCGTTATAATCTTTCGTGTTTTCTTTTAAAACGTTTTTATAGATGTTCGCTTCATATGGAATACGTCCATCAATTTTGCCGTAAAATGCTGACATATGCTGCGGAAGCATATTGTTTGTAACTTCACCGTAAGTTCTTACGCCAATATCCATGCGATGACCGATTTCGTGGATGACGCCCCATGAACCGCCTTTTTCTTCGATAGGAACTAGAATATCAGACACAACATCATCTAATGTGCCGATATGATCGCCAGCTGCATACATATATGCATAAGGCTGTGCAAGTCGTACATTTTCTCGAATTAATTTCGGGTCATTTTTTTCATTATGACCATCTAAACCGTTATACTTAAATAATTCGTCCATTAGACGATTGTACGATTCAATAGTTTGTAGTGGGCTATAGCCATTTTCTATATATGTTTTATAAGCACCTGTTGCAGTACCTGTCCAGAATAAATGGTCACTTACAACTTCTACGATATCTAGTACTTCGCGATCTTCAACTTTTGGATGTTTCGCAATGTCTTCATCGATTTTTTTCTTATAGTCGGTTAAAAATTGTTTAAACTCTTCTACATTGGTAGATTTCGTAGCAAAAGGAATTCTATCAACACCTTCAAAACGTAATGTAGGTGCTTTCCCTTGCTGTTCAGCTGTGTATGGATTTTCAATATAAATTGTTCCGCCCGGTGTGACTGCCTTATTATTATAAGAAGTTTTAGGAACTGCCGGCACCGTAATCACGTTTTTACCAACTTTTAAGCTAACACCTTGTCTCCAGCTGTTCCAAGCACCTTCTTGTTGAGCAAAAGATAAGCGTGGTAATGGTCCGTTTGTTGCTGCGTCAACGTAAACGATAATTTGATCGCCTGGTTGAGCAGCAAGTCCAGTTGGTTGCAGGTTGTTACCGAAGCCGAACTTCAATTGTTCATTGGCGTGCTTTACCATATCTCCGTGTTGCTCAGCTACTATTATTCTGCCTTCTATAACAACTTCACCATTAATAACTTTTTTCGCTAACTCAATATTTTCTTTATAAGTATCATAAAGTGGATGCGCTTTTGCTTCTTCTTCTAATGCGTTAATTAGCTCGATACTGTTGAATTCAGGTGAAACTGTATTCATCGTTCCATCAGAAAATAACTTCGCCATCTTATCGTCCAGCGTATCTTCTTTATAGAACGCTAACTCTGAAAGGGTTGCCCAATTTTGATTGGATTTTGTGAATTTAAACTTCACGCGTTTAAATATTGTTGGATCGAACTTTGCTTCAACTAATCCAGCAACCATATTATGCTTACCTGTTGAGACAAGCTCGTATGTATCGCCTTTAGATGTTTGTGAAGCATAAATTTCAAATTCTTCCGCAAAGCCTTTACGGTCGGATGGTCTTGCTCCATAAATAATGCGATTTAATGTTACAGGTTCGATAAATTCCACTTCAACTTCATTTGCGAATTTAGCAGTGTTGCTTGTATTCGTTTCCCAATATGTATTGACATTTCCATCGATGGCATTTTCGATAACAGCGCTAGCATAGTGTCCACCGTTATTGCGAATGCTCCTAATATTTTTGTAGTCCATTCTAAATATTTTAGAATAGGCTTCGTTTGCGTAATGGCTAAATGATGAAGTTACTGCTGTTGTAGCTTTAATCGCTTCGTTGCTTAGTAGCACTTTAGCATTGTCGATATCTTCTTTAAATTGAGCATAGAAGGGGTGTCCTTGTGCTTTAGCATCTAATTGATTGAGTGCATCAATTGAATGGAACTTGTCACTAACAGCACTCATTGTGTCATCAGTAAATAGTGTTGCCATTTTGTCAGAGATTGCATCTTCTTTATAAAATTGAAACTCTGATGCACTTGCCCAATCTTGATTTGCTTTAGTGAAAACAAACTTTACGCGTTTAAATTCTGTTGGGTCAAACTGGATTTCGACGATATCACCAGTAGAACCTTTGTATTCACCGGATGAAACGAGGGTAAAATCATTGCCTGAATCTGTTGTTGAGCTATAAATTTCAAACTGCTGTGCAAAACCTTTACCTTTTGTAGTTGATTGACGTGCAGCATAAACAATTCTATTTAACGTAGCTGCGTCATTGAACTGTATTACGACTTCATTTGTGAATGATGCACTATTCGGTGTCCCTGTTTCCCAATGGGTATTCATGTCGCCATCAATCGCTTTATCAATAGTAGAACTTGCATATTTTCCACCGTTGTTCGTAATCGATTTAATGTTAGTATTAGCCATCTTAAATACGTCATCGTATGCCTTTAAAATATCTTTTCCGTACAAATCAAACTTTTTCACCGATGCTATCGTATGTTTAGTACTCATTTCAGCTGAAGTTTTGACAATATTTCCATTCGGATTTTCACTTGCCAAAACGTTCAATGGACCACCGACTAAATTTAAAGCTAGAGCAGATACTGTTACAATCTTTACAACTTTCATCTATTCTTCCTCCTTATGAAGTTTTGAATTTCTTCCTACGGAGTACATAAAAAAACTACTCATAAAAGAGTAGTTTTATTTTAAATAAGGATAATATAAAAACATACAAATATACCCATTATATATGGGCGCTGAAAAGACTAAAAGATAAAAATTCACCTTTCAGATGTTATATTAAAAAAATATTTTTTTCAGTAATTTGTTTTTTATGACCTTACTAAACAAAAAGTAGTATGTACTCTTCGGCAACTGGCTGACATAGTTATAAACCTTAGTCCCTATAGCTTTGCGTCCCTAAATTTCTTTAAGTTTGCCTATTCAATTTTTCTACTATAAAGAATAGCATAGTGAAAATAATTACCAAAGAACAATTTGTCCTATATTTTACCACCCTTCATTAGGGTAATATGGTGAAGGTTTAATGTTAAATAGTATAATAGTGTAATTTATCGATAGGCATTATGGTATGTGTAAATTACTTTAGTAAGAGGAAGGTAGTTTAGTTGTAAACTACTTTTGTCGTGGTAGTGATTATGAAAAATATTTACAGCAGGTGAAAAGGATTTAACTTGGGCAAAGGCGAATGCTTTTAGGAGTTTTTTGTTGATGAAGTAGTTGGCTGTCGTTATAAAGAGCTGTGTAATTTTCACCACCTATCGGTATAATGAATGTATTCATTACATTACATTAAGGGGGGCTGAAAGTGTTATCTAAAGAGCTAAAAAATACAATTAAAGAAGTATTACAAGCGCGTGTTCAGCCATCCTTTATTTTATTGTTTGGTTCCCATGCAAAAGGGGTGGCGCGTGGGGACAGTGATTTAGATATTGCATACTTTTCAGAAACAATCTTAACGAATTATGAACGATTTTTACTAGCTGGGGATTTAGCGGAGAAATGTCATGTTGATGTAGATTTGGTGGATTTGCAGCAAGTTGATACAGTATTTGTGGCACAAATATTTTCAACTGGTATTTTGTTAAATTGTGTAGATGACAATGAGTTTATTAAGCAGCGTATGAAAGCTTACTCTATGTATGCAACGTTGAATGAGCAGCGAACCGAAATCCTTCAAGGAATTAAGGAGAGAGGGAGTGTACTTGATGAGTCATGAGGTTATTTTAAATAAAGTGGCCACAATTGAGCGCTGTATAAAAAGGATTCATGAGGTTTACGAGCAAGATCCAAACAATTTAAAGGATTTTACTAAACAGGATAGTATTATTTTAAATATTCAGCGTGCTTGTGAAGCAAGTATTGATTTAGGAATGCACCTTGTAAGTGAGAGAAAGTTAGGTTTACCTAAGACGAGTAGAGAAGCATTTTTTTTGTTGCAAGAAGATGGTATCATTAATGCACAATTAGCAAAATCGTTGATGAACATGGTTGGATTCCGAAATATTGCTGTACATGATTATCTGGCGATTAAGCTAGATATTTTACAGGCAATTATAGAGCAACATCTTGATGATTTTAAAACTTTTGCGAAACAACTATTAGCTTTAATTTAAATTGCTATAGCTATTGATGAATGTCTATAAAAGCTGTTTACTTATTGTGCTCAAATTTAAATACAATGTTTTAAACCTTCTACTTCAGTTTATGAGTAGAAGGTTTTTTCGTTGAAAGCAGGTTTGGTGAAATGCCAATTAAACCAGTGCTGGCAATCGTTCGTACACTTGCAAAACCTGTATAAAAATAATTGATAATTTCAGCATGGATTCAATTGTAATAGTTTGTTCATCTTCCGTTCATTTTCAGTTCATGTTCTGTTCATTTAGGCTCTATATTCTAAGAATGTGAAAAGAAATAGGAGGGGTTTTAAGATGAACCTAGCTATAAAAGAAATGAAGAAAAATAAAGTACGATTTTTGATTTTAGGTTCCATTGTTTTTCTGGTGAGTTTATTAACCTTTATTATTTCAGGTTTAGCAAATGGACTATCGCAAGACAATGCGGCGCTAATAAAAGATTTACCAGCAGGACAGTTTTATATGAATAAGGATGCAGATGAAACGTACAATCTGTCAAAAATAGATAGCAGTACCCAAAATGAAATGTTAAACAAACAAAAGGATGCTGTAGCCTTCTCAATTCAAATGGGCTTTATAAATGATAAGGCAGGGAAGCAGCAAAGCGTAGCCTTTGTAACTGCTACCGATTCACCACTATTTGAAAATGTGAAACATGAGGAAATTATTTTAGATAGCTCATTAAAGGATAAAGGTATACAGGTAGGCGATACAGTTACAAATAATCAATTTAGTGGCAAGTTTATTGTAAAAGGCTTTGTTGAGCAAAAGAAATATAGTCATGCGCCTGTAGCTTATATTAGCATGGAGGATTACAAAGAAATTTATCGTGTCGAAGAAATGCAATTAGTTTTCGCTCCAGATGGGGATGCTACTCAAGCCTATACGGGATTACAAGCATTTTCAAAAAATGATTTTTTAAATACAATTCCTAGTTATAGCGCAGAGCAAATGTCTCTTAATATGATTGTTTGGTTTTTAGTTGTGATTAGTGGCATGCTGTTTGCAATCTTTTTCTACATGATGAACGTTCAAAAGATTGGTTTGTACGGTATTTTAAAAGCAATCGGTTTAAAAACGAGTAAGCTATTTAAAATGATTTGGACGCAAATGGTCGTTATTACGATTATTTCACTTGCGTTATCTATTGCGCTAAGTCAAATTTTCAATCAATTTGCACCACAAGGAATGCCATTTAGTTTAAGTTTAGCAACGACAACACAATTGTCGATTGTATTCATCATTATTGGTTTTATTGGTGCAACAATTTCAGGTATCCAAATTAAAAAAATTCAACCATTACAAGCGATACAGCAAGGAGAGGTCTAATATGACGCTATTTACAATGGAGAATGTTAGAAAAACGTTTACGAATGGTGAAGTGCAAGAAGAAATATTAAAAGGGATTAATATGACGCTTAAAGAAGGAGAGGTAACGGCGTTAGTAGGTGCATCTGGCTCTGGTAAAAGTACACTTCTAACGATTGCTGCAGGGTTGCAACCTACATCTGATGGCCAAATTATTTTTGAAGGGAAAAACATGACAGCTTTGACTAAAGAACAAGTGCGACAAGTTCGGGCAAGTAAATTCGGCTTTGTTTTTCAATTTGCTCACTTAGTTCCTTTTTTAACAGTAGAAGAACAGCTTTTACTTATGCTTGAAGTGTCTGAATCAGCATTAAAGAAACACGAGCAGCAAAGAGAGGTAGAGCGACTTTTAAAATTAGTCGGGATGGATCATCGGAAAAATGCCTATCCTTCATCATTATCAGGTGGAGAGAAGCAACGAGTTGCCATTGCGCGAGCAATTATTCATAAACCGAAAGTTCTTTTTGCGGATGAACCTACTGCAAGTTTAGATTCCAAAAGATCTAAGGATGTCATGGAGTTAATTAGGGATTTAACAAAAACATTAAACATTACAACTTTAATGGTTACACATGACGAAGAAATGCTGTCATATACAGATCAGGTCATTAAAATGAATGATGGTAAAATTGTACAAAATCAATTATAGGCTGAAAAGTGTAAGTGTTAGATTGTCTGTTATCAATCTAACACTTTTTTTCTGTATGCGTTGCTTTCCTACAGTAGTTATCGCCTTCACTAACAACAACTTATTGTTAAATGGAAGATGGAAATATCAAGTTTCGTTACTGAATAGGAACTAATATTTCACATAGATGATTTTCAATCATTTGCGAGGTATATCTTTCAATTATTGGTTGTTGTCTAATGGATAGATTATGTTTTGCGATTTCAGAAAAAATATTGCCCCAAAATTCGCTGACTGCCTCTTTCGTATGGTCTAACAGGAAAACCGCATATTTCCCTCCAGTGAATGTACCAACCTGAGCAGGCTTTGCCACATGATAATCGTTTTGAATAATGACGCAAACATCATAACGACATTCTTCTTTCGGTGTAACTTCTGGATTATCTTGTGGAATAGCTAAAATTGGTGAATTATCAAATACTCCATTTTCCAGTACCCATTGCTTAAAGGATTCCATTAGTTCTTTGTTTTGCTTTTCACCATATTCACCGACGTTTCTAAAAAAGGCAATTCTTGATTCTGCTAATTCTTCAATAGTTATTTTCATCATTTCATCCCCCTTCTTAAGTAAAGGTAATATGATTAAAAATGTTTCTCAAGTGCTTATTAAAAGTATTTTTTTGTGGAACTTACGCTAGTGGTAACAAAAGAGACTTTCGGTTAGGGCATTTTTTATATCTTCGATGACATACCTTCTTAAGTAGGAGGGATAACATGTTCAAAAGGAAATGGATTCTTGTAGGAACACTTACTATGGTAATAATTATAGTTAGCCTAGTCGCTAGACTTTTTGAGGTGGATAGTTCTGAAAATAAAGAGGCGCAGCAATCTTTCGTTACTAAAGAAGAGTTAAGTATTGCTAAATTGAAAGAAAAACTGCATGAAATATATGTTGGAGTTGATGTGAAAACGACGACAAAGAAAGAATTGGTGTTACAAGTTGTGGCGGATGAAGATTATTTTAATTTTGTTAAAAAAGATATGGAGCCGATTGCCAAACGTGTTATGGAAACTTCACCATTTAAGGACTATACAGTTATTTTTGAAAGGTGGGAGTTTACAACAGAAAATGAAGGAAAAAAACTAATAGATAAAGAATTATCCTATTTTTTAAAAGCTATTGTAGAAGGTCTTAAAGAATTTGATGTATTTAAAAATGTAACGACGGATCAACACACCTTTATCACTGTTCAAACTTCTATCATTGGTTCGGAGAAAGATGCACAAAAGGTAGCATTAGAAATGGAAGAAATCATATATGGAATTTTACGTTCACAAGAGAGAAATGAAGTAACGTCGATAAATGAATTTCAGGTTAAAGTAGTGAATTCGCAAGGGGAAGTATTAAATAAGTAGAAGATAGTATTGTTTGGGTGCCTGACACTTAGCTCCTGCATAATACTAGCTCCTGAAATCGTAAAAATCCACTACGCTTTCCGCGGGCACGACGTATGCCGTAACCAACGCAGTAGCGCGGCTTGTTGCGTCTTACGTTACGTGCGTTCCCGCAGGAGTCTCCGTAGATTTTTACTAAGTAAATCCTTCTGGGAGTTGTTTGAGTGCCTGACACTTGTTCCTGCACAGTACGGGCTCCTGAAATCGTAAAAATCCACTACGCTTTCCGCGGGCACGACGTAAGCCGCAACCCTCGCTGACGCGCGGTTTGTTGCGTCTTACGTTACGTGCGTTCCCGCAGGAGTCTCCGTGGATTTTTACTAAGTAAATCTTTCTGGCGGTGCTATTTAGAAACAAAATTGTTTGGGTGCTTGGCACATAGCTCCACACTTAGAACCTGCATAGTACTAGCTCCTAAAATCGTAAAAATCCACTGCGCTTTCCGCGGGCACGACGTAAGCCGCAACCCTCGCTGACGCGCGGCTTGTTGCGTCTTACGTTCCGTGCGTTCCCGCAGGAGTCTCCGTAGATTTTTACTAAGTAAATCTTTCTGGCAGTGCTATTTAGAAACAAAATTGTTTGAGTGCCTGACACTTAGTTTTACACATAGCTCCTGCATAGTACGGGCTCCTGAAATCGTAAAAATCCACTGCGCTTTCCGCGGGCACGACGTAAGCCGCAACCCACGCAGTCGCGCGGTTTGTTGCGTCTTACGTTCCGTGCGTCCCCGCAGGAGTCTCCGTAGATTTTTACTAAGTAAATCTTTCTGGCAGAGCTATTTAGATACAAATTGTTTGGGTGCCTGGCACATAGCTCCTAAAATCGTAAAAATCCACTGCGCTTTCTGGAGACGCAGTGGATTTTTATTGTGTTAGTCATCAAATACATAACTAGCGTAGTAAATTGTAGTGAATTGTTTGAGTGGCAGGCACTTATCCTTTAAGGAAATCAGGTTTTGAGAAGCTTGGGTTTGGATATTTGTAGAATCCTTCTCCTGTTGCTCGTCCTAATTTGCCTTTGTCGATATACTCTGTTTTTAACAAGTTAGAAAGCTTTTTCATGTTTTCATCACCAGTTGCAGCAGCTTTTGCCTCGACAATGTTATGAGCGGTATTGATACCTACAACGTCTAAAATAGCAAATGGTCCAAGAGGAGCACCTGTCCCAATCATCCAAGTTTTGTCGATTGTTTCAGGATCAGATACTTCTTTTACTAATAGCATTTCAGCTGCATCTAAAAATGGCACGAGTAGAGAGTTTAAAATATAGCCAGGTTGTTCTTTATATAATGTTAGTGGAACCATTCCAATAGCACGAGCAAATTCAACAACCTCATCAAACACTTTCATATCTGTACCTGGATGTTTCATAATTTCAGCCGTATTGTTTACCCAAATTGTATTAGCAAAATGTAATGCTAAAAATTTCTCAGGGCGACCTGTAGCTTCAGCAAATTGGCTTGGTAATAAAGTAGATGAGTTAGTTGCAAAAATTGTTTTTGCTGGAGCAACTTTGCCTAAATTAGTGTAAAAGTCTGTTTTAATTTTTACAACCTCAGGAATCGCTTCGATAACAAGGTCTGCATTTGCTACAGCTTCGGCTAAGTCACTTTTAAATGAAAGACGCGCATAAGCAGCATCTACTTCTTCCTGTGTCGCACCCAAATCGTGTTGGTATAATGGTTTTAACTTTGTAATGCGATCCTGCGCATTTTTTAAAGCTTCGTCATTAATATCGTACACAGTAACGTTAAATCCTTTAAAAGCAGACTGATAAGCAATTTGACTTCCTAAAACGCCACTTCCTGCTACAGTAATGTTTTGATAGTTCATCTGAATTCCTCCTCTGATATTGTTACGTTAGTATAATAGTTTCGATGTAGAATAATTTTCTTATTACAATTTCATACTACTTCTTTCGTTGAATGAAAATCAAATTATAAACTCAATTATTATAATGATATAAAAATATGTCCGATTTCTACTGAAATTTATACGCTTCAAGTATGGCTTATTGAGAATAAAAATAACCGTCAGCCTTAATAATTTTAAAAGGAGACTTTAGGAACATATACGGTTTAGTACAAATGAATTATTATTAATCATTTGGATTTTTAGGGTATTTTTGTCTTTTATTAATAACATCTTCAAGCATTTAGACTTAGAAGTGTAAAGATTTAGTCGGAGTAAATTGATTTGCAAAAATAGGGCTATTTTATAATTTTCAATGATTTACATATATTTATAGATTTGTTAATAGGTGTTTTAGTACACTGAAGTTATGAATTGAAAGGGGTAAGGGGAATGAAGAAAACAATTTTAGCTGGAGCCTTAAGTATTGCATGTTTTACAGGAGGTTTTGGCTTACAAGCATATGCACAAGAAAAAGTCGATGTTGCAAACATTATTCATCCTAAACAAGTCGTTGCATCGACTAATCAAGTACAATCGATGTCCTATCAAGATATTTACAAAATGTTTTTACTTTTTAAGCTAGTCAATGAGGATGATGATGTAACAATAGTTACATCTAAAGATAGTATTATTATAAAAATGTCCCTTATAGGATTAATGGCATCCTACACAGATGGGACAAACTTATTCCCAGAAGGTGAACAGGCATTACAAGAAAACTTTGATGAGTTTAAAAAGCTGTATGGTGATGCGATTCAAATGCGCATTACTCAATCTGGTAATGGCTTCAAGGCTGAAATTTTTACAGCGGGGAAATGGGAAGCAGCAAGTAATACAGATATGGGTGATTTAATTACGGTATTAAACCGTGCTGACCTTGATTTAAAACCAGGTGGGTATTTTACAGATGCGATTGGCCATTGGGCTGAAAGCTATATCCAATTGCTTTATCAGGCTGGAATCGTAACTGGTACTACTGATACAACTTTCAATCCGAACGGACAAGTAACACGTGGTCAATTAGCTGCGATGATTTTCCGTGCTTCAGGATTAGATGTAAATGAAGATTATGAAGGACCTGCTTCTTACAAAGATATGCAAGGTTTCTGGGGAGCTAAGGAAGTAGCGATTTTACAAGAGTACGGGTTACTCGAAATTTTCGATGGTAATTATTTTGAGCCAAACAAACCTGCTACACGTGAAGAGATGGCTCATGTTACGGCAAGTTACTTAGAAGCAATGGAATTCGATATCGCAAAGGCTAACAAAAATAATACCTTTACGGATAAGGATCAAATGCGTAAGGAAGCTGTGGAATCTATTGGTTTATTACAGCAATTGGGAATTATTGAAGGTGCAAGTGGCAAGTTTAATCCAAAAGGCAATCTGACTCGTGCGCAGTTTTCTAAAATTTTATCACTTACGTTGATGCTAGTGAGTGAAGAGTAATACATCCTGTAGACTAAGCTAAATTTAAAATGTAAAAATCCACTTCGCAGTGCTTTGATAGGCGAAGTGGATTTTTTACATTTTTTCTAAGTGCCAGTCACCCAAGCAATTCGGAAAATTCAAACAAAATAAGTGCTTAGCCTACAAATGTATGAAACATATAGCTTAAAAAATAGCCGAATAAAGTATATGTCATAAAGGATTTTAAGGTTACTGATCGTACATGATGCAAAATAAATTCTGAAATACTAGCCGTGCCGATTAATCCTATTGAGAGGCCCATTAACATTCCTTGTGCCTTAATTGTTAAATTCCAATATTGACCAATGAAAACGAAAAATACAAAGAATATCGAAAATCCGATGAAATAAATGAATAGTTTCCATAGTCTTCCGCTTTGTGAAAGAGATGCTGTTGTAAGTGCAAACCCTTCCGGAAGATGATGAAGAATGATTGATGCTGTCATTGTAATACTAAGGGCGGAATTACCAAGTAAGTTTCCAATGGTAAGACTAATAGGAATTGTATGGATGACCATTGCTATTGCAAGCAAAGAAACGGAGGAGTTTTGATGATTTGTAGGGTGAAATAAACTACTAAGTAATTGAAATATTAAATAGCCAATAAGTATGCCTAATAGTATGCCAAAAGACTTGTACATTTGAAAAGAGGAGGGAATGATATCTAGTACGAGCAATCCTACTAAAAAACCACCACATAATAATGATAAACCTTGGGTTGTATGTTGAAACAGCTTAGAGAAAACCCAAGCGATTGTTCCACCTATGCTAACGCTGAAAAAAAGAAATCCACCAAGTATCATTGCACTCAACTGCGAAATTCCTCCGCCCTATAATAAACTGAAGTCCGTTTTACAAAATATATGCAACGTAAAGGGTTATATGATGGAGCACAGTTAAAATAAATGACCACGTTTGCATTTAAATAATGAAAACTATACACGCAAATCGAAACAGTGCGTATAAAAGAAATGAAGCTGGATACTAAGCATTCCTAAAAAGATTTCTTTTTTTTTAATAGGGTAGTTATATTTATAAATTAATTAGTTATATAGTAGCTTAATTATGATAATAGGGGGATTGCTATGAAATGGGCTGCACTTTTGAGCTTTTTAATCATGATTACTGTTAATGTTATAGCAAGTACAATAGGTATTAATGGCAAAACAACAGGAGAAGTATCTAACCAACTACAGGTGCTGTTTATGCCAGCAGGCTATGTTTTTTCTATATGGCTTGTTATTTATATAGTTTTAGGAATATGGCTTGTTATTCATTTATTCCGGAAGAAAGCCAATCAAGAGACAGCCATCATAAGTCTTGTAACGTCAACTTGTCTGTATAATATTGCTTGGCTTTTATGTTGGCATTATGAATACTTTTCGTTATCGATCGTCATGATGATTGGACTTCTATTCAGTTTAATTTTTATTTATAGAAGTTATCCGAAAGGGGATACCCATTTTGCAGGGAGATTACCTTTTTCGATTTACTTGGGCTGGATTAGTGTTGCCTTAATGGCGAATATTAGTTATGTTCTGACGTACTATATGTGGGATGGCTTTGGTATATCAGATGTATGGTGGGCAAATTTGTTGCTTTTCGTTGCCACATGTCTTGCTATTTATATTCGCTATGTTGAAGTAGATTTTTTGTTTCCAATAGTTATTATTTGGGCTTTTATCGGCATTGCTGTGAAAAATGGGGTAGATGCTGGAAGCTTATTTTATATGCCTTTACTGTATAGTGCTGTGCTTGTTATATGGATTTTTATCGGAAAGCGAAGATAATGAAGCGTCACTGTATACGTAAAGTATTATTTGGAAAAAAGAGGTTGTATTAAATTGACTGAATATTACTTTAATTCTATACTTTTGAATAGAAATACTAGATTCATTGATTTAGTCAACTACTAATGAAGGTGAGGAATGTAAGTATGAAATGGGATGCGAGTTATGATGTAGTAGTAGTAGGATCAGGCGCTGCAGGTTTGACAGCAGGACTAACAGCAAAGTTGCAAGGGATGAAATCATTAGTCATTGAAAAAACTGATCGTTACGGTGGAGCATCTGCCCTATCGGGTGGAGCACTATGGATTCCAAATAATCATGTCATTAAAGGTGCAGGTGTTCCTGACACGCATGAACTAGCACGTTTGTACTTAGATTCAACTATTGGTGATCGTGTGCCAACCACATTAAAAGAGGCTTATATAACGCAAGGACCTGAAATGTTAATGTTTTTAAATCATCATACTAATCACATGCGTTTCCAATATGCTACAGGCTATTCGGATTATTATCCTGAAAAACCAGGTGGCCTTTCACAAGGGCGCTCTATTGAGCCACTTATTTTTGATTTGCAGAAGATGGGAACTTTAGCTGATACGATGCGCCGGTCTACTATGTCGACTAAAGGCTTCACGATGAATAGCTATGAATTCCATAAGGTAAATATGATAAGACGTACAATGAAAGGAAAAACAACAGCACTAAAACTAGGGATGCGCTTAGTGAAGTCTAAAATAACAGGTAGTGAGCCTGTAGCGTTAGGACAATCATTAATTGCACGCTTACGTATGTCACTTGCAGAAGCGAATGGGGAGTTATGGGTTTCGACGGCATTTAAAGATTTTATCGTAAAGAATAATCGCGTGATTGGTTTAATCGTAGAACGGGATGGACAAGAAATGCAGATTGAAGCCAAACAAGGTGTAGTGCTTTCATCTGGTGGCTTTTCACACAATCAAGCGTACCGAGAGAAATATTTGCCTTCCCCAACCAATGCCAAGTGGACATCGACTCCAGAAGGACAAACAGGTGATTGTATTGAACCAAGCGTTAAAATTGGGGGAACGTTAGATTTAATGGATAAAGTATGGGGGGCGCCTTCAGTATTAGATCCAGAAGGTCATCCATTCTTTTTAGTAGCAGACCGTGGGGTACCGAATATGATGGTGGTAGACAATTTAGGCAATCGTTTTTTAAATGAAGCTGCCCCTTATCATGAGTTTGTAGATAATATGTTTGCACATCATAAAAAAACGAATACTGGAATACCTTCGTGGATTCTTATTGATGCAACTGCGAAGAGTCGATATATATTTACAGGTTTGTTCCCTGGACAAGCTTTCCCAAAAAGCTGGTTTGACAATGATATTGTGAAAAGCGGGAAAACAATAGAGGAATTGGCAAGTCAAATGGGTGTACCATCAGAAAATTTAATTGAAACGGTTGCGCGTTTTAATACATTTGCACGTAATGGACACGATGATGATTTCAATCGAGGGGAAAGTGCTTACGATAACTATTACGGTGATCCTACATTAAAAAACCCAAATTTAGCTGAATTGAAGGATGCACCTTATTATGCACTACGGTTATATCCAGGCGATATTGGCACGAAGGGGGGGCTCGTTATAGATGAACATGCTAGGGTTGTAAAGAAGGACGGAACACCAATTGAAGGCTTGTATGCGTCTGGTAATTGCTCAGCTTCGATAATGGGCGAAACCTATCCAGGACCGGGTGCTACACTAGGACCAGGAATGACGATGAGCTATATCGCAACGTCACATATGGCGAAAAGCAGTAAACAAGAAATAGCAACTCTTATTGAAGCTTAATTTGTACTATATAAAAACCTTCTTCTTCTTTCGATAAGGAGGTTTTTTTGTCTCGAGAAGTATATGTGGAATGCCTTTTTACTAATGGAATCAGGCTATTGGTATGTGCAATCGTTCTAATTTTGTTCGTTTTTGAATATAGTGGCTACTGGGTGAAGAAATAGGACAGTACATTGAAATGCTAAAAACAATAACTGGGTTATAAGGAAGGCAATGCTTTGTTATTGAAAGTGAAAAAGGAGTGACTACACACGTGCTAGAGTATAGACTCGTGACAACGATTAACGAGCTAGAGACATATAAGGATACTTGGTCTGAAATACTTGAACGTGAAAAAAACGATAATCCTTTTATAGAATATGAATGGATTTCGACGTGGTGGATGATAGTTGGGCACGATGTGAATGTGGAAATTTACATTGTTGAGCATAAGGGGAAAGCTATAGCATTTTTCCCGTTAGTTCATACAAGAAGATTTGGTAGTATCCACCAATTTGGCTTTTTAGGACAAGGACTTGCCTCTTATATGGAGGTAATTGCCGAAAAAAGATGGAAAGAGCAGGCTGTGCATTATTTATTAAAGGAACTTACAAGCAAATTTTCCCGAGTCCTCTTCGTATTACATGGCTTACTCGAAAGTAAGGATACATCTCAAATATTAGAAAAATATACGTTAGCACATCAATTGCCCTATTCAGTTTTTCGTGTTGTCACGCCTTATATAGATTTTAAGTCGATTGAATTACCCGATTTTTTAGCACAGCATAAGCGAAGATTAAAGAGTATTAATCGTCGAGAAAAGCGGTTGAAGGAATTTGGAAACATAACTTATCAAAAAGCACATGCTGGAAGTTTAGATAATATGTTTCGATTGTTTGAAAGAAGATGGCAAAAGAAAATGGATACGAGTGGATTTACAGACGAACGAACGAAGGCATTTTTTGAACAGCTTGCAAAGCAGCAAAATGGAGCACTATGTTTAAAAGTTCATAGTTTGCAATTTGAGAATACTTGGATTGGCTTTACATTAGATATTTGTTGTCGAGGGAGAAATTTTTGTCATGCTATGGGGCATGAACCTGATTTCAATATGTTTGGACCTGGACGTTTAATTGAAAAGGAAAATATGCTAAAGGCACAAAGTATGAACTTTCGTCTATACGATTTTGGTATTGGGTATGAGCCTTATAAGTTTGACTGGTATACACATTTAGATTTTACAAGAAAATTTATTATGAGTACTACAGGGATGAGGGAACAAGCGCTTCGTAATGTAATGGTGCTGCAAGAATCGATGTTAGCCATGGTGAAAACAAATCGCAGGATTGTAGAGTGGAAACGTAATACATTGGGAGAATTAAGATACTTGTTCACAAAAGCTAATATGAATGAGTGGTTTTCGATGCTGAAATGTAAGGTTTTTAATGGACATGTATTTAATATTTATTATTTGGATGAAAAAATATGCCACAATAAATCTAACTTCCAGGAAATAAATATTCAATCGGTGCTAGACCACGATCAGCGAACTGAGCTCCTTGCTCATTATTTTAAAGGCTATAAGCTCTATGGACAGAAACAGGAAATTTCATTTTTGCGACATGATAAATTAATCCAAGAGGAAGCGGATGGGTTTATGCAAGAATTGCCACCAAATACTACATATATTAAAAATTATGAACTACCTAAACTCCAAATTATTGTAGATGAAGTGCAACGAGAAGGGCGTGCAATTTGTACCTCGGCTAATTGGTTTGAGTGGCGAAAGCGTAGGACGTTGAATGCATTAGGTTTTCGAAGGGTAGAACGTGTATGGGTAAATCAACTGTTGAAGTGGAAAAAAGTGCATCGTCAAGAAAAGAAATGGGTGAAATTTTTTTCAAAACAAGGACAGCAATCAGAACATAGCTGGCACCTAGCACTACTTTCCTTTCTAATATAACAAAAAATCCTTAGCGTCTGTTTATAGGCGCTGAGGATTTTTACTTGTCTCGACTTGGAGCTGTATATGCTCTTGTTAAAAGTGAATGCCTGGCTTGTCAATTAGCTTACAGCCTGTGCCATATTTCGCTTTTAAGGCACCTTTAAAGTTTGTTTGTTCAAGCTCTGGGAATGCTTGCTTCCATAGTTCGAATACATTATGGTTTGATGCTGTGCCATCTTTTGTTAAACGGACAATATGAAAACCATATTCATCATTGCAACGAGCTAAAGCACGATTTTCACGCACTGTAATAATGCGTCCGCTTTCAGTTATTTCATAGAGTTCTTCATAGCCTGCGATTGCACGGCTTTGTTCATCCAAATTAGCCGTTTTTATAACAGCTTTTTTAACAGACTTTTGTTCATTAGCCCCATTGGCAGGCGTTTCAGTTTTATTTTCCTCAGGAAGTTGCTCGACGATAATAAAATCCTTATTTGAAGCTTTATCACTCATCGTCGCCATTACGTTCATAATGGAACCTACATAATGCATTGGTTTTTCATTACCTTCTTCATATACGAAAATATTATAGTCGGTTTTATTAATCTTTTTTATAATAATATTTCCTGTTGAAATCGTAAAACCGATAAATTTGTTTTTATTAAGTGCTTGTAGTGCTTGTTGTTTAGTTAAAGTCATTACTAAATCTCCTAAATAATTGTTTTTTCTATTTTACCATAAAATAAGGCTCGCTGTTTTTCGATGGTTGTTGTTATACAAAGCGAGGAAGTTTTGTGTTGTTTTCCGAAAATTCGAGAAAAAATGTAAAGTATGCTTTACAAATAAAAAATAGTAAAGTACACTTTGCGTAAAGGTTGCTTTACATCGGGGTGGTGAAAAATGGAACAACGTATTAAAGAATTAAGAGCATCATTTGGCTGGACTCAAGAACAGCTATCCGAAAAACTAGGAGTTTCAAGGCAAACAATTATTTCTATAGAGAATGGTCGTTACAATCCATCTTTAGAACTTGCGTATAAAATCGCAAAATCATTTCAACTAAGTATTGAAGAAGTATTTATTTTTGAGAAAGGTAGTGATTAAATATGAGTTTGGAACAAATGTTAGGATTTCTTGGTATAGTGCTTGGCATTTCAGGAGGTCTTTTTGGACTTTGGTGGGGACGTAGGATGGCGGCACGTAAAAATGGACTCGATGAAAGATATGAAAAAATTACAGTAAGCTCACTAGCGAATGGGTGGAAAATAACGGTTATTTCCATTTATGCTCTATTTCTGTTGTTAATAGCAGGTGTTCAGTTATCTACCGCTCAAGCTTTAGGAATCCTTTTACTAATTCATATGGCTGGATGGGCATTTTCAACAGTATATTATAATTTAAAATATTAATTCCAATTAATGGAAATAAAATAAAAAGGAGCAATGTAAATGCAGCACAAGTTTGGTATGAATTTATCATGGTCGCAAGGAAGAAATGGTACAGGGAACTTAACATCAACTAATTTGAATACAATCGTATCTATTCCTCGGGAAATGAATGGACCAGGAATCGGAACAAATCCAGATGAAATGTTATTAGGTGCTTCAGCAACTTGTTATTTAATTACATTTGCAGCATTACTGGAAAACGCCAAAATACCAGTTGAGGCATTGTCGATGGAGTCAGAAGGGTTTGTAGATGTAACGGATGGTGTTTTTACATATGAGAGAATTGTCCATAAACCAAATGTGAAAGTACCGCATCTAACCGAACGTGATGAAAATCTTATTAATCGGCTAGCTCAAAAAGCAGAACAAACGTGTATGATTAGTAAAGCATTAAAGGGAAATGTTCATATCGAATGTCACCTTCAAATTGAGCAGGTGTCTGATTTTCAGTAATTAACTTAATCTCTTGATTATTAAAGGAATTATGCCAAAAATTTTTCTGGTGTAATTCCTTTTGTCATATTTACAGGGTATTTGCTTTGTCTGAAATAGTTCTATAAATGGGCGAAATGAATATATAAAGTTAAGCACTAAAAAAATGTAAAGGATGATGTATTGCACGTACAGACAGCTGAGACAATCACATTTTACGGTCAGTATGGTAAACGAATTTTTGATATAGTCGGGGCATTTATTTTATTACTTATTACAATTCCTCTTATGTTAGGTGTACTCCTCCTATTATTCGTTACTACAGGACGCCCCATCTTTTTCAAACAAATTCGAACTGGTTACGAACATCAACGTTTTATCATTTGGAAATTAAGAACAATGGCTATTCAGGCAACACCTGTCAACATGCCTGTAATATGTACAGAAGGTATTCCAGATGATTACTATTTCAAAACTGACCAAGATACGCGCATTACAAAGGTAGGAGCAATATTACGTAAATTAAGCATCGATGAAATTCCGCAGCTTTTAAACGTATTAAAGGGGGATATGAGTATTGTTGGACCAAGGCCCGAAGTACCGACAATTACAAATAGTTACAGTGCGTTACAGGCACGCCGTTTGGAAGTAAAACCAGGTTTAACAGGGCTTGCACAAATTAACGGACGATCTAATATTTCGCATGGTCAAAAAATCTCCTATGACATTCATTATGTAGAAAACGTAACGTTTTGGATGGATTTAAAAATTGTTATGAAAACCTTTTTCGTCGTTCTAGGTAGAACAGGGGCTTACTAAAAGAGCAAGAGGTGAAGGATGCTGAAGATTGTTCAACTAATAACACGTATGGATAAAGTAGGAGGCGCTCAAAAACATGTGGAGGCACTTGCGATAAAGTTAAAGCAAGATGCCCATAAAGTTACGATTGTTACAGGTTATTATGATGCTTCATTATGGCGTTTACAAGATGAGCAAATTGATGTAATCAGTATTCCTGCCATGCAGCGGGCAATTCATCTAACAAAAGATATCCAAGCACTTTGGCAATTACGAGCTGCTTTTAAAAAAATACAGCCTGATGTCATTGCTACACACTCTTCTAAGGCAGGGGCAATTGGACGTATTATCGGTGGTCTTTTGCGCATTCCGACGATTTTTACCGCACATAGCTGGAGTTTTACAGAAGGAGTGCCACAAAAAAAGCAACTGATGTATCGCCAACTTGAAAAAACGGTCCAGCCATTAACAACTAAGATCATCACCGTTTCTGATTATGATCGTAAGTTGGCATTAACAAAAGGCATTGCACCTGCTCATAAAATGCAGACGGTTCATAATGGCATTGAACAATTAGAAATGAAAATAGCACCAAATAGAGCGGAAAATGAGCATCCGCAAATTGTAATGGTTGCTCGCTTTGAGGTGCCAAAAAGGCAAGATTTACTGTTGGAGGCTTTGATGGAGTTATCGGATATACCTTGGCACCTTCAATTTATTGGTGATGGTTCTTTGCGTCCCCAATTAGAAAGTTATGTTAAAGACAAAGGTTTTTCAGAGCGAGTTACGTTTTTAGGCAATCAATTAGATGTCACAAAATTGCTTGCTCACAGTCATATCTTTGCACTGCTATCAGACTGGGAGGGTTTACCCATTTCAATTATTGAAGCGATGAGAGCAGGACTTCCTATCATTGCCACGAATGTTGGTGGAGTCAATGAGTTAGTGACTGATCAAGAAAATGGATTTTTAATCGCTCGTGACGAACCAAGCCTACTGAAAGAAAGGCTTAAACAGCTTTTAACGGATGAAACGCTATGTGAAAAAATGGGCGATATAAGTGAACGACGTTTTTTACGTGATTTTACGTTTATTCCTATGTATCAAAAAACATTATCAATCTATGAACAGGCAATTTCAAAGTTTGCTAAAAAGGGTGATTAAATTGCAATTAATTCGCATTAGAACAGAAGATGAACTTACGTATTATAAGGGGATTTGGGATGAGATATTAGCGAATGAACACAATGATAATCCGTTTATTGAATATGCATGGTTTTATAACTGGTGGATTACTATTGGAAGAAAAGAGCGAGTAGAGCTATATGCTGTGCAAAAGGATGAGGATATTATTGCATTTTTGCCATTTACGGTTCGAATGCTTTGGGGTGTTCGTCTATATGCCTTTACAGGTGAAAACATCGCTAATTATTCGGGTGTTATCGCAAGGAAAAAATGGCAATTGCCTGCTATAACATTTGTATTTGATGAGCTAATGAAAAAGCATCGTCATGTACTATTTTCATTTCATGGATTACTTGAAAGTAAAGAGTCCTCGAAGGGAATTGAACAGTATTTCGTAGAAAGGCAATTACCGCCACATATTTTCAGAGTAGTAACACCATACCTTACTTTTCAAGACGTCGATTTCAATAGCCATTTCAATAACCGTAAAAAAATGCATGGTATAGATCGAAGAGAAAAAAAGCTACGTAATTTAGGATCTTTACGGACAAAAACACCTGAACAAGAAGACCTTTGGCAAATGTTTAGATTATTTGATCGACGTTGGAAAAAAAAGATGGATACGAGCGGCTTTACAAAAGGAAAGAAAAGGGAATTTTTTGAACGCATTTTCAACCTTAAAGGGGAAGCGATGCAAGTAGAAGTAGACGCACTTGTTTTTGAAGATCAATGGCTTGCCTTTAACTATGGTATTTGCTGTCGAGGGCGCTATGTCACTTATGCACTCGGACATGAGCCGAACTTCAATATTTTTGGAATTGGTCGTTTACTTAATCAAACTACGATAAAGCGTACTTTTTCAGAAAATTATCATATGTTCGATATGAGTATTGGTTATGAGGCTTATAAATTTGATTGGCGCTCTGGCATCGATTTTACGAGGCGTATCGTTGCAAGTAGTAAGACAAAACGAGCAAAGGTTTTGCTTGGTTGGTTTGTAATGAAGGAACGTTTAAAGGAAATGCTGAAAAGTAGTCAGCGTTTCGTTGGATGGAAACGTCACACTCTTGGTGAACTGCGTTATTTAGTAAAGTATGGAAAAGCGAAAGATTGGCTAGAATATGGACAACAATTCGTTGAAAAGTTTGTTCGTTTTAAGCAAGTGGAATTGTACGAGTTATCCCCCTCTGATCGGGTCGTTCCACAACAACCAGTAGGGGAGTTGTTTGAGGAAATGTCGATTCAAGAGGCAATGTCACTCGATCAGGAAGAGATTATTTCATTATTTTATAAGGGATATACCATTTATAAAGATTCCTTTGCACAGACGACGAAGCCTGCATTTGCATTACATACGAAAAACTTACGTGTGGATGCATTGCAAATCGTTGAATCGTTGCCTAAACAAACCTACTTTTTGAGCTACGATCTCTATAAAGAGATAGACGTTGTTACAGCATTTATTCAAAAAATAAAGCCAAATGAAACACTTTGGGTAACGGCAAGCTTTTGGCAATGGCGTAAGCGAAAACGATTGCAGCAATTAGGCTATAAACGTATTTCTCGAATGAAGCATTTTAAATGTGCTCGTTATGAGCGCAATCATGTAGAAAATTACACAGAGAGTGGGGGCGGTGTTCATTCTATCCATTAGAAGTAAGCGATGGAATATCGCGATGCAGCATATTTACTTTGCAGAAAAGTTGGCAAATACTAGAAAGTCAATGAAGTTAGTTTGTCACACACATTCACTTGTTCCGAGCCGTAAGCTTGTTAAACGTGAAGCGGTTCATATTCCATTAACAAATCATGAGTGCTCGATGTATACAGCACTTTCGAAAAACAATCGAAAGTTGCTACGTCGCGCACAGGAAGAGCCCTATCAAGTATTTTTATATACAGAGCCTTCAGAAGAGAACTTACGAGCTTTTCAACAGTTTTATAATGATTTTGCAAAAAGGAAAAAAATTGAACAAATTACTAAATCGCAGATGGAATCCATTATGCTTTTAAATCAAAAAAACGCTTTGTTTTTGTCAGAAGTACGTAGTATATGTGGACAAACATTGTGTTATCGATTGGATATTGTACATGCACAAAAAGCGATGTCCTATTACGTAGCGACAAGTGATGATTTATCATTGCCTGCCCATTTAAAGCGTCCATTACGTTATGCGAATCGTTTCTTGTTATGGCACAATTTAATGTATTTAAAGCAGCAGGGATTTGTACTATACGATATGGGCGAGTTAACAGATGTCGAAACGATTCGTCAATTTAAATTGAGCTTCGGTGGACAAGTTGTTAACGTATATTCAGGCTACATCGCACAATCGAAAATGAGTGCGTTGTTATTGGGCGTGCAAAAGTGGAGAAAATAGCAAGCAATGCAAATCATGGTGGTTTAGTGATTTCACTGGACTTTGAGTTAAATTGGGGTGTTCATGATGTATTTCGGCATGGACAATATAATAAAAATTTATATGGTGTTCGTCAGGCATTACCTAAAATTTTGATGCTGTTTAAGCAATATGAAATACATGCGACATGGGCTACTGTTGGTTTATTATTTGCAGAATCCAAAGGTGAGATGGCTCATTACTTGCGAGGCATTCCAGTGAAATATAAACAAATGCGGTATGCAGCACATTCCCAGCTTGCGAAAGTAGGGGAAAATGAGCAAGAAGATTCTTTGCACTTTGGCAAATCATTAATTGAAGAAATTATTCAAACCCCTCATCAGGAAATTGGTAGTCATACATTTTCCCATTTTTATTGTTTAGAAAGTGGACAAACAGAAACGGACTTTCTTGCGGATTTACAAGCAATGAACATGATATGTGACGGGTATATTGAACCGATGAAGTCCATTGTTTTTCCACGTAATCAAGTGAATGATAATTATTTTACAATTTGTCAGCAAGCAGGATTTGTTTGCTATAGAGGAAATGAACTACATGATTTATACAATCCTAAAAAGTTCACTAAAAAAAATCGACTATCTTTTGGTGTAATGAAATGGCTGGATAGCTATGTTAATGTAACTGGCAATCATATGGTAAGTCTAGAAGAGATGCAAGGGGATGCATTTATTAATGTTCGAGCAAGTGCATTTTTAAGACCATATAGTAGCTTGTTGCGTGCATTTGAGCACCTCAAGGTAAAACGAATTAAAGAAGGAATGCTTGCTGCTGCAAAGGAAGGGGCTTTTTATCATTTGTGGTGGCATCCGCATAACTTTGGAAAACATATTGATAAAAATTTGGCGATGCTTGAGGAGCTTTTGCAATATTATCAAGAATTACAGCAGGATTATAATTTTCAAAGCTATTCCATGCATGAGGTAGCCAGACTATGTAATGTAAGCAATAACATTTCTGAATAGAGTGTTATTGCTTTTTTATTTTAGTTGCTCAGAATTCATCCTCTACTTAATTGATGCTCTGCTTTTGTATAATTTTTAAGAGAATAAGAGGGAAATTACCTGAGCGTGACGAAGATGTAAGTTACTTCGTGTTAATTTAGAATTCTATATAGAACAAGCAGAAGGAAAGAAGTAGCTTTCTACATAACAAAGGGGAGTTAGGGATGATGGAAAAGCAACAAAGGCCGATTTGGATTCAAAATATTTCTCAATTAGTGACAGTTGCAAGTGATAAGAAGGGACCTCGTGTACGTGAAGAAATGCGAGAGCTCGGAATTATTGAAGGTGGAAGCGTCTGGATTGAAGATGGTACTATTCAAGATCTTGGTACGACTCGTGACATGATACTTAAATATTTACCCCGTGCAGAGGAAGCAGAGATTGTAGATGCAACGGGAAAAATTGTAACACCAGGTTTGATTGATCCTCATACACATGTTGTTTTTGGTGGAAGTCGCGAGCATGAATTTGAGATGCGTTTAGAAGGTGCGAGCTATATGGACATTATGAATGCTGGGGGAGGCATTCATGCAACAACTCGAAAAATGCGTACATTGACAGAAGAACATATTTTCAATCAAACGACGAGACGCTTGGACTTATTTTTACAGCATGGTGTCACAACATTAGAAAGTAAAAGTGGCTACGGACTAGATTTAGAAAATGAGCTAAAGCAACTACGTGTTATGCAGCGCTTGCAAAAAAAGCACCCAGTGGACATTGTGCCAACCTTTATGGGAGCACATGCAGTACCGGAAGAATATCGAGACAACCCAGAGCAGTTTGTTGATTTAGTGATTGATGAAATGATTCCTGCAGTTGTTCAAGAAAAACTGGCAAAATTTATTGATGTATTTTGTGAGGTCGATGTCTTTACACCGGAGCAATCAGAACGTATTTTATTGGCAGGCAAGGCGCAAGGGCTCATCCCTAAAATACACGCTGATGAAATTGAAGAAAATAAAGGTGCGCATGTTGCAGCAAAAGTAGGAGCTATTTCTGCTGAGCATTTATTAAAAGTTTCAGACGAAGGAATCGAAGAGCTTGCAAAGTCGGGGGTTATTGCATGTTTATTACCAGCGACAGCATTGTATTTAGGAGAAAAACCGGCACGTGCTAGAGACATCATTGACGCAGGTGTGCCTGTAGCCATTTCGACTGATTGCAATCCTGGGTCCTCTCCAACCATTTCGCTTCCACTTGTAATGAACCTAGCATGTATCACAATGAAAATGACACCAGCAGAAAGCTTATGTGCGGCTACGTATAATGCTGCCTGTGCATTGCAAATTGAAGATCGTGTTGGCTCTATCGAGGTAGGAAAGGAAGCTGATTTAGTTTTATGGGATGTTCATAATCATCAAAAGCTACATTATATTTTTGGTGTGAATCATGTGAAAAAAGTTTGGAAAAAAGGCGTGAAGGTGGTAGGTTAAAATGTTCATCCAACCTGAATGGCAGTGGAAACAAGAAAATGGCTCAAGTATGCATCAGTGGATTAAGCAAAAACAAAATCCAACTGCAAACGATGTGGATATTATTGTGTATGGAGCATTATTATCATATGCAAGTGATCCATCCAAAAAAGCACAGTATCCTAATGCTTTTCGTAAGGCATGGTCCGGTTTCCAATCTTATAATTTAGACGAACAAGTAGATTTACGTGCATTAGCAATTGTTGATATTGGTGACGTAGCGATAGATCCGAAAAATCGAATGCTTTCGGAATCGGCAATAGAGGCGGCAGCGGAAAACTTAAGCATTGCCTATCAAAAAAGCTTCACATGCCTTATTGGTGGAGATCATGCAATTACAGCTTGTTCATTAAGAGGGATTAAAAATGCTTTTCCGAAAGATCGCATTGGCATTATTCAGCTTGATACACATTTAGATGCAAGAAATCAAGAAGAAATTGGTTTAGCGATGAATTCGCCAATTCATCAACTGATTGCATCAGGCGTTGTAGAGGGAAAGCATATTTATAATGTCGGCTTGCATGGCTTTTTTAATTCGCCTGAAATGATTTATTATGCCCGTGAGCAAGGAATGCATATGATTACGTTAAAGCAAATGCGACGCGACGGTATACAGTTGACTATCCGTGAAATGTTGCGTCAGCTTATGCATGAAGTAGATAGAATTTATGTGTCCGTTGATTTAGACGCATTGGATATTACATTTGCGCCTGATGTACCTGCGGCTACGCCTGGTGGGTTAACAGCCTATGAATTATTTGATATTTTAAAGCTGATTGGCGAAAATGAGGGCGTACGTCATATTGATTTTATTTACGCTGATCCAAAGCATAATGACCTTCGTATAGAAACAGTTAAAACGGGCGTTACAGCATTTTTGCAATGGCTAACTGGCATTCAATTGGATCACCGCAATCGCATATCTAGGAAAGAAAAGGCAGGCTATGGGGCTACTCCATAGTCTGTTATTTGCATAAAGAAAAATATTTATTGACGTTGATTTCCGCTACAGACAGGCGCTTTCCGCGGGCACACCGTAAGCCGCAACCCTCGCTACGCGCGGCTTGTTGCGTCTTACGTTTTGTGCGTTCCCACAGGAGTCGCCCGCCCTCCGCTCCAATCAACTGGACAATGGAAGAAAGATCTCACTTTTTTATTTTGTAAATAAGGAAAAAATGATGTTGACTTCCGCTACGGACAGGCGATTTCTGCTTAATTGTTTGAGTGCCTGGCACTTTTCAACTTATGCAGTTCCCTCAGAACGTCCAGGGTTTTTCTGTGAGTAAAGAGAAAAAAAGCATGACCAACATGTAAATTGTTTGAGTGCCTGGCACTTATATTAAGTCGATAGTTTGCTATAATAGAAAAATGCTTATTATTCTTTAGATAATGTCTAAACGCTAGAATAATGGATTAGAGAGGATTTTTCATCATGACTACAAAACCAAAATTGCTCATTGTTGATGGCATGGCATTGTTATTTCGTTCTTTTTTTGCTTCAGCTGCAATGGGGCATTTTATACGCTTAGAGGACGGCACACCATCTAATGGTGCGCAAGGGTTTGTCCGCCATGTTTTGACGGCACAATCTATTATGCAACCAACACATTTAGCTATTTGTTGGGATATGGGTTCACAAACATTCCGAAATGAATTATATGATGGCTATAAGGCTAATCGCCCAGCACCGCCAGAGGAAATGCTTCCTCAATTTGATATGGCTAAAAACTTATCTCAACATATTGGGTGGCAAAATTTCGGCGTTGTCGGTATGGAGGCTGATGATTTAATCGGCTCAATGATTACCAAATGGCAAGACGAAGCCGATATTACAGTTATTAGTGGGGATAAAGATTTATTGCAACTGTTGACGCCTACAACGCAAATAGCGTTTACGAAAAAAGGTTATACAGAGTATGATCTTTATACACATTCTCGTTTTAAAGAAGAATATGGTATAGAACCGATTCAATTTGCACAAGTAAAGGCTTTTATGGGTGATACAAGTGATGGCTATCCAGGAGTTAAAGGGATTGGTCCAAAACAGGCGCTGACACTTATTCAAATGTACGGCTCTATTGACAATGTTATTTCTTCCTTGGAGGAATTAAAGCCTGGTCAACGTACGAAAATCAAAGACAATCTTGACATGCTGAAGTTATCACACGAACTAGCAACAATTCAAACGAATGTACCGATAGAAGCAGAGATTGCTCAATTAGTAGTGCCAAACTATGAGCAACAAACATTTAAAGCGATAGAAGAACGTGGCTTTACGCTTATTGCAAAGCAGGCACGTTCATTGTATTCCCTTATTTAGGTGCTACTTTAACGAAGCTTAACACTTTTTCATTATTTTGAAATAGAGCAGTACGAATTTGGCTAGGGCGATTTTTGCCACCATTATCATGGAAAATTAACAATAGCTCACCGTCTTGCACGTCATAGCCAATGAGTGGTACCCAATGATAGACAAAGGTAGATTTTTTATCAAACCATTGCAGGCTAAAATAACGGTCAAAGCGCATCGCAACGGGGCGTCCTGCATCTATTTCCTGCAGCGCCTCTTTTAACGTACAGTTGCGTATATCCCAGGTCGGTAACAGTTTCCGAAGATTATAAATTAAACGCCATTTAAACAAGCCTATTTTTGTGCCACCGAGTAGTTCATAAAGTTCGTTAACCGATGGAGCAGTCGGATTATAGTAGTGCAGAATGACATGGATTGTTGTTGGTCCACAGGCAGAATTACGATATTTAGGTGTAATGGATGTTTCGTATTGTGATATTCCGTGTATCGGCAAATACTGTTTCATAAAAATCTCCCTTCGAAAAAGAACTGTTTAAATGTAATTCTTAGGCGCTTTCACACATAATTACGTGGAGTCCTTCTTTAAATAATGAATCAAGCTGGGACAAAAGAGAAAAAGTGTTAGATTGTTTGCAAACAATCTAACACTTTTTTGCTGCGACAGTTGATGTTCACTACGGCAGACGCTTTTTACGGACACACCGATGGCTGCAAACCTCGCGATCGCGTAGTTTGCTGCGTCATACGTTTTGTGGTGTTCCCGCTTGAGTCACCGCCTTTGCTACAATCAACTAATACTATCTATTTATTGTTGAGCAGCTAAAAATTCAGTAACTTGCTGTGGTGTTTTAGCGTTAGCACTATGTAAGTGTGCTAATTTTTCACCGTTTTGGAAAATTAATAAGCTTGGAATACCCATTACATCGTATTTATCTGCGATTTCAGGAAGTTCGTCGCGGTTAAGCTCGTACCAATCAAATTGGTTGTACTCTTCAATAATTGGATCGATAAACATATTCATGCGTGTGCAATCAGGGCACCATCCAGCATAAAATTTCACAAGCACTTTTTGCTCACCAGAGATAAGCTCATTAAATTGTTCTGCAGTAGTTATTGTTTTCATTAGTAGTTCACTCTCCTTGCTAACCATTTTACACATTTTCTCTTCATCCTGAAAGTTATCTGTTTGGGATATGTAGACTCTACTTATTGTCCTATTTTCGCTCGTAAAAAACAAAAAAAGTTGTATATTGCAAAAATAAATGAAGAAAAAAGATTGCTAATTTAGACAAAATAATCTACACTAAAAACAGAAAAAGTAGTTTTATTTTCATTCAGTGGAAGACTTTTCACACGCTGATTTGAGTTGCATATCAACTGACTGAAGATAAGTCTCTGGCGCTTGCCACAGATTATAAAATGACATTAGTTAAAATCTTTTCGCTAAAAATCTACGACAATGTAAGACTTTGCGACTAGCAAGCATACATTGTAAAAGATCAACGTGAATGTCAAAATCGAAGCAAAAAACGCCAAAGCGAAATTTTGATTTTTTTTGGCCAAAAAATGAATGGCTATTCATTCAATGGGAGAATAAGGGGGAATTGCTTGTGACTTATAACATTAAAAAAGCGGCTGTTCTAGGTTCTGGAGTAATGGGTTCTGGAATTGCAGCACATTTAGCAAACATCGGTATTCCAACATTATTATTAGACATTGCACCGAAAGAACTAACGAAAGAGGAAGAAGCAAAGGGTTTAACTTTAGCGCATCCAGCTGTAAGAAATCGCTTTGTGAATAGTGCTCTTCAAAAGTTAGTGAAGCAAAAGCCAGCACCACTTACTTCTAAGAAAAATTTATCGCTACTAACGGTGGGGAACTTTGAAGACGATTTAGACAAACTAAAAGATGTAGATTGGGTAATTGAAGTTGTTGTTGAAAATCTAGCAATTAAACAAAGCTTATATGAAAAAATTGATGCTGTACGTACAGCAGGTACAATTATTAGTTCTAATACATCAGGCATTAGTATTAATGCAATGGCGGAAGGGCGTTCAGAAGATTTCCAAAAACATTTTTTAGGGACGCATTTCTTCAATCCGCCACGCTATTTAAAATTACTTGAAGTAATCCCTGCAACAACAACTGCACCGGAAGTTGTAGACTTTATGAAAAAATTTGGTGAGGACATTCTTGGCAAAGGGGTCGTACTAGCAAAAGATACTCCGAACTTCATTGCCAATCGCATAGGCACATATGGTCTGCTCGTTACTTTACAGGAAATGATGAAAGGCGGCTATTCAGTTGGCGAAGTAGATTCAGTGACAGGGCCACTTATCGGTCGTCCAAAATCTGCTACTTTCCGTACGTTAGATGTCGTTGGCTTAGATACTTTTATCCATGTGGCAAAAAACGTATATGACCAAACGTCAGGAGATGAACAGCAAGTATTTGCAGTACCTGAATTTTTGCAAAAAATGGTTACAAACGGCTGGCTAGGTGCTAAGTCTGGGCAAGGTTTCTTCCAGAAGCAAGGGAAGGAAATTTTAGAAATTGATCCAAATACATTAGCTTATAGCCCTGTAAAAAAATTACAAACACCTTCAATTGAAATGGCGAAACAAACGCGAGGATTAGCTAATAAAGTTAAGGCATTAACGTATGCTAAAGATCGTACAGGTGAGCTGTTATGGGGGATTTTTGCACCGACATTAATTTACTCTGCACAGCTACACGGTGAAATTGCCGATGATATTGTGGCAATAGATAATGCAATGAAATGGGGCTTCGGCTGGCAACAAGGTCCATTTGAAATATGGGATGCCATCGGTGTTGCAGAATCCGTTGCCAAAATGGAAGCGGAAGGTCGCGAGGTTCCTGTATTTGTAAAAGACATGTTAGAGAAGGGCTTTACTTCATTCTATTCAGAACTTGAAGGTGACGTAGCGTATTATAACGGGTCACAATACGTAAAAGTTCCTGTTAATGAAAAAGAAATTAACTTAAAGCGCTATAAAAAGAAACATGGCGTTATTAAGTCTAATACAGGTGCTAGCTTAATAGATTTAGGTGACGGAATTGCACTACTTGAGTTCCATTCCCAATCAAATGCCATCGGTTTAGATATTATTCAAATGATTAACTACGCAGTAAATGAAGTGGAAGCATATTATAAAGGCTTGGTAATTGGAAACCAAGGTAAAAACTTCTGTGTCGGTGCTAACTTAGGAATGATTTTAGTAGAAGCACAGGATGATAACATTTTCGAACTAGACTTTGTCATTAAAGCATTCCAAGATGCGATGCAAAAAATAAAATATTCTAACAAACCTGTTGTGGCAGCACCGTTCGCGATGACATTAGGTGGAGGCGCAGAAGTATGTTTACCTGCTGCACATATCCAAGCGACGATGGAAACTTATATGGGCTTAGTAGAAGTAGGTGTTGGTTTAATTCCAGGTGGTGGCGGTAATAAAGCGCTTTACCAAAAATTCTTGAAAGGTTTACCAAATGGCGTTGAGGTAGACTATCAAAATATTGCTAATAAAGTATTCGAAACAATTGCGATGGCGAAAGTTTCAACGTCAGGTGAGGAAGCACGCGATAATAACTTCCTAGATTTTGCAGATGGTATTTCAGTCAATGCAGATCACCAAATTTATGATGCAAAGCAAGCTGCTTTGGCACTTTATGATGCAGGCTACCAACCACCAGTGCCAACAAAAGTTCCTGTTGTCGGTGCATCTGGCTACGGTACGTTACTAATTGGTGCTCAAGGAATGTTTGAATCAGGTTTCATTAGTGAACATGATTTAAAAATTGCTAAGAAGTTAGCGTACGTAATTGCAGGTGGAAAAGTTCCATATGGCACATTAGTAGATGAGCAATACCTATTAAACTTAGAGCGTGAAGCATTCCTAAGCTTAGTTGCAGATCCGCTATCTCAACAAAGAATGCAACACATGTTATTAAAAGGAAAACCACTTCGTAACTAACTAGACTAAAATGTTTGCACGTGAAACAAAGGGGGATTTAGACGATGCGTGAAGCCGTTATTGTAGCAGGAGCACGAACTCCTATTGGAAAAGCGAAAAAAGGTTCATTAGCAACAGTAAGACCGGATGATTTTGGGGCAGCAGTTGTCAAAGAAACATTAAAAAGAGCGGGCTATGAAGGTCCTGTCGATGACTTAATTTTAGGCTGCGCAATGCCAGAAGCAGAGCAAGGGATGAATGTAGCTCGTAGTATCGGAGCGCTTGCAGGACTACCAGATACTACACCTGCACTGACAATTAATCGATTTTGTTCATCGGGTTTACAGGCAATAGCATATGCAGCTGAGCGTATTATGCTTGGTCATTCAAAGGCTATTCTTGCTGGCGGTGTTGAATCGATGAGTATGGTGCCAATGGTAGGAAATACACCACGCTTAAATCCAACATTAGCTGAAACTGCACCACAATACTATATGGGGATGGGGCATACAGCAGAGGAAGTAGCACGTCAGTACAATGTGAGTCGTGAAGATCAAGATGCATTTGCTGTACGATCACATATGCTTGCAGAAAAAGCAATTAAAGAAGGTAAATTCAATGATGAGATTGTTCCGATTGAAGTGGAACAACATTATGTGGATAACAATAATAAACTACAGGTGAAAAAATTTACCTTCAGTGTCGATGAGGGCGTTCGTCCGGGCACATCAGTTGAAGGCTTAGCTAAACTTCGTCCTGCATTCCATGTAAAAGGAAGTGTTACAGCAGGTAACGCTTCTCAAACTTCTGATGGTGCAGCTGCAGTTCTAGTAATGGATCGTGAGGAAGCAGAAAAGCAAGGAATGACACCGATGGCTAAGTTTTTAGGCTTTGCGGTTGGCGGAGTTCCACCAGAAGTAATGGGTATCGGCCCAATCGTAGCAGTTCCCAAAGCGCTTGAAATTGCAGGTTTAACAATACAAGATATTGATTTGTGGGAAATTAACGAAGCGTTTGCATCTCAATCATTACAAGTGGTTCGTCATTTAGGTATTGACCAAGAGAAAGTAAACGTAAATGGTGGTGCAATCGCATTAGGACATCCGCTTGGTGCAACAGGTGCAATTTTAACATTGAAGCTAATTCACGAGTTGAAACGTCAAGGCAAAAAATATGGTGTCGTTACAATGTGTATCGGCGGTGGTATGGGCGCTGCTGGAGTATTTGAGATTTTATAAGTTATGTGAAATTATTTGAGAATTGCGAATTGTATGAGTGCCTGGCACCTAAAAATAAGGAGGAATTTAACATGACAGAAAAAACAACAGATATCATTAAAGGCGGCGGATTTATCATTGAGGACGTGGCATTGGACCGCGTATTTACACCAGAAGATTTTACAGATGAGCATAAAATGATTGCTAAAACTACTGAAGAGTATGTTGCGAATGAGGTATTACCTGTAGTTGAAAACTTAGAGCATCATGAGTTCGAGCATTCAGTACGTCTACTGAAAAGTGCTGGTGAACTTGGTTTATTAGCTGCAGATGTACCAGAAGAATACGAAGGTCTTGGCTTAGATAAAGTATCTTCTGCATTAATCGCTGAAAAAATGTCAGTAGCTGGGGGCTTCTCGATTACACATGGTGCACATGTAGGGATTGGTTCATTACCTATCGTGCTATTCGGTAACGAAGATCAAAAGCAAAAGTATTTACCGAAGCTTGCTTCTGGTGAATTAATTGCAGCTTACGCATTAACAGAGCCTGGTTCAGGTTCGGATGCTTTAGGTGCCAAAACGACTGCAAAGCTAAATGCTGCTGGTACTCATTATGTATTAAACGGTGAAAAACAATGGATTACTAACGCTGGTTTTGCTGATGTCTTTGTTGTGTACGCAAAAATCGATGGCGATAAATTCTCAGCATTCATCGTGGAACGTGCCTATAATGGTGTTTCTGTAGGCCCAGAAGAAAAGAAAATGGGTATCAAATCTTCTTCAACTCGTACATTAGTGCTTGAGGATGCAGAAGTACCTGTAGAAAATCTACTAGGTGAAGTAGGTCGTGGACACGTAATTGCATTTAACATTTTAAATATCGGTCGTTATAAATTAGGTGTAGGAACAATCGGTGGCTCAAAACGTGCTTTAGAGCTAGCCATTCAATATACAAACCAACGTCAACAATTCAAAACGAAGCTTTCTGATTTCAACTTAACGAAAGAAAAACTATCGACAATGGCGTCTCAATTATATGCGTCTGAGTCATTAAATTATCGTACGGTTGGATTATTTGAAGATCGTTTAAGCCAATTAAGCCCTGAAGAACAAAAGCAAGGGAAAGTTATTGCAAATGCAATTGCTGAATATGCAATTGAGTGTTCGATTGCGAAAGTGTTTGGTTCGGAAACATTGGATTATATCGCAGATGAAGCGGTGCAATTGCATGGTGGCTATGGCTTTATGGCAGAATATGAAGTGGAGCGAATTTATCGCGATTCTCGAATTAACCGTATTTTCGAAGGTACAAATGAAATTAACCGCATGATTGTACCAGGTACATTTATGAAAAAAGCGTTAAAAGGTGAATTGCCATTATTACAGGTCGCACAAAATTTACAACAAGAACTTCTTATGCTAATGCCTGAAGATGTAGGCACAGAGCCACTAGCACAAGAAAAATACCTTGTGAAAAATGCTAAAAAAATTGCTGTGTTAGCAGCTGGTATGGCAGCACAACGCTATGGGGCGAAGCTGGACCAAGAACAAGAGGTATTGGTGAACATTGCCAATATCGCCAATCAATTATTCGCTATGGAGTCTGCGGTTTTACGTACAGAAAAGGCAATTGCGCGTGAAGGTGTAGAAAAATCACATCAAAAACTACTTTACACACAAATCTTCTGCCAAGAAGCATTTGCAGAAATCGAGAAAGAGGCAAAGGATACAATTCTTGCATCAGCAGATGGAGATGCTGCACGTATGACATTGTCTGCATTACGTAAACTGACTCGTAACAATCCTTATAACCTGATTACTAAAAAGCGTGAAGCTTCAGTTAAACTAATAGAAGCAGAAAAATTCATCGTATAATATAAACTTTGACCTAGCTACTTGCTATAGGATAGCTAAGATTAGAGTGTCCCCAAAAGGCAACGAGAAAATCATTCTTGTTGCCTTTTGTTATGTGGGTGTCAGGCACACAAACAATTCACCATGCATTTTATAATTTATTAAGTAAAAATCCACGAAGACTCCTGCGGGAACAGCACAGAATGTAAGACGAAACAGACCGCGCGCTAGCGAGGGTTACGGCTTACACTGTGCCCACGGAAAGCGTAGTGGATTTTTACGAAATAGGAGCCGATACAATGCGATGGATCTATGTTAAGTGTCATATGCAGGGTGCCAGGCACTCAAACAATTCACCATGCATTTTATAATTTATTAAGTAAAAATCCACGAAGACTCCTGCGGGAACAGCACAGAATGTAAGACGAAACAAACCGCGCGCTAGCGAGGGTTGCGGCTTACACTGTGCCCGCGGAAAGCGCAGTGGATTTTTACGAAATAGGAGCCGATACGATGCAATGTATCTAAGCTAAAGTGGCAGGCACTCAAACAATTTCCATGCTGGTCAGACCTTCCGCCCGTAGCGAAAATCAATGGCGGTAGCCACATTCGACATTACTAATTTATCTTGCGTAACTAGCCTATAAATGTTTCGTTTTGGCTCATACTAGTTATGATGGTATACTACAGGAAATGATAGTAGAGGAGCCTATAAATATGATTCAATTTATCCATTACCCTAAATGTACAACTTGTAAAAAAGCACAGAAGTGGTTAAACGACAATGGCGTTTCATACGAAGAGGTACACATTGTTGAACAACCACCTACGAAAGAGCAAATAAAGAGTTATTGGCAAGCTAGCGGACAGCCTCTGAAGAAATTTTTCAATACATCTGGCATGAAATATCGTGAACTTGGGTTGAAGGATAAACTGGCGGAAATGCCCGAAGATGAACAGCTCACACTACTTGCTTCTGACGGTATGCTAATTAAGCGACCAATTGTTACTGATGGAAAAAAAGTAACGTTAGGTTTTAAGGAATCAGATTTTGAACAAGCGTGGAAATAACAGCTTTAATCCTTGTTTTTATGAAAGAAGTATGGCACACTGAAAGTGAATATATTACATATTTATGGAGGGGTTTTTGGCATGAGCACACCTAAAGACTTACGTTACTCTGAAGAACACGAATGGGTAAAATTAGAAAATGGTAAAGTACGTATCGGTATTTCACATTTCGCACAATCTGAATTAGGAGATATCGTTTTCGTTGAGCTTCCACAAGTTGGCGACGAAATTAAAACAGATGATCCATTTGGAAGCGTAGAATCAGTAAAAACTGTTTCTGAATTATACGCACCAATTTCAGGTACTGTAGTTGAAGTAAATGCAGATTTAGAAGATAGCCCTGAATTCGTAAACGAATCACCATATGAAAAAGCATGGATGATCGTTGTAGAGCCTGCAGATGCTTCAGAGATTGAAAGTCTTATGACTGCAGAACAATACGAAGAAATGATTGCAGAATAAACAAGCCTATAATAGAAAAACGTCGGCATACACACCGGCGTTTTTTATTATATAGCACGAGGTATTAGTAAGTAATTTGATGTGTACAAAGCTTGACTCTGCAAGTAAACGATAGTACAGTGACTCACCATAAAATGTTGTCCAAATTGTAAAGCGACATGTGAAAATGATTGTTAACATGTAGATTTATGCATCGTGTGGAATCTGGTAATGGCGATGAATTGTTGTAGTAGATAACTGTCTAAATGGGGGTGGCGTGATGTTCGAAGGGAAATGTTTAATCGTGGAAGGCCGTTCGGATAAGCTTCAAATAGAACCTATTTTGAGTGAAGATGTTACAATACTTTGTACAAATGGTACAATTGGTGTGCATCAATTAGAAGAATTACTCGACCCATATGAGGGCTGTGAGCTATATACATTTTTTGATGCAGATGCATCAGGAGATAAACTACGAGCATTAATGGACAGACATTTTCCTGAGGCGGAGCATTTGCGAACAATGCCTACTTATAAAGAAGTAGAAACTACACCGAGGAAAGTGCTTGCGATGATTTTATTGCGCGCGCATTTTTCCATCCATAATGAATATATTTTGTAAGGTTGCGTGAAAAATGGAAGAATGGTCAAAAGAGCAGTGGGAAACGGCTGTAAAATCTGGTGAAAAAACTGCCTTTTATTTATATACACCGATGTGCGGAACTTGTGCAGTTGCATCTAAAATGATGGATATCATAGAACAGTTACTGCCACAGTTGAAATTAGGTAAGGCAAATATAAATTTTTTAGAGCAAATAGCTTATGATTTTCAAATTGAAAGTGTACCTTGTTTACTCGTTAGCGATGGAGGAAAAGTTATAGAGAAGGTTTATGCATTTCAATCCGTACCGTTTTTATACGAATTGTTAAAAAAACCAATTGACTGAACTTTGCTAGCATGGTAAAGTAACAACTATATTAAAAACTATTAAATATATCGAACTCTTATAAAGAGCGGCGGAGGGAAGTGCCCTATGAAGCCCGGCAACCATCACATATGTGAAAAGGTGCCAAATCACTCAAAGATTTTTCTTTGAAAGATGAGAGAACGGTTTAGCGTATAAAATACGTGACCCCTTCTACTTGTCTATGAGTGAAGGGGTTTTCTATATGAGAAAAGGAGTATTCGCTATGATACAGCTTCAAAATATTACGAAGAAATACAAAACCGCAAATGGCGAATTAACTGCTGTTAAAGATGTCAATCTTACGATTAACAAAGGTGAGATTTTTGGCATTATCGGCTATAGTGGCGCTGGTAAAAGTACGATGATTCGTTTATTAAACGGTTTAGAAAAGCCGACAACAGGTACGGTGAAGGTGAACAATCAAGAATTTTCATCTATTAAGGGCCAAAAGTTGCGTGATGCTAGACAAAAAGTAAGTATGATTTTCCAACATTTTAACTTACTTTGGTCAAGAACTGTTGCTGAAAATATCGCTTTTCCACTTGAAATTGCAGGTATAGCTAAGAGTGAGCGAGACGCACGTGTGAAAGAACTGATTGCACTTGTTGGTTTAGAAGGACGTGACAAGGCGTATCCATCACAGCTATCAGGCGGTCAAAAGCAACGCGTTGGTATCGCACGAGCACTTGCTAATAATCCTGAAGTGTTGTTATGTGATGAAGCTACATCGGCACTAGATCCAGAAACAACAGATGCAATTCTTGATTTGCTTGTCGACATTAACGAACGATTAGGTTTAACGATTGTATTAATTACCCATGAAATGCATGTTATCCGCAAAATCTGTCATCGTGTAGCGGTAATGGAAGCTGGAGAAATTGTGGAGCGTGGTGAAGTATTACAAGTGTTCCAAGCACCACAAGCGGCGATTACTAAAAAATTCGTTTCGCAAATTACCGATACGAAGGAAACCCAGGAGACAGTTGCACAGCTTAGAGTAAATTATCCAACGGGACACCTTGTTAAGCTTGTTTTTGTTGGTGAAAAAACAGAGCAACCTGTTATATCGCATTTAGTAAAACAGTTTGATGTGGAGATTAGTATTGTCCATGGCAATATCTCACAAACTAAAAATGGCGCATACGGTACTCTTATAGTGCAAATTGATGGCACGGATACAAATGTAGCAGCTGCACTAAATTATTTAAATACAGTTGAAGTACAAACGGAGGTGATTGCAAATGCTAACTAGTCTCTTTCCGAATGTCGACTGGGAAAAAATGTGGACAGCCACATATGAAACACTTTATATGACCACTCTTTCAACAGTCGTAACATTTATACTTGGTTTAGCCATTGGCATAATCCTCTTTTTAACGAGTCCAAACCAATTATGGGCTAATAAAATCGTTAACTTTTTAACAGGATCGGTCGTTAATATATTCCGTTCGATACCATTTATCGTGTTAATTATTTTACTAATACCATTTACGAAGTTTTTACTTGGGACAATTCGAGGAGCAAATGCAGCGCTACCCGCACTAATTATCGGTGCTGCACCATTCTATGCACGAATGGTATTAATTGCATTACGAGAAATTGATAAAGGCGTTATTGAAGCGGCACGCTCGATGGGTGCTAAAACGTCCACAATTATTTGGAAAGTACTAATTCCAGAATCATTACCGGCACTTATTTCTGGAATTACCGTAACGGCTGTAGCACTCGTTGGGTATACGGCAATGGCTGGAATTATTGGTGCTGGCGGCCTAGGAAACTTAGCCTTTTTAGATGGCTTCCAACGTAATCGCCAAGATGTGACATTAATGGCAACTATTTTGATCTTAGTAGTCGTATTTATCATTCAATGGATTGGCGATATGATTACAACGAAAACAGACAAACGTTAAAAAGGTTAACCCGGTTTTTACCGCTAACATATTGTTTGAACAAATAAAGGGAGTGTATACAAATGAAGAAGTTATTAGCAGGATTATTTTTATCAGTACTTGTACTAGCTTTAGCAGCTTGTGGTGCTGGTAACAAAGACGAAGCAGGTTCAACATCTGGAGATAAAGCAGACGACAGTGCAAAAACTGAAGAAAAAGTAACATTAAAAATTGGTGCTTCTAACACACCACACGCAGTTATTTTAGAACAAGCAAAACCGATTTTAGCTAAAGAAGGTATTGATTTAGAAATCGAACCTTACCAAGATTATGTACTACCTAACCAAGATTTAGAGTCTGGTGAAATCGAAGCAAACTATTTCCAACATATCCCTTATCTAGAACAACAAATTAAAGATAATGGCTATGATTTCGTAAATGCTGGCGGCGTACATATCGAGCCAATCGGTATTTACTCTAAAAAATATAAATCTCTTGAAGACCTTCCTAAAGGTGCAACAATTTTATTATCGAACTCAGTTTCAGACCATGGCCGTATGCTGTCATTATTAGAAGCAAAAGGCTTAATTAAATTAAAAGATGGTATCGACAAAACAGCAGCAGAAATTAAAGATATCGTTGATAATCCGAAAGACTTTAAATTCGATGCAAATACTGCACCAGAATTACTTGTTCAAATGTTTGAAAACGAAGAAGGCGATGCTGTTCTTATCAACTCTAACTATGCAATTGATAACGGCCTAAACCCAATTGATGATGCAATTGAGCTTGAAGATAAAGAATCTCCATATGTTAATATTATTGCGGTACGTGCTGGAGATGAAAATAAGCCAGAAATTAAAAAATTATTAGAAGTATTAAAATCTAAAGAAATCCAAGACTTCATCCTGAAGGAATGGAAAGGCGCAGTAGTACCAGTAAAATAGATTTTTCTAACACTATAGTACAAGCCATGAAAATGGTTTGTACTATTTTTTTTGGGGAAAGATAAATAATGGTTTGAAATCCAATAATTAAGTTCTTTTATTTTTTTAAAATTGTTTAGAATTTGTTTAGATTCATTTAATATGATTACTGATATAATATTATTCGCCAATAATACTGAAAAAATTTGGTATTTAGTCCTGACGGAGGTGAAATCCTATAACGAAATTTTTTAGGAGTGGTATTTTAGTCATGTTTTGCCTGTTGTTTGTTTTAATGAGCTGCTCACAAGGAAAAGAAAAAATAACAAAAAAGCCCATTTCATCAACTGAGAGGTTTGTTGTTGAAGAACTAATGACAGAAGATAACTTATTACGTACTGATTTAACGCAACAAAAAGATGTGTTTTTATCTGAATCAGTCGGATTATGGTTGACCTATTTACTAGAAAAAGATGATCAAGCTCGCTTTGATGAGCAGCTTGAAGTGATTGATAATTATTTTTTAGAGAAGAAATTTATTGTCTGGCGAATTGACGGTAAAAAACAAGCTACTGTAAACGCACTGATTGATGATTATAGAATCATGCGAGCGCTATTTGATGCTGGGGAGAAATGGAATGATGAACGTTATATTACGTTAGGGAAGTCCATTGGCAAGAACATTGTAAAGTATGGAATGCAAGAAGATACATTTGTAGATTTTGTTGATGTTCATACACATAAAAAGGCTAACACTATTACATTAAGTTATATTATGCCTTCTGCACTTTTAAAGATGCAACAATATGATGTTTTATCTAAAGCGCAACTAGAGCATCAATTATCTATTTTAGCAAAAGCTCCAAAAGCTCAAGCAGGTTTTTTCCCAAAATATTATGATGTCGTATCAAAAAACTATGAATATGATACAGAGTTACATATGATAGATCAATTGTATACTGCTTACCATAGTGCAACTTTAGGTTTAGAAACGAAGCCCTTTACCAATTGGTTGCTGTCTTTATATAGTAGAGATCATAAATTGTACGGCCGCTACGATGCTAAAACAGGTGAACCAGCTGTTACATTCGAATCGCCTGCTGTTTACGCAATGGCAACTCGTTATATGTTGGAAATCCATAATGATATGATGGCTGAAGAATTTTTTCGCAAAATGGAATCGCTCAAGGCCAATGCAAATACGGGGTATGTAGACGTGCAAACAAATGCGACACATATATTTGATAATTTATTACCACTTCTAGCGGAAAGAGAGGTCGACGATGCGAACAGCAATAAAATGGAATAAAGCTATATTTCTTTATGGAATTTTACTTATTTTGCTTCTACAATTACCTGCTTATTTTTTACTACATCAAGATATTGAAAGCTTATTATTATATATCTTTTTAGTACTTATAGTAATCCTAACACTATGGAGAGGTACGGTTACTGGGCTAATAAGTAGTTTGTTATTTATTTTTATCAGCGGCTCCACATTACTGTATATCGGTATGACTGATTCTGTAGCATTGTTAAGTAATGCATTTTCAATGCAACAATTTTTGGCATATGGTGTTGTTTTACTACTCCTAGTATTATGCGCCGGAAAGATTCATGAATTATTGTTAGCACAAGAAAAATATATGAAAAACTTACAGCAGGATGTCAAAAACTTTGTAGCCATTGATGTAGAGACTGGTTTTGATAATGAATCCCGTATGCGTGTGATTGTTAATGAAGAAATGCGAAGAGCGGATCGTCATCAACATTCTTTTGTTTTTATTATGCTAAAGCTTGAAAACTATGAAAAATTTAAAAAGCTATATGGTTTCAAAGAAGCACAATATTTATGGAAGCAACTGGCGGAAAAAATACAACAATCCGTTAGACAAACAGATAAAAAATTTCGCTATCGTGAAAATTATCTTGCCATTTTATTAATCGATACATCGGATCAATACATTGATATTATTTACGAAAAGTTGGATCAAGCTTTAAAAAACCATCAATTATTAAATAAGCGATGGGTGACACTAAGCTACAAAACAAGTTATTTTACTTACACGCCACAGATGGATCAAAGTTTTGATGATTTATTAGCAGAAATGGAAAGAGAGATGAAAACAAGTGCGCTTTAGATTTGGCTTGCTCGTCTTCATTGTTCTTTTTTATTTAGTTAGTATGCCTCAGCATTCTCAAGCAAGTGCCGATGATAAAGACATTGCACTTATTTATGTTACTAGCAATCAACAAGTTGATGAAGATGTGCAAATTCTACGTGAAATGCTAAGTGCTTATACAGATGTAGATGTTATCCCAGTGGAAAATATTAAAGAAGATACATTGGCTGGTTATAAACGTATTGTCATTTTAAATGCTTATAAGATGCATATACCTTTCCAAGCATTACAAGCTATGAACAATTTCCATGGACCCGCTGTTGCTATAGGGGAGAATATTGAGCAGATTTCCTCATTCTCACATTGGCAAAAGGGAAAGAAAGTCGAGCTTCGAAAAGTCGGGGAACATGAATTGCAGAGTCCAATTGAATGGACGGTCATGATGCCACCTAATGATGCTGAAGTTATACAAATGGCATCTTCATTTAATGAAGACTTCCCTTTTATTGTGAAAGAAAAAAATAGCAATTGGTCTTATATAGGTAAAGTGATTCAAACATCTCCTTTAGTATATGACTGGCCATCGATATTTGGTGATCTATTGAAAATATCATCTCCAAACATTCATCCTGCATTTATCGTGTTATCAGACATTAATGTGGAAACGGATGTTTTGAAGTTAAAGGAAGTAGTTGAACAATTAAAGCAATTGAATGTTCCTATCAACTTACAGATTAGCCCGCTATATGAAGTAGATGGTGCAATTTATTATTTACAGGACAATAAGGCATTGCTGAAATATTTACAACAATTACAGCAGGAGGGGGTAGCTTTTATTTTATCTTCTTCACAAGCTAACATAGAAAAAAGTCTAGATTATTTAGTATTGCAAAAAATTTACCCTACTTTAATTCTAAATGATAGCGCATTTTTCAGTGGAGTATTGCGACAACAAGAAAATCATTTTTATATAACCGAAAGAGATTTACAAACAATTTATCCTTATACGATAGCAGCAATAAATGATGTGAATGTATATCCACTGTATTCCACACAGCAGTCGATTCGTAATATCAATAAAGCGCCAGGTTCAACTATTGGAATTCAATATCCTAGCTACTTAGGGGCTCATCATGTACAAGAGCTTGTTGAACTCTTAAACAAACAAGTACAGCTAGAATGGCTTGATTTTAGAAAAACAGAACAGTTTGTACATACGTCTAACGTTTCAATAATGCAATCAGCAAACGGAGAGCAAAAGATACAGCTTTCTTTTACCAAACTGGATCGCTTAAAAAAGATGTTTGATGAGCGGCCATTTGAAGTAGTTTTATGGCTGTTAGTAATCATAGTATCGTTATTTGTTATTGTATTTTTTATGAATACTTTGAGACTACGTATAACGCTACGTAAGCGATTATTTGAGGAGAGGAAAAGTAATGGCTGATATTTTATTTTATATTTCATTGTTTCTCATATGGATTATGCTGTTATACCATATGTTTTTAATGCAAGGGGGCTATTTGCATTTTCGATCTTATGAAAAGGTTATTGATGAATGGTCAAAGAAAATGATAGATGTTCCAACAGTGAGTATCTTCATTCCGGCACATAATGAAGAAGTTGTTATTGAGCAAACTTTACGGGCAATGTCCCGATTGTTTTACCCGAAAGATAAGTTGGAAGTAATCGTCATTAACGATAATTCATCGGATAGTACAGGAGAGATTGCAAGAAAGTTTACAGAAAAATATCCATTTATACGAGTAATTGAAACAGTAGAACCTTATAAAGGTAAGGGCAAATCTTCTGCATTAAATTCAGCTTTAGCGGATTCTACTGGGGAAGTTGTTATTGTCTATGATGCAGATAATACGCCAGAGCGTATGGCCATTTGGTATTTAGTTATGGGGCTTGTAAATGACCCAAAAGCTGCAGCTACCGTGGGGAAATTTCGAGTGGTAAATGCGACTGAAACATGGTTAACACGATTTATTAATATTGAAACGATTTGTTTTCAGTGGATGGCACAAGGTGGTCGTTGGAAGTGGTTTAACATTGCAACAATTCCAGGTACCAATTTCGCCATTCGCCGTAGTATTTTAGAACAATTAGGTGGATGGGATGTAAAGGCGTTAGCGGAGGATACTGAATTAACTATTCGTGTCTATAATTTAGGCTATCATATCCGCTTTTTCCCAAAGGCTATTACGTGGGAACAAGAACCAGAGACGTTGAAAGTATGGTGGAAACAACGAACACGCTGGGCAAGAGGAAATCAGTATGTTGTGCTAAAGTTTTTAAGCCAATTTTTCACATTGAAAAGAAAAAGTATTATTTTTGATTTGTTTTATTTCTTTTTTACTTACTTTTTATTTTTCTTCGGCGTCATTTTATCCAACATTTTATTTATCACCAATCTTTTTTACGATATTGGACTAACTGTTGGAGATATCGCAATTGTTTTATGGGTATTGGCTTTCTTGTTATTTTTAGGAGAAGTGATGATTACCTTAAGCATTGAAAAAACAGAAATGAATCGTAAAAATTTTTTCTATGTCATTTTAATGTATTTTACATATTCACAAATGTGGATAGTATTAGTTATTTGGTCGCTATTTTTAGAGATAAAAAGAGTTTTTACTGGCCAAGAAGTGCAGTGGTATAAAACTGAGCGCTTTGCAAAGAAAACAAAATAAGGAGAACAATAATGAGAGTCTTACTTTATATTTTTACAGTCTTAATCAGTTTGCCGTTCTTAGCTACGCATGCCCTAGCTGCGCCAATCACAGTAGAAAAACAAACAATAGCTATTGAGGCAAACAGCTTAGCAAAAAAACCATTGTTGTCTCAGGCAATTGAATTACAAGGGCCTTCCTCTTCAAGAGATTTCTATTACACGCTCAGTCAAGATGTAGAGGCGAAGGGACAAACTGTTTCATTTCAAATACAGCAGTCAGAGCTGTTAATAGCGCCATCCTCTTTTACGGTAAAAGTGGATGATATCGCAATTAAATCGATTGCATTAACTTCAGATTTATTGAAGCAAACTGTGACTGTTACTTTACCGGAAAGTGCCTTAATGAAAGGAACGCATAAAATAACAGCTAGTTTTTATGGTATTTTGAAAGAAGGTGTATGTGTAGCACCGGGCAATGAGGGCAATTGGTTACGTATCGATATTTTATCGTCTATTTCATCATTTAATGAAAGTACACAACAATGGACATTGAGCAACTATCCTGAAGCGTTTGTAGGCTATGAAGATTATAGAACAACACTTATAGTACCTGATGAAGCTTCAGAACAAACATTGAATGCTAGTTATCAACTTGCTGCTTATTTGTCAGAGCAAGGTGAGAATGACGTTGATGTTAAAAGAGAATCTGCTGTTGCACGTGTTGCTGGACCGGTTATTGTTGTAGGAGCAAAAGATGAATTTAGTACAAATTATATGATTAAAATGCTCGAGACTGCCAATAGTCAATATGGAGATGGTCTTTCACTTAGTGTACAAAGTCTAAAAAATGAGGAAAGCAATCAAAGTGTACCTATTTTGTTTGTGTCAGCCGCTACTCCAAACGCACTTCAAGAGCGAATTTCGTTATTGACGGATACTAAATTGTATAGTCAATTTGCAGGAAGTACGTTAACGGTGGATGAGTTACCAACAGTGAACAATTCTTCTAATTCAACACTTCTCTTTTCACAGCTAGGTTTTGACCATCAAATATTATCGAGTCAAGAAACGATGACGCCACACTATTATGTGTCTTTACCGCAAGTTGAGGCTAATAAAGAAGCAAACATGCGATTAGTCTTAAAGAAATCAGCTCTCCTACCTGAAAAAGGTAAAAGTAATGAACGACAAGTAGAATTGATTGTATGGGTTAATGATGTACCGCATGCAGTTGACCTTCGGAAGCTAGAGTCAACTTCTTCAGATTTATATGAAGTGAATGTGCCTATTCAAACAAATGTGTTAAATAAACAATCGATGACAGATATCCAATTTGAAGTAACTGGTTTTCAATTAGAGGATCCTTGTGAAACGACGAATGAACGTTATTGGCTTTATATTGATGGTAGTAGTACATTATCTATTACAAAAGAAGCTACAACACCAACATTTACATTAAGAGATTTTCCAAATGCTTTCCAAGAACAATCTTTGATTATTGTTCCGAATAATACGGTGATAAACGATACACAAATGCTCTTGTTGTATAAGTCCTTAATGACGAATGGTGAAATGGCTCGAACAATATTGAGGAAAGAACGAGATGTTAAGGAAGAAGAATTAAAACGAAGTGCAATTATTTTTGCTGGCGCTTCCTCCGATTTCACAACGCTCATAGGAAACAAAAACAATATACCTCAATCTGCAGAAGATTTACTAAAGCAAGGTTTTCTTCCAGAAACAATGGCTCAGTATACATTTATTACCCAAAGTTTTTGGGATGATAAGCAACCGCTATTAATCATCCAAATGATGGATGAAGCAGCAAACCAAAAGGACTTTTTAGCCCAATTGAAGGGGACCAGTGAAAAGGTAACCTCTGCGATTGAAACAAAAGAGGGGAAATTTGTAGTTGCGGCTAGTAGTGCAGCAGACATTGAAAAATCTACCTCAGAGCAGAACAATTCTATTTCATTTGTACTTATAGCAGAATTTGCTGTACTGATATTAGTAATTGGGCTTATTTTATATTTTATTTTACGTAGAAAAAGAAAAAATCTCCTTGTTGAGGATGAAGAAGAGTAGATTTTAAGCATCAGTAGACCCGGTAAATTTACTGGGTCTACTGTCTTTTTCCATTTAATTGCGATTAATTTTCGCTGGGTAGGCGTTTTCTTTCGGGCACAACGAAAGCTGCAACCCTCGCATGCACACGGTTGTTGTGTCTTACGCTTTGAGCAGGAGTCGCCATCCCATCACTACAATTAACAAAATAACCGGCATCAAGTTGAACTTCTTGATGCCGGTTATAAGACAATGTGTGACCCAGTGAATTTCACTGGGTCTTTTCATGTTAGTTTAACGGTGTTATTGAAACTGAGAAAGTCGGGAAAAGAAATTAGTTACGAAGTCTAAAAATATTTTTTCAGATGGTGCAATTTCTCGATTTACAGGTGAAATAATACCAACTGTTCTTGGTATTGTGGGCGATTCAATTGGCACTTTGATAGTGAATCGGGCTGCTGAATCGTATAGTGAACTCTCAGGTAGTAGGCTGACACCAATTCCAGCGGCCACTAAACCTTTTAATGCATCTAAGTCTTCACCTTCAGATATTACATTTGGTAAAAAGCCGGCAGCACGGCAGGCATCCATCGCAACTTTATGTAATATATAGCCATCTGGAAAAAGAACAAAAAGATCATTACGTAAATCTGCTAGCTGAATACTTTCCCGTTTCGCCAAAGGATGGTTTGCTGGCAATAGGGCTGCAATATTTTCGGTGAATAAGATGTTTGATTGAATTGATTCGTCCTTTGGTGGCAGCGGTCCTAAAAATGCTAAGTTAAGCTCACGATTTTTAACGGCATCAATTAAAAAGCGATAAGAGCCTTGGCGCAATTGAAATTGCAAATCTGGGTATTCACGCTTAAAAGCTGAAATAACGGTTGGCAGTACATAACTTGCTAAGCTCGTAGGAAAACCAATTTTAATGGTTCCTTTTGCAGGATCTAAATATTCCTCAACCTGCTTGGCTGCAAAATCTATTGCTTTTAAAGCAGTGATTGTATGTTCAAGAAAAGTTTTTCCTATCGGTGTTAATTTTACATTTCTGCCGACACGTTCAAAAAGTGGTGTACCTAATTCGTCTTCTAAATTAGCAATTTGACGACTTATTGCTGATTGGGCAACATGAAGGTGTTCAGCAGCTTCAGAAATATGCTCACGCTCTGCAACCTCCACAAAATAACGTAATTGACGTAACTCCACTGGATATTCACCTCTATCTAATCGAAAAATCCGATTAATTATATTTTAATTATATAATATTTAAGATATAAAAAGACTGAAAAAATATCATGGTGCTAAAAAATGAATAAACGATTACAGTCAACTCAAATGCATTTTAAATCATTTAAAGTAGATGACCAATATTTGTTAAAAATGAATCCGAAAGAAGCAGTTGAACGCAAATTCTGTTTGTAATTTGGCAGCTAAGTCTTGGGTAATCAATGTCAGGGGGAGATTTATGATAAAGAAAGGAATCAGTTGGCTGCTAATTTTACTGATAATCGCAATGTTAGAAGGTTTAGCATTTAATAATCAGCATATGAGAAAGCTGTAACCTCCCGCGGAAAGCAACCGCCTTCGATTCCACCAACTTGGTGCTATCTACTGAATTTTATCTATAGCAAAAAAAAGTTAGCCTTTATACATATTTAATGAAAAAGTGTTAGATTGACTGCAACCAATCTAACACTTTTTCGCTTTTGCCCATAGCATCTTTTCATTGGACATGAAAATTATGTGATGACTTCTGCTGAAAGCAAAGTGAATTTTTAACATACAGTAAAAAGTGTATGAATATTTGAAGGGATTATAAGATAGCTTTTTTAAAACGATAGTAATTAATAGCACTATTACTCTATAATTTTATTTTCTTATAGTGATTCCATTCTAATGAAATAGGATATAGTATAGATATGGTTGTTTGTGCATTTTTGTCACAAAACCGCTACAATTAACGCTTTATGCGAGGTTTCCACTATGTAGCTAGATGAAATCCATTCTCATTTAGGGATATTTCATTGAAAATAGACTTTGTCTATTCTCATTAGCAGTTTCGATTCTAAAAAATCTGAAAATGCTTAAAAAGTCTTTATAATTCAAGATTTCATCATTGAAAAGTGAAAGTGGTCAAAATGGTTTGCATAGAGAACGATTTTCAGTTAAGATTAGAATGATGATAATTAAGGAATGGTTGCCCATTCACAGAACACACTATGGAGGTATTTTCATGTCAACTTTAGTAATTAAAGATCTTCACGTTGAAATCGACGGGAAAGAGATTTTAAAAGGCGTAAACCTTACAATTAATACAAATGAAATCCATGCAATTATGGGACCAAACGGAACTGGTAAATCAACACTAGCTTCTGCAATTATGGGACACCCAAAATACGAAGTTACTTCTGGTACAGTTGAACTTGATGGTGAAAACGTACTTGAAATGGAAGTTGATGAGCGTGCACAAGCTGGCTTGTTCCTAGCTATGCAATACCCATCAGAAATCGCTGGTGTAACAAACGCTGATTTCTTACGTTCAGCTATTAATGCACGCCGTGAAGAGGGCGACGAAATTTCATTAATGAAATTCATTCGTGAATTAGATAAAAATATGGAATTCCTTGAAATGAACGAAGACATGGCACAACGTTATTTAAACGAAGGTTTCTCTGGCGGTGAGAAAAAACGTAACGAAATTCTTCAATTAATGATGATTAAGCCAACTTTCGCTATTTTAGATGAAATTGACTCTGGTCTTGATATTGACGCACTTAAAGTTGTTTCTAAAGGTATTAATGCAATGCGTGGCGAAGGCTTCGGATGCTTAATGATCACTCACTACCAACGTCTACTTAACTACATCACACCAGACCATGTTCACGTAATGATGCAAGGTCGCGTTGTAAAATCAGGTGGCGAAGAATTAGCGCACCGTTTAGAAGCAGAAGGTTATGACTGGATTAAAAAAGAACTAGGTATCGAAGAAGAAACAGAAGAACAAGAAGCATAAGAAGGAGGACGAACTAGCATGACAGTGGAACTTAACTTGCCTGTAACATTACAGGACGTGCGCTCGTTCTCAGAGGCGAATGGTGAACCAACTTGGTTTGCAGAGCTTCGTACGGCAGCACTAGACAAAGCAGCTGGTTTAGATATGCCAAAACCAGATAGAACAAATATTTCAAAATGGGACTTCATGAACTTCCCAACTCATACAGTTGTCAGTGAAGAATTTGCTTCACTTGATGCACTTCCAGAAGAGGCACGTCGCTTAATTGATCTTGAGGCACAAGAAAACTTATATATTCAACGAAACAACACACCAGCGTTTATTAAAACATCACAGGAGCTTGCTGACAAAGGCGTTATTTTTACAGATATGTTAACAGCTATACGTGATCACGGTGAGCTTGTTCAAAAGTACTTCATGACTGAAGCGGTTAAAGTTGATGAACATAAATTAACAGCACTTCACGCAGCACTTGTGAATGGTGGCGTATTTGTTTACGTACCGAAAAATGTCATTATTGAGCAACCGTTACAAGTTGTATTCTTAAATGATAATGCAGAAGCTTCACTTTATAACCACGTATTAGTAGTAGCTGAAGCAAATGCAGCTGTCACATATGTGGAAACATATATTTCTACAGTTGAAGAAGCAAAAGCTCAAGCTAACATTATTTCTGAAGTAATTGTACAAGATAATGCACAAGTAATTTACGGTGCGGTTGATGTACTAGCTAAAGGTTATACTACTTATGTAAATCGTCGTGCTCGTTTAGCACGTGATGCAAAAGTTGACTGGGCTCTTGGTTTAATGAACGATTCAGATACAATTTCTGAAAATATTACACACCTTGTCGGTGACGGTTCACATGCTGATACAAAAACAGTTGTTGTTGGTCGCGGAGAGCAAAAACTAAACTTCACAACAGAAGTTCGTCACTGGGGTAAAAACTCAAATGGTCACATCTTAAAACACGGTGTGATGAAAGATGCAGCACAGTCAATTTTCAACGGTATTGGCTATATTGAACACGGTGCTACAAAAGCAGATGCACAACAAGAATCACGTGTGTTAATGCTTTCTGAAAAAGCTCGTGGCGATGCTAACCCAATTCTTTTAATTGATGAAGATGATGTAACAGCAGGACACGCAGCATCTGTAGGACGAGTAGATCCACTACAACTTTATTACTTAATGAGTCGTGGTATCTCGAAAGCAGAAGCAGAGCGCCTTGTTATCCATGGATTCCTTGCGCCAGTTGTTAAGCAATTACCTATAGAAGGCGTTCAAAAGCAACTGACGGAGGTTATCGAAAGGAAAGTTCGCTAATGATCAATAAAGACATTAAAAGCTATTTCCCAATATTAAATCAACAAGTAAATGGTCATCCACTTGTTTACCTTGATAGCGCAGCAACATCTCAAAAGCCTACTCAAGTAATTGAAGCAATTAAGCATTATTATGAATTTGATAACTCGAATGTTCACCGAGGTGTGCATACATTGGGAAATCGTGCGACTGACAAATACGAGGGTGCTCGTGAAAAGGTGCGCAATTTCATTAATGCGAAATCAACAGAAGAAATTATTTTTACTCGTGGTACAACGACTGCGTTAAATACAGTAGCTTCTAGTTATGGTCGTGCAAATGTTGAGCAAGGTGATGAAATTGTCATCACACATATGGAGCATCACTCCAACATTATTCCTTGGCAACAACTTGCAAAAGAAAAAAATGCAATATTAAAGTACATTGACCTTGAGGCAGATGGCACAATTGATCTTGAAAAGGTTCGAGCAACGATTACACCGAAAACGAAAATCGTGTCAGTATCAATGGCATCAAATGTTCTCGGTACAATTAATCCGATTAAAGAAATTGCAAAAATTGCACATGCTAATGGTGCCGTAATGGTAGCAGATGGTGCGCAAGCTGCACCGCATATGAAAATTGATGTGCAAGATTTAGATGTAGATTTCTTAGGCTTTTCAGGTCATAAAATGTGCGGTCCGACTGGAATAGGTGTACTATATGGTAAAAAAGAGCACCTTGAAAAGATGGAGCCAATTGAATTTGGTGGCGAAATGATCGATTTTGTTGGACTACAAGATTCAACGTGGAAGGAATTACCGTGGAAATTTGAAGGTGGTACGCCTATCATTGCAGGTGCAATCGGTTTAGGTGCTGCTATCGATTTCTTAACGGAAGTAGGGTTAGAGAATATTGCACAGCACGAGCATAAGCTTGTAGGCTATGCAATGGATCAACTTGAAACAATTGAGGGACTCAAAATTTTTGGTCCGCGCGATCCAATGAAACGTTGTGGTCTTGTTACGTTTAACTTAGATGATGTACATCCACATGATGTTGCAACAGTTCTGGACATGAATGGTATCGCTGTTCGTGCAGGACATCATTGCGCTCAGCCACTAATGAAATGTCTCCAACAAGTAGCGACAGCGCGCGCAAGCTTTTATCTGTATAACACGGAGGAAGATATTGACCGCTTAGTTGCCGGGTTGCGTTCTGCGAAGGAGTATTTTGGCGATGTCTTTTAATAATTTAGATCAACTATACCGTTCAGTTATCATGGATCATTATAAAAATCCTCGAAATAAAGGATCTTTAGATACAGATGCTGTAACAATTGATATGAACAATCCGACTTGTGGCGACCGCATTCACTTAACGCTTAAAGTGAATGATGGTGTTGTAGAAGATGCGAAATTTGATGGTGAAGGCTGTTCTATTTCGATGTCTTCTGCTTCGATGATGACACAAATTGTCAAAGGGAAAAAAGTAGAAGAAGCATTAGAGCTTGCTGAAATTTTTTCAAAAATGATGATGGGTGAAGAATATAGCGATAAATACGACCTTGAGGATGTTGAGGCACTGCAAGGTGTTTCTCAATTCCCTGCACGAATTAAATGTGCGACATTGGCTTGGAAAGCAATGGAAAAAGGCGTAAAAGAATAATAATTCGTGAACGGAGGAGAAATAATGGCTAAAAAAATGCCGGATATTGGCGATTACAAATACGGATTCCATGACAAGGACGTATCAATTTTCCGTTCAAAACGTGGTTTAACTGAAGAAATCGTCCGTGAAATTTCAAATATGAAGCAAGAGCCTGAGTGGATGCTTGAATACCGCTTAAAAGCGCTTGAAACCTTCTATACAAAACCAATGCCACAATGGGGTGGCGACCTTGGCGATTTAAACTTCGATGAAATTACGTACTACGTAAAACCATCTGAAGCTACGCAAAAATCTTGGGATGAAGTACCTGAAGAAATTAAAGCAACATTTGATAAATTAGGTATTCCTGAAGCAGAGCAAAAGTATCTTGCAGGTGTATCAGCTCAGTACGAATCTGAGGTAGTATACCACAATATGAAACAAGAGCTTGAAGATCTTGGTATTGTGTTTAAAGATACTGATTCTGCTTTACGTGAAAATGAAGATATTTTCAAAAAGTATTGGGGTAAAGTAATTCCTTACACTGACAACAAATTTGCTGCACTAAATTCAGCAGTTTGGTCAGGTGGTTCATTTATTTATGTGCCACCAGGTGTAAAAGTTGAAACACCTTTACAAGCTTACTTCCGTATTAACTCTGAAAATATGGGTCAATTCGAACGTACGCTAATTATTGTGGATGAGGGTGCACATGTACACTATGTTGAAGGATGTACAGCTCCTGTTTATACAACGAACTCTTTACACTCAGCAGTAGTAGAGATTATCGTTGAAAAAAATGCTTATTGCCGTTATACAACGATTCAAAACTGGGCGAACAACGTTTACAATTTAGTAACAAAGCGTACAGTTGTTGAAGCAAACGGTACGATGGAATGGATCGATGGTAATATCGGTTCTAAATTAACGATGAAATACCCAGCTTGTATCCTAAAAGGTGAAGGCGCTCGTGGTATGACATTATCAATTGCATTAGCTGGTAAAGGGCAACACCAACATGCTGGAGCAAAAATGATTCATATGGCACCTAATACATCTTCTACAATCGTTTCTAAATCGATTGCTAAACAAGGTGGTAAAGTAACATATATGGGTCAAGTACGTTTCGGTCCTAAAGCAAGTGGTGCACGTGCCAACATTGAATGTGATACGTTAATCATGGATAACCAATCTACTTCGGATACAATTCCATACAACGAAATTTTAAATGATAATGTTTCTTTAGAGCATGAAGCGAAAGTTTCTAAAGTATCAGAAGAGCAGTTATTCTACTTAATGTCTCGTGGTATTTCTGAAGAAGAGGCAACGGAAATGATCGTAATGGGCTTTATCGAACCATTTACGAAAGAATTACCAATGGAATACGCAGTAGAAATGAACCGTCTCATCAAGTTTGAGATGGAAGGTTCTATCGGCTGATTTTTTGTTGATGTACATGCGACTAGAGCTATTTTAGCTTTAGTCGCTTTTTATTTTGTAAGTATTTGCACTTAGAAAGTGTGTGCTATCATTATGTACATAAGGAGGGAGTCACTTGATTCGAGTTGGGTTAACAGGTTGGGGCGATCATCCTTCGTTATATAGTGGAGTGACTGCCTCAAAGGACAAATTATTCGATTACGCAGGTCATTTTTTAACGGTAGAATTAGATACATCTTTTTATGCCATTCCGTCAGTGGATAATGTTCGAAAATGGTGTGAGCTAACACCAGATTCATTTCGTTTTGTAATAAAGGCTTACCAAGGAATGACCGGACATTTGCGAGGGGAAATTCCATTTGAATCCAAAAACGATATGTTCAATGCTTTTATCGAATGTGCTAATGAATTTAAACGTCACGGGAAGTTAGCAATAATATTGGCACAATTTCCGCCATGGTTTGATTGTCAGTCAAAAAATGTACAATACTTATTGTATATTAGGCAACAATTAAAAGAGTTCGATGTGGCAATCGAGTTTCGGAATCAGACATGGTATGCAGAGAAGGTTGTTAAGCAAACAATGGATTTTTTAAAGGAACATCAATTTATTCATACAATTTGTGATGAACCGCAAGCAGGTATTGGTTCTGTCCCATTTTATCCTGAAGTAACGGCAAATAAAGCACTCGTCCGTATTCATGGGCGCAACATTCATGGCTGGCGTAATACGGGCAATTCAGAAAACTGGCGCAAAGTTCGTTTTTTATATGATTACAATAAAGAAGAACTACAACAACTCGGAAAGCATCTTCAAAGCATAGAGCCTAATGTGCAAGAGTTATTTGTTTTATTTAATAATAATTCTGGTCAACATGCTGCAAAAAATGCGAAGGAGCTTCAAGAGATGCTAGCTATTCGAGATGTTGGCCTAGCACCAAAACAATTAAATATGTTTGAAGGAGAAGTATAATGGAGTTTATTGTTTTAGCAGTGATTGCACTAGCCTCGGGGCTCATTGGTTCGCTTGTAGGGCTCGGTGGAGGAATTATTTTAGTACCTGCAACTTTATTTGTAGGATTAAACCTCGGGATGCTCCCAGATATTACACCGCAAAAAGTGGTAGGGCTATCGGTTGTAATGATGATCTTCACTGGGCTAGCGTCCACTTTAAGCTATATGAAATCCAAAACAGTGGATTACAAAAGCGGGTTTATATTCTTTTTAGGTAGTGTTCCAGGGACGATATTAGGTGCATGGGTAAATAAAGGTTTGGATTTACCCTCATTTAACTTATATTTTGGGATATTATTAATTGTTATATCGATAATTTTACTTGTACGCGATAAATTGAAACCTGTACAATGGTTTGTGAAAAATGGTACACAACATCAGTTTATCGATGAAGCAGGAAAAACGTATGTCTACGGATATCCAATTTGGTTTGCGTTATTATTTTGCTTTGCAGTCGGCTTTGCCTCAGGATTATTTGGAATTGGTGGCGGCTCAATGATCGTGCCTGCAATGATTATTTTGTTTTTATTTCCACCACATGTTGCAGTGGCAACTTCGATGTATATGGTATTCCTAACTTCGATTGTGAACTCTGGGAGTCATATTTATTTAGGACATGTACCGTGGCTTTATACGATTCCTGTTATTCCTGGAGCTTATATCGGGGCTAAATTAGGGGCAGCACTTAATAAAAAAATTAAATCCGATACACTTGTCCTAGCACTACGAATTATTTTATTATTATTAGGAATTCGTTCCATTATAGAGGGCTTATTGTAAAGAAGAGGTGGCTTGAATGCTGGAAAAAATTCATATTTTTCACACAAATGATTTGCATAGTCATTTTAAGTATTGGCCACGAATGCAAAACTATGTGACTACGCAACGTGCTCAGTATGAGGCTTTAGGTGAACCGAGCTTTTTAGTTGATGTTGGGGATCATTTAGATAGGTCGAATATTTATACAGATGCCACAATTGGCAAGGGCAATGTCCAATTATTAAACAACGCCGGTTATGATGTTGTCACAATAGGCAATAATGAGGGCATTACATTGTCGCATGAAGAGCTCTTTCATTTATACGATGACGCGCTATTTGAAGTCGTAGTGGGGAATGTTAATGCATTTAATGGGGTAAATCCAACGTGGTTGAAGCCTTATGTTATATTAACAACGAAATACGATACAAAAATTGCAGTTATTGCTGCGACAGCAATGTTCGAAATCTATTATAAGGAATTGAACTGGCAAATAGATGATGCTCGAAGCTCACTTATTCGTTTAACTCACCAACTTCGGAAAGAAGTTGATATTGTTGTTTGTCTGTCACATTTAGGAATTACTGAAGATGAGCTATTAGCGGAGGAATGTCCAGGAATCGATGTCATTTTTGGTTCACACACCCATCATACGTTGCCAAATGGTAAGTTTATCAACGGTGTCTTGCTCACAGGTGGAGGAAAATTTGGTCAATATACGGGACACCTCGTACTAGAATACGATAAAAAAACGAGGGAAATTGTTGAAAAAAAGGATACTTTAATTCATAATAAGGACTTGCCAATTGTTGAAAATGAAAAAGAGTTTCTGCTATCTTTAGAAGAAGAAGGTAAATGCTTATTAGACAAGCCTGTATTTTCAACCAAAAAGACGTACAATAAAGAATGGTTCCACTACTCACAATTATCACATCTATTTGCGCAAGCAATATTAGAAAAAAGTGGTGCGGACTGTGCGTTATTTAATGCAGGGATTTTTTTAGACGGCCTTCCAAAAGGAACGGTAACAGCGCTTGATTTGCATAAAATTTTTCCACATCCTATTAATTTATGTACAATTGAATTGTCAGTTTCGGAAATGAAAGAAATTTTTCAGCAATCGAAAAATGAAGAATGGCCCAATATGGAACTTAAAGGGTTAGGTTTTAGGGGCGTTATTTTTGGTAAGATGCTGACATATGGCTTTGCTATGAATGAGGATCGACAATTGCTCATAAATGGTAAGATGGCAGATAATGATCGTACTTATAAATTAGTGACACTTGATTTGTTTACGTTCGGTTATTTTTATCCAAGCTTTAAATATGCAAAGAAAAAATATATTTTACCTGATTTTTTACGAAACATTATGTTAGATTATGGGCAAAGTTTCTTTAAGCGATAGATAAACAAAGCTTTAAGAATGGATTGGGGAAGAAGTCATGCGATTAATTTCAATCGATGTATTAAAAGAAGGTATGGTATTAGGAAGAACCATTTGGAATGAGGCAGGTCATCCACTTTTAAAGAAAGACGTTGTCATTAATGAACGTATTATTGAAAGACTTCAACAGTTGAATACTCATTATTTATATATAGACGACAAACTTTCTGAAGGCATTGAAGTGAAGGAAACGGTTCCTGCTGATGTCCGAAACAAAACCATTTCGACCATAAAAGATTCTTTTCAATCAATAAATGGTTTAAGTACGGTTAATGCCTCTTATATACTTGATCAGCAATCGAAAGCGATTGTTACGATTGTCGATGAACTACTCTCAGCTGTTACAGGTAATAATGAAATTTTAACGGTTTTAACAGATGCTTATTTATTCGATGAATACTTATATCAGCATTCTTTTCATGTTACCTTATATTCGATTGCTATTGCAAAAGAATTGGGACATTCAGCCGAAGATCTTCGTTTAATTGGTATTGGTGCCTTATTGCATGATGTTGGAAAGCTTATGGTGCCGAAAGAGATACTCAAAAAACCAGGTCGCTTAACGCATGAGGAATTTGAAATGATGAAAATGCACACGCGTTTTGGTTTTGATTTATTACGTAATTTACATTCCATTTCCTTACTGGTTGCACATTGTGCTTTTCAACATCATGAACGCATTGATGGAAGTGGCTATCCACGTGGTTTAGTTGATTTTGAAATCCATCCATTTGCTAAAATTATTGGTGTAGCTGATGTATTCGATGCGGTGACTACAAATCGGGTATATCGTGAAAAGATGCTTCCTTCACAAGGGCTAGCCATTGTAGAAGCTGGCTCAGGTACACTTTATGATGCGCGCATTGTCAATGCATTGAAAAAATCAGTTGTACATTATCCGAATGGACTGATTTTAAAATTATCAGACGGTCGTCGAGGAATTGTTTCTAAACAAAATAATTTGGATTCTTCCTTGCCGTGGATTCGAATTTTTGAAGAACAAAATGAATTACTCACAGCGACATACGAAATTAATTTAGTGGACTATCCAACTGTAACAATTGATAGTATTGAAACCGATTATGTAGTACCATCGAGAGTCGTATAATTTGCTCCTCCTGTTCATAAGTTGTAGAACAGGAGGAGATTTTTTTGTTTTTCCCTCGAAAAAGGATGAAATTGCGAACGAATCATAAAAGAGGAATGCAGCTCAATCGTTTAACCTTATTAATTGTTGCGAGTATCATTTGTATAGTATTTTTTCTGTATTTTTTAAATGAACGTCTTAAACCCACATATTTGGAATATGCCGAAGTGCAGACGAATAAAATAGCGTCGTATGTTGTCAGTAAAGCCATTAACTCACGTACTTCTAACGTATTAGACGTTAATGATATAATCGAAGATGTACCATCTGGCACCTCTGTAACGACAAAATTTAATACTGAAATTATCAATAGAGTACGTGCAGAAACACTTGAACTTGTAAAAATGTATTTAGAGCAAGCAGAGCATGGAGAATTAGCCCATTTACCTGATTTAGATAATGTCGAATATGATATGAATAAAATTCAAGAAGGCGATGGAATTGTCTTTTTCGTCCCACTTGCACAGGCGGCTGATCTTCCTTTACTCGGTAATTTGGGGCCGAAAATACCAATTCGTTTTCATGTAATTGGTAATGTGCATAGTAATGTTACATCAGATATAAGGGAATTTGGCATTAATAGTGCCTATGTAGAAGTAGGTATTCATATAGAAGTTAATGTCCAAATAATAGTTCCATTTGCTAGTAAATCAACGACAGTATCTCAGGACATTCCGGTAGCGATGGGATTAACGAGAGGACCAGTACCAAACATTTATACAAATGGTGGAGATGCAGTACAACCATCCATAGAAGTCCCAGTTCCGTACCAATAGAAAAGTTTAAATTGAGAGTAAATGTTAGTTGTTGCCGTTCGTGTAATATGATACATTGACAACAGTGATGGTAGATAATATTCAACAAAAGATAACTTTGATAGGGGCGAATTTGTATGACATCCTGTAAACCTACTAGCCATGAAAAAGAAGAACATGTAAGAAAACCTGATTGGCTTAAAATTAAACTAAACACGAACGATGAATATAAAGGTCTTAAAAAGCTTATGCGTGAAAAAAATCTTCATACAGTATGTGAAGAAGCTCGCTGTCCAAATATTCATGAATGCTGGGGTGAGCGTCGTACTGCAACAATGATGATTTTAGGATCAGTTTGTACACGTGCTTGTCGTTTCTGCGCAGTAAAAACCGGTTTACCAAATGAGTTAGATCTTGCAGAACCAGAACGTGTTGCAGACTCAGTAGCCATTATGAATTTAAAGCACGTTGTTATAACAATGGTAGCACGTGATGATTTAAAGGATGGCGGTGCAGAAGTATTAGCTGAAACAGTGCGCGCTATTCGCCGTAAAAGTCCTTTCACGTCTGTAGAAGTATTACCTTCTGACCTTGGTGGTTTGAAGGAAAATCTTCAACTTTTAATGGACTCTAAACCAGATATTTTAAATCATAATATTGAAACAGTACGCCGTTTGACACCAAGAGTACGTGCACGTGCGAAATATGAACGTTCATTAGATTTTCTTCGTTTAGCAAAAGAGATGCAACCAGACATTCCAACAAAGTCATCATTAATGATTGGCTTAGGAGAAACGCATGAAGAAATTTTAGAAGTAATGGACGATTTACGTGCAAATAACGTGGATATTATGACAATTGGTCAATATTTGCAACCAACAAAAAAACATTTATCTGTAAAAAAATATTATTCACCTATTGAATTTGGCAAACTTCGCAAAATTGCAATGGAAAAAGGCTTTAAGCATTGTGAAGCAGGACCACTCGTACGCAGTAGTTATCATGCCGATGAGCAAGTGAATGCTGCAACGAAGGAGCGACAACTACAAGCTGAAGTATAATGTGAAAAGATTGACGAGAAAGGTGGTGTCACTTTGATAATTATAGAAGGATATGAATATGAAATTGTTGAAGATTACCGTGAAGCTTTTCAGGAAGAAGTCTTTAAAGAGCGGTACTCAGATATTTTAGTCAAATATGATTATATTGTAGGCGACTGGGGCTATAATCAGCTACGTCTAAAAGGTTTTTTTGATGATAAAAATCAAAAATCTACCTTTGATACGAAAATTAGTACGCTTCAAGATTACTTATATGAGTATTGTAATTTTGGCTGTGCATATTTTGTTTTACGTAAAGGCGGTAAAGTTATTTTACAGCCCGACGTTGTAGTAAATGAAGCAACCGAAGTGACAAAACCAAATGACAATGAACAAATAGCAGAATAGCTATAATGACCTGATGTGAAGTTTGCATCAGGTTTTTTTATTTCACTACGGTTGATTTCCGTTGCGGGCGGACACTTTCCGCGGGCACGCCGTAAGCCGCAACCCTCGCTGTCGCGCGGATTGTTGCGTCTTACGTGCTGTGCGTTCCCGCAGGAGTCGCCGCCCTCCACTACAATCAACAAATGTCGCATTTTCTTTTTGAGAAAAAAGATTAAATTTAAGTACAATCATCGCTCTTATGAATATTATGATAGTTGTCTTTTTCAACCATTAATTAAATAAAGGACTACTGTCGTTGATTTCCGCTATGGGCGGACGCTTTCCGCGGCACAACGTTAGTGTTAGTAGCACGCATAACATCCAAGTTTGGTGTGAGTATTTTGGATATAATATCCTAATAGATTTTTCATTTTATACAAAAGACTTAATACATTTAGCATATGTAAAATGAATGACATTTTCAGTCGAAGTTTAGCTTTCATAGGTTTATTAACAATGGGATACAATATAATTTAACTTGCTTCAGAAGAAGTCCTGATGATTTTAAAAGGAGCTTTTCGAGTAAGCTCGAAAAATACCGTTATGCAATTAAGCCTAGGCGTAATTGATTATTAATAAAGGTGTGATTTATATAAAAAGAGCAGTATTTTTGGACAGGGATGGCGTTATTAACGAAGTGTTGACCAAAAGGGTTAAATTTGTAAATAAACCTCAGCAACTGTTTTTCTTACCCGGCGTACCGGAAGCGATAAAAAATTTGAATAAGTTTTTTGATTACGTTTTTGTTGTAACGAATCAAGGGGGTGTGGGATTAGGTTTTATGAAGGAAAGTCAACTTAAAAAAATACACGTTCATATGGCGAGTGAATTAAAGAAACAAGGCGCTATTATTCATGAAGTAGTGTATTGTCCTCATAAACCGAAAGCTGGTTGTGACTGTCGTAAGCCGAATAGCAAGTTAATTGTTGATCTTGCTGAAACATACGATGTTGATTTATCCAAGTCCTATATGGTGGGGGATACAGATACAGACATAATAGCAGGGAAACGAGCTGGTACAAAGGGCGTTTTTTTAGGTAAACATGATCCACTAGCTGATGCAATATTCCCTAATTTAATAAGTGCAGTAGACTGGATAATAGAAGATGCACAATTTTAGCTCATAATGTATTAAGTATAAATCACATAAAAGAGGATAATTTATAAATTGGAGGTGAAAATTTTGGCGAACGATAAACAAAAGAAAAAACAATTAGACCGTGAAGAATACGGATATGGATTTGATATTAGTGTTGATGATTTAGCTGTTATTGGGCAAAACAAACAAGCAAAAAAACAAAATGATAACGAAAATAAAGACAAACCACATAATAAAGACAACCCATCAACCTTAAATCAATAAGGTTGTATGGATTGTCCCAGATGGTAATTCAATTAGCAAAATCCGTTAGTCGATAAGATTTTGACAAAAAAAATTTCGCTCTATTCCAGCGGGGCTGTTAATGTCAGATTGTACAACTTACGGAATGCCCCGAAGAAATAGATTAGCGGAATTTTTTTTGTATTTAAATCTTTAAACGGGTGTCAATTAAGTAATTCACGTAAGTATTCACGCAATTCCACTGTGTCCTCTTCAGAACGGTTGTACACATGCTCAAGGTAGCCAGGTTCTTCTATATCGTCTGGTCCTATAATGGCGAAACGGCCAAATTGGATATCCATTACAAGCACCTTTCCAAAGAAGCGTCCAGATTGTAAAATGGCTAAATCGTAACGAAGTTTTTGCCCTGCGAAACTTACAAAGCGTGTTTTTGTATCTTCTACATCATCATATAAGAAAAAACGTTCCATCTTTTAATCTCCTTCCAGTCCTATAGATATGGTACTATAGAAGAGAAAAGAGTATCAACTTTAAATGATTTGAATGGGGGCTTTCCTTGTGTATTTTGTAGATCGAAATAAAATCACAACAAACTTACAGTACTTAGATAAACTATTAGCTATTTTTGAGGCAGAGGATAACTGGCTTCAAAGTGATATTACGAAATTAGCAATCGAGCGTATCGGTCATAACGTGATGGAATCAATGATGGATGTAGGTAACTTGATGATTGACGGCTTTATTATGCGTGATCCAGGTAGCTATGAGGATATAATTGATATTTTAATCGATGAAAAAGTTGTATCAACTGACATCGAAGCATCGTTAAAGGCTGTTGTAGGCTTACGTAAAATGCTTGTTCGTGAATTTACATCTGTAGATATTACTGAAGTTGTGAACGTTTTAACGGCAAGCTTACCTGCTTTAAAGCAGTTTGCACCAGCTGTGAATAGCTACTTAACAAATGAGTTAGGTCCCGTATCAGCATTTTTACCTGAGGATCATCAATGAAAACTTATAAGGCTTATTGCTTTGATTTAGATGGCACTGTCTACCGCGGTAAGGAAGGTATTCCTTCTGCGGTTGCTTTTATACAGAGATTACAGCAACAGGGGATTGAACCCTTTTACGTGACAAACAACTCTTCTAAAACGAGAGAGCAATTACAAGAATCTTTAAAAGCTATTGGAGTAGAAGCACCACTTCATCATATTTATTCAAGTGCTTTAGTTACGGCAAAGTATGTAGCTCTGAATTATTCAGGCAAGAAAGTAGCGATGATGGGCTCAGATGGTATTAGATTGGCGTTAAAAAATGAAGGAATTGAACCTGTAGACAACGAGCCAGATGTATTTGTTATGGGAATAGATCGGACTTTGGATTATATGGCATTAGCAAAGGCAACGATTGCAGTGCAAAATGGTGCTATACTTATCGCAACAAATCAAGATATTAAGTTTCCAACAGAATATGGATTTTTACCTGGGAATGGGTCATTTGCGCGCTTAGTAGGGGATGTTGCAGGCGTCGAGCCGATATACATCGGTAAGCCATCACCCGCAATGCTTGACATCATCGCAATAGAGCATCGTTTTACAAAAGATGAGATGGTGATGATTGGTGATAACTACGATACAGACATTATGTGTGGTATTCGTTTCGGCTGTGATACTATTCACGTCAACACAGGCGTAACACCAACAAGTGCCGTGCTTGAAAAAGAATTGCAACCTACTTATTTAGTAGAAACGCTCGTTTAAAAATACTAGCTGTGCTGGACTTTATGAAAAAACAAAGGATGTTATACCGATTAATGGTATAACATCCTTTTCATATGTGTAACTTTATTTTATAGGACTCAACATGATTGTTATAAAAACAATTATATTACCATAATGGATTTTCTTCGATAAATTGATATATAGCTTTTGTGAGCTCATCAGGAGAAGCAGCTTCAACTAAATCACCATTTACAATCGCATAAAAGGATTCAGAACACTTCGTACAGTAGCTGAGGCAGCCATATTCCAAAACGTCGATATTTGGATCGCGTTCGAGTATTTCATAAGTTTTCTGTGAGCCATTTGCTAAATTACTTACACAAAATTCAACCATTGGATTCATATGTTCACCTCACCATTGCTATGCTACTAGCTTTTGAAACGTTCGTCAATGTTTTAACTTAATTCAACAAAAGCCATCACGTTTTCAAGTGGAGAGAAATGCTAAACTTTGCACTTGATTCCGTAGGCGTCATTATTGGAATGAAGCATGTTAAGAGTTACGGAGAATGTCACAAATTTAAAGCGGTACTTTTCGAGCATGTTACCTAAAAAACTAGGTACAATAAGCTCGAGCTGTAATCGTTCTTGTATGAATTGTTGTTAAAAAACGCAAAGAAGTAATCGATATTGTGAAATCTTTCACAAAAAATGCATTATGATATTGTGAAACTTCTCACAATCGGTTATACTCATTTGTGGATACTTTGTGAACAATTATTATTAGATACATTAAAGGAGACTATTATGGGGAAATTAGTACTTTTAGGTGGCGGCTACGGCAATATGCGTGTCATGCTTCGACTTTTACCGAATAACTTACCGTTAGACACGGAAATCGTTTTAGTAGATAGAGCACCTTTCCATAGTTTAAAAACAGAATTTTATGCATTAGCAGCAGGGACATCGACAGATAAAGAAATTCGTGTAAGCTTCCCAGAGCACGAGCGTTTAACGGCTGTATATGGTGAGGCCGTTGACATTAACCGTGCAGAAAAAGTAGTCATTCTAGAAGATGGGCAACGTATTGAATATGATGATTTAGTAATTGGTCTAGGCTGTGAAGATAAATATCATGGTGTACCAGGTGCAGAAGAGTACACTTACAGCATTCAGACGATGGCAAAATCACGTGCAACATTCCAAGCGCTATGTGGCTTACCAGCAGGCTCAACTGTCGGCATTGTGGGAGCTGGTTTAAGTGGTATTGAGTTAGCGAGTGAACTACGTGAAAGCCGTGCTGATTTAAAAGTAAAATTATTTGACCGAGGTTCACGTATTTTGAAAGACTTCCCTGAGAAGCTTAGTAAATATGTAAAAGCTTGGTTTACGAAACATAATGTAGATGTAATAGCAAACTCTAATATTACTAAAGTAGAACCTGGTAAAATATTTAATCATGAAGAAGAAATTCCGTTAGATGCAATAGTTTGGACTGCAGGGGTACAGCCTGTTAAAATCGTACGCGATATGGATGTTGAAAAGGATCGCCAAGGTCGTCCAATTGTTACACAATACTTTAATGTTTTAGATGATGAGCATGTATATGTTGTAGGTGATTGTGCTTCTTCAGACTTTTCTCCAAGTGCACAATTAGCGGAAGAACAGGCAGAGCATATCGTCAAAGTATTGCGCATGCGTTGGAAAGGTGAGCATTTACCAGAAAAAATGCCAGATATTAAATTAAAAGGTTTCATGGGTTCATTAGGCAAAAAACAAGGCTTTGCATACCTAGCGGATACAACTGTTACAGGTCGTATTGCACGTTTAATGAAATCTGGATTACTGTGGATGTATAAATATCAAAACGATTAATAAGTTGCTCTTTTGTTGTTGAGCATTCATATATAATAAAAAAGGGATTGCTCAAAGAACTTCTGAACAATCCCTTTCCTATTTTCTTTACACGGTTTCGTCTGGTGTAAAGCCAAGGCTTTCAAGTGCAGTGAAGACAGGTTTTAATTGGACATAGCCTTCTCCTACTACTTCATCATTGATTAGGACCAGTGGATAGAAAAATTCATCTTCTTGAATACGTGTAGCATAATCCTGGTCACGATCATTCTCAATTGGACCTTCAATATCGACATAGCGAATATCATAGGCTTGGTTTGGATATTTTCGATCAATGGCAGCTTGTAGCCATTCATATGTATCTTTTGAAGAAGGTGCATTGACACAGCTAGCACAAATCACAGCTGTTCCGTAAATTTCAATAGTTGGTTTTGATTGACCCATAGTATTTATTCTCCTCCGTGATTCTATATTGGATTTTTTCTGTTGCTAACATTATAATCATTATAAGGAAAGGAGTCGAGACAAATGGCAGAAGCAATGATTAACGACCAAGTTCAAGAAGTATTAGATAAATTACGCCCATTCTTACTACGTGACGGTGGAGACTGTGAATTAGTAGACGTAGAAGATGGTGTTGTAAAATTACGTTTATTAGGTGCATGCGGTAGTTGCCCTAGTTCTACGATTACACTAAAAGCAGGTATCGAACGTGCTTTATTAGAAGAAGTACCAGGTATCATTGAAGTAGAGCAAGTTTTCTAATCATTTTGTATAAAAAGTTCTAGCTGAATAATTCAGGCTAGAACTTTTTTATTTACACATGTCGAGCTTTTTCTTCGCGAATAAGAGTCCATTGTTCCTTCGCCATATCAATAATTTTTGCTTCTCCACCATTGCTTTGTTTCTCAATAACTTTAGAAAAGAAGCGTGTCGCATTTTCAATATCACCGATACGACGAGATAATTCGGCAATCATATACATAATGCGAACATCTGACATTTGAGTTGAGCTATAATCTTCATTTGAATAAGATTCCATATAAAGATCACGTGACATTTTCATAAATCGTTGCTCTTGCCCTTCATTTTTTAATGCACGATATAGCCATGCAAGACGTAAAGTAAGGCCAGCTGTAGCGACGAATTTTTCCTTTTTAATAGTACCGCATAAAAAGGCTAATTTATAAGCTTGAATCGCTTGGAATATAGTACGTTCGCCTTTGAAATCATGATGTACCCATTTTTCTGTAATTTGTGTCTGAATAATATCCTGTACGCCAGGCGCAAAATATTTTGAAAAGTCTTCAGTAAAGGAGAAGCCACAATGCTCGCAAACGAATACGTTGTAGTAAAGAGCATTAACATCGTCCGCATAAATCGGATGAAAATCAGTTTCGGTATGATCTACTTTTATGAATTTAGAGCGTACTTTTAATGTAGGAAATTCTTTTTTACAATTAAGACATTGTACTTTCTTTTCGTAATATGGTGAAATCTCCATAATTGATACCTCTTTCATAGATGTAATTAAAACTATTATACCAATTCATATGTTTTGTACATGAATAAAAAATACTAATTAAGTGAAAAAATCGGGAATTTTTGCTAATAATCTACTTGAAGCTGAATGTTTGTCATATAATAGTCAAAATTGATATGATAAGTAAGAAGGAAGGTGATTGGGATGACAAGTTTAAAACAAGTAATAGAAGTGACTGAGGCAGCAGTTTTTCATATTAATGAAATGATGGAGCATAATGAGGAGCAAGGTGCTTTTTTACGCGTAGCTGTTAATGGTGGCGGATGTAGTGGTCTATCGTATGGAATGCATTTTGATAAAGAGAAAAAAGAAGACGATTTTGAAGATGTACAACATGGTTTAACGATTCTTGTTTCCCGCGAAGATGCGCCTATTTTAATGGGAACAAAAATTGACTACAAACAATCGCTTATGGGCGGTGGCTTCACCATCGATAACCCAAATGCAATCGCATCTTGTGGCTGTGGCACAAGCTTTAAAGCGGCAAAACGTGAAGGTACGCCTGAGGTTTGTGATTAATAAATAGTTGTCAATTGTTGAAGTAGGATTGCGAAAAAATAGAAATTGATGTATTAAGGAATGTAGATACGAAGCCTTTTTAATTTGTATGTTGCAACAACATCACAAATTGGGGAGGCTTTTTTGTATGGATTTTTTTGAAAAGAAGTAACGCACTTCTATTGGTAAAAGACCAGGCGGAACGAGCAGTAATCTTGTAGTGTATTTCCCGAGGATGCCCGGGAAGTTAAGAAGAGATTATTAAAAAGTACAAAAAAATCCGGACACATTGATTATATGCACAAAAGCGAAGCGTCAGTGGCTATTAGACCGGGCCGTATTATACCATTTTATGTTTTATTAATCTTTATACATTTGTGATTCAGTAGTAATAAATATTATGGAAATATATACAATATATAGGCTGAATGGTATGATGGTGAAAATGTGAAAGGGGGTAATTTGATTGAATATAATTAAGAAATGGTTAGTTGCAGTTTTTGTACTTCTCATCCTATTTAGCTTTCAGCATCAAGTAGCAGAAGCAGCTGACTATCGTACTGTGAAGATTGTAAGTGGCTCCAGCTTGATTGTGAGAGATTCGCCGAATGATACAGCCAATTCCATTGGTAATTTAGATAAAGATCAATTCGTAATAGAGTTTTCTTCATCAAATGGTTGGTCTCACATTCAAGCAGGTGAAGTAAAAGGGTATGTATCTTCCTCTTTTTTAAGTACTCCACCTTCAACTATTAAAATCGCAAATTCTAAAAGTGGCCTCGTTGTAAAATCTATGCCATCTCTATCAGCCTCAACATTAGCTACATTGAAGTATAATATGGTTGTTGAAGATTATGGTTCAGTAGGGGATGGATGGTCATTTGTGCAGTATGGCAATGTGGTAGGCTATGTTAAATCTGATTTTATGGGTCAGACTAAAACAACGACAAAGTATGTTAATACAAATAGTGGGGTTGTTGTTCGCAATATTGCCAGCCAATCTGGGGCTTCGGTAGGTTCATTAAGTAATGGTACACAAGTAACTGTACATGCTACGTTAGTAGGTTGGTCTTATGTGACTGCTAATAATGTCAAAGGGTACGTAGTAGATTCGTATTTATCTACAAAGAAACCAGTTGTACCTTTCAATAATATTAACTTTAACTTGTCTATTAAAGATGTAGAGAAAAATGAAAAATCAAAGTTTATACAAAAACTTCAAGACGGTAGAGAGACATTTTTAATCTATGAAACGATGAAATATGGCTATTATGCAGAGTTGACTTACATTTTTTTAGGTGGGCAATTAGAGTATATTACTTATAACTTCTTTCCAGAAGAAAATAGTTTTCACACATGGGATCAAATGTCAACGATACATGACCTACTACATAGACAAGGAGTAGCTGAATTTGGTAATGATTATCAATTTAGTTATGAAAAATATAGCGCTTTATATACAGGTTGGGAAAAGAGTGGTTACGCAGTTTTGATTGCAGTGGATGATAAAAATCTTTATACTACAGCAAAATTAATATATTATCGTAAGTGAAATGCCGTTTTAGTGGTCGGTTTCTTCAACAATAATATTAAATAAAATGGCTCTCTTTTATTTATGTATTTTAGTAAATAGAAGGGGGTTTTTGATGATTTCAAGTGAAAGCCAATTAATCAGTTATTTTGAGTATCGGATAAGCACTATCGAATTATGTAAATATAGTATCTATATATGGATTAATAAAACTTCTATATATTTGTGTTAAGTCTGTAGGTAAATTACAATAAGCAAAAAATTGAAGACTTTCTGATTCATTGTAGTCGATTTTCATTTCGCTACTAAATTCCTTTGTGTAATAAACAGCTGTTATAGAATATAATTCATCACCATTTGATACTTTTAAATAGTATTCAGATCCTGAGAATACATTCAGTAATTTTAGGTTGTGGACTAATAATCCGGTTTCTTCGAAAACTTCCCTCTTGGCTACTTCTTCAAAACTCTCTCCTAAATCCATTAAGCCACCTGGTAATCCCCAAGTACCATCATTTCTTTTTTGGAGTAATAACTCATTTTTATCATTTAATATTATGACAACCGAACCTGGCAAAATTATTGGTTGGTGACCTACATATTGTCTTAGGTATTTGAAATACTCCATTTAATCATCTCTTTTCTCCATTAGAAGTGTTTGACTTGGCTGAGCGTTACAGGAAAGTCTAGAATGGACTCTGATTATAATAATATGGACATATAATACTCATCTACATATTGACCGTCAATACATAAAGAGTGTCTTTTAACACCTTCAATTTCAAAGCCCAATTTTGTATATAAATGAACGGCAACTTCATTTGATGCGATAACCGTTAAATCTAGTCGGTGCAATCCTACTTGCTGTGCCCATGCCATTACATGCGTAAAAAGGGCATTACCGACGCCTTGACCACGACTTTCACTATTTACGCCAATTACAATATTTGCTCGATGTGCTATACGTTGCGGCTTTTCATTTTGGACGATTAAATAACCGACAATTCGTTCATCTACACATGCAACAAAAACCCCTGATTTCTCATTACTATGAGTTGCATCAATAAATTTAGCGAACTTTTCAGGATTCACTACTCTTTCTTGCGGAGAAAATAGCATAAAACCAGATGCTTCGGCATTTGTCATTACACTTACTATTTTTTCAGCTTCACTAGATAATGCTTTTCTTACTTCAACCATAAATTTTCCTGCCTTTTTTCTAATTTTAATATGTTTATTTTTCTGTCTAGATATAATTGTAGCACTTTAAATGATAATTCAGTATATATATGGAAAATTATTAGGGGGATTATTGCTATATTTACAACTAAAGTTGAGGTAGTTCTAGGGTTTTTGAATAATAAAAGGTTTGTTAAAGTAGTTTAATTGAGGTAAAAAGGTAGGTACAATTAGTACGAAAAAAAAGAAGCCTCGATTATCTTCTTAATTGTGGGCTTCTTTATGTACCTTTAAGAAATGTTTAACTTAGTTTAGCTAATACATCTTCATAAATTTCTTCTGAAGGTTTATCGAGTGCAATGGAGAATTCGGAAAATATAATTTCTTGTAAAGAGTGCAATAATTTTTCTTCTTGATTTGGGAATTTTTTTTCGTTTGCTTCATATTCAAACTTTTTGCGTAGCAATGTATTTAAAAGGTTCGCCTGTTTTTGTCGATCGCCTGTTTTAATAATTTCTACGTGAAATCTCATCCGATGTGTGTTTTGTTCAATCCATTCAATACCGGGAGACGTAAATGAACTTAAAATTCTAATGGCATCATCTTTTTTAATAATATCTCTAAGTTGTTTTTTTGCATTATCGATAGGAGTACGAATTGTTAATTTTGAATCGTTGAGTGGTTGTAAAACGTAGTAAGTTTTAGTAATGTCGCTAAAGGTTTGTTCACAAATATCTTCAACTGAACAAAGTCCATGTGATGAATAAATGACTACATCGCCAACATTGTACATGTATAATCCCTCCATCAAACATTATTGTCAACTTGGTTGACTAAATTAATTGTAAACAATAAAAGAACTTTTGTCAACTTAGTTGACGACTGGGTCGTTTTTTTGTATAGTAATTACGAAATTATGGAATGAAGGTGAACGAGTTGAAGGACGAATTGCAAAATCGAGATGTCATTGATTTGTTGAGCGAACGTCATGAAATACTTCGACGACTTGCTGAAGAGAAATGGAATAAATATAATACAATCCATATATCTAACTCAGAATGGCATATTTTAAGTAAAATATATAAAAACCAACCTACTATTTCAGAGGTAACGAAAGTTGTCGATTTTTCCCGTCAGGCTACTCACAAATTTATAAAAAGTTTAGAAGCAAAAGGCTTGGTAGAGGTGAGCAATGCTGAGCATAGTAAAAAACACAAAGTGATCCGAATGACAAATTTCGGCGAAGTTTGCTATGAACAAAACGAACGTAACAAAGCGGAAATTGAACAACAATTGGTTCGCACAATTGGAGAAGAATCAGTAACGAAATTAAAAAATATATTACAACTTAATTGGAGTATTGAGCAGTTAGAGGCATAACAACGAGTAGTTTTTAACAATGACTATTTCTTAATTCTTCGAATTGTCGATAAAAGGAATCAAGAAGTTTATTCTTGATTCCTTTTATCTTATTACCTATCCAGTCGATTGTAGCGATGGGGGGTGACTCCTGTGGGAACAGCACAAAATGTAAGACGCGTGCATCTCGTGCGTTAGCGAGGATTGCTATTTACAATGTGTCCGAAGAATGCACCGCCTGAAGCGGAAATCAACAATAGTAGTCATCTACAGTTTTTGAATTCAACTTTTCCCATCTACGCATACTTTTTTTATAAATTATTGCTTCTAAGAATAGAAATGAAAAAGCTATAATATGGACATAGAGGTGAATGGTTATGAAAAAAGATCGTGGCAAAGTTTGGTTAGGCGTTGCAGGTTGCACTGTCAATGAAATTGGGCAATGGCTCGTTGTAAAAAAGGCTTATAGTGGTTTAAAAGGACGCTGGTCATTACCAGCCGGTTTTGTTAATGCAGGAGAAACAGTTGATGAGGCAGTTGTTCGAGAATTGAAAGAAGAAACTGGCATCGATTGTTATGTTTCGGGTTTAATCGGCTTTCGTACAGGTGTTATTCGTGGTGAAATTAGTGATAACATGGCTATTTTTTATTGCAAGATGAAGGATGAACAACAACAGCTCTTTATTCAAGAAAATGAAATATTAGAGGCCAAATGGCTGTATCCTAGTGAGCTGGCACAAGATGAAATGACATCTGTTATGTTAAAGGAAATGGTGTCTAATCAATTTGAACAGCATCAATTAGATGCAATTGATGGCATCAATCCAGGTGACGTGTTCGGTTACTCCTCCTATCGATTATTTTTTAAAAAATAATATGATGATAATAGCAGGCTACTTTTACTAGAAGTTGGTTTTTTACTAAAATATGACGAACATGCGAAATGAAGGATATGTTCATTGAAAGCACTCTCATAATCATGTAAACTAATGAGAGGAAAACGGAGGTTATACATACATGGGTGGTTCAGTTTCAATCGTGCAGTTAATCATTTCAATTGTGTTATTTTTCGTCATGTTTTTTGGTATCGGATTTCTATTGAATATGTTACTGCGGATGACTTGGTTAATGGCAGTTGTATATCCAATTGTAGTTGTCTTTATTGTTGATGATGTAAGCTTTTTAGATTATATTTTTAAACCTGGTTCAGCCTTCCCAGCGCTGTTAGATAAATTGCAAGCGTTACAAGTAGTAGATATTTCTATTTTATCCGGTGGCTTTGCAGGGGCAATTGTAGCAGGAATTGTTATGATTTATTTAAGAAAAAGTGGATATCGGATGTTTTAACGTTAAAAAGACAAAATGGATATATAAAAGGAGCTGGTTCGTGGATGTGAACCAACTCTTTTTTTATTGAATGAATTGATAGGTTATGATAGCGATAAAGATGCCTGTTAATGCTCCGAAAAACACCTCACTACGCTTATGACCAAGCAAAGTTTTCAACTCTTCCATTTTTTCCTGCCCATCCATCTGTGGCCAATCTTTAATATCACGTAGCAACGTCTGAAAATCTTTGCGAAGTTGATTTAATACAACTGCGTGTTGCCCTGCTTGGAAACGAACACCACTTGCATCATACATAACAATGAACGAAAACATTGCGGCTATAGCAAAAACAGGTGAATCTAAACCTGTTTCATACGCTATTGATGTTGTTAACCCCGTAACAGAAGCAGAGTGAGAGCTAGGCATTCCTCCAGTGGATGTAAATAGGCCCCATTTTATTTGTCTTGTCATTAAAAAATGTATAGGAATTTTTACAAACTGTGCAAAGAGAACAGAAAAGAGGGCGACGAGTAGAGGGGTATTTTGAAGTATCGCCAAATTCATCACAACCTTCACTTATAATTGCTTTTATTATAACATTCATTATTTTCTAAAAGAAGAAATAGCTAAATATTACGCGCTTTTTTGAAAGTTAGGTATAATAGAAATATTGAATGGAGGAATAATTATGCATATTGTTAAAGAAGCAAAAACATTTGAATCGATTTCTACAGAATTATTAGTTGTAGGGGTTACAAAACATCGTGAACAAATGCAAGATTGGGCAAGTTTTTCAGCATTTTACGGAGAATCACTAAATGCTTGGCTTAGTGCAGGCGATGTATCGACTGAACTAAAATCGATTACGAAATTGCCATTCGTGAAGGAACATGACAATTTAAAACGTATTTTATTTGTAGGCTTAGATGAGCGTAAAAACTTAACAGAAGGTGACTTACGTGCTGCATTTGGATTAGTCGGTAAAGAGCTTAAAGCTTTAAAAGTAAAAGACTATTCAATTTGGCTTGAATCATTTACAACAGAAGCTATAACTGTAGATGATGTTGCGTTTTTAGCGGGTGAAGGAACAACGCTAGGCTATTATTCTATTCCTCATTATAAAACAACTTCAAATGAAGTAGATAAACGTATTGAAGCAGTAAATTTAGTGACTACTGCTGAGGATTTAGATGAGGTTGTGGCTAGTTTTGAAGTCGGTATTATTTATGCAGATGCAGTTAACGAGGCACGTAGCTTAATTAATCTACCACCAAATCTATTAACTGCAACAGACTTAGCAAATTATGCACAGTCCCTCGCAATCGACTATGATTTTGAAGTGGAAATTTTAGATAAAGCTCAACTAGAGGAACTTGGTATGGGCGGTATTTTAAGTGTCAATCAAGGTTCATATGAAGAACCTCGTTTAATCACGTTAAAATATAAAGCAACAGAAGATTTCGCTGATCCAATTGGTCTTGTGGGTAAAGGCGTTACGTATGATACGGGTGGTTATTCATTAAAACCTAAAGATTCGATGGTTGGTATGAAGGGCGATATGGGCGGTGCAGCAGCAGTGCTCGGTGCTATGAAAATTATCGGTGAATTACGCCCTAATAAAAACGTAGTTGCAGTTATTGGCTCTACTGATAATATGGTTTCTGATACAGCCTTTAAACCTGATGATGTAATTACAACGTATAGTGGTAAAACGGTTGAGATTTTAAATACTGATGCTGAAGGACGTTTAGTATTGGCAGATGCTACTACATATGCTAAACAACAAGGAGCAACTGCACTTATTGACGTTGCTACTTTAACAGGCGGTGTTATTACAGCACTTGGTCTAGATAAAACGGGTGCACTTTCTAATGATGACGAATTCTATGCTAGTTTCATGGAAGCAGCACAAGAGACAGATGAGTTTGTATGGCGTATGCCTTTAACAGAAAGTGATAAGAAACGAATTCGTAAATCAGATGTTGCAGATTTGAACAACTCTCCTGGTCGCGATGGTCATATGATTTTCGGTGGTGGCTTCGTAGGCGAATTTGTTGGTGATTTACCTTGGATTCATTTAGATATTGCAGGTACATCGGATACAGGAGCTGCACATGATTTAGGACCAAAAGGTGGTACGGGTGTCATGGTGCGTACATTAGCAAACTTTGTGCAACGTTTAGGTGAAGAAAAATAGAGTAGGCAAAGGACTCGCGGGATATGTATCTCCCTTCATACGATAGAGAAGAAGGGAGGAAGCCTATGCGAAATTTCGGAGGATATCCTGGAGGCTTTGGAGGAGGCTTTTGGCCAATTGGCGGGCCGTTTTTTGGTGGTTTTTTAGGAAGTTTACTTGGATCACAATTCAACCAATATCCCTACTACCCGAATTATCCGTACTATCGTCCATATCCACCAGGTCCATATTTCGGTCCACGTAGACCATATCCACGGTTTAGACCATACTAATTTGATTTCTATGAACGAACAAAAGTTCAGCTTGTGGCTTGACCCAAAAATAAAAAGTATGCAAGGAGTACACGCTCCTTGCATATTTTTTTTGCATTGTTACCTTTCATTGCTCCGTTTAAACGGTTAGCATTTTTAAAAGGAATAAAACAACTGTTGACAGAATATACTAAATTATTTATTATTCTTATTATATTACTAAGAATTAAAAATGGAAGCTGACTAGCAAACTAGAGGCTCTTATTATTCACAGGCATTGCTTTGCCTATGGATAGTATGAGTCTCTTTTTTTATCGATAGAAAGGAGTGCCATGACATGGGGAAAGTTTACATTGTAGGAGCCGGTCCGGGCGATATTGATTTGATTACGCTAAGAGGATTACGCTGCATTGAACAGGCGGATGTCATCTTATACGACAGACTGATTAATAAGGACTTATTAACGTATGCGAAAAAAAGTGCCAAGTTGATATTTTGTGGAAAGTTACCAAATCGACATGCCATGATTCAGGATCATATTAATCATTCCCTTGTAAGCTATGCACAGCAAGGCTTTATTGTCACAAGGTTAAAAGGGGGTGACCCATTCGTTTTTGGCAGAGGTGCTGAGGAAGCAGAAGTGCTTGCACAACATCATATTCCATTTGAAATCGTACCTGGGATCACCTCTGGAATAGCCGCGCCAGCATATGCGGGTATTCCTGTTACACATCGGGATTTAAGTTCAAGCTTCGCAATGGTCACAGGTCATATGCGAGAGGGAAAAGATGATGCTATTCAATGGGAAAGTCTTGCTAAAGGAATAGATACGCTTGCGATTTATATGGGGGTTGGAAATTTACCTTATATCCAACAGCAGTTAATAAAATACGGACGTGACGAGCAAACGCCTGTCGCACTTATTCATTGGGGAACATGTCAGCAACAAAAAACTGTCATTGGAACATTAGCGAATATTGTGGATGTTGCACAGCAAGAAAATATTCAAAATCCAAGCATGATTGTAATTGGTGAAGTGGTGACATTACGGGAAAAAATTCAATGGTTTGAGGAAACTTGTCCTAAAATGCCTTTAAAAGAAATTTCAGTATAGGGAAGTGTTTTGATGCAGGCTATTTTATATGTGGCACATGGTAGTCGGGTAAAGGCTGGTGTAGAGCAAGCAGTTGCATTTTTACAGCGAGTGCAACAGGACATTGATTTACCGATTCAGGAAATTTGTTTTTTAGAGCTAGCCCAGCCAACGATTGCACAAGGTATTGAAAATTGCGTACGCCAAGGGGCTACAGCCATTGCAATTATGCCGATTCTTTTGTTAGCTGCCCAGCATGCGAAGCACGATATCCCTCAGGAGATTGAAAAGGCAAAAAAGCGATACCCAACAGTACGCTTTACATACGGGGAGCCACTCGGAGTACATGAGCTATTAATTGACACACTACAAACGCGAATTTTAGAAACAGAGCTTTATGCTAACAATGCAAGCGTATTACTCATTGGTCGTGGCAGTAGTGATCCAGCAGTTAAAGAGGATTTAGCTAAAATTGCGTTAAGATTACGTGAAAAATATAGTTATGTAGCAGTCGATACATGCTTTTTATACGGAGCGGGTCCTAGCTTGGAAGGTTGGATAAAGCAAAGGCAACAATTCAATCATCGTGTATTTATCGTGCCGTATTTATTGTTTACAGGCATTTTACGTCAAAGTATTGCCAAGCAATTGCAAGGATATGAGGAAAACAACATGATTTTATGTAATAGCTTGGGCTATGACGATAATGTAAGGAAAGTATTAGTGGAACGTATCGTTCAATTAGTACAACTAAATTATTTGGAGGAAGGGTGTTTTTCGTAATGGTAGATAAGAGAGAAGAAAATATCAATCTAGCATTAGATAATGTCCGACAAATTTTAAATACAGTTAACCATGGTTCGATTACATTAATTGTACAAAATTTTTACGTTGTACAAATTGAAAAAAAAGAAAAAATACGACTTAGATAATTTTAAATTATACGTGAGGTGGCATAGTTTGAAACTGCAAGTAATTAACAGTCCTTTTAATGAGGAGCAGGTGAAACTTTTAAATGAGCTTCTACCTAATTTAACAGGAGAACAAAAAATTTGGTTAAATGGTTACTTAAGTGCGCTACTAGCAACCATTGATACAAACGTAGTAGAAGAAGCAAAATTGTCAGTTGTCCCAACAACGAAATCAGTAACACTGTTATATGGTTCACAAACAGGAAATAGCCAAGGCTTAGCTGAAAAATATGCAGCTGCGTTAAAAGCCAATGATGTTGAGGTAACAGTTACATCTTTAGCGAAGTTTAAGCCGAATAATTTAAAGAAAATAACGAATCTATTGCTCGTAGTAAGTACGCATGGTGAAGGGGAACCACCCGATCAAGCAATTCAATTTTATGAATTTTTACACAGTAAACGTGCACCCAAACTTGAGCATCTGCACTTTTCCGTATTGGCATTAGGCGATAGCTCATATGAATTTTTCTGTAAAACAGGTCAGGATTTTGACGCGCAATTTGAAAAGTTAGGCGCAACACGTATTGTTCCACGAACAGACTGTGATGTTGATTACGATGAACCTGCTGCCAAATGGTTTACGGATGTTCAACAGGCATTATTAGAGCATACAGATACAGCGATTAAAACGGAGCAAACGCAAATATTAGAAGGAGATGCTACATATTCCCGTAAAAATCCGTATTATGCTGAAGTATTGGAAAACATCAATTTAAATGGTCGTGGCTCTGAAAAAGAAACGCGTCATATCGAGTTATCAATTGAAGGAGCGAATTTTCAATTTCAGCCTGGAGATAGCATTGGTATTCTTCCAGAAAATGATGAAACATTAGTGCATGCATTAATAACAGCATTACAGTTTAATCCACAGGCACAAGTAACTGTATCTGATGAGGCAATGCAATTAAAAGATGCGCTTCGGAAAAAGTTGGAAATTACGGTTTTATCAAAGCCTCTTTTACAAAAAATTAGCGCATTTACGGTGCATAAAGAATTTGCGAAGCTATGTGAAAGTTCTACAGCTTGGAAGGACTATGCAAGAGGACGGGATTTAGTAGATATCGCTGAAGATTTTGCTCCATTTACTTGGGATGCTCAACAATTTGTTGACCTTCTTCGCAAAATACCAGTTAGACTTTATTCCATTGCAAGTAGCCAATTAGCAAATAGTGATGAAGTCCATTTAACAATAGGAAAAGTAAGCTATGAAACGAATGGCCGAGTGCGTTTTGGGGTGTGTTCCGGTAGTGTTGCAGGGCGCGTCAATATTGGTGATACATTGCCGATTTATGTTCATAAAAACCCGAACTTTAGATTACCAGAACAAGCAGACACACCAATTATTATGATTGGCGCTGGTACAGGAGTTGCGCCATATCGTGCATTTTTAGAGGAGCGAGAGGAATTAGGTATAGAGGGGAAATCTTGGTTAATTTTTGGCGATCAGCATTTTATGACGGATTTCCTTTATCAAACAGATTGGCAGCGTTGGCTTGCCTCAGGAACATTAGCTCAAATGGATATAGCCTTTTCTCGTGATACAGATAAAAAAATATATGTCCAACATAAAATCGAGGAAAAGGCACAAGCATTTTATGAATGGCTTGAGCAAGGGGCTGTTATTTACGTATGTGGCGATAAAAAATCGATGGCTGCTGATGTTGATCAAACAATCCGTCACATTATTGAGCAGCATGGGAACAAAACGCCTGAGGAAGCGAAAGCTTATATCAATGATTTGAAACAGCAAAAACGCTACCAACGTGACGTTTATTAGTAAAGGAGCGAAAAAGATGACTGGAAAAATTATTTTACCTCCACAACCTGGGACACCTAGTGATGTAGAACGTATTAAAAGCGATAGTAATTACTTACGTGGGACACTTGAACGGACTATGAATGATCCATTAAGCTCAGGAATTCCTGAGGATGATAATAGATTAATGAAATTCCACGGAAGTTACTTACAGGATGACAGAGATTTGCGAAATGAACGACAGCGTCAAAAGCTAGAACCAGCGTATCAGTTTATGGTGCGAGTAAGAACACCTGGTGGGGCTGCAACACCTGCACAGTGGCTTGTGATGGATGACATGGCAAGAAAATATGGCAATGGCTCATTAAAATTAACGACACGTCAGGCATTCCAAGTACATGGCATTTTGAAATGGAATGTCAAAAAATATATGCAAGAAATTAATGATGTTCTGTTAGATTCACTCGCTGCATGTGGGGATGTGAATCGAAATGTGATGTGTAATGTCAATCCGAACCAATCGTCATTACATGAGGAAATTTACAATTGGTCAGCAAAGTTAAGTGAGCATTTATTGCCAAGAACTCGTGCCTATCACGAGCTATGGCTTGATGGTGAAAAAGTAGTAGATAGCCAAGAGGAAGAAATTGAGCCTATTTACGGTGCACAATATTTACCGCGTAAATTTAAAATCGGTATGGCAATTCCACCAAGCAATGATGTCGATGTTTATTCCCAAGATATCGGTTTAATTGCAATCATTGAAGAAGACCAGCTAGTGGGCTTTAATGTAGCTGTTGGAGGAGGCATGGGAATGTCGCATGGTGACCATGAAACATATCCACAGCTTGCTCGTATTATTGGCTTTATTACACCTGACAAATTGCTTGAAACGTCGGAGAAAATTATTACGATTCAGCGTGACTATGGTAATCGTTCAGTTCGTAAAAATGCACGTTTTAAATATACAATTGATGCGCGAGGACTCGACTGGTTTAAAGCAGAATTACATCGTCGTTTAGGATGGGAACTACAAGAGGAACGTCCATTTACATTTGAACGTACTGGTGATGAATTTGGATGGATCAAAGGTGCTGATGGCAATTGGCATTACACATTATTTATTCAAAATGGGCGAATTAAAGATTTTGAGGATTACGAGCTGTTAACTGGTTTACGAGAAATTGCCAAAGTGCATAGCGGAGATTTTCGTTTAACACCAAATCAAAACTTAATGATTAGCAATGTATCGCAACAGAAGAAGAAACAAATAGCTGCACTTATTGAACAGTATAAGTTAACAGATGGTGCGCATTACTCAGCACTGCGCCGCAATTCAATTGCTTGTGTATCGTTACCTACTTGTGGTTTAGCAATGGCAGAGGCAGAGCGTTATTTACCTTCACTCATTACGAAAATTGATACGATTATTGATGAAGCTGGTTTACATGACACCGAAATTGTTATTCGTATGTCTGGTTGTCCAAATGGCTGCTCACGTGCAGCAATGGGCGAAATAGGCTTTATCGGCAAAGGTCCAGGTAAGTACAATATGTATCTTGGCGCTAGCTTTACAGGTAATCGTTTGAATAAAATTTATCGTGAAAATATTGGGGAAGAAGAAATTTTAGCGGAGTTACGTCCAATTCTTTTGCATTTTGCAAAGGACCGTTTAGATGGTGAGCATTTCGGAGACTTTGTTATTCGTGCGGGCTATGTAATAGCAGTCTTTGATGGACGAGAATTTCATAACTAAAATATATGCAAAGTAGAAAAAGTGTTAGATTGACTACCATCAATCTAACACTTTTTATGTATGCCGTTGTTGTCCGCTCCGGCGGTGCTTTCCGCGGGCACACACGTAAGCCACAACCCTCGCTAACGCGCGGTTTGTTGTGTCTTACGCTGCGTGTGTTCCCGCAGGAGTCACCGCCTTCGCTACCAACAACTAGTACACGCTGCTAATTTATTATTTTTGCAAAAGAAAGAATTGCTGATTCTAGACAATCTACCAACTATTAAGCTATGCCGTTGTTGTCTGCTCCGTCAGTGCTTTCCGCGGGCACACACGTAAGCCACAACCCTCGCTAACGCGCGGTTTGTTGTGTCTTACGCTGCGTGTGTTCCCGCAGGAGTCACCGCCTTCGCTACCAACAACTAGTACACGCTGCTAATTTATTATTTTTGCAAAAGAAAGAATTGCTGATTCTAGACAATCTACCAACTATTAAGCTATGCCGTTGTTGTCTGCTCCGTCAGTGCTTTCCGCGGGCACACACGTAAGCCGCAACCCTCGCTAAAGCGCGGCTTGTTGTGTCTTACGTTGCGTGTGTTCCCGCAGGAGTCACCGCCTTCGCTACCAACAACTAGTACACGCTGCTAATTTATTAATCTTGCAAAAGAAAGAATTGCTAAGTTTAACATAGTGAAATAGCAAAATTAGCGAACATATTTTTATTCTTAAATTTTAACCGTGCCTTCTTTTTTTAAATAGAAAAATCTTCTGGAATAAATACTTTTAATTGCTTTGGTCGTACAAATACATTGTCGCCTACTTTTAGTTGAAGATTTGTAAACTGATCTTTTGTCAGCTCTGCCTCTAAAAATTCATCAATATCAAGACGGCGCAGTTCAATTTGTACAATTGGTCCTAGCAAATGTATATGGCTTATTTGAGCAGGAACAGTGCCTGACACCGCTGTTTTTTCAATTTGTATATCGTGTGGGCGAACGTAGCCTACAGCATCGTCCTGTGTATGAGCATGCGTGTCTGGCACATCAATGGCAAATTCTCCATGTGTCAGCTTTCCGTTATGTAAACGCCCTTTGAAGAGGTTGACATTACCTAAGAAATCATAGACAAATGGACTTTTAGGGTGGGTGTAAACTTCATCTGGACTGCCAATTTGCTCAATTTTACCGTTGTTCATCACGACAATTCGATCAGCCACATCAAGCGCTTCCTCTTGGTCATGCGTCACAAAAATACTCGTTATTTGAAAATCATCATGTAGCTTTCGCAACCACCGCCGTAATTCCTTACGCACTTTAGCATCGAGTGCACCGAATGGTTCATCTAATAAAAGTACTTTAGGTTCGACAGCGAGAGCGCGAGCGAGTGCGACACGTTGACGTTGCCCACCAGATAGCTGAGTTGGATAACGATCCGAGAAATTTTCTAGTTTAACAAGTCGTAGTAATGTCATTACTTTATCGGTTATTTCTGCTTTGGATGGTCTTGTTTTACGTGGCCGTACTTTCAGGCCATAAGCTACATTATCAAAAACAGTCATATGGCGAAAAAGCGCATAATGTTGGAAAACAAAGCCTACGTTTCGTTCCTTCGGATGACGATTCGTAATCGTTTGACCGTCAAATAATATTTCGCCAACATCGGAGGCTTCGAGTCCTGCAATTACACGAAGTAAAGACGTTTTGCCAGAGCCAGATGGACCAAGCAGTGCTACCAATTCACCAGATTGAATATCAATGGATACATCTTGCAGTGCTTGAAAGGAACCGAATTTCTTTGATACATTTTGTATTTGTATACTCAAGCAAGTATACCCCCTTTAAACTGATTTTGATTTCCAAGCAACAATATCTTTTATAATAAGCGTAATAATAGCTAGCACACTCATCAATGACGCAACAGCAAAGGCTGCTGAAAATTGATATTCATTGTATAAAATTTCGATATGAAGCGGCATTGTATTCGTCATACCACGAATATGACCCGATACGACAGAAACAGCTCCGAATTCGCCAATTGCACGAGCATTACATAATATCAAACCATAAAATAATCCCCATTTAATATTGGGTAATGTGACATACCAAAAGGTTTTAAAGCCATTAGCCCCGAGAGAAATAGAGGCCTCTTCTTCTGATGTCCCTTGTGCCTGCATTAATGGCACGAGCTCTCTTGCTACAAAGGGCAATGTGACAAAAATAGTAGCAAGTACAATGCCCGGCAAAGCAAAAACAATTTTAATATCGTTGGCAAATAGCCAGTTCCCAAACAGACCTTGTGCACCGAATAGCAATATAAACACTAAACCTGCGATAACTGGTGACACAGCAAAAGGTAGGTCAATCACTGTAAGTAATAGATTTTTCCCTTTATAGTTAAATTTCGTTAGTGTCCAAGCTGCCATAATGCCGAAGATTGCATTTAAAGGAACTGCGATTGCCACTACTGTTAAGGTTAATTTTATAGCAGCTAATGCATCTGGATGGGTAATTGCGTCAAAATAGACGTCTGCTCCTTTTTGAAAGGCTGTTATAAAAATTGATACGAGAGGAAGAACGATAAAACATGCTAAAAAAGCAAGCGCAATAAATGTTAATACATAACGAACAATACGAGGCTCCTGTAGGGCAGCGGGCTTTGCCGTTGCAATGTGTGATTCAGGAGCAATTGGTTCGATTACCGTAGACTGATCCATAAATACCTCCTAATGTACAAAGCGACGATTTGCTAGCCACTGTATTAAATTAATGGTGAACAATAAGACAAATGATGTAATAAGCATGACGGCAGCAATAGAAGTAGCGCCTGCATAGTCATATTGTTCAAGCTTTGTCATAATGATTAATGGTGTAATTTCCGTCTTCATCGGCATATTCCCAGCAATAAAGACAACTGATCCATATTCCCCTAGGGCACGTGCAAAGGCTAACGAAAAGCCTGTTAAAATGGCAGGTGCTAGTTCAGGGAAAATAATTTTTATGACTGTTTGGAGCCTTGTTGCTCCAAGACTTGCTGAGGCTTCTTCGACTTCAGTACTAATGTTTTGTAAAACAGGTTGCACGGTGCGCACTACAAATGGAAGTCCAATAAAGGTTAGTGCAATAATGATACCAAGTGGTGTAAAAGCGATTTTAAAATCGAAAAATTGACCTATCCAACCATTCGGGGCATAAAGAGATGTTAAAGCAATTCCTGCTACTGCTGTAGGTAAAGCAAATGGTAAATCTACAAGACCGTCAATGATGCGCTTAAACGGAAAATGGTAACGCACGAGTACCCAAGCGATAATGGTGCCAAAGACAACATTAAGTAAACCAGCAGCTAGTGCTGTGCCGAAACTGAGCTTATAGGAGGCAACTGCACGTGGATCGGTTATAATTGTCACGAATTCAGCCCAACTCAAGGACATCGTCTGAATAAAAATCATTGCTAAAGGCAAGAGCACAAGCAAACTAACGTATAGCATTGTATAACCAAGAGAAAGATGGAAGCCGGGAATAACTCGTGCCGGCTTCTTTTTTAATGTTAGGCTACTCATCATATGCCTCCTTATTGTGGAACGTAAATTTCATCGAACGTGCCACCGTCTTTAAAATGCTTGGACTGTGCTTCTGCCCAACCGCCAAAGTCATCAATTGAAATGAGCTCAAGCTTTGGAAATTGATCTTGGTATTTTGCTAATATTTCTTCATTGCGTGGTCGATAGTAGTTTTTTGCAGCAATTTCTTGCCCAATATCGCTATATAAATGTTGTAAGTATGCTTCTGCCACTTCGCGCGTCCCTTTTTTATCTACAATTTTGTCAACAATTGCAACAGGAGGCTCTGCTAAAATACTCAATGAAGGTGTAACGATTTCAAATTCATCTTCCCCTAATTCATTGAGTGATAAATAAGCTTCATTTTCCCAAGCAATTAACACATCACCTATTTTCCGTTCAACAAACGTCGTCGTAGCGCCGCGAGCCCCAGAATCAAGTACCTCTACATTGCTATACAACGCCTTCATAAAATCCTTTATTTGCTTCTCGTCATTGTTATACAACTTTGCAGCAAACCCCCATGCAGCTAAGTAATTCCAACGTGCACCACCTGAAGTTTTTGGGTTTGGTGTGATGACTGATACATCGTCTTTTGTTAAATCACTCCAGTCTTGTATAGCTTTTGGATTGCCTTTTCGTACTAAAAAGACAATTGTAGAAGTGTAGGGTGTAGAATTATTTTCAAATTCAGTTTGCCAGTCTTTATTTAGCAGATCGCGAGCTTGGGCGATTTCATCAATATCATAGGCAAGTGCTAGTGTCACAACATCGGCTTCTTGACCATCAATGACCGCTCGCCCTTGTTTACCAGAGCCACCATGTGATTGATGAATCTTCACATCTTGACCTGTTTCGTCTTTCCACTTTGCGATAAAGTCTTTATTAAATTCATCATAAAGCTCCCGCGTTGGATCATAAGAAACATTTAGTAGCTCAACTGACTTTTTTGTGTCTTCCGTACTTGTATCGTTGTCTGTGGATGTGCTATTACATCCTGTTAACATTAAAGTTAAGCCAGATAAGAGTACAAATGATTGAAAAATATGCTTTCTTTTTTTCATCAAAAATCTCCCCTTTTTCTCAAAAGAACACAAAAGACCATCTCTCAAAAACGTGTACAAACACATTTTGAGTAGATGGCCTTCAGATCCTCTGATCAGCATTTTTTTATTTTTAATTAGCTTAGTACCACATTAAACATATATTTCCTATTAGTCAACAAGGAATTATGAAAAATTTCTGTTTTTTTTCAGACAATTAACCGATGTGCAGACGGTGAGTAGCAAAAGACAAATTATTTGAATAAAATTATTTGTAAATGATGAGCGTGACATTCAAATGGGAAATAAAATGATACTGCTGAAAGAAGTTTAGATTTTTTATAAAACCTAGTTGACTACTAGGTGTAATTTAGTATATATTTGGTAATAAGAAGTATGATTGCTAAATGAGGTACAAGATTACTAGTTTACAATCATCCATAAAAGCTGGCTAGTCAAACTAGAGGCGTTTTAACGAAGGCACAATGCAATTGTTGTGTCTGTTGTTAAAACGCCTTTTGCTATATCTGAAAATGTTTCGAGGGGGATTACATGTTAACGTATGCAACTTGGCAGGAGCCAACGGTTAATTTTGGAGTGGATGAATCCTTTAAAGGTGCACTAGAGGTTTTACAATGGAGCTATGCACAATATGGCGATAACATCGTTTATGCCTGTAGCTTTGGTATAGAGGGAATTGTATTAATCGATCTCATCTCAAAGGTTAAGCCAAACGCTACTATCGTTTTTTTAGACACAGATGTCCATTTTAAAGAAACATATGAAACGATTGAACGTGTAAAGCAAAAATATCCACAGCTTAATATAATCTTGCAGAAACCTAAGCTTACACTTGATGAACAAAAGGCTCAATATGGAGATGAATTATGGAAGTCCAACCCTAATAAGTGCTGCGATATTCGAAAAATTAAGCCATTACATGAGGCATTATCAGGAGCTACAGCTTGGATTTCAGGTTTGCGCAGGGAACAATCCCCGACACGACAGCAGACGAATTTTATCAATCGTGATGATAAATTTAAGTCGATTAAAATTTGTCCGCTCATTCATTGGTCGTGGAAAGATGTATGGCGTTATGTTTCAAAGCATGATTTAACTTACAATCCGTTACACGATCAAGGCTATCCGAGCATTGGCTGTGAACACTGTACACAACCAGCCTTTACAATGGATGACCTACGCGCAGGCAGATGGCAAGGATCTGCTAAAACTGAATGTGGGCTACATGAATAGGGGCGTTTAAATTATGCTGGAATATATTGCAATAGCCATTAGTTTATTTTTTGCAATGAATATTGGTGCAAGTGGAGCAGCCGCTTCAATGGGTGTAGCCTACGGAGCGGGGGCAATTAAAAAAGCTTGGCATGCACTACTAATTTGTGCAGTAGGGGTTTTTGCAGGCGCGATTCTAGGTGGTGGGGAAGTTGTAAAGACAATAAGCTCAGGAATTATGCCACAAGAGTATATTACGGTGAAAATCGTCGTGATTATATTAATTTCTGCCACAAGCTCATTGTTTCTTGCCAATCTATTAGGCATTCCATTATCGACAAGTGAAGTAACCGTAGGGGCAGTAGTCGGTGTAGGAATTGCCTATCGCGTGCTATATGTTAAATCATTGCTTGTCATTATGTCCTTTTGGGTAATCGTTCCGCTAATAGCATTTGTCATTGCTCTCGTATTTGGTAAGGTACTAAATAAATTTCAAGGAAAGGGATTATTAGCAAACCATCCGTTGTTAACAGTGCTACTCGTGCTTGCAGGATTTTTTGAAGCCTTCTCAGCAGGTATGAACAATGTTGCTAATGCAGTTGGCCCACTTGTTGGTGCTGGGATGATAACTGTCTCAAATGGCATTTGGCTTGGGGGTGCATTTGTTGCGATAGGAGCGATGCTATTAGGAAAACGCGTACTCGAAACGAATGGGAAAAAAATTGTACGTTTCGAGAAAGCTGAGGGCATTCTAATTTCAAGTACAGGTGCATTGCTTGTTGGAATCAGTTCGCTGTTTGGATTACCCGTACCGTTAACGCAAGTAACGTCCTCCTCTATCATTGGTATAGGAATGGCGAAAAGCGGAAAACAAATTTTTCATAAACATATCGTCAAAAAAATTATGTGTATTTGGCTTGTTTCACCTATTTTTTCATTAGCGATTTCTTATAGTCTCATTCAGTTATTTATGAAGAAAGATTTATATGCCATCGTAATAATGGGAAGCGTCATAATCGGAACGCTTGGTGCGATTAGTTTAATGAGAACAATGCGTGAAGAGGAACGATCAATTTACGATGCTGGTGAAGGTATTTAATGATAAAACATACTATTCGAATTAATTTAGGAGGAATATAAATGACGCTACAACCACATGGCGGTGCTTTAGTGCAAGCCTATAATCCACAGAAATCGGTAGTACATATTAAAAAGGAGATTGAATTGGATGCAATTGCGTTAAGTGATTTAGAGTTAATTGCAATCGGTGGATATAGCCCAATCGATGGTTTTTTAACTAAAAGTGATTATGAATCTGTCGTTGAACATACAAGGTTAGCCTCTGGAATTGTATGGAGTATTCCTATTACACTTCCTGTTAACAACGAAGTCGCAGCAACATTACAGCCAGGGGATGAAGCGAAATTAGTATATGGCAACGAAATTTATGGTGTCATCGATATCACTGATATATATGAGCCAGATAAACTAAAAGAGGCACTACTCATTTACGGTACACAGGATTTAGCACATCCTGGTGTGAAAAAGCTCCATGAGCGGCAGGCGATATATGTTGGAGGTAAAATTACATTAATAAAGCGTCTTGAGCAAAAATTCCCTACTTATTCATTTGATCCAAAGGAGACACGTCAGTTGTTTAAGGAAAAGGGATGGCAAACAATTGTGGGCTTTCAAACACGTAATCCTGTTCATCGTGCACATGAATATATCCAAAAGGCGGCATTAGAAACAATCGATGGCTTATTTTTAAATCCGTTAGTAGGCGAAACGAAGTCAGATGATGTATCGGCAGGTATACGCATGGAGAGCTATAAGGTTCTTTTAGAAAATTACTATCCTCAAAATCGTGTGCAATTAGGTGTCTTTCCAGCAGCAATGCGTTATGCAGGGCCAAAAGAAGCCATTTTCCATGCACTTGTGCGAAAAAATTACGGCTGCACCCATTTTATTGTAGGACGTGATCACGCAGGGGTAGGTGATTATTATGGAACATACGATGCTCAAAAAATCTTTGAACAATTTACAGAAGATGAACTTGGTATTGTTCCTTTAAAGTTTGAACATAGTTTCTATTGCACTAAATGTGAAGGTATGGCTACAACAAAAACATGCCCGCATGATAGTGCATCACATGTTATTTTATCCGGTACGAAAGTGCGGGAAATGCTTCGGAATGGGGAAGTTCCTCCAAGTACATTTAGCCGTAAAGAGGTTGTCGATGTACTTATTAAAGGCATGCGTGAGGAGGTGTTAAAATGAGTTCCAATATCGTTTGGCATGAGTCATCCATTACAAAAGAAGAACGCCGCACTCAAAATAAACATCAAAGCTTTATTTTATGGTTTACAGGGCTATCAGCTTCAGGGAAATCATCCGTAGCAAATGCCCTTGCCCGTGGCCTATTTGAACGAGGGAACCAGGCATTCGTACTGGACGGCGATAATGTACGACATGGGTTAAATAATGATTTAGGCTTTGACGAAGTAAGCCGTAAGGAAAATATAAGGCGTATCGGGGAAGTTTCCAAGCTTTTTGTGGAAGGCGGTCAAATTGTGCTCACGGCATTTATTTCACCTTATAGAGAAGATCGCCAAGTTGTTCGTAAGCTAGTGGAAGAGGGAGAATTTTTAGAAGTGTATGTGAGATGCTCTGTAGAAACATGTGAACAGCGTGATCCAAAAGGTCTTTATAAAAAAGCACGCAATGCGGAAATTGCCAATTTTACAGGTATTAGTGCGCCATACGAAGAACCTGAACATCCAGAATTTATTTTGGACACGGAACGCTACTCTATTGAGGAATGTGTCGAGCAGTTAACGACGTTTTTAACGGAAAAAGGCTATATTTAAAACAGGAACAGGAGAAATCGCCAGTAAAAGTCCCTGAATCGCCGGTAAAACAGGGGAAATCGCCCGAAAAGGCCTTTGAATCGCCCGTAAAACTAGAGAAATTGCCCGTAAAAGCCAGTGAATCGCCAGTAAACCTGCGGAAAGCAACCTGTAGCGAACATCAACGGCATAACAAAAAAGTGTTAGATTGATTGCAGTCAATCTAACACTTTTTATTTTTGTCTCAGCCTCTTATTTGATACCTTGTTCTTTTTTCATTTTATCAATTTCAGGACCTAGCTCGTCACGTACTGTTCCCTTCCAAGGTTTAACACCTGCTATATAGGATGAACGGGTCATGATATGTCCACCGACAGGGCCTGTAATAAAGAGAAACAATATACCGAGTAAAATACGAGGGTTAAAATGATCCTCGATAAGCCAAAAGTGAAAGAATACGCCAATCAATACACACATAACACCGAGTGTTGCACTTTTAGAAGCGGCATGTGCACGTGTATACAAATCAGGTAATCGAATTAGCCCAATAGCTGTTACGACGATAAATAGTACCCCGATAGAAATGAACAGAATAACTATAGTATTAGCGAGAATTGTCACGTTTAATGATATCTCCTTTCTCTATGAATTTAGAGAAAGCAACTGTACCGATGAACGATAAAATCGCTAACAATAATACAATTTCTAAAAAGAAGCTCGTTTCCACTAAAATTGAAAATAAAGCGATTAATGAAATTAGTGACACTCCTAAGGAATCTAGTGCTACGACGCGATCGGACGCGGATGGCCCTTTCACCATACGGAAAATCACGGCGATCATTGATAAGCAAATCACTACGATCGCTGCAATAATAAACGTCATCATGATTTACTCACCTCCAAAATGGCTTTTTCAAAAGAATCACGAATGGATGCAATGGCATCGTCTACATCACTAATATCAATAGCATGGACAAACAATGTTTTTGCATCGTCCGATACATGAACGACAACGGTTCCTGGTGTTAAAGTAATGAGACTCGATAATAATGTAATTTCCCAATCTTCTTTTAGGACAGTAGGGTAAGCAAAGAAGGCAGGTTGCATATCTAGCTTAGGCTTTAACACAACTTTCAGTACTTGAATATTTGCTAATATTAACTCCTTAAAGAAGAGCACAGTAAGTTTAATAATTGCCCATATACGGAAAACATAGAGACGTTTAAAAAAGAATCTTCTCATAATCACGAGCAATATAATACCGAGAATGAAGCCTACTATAAAGCCTGTTGCTGTATAGTTAGATGAAAGAAACATCCAAACGAAGGCAAGAGCAAAGTTTAAAATAATTTGAAATGCCATAGCTCTAATCCTCCTTCATTACAGCATCTATATAAATAGATGGGTCATTTAATAGTTTCGCAGCATCATCCATAAATGGTGTTATCCACTCTGAACCAACACCGTATGCTACTGTAATAAGCACCAATATGACAGTTGGTACGAAAAGGGTAGTGTATACTTTTTTATCGACAGTACCCGTTGTCGCTTTTTCCTCTCCCCAGAAGGCATAAAGGAAAATACGAATAACAGAAAGTAGCACAAGTAAAGATGAGGCTAAAATAAAGATACTACTCCACATGCTACCAGCCTCAAAGCCGCCTTGAACTATTAACAGCTTTCCAACAAAACCACTAAGTGGGGGAATCCCTGCTAAACCGAAGGCAGCTATTAAATAAAACCAGCCTAGCACAGGGTACTTTTTCATAAGTCCGCCCATTTTCCGTAAATCTGATGTGCCTGTAATGTAGATTACAATACCAATCAACATAAAGAGGGCTGCCTTTATAAGCATGTCATGGATTAAGTAGAACATCGCACCCTTTAACGCCACTTCATTCATTTGAGATACACCAAATAAAATGACACCTACTGCAATAACAATGTTATAGATAATAATGAGTTTGACATCGAAATAGGCAAGTGCCCCGATACAGCCTGCAATAATCGTTCCAATTGCTAGTATCATCAGCAAATGATGTGTATACGATAAATCATGTACGAAAAATAGTGTGTATGTGCGAGTAATCGCGTAAACGCCAACTTTTGTTAGAAGTGCACCAAATAGTGTCAACACAGGAATCGGTGCAGCTGCATAAGAAGTTGGAAGCCAGAAGTAAAGCGGGAATATCGCCGCTTTTAAACCAAATACCATTAAAAACAGCACAGCAATAACGGTTATGATACCTGGCTGATTAATCTCGCTAATTTTCACCGCAATGTCTGCCATATTCAGTGTGCCTACAACTGAGTATAGGAAAGCTACTGTAATTACAAACAATGCTGAAGATATGACATTAATTAAAATATATTTAATGGAGCCTTTAAGTTGTCCTTTTTCTCCACCTAGTACAATTAGTAAATAGGACGCCATTAATAATACTTCAAAGAATACGAATAAGTTAAAAATATCCCCTGTCGTAAATGCGCCATTCACACCTGTTAAAATAAACATAATACCAGGATAATAGAAAAAGCGTTCACGCTCCTTTGTAATAGAACCAAAGCCGTACCAAACAACGAAGAATGCAATGAGTAATGTTGTCGTTACTAACAGTGCAGACATCATATCCGAAACCATTGTAATACCATATGGTACGGGCCAATCTCCGAATGTAACTTTCTGCAGACCGTCATTTTTTACTTTCAATAAAAGTGAAACGGCTGATATGAAAGCGAGTAGAATGCCTAGTAAAGCAAACGTGCGCTGATATTTTAAATTTTTCTGCCCAAACATTAAAATCATGCCGAAGAAGAACGGAATGATGATTGGTAGTAAAAGGAAGTTATTCATCCTCATCACTTCCTCTCATTAAGCTAATATCATCTGTCTCTAGCTCCTGATATGAGCGATATGCAAGTACTAGGAAGAAAGCCGTTACCCCAAAGCTAATAACAATAGCGGTTAAAATTAAAGCTTGTGGTAAAGGGTCAGCAAACGTTTTGGCACCTTCTTTTAAAACAGGAGGAGCCTCCCCTGTAAGTCCACCCATTGTTAAAATGAGTAAATGTGCACCGTGGCTTAGAAGCCCAGTACCGATAATAATACGTAATAAGCTTTTCGATAATATTAAATAAACCGCTGCCATAAACAAAAAGCCAATGACAAACGCCATAATTATTTCCATTATTCATCCTCTCCAATCGTTTGAATAATGGTCATCGTAACGCCAACAACAACCAAGTAAACACCGCTGTCAAAAAGCATTGCAGTGTGTAAGGATTGCTTACCTAGAAGCGGTAGTTCGAAATAATCAAAGAAATGTGTGAAAAAAGGTTTCCCTAAAAACATAGGGAATGCCGCTGTTGCAAGTGCCAATAATAAGCCCGTTGCAGTTAAATACGTATAGTTGATCGGTAAAACATTGCGTACAGTGTTTAAATCAAAGGCAAGTACTAAGAGCACGATGGCACTCGATGTTAAAAGTCCTCCTACAAAGCCTCCACCTGGTGTATAATGACCAGCTAAAAAAATATGAATGGAGAAGAAGAAAATAATGAAGAATACAATTTTAGCTGTGAATTGTATTATCACATCATTTGTTTTCATGCGATTTCTCCTTTCTATTCATACGCAGCTTGATCATTGCTAAAATTGCCATTCCAGCAATACCTAACACTGTAATTTCAAATAATGTATCAAAGCCACGATAGTCTACTAAAATAACATTTACAATGTTCCCGCCACCTGCTAATGAATAGACGGTTTCTTCGTAATATTTTGAGATAGTCGGGACAAGCTTTTGAGAATGTGCCGATAAGGCTATAAGCGTCACCATCACACCAACTGCGATTGAAATAACCGCACGATTCAACTGAAAGCGCATGCGTTCTTCACGTTTTCCAAGCTTCGGAAGATGGTAAAACGCCAATAAAAATAATGCGACAGAAATAGTTTCAATAACTAGCTGTGTTAAAGCTAAATCAGGTGCATTAAAAATTACGAAAAATAATGCAACAGTGTATCCGACAGAACCAAGTCCAATGATTGCTGTAAGACGTGACTTCGCAAAAATAGTAATCGTTGTGCCAATAATTAATACAACTATTAAAATTAATTGGTAAGATCGAATTGGGGCTGCGCCTTCAAAGGATATTGAAAAGGCATCCTTGGCAAATAACGTCCCAATTGAAATAACAGCAATAGCACTAAACATATACAGTAGATAGTGACGCATAGAACCAGTCATATAAAGACGTGATACACGATTTAATCCGACATCTAAACCAAGCATTGTTTTGTCATAGGCATTATTGAGCGTAAGAGCACGCGGGAATAGTTTATAGATGCCTTGCCATTTAGGTAAAGCAACAAATAATAAGACGCCTATAATGACAATGCCGATAGTCATGATTAACTCCGGTGTTAGACCTCCATGCCAGGCTGCCACGTGAATATTGATATCTTTAGGAACATCATATAAAAACGGCTGAATGGCTTGTACTGCAGGCTTTACAAACGTATCCCCAATTATATTAGGAATGAAGAAAATAACGACTACTAATGATGCTAAAATCATCGGTGATATTAGCATACCAATAGGAGCCTCATGTGGTTTATGAGCGTAAAGCTCTGGTTTATATTTTCCTGTAAATGTTCTAAATACAAAGTAGAAACTATAAATAAACGTAAAAATACTCGCTACCCAAGCAACGATAGGGAAAAGAACGCCCCATGTATCAAAACCAAAAAATTCGAAATTTTGAAGTGCTAACATAGCAGTTAAAAACATTTCCTTACTTAGGAAACCATTAAATGGAGGTAATCCTGACATTGAGAAGCTGCCAATTGCCGCCACTGTAAAGCTAAGAGGCATAATGCTCATTAATCCCCCAAGTTTACGGATATCACGAGTACCTGTTTCATGGTCGATAATCCCTGCAATCATAAATAAGCTACCTTTAAATGTTGCGTGGTTAATAAGGTGGAAAATGGCTGCAAATGCCGCATATTTAAACACTGAATCAGCTGCACCGTTTACATGAAATGCAACTGCCCCAGCGCCTAGTAGTGACATAATTAATCCAAGCTGACTGACAGTAGAAAACGCTAGAATTCCTTTTAAATCGGTTTGCTTTAATGCAAAGAACGAACCCCAGAATAGCGTTAACAGACCTACTCCTGTAACAAGCCATACCCATAGCTCAGAAGCTGCAAAAATTGGTGTAAAGCGAGCCACTAAGTAAATCCCTGCTTTTACCATTGTTGCAGAGTGTAAATATGCGCTGACTGGTGTCGGTGCTTCCATTGCATCAGGTAACCAAATGTAGAATGGGAATTGTGCAGATTTTGTAAATGCCCCTAGGAGTAATAAAACGAGTGCCCATGTGAACAATGGATGTTGCACTAGGTTTGGTGCCATTGCTATAAGTTCACGAATTGAATATGTTCCACCCATTAAATAAAGTAGGATAAATCCTCCTAACATCATTAAGCCGCCGAAGACTGTAATCATCATTGATTTTAGTGCACCGAAGCGAGAAGCATCACGTGTGTACCAATAACCAATAAGTAGGAATGATGAAATCGACGTTAACTCCCAGAAGAAGTACAAAGTAATTAAATGATCAGATTGTACAACACCGAGCATTGCGGTCATAAACAATAATAAGTAAACATAAAAATTATGTAGTTTTTCTTTATGTTTATCTAAGTAAAAAATGGAGTAAAGCACAACGAGTGAGCCAATTCCTGTAATGAGTAACGAAAATAGTAAGCTAAGTCCATCCAAATATGATACGAAAGAAATATCGAGCGATGGAATCCAAGGTATTCCATCATAAAACACTTCTCCTTGGGCAACTCTCGCTATATAAGTAGCATAAATAACGGCGAGTGTTGCAGGTACTGCCAGAACAAACCAGCCTGTATGAATATTTTTTACGCTTTTATATATAAAAGGCACAAATATTGCAGCAAGCATCGGGATGAAAATATAGAGTACTTGTAACAAAAAAATCCTCCTTTATGCAGGTAAGTGTAATAATTATAACGTACTTTCGTAGGGAATGCATTTGGACTAACAGGATTTAGCTTGGATAGCAGGAGAATTTTAGCTATATTATAAATAGGAAGTTATCAAAAAAAACAGAGGAAAAAAATTTTTATGAGGAACCCTTACATATATGGTTATTTACCATTAATTACAATTTTATTGTTTAGTTTAACGTTCGGCATGTATGCAGTAGGCGAAGCATTACAATTATTTCAAGCAATCGGTGTTTATTCAGGAATGCGTGAATTTTTATCGGATTTTGAATTACGTGTATTATTGCTAGTTGTATTTGCGGTTATTTTTTTTATGGCAATTTCTGCGCTTAAATTAGTTGGTGAAACAATTCATGAACTAGGTATGTTATTTTTTTCAAAAGATAATGAAGGTGCAGCAGTAAGCCAAGCGCGTGGAGGCTATGTCATTCTATTTATTGGAGCTATGTGTTCTGTCTTTGCTATTCAATCCATTTATGCATTAGCAGGTATATTCGTTTTAACGATTTTTATCTATTTCATTTATCTTATTTATAAAATGAGCCTTTTTATGTCCATGGGTGGCACGATTGGATTACTAATATTTGAACTTTTCATGTGGACAATATTATTTTCGTTATTAGTTTATGTGATTTTAAAATTGTATAACGGTGTACTGGCAAGTCTACCTTTTGCAAAATAAAGTCAGTGCCAGTCACTCAAACAATTCTGAATACTGCCAGTAATGTATTTTTAATAACTAAGTAAAAACCCACGTAGACTCCTGCGGGAATGCACGCAAAGTAAGCCGCAACAAATCGCACGATAGCGACGGTTGCGGCTAACAGTGTGCCCGCGGAAAGCGAGTGGGTTTTTACGTTTTAGAAGATGCCAGTGTGCTAGGTGTCTTTGCTAAGTGCCAGTCACTCAAACAATTCTGAATTCTGCCAGTAATATATTGAAAAACCCACTTAGACTCTTGCGGGAACGCACGTAAAGTAAGACGCAACAAACCGCGCGACAGCGACGGTTGCGGCTAACAGTGTGCCCGCGGAAAGCAAGTGGGTTTTTACATTTTAGAAGAGTACAGTGTGCTAGGTGTCCTTGATAAGTGCCAGTCACTCAAACAATTCTGAATACTGCCAGTAATGTATTTTTAATAACTAAGTAAAAACCCACGTAGACTCCTGCGGGAACGCACGTAAAGTAAGACGCAACAAACCGCGCGACAGCGAGGGTTGCGGCTTACGGAGTGCCCGCGGAAAGCAAGTGGGTTTTTACGTTTTAGAAGATTCCATTGTGCTACGCTATAATAAGTCGTTATTTGCTAGGAAACTTTACTCTAGTAAAATATTAAATAGCTTGTGATGAATTTTATACGCTTCTAGTTTTTCCATCGGTTGAGGTTTATCATAGCCAAGCCAAACAGCAGCTGTATACTGATCATTTAAACCGGCTAGCCAATAATCGCGGTAATCATTTGTCGTACCTGTTTTAGCGCCAACATAGTTACTATTATTATAAACACCTTGCCCTGTACCATTTGTTACAACTTCTGTAAGTAACTCTCGCATATATTTTACCGTTTTGGGTGACCATATTTGATCACGTTCCGTATCCCAGCTAAATAGTACAGTGCCGTCATTGGCTGTCACCTTACGAATACTATGTGCAAGGACATATGAGCCGTCAATAAAGCTTGTGTAGGCATCTGCTAACTCCAGAGCTGTAACACCATATGTTAATCCACCCAATGATGCGGCATATGTATGATCCTTTGCCACGATGGAGCGGAAATGGAAGCGATCAAGGTAACTAAATGCCGTCTCGACACCAACAGCATTAAAAAGGCGAAGAGCAGAAGTATTATAACTATTACGGAATGCTGTTCGAATAGTCACATCCCCATATTTATATCCCCCATAGTTTTGAGGGCAAAAAGAACCGACACAATAACTACCACCATTCACGATGGAATCTGGTGTATTTGTTGTCGTTTCAAAAAAAGGTGCATAGACAGCAAGTGGCTTAAATGCTGAACCTGGCTGTCTTGGTCCTTGAAAAGCCCGATGATAATCAAATTTCTCGTAATTTTTACCGGCATATAGACTGATGATTTCACGAGAGGTGTTATTAATTACAGCTCCCGCTGCTTGCAATTGGCCAGTTCCTAGTATAGCCGTCATTTGCTCTTCATCATGATTTTGTTTAGTTGGGTCAAGAGCCGTATAAATGGTTAAACCATTTTGGAACAAAGTATTGAGACGATTGTCTAGTTGTGCTTGAATCAACTTTTTTTCTTCATCACTTTGCGTATTTTGAAGTCGATCCGTATAGCCTTCTTTCTCAGCTACAAGCCAGCGTAGCTCTTGCAGAACATAAGTGCTATACATGGGGTAGCTTTGCATCTTATTTTTCACATTTAATATGACTGGTGCTGCTTTATAAGAAGCTGCATCTTCCTTTGTAATAGCACCACTAGCAGCTAGTGTATCGAGTAGCCGTTCCTGTCTTGCCTTTGTTTCATCAAAATTTTTTAAAGGATTATAAAGTGATGGATTGTTTGGAATAGCAGAAATAAAAGCTATCTCAGCAATTGATAAATCTTGAATAGATTTTTGGAAATAATAGCTCGCTGCACTTCCTATACCATATACTTGATTGCTAAAATAAGATTCATTTAAATACATAGTTAAAATAGCATCTTTATCGTATTTTTTTTCAAGCTCGTAGGCATAAAATAATTCCGTCAATTTTCGTTCGTACGTTTTTTCGTCAGATAAATAGCGCATTCGAACAAGCTGTTGGGTAATGGTACTGCCTCCTTGCGAAGTAGCATTGGCATTAGAGTTCGCGACAACAGCACGAATAATGGCACTAAGATCGAAGCCGATATGATCATAAAAGTCGGCATCCTCACTAGCAATAAAAATTTCCTGGGCAATTTGTGGAATTTCTTGCAGTGTTAAAGGCTGCCTCCATTCGACATATTCTTCGCTAAAGGTTTGACCATCTTGATCTATTAATGTGACGGGAAGCTGAACCTGTACTTCAGGTACATCAATCGTTTCCTCGATTTGTTGTTCGTGGGCTTGGGCTGCATTTAACTCTGATCGTATATTCGTACCGATCCACCAAATGGTAGGTAAACATAGAGTAATAATAATAAAACCAAAAACTTTTTTCATAAATGCCTCCAACTTTGAAAATAAGTCTTTCAACAGAATAGCATATTTTGGATGTATTCCAAATACTCGTTGAGACCTATTTACACATTACGAAACTATAAAAAGAAATAGCAAAGATAGCCCGTTTCTTCCATCATCATTTTGGGTTATACTACCATAGGTATCAAACAGAAGTTTCCCCGTTTTCAAAAATATAATTGGCTGAACGATTGTAAAATTACAAAATTCGTCAATACTTAGGTGGAGAAAACGGCTAGGAAGTATGTTAGACTAATATGAGGTCAGGAATGATCTAGGATGATCATTTTCATTGAAACTGAAATTTTACATTTAAAGGAGAGACTCCAATGTTTCCACAATTAACAACAGAAGTACAAGAAGGCGAAGTACTAGTAGAAATGAAAACGACTTTAGGTGCGCTAAAAATTAAATTATTTCCAAAACAAGCACCAAAAACAGTTGAAAATTTCTTAGGGCATGCAAAATCAGGTTATTACGATGGAATCATTTTCCACCGCGTTATTCAAGATTTCATGATTCAAGGCGGTGACCCAACTGGTACTGGTATGGGCGGTGAGTCAATTTGGGGTAACTCATTTGAAGATGAGTTTTCTGATGAATTATTTAACCTACGTGGTGCACTTTCAATGGCAAACGCTGGTCCAAACACAAACGGTTCTCAATTCTTTATCGTACAAATGAAACACCTTCCAAGTGATATGCTACGCCAACTTCAAGGTGCTGGTTTCCCAGAAGAAATTATTGAAGCATATGCACAAAACGGTGGTACACCATGGTTAGACCATAAACACTCTGTATTTGGTCATGTTGTAGAGGGTATGGATATCGTTGATAAAATTGCTGATGTAGCAAAAGATAACCGCGATAAACCGCTTGAAGATGTTAAAATTGAGTCAATTACAGTTTTTGAATAATAATTGTAAGGACGTGTAGAAAATATGGAACATTTAATGTATCAATTTTTATATTTCCCTGAAGATAAAACAGCTTATATTCCAGCAGTATTTGAATTTTTAATCATGCTTATTTTATGTATAGGTGTATTTATGATTTTCCGTAAAATCTCTAAAAAGCAGGAATTAAAATCTAAGGAAATCGAAACACGTATTTTAGCTGAACGAAATAGCACAAATAATCAACAAAATGTATAAGTAAAGGTACTCTGTGTAAGAGTGCCTCAGACTATAGGCAAACTCGAATAATTTTCGGTTTGTCTATAGTTTTTTTTTAGATTAATACATAAAACATTCCTGTATGCAAAGTGAAGACTTGAGTAACTAGCACTAGTGTAACGAATAGGAAAAATCCATTTTTATAGCGCAAAAAACCACGCGCTTTCCTCGGGCACAGTGTAAGCCACAAACCTCGCGGGCGCGCGGTTTGTTGCGTCTTACTTTGCGTGCGTTCCCGCAGGAGTCTACGTGGATTTTTGCTTTGTTAAAAATTCAGAATTGTTTGAGTGCCAGGCACTTACAATGACAATGCTAGCTTAAAGCGGGCAACTGCATCTTTTACAGTATCAAATGAGCAGGCCACGTTCATACGTAGGAAGCCACGGCCTTCTTCGCCATATTTTGAACCAGGCTCTAATGCAAGTTTCCCAACTTCAAGCAATTGCTTCATTAACTCTTTTTCATCCATTTCTAATTGACGACAATCTATCCACAGTAAGTATGTGCCTTGAGGCTTAGCAATGTGTATGCCAGGCAATTGCGTTAACTCTGTAATGACATAATCCATGTTATTAGAAATATAAAGAAGTAATTCTTCTAGCCATGGTAAACCTTCAGTGTAAGCTGCTTGCAGTGCAATAGGGGCAAAGCTGTTTAATGAGCCTTGACCACTGGCCATATTGACAGCCTCTAATTGAAGGCGTTTTTTCTTATCAGTGGCAATGATATATGAGACTTGAATACCTGCAAGATTGAATGTTTTTGTCGGTGCCATACACGTAATTACACGATCGATTTCATCGCCTGCAATTTTTGCAAGCGGCGTATGCTTAGCACCATCTAACATTAAATCTGCGTGGATTTCATCTGAAATAATTAGAACATCATACTTAGCACAAAGACGAATAATCTCTTTTAGTGTGGCTTCGTCCCATACATAACCACCTGGATTATGAGGGTTACACAATATGTAAGCTTTTATGTCTTGGGCAAGTGCTTGTTCGAATGCCTCAAAATCATAGACAAATGTCCCGTCTTGTTCTACTAACGGACAAGTTATCACTTCACGACCATTACTTTTTGGGATATTAAAAAATGGCGGATAGACAGGTGTTGAAATAAGTACCTTATCTCCTAAATTTGTCATTGCTGTTAAAATATTTGCTAATGCTGACACGACGCCATGGCTAAAAGAAATGGAATCTTTTTCAATGTGCCAATTATAACGATTATATTGCCAGTCCACTATCGACTGTTTTACTTCCTCGCATACAAAGCCATAACCGAAGATGGCACCCTCAGCATGTTTTTGTAGTGCCTTTGAAACAGCTGATGGTGGGGCAAAGTCCATGTCTGCTATCCACATTGGTAATATTTCTGTAGTATCGTTTAGGCCATAAATTTTCTCCATTGCGTCCCATTTTACTGAGTTAGTATAGCGACGTTTTAAAGTTTGATCGAAAATAGACAAGCAAATCACTCTTTTCTTTTTTTTTTACTATGGTATCATACCTATTAAGATTAAAGGATAATAGGTGAGTATTTTGGAAAATATAAAAATGAATCGAGCAGCCGTACATCTGCTAGCGGAGTGGGACCCTTTCCACATCGGTGCTGAGAATTATGATACAGAAACAGCAGATGTTGTTGCAGCATTACAAGGTATTGATGACCCATCGGCTCTTGCAAAGGTCATTCAAGAAACTTACGAGCACTCGTTTGAGCAATGGATTCCAATTGAAGATTGTGTTGCCATTTCATACAAACTAATTGCCATTAAGTTTGAAGCAAAATGCATTATTTAAACGACATATAATGTTTTTCTATTGGAAAGGGCGTATGGGGCGAGCATGTATGCATGCCGTAAGCTCTCTTTCCTTATAAAAGTGAGGTTGTCTTCAATACTTAGACAGCCTCATTTTCTTATTAAAACAATGGTAAAATCCCTTGAATAAAAATAAGGAAAATCGCAATTGGTGATACGTAGCGAATTAATAAGTACCAAATATTAAACATAAGACTTGAGGAAGCAAGCTCTTTTCGGGAAATATCTTTTGTATAGTAATAGCCTGCAAAAATAGAAATCAGTAATGCACCAATTAAAGAAAATTTTCAGGAATAGACCACCGAGTGGCCATTGTTCGAAAACGGCAGGCAAAATAATAAAAACAAGCTTTGGCCTTGGTTAGGTGTATAGCCTAGTACGAACACGGCTCGGAAAATAACTAAACCTGCAAGTAGCGAAATAATACTATTATAGAGGCTACATTGATAGCTGAATTACCAATCTTTTCGGTTTTCGGGAGATATGATGCGTACGTAATCATAACGGCAATACCGACACTTAGAGAGAAGAATGCTTGTCCAAGTGCTTTTAAAAATGTTTTAGCATTTACGCCGTCCATTGCACCATCAAGTGTTAAGGAACGGATAACTAACACAATGAAGAAAATGAATAATAGTGGCATCATCCACGTACTAGCCTTTTCAATCCCACCTTTAATGCCTCCCGATACGATAGCAACTGTTAAAAGTAAAAATAGTCCTTGTACAAGAATAGCTTCAATTGGACTAGAGATGATATTGCTAAATAAATCAGCGTAATTGCCTTCACTACCATTACTTGATAATTGAAAAGTCAATGAACGCCCTAAAGAACTTAATATCCAACCGCCAACTACACTATAGAAGGACAGTATTAAACAAGCAATAATTATGCCGCCCCATCCTATTAAAAACCATGATTTTCCTGGCGCTTGTTCTTTGAACGATGTAACAGCATCCTTTTGCCCATGACGGTCAATCATAAAATCTGCAATTAACACCGGTAAGCCGATGAAAAATGTACATAAAATAAATACACTTCCACCAATCGTTCCCGCCATATATGGAATTGATCTCTAGATGACACGAAAATAAAGCCTCCTTATACTAAAGTTATATTTTACCGTAAAAACGTCATAACACAAGTCAAATTTCTGAAAATTGATTATAAATACTTTTTTTCTAGCTACTTCTAAATGGGATTAAAAACTTACGTGCTAAAGTGTTAGCTTAACAGCGCAGAAGACCGGTTCTATTGGTTTTATTAGCACAAAACTATGCGCTATCACCAATTCAGTTAATTGTAACAATTAGGGGAAATAGGTCGTTACATATAAAAGGAGGGATAACGAGTGAATGAGTCCGAATTAATCGAACGAGCACAACAAGGTGATAAAGAAGCCTATATCGAACTAATTCGCATCCATCAGCGAACAGTAGAAAAATTTGCCTTTCAATGTGGCGTACATAGTAGTGATTTGGCGGATGTTGCACAAGAAGTTTTTGTTAAGCTGTACCGCTTTTTACATCAATTCAAGCAGGATCGTTTTACTACATGGCTTTATAAAGTCACGCTCAATGCTACGCGTGATTATTATCGTCGGGAGCAACGGGAGCAGGCGAAAGAGGAGCTGTTAAATGTACAGCCACAAAATTATAGTCCCTCGGCGGAAAAGCACGTATTAAATTTTGAAGAAGATCGATTATTGCACAATAACATTCAAGCATTGGATGAAAAATATCGCTATCCACTTGTATTGTTTTACTTTCATGAGTTGAAATATGAGGAAATTGCAGAAGTACTTGGTATTTCATTGTCGGCGGTCAAAGTGCGAATTTTATGCGCAAAGGAAAAGCTCAAAGTCTCTTTGACACAGGATGGGAGTGTTGAAAATGGATGACAAACAATTTGACAAACGCATGGCATTATTAAAAAAATCATACGACCGAATGGAACAAAAATTAAATCCAGCAGATGTTTTGAAGCAAATTGAAGAAGAAGAAAAAGAAGCACTCGCAAAGCAAACGATTGCCACACAAAAGAAACCCTTCCCAAAATGGCAAAAGCCAGCAGTGTGGCTAGCGAGTATTGCAAGCGTATTACTAGTTGGTTTTTTAGTGACGCTCTATACAATGAAACAGCAAGAAAATAACCAAACTGAAGTCCCACAAAATGAACTTTTAAAAAAGGCAGAAGAAGAAGAGGTAGCCGACTATTTAATGAAAAAATATAAAAGTCGAAAAGAGGATATTAGAAGAGAATTAAAAGTTTCGAAAGATGAACTGCAAACATTTGAGTTTATTCAAACGGCAGATACAATGTTAGATTTTTATTTAAAAAATAATTTACATTTGTTATTAACTGATGAAAGTTATGTTGAAAATATGGAAGAATATGTGTTAAGTAATTTAATGACTCCTAAAAGGGCTATAGAGACGATAAAAACATATAACAATTTAACTTTTGATGAATCGTATGAGGTTTATAACCAATACGTTATTGCTGTAGAAGAGTTGGAAAATTTTTATAGCAAGCTACTTGAACCGTTTGAACCACTACTGAAGAATGCGGATAAAAAGCAATATCCATCTGATTTAAAAGCTATTATTGAAGCGGCAAATAATCAATATATGGAGCTGAAAAAGGATGAAAATGGCTCGTTTTATTTTAAAGCGAATCCAGTAGAAGGGGAGTTTGCGCCAGCTTATATAAATCAATTACATCCGGATGTTTTTGGGTATTTCGAATACTTAAAAACGGGTTATTTATTATTAGTCGACGATTTACGCTATTCACGAGAAGAAACAGCAAATTCGCTTAAAATAATGGAACGTTCGTTACTTGCAGATGTCAATGCCGGTTCTCCCAATTACAAACTATTACTAGAAACCTTTAAAAACACGTGGGTGGCATTATTGCTAGGTACTAAAAAATATCCTGTCTTAGCGGAAGATGGGCAACCTGATAAGGAATATATAACATTTTTACAGGAAGTAGCCAAGGGTAAGTATGGTGAGGTTATGAAAAAGAAAGCTGCCAATATCTTTAAGGAATTACAGCAAAATAATCATTCTGAAACATTAGCGCAACTTACTGCTTATGATATATGGACAATACTTTTACAGACACGGGAAGAAACAGCAGGTTATATCAACGATAGTGATTTTAATATTGTTGACATGAATGACTCTCGTATAGAGCAAATTAAAGGAATATATGAGCAATATAAAAAACATAACGATATAGCTATATTAAACCAACTTCGCCCAATAAATATTGCTGCGCTTTATTTATATACCATATCCATTGGTGATGAGTCTTTGCAAAAAACTTTATTAATGCCAGATTCCGAATTGGATATAAGTTTGATGTTACAAACAATGAAAAATATAGAAATATTTAGTCAGCTAGGTGAATACGATGGGATTTATCCAATTGTAGCTGCTCGCGTTGCAATCAGTGAACAGGATATGTACGGAAGGCAATTCCTAATAAAGTTTTCGAAGCAAGAGGAAGGGTATTATCGTATAACAGAGATCATTGATTAGTGGGACGATTTTTTGCTCCAGATATTGACGTATGTTATAATTTAACGTGATATATACGAGCAAACATATAGAAAGTGGGCAAAGGTTATGGCAAAAAAATATGAATTAGGAGACGTATTGACCGGAAAAGTTACAGGTATTCAACCGTACGGTGCGTTTGTAGCACTTGATGACGATACACAAGGGCTCGTGCATATTTCTGAAATTACGTACGGCTTTGTAAAAGACGTCAGTGAGTTTTTATCAGTAGGGCAAGAGGTTGAAGTGAAGGTACTTGAAATCGATGAAGCGGCCGAAAAAATTAGTTTATCGATCCGTGCCTTACAAGAGCGCCCAGCAGCAATAAGAAAAAAAGATGCGCCACCACGGAAATCTCTACAGGATCGTGTAGATGAATCCGATGCAAACGGCTTTAATTCCCTAAAAGATAAACTACAGGACTGGATCGAACAGTCAGGACATTAAAAAACGAGGATGCTTCCATGTGAAGGCATCCTCGTTTTTTTTATAAACATTTTCATAATTAAGATTAGTCCTTTTTCATCTTCCGTATGCGATACTGCAAGTTTTGGCGGCTCATGCCAAGCGCACCAGCAGCCTTTGTTATATTACCCTCATATAGATTTAAGACATTTTGCACATAATAGGATTCGGCTTCCCGTAAATAAGCATCGAGAGGCATGACATCATTTTGCTGTTGGAACATAAAAAATTCAGGTTCGCGCTCAGAAGTATCTTGGCTCTGCACCTTAAATCGAAAATGAACAGGGAGTAAATCGAACGTAACAGTTGATTCAGTTGTCATAAATGACACGATTTCATCAAGTAAAAGTTCGAGCTCTTTCAGATTTCCTGGCCAGTCATATTGTAAGAATAATGCTTGGACATCAGGTGCTAGTTCTGTTACGTTTGATGCAAATCGCTCACGATGGCGACTAAAATAATCATCAACAAACGGTAAAATATCTTCTTTTCGGTCTGTTAAATTTGGAATAGTGATGGACATTGTTGCAAAGAAATAATACAAAGATTTTAAAAGCTTTTTCTCCGCTATAAGTGTAATCGGATCACTGCCGACACTGCCTATCAGCATATATTTTGATTGTGGGAGCGACTGTAATAATTCCAGTAATTGCTCCTGAACATGAAGGCTTAAAAAATCAATCCGTTCAAAGAAAAATGTATATGCTTTGTCATCCTGTAAAAGCTCTTGCATTTTATCTAGCACTGATTTCGCTGAACGTCGACTAAATAGTGTAACAAAAGCTTCAGTATCAGCTGAAGCAGCATGATGAATACTTTCTGCAACTAAATCCTTTCCTGTACCAGACTCCCCGATGAGTAATATAGGTAATTTTACTGCGGCAGCTTTTTTAGCATTTACGATAACTTGTTTCATCGTCTCTGAAACGGCGGTAATCATATCAAATGTTAAAGGCTCACCATATCGACGGAGAGGTTGATACACTAGTTTTTCTAAAGATGTTATATCACGTGCAAATTCAATTGCACCGATTAGTTGATTGTTTTTAAAAAGCGGAAATGTATCGTTAATCGTTGTAATTTCATGACCATTTTTATTCCAATAGGTTTGTTTCACATTCATTTCTTGTAAGCCAGTTTGTAATACCCGCATTAAAGTACTTTCATGTTGACGGAAGGAAAACAACTCAATAATTGAACGATCTGCTAATTCGTCAAAATGAAATCCTTCAATTTCTTTCATTTTTGAATTATAGATAATTGTTTTACCTGTTACGTCAATCGCATGTATACCAACGGATACATTAGTTGCAATAAACTCATAAAAAGGTAATAAGGGTTCAGAATTTTTCATAAAATGTGCACCTCAAAAATTTTTTACTTGAAATATGCAACGAAATTTTGCATTATAATAAGTGTAAGAATATTTTATACGCAAAAAAAATTTGCGTCAATGTTTTTTGCACACTAAATTTTTACAGCTCACAAAAGGAGGATATAGTATGATTCCATACAAACACGAACCATTTACAGATTTTTCTCAAGAGGCAAACTACAAAGCTTATTTAGAGGCATTAAATAAAGTTGAAGGCTATTTAGGTCAAGACTATCCACTAATTATTGGTGGAGAACGTATTACAACAGAAGATAAAATTGTTTCATATAACCCAGCAAAGAAAACAGAAGTAATTGGTCGCGTTTCAAAAGCAAGCAGAGAATTAGCTGAAAAAGCTATGCAAGCAGCAGATGAAACATTTAAAACTTGGAAAAAAGTAGACCCAGCTATTCGTGCTGACGTGCTATTCAAAGCAGCAGCAATTATCCGTCGCCGTAAACATGAATTCTCAGCACTTTTAACAAAAGAAGCTGGTAAGCCTTGGAATGAAGCAGATGCTGATACAGCAGAAGCAATTGACTTCCTTGAATACTATGGTCGCCAAATGTTACGTATTAAAGACGGTCAACCAGTAGAAAGCCGACCAGGCGAATACAATCGTTATGATTATATTCCATTAGGTATTGGTATTGTAATTTCACCATGGAACTTCCCATTCGCTATTATGGCTGGTACTACAGTAGCAGCTTTAGTAACAGGGAACACAGTATTATTAAAACCAGCTTCAACAACACCAGTTGTTGCTTATAAATTTATCGAAGTTTTAGAAGAAGCGGGATTACCTGCAGGTGCAGTGAACTATGTACCAGGTTCAGGTGCAGAAGTTGGAGATTACTTAGTTGATCATCCGAAAACACGCTTCATCAGCTTCACAGGTTCTCGTGATGTAGGCTTACGTATTAACCAACGTGCAGCAACACATAACGATGGTCAAATTTGGATTAAACGTGTTATCGCTGAAATGGGCGGTAAAGATACAATTGTTGTCGATAAAGAAGCAGATTTAGAGCTTGCGGCACAATCAATCGTAAAATCAGCTTTCGGCTTCTCAGGTCAAAAATGTTCTGCATGTTCTCGTGCCGTTATCGTAGAAGATGTTTACGAAACAGTTGTTAACCGTGTAGCTGAGCTTACAAATGCGTTAACAGTTGGTGACCCAGCTGACAACAGCAACTTCATGGCTACAGTAATTGACCAAGCAGCATTCAATAAAATTACTGAATACATTGAAATTGGTAAAGGAGAAGGTCGCCTTGTAGCAGGTGGTACGGCTGATGATTCAGTTGGTTACTTCGTCAATCCAACAGTATTCGCTGACGTAGATCGTTCTGCTCGTATTATGAAAGAAGAAATTTTCGGACCAGTTGTAGCAATTGCGAAAGCAAAAGATTTCGATGAAGCAATCGAAATTGCAAACGACACAGAATACGGCTTAACAGGTGCGGTTATTACTAACAACCGTATGAACTTAGAAAAAGCTCGTGAAGATTTCCATGTTGGTAACTTATACTTCAACCGTGGTTGCACAGGTGCTATCGTTGGTTACCAACCATTTGGTGGCTTCAACATGTCAGGTACTGACTCAAAAGCTGGTGGCCCTGACTACTTACAACTTCATATGCAAGCAAAAACAACTTCAGAAATGCTTTAATTTTTACTGATTTGTGTGGCGCAAAACCACATGTTCATAGATGGGCTGTTTAAATAAGAAGAAAAAGCTAGCAACGCCTCGTACGTAGATAGTAAAACCTACGAGGTGTGCGGCTTAATTAATAGGTGACCAATTTTTTGTTTTGTTTCTATTAAAGAGCTCTTTTATCAGATCTTATAAACCGTCCTATCTTTATAGATTTTCATTTTAGTTAGTAGGGAGAGAATGCTATATGTCAAAATCACAACAAGTTATTGAACAAACACAAAATTACGGTGCTGCAAACTATCATCCACTGCCAATCGTTATTGCAGAGGCTGAAGGTGTTTGGGTTAAAGATCCAGAAGGAAACAAATACTTAGATATGTTATCAGCATATTCTGCAGTGAATCAGGGGCATCGCCATCCGAAAATTATTGCTGCATTAAAAGAACAAGCTGATAAAGTAACTTTAACTTCTCGTGCATTTTACAGTGAAAACTTAGGTGAATGGTATGAGCTAGTAGGAAAATTAACAAATAAACAAATGGTTTTACCTATGAATACAGGCGCAGAAGCAGTAGAAACTGCATTTAAAGCTGCTCGTCGTTGGGCTTATGATGTAAAAGGTGTAGAAGAAGGTAAAGCAGAGCTTATCGCTTGTAACGGAAACTTCCATGGACGTACGATGCTAGCTGTATCTTTATCATCTGATGAAGAATACCGTCGCGGTTTCGGACCAATGTTACCAAATATTAAACTTGTTGATTACGGTAATTTAGAAGCATTAAAAGCTGCAATTACTCCAAATACAGCAGCATTTTTAATTGAGCCAATCCAAGGTGAAGCGGGTATTGTTATTCCACCAGAAGGCTTCTTAAAAGCTGCACGTGAATTATGCCGTGAAAATAATGTTTTATTCATTGCGGATGAAATTCAAGCTGGTTTAGCTCGTACAGGTAAAATGTTTGCATGTGATTGGGAAGAAGTAGAGCCTGATATGTACATCTTAGGTAAAGCATTAGGTGGCGGTGTATTCCCAATTTCTTGTGTTGCTGCTAATCGTGAAATTTTAGGTGTCTTCAATCCAGGTTCTCACGGTTCAACTTTCGGAGGAAATCCTTTAGCATGTGCTGTTTCTATCGCATCTATTAAAGTATTATTAGATGAAAAATTAGCAGAGCGCTCACAACAACTTGGTGAATATTTCAAAGGTAAATTACGTGAAATTAACAACCCAGTGATTAAAGACGTTCGTGGCCGTGGTTTATTCATCGGTATGGAACTAACAGAAGCTGCACGTCCATATTGTGAAAAACTAAAAGAATTAGGTTTATTATGTAAAGAAACACATGATACTGTAATTCGTTTTGCACCACCATTAGTTATTTCTCAAGAAGATTTAGATTGGTCTATTGCTCAAATTGAAAAAGTATTTAAACTTTAACAAAATGTTCACATTTTAATTCAGAAGTGTGTTACAATGATGCCGATATACAATCATTAAAAAAAACAAAGAGGCGATTTAAAATGTCTGAAAACTTAAATCTGTTCACATCAACTCAAGATGTTATTCAAGAAGCTCTTAATAAACTAGGCTATGACGAAGCAATGTATGAACTACTAAAAGAGCCGCTTCGTATGCTGCAAGTCCGCATTCCAGTTAAAATGGATGATGGAACTACAAAAGTATTTACTGGTTACCGTGCACAACATAATGATGCAGTAGGACCAACTAAAGGTGGAGTACGTTTCCATCCAGCTGTTTCCGAAGAGGAAGTTAAAGCGCTTTCAATGTGGATGACATTGAAATGTGGAATTGTAGATCTACCATACGGCGGAGGTAAGGGCGGTGTCATCTGTGACCCACGTCAAATGTCTATGGGTGAAATCGAACGTCTAAGCCGTGGTTATGTTCGTGCGGTTAGTCAAATTGTTGGACCAACAAAAGATATTCCTGCTCCAGACGTATTTACGAATGCACAAATTATGGCATGGATGATGGATGAATATAGTCGTATGGACGAATTCAACTCTCCAGGTTTCATCACAGGTAAGCCACTTGTTCTTGGCGGTTCTCAAGGTCGCGACCGTGCAACTGCTCAAGGTGTAACAATTGTTATCGAAGAAGCTGCGAAAAAACGTGGTATCGACATTAAAGGCGCTCGCGTTGTAATCCAAGGTTTTGGTAACGCAGGTAGTTTCTTAGCTAAATTCATGAATGATTTAGGTGCTAAAGTAATTGGTATTTCTGATGCATATGGTGCACTTCATGATCCAGAAGGTTTAGATATCGACTACTTATTAGATCGTCGTGATAGCTTCGGAACAGTAACAACATTATTTGAAAACACAATTTCAAATAAAGATCTTTTAGAGCTTGATTGTGATATTTTAGTTCCAGCTGCAATTGAAAACCAAATTACTGCAGACAATGCGCATAATATTAAAGCAAACATTGTTGTTGAAGCAGCAAATGGTCCAACAACAGCAGAAGCGACTAAAATTTTAACAGAGCGTGGCATTTTACTTGTACCAGACGTATTAGCATCTGCTGGTGGTGTTACAGTTTCTTACTTTGAATGGGTACAAAATAACCAAGGTTATTATTGGACAGAAGAAGAAGTAGAAGAACGCCTTTACAAAAAAATGGTTGAAGCATTTGATAATGTATATACAACAGCGACTACACGTAATATCAATATGCGCTTAGCAGCATATATGGTTGGTGTACGCCGTACTGCAGAAGCATCTCGCTTCCGTGGCTGGGTTTAATCAATAGATACTTAAATGAGAAGACATTCCTAATTAGGGATGTCTTTTTTTTATTGATTGCAGTTGATTTATGCTCCGGGCGGCAACCTTAATTGTTTGAGTGCCTGGCACTAAGTAGTAGTAGTCGGCTCCTAAAACGTAAAAAATCCTCTACGCTTTCTTTGGGCAAAATGTAAGCCGCAATCCTCGCAGTTGCGCGGTTTATTGCGTCTTACACCTTGTGCTGTTCCTAAAGAAGTCTACGTGGATGTTTACTTGGATAGTCATAAAATGCATGATTAGCCTGGTGAATTGTTTGAGTGCCAGGCACTCGCCCTCCAGTGCTAGGCGCCCACCCTTCGTCCTCTTCACCAAACAACTAAATAATAGGTAGCAGGGGAAAATGCCTGATGCTATTAGTTGACACTCTTGTATTCTCCTATGTTTTGCATTTTTAGGTTTTAAATCTTTGCTTTCTTCATTGTAGATATGAGAAAATCCAACTAGAAAGGGGCGAATTCAATGGATTCATTTACATTTTATAACCCAGTGAAATTACACTTTGGTGAAGATGCACTGGAAAAATTACCGAAAGAGTTAGAGCAATATGGTAGCAAAGTACTAGTAGTCTATGGTGGGGGAAGTATAAAGAGTAACGGCGTGTACAATGCTGTTATTGAAAAGCTACAACAAGCGGATAAAACGGTATTTGAATTGAGTGGCGTAGAGCCTAATCCTCGTGTAGAAACAGCGCGAATTGGCATTGATATTTGTAAAAAAGAAGGCATTGATCTTGTGCTTGCTGTTGGTGGTGGCTCGGTCATTGACTGTTCTAAATTAATTGTTGCCGGTGCTAAATATGATGGCGACGCATGGGATATTGTTAAACGAAAAGTATTAGTTCAAGATGCCTTACCACTTGGAACTGTTTTAACATTAGCTGCTACAGGCTCTGAAATGAATTCAGGCTCTGTTATTACAAATGCGGCAACTGAAGAAAAGTTAGGTTGGGGAAGTCCTGCTACGTTCCCTAAATTTTCTATTTTAAATCCAGCTTACACAGTGTCAGTACCGAAAAACCATACAGTTTACGGTATGGTCGATATGATGTCTCATGTTTTCGAGCAATATTTCCACAACACGACGAATACGCCGGTGACAGATGAAATGTGTGAAGGTGTTTTACGAACTGTTATGACGACAGCACCTAAATTACTAAAAGATTTAGAGGATATTTCATTGCGTGAAACAATATTGCTAGCAGGGACAATTGGTTTAAATGGTTTCCTATCAATCGGCTCTCGCGGAGATTGGGCATCACATAATATCGAACATGCTGTATCAGCAATTTACGATATTCCGCATGCTGGTGGCTTAGCAATATTACAGCCTCATTGGATGCGACTAAATGTGCCAGTAAATCCAGAACGTTTTGCCGGTTTAGCAACTCGCGTTTTCGGTGTTGATGCGACAGGAAAAACAGCAGAAGAAATTGCCTATGAAGGAATTGATCGTTTATCTGCATTTTGGACTTCCTTGGATGCACCGAGCCGTCTAGCTGATTATGATATTGATGATTCGAAATTTGACCAAATCATTGAGCATGCAATGCAAAATGGACCTTTTGGTAACTTTAATAAGCTACACGAAGATGATGTTCGTACAATTTTACAAAACGCGTTATAGGTATACGATAGAAAAGCCAATTGCCTGCGTAGGCAATTGGCTTTTCTTCTATTATTTATTGTTTGTTATAGGCGGTTGATGGTCGCTCGCCGACGTGTACCCAGTTTGCTTTTCCGTCATCTTCATCAAATAAAATGGCTACTTTGGAGACACCTTTTTGACTTAAAATAACTTCTGTTAAATGATCACGGACATCATCTAGAAATGCAAGTGATAAATTAGCATCAGCTTCAGCAACTAATTCAACGTGTAAAAATTCGCCTTCTTTTACAACCTCTAAGCGTACAATATCTTTAATGTTAGGATCATCCATCACAAGATGAGCAATATGATTGAGCATTTCTTCATCTGTTTCACCAATAACGCCACGTGCATTATCTAAGAATACTTTTCCAACTACATAAAACATCATACAGCCAATAATGATTGATACAAGTCCTTCAATTCTCGTCCAACCTGTAAAATGTGCAATTAAGATAGCGACAAAGGCTAAAACATTACCACCTGTTGCTACTAAATCTTCCATAAAGACTAATTTTGTCGCAGGTTTTGCACGATTCAAAAATCCAAATGCTTTGGGAATAGACATCATACCAGCTTTTTCTTGCCCTGCTTCGTGAAGTACTTCCACTGCCGCTTTTGCCAGAACTGTTCCTTCTAATACAACCCCGACCAATAACACGCCAAGTGCTATTAACATTCCTTTTGATTCACCTGAAGGATGCATAAAATGATGCCAGCCTTCTTTTATAGTCTCGTAAGAAAGGATAGCTACAATAATAACGGCAAACAGGCAAACTAGATTAACAATTCGACCAAAGCCTCCAGGGAATTTTTTCGTAGGGGCTTTTTTGGATAGCGCTGAACCAACATATACAAATAGTTGGTTTGCAGCGTCTCCTAGTGAATGCATCATTTCGGCAAACATAGCGACGTTACCTGTGAAGAAGAAGGCAATGCCTTTTATAATCCCTAAAAATGCATTTACAAATGCAGCCATTAATGAAGGCTTATTACCTTCCTTGAGTAGTTTCAATATTTCTGTCATTAGAGAATCCTCCAGCTAGTTTAAAATTTCCATTTCAATTTTTTCAATGTAAGGTAAGGTACGTAATGAACGATAAAGCGACAGTAAGTTATCAGAGACAATTAAAGATAAACGGAAATCTAATTCGTGTAACACTTGATTATTGCCTAAAGGAATGTCTTTTATACGAATGTTTTCAATCACAATATTGTTGTCTTTTAAAAATAGAAGGAACGATTCTGTATTACCATCATCATCAATTTGAATTTTTAGCGATACTTCTCGCATACGAATTCTCTTTGGTCCAATTTTCATAAGAAATGGAGACAATACTTCGATACCGAAAACAATAATAATAACAGCCATTGTAGCATCCATATAGAAGCCTGCACCAACAGCAATCCCGATACCAGCAGCTCCCCAAATCATAGCGGCAGTAGTTAAACCCGAAATGCTATCATTACCGCGTCTTAAAATGACTCCTGCTCCAAGAAATCCGATGCCGCTTACTATTTGAGCTGCGAGGCGAAGGGGATCCATTGATATATTAATTTCTGATCTCGGAGGTGTTGAGTATGCGGTCTCAATCGAGATAATTGTAAGTAAGCAGCTGAATGTAGCAATAACTAAACTGGTCTTTAATCCAACAGGTTTCTTTTTTAATTCCCTTTCAATTCCGATTACTAAACTTAATGTGGCTGCAATCACTAATTTTATGCCAACTTCATATGTAATCATATTCTCCAATAATGTTTCCAAACGCACCCCTCCATTAATATTTCGTATTGCTAAGAGATATGCAAGCTGTCATTATTATATGTACATTACTTTTTTGTATTGTACATCATGGAAGTTATGATGTATAAGCTTTTTTTCTGGAGGTCGATTTCAATGAATGAACCAAAGATTCATCCGTATATCCCAATTTTTATTGGCGTTATTTCAGTATCTTTATCAGCTATTTTTGTAAAATTAGCTAATGCGGAGTCGGGTGTTATTGCTTTTTATCGTATGTTGTTTTCTGTCATAATCATGGCACCGTTATTTTTCATGAAATATACAAAAGAATTAAAGCAGCTATCTAATAGGGATTGGCTTTTCTCTTCAATTGCGGGGGTATTTTTAGCATTTCATTTTATTTTGTGGTTTGAATCACTAAATTACACATCTGTTGCAAGTTCAACTGTCCTAGTGACTCTTCAACCGCTTTTTGCGTTTGTTGGTACATACTTTTTCTTTAAAGAGGCTATTACTTTAAAAACCATTTTGGCAGGGGCAATTGCCATAGTAGGAAGTGTATTAATTAGCTGGGGAGATTTTAAGCTAAGTGGATCTGCTTTCTATGGAGATATGCTTGCACTAATTGCTTGTGCACTTATTACAACCTATCTTTTATTTGGCCAGGATGTAAGGAAACGACTGTCACTTGTGACATATACAATGATAGTTTACGTAGTGAGTACGATTACGTTGTTTTTCTATGTACTAATTAAAGGAGAATCATTCGGTCCTTATTCTTCAACGGATTGGATATGGTTTATTTTATTAGCCATTGTCCCAAATTTATTAGGCCATACTTTATTTAATTGGTCCATTAAATATGTTAGTACGAATGTTATATCAATTGCTATTCTATTCGAGCCAATTGGAGCGGCTGTTTTAGCTCTTGTTATTTTTAAAGAGTATTTAATTGCAACACAAATCATCGGTGGATTAGTTGTAATAGTAGGGATTCTATTATTTGTAGTGGACGAAAAAAAGATTTTAAAGTTTTTTATGAAAAAAGCTTGATTTTTATATTGCAATATTATATATTATTACTTGTCCTTAACAAGAAGGACGGCTTGAAAATAACAATTTAAAAAAGTTGTTGACTTCTTGTTGAAAACAAGTTAGACTAATAAAGTCGCTGAAAACAAGCGATAACAAAATGAACCTTGAAAACTGAACAAGCAAAACGTAATCAATATAGTTTTTACTAGCTAACTTCGTTAGTGAACGAAACAAAATTTTGGACATCAAAATTGATGCCAGCAAAACAATTTGAGCTAATCAAATTTCTTTTATGGAGAGTTTGATCCTGGCT
>NZ_JBIVOH010000003.1:390538-495553 GCF_044754025.1 Lysinibacillus sp. NPDC093197 | reverse complement strand
AGAGGTCACACCCGTTCCCATACCGAACACGGAAGTTAAGCTCTTTAGCGCCGATGGTAGTTGGGGGCTTCCCCCTGTGAGAGTAGGACGTCGCTTCGCTTGTTTTTTTACGTGGAGGATTAGCTCAGCTGGGAGAGCATCTGCCTTACAAGCAGAGGGTCGGCGGTTCGAGCCCGTCATCCTCCACCATTTTATAAACTTAAAGTAATATTGTCGCGGGGTGGAGCAGTGGTAGCTCGTCGGGCTCATAACCCGAAGGTCACAGGTTCAAATCCTGTCCCCGCAACCAAATTATGGTCCCGTGGTGTAGCGGTTAACATGCCTGCCTGTCACGCAGGAGATCGCCGGTTCGATCCCGGTCGGGACCGTCTTTATTTGCCGGTGTAGCTCAGTTGGTAGAGCAACTGACTTGTAATCAGTAGGTCGTGGGTTCGACTCCTATCGCCGGCACCAGCCCTTGGAGGGGTAGCGAAGTGGCTAAACGCGGCGGACTGTAAATCCGCTCCTTAGGGTTCGGCGGTTCGAATCCGTCCCCCTCCACCAGTTTTATTTAATAGGGGCATAGTTCAACGGTAGAATAGAGGTCTCCAAAACCTTTGGTGTGGGTTCGATTCCTACTGCCCCTGCCAATTTTTTTTAGATTAAACTACTGTTATAGTTCATATGGCGGTTGTGGCGAAGTGGTTAACGCACCGGATTGTGGTTCCGGCATTCGTGGGTTCGATTCCCATCAGTCGCCCCATATAATAATATTGGGGTATAGCCAAGCGGTAAGGCAACGGATTTTGATTCCGTCATGCCCTGGTTCGAATCCAGGTACCCCAGCCATTTTTTATTCATAATATGAGCCATTAGCTCAGTTGGTAGAGCATCTGACTTTTAATCAGAGGGTCGAAGGTTCGAGTCCTTCATGGCTCATCATATTTGCGGGTGTGGCGGAATTGGCAGACGCACTAGACTTAGGATCTAGCGCCGCAAGGCGTGGGGGTTCGACTCCCTTCACCCGCATCATTTATTTTAATTACATAATTGCCAGGATAAATAATCTTATGCACATGCGGAAGTAGTTCAGTGGTAGAACACCACCTTGCCAAGGTGGGGGTCGCGAGTTCGAACCTCGTCTTCCGCTCCAAATGTGCCGGGGTGGCGGAACTGGCAGACGCACAGGACTTAAAATCCTGCGGTAGGTGACTACCGTGCCGGTTCGATTCCGGCCCTCGGCACCATTTTTTTTATATTAAGCGCCCGTAGCTCAATTGGATAGAGCGTCTGACTACGGATCAGAAGGTTGTGGGTTCGACTCCTGCCGGGCGCGCCATAAAAAGATAAGATAGACAGTAACGGAATGTAGCTCAGCTTGGTAGAGCACTTGGTTTGGGACCAAGGGGTCGTAGGTTCGAATCCTGTCATTCCGATCATCTTTTAAAATTGGGGCCTTAGCTCAGCTGGGAGAGCGCCTGCCTTGCACGCAGGAGGTCAGCGGTTCGATCCCGCTAGGCTCCACCATATTTATTTCCGGAGGTATACCCAAGTCTGGCTGAAGGGATCGGTCTTGAAAACCGACAGGCGGGTAACACCGCGCGGGGGTTCGAATCCCTCTACCTCCTCCATTTTCTTTATTCGGGTCAGTAGCTCAGTTGGTAGAGCATTAGATTGAAGCTCTAAGTGTCGGCGGTTCGATTCCGTCCTGACCCATCTTTTTTTGCGGGTGTAGTTTAATGGTAAAACCTCAGCCTTCCAAGCTGATGTCGTGAGTTCGATTCTCATCACCCGCTCCAAAGAGGGCCTATAGCTCAGCTGGTTAGAGCGCACGCCTGATAAGCGTGAGGTCGATGGTTCGAGTCCATTTAGGCCCATATAGAAATTATTCCGAAGTAGCTCAGTTGGTAGTAGCACCTGACTGTTAATCAGGTTGTCGCAGGTTCGAGTCCTGCCTTCGGAGCCATGGCCCCTTGGTCAAGCGGTTAAGACACCGCCCTTTCACGGCGGTAACACGGGTTCGAATCCCGTAGGGGTCATCTAGTAAAGCATGTAGCATAGCGTTGCTACATGCTTTTTCTTTGTATTTTTTCGAGTTATTTACTTAGTTCTTATAAAATTTTGATGAAGAATTTTCGACTGTCGGTATAAATTTGAACAAAGTATTTCATATATAAAAGATGTATGTTTTCTGATGGATTTTTTCGTGGTGAATTTATTTCTATTCATCTAATATGAGGTTAGATGGAGGAAAACGACATGAAACTACAAGAGATACAACGTTTTTTAACACTTTATCAAATGGAACAAAATGAGTCTGCACAATGGCTAACAAATAGATTACAGCAAGTTGAAAAAGAGGGAGTATATATTCCTTCAACAGAGGAGCTTACTTTTGGTGCACGAGTAGCCTGGCGTAATAGTAATAAATGTATCGGAAGATTATTTTGGCACTCACTGCATGTTGAGGATGCACGCGATGTTTTACATGAGCAAGGCATATTTGAGAAGTTGCTACATCATATTCGGTATGCGACAAATGGCGGTAAAATTCGCCCAACGATAACGGTATTTGCATCTGAAAGAGTAAAGATTTGGAATCATCAGCTTATACGTTACGCAGGCTATGAGACGGAAGCTGGTATCGTTGGTGATCCACATTCTGTGCCATTTACAAAAGTATGCGAATCACTAGGTTGGCAGGGTGAAGGAACAGCATTTGATGTACTACCACTCGTTATACAGGTGGATAACCGTAAACCTCAATTATTTACAATTCCACGTGAAGATGTATTGGAAGTTGCAATTCGCCATCCTGAGCATCCGCAGGTGGAGAAACTAGCGTTGAAATGGTATGCAGTGCCGATTATTTCAAGCATGCGCTTTCAAATGGCAGGTATTGATTTTCAGGCAGCTCCATTTAATGGTTGGTATATGGGAACAGAAATTGGGGCACGCAATTTAGCTGATCATGATCGTTATGATATGTTACCGAAGATCGCTGAAATTTTTGGTCTCGATACAACAAAGCAGGCATCGCTTTGGCGTGATCGTGCATTAGTTGAATTAAATATTGCTGTTCTGCATTCCTTTAAAGAAGATGGTGTAAGTATAGTCGATCATCATACTGCTGCACAGCAATTTAAGCTATTTGAAGAGGCTGAGCAGAAGGCAGGCCGTGACTTAACAGGCAACTGGACTTGGTTGATTCCACCGTTATCTCCTGCAACGACACATATTTTTCATAAGCCTTATGTCAATGTTTATAATACACCAAATTATTTTTATCAGAAACCGCATTACTAAATGTAAAGAGGCAGCTCATAGTATGATGAGCTGCCTTTTTTAATTTATATATTCATTTCTAGAAGCTCTAAACGAACAGAAGAATAGTAATGCCGCAACGACAACAAATAGCCATCCAGCTGTATCCCAGCCGCCAAATAAATCATGTAAGTAACCAAATAAAATAGGACCTACTGCGGCTAATAAATAGCCTAATGATTGTGCAAAGCCAGATAAATCAGCTGCCTCAAATGCCGTATGTGTACGAAGTGTAAAGAACATCATTGCAAGAGAAAATGAAGCACCACCTGCTAAACCTAGCAATATCATCCACAGTACAGCAAGACTAGTCCATTCCATGACAAGGCCAGTAAAGCCGATGAAATAAAAGGCAGTAAACATTAAAACGAGGGGTCGCTGTGATGTCATTTTACTAGCGATAATTGGTACAGCTAAAGCCATAGGTACTTGTGAAATTTGCATGATGGAAAACATCCAACCTGCACGATCTGCGGCTATTCCTTGTGCAATATAGATTTCTGGAATCCAAGCTGCAGTTGTATAAAATAATAATGATTGAAAGCCCATCGCGCCCGTGACTGCCCAAGTAACTGGTGATTTCCACAATGGTATACGTGCTTTCGTAGTGGCTACAGTTGGTTCAGGCTTATTAAATTTTAATTGTGGAATCCAAATCAAAATCGTCACTACGACAAGAGCTAGAGCGATTGCAAGTGCACCTTGCCAGCCAAGAGAAGCATTGGCTATGGGATAACTAATACCAGCGCCAATTCCAGCGGTTAAGTTCATGGACATTGTGAAAAATGCCATCAGTAATCCAACATGATAAGGGAATTTCATTTTAAGTAGCCCTGGAATAAGGACGTTACCAAATGAAATAGCTACACCTATTATCATTGTACCAAATACGAGTAATCCTGTTGTTCCAAGTGAACGCAGCACAATTCCTAGTGCTAATAAAATCGTTGATATAAATAGTGTTAATTCCAGACCCAGTTTTCTTGCTATTACTGGGGCAATAGGTGACACTAGCGCGAATGCAAGCAATGGAATGGTTGTTAGAAAGCCTGCAAGTACGTTAGATATACCGAGATCCTCACGAATGAAGGAAATAATTGGTCCTACAACCGTTAATGGCATACGTAATGTCGAAGCAAGAAAAATTACACCGATGACTAATAGAAGCGTTGTGCCCTTCCAGTTAATCTTTCTGCTAGGATAAGTAGATTCCTCGTTAGTTGTCAAAATAAGTACCTCCCTGATAGAACAATTATAATTCGAACCACTATAACACTTTAACACAATAATAAAAATAGTAGAATATTCATAAAATACAGAACATTAATCGTATTATTGAAATGTCTTAGGTCGTATGTTAAACTAAGAAACATCATAAATTTAATAATTATATGCCTCATGTTTGTATTGAGGTAGAGGTCGCGGTATTTATAAGTAAGCTAATGGAGATGACAAGCATTGAAGATGTTAGCTGAAAGGAAATATTGCCGAAGTGTGAGGGGACTTGAAAACCTCATGCTGGGGCTGTCTCCGAAAGGAACAGAACTGTCACGTTGGACAACGTGTTGTGCTATCATTTTTAAGAAACAGAGGATTTACTTAGCCATCACAACGTTCATGTGATGGCATTTTTTTGCCTCTTAGAAAAGGAAGGAAGCTTTAACGTGAGTGAGATAAAAACTAATCAGCTCGGTCATAAAGCACCAGAGTTGAAAAAAGAATTAAAAAGCCGCCATATAACAATGATTTCGTTAGGCGGTACGATTGGAACTGGGCTATTTCTAGCAAGTGGTGGTGCTATAGCGCAGGCTGGACCAGGTGGTGCACTTCTTGCTTATGCATTAATCGGCATTATGGTGTACTTCTTAATGACAAGCTTAGGTGAAATGGCAGCTTATATGCCTTCATCAGGTTCATTTAGTACGTATGCAACAAAATTTGTAGATCCAGCGCTTGGCTTTGCGCTTGGCTGGAACTACTGGTATAACTGGGCGATTACAATTGCCGCTGAAATTGCAGCAGTTTCTCTTATAATGAAGTACTGGTTCCCAGACAGCTCTTCGGCACTATGGACAGTCATCTTTATTGCGATTGTACTAACATTTAATTTACTATCTGTAAAAAGCTATGGTGAAAGTGAATATTGGTTCGCAATGATAAAAGTTGTGACTGTTATTGTTTTCATTATCGTCAGCCTATTGATGATTTTCGGTATTTTAGGTGGACAAGCTCCTGTAGGCTTTACGAATTTCTTTATAAGTGATGGACCATTCCACGGTGGCTTCCTTGCTACATTCGGTATATTTCTAGCAGCAGGTTTCTCGTTCCAAGGGACAGAGCTATTAGGGATAACTGCTGGGGAAACTGATGATCCTGGTAAAAATATTCCGAAGGCTGTTAAGTCCGTCTTCTGGCGTATTATTTTATTTTACATTTTAGCCATTGCAGCTATTGGGATGTTAATTCCATTTACAGATGCTCGTTTATTATCTGAAGATATTGCTGTTTCACCATTCACATTAGTGTTTGATCGCTTAGGAATTGCCTTTGCTGCTTCATTAATGAATGCCATTATTTTAACGGCGATGTTGTCTGCAGGTAATTCAGGATTATATGCATCATCACGTATGTTATGGCAATTAGCAGTAGATGGACATGCACCTAAGATTTTCGCTAAGCTAAGCCGTCGCGGAATTCCAATTTACGCATTACTGCTGACATTAGCAGTAGGTTGCTTAGCATTTTTAGCATCATTCTTTGGTGATGGCGTTGTCTATATGTGGCTTTTAAACGCATCTGGGATGTCAGGCTTTATTGCATGGCTTGGTATTGCCTTTAGTCATTACCGTTTCCGTAGAGCTTTTGAAGCACAAGGCATAGACCCAAAATTACTACCATATAAAGCAAAGCTATATCCATTCGGGCCACTCTTTGCATTTACAGTGTGTATGATTGTTGTAATTGGTCAAAACTACACAGCTTTCACAGGCGATTCAATTGACTGGTACGGCGTTCTTGTTTCATATATCGGTATACCGCTGTTTATCGTCTTGTGGTTAGGCTATAAAATAAAACATAAAACTAAAATGATTCCACTGCAAAAGTGTGATTTAAAAGTAGAAAAATAGAAATAAAAGCTGTCCTATTAGTTTATAGGGCAGCTTTTATTTATTTGCCGTTGATTTCCGTTGTGTGCGGCGCTGGAGTGTGATTTTAGCTTGGTAAATTGTTTGAGAATTGTTTGAGTGCCTGTCACTTTTAAAAAAACATATGGTAAGCTATATAGAGACAGGATAAAAATGTAAAACTGTTCAAGCAGATGGGAATTAAAGATAATGCTTTATTGAGAAGAGGTGCCTAACATGCAAAAACATATATTACTTGTTGAAGACGATGAGGCCATCCGAGAAATGGTCGACAAGTTTTTAACAATGGAGGGCTTTGCCGTTACATCCGTTACAAATGGTGAAGAAGCAGTGCAAATTTGTTTAAGTAAAACGTTTGATTTAGTTATTTTGGATATTATGATGCCTAAACTAGATGGATTAGAAGTGTTAAAAATAATTCGAGAAAAAGAAGCGCTACCTATTATTATGATGTCAGCAAAAGACAGTGATGTAGATAAAGCATTAGGTCTTGGATTAGGAGCGGATGATTATATTGCAAAGCCATTTTCAATGTTGGAATTTTCAGCGCGTGTGAAAGCTGCAATACGAAGGGCTACACAATATTCAAGCTCGATGGAGGAAACGAAGGGGACATTGACTATCGGTAACTTGGTAATTGATGTCGTTAATTTCTCAGTTAAAAAAGACCAACAACAGGTGAAACTAACTTCAAAGGAATTTGCGATTTTAAAGCTATTTATCACAAATCGTAATCGCGTATTTACTAAACAGCAAATCTATCAACTCATTTGGAATGATGAATATTATGGTGATGAAAATATTATTAATGTGCATATAAGGAGATTGCGAGAAAAAATTGAAGATGACCCTTCCAACCCAAAGTATATTAAAACACTTTGGGGAATTGGCTATAAATTAGAGGGCTAGGCGTATGATACTATTTCTATCTACCATTATTCTTTTTCTCATAGCAATCATTCTTTTTCAGTTGAAAAGAAAACGTGAGCAAAACGTTACGCTCAAATATATGCACACCAAACTACAAGCTATTATAAACGAACAATCAAACGAGAAAATTTTAGTTGCTACATCGAATCAAGAACTACAGCAACTGCTTACTACTATAAATGCATTACTGAATGATACGCACAAAATATTAGCCAAACATCGAAAAACGGAAAGTTCAATGAAAAAGATGCTTGCCAATATTTCGCATGATTTAAAAACGCCGTTAACAGTTGTGCTAGGCTATACAGAAATGTTGCAACTACAACATTCGCTAAAAGATGCAGAACAAAATCGCTTACTTTCAGGAATCCATTTAAAAACGGAGGAAGTATTGAAGCTTATTCATACATTTTTTGATTTGGCAAAAATTGAAGCGGGCGATACAGAATACCCAATAACAAAAGTAAACGTAAGTGAAATATGCCGCAAAAATATTTTGTCATTTTACGATATGGTGATGTCGGTAGGCCTTCATATAGACATTAACATACCTGAATCACCGATTTATGCTCTAGGCAACGAGGATGCGTTAGAAAGAGTGTTAAACAATTTAATCGCCAATGCAATTGCTTACGGGGCTGAAGGTCGTGTAATTGGGCTAACAGTAAGAAATGACGCTACCGATGTTTATATTGATGTCTGGGATTGTGGGAAAGGTATTGATGAATATCATATAGACAGCGTATTTGAAAGGATGTATACGCTTGAAGACTCAAGAAATAAATCATTTCAAGGTAGTGGGCTAGGTCTAACGATAACAAAGCGACTTGTAGAAATAATGAATGGTACAATCCAACTGAAAAGCATCCCTTATGAAAAGACGGTTTTTACGATTTCATTAAAAAGAATGATGTACTAATCTAGCCCTGCCTGTAGAGCTAAAAATGCTCTAGAGGCTTTTCTTCTTCTCTTAAGGAATTTGTAAGAATCAAGTAATAAAATAGAGAGTTTTACTTCTTATAATAAAGAAAGCCACAAATGAGGGAGAGGTTTAAATGGCGTATATTGTAAAAACAAATCAGCTTACAAAAGTTTATGATGGAAACGAAGTGGTTTCTACAGTCGATATGCATGTTAAGAGAGGAGAGATATATGGTTTTTTGGGTCCAAATGGAGCGGGGAAAACAACGATTATGAAAATGTTAACTAATCTGGTCAAACCGACAAGTGGGGAAATTGAAATCTTCGGTGAAAAATTGACGGATCGGTCGTACGAAGTGCTAAAAAGAATGGGCACAATCATTGAATATCCCATTTTCTATGAAAAGTTAACAGCACAAGAAAACCTTGAATTACATTGCGAATATATGGGTTATTACGATAAAAACGAAATCGGCCATGTTCTCGATTTAGTAAAGCTAACGAATGTGGATGGCAAAAGAGTAAGGGATTTTTCGTTAGGAATGAAACAACGTTTAGGTATTGCACGTGCGATAATGACTAAACCAGAGTTGCTAATTTTAGATGAACCGATTAATGGTCTTGATCCAGTTGGTATAAGAGAGCTAAGAGAATTATTCAAGATGTTAAGTAAAGAATATGGCATTACGATTATTGTTTCCAGTCATATTTTAGCTGAAATTGAGCAAATGGCTGATACAATTGGGGTCATTAATAATGGCAGGTTAATTGCTGAAGTTTCGATGGAGCATGTAAGGCATAGCCAAACAGATTTTATTGAACTAATTGTCAGTGAGGGAAAAAAGGCTGCCTTTATTTTAGATAGTCAATTACGCATCACCAATTTTAAATGCATTGATGAGCGCTGTATTCGAATATACGATATGTCCGTTTCACAAAAAATACTATCCAAAACGTTAATAGAACATGATATTGAAATTGAAGAGATTAGTAGGAAAACAAGTTCTTTAGAGGATTATTTCTTGAAATTAATCAATGGAGGTGGCATCCATGCTTAATTTAATGCGTTTAGAAATGAAAAAAAACCATTTAGGCTCGTATGTGACAGCTGCTATTATTGCCAATGTCGCTATATTAGGTTTTATGTTTATGATTTTAGTTATTTCAAAAATAGAAGGTGACGCTGGTTTAGAAAACTATCCTATCGCTTTAACAGTCATTGATTCTTTTGTAAGATGTGTATTTATTATTTTCGCGGCTACATTAATTGCGAAACTTATTATTGGCGAATATAAAAATAAAACAATAATAACTGCATTTATGTATCCTATAAATAGAAAAAAACTAATCGCAGCAAAGCTTGCCATTGTTATTTTATTTACATTTAGCGCAATTATCCTTTCAAATATATTTATTACAGTAATTTTTCTTATGATTAGCGAGAACTTTCAATTAATCCCAGATACATTGACAAATGCAATGATTATGCAGCGCATTCCTTCAGTAGTAATGAATGCTGTAGCGGCATCCAGTATGGCCCTTATTCCATTGTATTTTGGTATGAAAAAATACTCCGTGCCAACAACAATACTGTCATCTCTTTTAATCGTGATGGTTGTTTCTTCAAATACGGGCACTTTTTCATTGAATGATATTATCGTAATCCCAATAACATTAGCGATTATAGGTATAGTTATTGCCTATTTAGCAATTCGCAACATCGAAAAGGTAGATGTTTAATAACATAAGTAAAGCCACTGTATGAAAATACCATACAGGGGCTTTAAAAAGGCCTGGGGAAGCCTGACGAACCTTATTTATTAATTATTCTCAGGTACATTAGACGTTGCATAGACGTCTACAGAAAGTTTGGCAGGTGCCGTTAATTTAGCAAAGCTAATATACAATAGGAATGAAACCGCACCACCAACAATCCATGCAATATCTAATCCATCTAGCATTTTTGCAATAGGTCCCACATATAACTCCGTATTAATAAATGGAATTTGAATAAAGATGGTTAACAAGTAAATAATCATTGTTGGTATATTAATTTTCCCGAAAATGCCATCCTTTTTGTTGAACTCATCTGGAGGATAATGTACTCTCTTTAAAATATAAAAATCAGTTAATGTAATCATACTCCACGGAATGATAAAGAATAATATAAATCCTAAGTATAATTGGAAATTAGCCATAAAATTGCTAGAGCTCCAAGTGGCAATAAGGGCAATAATGACACCAATTGCTATGGAAGTAATTGTGCGCAGTCTAGCAGATGTTTTAAACGTTAAAAAGTTACTCGCAATCGATAAAATAATAATACCTGCTCCATAAATATTTAAGGAGTTAATAACAAGGACACCAAGAGATAACAGTAATGCAATGATGAAACCTAATGAGCCCATATCTTTAATTTGTGCCATAACATTACCATTCACAACCATAGTGGCAATGGCAGCACCTAAAACCATCAACCAAACTGAACTTGCAAAGCTTCCAAGATAACTATAAGTAAATACCTTTTTAGATTGTGATGGATGGATAAATCTCGAATGGTCAGATACATAAGGACCATACGTAATTTGCCATGTTACACAAATGGAAGTCATTAATAAAAACTGGCTGAAAGAAAAATTACCTGCATTTAAAAGATCCATTGAAACATTCGCTAAAATCATAATAGATAAAATAATAAATACCACTGTAAAGCCAATTGTATAGATTTTCATCGACTTTTGAAGTAAGCCTTGTCCAAAAATAGCTAGAAGCACCATTGGAATAAGACTTACGATAACCGTTACATTCATATTAAGGCCGAGTGTTTCCTGCATGCCTTGTCCGACTAACACGGTATTGGTTGCGCCGTAGCCTAAATACATGATCAGAATGATTAACATAGGCAAGATAGCCCCGAAGTAGCCGAATTGTGCTCTACTTTGTACTACTTGTGGTAAACCTGCTTTAGGGCCAGTAGCAGAATGGAGTGCCATAATTGCAGCTCCAATGGCGTGTCCTAATAGGATAGCAACGAGTGACCACCAAAAATTTAACCCTAATACGATAGCTAGAGATCCTGTTACAAGTGTTGTAGAAACTGTACTTGCGGCAAACCATGTGAAAAATAGCTCTTTGGCAGTGCCATTACGCTGTTCTAAAGGAATATGTTCATAACTAATTTCCTCGATAGAATTGCTCATAGATACCCTCCCTCTTATTAATTATTTTCAATATAATAATAGTGTTTTAAATTTAAACAGTTACTTTTAAAGATGGCCAGTAAGCCGATTGAATTGAAATGACTTCATTAATTGCTTTCTTTTCTACTTCGTTTACAAAGTCAGGATACCCTTGGGAATCTTGGAATGGATCTTCTACATCGCTTTTCACACCACATAATTCTTCAATAATGCGCAATGTACAAAATGGAACATAAGCATTACTGTAACCACCTTCATGACAAAAGACGATTTTTCCATCTGTATGCTTGTTTGCTAAGTTCATCATGATTTTCGTTAAATCTGCAAAGCCTTCAGCAGTCATGTTCATACGTCCAAGTGGATCGAACATACCTGGATCTTGTCCAGCAGAAATAATGATTAGCTCTGGTTTATAATCGTTCACGATTGGCTCCACAATAGACTTAAATGCTTCAATATAGCCTGCATTTCCTGTACCTGGGGGAAGCGGAATGTTCACGTTAAATCCTTTTCCGTCAGCCTCACCTACGTTCTCTGCATAACCTGTATTATTAGGGAAACTTAAATGCTGATGAACTGAGAAGAATAAAACACCATCAGTGTCATAGAATGCACTTTCTGTTCCATTACCATGGTGAACGTCCCAATCTAACACCATAACTCTTTCTAAATTGTATTTTTGCTTTGCGTATTTAGCAGCAATGGCAACGTTATTGAAAATACAGAAGCCGATGCCTTTTGCAGCTTCTGCATGATGGCCAGGTGGGCGAGTTAATGCATAAACATTATCGACTTCACCGTTCATCACAACATCCACAGCTTTTAAAGCGCCTCCAGTTGAAAGTAAAGCAATTTCATATGATCCTCTACCAACAATGGCATGATCTCCAGCGTCTCCACCAGTTGTATCGCTTAAATGCTTAACTTTATCTACATATTCCTTTGTATGGAACATTTCAATTTCCTCACGCGTTGCAGAACGTGGCTCAATTTGTTCTAATTTTTTCATTAGGCCACAACGATTAAGTAAATTATTAATTCGTCTCTTTGTTGAAGGATGTTCGACAAACACATCTGTTTCTAAGTAACCACCCGAAGGTAAATATAATGTTCCGCTTCCGTTGTCGTGCCAGAAATAACTTTCGTCAAAAATATAACCTGTTTTCATCATCAATTCCGCCCCTTTGATTAAAAAATAATACCGATTTGCACCTTGTAACACCCCTTATCAAGGTGGAAAATGGTACTTACAGTTATGAAAATACTAGTTGAGGGAGATTTTTTCTTAAAATGAATTTCAGTCATCTTCCTTGGGATAAAATTTAAATGAATCTCGTTCATTTGTCAAACTAATTTTTAAAAATTATCAAAATTAAATAAATTTTTCTGTTCCATTATAGGAAATAATAATTTTTGGATAAAAGAAAGAGGTTGAAATCTATTTTTGTTTGGATTACAATTTTTAAAAATTCATGATTTTTTAGGGGGCGCATAATGGATAAGGAAAAACGTATCGTAACCTCTGCTATTCAATTGTTTAAAGAACAAGGTATCGACAAAATAAAAATAGCTGATATTGTAAAAAGGGCTGGTATTGCACAAGGAACTTTTTATTTGTACTTCCCTTCAAAAATGTCACTTATGCCCGCTATTGCAAAAGTAATGGTCGACAATATGTTTGAAGCAATACAAAAAAACGTGGATGATCAAGCGCCACTAATTGAAAAATTTAATCAATTAGTAGATACAATATTTATGATGACGAGAGAGCATAAGGAACTTGTAGCAATTATTTATGCTGGATTGTCGGCCTCTGATTATTTGAAAGATTGGGTAAATGCATATACACCTTACTATAATTGGCTAAGAAATGAGCTGGACAGCGCAAAGTCAAAGGGTGAAATTTTAATAGCAGTTGATTCTTACGCAACGTCAAAGATGGTGTTTGGATTAATCGAGTCTGCTGCTGAACGTGCATACTTATTTGATTCCAAAGATGAAGAGCTTATCAATGAGGATAAAAAAGATTTATTAGAATTTATTTTTAATGCGTTAGTCTTAAACAAGGCTGTTACAAAATAAGCGTACAGAGATAAAATATGTTACAGTGAATTTTTGATATATAGTTGGAAATCCATAAACGGTCTTGTTTATAGTAATACGTTGCTATAAACAAGAAAAATATGTGTTCAAAATCCGAATTTAAAAGCGGATTTTTACTAAATTTTCTTGTAGGTTCTTTTATGTAGTAAAAATGAATGAAGTTCAGTCATTATTAACGGAGGGTTTTTTATGGGAAAAGCTTGGTTGTATGTTGGGTTAACTAGTTTTTTTGAATTAATATGGATTTATGGTTTCAATGTGGCTTCTCATTGGTGGGAATGGCTATTGATCGTTATATTTATAGGGCTTGATTTGCACTTTTTATCAAAGGCATGTGAGAAATTACCAACTGGAACAGTGTACGCAATATTTGCAGCAATTGGCACAATGGGGACGACCTTAATGGATATTTTAATTTTTAATCAAGTAGTCAGTATTGGTAAGCTTCTCTTTATTTTTATATTGATTGTAGGAGTTATTGGCTTAAAAGTTTCTGATACCGTTGAAGAGAATAAACGTACAAAAGAGGTGATATAGTATGGGATGGCTTTTTGTTTTTTTAGCTGCAGCGAGTGAACTTGTATCTGTCATTGGTCTGAAAAAATATAGCACGAAAAAGGGATTTATCAGCATGCTGCTCTATGTAGGGGGATTTGCTGCGTCACTTAGCTTTTTATATAAATCATTTGAGTTTTTACAAACGAGTACGGCTTATGCAGTATGGATAGGTATTGGTACGGCAGGGGCAGTCTTAATCAATATGATGTTTTTTGGTGAGTCAAAAAGTAAAGGCCGCTTAGCAAGTGTATGCTGTATCATCATCGGAGTTGTAGGGTTAAAGGCACTTTCTTAAAATACAATAGGCATGGCGCCCCTCTCAACAGCAGTCCGCGCTGGAAATGCTTTTATGTGGCAATAGTGAAAATTTAGCAGTGAGCAACGGCATAAAAAAGTGTTAGATTGATCGCAATCAATCTAACACTTTTTCTCATTTATCCTAGTATCATTATTTAAGCAAATAGCGTTTCCCATAATAAGTAGATATTTAACGCAACTACTATTACAACGACAAGCCAACCAAGAATTGTTGTGATACGGTGATTGACCAGGCTACCCATTATGTCCTTTTTACTTGTAAACATCACAAGTGGGATAAGCGCAAATGCAATACCGAATGATAAGATTACTTGACTTAACACAAGTGCATAGGTTGCATTGACACCTGCTGCAATAATAACCAAAGGTGGAATCATTGTAATCGCTCTACGTAAATATAGAGGGATTTTTCGTTGGATGAAGCCTTGCATAACAACGTCGCCTGCTAATGTCCCAACAGAAGAGCTTGCAAGCCCTGCAATGAGTAATCCAAGTCCGAAAGACACAGCCGCCATTGGTCCAAGAGCTTCTCGTAAACCGTTATAGGCGATATCTAAATCTTCGACTACTAAGCCTTGCGTATGGAACACTGCTGCTGCAATGATTAGCATACTCATGTTAATCGCACCAGCAATAATCATTGCAATCACAATATCGATAAACTCAAATCGGAAAATACGTCGTTTTTCGTTGTCATTACGACCAACCACACGATTTTGTGTTAAGGAAGAATGTAAATAGATTGCGTGTGGCATCACAGTAGCTCCTAATATACCTGTTGCAAGTAAGAGTGAATCGACACCATCAAATTGTGGTGTCAGCATTCCTAATGTCACTTCGCCCCAATCCGGTTGGGCTAAAAATGTTTGGAACGCAAATGCTAGCACAACAATTAGCACCATACCCGAAATGCCCGCTTCAAAAGCTCTAAAGCCTCTACGCTGTAGCTCTAAAATTGCAAAAGAACCAATTGCAGTAATAAGTGCGGCAGGTAGCATCGGAATATCAAATAATAAATATAGACCGAGGGCAGCACCGATAAATTCAGCGAGGTCGGTTGCAATGATTACAAGTTCAGCCTGTATCCATAAAAATATAGAAGTTTTTTTAGAAAAATTCTCCCTTGCTACTTCTGGCAAGTTTTTTCCGGTAGCAATACCGAGTTTTGCTGATAAAGATTGAATCAGTACAGCCATTAAATTTGAAAAGGCAATAACCCAAAGTAGTAAATAACCATACTGCGAGCCAGCGGTAATATTTGTAGCAAAGTTGCCGGGATCTATATAGGCAACAGCTGCAATAAATGCCGGACCTAGAAAGGGTAAAATTCGTCGCCAGCCTTTTATGTCTCCATCTAAAACAGCTTGGGCTGCCGGTTTTGTAATTTGTTTATAGGCCATCTTGTTCCCTCGTTTCAAAAAGTATCGTAAATGAAATAAAGTTTCCTATGGGAAAATAATAATACTACTATTCTATAGCTAGAATTAAAAAATGTGAAGAAGTTTGCTCATAAATTTTTTATAAATTTTGAAAATCGCCGATAAAATGAGCTGAATCGCCCGTGAACCAGTGAAAATCGCCAGTAAAGCCAGCCAAATCGCCCGTAAACCGGTAAGAATCGCCGATAAACCACGCCGAATCACCGATAAACAGCTGATAAAAGCTTGTCTCTAAGAATAAGAAAAAATTTACGAAAACCGGGCAATATCTTCTTTACTTTTTTAATTTACAGGCGTAATATGACATCATTATAAAAGTTTCAAATTTCTAAATCGCTGAAGCAATTAAACGCGGGGGACCCAATTTTAGTGGATTGTTTAAACAATTCTTGGGGTGAATCTCTTTTTAAAGAGTAGGGCTACTCAGGCCCGAATCCGACAGCTAACCTCGTAAGCGTTAAGAGCAGAAAAGTTGGAGCTTGTCAGACGTTAGAGCGTCTACAAGTCGTATTTAGTGATGACTTGTAGACGTTTTTTTGATGGCATTCCGTACGAAAAAGCCCCAGTAGATATAAAGAGACCGATTATGCGAAAGGTGTAATCGATTTAGAAATGCGAAACACACTCTATGAATCTAGAAGGTGTTAAGGATGAAATCCTCATTCAAACGTTATGTTATCGGAAAACCATTGAAATCCGATGCATTAGGGGAACAAAAGCTTAGTAAAACAAAGGCACTGGCCATATTATCTTCTGATGCATTGTCATCAGTTGCATACGGTCCAGAGCAAATTTTAATTGTGCTCATGACTGTCAGTACGGTTGCCTTTTGGTATTCGTTACCGATTGCGGCAGGGGTAGTGGTGCTACTTGTGGCACTCACTTTATCGTATCGACAAGTTATTTTCGCATATCCACATGGTGGTGGGGCATATGTCGTGTCCCGCGAAAATTTAGGTGTGAATGCAGGTCTAGTAGCGGGTGGGTCATTACTCGTTGATTATATTTTAACTGTCGCTGTAAGTGTATCAGCAGGGACAGATGCTATTACTTCAGCATTCCCAAGTTTGCATGCTTATAACGTTCCGATTGCTGTGTTTTTTGTTATTTGCTTAACGATTTTAAATTTACGTGGGGTTACGGAATCAGCGTCTATTTTAGCGTACCCTGTTTATTTATTCGTCGTTGTGATGTTATTACTCATTGGCATAGGAATCTATAATGTAGCAACAGGGCAAGTGCCGGCTGACTTACATCCTAAAATTGGAACGCCAGTTGCGGGCATTAGTTTGTTTTTATTATTAAAGGCATTTGCCTCAGGAAGCTCGGCATTAACTGGTGTAGAGGCAATATCTAATGCAATTCCGAATTTCAAAAGTCCTGCACCCGTTAACGCAGCAAAAACGCTATTAGCGATGGGTAGTATTTTAGCAGTATTATTTATTGGCATTGTAAGCTTAGCTTATTTCTACGGAGTCGCTCCAAATGCACAAGCAACGGTTGTTTCGCAAATTGCCGAAGCGAGTGTGGGACGCAATGTATTTTATTATATTGTGCAAGGAACAACAGCAATGATTTTAGTGCTTGCTGCGAATACTGGCTATTCAGCATTTCCTTTACTGGCAGTCAATTTATCGAAAGACGGCTTTATTCCAAGAATATTTCAAATCCGTGGCGATCGACTTGGCTATTCAAATGGGATCATGATGCTTGGGCTAGCAGCTATTGTGCTTATTATTTTGTTTGATGGCACAACAGAGCATTTAATTCCACTCTATGCAGTAGGTGTATTTATACCATTTACATTAGCGCAGTCTGGGATGATGCGTAAATGGTGGCGTGAAAAGCCTAATGGCTGGGTTATGAAATTTGTTATCAACACAATAGGGGCAGTCATTTCTTTTGTAGTGGCGATGATGTTTTTTGTCACAAAACTACCTCAAGTATGGCCGGTATTCATCTTTTTACCGCTTATTATTTGGATGTTTCATCGCATTAAGCATCACTACAATGCAGTCGGGGAACAACTACGACTAAATGGAGAAGCATTACCGAAAGTAGAGGGGAATGTCTTTGTCGTGCCGGTAGCGGGTATTACGAAAGTGGTGGAAAATTCACTGCACTATGCGCAATCTTTAAATGTTGATAAAATAATAGCCTTTTATGTAGCATTCGATCAAGCGGATGCAAAAGCCTTTGAAGAAAAGTGGAAAGCGTGGCAACCAGATGTGCGACTTGTCACTTATTATTCGCCATATCGTAGCATTACACAGCCTTTGAAAAAGTTTATCGATAAAGTGGAACACCAATATGCGAAATCGGACTACCAAGTAACAGTCGTTATTCCGCAGTTTTTACCGAAGAAAGGTTGGCAGCATATGCTACACAATCAATCTAGTCTATTAATTCGAACATCGCTGTTATTTCACAAAAATGTCGTCATTATGACTGTACCTTTCCATTTATCGAAATAATGACTAGCAAGGTCGAAAATAGTCTGATATAATCAGAGCATTGATTGAAAACACGAACGTTTACGCCAAAAAAATGCGTAAATACCATTAAATTCCGAAAATTTAAACTTTGTTCGGTTGTAGATATAAGCCTCTGCCGAATGAAGTAAAGTATCAGCTTATTATGCATATTCATATTGAAATTATAAAAATGGATATTTATAATAAGGAAGTTCATACAGCTTAATACTATTTCACTCATATAATAGCGAGAATATGGCTCGTAAGTTTCTACCGATTTACCGTAAATGAATCGACTATGGGTAGCATTGTTTTAGAAAATTCATACTAGAGATGATGTTTTCTATTTATTTCGACGTTTATGCGCTGAATGCCTTGCTCCACTCGTAGATGAATGGAATCAAAGTATTTAGCGCTTTTTTTATTATTTTATAAGAAAGAAGGAAAACAGCAATGAAGTTATTACACGACAAAATTAAGCAGGAAGGTAAAGTTTTATCTTCGTCTGTATTAAAAGTTGACTCTTTTTTAAACCACCAAATTGATCCACTACTTATGAAAGAGATTGGGCATGAGTTTGCAAATCGCTTCTCTGATGACATCATTACAAAAGTGTTAACAATCGAGTCTTCAGGAATTGCACCTTCTGTAATGCTAGGGCTTGAAATCGGTGCACCAGTAGTATTTGCACGTAAACGTAAATCTTTAACATTATCAGACAATCTTTATTCTTCAAAGGTACATTCTTTCACAAAAAACGAAACAAATGAAATTTCAGTATCTTGTAATTTCTTAAATAAAGATGACAATATTTTAATTGTCGACGATTTCTTAGCAAATGGTGAAGCGGTAAAAGGCTTACTTGATATTGCAGCTCAAGCAGGTGCAACTGTCGTTGGTGTCGGCATTGTCATTGAAAAAGGCTTCCAAGACGGCGGTAAATTATTACGTGAGCAAGGTGTTCGTGTAGAATCATTAGCAATTGTGGATTCTTTAGAAGATGGTAAAGTAACGTTTGCCACGGAGGATCGTGCATAATGAATGCCTTTAAGTCAACTACGCTAGCTATTCAACATTTACTTGCGATGTATGCAGGTGCTATTTTAGTACCGCTTATTATCGGTGGGGCTTTAGGTTTTGATTCAAAGCAAATGACTTATTTAGTAGCAATTGACATAATGATGTGTGGTATCGCAACATTACTTCAAGTGTATTCAGGCAAATTTATCGGTATTGGTTTACCAGTAGTTCTAGGCTGTACGTTTACAGCGGTTAGTCCAATTATTGCAATTGGGACAAACCCTGAACAAGGCATTACAGATATTTATGGTTCTATCATTGCATCAGGTTTAATTGTAATGGTCATCGCAGGCTTCTTCGGTAAGCTTGTGAAATTTTTCCCACCAGTTGTAACAGGTTCAGTCGTATCAATTATTGGTATTTCTTTATTACCAGTTGCGTTAAACAATATGGCGGGTGGACAAGGTGCAGCAGATTTCGCATCGGGTTCAAATGTTGCTTTAGCATTTATTACATTAGTCATTATTTTAGTCGTTTATCGCTTTACAACAGGCTTTGCTCGTGCAATTTCAATTTTAATTGGATTAGTTGCAGGGACGGTATTAGGCGGATTTATGGGCAAGGTGGATTTCACGCCCGTTTCAGATGCTGGTGTATTCCACATGGTGCAACCATTTTATTTTGGAATGCCAACATTTGATGCAACAGCGATTCTGACAATGACGCTTGTAGCGATGGTTTCTTTAGTAGAATCTTCAGGAGTTTATTTTGCACTTAGCGATATTTGCAATAAAAAACTAGATTCAAAAGATTTAGCACGTGGTTATCGTTCAGAAGGGCTTGCTTCTGTTATCGGCGGTATTTTCAATGCCTTCCCATATACAACATTCTCACAAAACGTGGGACTTACGCGTATGTCTGGCGTAAAAGATCGCAAAGTCATTTACCTAACAGGTGCCTTCCTTGTAGCACTTGGCTTCTTACCAAAAATCGCAGCATTAACAACGATTATCCCAACACCAGTACTTGGTGCGGCAATGTTAGCAATGTTCGGTATGGTCATAACGCAAGGTATGGGTATGCTTGTACCAGTTATGAATGAATCAGCAGAAAACGCGATGATTGCAGCGATTGCAGTCGGTCTTGGTGTCGGTGTATCAGTTGTTCCAGATATTTTCGCGTCATTACCTCCAGGTGTAGCAATCTTAACGTCTAACGGTATCGTATGTGGTTCGGTAACAGCAATTATTTTAAATATCTTATTTAACATGATTGGGCCAAAGCATAAAAATGACCCGATGCATGGGTAAACATTAAATAAACGTTCATTGAAATTTGATGGGCTAAATATTGTCATCTTCTTTATCTATTAACTTAGATTGAGGAGGTGGCATTTTTTATGCTAAATGAGTATGGGCTGTACAATAAATCAGCTATTAGGGTGAGGGAAACTCAATAAAAACTATGTATATTAAAGGCATAATGCAACCAAGTTCTTGTGGACATTAACCTGAATGTGAAGGTTAAAACTAGAAACGCTCAGTGTTACAATCTGAGCGTTTTTGTTTGCTGTTTACACAATTTATTTGTTGAATTCAATGCACTTCATTGTTTACTCTTCAAAAATGGGGCCCAGTATAATCGAAGTTATTTGTAGTGTTCCAGGTATTTCCCTTTTTCAAAAATTTCTTGTGCGCTTAATGCTGTCCAATCTTCTGGGGTTTTATCGGGATTCAAGTCAAGGTAGGATTTAACCATCTTGTAGCCTTCACTGTAACCGTAAGCATACGGTAACCCTTTTCCGCCATATAAAATTTCTAATGTGCGATTAAAATCGTATTTATTTAAATCAGGTTCAACTTTAGACCATAATTTCTTGTCGTAAGTTAAAGTCGTTGATGTATAACCGTAGTCTGGGTAAACGGACCTTTTAAACATTTCAGCTTTTCCTTCAAAGACTACATTATCCAAAATAGAAGCCCAGTCATCCTTCCTAAAATATTTTTCTGCCCAAACGCTGTGATGGTATTCATGGGCAACGGTTAACTTTATACTATCATCCATTTCATTTGGATAGGGGAGGATAATTTTCTCTGCGCCAACTGTGAACGGATCCATATAATTTATAGAGTAAGGGAAGACGCAAACTGCTACATCACTTTGAGACGGTAGGAGGTCTGCGGATTTTAATAGAGATTCTTGAATGATTTGATTGATCTCGATTTTACGAGTGTCCATTTTATCACTTATCACTTGTAAATCTGTTAATCCAGTAGGAGCCGTATTAAGAATGGTTTCTGCCATATGAAAGTATTCTCCATTTTCAAAGCAATCCTTGTAGATGGGTTGAATGATTTCTTTATTATATAGTTCCAAGGTTTCCGAGGTTGAAAGATTCGGATTATCTTTGACCTTTTCAATATACGGAGAAAACAGTTGACTAACATGAATGATTTTGTACTTTTGTTTGGTCTGCGGGTGTTCAAATGCAAACACCATCTCTTTGTAATCTATTTTTTGCTCTTTCTCGGGAATGTTTCTACCTTTTTCAGTTTGTATGCAGGAAGTAAGTATCAATAGTAATAGACATAGAATAAATAAGTTCCCTATTTTAAATTTCAACATTATCCTCCTCTGAAAAATAAAAGTTAATAATTATTTATAATTCCAATTATAACCTATAATACCATATTGAATGATCATTGAAGAAAAGCTTTTTATGTACTTTTAGCGTGAATTTCCTTTTACACCTATAGAGACAAGACAAGGGAAATTGAACAGGAGTTTAATTCCCGTTCAATTTCCCTTGTCTTGAAGAATTGATGGCGTATATAGCCGCTCAAATCACTGATTCAGCTCATTATAGTTGCTGAAGCTAGCTTGACATTGTTTTAAGTGCTATCTTATCAACCTGGTTGTGGTGTCGTCCAATTGGCACGACGGATGGTGAATTTGAAACTGGATCTTCGATAACCATACATTCAAGTGCGAATATATCTTTAATTAAACCATTTGTAATAATGTCAGATGGTGTGCCTTCTGCTACTAGCTGCCCTTCATGTAGGGCGAAAATATAGTCTGCATAACGTGCTGATAAGTTAATATCATGTAACACCATGACAATTGTCGTACCATACTTACGATTTAAATCTGTCAGTAAATCTAAAATTTCTACTTGGTACGTAATGTCTAAATACGTTGTAGGCTCATCCAAAAATAAAATATCAGTCTGTTGCGCCAATGCCATTGCAATCCATACACGCTGTCTTTGACCACCTGATAGTTCATCAATATGACGATCAGCAAATTCCGTAATGTTCATCATTTCCATCGCTTCTGCTACAGCCTCATAATCCTTTTTTGACCAACCTTTTAAAAAGCTATGATGAGGAAATCTACCTCTACCAACTAAATCCGCAACCGTAATTCCCTCTGGAACGATAGGGGATTGTGGTAATAAGCCTAGCACTTTAGCAAGTTGCTTAGGAGGCATTTTTTGAATCGGTTGCCCATCTAACGTCACTTGTCCGGAAGTCGGTTTAATTAATCGCGCCATCGTTTTTAAAAGCGTAGATTTACCGCAGCCGTTCGCACCAATAATAATACTAATTTTATTGCTAGGAATCGTTACACTCACATCTTGTAAAATCGTTTTATTTTCGTAACCGGCAGTAATTTGTTCCGCTCGAAATGTATGTGTTGGCTTCATATTATAAATCTCCTTTTCGATTGATACGAATTAATAAATAAATTAAATACGGTGCACCGATAATCCCTGTAATTACGCCAACAGGATATCTGGTCTCAAATGCGAACTGTCCTATTAAATCTGCAGCTAATACTAAAATAACCCCAACCAAGCCAGCAGGAACGATATTTGAAAAGCCTACGCCCACAATTTTTTTAGCAATTGGACCTGCTAAAAATGCAACAAATGCAATCGGACCAGCAGCTGCTGTAGCCAACGCAATCATTAAAACCGAGCTAAGCAAGAGCACCAATCTCGTTTTGTTCGTATCAACCCCAAGTGATGTCGCTGCTTGCTCACCGAGCTCTAATATTTCTAATCTACTAGCAAAATAAATAACAATTGGTGTACAAATACACACTGTTATGATTAATGGATAAAGGTTCTCCATTTTTGCACCATTCAAACTGCCACTTAACCAACGCATAGCTGAAGGGAGGTCGTGCGTATTACCAATGACCATTAAGTAGGAAATAAAAGCATTTAACATCGCTTGAATACCGATACCGATTAAAATTAATCGACCGATTGAGAACGAGCTACTTTTCGACAATAAAAAAATAACGATAGCAGTTAAAAGTCCGCCAATTACAGATGCAATCGATACGAATGCATTACTCGCATGCAGGACAATAATACAAAAGACAGCAGCAGCGCTAGATCCAGCAGTAATCCCAATTACGTTAGGATTAGCCAATGGATTTCGTAGCATCGTTTGGAAAACGTAGCCACCAACACCGAATGCAAAGCCTGAAAATAGTCCAACTATCATCCGTGGTAATCTGATTGTACCTACAGCAAAGGACGCACCTTTGACATCCTCACCTAATAATACGCCTACAACATCCTTTACTGGATAAATTGTATTGCCAAGCATGAGCATCAAACTCATAAGTACAATAGAAATAACTGTTAGCAAGCACGTCATGAGTAGGAAACGACGTTTTCGTTTCATTCTTGAGCTATAAATAGAATTCATTGTTTCATTCATCATAATGCACGCATTTTCGCTTTCATTGTAATAAAAATTAATAGAGGAGCTCCAATGAAGGCCGTAACAATACCTACCTCAAGCTCACTTGGACTCCCTAATAGTCTTCCGCACACATCAGCAATCGTTAAAATAATAGCCCCAGCTAATGCAGAAAGCGGAATAACATAACGCACATCTGGACCGATAATTAATCGAATTAAATGAGTCGCCAACAATCCGATAAACCCGATTGGCCCAGCTAATGCCGTTGCCACACCGCATAATAAAACGCCACCAAATGAAGCGAGAAGTCGGATTGTCCCAGTTTTTACACCTAAGCCAGTCGCCACTTCATCTCCTAGTGCTAGCGCATTTAATGCAGGTGCAGAGAAGATAGCTATACAAAGCCCAATTAGTAAAAACGGAATAAACAGTTTGATATTATCCCAGCTACCTGAACCTACACTGCCAACTTGCCAAAATCTAAATTGATCCATAACATTTGTACGTGGAATCATAACGGCCACTACTAGTGATGATAATATAGCACTCGTAGCAGCTCCTGCTAAGACGAGCTTTATCGGTGTTGCCCCTCCACTACCAATTGAACCAACAGTAAACACAAAAATAGCGGTAATCATTGCACCCACTATTGCCAGCCAAATATATTGATTTGCAGAACTAATATTAAAAAAGGCAATCCCACAAACAACAAATAAAGATGCCCCTGTATTCACTCCTAATATACTTGGATCCGCAATAGGATTACGCGTTACAGACTGCATTAAGGCACCTGAAACACCTAAAGCAGCACCACACAAAAAACAAAAAATAGTTCGAACAATTCTTTGCCGAACAACATTTGCTTCATGAGAAGCAACTTCTGAATGGAATAAACCATCCAGAAGTTGAGTCCAAGTAATCATCCGAGAACCAAATACAAGCGATGCGATTACACTAAGGCAAAGTAATATTGCAAGCAAAATGATAAGCTTGCCAAAGTTACGTGGCATCAATACATGCTTATTTTCTGAAACGGATGTATTCATCATATTATTTCAGCTTTTTCGCAACATCAGAGATTAATGTTAAGTACTCGTCAATTGTATATTGAATTGATAGAGGGTTTGGGTTACCTGCTGCAGCTAATGGCGTATTATCAGTTATCACTACTACTGAACCATTTTGGATTGCTGGCACTTTTCCTAAGATTGGATCAGCTTGTAATGCAGCTAATGTTTTATCGTCACCATAAGTGATAAAAATTTCAGCATCCTTTAAAGCATCTGCATTTTCAGCACTTAATTCGATATAGAAGCTAGATTTATCTGTAATTTGATCTTTAATACTTTGTGGATACGCCATACCCAATTCCTCTAAAAACTCCCCACGAGGATCTTCTGGTGTATAAATATAAAACTTAGATAGATCTGTTGCATTAAACATAGCAAAGGCAGCTTTTTTACCTTTTAATTCTGGTTTTTCACTTGCCTTTGTAGCAATTAGCTTTTCAGTATCAGCAATTAATTGCTTACCTTCTTTTTCCATACCCATACCTTTTGCATTGTATAGGATTTGGTCACGCCATGAAATCACCCATGGAATTTCTGGGTATGCCACAACTGGCGCAATTTGACTTAATGTATCGTAGTCCTCTTGTGTAATTCCTGAATAAGCAGCTAAGATTACATCTGGATTTGAGTCAGAAATTGCCTCGAAATCTAAACCATCAGTATCTTGGTATACATTTGGTTTTGTTTCTCCTAACTCTTTTAACTTTTCAGCTGTCCATGGTAGCATACCGCTATCATCTTGTACCCCATAGTTTGCAACTGAGAAGCCCACTGGAACAACATCAAGCGCTAATGCAACATCATGGTTTGCCCATGCAATAGTCGCAACACGCTCTGGTTTCTTTTCGATCACAGTTTCTCCAAATGCATGCTTAATTACGATTGGATACTGTGTGTCAGAAGCCTCTGAATCAGACTTTTCCGTTGAACCTTTTGAATCTGTAGACTCAGTGCCAGATTCTTTATCAGCGCATCCCGCTAAAGCAAAAGAAAAAACAGCTATTAATAACATTGTAAATAATGAATAGAAACGCTTTGAATTCATATTAGAATTACACTCCTAGTAATAAAATAATTGATAATGATTATCACTATCGATAGTAGTATATAATCATTACATATATATTTCAATAGTTTATTTTTTATATTAAAAATTGCGAATACTAAGCATTTTTTCTTTTGCATGTATATAGTAGATTCTTTTAATGTTATTACAATGAAAACTTAATTGGACAGCAAAATAGTTGAATGGATGAATACGCGATGGGTTATTTGAAGTGATAGTATGAAGAAGTAAGAAGCGGTTCTAATTCGAAAAATAGGGGGCTTCCATGTCAGAAAAAGAACGAGAAAATTTAAAAGTAAAAGAACAGCAAAAAAATCCTGGTGGTGCTTTGAACAGTGCAGCTGCTCAAGCTCATACAGGTGCACCTAGCAGCGGTTGTTTAATTAATATTGGTTCGATTGTTATTATAATAGTTATGATTTTGTTGGTAAGAGCATGTACAAATTAAAGTTAAGATTTTAACCTCCCTGTCTTTTTTAAAAAGGGAGGTTAGTTTTTTAGGGATGTTTTTGATGTAAAAAGGTTTTTTGTGCTTGGTGATGCTTACTATTGTTAATTAAAGTAATACAGTTAGCCAATCGTTCAATACCGAATTTGATTTAGCTTTCATTCACTTGAGAAATACATAATCGCAGAATATTTTCCTCTTTATATTGTGGCAAAAATATTCTAGAGGCATCATCCACATAGATTTATTGCTCGTTTAACAGATGAACGATTTGCTTGGTAGTCACATTATCCGGTAACCATAACCCCGAAACACTTTCTCTTCTATAATATAGGAAGTTATTACATTTTCTTTTTTCATTTTTTATCCTCCCTACATGTATATGTATACACTTCATTTATTTTAAATAAGATATTTTAGTATATGTGTAAATGCAAAGAAATGTAAACGGGGTGTTTTGTGAAAATACTTTTATTTTCACATATAGTAAAGTCCAAAACATGTTCAATTCATTTCTTTCATACTATAAGTACATGCTTAGTTTCGGAGGGGGGTTATATGTTTTTTCTGAAGAAGGGCTTGGTCATCATAATAGGTAGTATCTGTATTTCCTTAGGCATTAATCTATTCTTAACACCCTATCAAATACTAGATGGAGGCGTTGTAGGGGTAGCGCTCATTTTGTACTATTTGTATAAATTGAAAATCGGGCTAATGATTATTATTTTAAGCATTCCGATATTCATCATTGCTTGGTTTAAATACAGAACCTATTTTTACAATAGTGTGCATGGGTTAATTGGCTCGTCTTTTATCATTGACCTGTTGAAGCCTTTAAGAAATTTGGTTCAAATCGATGCCATTTATAGCGCGATATTAGGAGGGATTTTAGTTGGCTTTGGCATTGGTTTAATGCTTCGATTTCAGACAAGCACTGGTGGGACAGATCTTGTTGCACAGTTTTTATGTGATAAAACAGGCATAAATGTAGGGGTTCTTATTTTTTTTATTGATTCAATTGTTATTGTTTTAGGTGGGCTGCTTTTGTCTTCGAATACATTAATCCTTTCGATCATTACCGTATTAGTAGTCGGTATTACTACAAGTATGATAACCAGTCATGCAAAATAAAAAATAGCTTCAGCATAAACTGAAACTATTTGTAGGGGAGCATTATTGTCAGTTATTCATTATCCGTTTCTTTGGATAGGAGGGCTTCACTTCAGCAATTAAAATAGCTAGTAAAATTAACACTGCTCCTATAACCATTCGGCTTGTTAGTACTTCATGTAAAAATATGACCGATAACACCATTCCGAAAAAGGATTCTGTTGACAGGATAATGGCTGCCTTTGTAGCAGACGTATATTGATTTGCCACGTTTTGAAAAAGGTAAGCAATAGTAGTTGAAAAAATACCTAAATAAATGAGTGAATAAATAGCTTCTTTTTCAAGAGAAGCGGGAATATCACCTTGACTGACAACGACTAAAATACCTATAACGGAGGCCGTAATAAATTGAATAATTGTTAGCGCTATTGCATCTTCTTTTTGAACAAAAAGGTTTGTACAAAAGATATCAAAAGCAAAGGCCACAGCACAAGCTAAAGAAAGTGCATCGCCTATATTCATCGTTAAGGAACCTTGTAATGATAAACAGCCGATTCCGACAATGGCTATGATGGAGCCGATGATTTCGTATCCATCAATACGGCGTTTATAAACGGCATAGGCAATGAGCGGAACAACAATCACATTGACAGCGGTTAAAAATGCATTTTTAGAAGGAGTTGTATATTGTAAACCAACCGTTTGGAGTGCGAAGGCAATATACAATATTGTTCCTAGTAAAACACCTTTCCAAACAACTGATTTTGTTGCTTTTTTTAATTTGTATCCAAATATTACAGTTAGTATAATCGAAGCTAATAAAAACCTACCTGCCATTACTTGATAAGCAGTTAAATATTCTAGTGCAATGGCCGTTATAACAAATCCACTGCCCCAAACGATAGCGGTTGTCAGTAGCATGCCATCAGCTATGTATTGTTTCATCTTTCTTCCTCCTTACTCCAATAAGAATAGCATGAGAAGAAAGAAAAAAATTTGACTTTGATTCTAAAATTTCAGGCGTTTTTTTGTACTTATTCCAAAGCTCTATTTAATCTGCGATTTTGCTATGTAATAAGTACAATTTAACGGCTGCAGATAAGCGTTCATAAAATACATAATCATTATCCAACGGTGCTACTGATTGGCGTATTTTTGTCATGCGATATCGTATAGTATTTGGATGGCAAAAGTGTGCTACCGCTACTTCTTTAATATTACCCTTTTTCAAGATATAAGTGATTGCAGTGTTGATTAAATCCACATCTGCTTTTTCATCTAGTAATGGCCCTAGATAGTCATTTACATAGTTCATAACGAAATGTGGGTCTTTCCGATGTAATTCAATAAGTAAAATATCTGATCCAAGATGATTGTAGTGACAAGTAGGGGTCATATCCATTTCAGCCATTATGCGTGCGAAGAAAGCTTCTCGCACAGCAAGGTGAAGCTCAGTTTGTGTGACATGTACTTGACTATAACCCACAATCAGCTCGTCTGTTGATAAATCATACATTGTGAGCCATTCATTAAGAAATTTCTCGAATTGAAAATGTTGTGATTGATTTGTCACCAAAATGAAGATGCTATTTTTATATTTACAAATTACGCCTGATTTTAATAGTAGCTCTAATTGTAAAAATGGTTGCATCCATTCGGCATTTGTTAATGACTTCATCTGAAGATTTGCTACGAACATATATTTTTCAAACGGCTTGTTCAATTGTTGTAAAAAAGATGTAATTTGTTCATCAGTAACTTCTTCATTAATAAGGCGTTTCATAATTGTTTCTAAAAAGAATGCATAGTCTTGTGTTTTTGCGTATGCCATTGTTTCTAAAATGATTTTTTCGAAAAATTCGTCTCCACCGAATCGCAATATCGGGAAATGATGTGCGTTTGCTAAAGCGAGTACCTCATCTGGTAAATCATTATAAATAACGGGCTTATAAGCTAATGCACTAGCTTCTAACTGAATAAGGCTTTTCACAGCATTTAATAAATAATCGGGTTGTTGTTTTGCAAATAATAAACTGCTGAGTATTACACTATTTGGTGTAAATATCGTTTCTCGAACAGTTTCAATATCAGGTGAAAATTCAAAATCTAGAATTTCAACATTTTGGACAGGTTTATGTAAACCGTTGCTACCTGCAACTACTGTAAAATCCTTTGTAATAGGCAATTGCAAAAAGTTTTTTACGTTCATTAGGGAATCTAGCAACCTTTCCAGTAATTTATTATTAAGTATCGTACCATCATTTTAGGATAAATGAATATAGTTGTTGGCTTTTATTTGCAATGAATAAAAATAACCGCCCACGAATGGACGGCTACATATTTTTTAAATGTTAGCAAAAAGGTTAGGCTTTCGATTTTTTAATGGATTTGTTTGCTCAATTGCATAGCCTACATTTAGGATACGACCTTCGTTAAATGCTGGTCCAATAATTTGTAAGCCGATTGGCAAATTCCCTTTGAATCCACATGGAACAGAAAGTGCTGGTAATCCAGTTAAGTTACTTGGCCCAGTGAAGCGAATAATATTGTCGATTAAGTCGACCTTTTCGCCGTTTAGCTCTGCAAAGTCATCACCAATTGTATTCGCAACAATTGGTAATGTCGGTGAAATTAAGACATCCACTTGATTGAATATTTGCGTAAACTCTTGTTTAATTTGTCTACGTACTTGTTGAGCTTGTAAATAATCAACAGCTGAAGGTAATTCACCTAGCTCAAATAACAGACGAATATCATCACCGAAATCTTGTGGTCTCTTTTGTAAATCTGAGTGATGGATAGCAGACGCCTCAGATAGGGAAGTAACGAGCTCTGCCCATTCTGCATATTGCAAGGATGGGATTTTGACAACTTCCACCTTTGCTCCTTGGTCTACTAGATTTTGAATACTTGCGCGAACCGCACGTTCAACGTCTGAGTCAACGCGGTTAAAGAAATAATCCTCATTAACACCAATGACTAAATCTTTCACATTGCCAGAAAGCTGATTTAAATAATTATCTACAGGTACATCTACACATGTAGGGTCTCGATGATCGAAGCCTGAAATAATCTCGAGCATAGCTGCGGCGTCTTTTACCGTTTTTGTCATAGGTCCAATATGATCTAAACTCCAAGCAAGCGGGTAACAACCAAATTTACTTACACGACCATGAGTAGGTTTTAAGCCAACGATACCACACGCTGAAGAAGGGATGCGGATAGAACCTGCTGTATCTGTTCCCAATGAGGCTACACTTGCACCTGCCGCTACTGCTGCTCCTGAACCACCACTTGAGCCGCCAGGAATTTTATCAAGATCCCATGGGTTACGTACAGGTCCATAATGAGGATTGTTATTTGTAATGCCCCATGCGTATTCGTGCATACTTAATTTCCCTGTGAAAATAACACCTGCATCCCGAAGCTTTTCAACAACGGTCGCATCATAATTTGAGACGAAATCTTTATGAATTTTTGAAGACATCGTCGTTATTTTATCTTTAAAGTATAAATTATCTTTTAGTGCCATCGGAATTCCATGGTACATTCCTCGGTAATTTCCATTTATAATTTCTTGCTCTGCCAATTTAGCATTCTCTATAGCCTCTTCGTGGTAAAATGCCATGTAAGAATTAATTTTTGGCTGGCTTTCTTCAGCAAAATTTAAAATTTCTTTCGTCAATTCGACAGGAGAAAGTGTTTTGTTTTCGATTAATGGCGCCAGTTCTTCTACAGATTTTAAATGTAAATCAGTTTTCAATATGGTCACCTCCAGGTATATTGCGAATAGCAATATCTGCATCATCAATTGCAATGCCTTCTAAATTGCTACGAAGTGATTGCATACTTTCCCACCGCGTTTTTAGTAGTTCAAGGTGTTCAGATTTTGCTGTAATTCCTTTGTTCTCCAATAGTTGTTGAATAGACAAGCTCATTAACATGATCCTCCCTTGAATAATAATTTATCTCAATAGGTTGTCCTATAAAGACCTAAAAAAAAAATCTACTAGCAAACTATAATTTTCAGAAAAAAAAGAAAAATGCCTCTACTATAATCATAATTTAACAAAAATATTTGTCAAGGTGCCAGTCACTCAAACAATTTGCCTGTCCATTTCTACGATGTCTGAAAATCAACTTTGTTCTTTTTACAACTACTTCACAGCACATTTACAATGAAAGCTTACAATAGAACTAATAACCAATTTAAGAGGTGTGAAATGGAGTCTGCTGTGAGACAAAACGTAAAAACAAACAGTTTCTTTTTATATTTAAATCATTTATATGAACAGCATCAAAACAATACTTTATATATAAAACGTTTCAAGACATTGAAAAAAATTATTGAGACTAAAGATTTACATACTTTTTTTCAACCAATTATGAACTTACAAACGAAAGAAACAATGGGATTTGAGGCGCTGAATCGACCGACGCCTTCCGACTTATTTAGTAGTGTCGACCAATTTTATGAATTTGTAGGGCAAACAGACTGCGTATTTTTATTTGAATGCTTTTGTCGAAACCTTTCATTGCAACGTTTCAAAGAGCGTCTTCATGGAGAAATGCTGAATAAAGATTTTATGCTCTTTCTCAATATCCATCCGAACGTATTACTAGATAAGAAATATAATAGTGGTGAGACATTACAATTGTTAAAAGAGCTAGGCATTAAGCCGCAGCAAGTAGTGTTTGAATTAACAGAGCGCAGTGCTGTGTTAGATTTCGTGGAGTTTGAACGAGTATTATCACATTATCGTTCACAGGGCTATCGTATTGCGGTGGATGATATGGGATCTGGCTACAATAGCTTAAAAACACTTATTTATTTAAAGCCCGAATTTATTAAGTTGGATCGCTCATTAATTCAATTTATCGATAAAAACAGTGAGCAGCAGCAGCTTGTTACATTACTTATGACGTACGCTGAGCAAGCAGAAACGAAAATTATTGCAGAAGGTATTGAACGGCAAGAGGAGCTCGATTATTTACAAGACATTGGCATCCATTATGCACAGGGATATGCAATAGGGAAGCCATCAAAAGACATACATTTTGGGGAAATAAGGGTGGATGACTATGCAGATAGGGGAAGTCATAGAAAACGTTCTTAGTATTGATGGATTTGTAAAAAACAAAGAAGTAGATTTACTTTTTACGAGCAATCCATCATTGCGCAGTGTTGTTGTTGTAAGAGATAGCAAACCAATTGGACATATTACACGCACACATTTCTATCAAAAAATTGGTACACGTTATGGTTATAACTTATTTATGGGGCGGCAAAATCAACTTATTATGAAAGAAAATCCTCTAATTGTAGATTATAGTACACCTATTATAGAAGTGAGTACGGATGCGATGGACCGACGAGCAGAGGACCTATATGATGATGTCATTGTTATTAAAAAGGGTTTATATTTGGGTGTAGTTAGTATTAGAGAACTGCTGTTAAAGCTTGTAGAGACACAAGTAGCGATTGCAAGCTTTTTAAATCCTCTGACAAGTTTACCTGGCAATAAGTTAATTGAAGAAAAACTAGAAAAGGCACTACAGCTTGAAAAATATAGTCTGATTTATTTTGATTTAGATCATTTTAAAACTTATAATGACACCTATGGTTTTAATAGAGGAGATAAGATTTTGCTCTATTTAACAGATATCCTTAATAGAAACATTACAGGAATAGAAGATTTTTTAGGGCATATAGGTGGCGATGATTTTGTTGCTATTCTCCCGCATTATGAAGTAGCAAGCATTTGCCAAACAATTATTGAAGAGTTTGATGCCCAAATAATTGATTTTTATGAGCTTGAAGATTTGGTGCAATTACAAGTCCCGAATAGAGTTGGGAAATTAGAGCGTTTTACATGTACATCATTGTCCATTGCTGTTATTACAAATGAGTATCAGCAATTTACTTCAGTTAATCAATTGTCAGATGCAGTAACACGTTTAAAAAAAGAATGTAAAAAAATATATGGAAGCTGTTATTTAATTAATGACAAAAAAACCTACCTCGTTCACTAACGAAGTAGGTTTTTATTATGCGGTACTATTTTAATAGAAATCTTAATAAGCGCTCCAACCAGCATCAGCAGCTAAGGCTACGCCATTAATAAGAGCAGAATCTTCAGAAGCTAAAAATAGAGCAATATTTGCAATGTCTGAAACCTGACCTGCTTTTGGCATAAGTTGAACGCCACGCACAGATTGTTGCATACCGAATGGGTCTACATTAGTCATCGCTGCTGCAAAACCTGTTTCTACATGTGCTGGTGCAATCGCGTTGCAACGGATGTTTTGCGATCCATAGTGAGAAGCAATATTTTTCGTCATACCAACAACTGCATGTTTAGCAGTTGTATATGCTAGTCCACCGCGACCACCCGTTAATCCAGCGATAGAAGCCATATTAACAATCGTTCCTCCGCCATTTTCAATAAAGGTTGGTAATACATGTCGAATTGCACGCATTACGCCGCTCACATTAATATCCATGACACGTTGCCATACAGCATCTTCAACATTTGCTGCTGCCTGCATATTGTCACCAACTCCAGCGTTATTGACTAAAATATCTATACGACCAAAATGAGCTACCGTATTAGCAATCATTTTTTGGATATCCTCTTCTATAGCGACATTTACTTTGACACCAAATGCCTCAAAACCAGCATGATTAAATTCAGCAACGGTTGCATTTAATGCGTCCTCATTGAAGTCAGCAATGACAACCTTTGCACCTTCTTGTGCATATTTACGTGCTATTTCTTTACCGATTCCTGCTCCACTACCTGTAATAATCGCCACTTTATCTTGTAATTTTCCCATAAACATTCTCCTCCTTGAAATCAGTTTACTTATAAACTAATTTGATTGTATTCCTTTTCAGCCATTTAATCAAAATAAATAAACCGCTTACATTTATAAAATTATTAATCTTAATAAAACATACTTGAATAATAGGGATTATAGGTATATAATTCGGTTTACATTATTATAAAACATCTTAGGAGGCCTTCTATTGTCAACTTTACAAGTTATTCTTAACGTAGCGCTGTTACTTGTGTGCGTTGGGATTTTAGTTATTATGAACAAAAAACACGTGAAATTTTCAAATCGTGTTTTTGCTGGTCTAGGTTTAGGTATTGCACTTGGTCTAGGACTTCAATTATTTTATGGTATTGATTCGGAAGTTTTAGCCGAAACAACGCCATGGTACAACATCATTGGTACTGGTTATGTAAAACTACTACAAATGGTGGCAATGCCATTAGTGTTTATTTCTATTTTGATTGCCTTTACGAAAATGACAATTGGCAAAAATTTTGGGAAAATGGCTGCATTAATTTTAGCAATTTTAATCGGTACTACAGCTGTATCTGCAGCAGTCGGGATTCTTTCAGCAACAATATTTGATTTAGATGCTACTCAAATTATGCAAGGTGATGCTGAAACAGAGCGCGGAGCATACCTAGAAGAAAAAACAACGGGAATGGCTGCACCAGATTTACCAACACAAATTATTGAATTATTCCCAGCGAATCCATTCCTTGATTTAACGGGTGCTCGTTCTACATCTACAATTGCAGTTGTAATATTCGCAGCATTTTTAGGTTTTGCCTATTTACGTGTTGCTCGAAAAGATGGAGACATGGCAGCTACCATTAAAAAAGGTATAGATGCTATACACGCGTTAATAATGGGTGTTGTAACAATTGTTTTACGTTTAACACCTTATGGTATTTTAGCAATTATGGCACGTACAGTGGCAACATCTGATTTTGGGGCAATTTACAACTTAGGTAAATTTGTTATTGCTTCTTATGTTGCATTAATTATTATGTTCCTTGTTCATTTACTAATTCTTTCATTAAGTGGTTTAAATCCATTTACGTATTTAAAAAAATCGCTTGAAACATTATTATTTGCCTTCACTTCACGTTCAAGTGCGGGAACTTTACCGATGAATATTAAAACGCAAACAGGTAGACTTGGTGTACCAGAAGGTATTGCGAACTTCGCAGGCTCATTCGGTTTATCAATTGGTCAAAATGGCTGTGCGGGTGTCTATCCAGCAATGTTAGCAATAATGATTGCACCAACTGTTGGCATTAATCCATTAGATCCTGTTTTCATCATAACTGTTATTGCAGTAGTAGCGATTAGCTCGTTCGGTGTAGCAGGTGTTGGTGGTGGTGCGACATTTGCAGCGATTCTTGTGCTATCAGCGCTTCACTTACCGGTTGCACTTGCAGGTATTTTAATTTCAGTTGAGCCATTAATCGATATGGGTCGTACTGCACTAAATGTAAGTGGTTCAATGACGGCAGGTGTTACAACTGCTCGAGTAACGAAAGAATTAGATACAGAAGTGTATAATAATAAAGCAGTTAGTGCACAAGTTGCAGATTTATAGTTTTTTATAAGTGGAAAAAGTATGCTAAGTTGATTCTTAGCATACTTTTTTTCGTAGAATTGAATTGCAAGGAAAGTAGGGAAGGGCTTAAGCGATTTCTTTAATGCAAACCCTCTAAAGATTGAGGTGGCTTTTAAAGCGTATAAATCTACTGCGCTTTCGCGGGTATGACGTAAGTGGTAACCGTCGCTGTTTTGTTTTGCGGTCTGATTCGTTTTACGATATGTAAATCCAACAGGAGTCTCCGTGGGCTTTTACTTTGAATTGTATAAAATTGTGTGAGTGCCTGGCACTATGCTCAGGCACTATGCTCATGTCACCCGATAGAAGTGAATTAACAGCTAGGAAAGAAAAGAGAGTACGGGAACGTTTTTACGTTTTCGTACTCTCTATTTTTTCAAAATACCTTAATAAGTATTTTTTATATTTTCGGTGCTCTTAGCTGTATCATTGATGTATTTTGCAATGCTATGGTTGTCAGCTGTGATGTTTTCAATCGATGCATTCATTTGTTGTAATGTTGCAGTTGCTTCCTCGATAATCGCAGCAAAATCATTTGTCGACGTATCAACATTTTGACTGTTAACAGCTACCTCATTTGATAAATGCTCAAATTCATTAAATTTAGTTTTTAATGAATGTAAAATTTCGCTTAATTGAATAAAGTTTGTGTTTACTAGCTTTGTAGACTCTACACTTTGATGTAATGTATCACTACTCTTGTTCATGTTTATTTGTGCTAATTTATTCGTTGTATTGACATCAGTTAAATTCTCTGTGATTTTGACAGTAATATTATTCGTTAAATCTGCTAAATTTCTTATTTCTTGGGCTACAACAGAGAATCCTTTTCCAGCATCCCCAGCACGAGCTGCCTCGATAGAAGCATTCAAGGCTAATAAATTTGTTTGTTCAGTTATTTGTTGAATATCATTGGCAAACTGATTTGTTTCTTCTATTTTCCCAGTTAAAGTTTTGAAGTTATCACTTAAGTTCGAAATAACATTTTGAAGACTATTCATTTCAGTTGTAAGATGATGGATTTTATTTTGGCCTTCATCTGCTAGGTTGCTTGATTGAACAGAGTCATCTATTAAACGGACTGTTATTTCATTCATTGAATGGATTGCCGTTAAGTTATTTTGTGCACTGTCTGCTATTTTAGAAATTTGTTCACTTTGTATCATACTACCTGTTGAAACTTCATTCATAGCTATTTGAATTTCTTCTTGCGATCTTAAATTTAACTGAACTTTATCGTTAATTTTACTAATACTTTCAGCAATAACGCCAATTTCATGTTCCAAATGAATTTTATGCTCTTCTTTTGTTTTAGCATCTGCTTCAGCAATTTCACTGTACTCTTGTAGTTTTTTAAATTGGTTTTGATTCATACGAATTAATATTGTTAACAGGAAACCAGTGAAGAGATAAATGATAACAAATGAGCTTATATTTCCAGAATAATACTCAAAGGAAGGAGAAGGGAAAAGATAAACTAAAATAAGTGTTACTAACCCTAAACTATATCCAATACTAAAGATTTTGTTATTAAATTGAACAGCAGAAAATACTGCAAAGAAAAATATAGAAAGAGCAGTGGATAGGTCCCCACCATAAATCATTACTAAACATATGTTAAAGATATTCATAATGATAACTATTAAATATGGGAAAACAATTTCTTTCTTATAACGGTTACTAACTATGTATATCAATGGGTAAAAAATGATTTGCGCGCTATAAAAAACAATAGTCCAAAAATCAGGTTTTAAAGATATTGAGCCTACTAACCCTAGAATCGTAGAAGCTAGATAAGTGAAAAGCATTAGTTTATTTTTATTTTTCAAGTCCATTAACTTTAATTGCTCAATCATGTTGCACTAAAGACCTCCTATAATTTTATTATTTTGAAATAGTTATTAATCACTAATAAAGGAAATGATTTCCCGTTAAACTAATGATTAAGATTGATTATATTAATTTTAGTAGGAAGTAGTAAAGACTTATTTTTGAATTTTTCTGATGTTAGTTACAACTACCTAGTTAAAAATTGAAAAAAAGAGCGGGAAATAAAACCTAAAAAATTCAAGAAAAGGTTTTGTCAAGTGTTTTTTAGTTAAAAAATAAATATTCTGTGAAATTAATTAATTTAATATTAAACAGTTTAATGTTAAAATAAATTGCAGGTCACAAAAGTTTCACAATTTTTGGAGGTGTTTATGTGGGGAGAAAGCAAGATAAAGTCTAGTGTAGCAAGGTTTTAGAGGTTAAATGATCAACTGCGAAATTGCTTGCAGAAATGTCAAAAGTAAGCTACCGCAGATCTAAATAAAAAGAGTGTAGGAGCATTTTGAGATAGTCAGTGTGCAAGGATTCCACGTCATTTAATCAATTCAAAGGAAGCCGTAAATTCTTTTTATAAAGTAGATCTTACTTAAATGTTGTGCATATAGCTTAGGCTAATGGTACAAGTTAAGTAATGTAAATATACAACAAATTATCTATCGTATCATTGCATAAACGCCAAATTACATCTGAAACGCGAAATTTGTAGTTTTATGTAAAATAAAGTCTTTAAAATAAAAGGAGAAATAGGGAAATGAGTGCTAATAAAAAAAAGTTTCACTTTGCATGGCTAGTTTTAATAGGTTTATGTATTACAGTTGGTTTAGCTAAGTCTGGACTAAACAGTTCAGCAGGACTATTCTTACCATCAGTATCGGAAGACATTGGTGTAGGTCTAGGGAATTTAACGTTATATCTAAGTATTTCATCAATCGTGACGATGATTTTCTTACCAATTGGCGGGAAGTTAATGGCCAAGTATGATACGCGTATTTTACTTGTTGTTGCGATTATTTTACAAGCAGGTTCTTTCGCTCTATTCGGTATGATGAGCTCTGTGTGGGGCTGGTATATCCTTGCGATTCCTCTAGCTGTTGGTGGTGTATTAATCACAGTTTTAGCAGGTCCAGTATTAATCAATCAATGGTTTAAACAACGCAGTGGATTAGCTTTAGGTATTATTACTGCGTCAGGTGGTTTAATTGGAGCTTTCTCATCTCCGATAATTGGTAACTTAATTGCTAATCAAGGGTGGAGAAGTGCTTATATTATGGTAGGTGTTGCAGCTATCGTAATTATTGTTCCGACAATTATTTTCTTTTTAAGAAAATCACCTCAAGAAAAAGGTTTGTTACCTTATGGTGCTGATGACAATAACAATAGTGAGAAAAAAGTAGAAAAAGATACTAGCAATTCTGGTATTTCATTCGTAGATGCTAAAAAATCATTAGCATTTGCATTATTACTATTGTTCTTCTTTATTATTACGTCTGTTGCGAGTTTTTCAATTCACATTCCAACATACCTTGTGAATCAAGGATTTAGTGTGAAATTTGCTGGTAATGTTATGTCTGCTTTAATGGTCGGCGTACTTTTAGGTTCTATTCTCTTTGGTTATTTAATTGATAAAATTGGTGCTAAAAGCACGACAATTATTGCTATGTTAATTGGGTTAGTTTCTATGTTGTTATTAATATTCTTTGTACAAAGTACAATTGCAATTGTGGCAGCTGTTGGCCTATTTGGTTTCGTATCAGCTTGTATCGGAACATTAGCTCCTGCTATTACTTCTGCATTATTTGGTAATAAAGATTACAGTCAAATCTATTCTACAGTTTCTATCGGCTTGGCAGTAGCAGGTATTATCGCACTACCAGCGTATGGCTATATTTTTGACTTTACAGGAAGCTACACACCTGTGTTATACATCATTGTAATTATGATAATTATTAATATTATTGCTGTATTAGTTGCTTTCGGTAATAAAGAAAAAATGGTGAAAGCTGGATTGTGGAAATAAGTCATATCATCATTAAATGAATAAATGCTTCTAAAACTACACCTCACTTGTTGGACAAGGGGAGGTGTAGTTTTTGCTTGTGAAAGACTAGTTTTTAAGAAAAATTGTTTCATAGGTCGCTTTAAAATTTACTGCTCTTTCCGCGGGTTTTTATTTGGAGAATTCAAAATTGTTTGAGTGCCTGGCACTTAAACGATTTTTACGTAAAAATCTTTACCATTGATAATGTCCGTCAATTCAATATCGTAATGAGCTTTATAGTAGTCATAAATATTGCGTGCTAAACCGGAGTGTCCATTTAAATAAGTTCCCTTTTTAATCTCTTTTCGTGGATTATGGAAATCAAAATATAAGCGTGAATCGTGGCACATTGCATTTAAAATGGCGTTGAATTCTTGTTCCTCAATATGAATCCCTCGCGTATACTGGCACTCACGACGATACGTATCGTGTGAAATATTCACAGGAGAAGGCTCTAGAATCATTTCGATTTTTCTATTCAAATGTCAACAGCTCCTTTCAAAATAATAACAAGTACTATTCCTTCTATTATAAAATTGTCAGAAAATTATATCAATATTTATATTTATTAAAGATTTTTGTCTATCTAACTTGTAGGGGGAGATATTCGATTATCTACCAATCCTGTTGTTGCTGTTGTATTTCCTCTGCGATTACCTGAAGATCGTAGGAGTTGATTGTTAGAATAGTATAGTCATGATTTTCCATATATTTTTCGGCTAAACGCTTCATATACTTCGGGGAGCCCTCATTTTCTTCATCATAAACTAGTAGCAAGCCGTCTGTGTTTTGAATAATAAATTTATCTTTTTCAGTAAACTGCCAAGGAGCTTCATACGGCTTTTTTGTCACACTTGTTACAAAGTCTGCCTGAGCAACTAGTGACTGATATTTTTCTTGTTTTATTTCTTGCCAGTTCTTTTCTTGTTCTAAAAATGGGGTGATGATTGCGTATTTTAAATTAGGAAATTCCTCTTTTAACGTTAAGACAACCTCTGCACTCCATGTTTCAACACCTTGTTGACCACTAATAATGACCCATTCCAAACCTTCATCCAATAAGGCTCTTAAGCGGCTTTCTAAAGCTTTTTTAATAATGGGGATACCAGGATGCTTGTCATTAAAAATACCAAGTTCGTGTGGTTTATAGCCTGTAATTATAATTCGCTGTAACACTAAAACGCCCCCTAAGCTGTTTTTATGTATCAACAGTATACAGCAGGGGACGATTGAAAACGAATGGAATGAGGTAATGCAACGCAATAGATTATTACTAATGGTATCAGGATACATATACAATAATCTGCGAAAAGGATTTGCATAATGGAACAGTAATGTCAGTTCGGGTGGTGAATGACAACGTCTTTGTTTTTGCAATTCTATTAAAGGTATTGTAGAAGTGGTCATGTTTATTGCATTTAACCGTTGCGCTTATAGCGAACTAGGCTTGCAGAAATCTCTGAAATTGCTCAATGTAAAACCCCGATTAGTCATCCTAATCGGGGTTTTTATATGGCTATTTTATTTTTTGCATTGCTCTGGTGGCTGACCCATTTTCACATAGCGCCATAGATTATTGGCAATATCGCGCGCTTCAGCGGCATGTTCGGTTCCGACAAAAGCTTTTCTGAAAGGAGTAAGAAGAGATTCAATAATAAAGAGTTTTGGCTTCTGCTTTTGAAGTTCTTCTAGAAGGAATGTTGCAAATTCAAACCCTTCCATCGTTTCTTCCTCTGTTAGCCCCTTTGTAAAGCCTAGCAATTGCTCAATCACGACATCTTTACTTATTTGTTGATAATTTATTACGTTTTGTATAGCGTTAAACATTTCAGCGGTAATAAGAACTTCTTTCGATTCAAGCATGGCAGGTATAATTAGGCTTATATTGCGTAATGCTACCCGTACAATTGCCTCGCGGTTTATATATTTATAGTCAGCTATTAATACTGCGCGTAAGGAAAGGTTAACCATCCCAAGCGTTTGTACAGCACATTCATAGCTCATCGGTCTAATTTCTTCACCAAAAACCTGTACAAGTCGATTTGCAAGCCATTCCAATTCTTGTAGGTGATAATTCAAAAGGATTTTCTTAAGTTCACTGTCACGTGAATGGAAAATTGATTCAAAAATTTGTACTAGGTTATGCTCACGGTTAACATGCATCAATACAGCAACTTGCTGTGTTAATATTTCTAAATCAGTAGGGTCTTTTCCATAAAGAAGTTCATGTCGACGGTTACTAGCCTCTTCACGTCCCTCATCTAAAATGGCAATTAAGCAGTCATTTTTGGAAACGAAATGATTGTAAAAAGTCCCCTTTGAAACTTTGGCTGCACTAATAATATCGTTAATGGATGTATCTAAAAATCCTTTTTCTATAAAAAGTTCCCGAGCTGAAGTGATAATTTGTCGTTTTTTTTTGTTCATGACCTCACCTTTTTAAATTATTATACTCGTATTCTACAATGTAAACGCTTATATATCAACGTTTTAAAATTTTTTAATCTTAATTCTTGAAAAAAGTAGACTGCGAGTATAAAATAAGTTTTATCGCAAAACAACAAGAAAGAATAGAGGGATATAAATGAATAATGACTTAACAATGAAAAAGCCCCCTTATGGCATGATTGCTATTTTGTTCGTGGGTGCTTTTGTTGCTTTTCTTAACAATACATTGTTAAATGTTGCGTTGCCAACAATCATGAAAGATTTTGATATTACGTATGCAAAGGTACAATGGCTTGCAACTGGTTATATGCTTGTAAGTGGTATTTTAGTACCTGCTTCAGCATTCTTTGTGACACGCTTTAAAAATAGACATTTATTTATTACTGCAATGTCTATTTTTACAATAGGTACAATTATGGCTGGCTTTGCTCCAAGCTTTGGTATGTTACTTGCAGGACGTATGGTGCAAGCGGCAGGGGCTGCTAGTATGTCACCATTATTAATGAACGTAATGCTGACTAGCTTCCCGAAAGAAAAACGTGGAGCAGCAATGGGTATTTTCGGTTTAGTTATGATTGCTGCACCAGCGATTGGCCCGACATTATCGGGTTATATCGTAGAACATCATGACTGGCGTATGCTGTTCCAAATGATTATACCATTTGCGATTATTAGTCTGCTATTTGGTATTTGGAAATTAGATAACGTTATGGAAACACGTAAAGTGCACTTAGATGTTCCTTCTGTATTATTATCAACAGTAGCATTTGGTGGTATTTTATACGGTTTCAGTACTGCAGGTGACAAAGGATGGTCTAGTCCTTGGGTTTACGGTACGATTTCAATCGGTTTTATTTCCTTACTTATCTTCATCTTTAAACAATTACGTATGGATCAACCTTTACTAGAGTTACGTATTTACAAATATCCGATGTTTGCATTAGGTTCTGCTATCTCAGTAATCGTTTCAATGGCGATGTTCTCTGGGATGATTTTAACACCTGCGTATGTGCAATCAATTCGCGGTATTGAACCATTTGAAGCTGGTTTAATGATGCTTCCTGGGGCACTTGTAATGGGGATTATGTCACCAATTACTGGTAAACTTTTCGATAAATTCGGACCACGTATTTTGGCAATCATTGGTCTAACGATTACAACAATCGCAACATTTGGATTAACAAAATTAGCACTTGATTCTAGCTATACATTCATCGTATCGATGTATACAATTCGTATGTTCGGTATGTCGATGGTTATGATGCCTATTATGACAAATGGTTTAAATCAATTACCACAAATGATGAATCCACATGGTACAGCGATCAATAATACATTACAACAAGTAGCAGGAGCTATTGGTAGTGCTGTATTAGTTACATTTATGAATAACCGTACAAAATCAACAGCTGCAGACTTAATTGCAGATGCTAAGGCAAAAGCAGCGCAATCAGGTGCTGCACCTACAGCAGAGCAAATGCAACAAATGCAAGATCAAATTATGCAAACAGCTCTACTAGATGGTATTACACATTCATTCTTAATCGCGGCATTCGTTACAGTTCTCGCATTAATACTTGCGTTCTTCTTAAAACGTGTAAAAGTTGAAAGTGCAGCTGCTACAATGGATTTAAAAAAACCAACAAACTAATATCATAAAAAAGAATCCCACCAATAAGCTATTCCAGAGCTTGTCGGTGGGATTTTTTCTGTAGACTAAACTCAAATGTCTATAGTCTTTTTATGAAAAAGGGTGACTGTTTCTATTCATTTTTTCTACATACGTATATGCGAACTACTTTCAGCGTTGTAGCATTCTGGACGACCTTCCTATAGCGGGAAAATTCACTGCGCTTTCAGCGGGCACGATGTAAGCCACAACAGTCACTAGCGCACCGTTTGTTGCCTCTGACGTCCTGTGTGTCCCACAGGAAGCCGACGCGTTGATAATTAGCCGCAAGGTCGCTCTGGCCGTCAAGGTGACATAGGTGAAAGTCGCTAATAGTTTGCTGCAAATAATTAAAAAAACGACTATTTGAATATGGCAAGTAGCTTAATAGAAAAAGGCAATGCCTGAAAAGTACATTTAATATAGTAGGGAATGTTCTTATCTAATTAAAAAAATAGCAAAAGGCATCAAGATTGATGCCTTTTGTAAAATCATTTAAAGCGTTAATTCCCTCTTTTAAATAGGGCTCCTGGCCAAAATGCATATTTGCCAAGCACTGTTGTAATAGCTGGGACAAGTAAAGGTCGCACGATAAACGTATCGAGCAATATACCAATAGCCGTCACAACCCCGAATTGTACAAGTACTTGAATTGGTAGTGTAGCAAGCACTGCGAACGTACCTGCTAAAATAAGCCCTGCAGATGTAATAACACTACCTGTATGCACAACGCCTTCTTCTACCGCTGTTAAATGATCCTTCGTTTTTCGTTTCTTCCAAATCTCTGAAATCATGAAGATATTATAATCCTCGCCAAGTGCAACTAAAAATACAAAGGCATATAGCGGAATAGAGCCTGCAATTGCCTCTGCCCCCATGACATAATGCAAAATAAGCCAACCTGCGCCAAGTGCACCAAAATAAGAAATAATGACTGTAGCGAGCAGATATACAGTTGCTGTTACTGAACGTAAATAGACAAATAATAATAAAGCTATTAAAGCAATCATTGTCGGCATGATGACAGATTCATCACGCTCAGTAACTTGTTTGGTATCATATTGACTTGCTGTTTCTCCACCAATCCATACGTGCGTATCAGCGTCTTTAATACCCGTGTCTTCAAGTAACTGAACTACTTCAGCCTTCAGCTCTGGAATATGTTCTAAAGACTCTTTTGCATAAGGATTTGCATTCAATGATAATTCATATAATTGAATAGAGTTGTTTTTCGTACCAATTTGTACATCAGAAACATTATCAATATATGAAATATTTGCAAGCTGTTGTTGTAAATTGATATCACTACCTTGCGTGTCGATGACTAGCTGAACAGGTGCTAGTTCACCAGGTGAAAAATTTTCTTCTATTAAAGTGAAGCCCTCACGTGACGGCATATCTTCTGGGAATGAAGACAATAAGTCAAATGTATATTGAATGCGTGGTACAAATGATGCTAAACCGCCAAGAAGCAGGAGAGTGATAACAATAACAATCCATGGCTTATGTGTTACAAAGCGTCCAATTTTATGACTAACTTTATGTGAAGATTTATGTTGTTTTTTGCCTTTTCTCTTTGCCATTTCCTCTGTACGTGGCGTGAATGGGAAAAAGGCTACTCGCCCTATAACAACGAGAATCGCTGGCAATACAACAAGTGCAGCAATTCCCATTACTAACACGCCAAAGCTAAATGGAACTGCGAAGCGTTGGAATGAGCCATAATGGGCAAGACTAAGGGTAGCTAAACCAATAACAACCGTTAGGGCACTCATCATAATAGCGCCACCCGATTCCTTAACAGCGAGCTTCATCGCTGCAGCTTTATCCTCAACTTCAAATAAAATTTCACGGTATTTTGAAATTAAAAATAAGCAATAATCTGTTCCTGCACCAAATAGTAAAACTGTCATAATCGATACAGCTTGTGAATCTTTATCAATCCATCCTTGCTCTGCAATGAAACCAAGTGTTGGGCTAATTACACCGTAAGCAAGCCCTACAACAATTAGTGGGATAATGGCAAGTAATGGAGAACGATATATTAAAATTAATAACACTAATACAAGAAGCACTGTCGCTATCATTAATTTCACATCAGCTTGTGAGAATAAGCTAACAGCATCTGTTGCAATACCAACTGGACCAGAATAACGAACATGAAGAGCGTCACTTGTTAAGTCTTTATCCAATTGCACATTATTCGAGTCCATTGTTTTCGTTAAGGAATCTAGGCTCTCTTGTAACATATCTGTTGCAACACCTTTTTCAAAGAACACAGGTGTGACAAGAGTGGAGCCATTGTCAGATGTAGATGCAGAAAAAGCCTGTGGAGGCATTGCATCATAAGGTGGTATGAGCGTTTGATGCTCTAAAGGATTTGTTTTAAGTTCTGCGTAAACCTTTTGGATAGCTGCAAAATCATCATTTGTTAGGCCGCTTTCTCTATGCCAAACGAGTAATAATGGTGTCCCTGCATCATTAGGGAATTCTTCAGCAATAATTGCTGCTGCTTGCTCGGACATCTCAGTATCAGGTAAATTTTTACCGGACTCACTTTCAATACTGTTAATTTGTGGCCAAGCAAACGAGAGGACAACAACAAGTAAAACCCAGCATCCGAGTGCTAAAAAACGCCCTTTTTTACTTGCTACCATTGAGCCCCATTGCTCAAGAGGGTGTTTTTTCATGAGAAAACCTCCGTTTCGTGTAATTATTATTAATTATATATACTAGAAGGTTAATTAATCAATAAAGAAGTTTTGATATGTTATAATATGTTTAAAAGAACACATTATAAGGAGGCGATCTTGTTGAAACAATCACCGCGTGTTCTAGGAAGACCTCGCCATGATGATAAGTCTAAACCTACAAAAGATATTGTCTTAGAAACAGCAACGATGCTATTTATTAAAGAGGGCTACAAAAATGTATCCATGGACGATGTTGCGAAAGCATGTAATGTTACGAAAGCTACGATTTATTACTATTACCCAACTAAAGGGGATTTATATACATCGGCTTTGGTTGAAATGATGCATAGAATTAGGCTGCATATTGAACGAATTTTAGAACAGCCCATTCCATTCAAAGTGCGATTAGAACAACTAGTTGAAGTACATTTATCGGCAACTGTTGATATTGATATGAAGAACTTTATGCGCGAAGCTACAATTAATTTATCAAATACTCAATTAAAAGAAGTCCATACATCAGAAAATGAAATGTATAAAACGATTGAGCACTCGATGCAAAATGAAATGGAAAAGGGCACGATTCGCAATGGGAATGCTGAATTTTTTGCCCATACATTTATGGCATTGATGTCAGTGGGCTATTTTAAAGATGGGGAAGGAAAAAGATTATTTCAAACAGTGCCTTTAGCGGCGAAAGAGATAATTGATTTCTTTTGGTTATCTGTCGAAAAGTGAGAATATTTGTAGGTAATAACATTTTTTATAGCGTATTGGTTTTTAAAGGGGATTTCTATTTTGGATTATTTTACTAAAACAAACAAATAAAGAGCGCGGATAACTAAAAATGGTTTACAAATAAACTATTTTTAAAAGATTGTGCTGTAGTTGATTGAAATAATGCGTAAACAGTCTTATAATGGATGTTGTAATATCACCAAGATAAGAGATAAGGATGGAATTGTGATGCGCTTTGTGCAAAATGCAGTAAATATTGTAATAATAAATCATGAAACTCGCTTTCCAGCCCTTTGTGACTGGTGTGTAAGATATCCGCTGTAAGGACTGTTAAGAAGATCGCTTAATGGTCTTTTTTACATGGAGGCAATATAAAAAATAGTATTAGTGACGGCAAAGGAGAGTTCAAAATGTCAGAAACGAATAACCAAGCACAGTCTGAACAATTAACTGTGAGTCAAGAGCAATTAGATGTACTAGACCAACTATTAAAGCCTGAGGTGCAAGAATCTCTAACAACTTTAGTTGAGCAATTACCAAAGCTAACTGAAATGATGACGTTATTAACTAAATCATATGAGTTTGCTCAAGCTGTTGCAACTGATGATGTACTAAAAAGTGACACTGTTGGCGCTGTAACAGAAATGGCTGCACCAGTAGTAGGATCAGCTAAACAACTTGCTGCAACTGCTATTGAAGCAAAAGATCGTGCTTCTGAAAGCAATGAAGTAATCGGTTTATTTGGTCTTGTAAAAATGATCAAAGACCCACAAGTTCAAAATGTTTTCCGTTTTGTAAATGCATTTTTACAAGTAAACGCTGAACGTAAATCTAAATAAGGCCGAGATATATTCAATTCGTAAGGACGGAGGATTAATTAATCATGTCAAAAGAAATCGTCATCTTAGGTGCTGGTTACGCGGGTGTATTAACTGCATTAACAGCACGTAAGTATTTATCAGCTGATGAAGCTAAAATCACTGTAGTAAACCAATTCCCAACTCACCAAATCATCACTGAACTTCACCGTTTAGCTGGTGGTACTATTGCAGAAGGTGCAGTAGCTTTACCGCTTAAAAAAATCTTTAAAGGTTTAGATATTGATTTACAAATCGCTAAAGTAACTAAATTCAATGTTGATACTAAAAAGGTTGACCTAGATAATGGTTACACTTTATCTTATGATACATTAGTTGTTTCTTTAGGTAGCCAAACTGGATTCTTCGGTATCCCAGGATTAGAAGAAAATTCAATGGTACTTAAATCAGTTAACGATGCAAACAAAATTAACCGACACATTGAAGATCGTATTAAAGCATATTCACAGTCAAAAGACGAAGCAGATGCAACAATCGTTATCGGCGGTGGCGGTTTAACAGGTGTTGAGCTTGTTGGTGAAATCGTGGACAACTTCCCGAAAATCGCAGCAAAACACGGCGTAAACTTTGCAGATCTAAAAATTAAACTAGTTGAAGCTGGTCCTAAAATTTTGCCAGTACTTCCAGATGTACTTATCGAACGTGCAACTGAAAGTTTAGCAAAACGTGGTGTTGAATTCATCACAGGTACTCCAGTAACAGGTGTTGAAGGTAACGTTATTTCACTTAAAGACCGTGAGTCAATCGTTGCTAATACATTTATCTGGACTGGTGGTGTAGCTGCACTTCCAATGGTAGCTGAATCAGGTCTTGCTGCTGATCGTGGCAAAGCAACAATCAATGAATTCCTACAATCTACATCACATGAAGATGTATTTGTAATCGGTGATGCTTCTGTTGCATTACCAGGCGATGGTGGACGTCCACTTTACGCTCCAACTGCACAAGTTGCTTGGCAAATGGGCGAATGCGCTGGTTACAACTTATTCGCACAATACAAAAACCAAGAGATGAAAACATTCTCTGCGGTTAACTCTGGTACTCTTGCAAGCTTAGGTCGTAAAGATGCAGTTGCTACTATCGGTGCTAGCAATACACAACTTAAAGGTCTTCCTGCAACACTTATGAAAGAAGCGTCTAACATTCGCTATCTTACACACATCAAAGCGCTATTCGGCTTAGTGTATTAATTTTCAATAAATAACTAAATTAATGCCCCGTAGATGTTAATGAAAAAATGAACATTTTACGGGGTGTTTTATTGCTAAGTTTGCCCATAAAGCTACTTTTAAACGAATGTCTCGTTTAAAAGTAGCTTTTTTAAAATAGAGAAATGAAAGATTAGTTTTGAAGGTAAATTTTGAGCTTTGTTAATATAGTCTGACACGTAGAAATCGATTCTAGTGTATTGTTCGTTATTTCGAGTGAATGATCTGCATTTGTTGCTATAGTAAGTTGATGGGACTTTAGCTGATGCAGCTTTTCATTGGAGAAATGAGGGTCAGCTGTTCCAATTGCTATGAAGCTATGTCGATTTACTAAGTTTTGCATAATGTGTTCAAAGGATAGTGGTGGTGTTAATAGAATATAGCGAGAAGGAATAATGGCCTCCTGTTGCATATAATAGTCGACGATTGGAAATGCTCCGAGCGATTTTCCAACGAAAACAGCTTCCTTGTAAGCATTTGAGTGTAAATAATATGTAACGATAGAATTGGCGGCATTATAAACCATTTCTGAAATAGCTTCTGGTGGCTGATTGAACTGCTGTTGCTCAAATGTATAACAAACTTGGACAACATCATAGCCTAAGTCTAGCATTAGTGTAGTAGCGTAATGCATTAGCGGTTTATCATAGTTATAGCCTGTACCCGAGAACATAAAGCAAATTTTATTACTATTCATATCAAAAAAGTTGTAAGCAATATCGTTGTAAATTTCTTTACTAGGTTTGATTGTCATCATAATCCCCCTTAAATTAGTAAAATGTAAATATGTAACTTTTTTATATAAAGTTAGTTATAATTTCAATATAACAGGAAGGAGGTAAATTATGAAGGCTGTTACAATAAATGCTTTTGGACCGCCGTCTGTCCTAACAGTGGTGGATTGTCCAAAACCGATGATTGCAAAAGGGGAAGTGCTAATACGTACGTCCTATACGAGTGTAAATTTTGCTGATATTAAAAATCGAACTGGAAATAAAGCAAAAGCTAATTTTCCTATGATTCTTGGTTTAGATGTAGCTGGTGTTATAGAAGAGGTTTTTGATGAGCGCAGTGATTTTAAAAAAGGGGACCACGTCATTGCTTTTCCAAAAAAAGGTGCATATGCTCAATATGTTGTAGCAAATGAACAGCTAGTCTTTCGCATTCCGAATGGTGTACCTCTTGAAAAGGTAGCTGCTATACCGACTGTTTTATTTTTGTCCTACATTTTAACGCATCGCATCACGCAAATTGGTACGGAGGATAGTGTTTTAATTCATGCCGCGTCGGGTGGAGTGGGGACGATGCTTATTCAAATGGCGAAAAAGCGTGGGGTAAAGAAAATTATAGGTACTGTTAGCTCTGTAGAGAAAGCAACCATTGCTTATGAGCTAGGCGCACATCATGTTGTGACATATGAAAATTTTAGTGCCCAAGTTAATGAATATACGGATGGTCTTGGTGTCGATGTTGTTTTCGATTCAATTGCAGGAACGATTACAGAAGAGAGTTTTAATTGTTTAGCGCCATACGGTACTCTTGTGCAGTTTGGTAATAGTAGCGGTAAAGCGGGCAATATTAAAACATCTGATTTACATAGTAGTTGCCGTAATGTAAAAGGCTTTAGCTTAGGAACGACTCGGGCTTTAAAGCCGGAACTATTACAACAAGTAGCTCCAGATATTTTTACACTATTGCAGGATGAAAGTTTCCAAGTGCCGATAGCAGCAGTGTTTGACTTAGAGGACATGGAGAAGGCGCATGAGTTGATGGAGAGCCGCCAGCATCAAGGGAAGATATTAATTAAAATTGTGTGAGTGCCTGTCACTTAGCTCAGCAGGCAAATTGTAAGCCGCAACAGTCGCTGTCGCGCCAACTGTTGCGTCTTACTTTGCTGCATTCCCTCAGGGGAAAATAAATTGTTTGAGAATTGTGTGAGTGACTGGCACTATTTTAGCTTTTCGTATATTCTTCTTTTTCGGTAAAGCATGATTCCTGTTTCTGCTACATCTTGCATCATACCTTTATTAGCGTATGCTCCGAAAATCATACCTGCTATCGGAACCATTTGGAAAAGCTTTTTCCAGCCCATTTGATCACGATAAGTGAAGAAAACTTCCTGCCAACCTTGAAGCTGTGAAATCATCTTTTCGGATACGTTATTATTGTCGTGCATGGATGAAATTTCTTCTAAAATAGCTTCTTTACCTACAATATCAGCGGAGGTAAATTGTAGGCACTTCACAATGAAAATACGTTCCATTTTATCATTAGGGTCAAAGCCATGAATAATTGCTATTTCTTGCAGCGTTTTTAAAGCCATTCCTAATATAAATGGGATATCAATCGCCAATGTGAAAATGCCGCCAAAGCCAGTAGAAGCCCCTTGGACTGTTGCCAATTTTACGCGTTCTTTTTGCAGCTTATCACTTAGAGCAATCATCTCCTCTAAAGGAATGTTACCGATATCAGAGATTGTAAAAATATTTGGATACGAAGAATTATTACGGATTTTTTGAATCATCGTTTGCTCATTGATTAAATATTTTCCTCCTGATTGAACATAGCTCCCAAGCTCATCAACAAGTAAAGCTAGTTTTTGTTGAATAAAGGTAGGGGTCATCTTATCCAAAATTTTAAAAGGAATACGCCCTAATCTTTCCCAAAACCATAATCCTTTTTGGTCTTTTTCCCACGCTTCAATTTCTTGTAAATAAGTTTGTAGTTGCTCCTGATTCTCCATTTATCTTTTCCCCTTGTGAGTGCATTTAGTTACAATACGTAAACTAGTTTAAAAAGTTTCAAGTTCATACATATCTATTGCCATACAGAAGCAAGTAAAGTAATACCCTCATCAATTTGCTCAATTGACAATCCACCATAACCTATAATAATCATGCCGTGTTCAGTAGGGTGTTGAAATGAAGTAGAACAAGGATAGACATTGACTCCTACCGCATGAGCAAGCTGGATAGCGTCATGCTCTGACAATCTTTTTGGCAATTTTACAATAATATGTAGCCCAGCATTTTCACCGATAATTTCAAATTCCTCAGAGAATTGACTACGAAGAGCAGCAAGTAACGTCTGCTGTTTTTTTCGATAGATAGTACGCATTTTTGCTAAATGTTTATCGAATAAGCCTTGCGCAAGAAAATCTGCTAGTACAAGCTGATCTACCTTTGAGACGACTGACTTTTGTTCTTGATGGAAGCGGGTAAATGGCTCTACTAGTGACTTAGGCAAAATCATATAGCTAATACGTAGAGAAGGAAGAAGTGTTTTTGAAAATGTGCCAAAGTAAATGACCCGCTGTAGCTGATCCATGTTCGCGAGAGAAGGGATTGGAAGGCCCTTATAACGAAATTCAGAATCATAATCATCCTCTATAATAAATGCATTATTTAAGGTTGCCCATTGTAACAGTGCAGCACGGCGTTCAATCGACATAATCATACCTAGTGGAAATTGATGTGCTGGTGTTGTGTATAACATGTGAATAGCTTTTTTAGGTACAGTAATGCCTGAGTTATCCACAGAAATCGGATGTGTTAGTAAACCACATTGCTGTAAAGTGGCCCTTACTCGTTTAAAACCTGGTTCTTCTAAACCAACTTGGGTTTGTGGCCCGAAGTAATGGCATAGAGCCTGTAGTTGGCTTTGTGTACCGCTATAGACAAATACTTGTGATGCATCACAAGTAACTCCTCTAGAACGTTCAACATAGTGGGCAATCTCTTGTCTTAATGTAGTTTCTCCTTGCCACGGACTTGTTGATAAAACATCCACAGTAAAGTGTTTTTTCATTAGCTTATGAAAGGCTTGTAGTGGGAAAGCAGCTTTATCCACATGCCCATTATTAAAATCAAATTTCACTATGTCATTTGTTGGCAAGGAAACTGAATCTTCTGTTTGAACTTGCTGTAGCCATTCAAACTCAAATGGCGCTATATAGTAGCCTGAGCGCTCTTTACTATATATATAACCTTCTGCAAGCAATTGCTCATAGGCTACTTTAATTGTATGAACACTGACATTTAATGTTGTTGCAAGCAGACGTTTTGAAGGTAATTGTTCATGTGCTAAAAGTTTCTGCAAAAGAATAGCTTGTTTAATGCTTTCATAAACCTGTACATATTTAGGAATATGTCCTGTGAACGAAATTGCAAGTTCCATCATCTATCAACTCCTTGGTATGGTCTGAATTTTAAAAATTGGTTATGTTCATCATATCAGAATTACCGTTTAATAATGAAAAAGGAGTGAAGGTCAATGAATTTCAGCGCTTTAGAAAATGAAGTCGTTTTATTAAGACCATTAGTAAAAGAGGATGTACAAGGGCTACTTACAGCAGGAAGTTATCCAGAGATTTGGTCGTATTTGTCCACAACGATTGAAGATGAAACGGGTGTGCATAACTTTGTGGAAAAGGCATTGTCTAGCAAAATGCAAATGGAGGAGTTTCCATTTGTCATTGTGGATAAACGTTCGGGACAGATTATAGGCTCAACAAGGTATATGGATATTGATAGCAAGCATAAACGTCTAGAAATAGGAAATACATGGATTACTCCTGCGTTTTGGCGAACTGCTGTAAATACCAATTGTAAATATTTATTACTAAGCTATTGCTTTGAGGTAATCGGTCTACAACGGGTCCAAATTAAAACAGATCATGAAAATACACGTTCTCAAAAGGCAATTGAACGTATAGGGGCAACGAAAGAGGGCGTTCTTCGCAATCATATGGTACGTAAAGACGGTTCGACTCGGCATACGGTAATGTATAGTATTACGATCGAAGAATGGCCAGAAGTAAAAGCTCGAATCGAACAGTTATTGGGTTTGGGCTAATTAAAAGTCTTTCTCCATTTGCTTTACTTACTAAAAATAAGTAAAAAAATGGATATTTACTAGTCTTATAATCTAGTTTTTGTCAAATTATGTGTGAGTAATGGTATTCAAGGGTAGATTACTTAAAATCTATTTTTGAAAAGTGGGGGAAAAGTATGTTAAAGCCGAAATTAACATTACGACAAATTTACGGTGATAATGCTGTGTATACACCTCGTACACCATATAGCGATAATCCGTGGATGATGGATGATTGCCATAAACTAGATGCATTAACAGCAAGGGAAGTCGCCATCGCGGATATTCCTGTTTTAGTGCACCGTGCGACGCAAACGGCGAAGGCTAAAAAAATACATGAATTAGCGGGTTTAACATGGGTAGAGCAGCCGTATACGTATGAAACACAAGAAGAATATTTAGCACAATTAGATGCATGGTGTGAAGAAGGAAAGACGATTGTTTGTCAGTATTTACATGACGCAGAGCATATGAACCGTAATTGCTATTGGATGGATGCCGCCAAATTTAATGAGCTAAATACAAAAGCATATATTGATCATTTAATTGATAGTAAATACGTACCAAGCCGTTTAAATATCGAACTATATAGATTATCGGATGCAATGAAAAATTGGAAGCCACCTGTTGTGCTCAAGCCTGGAGATGATTCGCCCACTTCTGGTGGATACGGCGTCATCATATGCCAAAATCAAGATGAGTTAACAGAGGGTTTACGTCAATTTCGAATGAACGGGACGGAAAGCATTATTATAGAAGAGTTGTTACAGGCAAAAGATAATTATAGTTGTCAGTTCGTTTATTGTGAAGAGCTTGGTATCCAGTATTTAGGTGCTTCTCAACAAATGACAGATGACAATGGAATTTATGAGGGGAATGTCATTGTAGAAAAAGTACCAGAAAAAGTGATTGAAGTAGGTCGCCATATAATGGAGCGTGGTGTGGCAGAAGGTTTTGTTGGTGTAGCGGGGTTTGATTTAATCGTAACGGAGGCAGGAGATGTGCAGGCGATTGATTTGAACTTCCGCCAAAACGGCTCTACCTCTATGTTAATGTTTCATGAAGCATTAGGTAAACCTGTTAATAAATTTGCTTCCTATGCATCAAAAGGTGCTGAGGATAATGAAGCATTTTATCAAAAGATTGAACAATTAATAAAACAAGGTGTTCTATTCCCATTAGCTTTTTATGATGGTGATTATTTTGAAAACAAAGTAGCATCACGATTTGTTGGTATTTGGTATGCGGATGCATTACAAGAAATCGAAGAACTTGAAGAGCAATTGCTTTAATGTTAGAAAAGAATGGTCGTTACGTTGCATTTAATTGACGTTGATTTCGCTACGGGCGGCACTCTCCGTTGCAATCAACTAGTAAAATTGTTTGAGTGCCTGACACTTATGAAAAATCCACTACACTTTCCGCTGGCACTCTGTAAGCCGCAACTCTTGCTGTCGCTTGGTCAAGTTGCGGCTTACATTGCGTGCGTAATGAGCAGGAGTCTACGGGGATTTTCCCTGGCAAGTTATAAAATACATGATTTGTGTGGAAATTGTTTGAGTGCCTGGCACCCTGTCCCTGTTAATCTACCATTCTTTTTTTATAAACAAATCCAGTAACAATCCAAGCTACTATTGACCAAGCAATAATAGTAACGATAGGAATAATGTAATCCATTGAAGAGTAGTTACCTTCTAAAGCCTCTGCTAGAAGAACTAGTTGAGCGCTTGGAAGCCACTTTGCAATTTCTAGCACTGGATAGACAGAAGCTAAAGTTAAGGCAAACGGTCCAAATGAGAAAATAAACATAACAGGCAACACGATAATAGATGCTTCCATAATTGTTTTTGCAAATAATCCACATAATGTTCCTAAGGCGATGTAGAAAACGATAGAAAGTATTAAGGCGATAGCTAATATGAAAAGATTTGCTGGCTCGTAACCAACAAGGAAAATCGACAAGCCTACTACAACAACCGTCACAATAGAGACGAACAAGCTTTTACCTATTAAAATATCTCCAAGTGAAGCAGGAGAAAGCATTAAACTTCGGAGTGTATTTTTCTCCTTTTCTTCTGCAATTAAACAACATTGTACATAGGCAGTAACAACTGCAAACACTAAATTTATTGGTAAAAAATAAGCGTCGATACTATTTGTTCCGATTTTGTTATAAGCAAAAGCTAAAATAAGAGGTAAAAAAATCATAACAGAGACTGCGTAATTTCTTGAAAATTCCTTGTAGTCCTTCATGAAAATAGCTTGAATACGTGTTATTGATATGTTCATATTAGATCACTCCCTGTTATTTGCATAAATATATCGCCTAAAGTTGGCTCATTTGTGTATATACGTGCAACTGCATTTTTTTGCATCCAATGAAATAGTTTTTGCGCATCCTGATCGCCATTTTGAATCGTTTCAGATTGGCCATTTTTCAATTCAACAGTAATCGTTTCATCTCCAAAATCTTTTTTTAATTGCTTCGGTGAACCGATTGCACGAATTTTTCCTTGATGTAAAAAGGCAACACGATCACAAAGTATTTCTGCCTCACTCATATCGTGAGTTGTTAAAAAGATTGTTGTTCCGAGTTCATTTAATTTCCGTAAGCCATTATAAATATGCTGCGTATTCACTGGGTCAAGTGCAGATGTTGGCTCATCTAAAAATAACAATTCGGGTTTATGCATAATGGCACGAGCTAGTGTGACACGTTGAATCATGCCTTTAGATAGCTGACTAACTTTCTTTTTACGTTCTGGGTAAAGATTAACAAAATCTAAAGCGTCTTTTACTGCTGTATGAGGTAATTGATACAAATTACTATATAGTAATAAATTCTCTTCAATTGAAAGCCGTGTATACAGCCCGCTATTATCCGTCAAGATACCAAAGCGCTGACGATTTTGACTATATTTCATTTCACTAGCAGGGCGATTAAATAATGATACATCTCCCGCAGTTTTTTCAGTTTGCGCAGTTAATATTTTAATAGTAGTTGTTTTACCTGAGCCGCTTGGACCAAGAAAACCAAATATTTCTCCTTTTTTAATAGTGAAGGAAACATCCTGTAATGCAGCTTCACTATTAAAGACCTTTTTTAAATGTTGAACATCAATTACTGTCTCCATGTGTAAACCTCCTGTGGTTGTTGATAGCCTAACTTTAAAGCACGATGGAGAGGTAAACATTAAATTACAGGTGAAAGGCGGAAAAATGAGCTTCAATGGAGTAATATTTAGCTGACAGGAGTCGTTTATTTCCTGGGAAATCTACTATATTCCGAGTATTTCTTTTAAATCTGCTAGTTTGTTTTTCGACAAGGGTACAATTGTTTTTTCGTTGCTATTTAAAGCAAGACTGTAGCTATTGCGGGTCCAAGTGATAATCTCACGTACTTTTTGCAGGTTAACGATATAAGAACGATGACTTCTAAAAAAGCCGAATGGTGTCAATTTTTGTTCTAAATCATTAAGGGACATTGTGCATGGATAGGCTTCATTTGCAACATAGACGCTCACAACACCTTCGACACTTTCAATGTAATCTATTTCTGGTGGATTAAATAAAATGATTTTGTCATTTTTCTTTGTTGGGATTTTATCAAGTCGTATAGGTGCATTTTCGTTATGTGTAGGAACTGTTTCGATTTCATCCTCTTTTACATCGAGTGCATGCAAACCTAATGCATCTAATCTATATATTTCGTCGCACGAAATAATTAAGTCCTCTAAATTGTTTGAAAGTAAAACAACAGATTTTTCTTGGTTTTGAAGTGCCATCAAAAGCTTGAGAACATTTTGTTTTGAAAATTCATCTAAGTTTTGTAGGGGTTCTTCGATTATTTGAGTAGGTGCTAGATTAAGATATGTATGTAGCAATTTTAAACGTTGTTTTTCCCCATGTTGAAGTTTAAGTATTTTAATATTCCTCTGATCAGACAAAGAAAACAGCTTTAAAATTTCCTCTTTATTGTGTAGAGGCGCTGTAAAAAGTTTCATAGAAAAATGAATATACTCTCCTACTGTTAATCGTTCGTATAATGCACTTTCACGAATATGCGTATATGTCTTTTCTTGCTTTGTAAACCATTGCATTAAAGTATTGATTTTCGTTACATCTGTGTAGATGCCTACAATAGCTCCTATATGCAATGGAAGTTGAAAGCTTGGATAAATGACATTTCCTGATTCCGTGTAAGGATCGATTTCTAAAAGCTGTGGTTGATTCAAAGTGATAGCCTCCACCTCATAAAAGATTTATAAAAATTTTTTTATATACGTCTGCGCCAGCATAGCACTTTCTTGATGAAATGAAGCGTTATAACGATCCATAAATCCATGTTTCCCTGGAAATTGAATAGTTTGTACAAAGTGTTGATGCTTTAGTGCATGACTCAATTTTTCGACATTGAAACTAACCTCATGACTAGGTAGAAGAATAAGTGTCGGGCAATTTGGTTGCAAGTCAAGATTTTGGCGAATGCGTGAGCCGTAGACGCAAACAACACGATATAACGGCAGCGTAGCAAGTCGCCAAGCAAGTGTTGCGCCTACACTATAACCGATTACTATAACTTTTTCATATTGTTGTATGGCAGTACTTAGTTGTGTGAAAAGTATTTCCAAAGGAGCATCGAAGCCAATTTCATTAATGAAATACTTGTAAGCTTCTTTTTCCTGATTATAAGTAAAGCTTTTTTCATCTGTGTAAAGTTGCACACATTCTACCTCGGTTTGCTTATCCATAAAGGCACATGCCTGTTCTCGAATAAAATCATTTACTCCATAAATTTCATGTAAAATAAATATTTTTCTATTTTTTCTATTCAATTGAGACTCCTTTTTTGCTTTTTCAAATAGTGTATCAAAAAGTAATTATATCGTACATTTAATCCATTAAAAGTAAATTTATGGTTTGGTAATTTATGTAGTAATAAAGTTTTATATCAATAAGTAAATTGCTCACATGATTTAAATGTTTATTATTGGAAATATGCTTAATAACAATTGTTTTAGAGGATTTAGGAAATGGGAAATGGAAAAAATAATAAATTTTAATTATTTCGAAATAGTATTATCGGAATGAAAAGTCGAAGGTATTTTTCAAATGCTGCTTTAAAAAAAGAGTAACGTAAGTGTTAGTATAAGAAAAAATTTTTTGACTTTTTTGAAATAACAATGTAAAAATAACTTTATCTTTATTCGGCGAATGTTTAGGTGAGGAGATGGATGAAAGTTCACCTTCACAATGGGCTTCAAAACGCCGCATGATTTATATGAGGAGGATGATGGAAATGGAATACCAAACAATTGAAGTGAATGGTAGTGCATTACATTTTGCAGATTATCCAGGTGAGAAAGGTACTATTATTGCCGTACATGGTTTAACCGGCAACCATATGCAAATGCATTATTATGCTGAGCTTTTGAAAGGCGACTATCGTTTTATTTCGGTTGACTTAAAAGGGCGTGGTAATAGTGCACCAGCACCTGCAAATACAGGTATTGAGTTACATACACAAGATATATTAGCGTTGCTTGATGCGTTAAACATTGAGAGCCCGATATTAATGGGTTACTCAATGGGGGCATTTATCATGGCGAATGTTGCGAGTAAACGAAAAGATGTAAAAGGGGTCATTTTACTTGATGGAGCAGCAACTTGTACAGATCATCAACGCCAAATTGTTGAACCATCACTAGGTCGAATTAGCAAACCGTATGACTCAGCGGACGCGTACATCGAGGAAATAAAAGCAATTTATGGTCGCCTAGGCGTTGAATGGACAGATCATTTAGCAAGCGTAGGTCGTTATGAGGTTGCAATACAAGATGAGCATTGGGAAAATAAGTCTGACGAAGAAAAAATCCGTTTAGATTTCCAAAGTTTTTATGACTACAAGCCTGCAGAGGTTTTTGAAAAAGTGGAGTGCCCAATACTTTTAATTCATTCAACTGGTGGTATTGGAACAATGCCCGCATTATTTTTAGCGGAATCTTATACAGAAACGCTAAAATATGCCAAAAATATTTGGAAATTCACTTCAAATAGTAATCATTACACTTTAGTTTTTGAAGAAAGAAAAGATGTTAACCGAGTAATACTGCGGTTTTTAGAGAGTTTCTAAAAAAAGAGTTGCAGTTTTTAAAATTTTATGCGAATAATTAAATAACAAATATTAAATGCCTATCGAGCAGCTTTAGAAAAACGACCTTTTTCTACTTTCCCTGCTTGACTGTTGGCTACACTTTTCTAAACGTACGGTACATGCCGTCTTTTGGGGAAGTGTGGCCTTTTTTTATTCGAATTTAACAAAAAGGGGATTTGTTGGATGTCTACAGGATTAGAGTATTTTAAAAAAGTTTATGATGTAGTACCTGAATGGGTGCAAAAAATGCATGATTATAATCCAGCAATGCTAGACCACTATACAGCACTTCGTGGAGCAGCAATGGCACCAGGTGTACTTTCTGTAAAGGACAAGGACATTTTGTTAGTTGGCATGAATGCAGCAAGACATTATGCACGAAGCATGGTGTACCATACAAAAGGCGCCATTGATGGTGGTGCTACTCTCGAAGAATTAATTGAGTACTTACTCGTAGCGTTTAACTATGGTGAGGAAAAAGCATTACAGATTGGCTTGCAGTCTTTTGACTATGCGTTAGAGCTAACGAATACTAGTGCAGACAAAATTTCACATGATGCTTCAGCAATGGATATTGTGCGCTATTACAGTACGTTTGCTTCGACAGATAAAAGTAAGGCATATTTTGAGAAATTATTAAGTTTTATTGTTGCAAAAGATGAAAACGCTTTAAAAGTTGCGTTACTTGATAGCAATGTTGTATCAACGCAAATGAAACATATCTTAATGACGGGAATTTACACAACGATATTGAAAAATGAGGAAACAGATTATTGGGCTAAACAATCACGTGAAATAGGTGTAGAAGAAGCAGAATTAGCAGAGCTAGGCTATATTTGCCTATTAACAGCTGGCATTCCTTCTTGGTTTGAAATTAGTGATGCGCTTATCCAAAAGTAATGGAGTGAATACAATGAAAATTTATGAATCTGTAGAACAGGCTTTATCTTGCGTTGAAAGTGGCCAAACAATAATGGTCGGTGGCTTTGGTTTAGTAGGGGGTCCACTCACTTTAATAGATGCACTAGTAGAGTTAGAGGTCAATGATTTAACAATCATCAGCAATAACTTAGGGGAAAAAGGTAAGGGTCTTGGAAAATTGCTAGAGCAAAAGAAAGTAAAAAAGGCAATCGGCTCTTACTTTACTGGCAATCGAGATGTTGGCGAAGCATTTCAACGTGGAGAACTTGAAATTGAATTATTACCCCAAGGTACGTTAGCTGAATCGATTCGAGCTGGTGGTGCTGGGATTGGTGGCTATTACACAAAAACATCTTTTGGAACTGACTTGGCGAAAGGTAAAGAAACAAAAATAATCAATGGTGAAGAATACGTTTTTGAGGAAGCGTTAAAGGCGGATGTCGCAATTATTCGTGCACATAAGGCAGATAGACTTGGAAATTTAGTGTATTACAAAACTGCGCGTAATTTTAATCCGATTATGGCAACTGCGGCCAAGACAGTCATTGTTGAGGTAGATGAAATTGTAGAAGCAGGCGAACTAAGCAGTGATGATATCATTACTCCGCATTTATTCATTGATCGAGTGATTGTAGCACAGAAGATTTTAACGAAGGAAGGCGTTGTGGAGAATGGCTAATCCAATTCAAGAGCTAATAGCAAAAAGAGCTGCAAAAGAAGTTGCAAATGGACAAATTATTAATTTAGGTATTGGTATCCCTACACTTGTTGCAAAGTATGTAGAAAATGACAATGTTCACTTTCATACAGAGAACGGCATGCTCGGCGTAGTAGGTGTAGATGAGGAGGATATCGATCCGAATGTAGTGAATGCTGGAAAAATGCCAGTTGGAGAAGCGATTGGATCATCCTTTTTTAATAGTGCAGAATCATTTGGCATGATTCGAGGGGGTCATGTGGATGTAGCCATCTTAGGCGTACTACAAGTAGATGAGCAAGCACGTATCGCCAATTGGGCAGTACCAGGGAAAAATATTATTGGTGTTGGTGGTGCAATGGATTTACTAATCGGTGCACAAAAGGTCATTGTCACGATGACGCATACATCAAAAGATGGGAAAAGTAAGATTTTAAAGAATTGCACTTATCCAATTACCTCAACTCGTAGCGTGGATACGATTATTACTGAATTGGCAGTTTTTAACTATGTAGATGGACAGTTACATTTGGTTGAATTAATGCCTGAAGTTACATTACAGCAAGTAGAGGCTAGCACAGAAGCAAGTTTTGTCAATGCGTTGAAATAGGAGGGAAATAGCATGAAAGAAGTAGTTATTGTAGAAGGTGTTCGAACAGCTATAGGTAAGTTAGGGGGCTCATTAATCAATGAGACAGCAGACATTCTTGGTTCAACAGTTATTCGTGAACTCCTAAATCGTACACAGCTAGATCCCACGCTAATTGATGAAGTGATTTTGGGACAAGCAAAACAAAGTGCTGATCAATCCAATGTTGCACGCCTTGCATCTCTACGTGCCGAGCTACCAATTACTGTTCCAGGTTATACAGTACATCGCCAATGTGGTTCGGGAATACAATCCATTAATAATGCGGCACAGCAAATAGCTCTTGGCTATAGCGATATTATTATCGCAGGGGGAACAGAATCCATGAGTACAGCCCCATATTACTTACGAAATGCTCGTTATGGATATGGCGTTGGAAATGCTGTCATGTTAGATCCGAACACAGAAAGTCAACCAGGCTCACAACCTTTTGAAGTTTATGGCATTTCAACGATGGGTGAAACAGCAGAAAATTTAGCCGAAAAATATTCAATTTCTCGTGAAGAGCAAGATGCATTTGCACATCGTAGTCAAGAACTTACAGCGAAGGCCATACAAGAAGGTTATTTTGACAAACAAATTGTACCTTACGAAGTGAAAAAACGAAAATCAATAGAAATTTTTGAAAAAGATGAGCATCCATTTTTAACGAGTAAAGAGAAGTTAAGTACGTTAAAGCCTGTATTTCGTAAAGGTGGAACAGTAACAGCGGGCAATAGTAGTGGGCGTAATGACGGTGCAGCTGCATTGTTAATCATGTCGAATGAAAAAGCTATTGAACTAGGCTATAAGCCCAAGGTGAAAATACTTGCTCAAGCAGCCGCTGGCGTAGATCCATCTTTAATGGGAATCGGTCCAGTTCCAGCTACATTAAAAGCATTGAAGCAGGCAAATTTATCAATTCAAGATATTGATATTATTGAGTTAAATGAAGCCTTTGCAGCCCAATCTATCGCAGTTATCAATGAACTTGGGTTAGATATTAATCGAGTAAATCCAAACGGTGGTGCTATTGCAATGGGCCATCCTATTGGGGCAACTGGTGCCATTTTAATGACAAAACTTATTCATGAGCTTGAACGAACAGGCAAGCGTTATGGTTTAGTAACATTATGTATCGCAGGGGGACTTGGTGTTTCCACTATCGTTGAAAACTGCCAAGCATAAAATAACACCGAGTACATGACTCGGTGTAGATACTTAGTTATCTTTTTGAATTTTTTCAAGGTATCTTTTTTGCGCAGACTGTAGAGCTACTACGACTGAACCACTTGATGGGGCATAATAGTGTTCATCTACACGAGCAATTAATTCATCAATATTGGCCGTAAGATCAAAGCCAATCAACATACGTTTAAAGAAATTTTGAGCAAGATCAGTAACGAATGTGAATTCTGCATCAATAATTTTATGCGTTTGTTGATCGATTTCTAACACAATGCCAGCATGTTTGTACATCTCGTACATAGACGTGCCTTGGGGTGCTTTAGCATAAGCAGTCACTAAAATACTAGTTAATTTTTGCAAGAAAATGCCCTCCAACATGTATAGATTGTGATTATATTTTATCATGTTTTACACGTTAAAGAGCTAATTCCAAAAATTACTTAGTAGATTACATCAAGGGGGAAATAGTATGGAAAAGTTAACGAATTTTTTCACAAATGTAATGAAAAAATATTTACCAGATCCATTTGTATTTGCAATTGGACTTACATTATTAACGTTTGTATTGGCTCTACTAATTGAAGATATTAGTTTTGTGGATCTAACAACTGCCTGGGGTGGTGGCTTTTGGGATTTACTAGCATTTACAACACAAATGGCCGTTATTCTTGCAATGGGTTATGTATTAGCTACGGCACCTATAACTGATAAGTTATTAAATAAAATTGCAAGTATGGTTCATACACCAAAAATGGCAATTATCGTGGCAACACTCGTTGGGGGTATCGGTAGTTATTTAAACTGGGGATTTGGTTTAGTAATTGGTGGGATTATCGCAAAAAAACTAGCGTTGAAAGTTAAAGGGGTCCATTATCCGCTAATCATTGCAGCTGCATATTCTGGATTCACTTTCTATGGATTAGGTTTATCTGCTTCTATTCCAATTTTAATTTCAACACCAGGTCACTTCTTAGAAGATGCTATGGGATTAGTTACATTATCAGAAACAATTTTTAGCTTACCAATGATTATTACAACAGTTGTTTTATTAATTACGTTACCTTTATTTAATGCGATGCTACATCCAAAAGATCCTAAAAATGTTGTGGAGATTGATCCAGCATTATATGCAGACAAACCAAAAGTAAAATTAAACCTTTTAGAAGACAATACTTTAGCAAATAAATTAAATAACAGCCGCATTCTAGCTTACGCAATTGGTGTGTTAGGGCTGATTTATATCGTAATCTATTTCACAAATGGTAATTCATTAAACTTAAATATTTTAAACTTTATTATTTTATTCGTAGGAATTATTTTACTAGGCACACCTGCACGTTATGCTGAGCACTTAGCTGACGGGGTTAAAACAATTTCAGGAATCATACTGCAATTTCCATTCTACGCGGGGATTATGGCTATCATGGCCGCTTCTGGTTTAGTGGACACAATTGCAAAAATATTCGTTGACTTATCAAACGAACATACCCTACCGTTTTGGGGGTTAATTAGCTCCTTCTTCATTAACTTCTTTGCACCATCTGCAGGAGGGCACTGGACAGTACAAGGTCCATTTATGATTGAGGCAGCAAAAGAATTAGGTGCTTCCTTATCAGAAACATCAATGTCTGTTATGTTAGGGAATGCTTGGAACGATTTAGTACAACCATTCTGGATTTTACCAGCTCTAGCACTCTCTCGCTTAAAGTTAAAAGATATTATGGGCTTCCTTGTTATGATCATGTTCTTCGTAGGTGTTATTTACATTATTGCAACATTAGCTTGGTCATATTTACTTTAGAAATTAAAGAGTAAGGATTATAGGATTTCAGCAAAAAATTCGCTAAACTTCTGTGGGAAAGCGAGCCAAGCGAGCCTCCGCAGATGTTTAGCATTTGTGAGGATTGCGGTTCGTCCACAGAAAGAGAGCGAATTTTTTTGCATTGAAAGAAGGTTGTGAATCGCCGGAAAGACAGTGGAAATCGCCGATGGAAGCATGTGAATCGCCGGAAAGAAAGTGGAAATCGCCGATGGAAGCATGTGAATCGCCGATAAGACAGTGAAAATCGCCGATAGAAGCATGTGAATCGCCGATAAACCCGTGGAAAGCGCCCGCCGTAGCGGACAGCAACGACACATGGGAAAACTATAATTTTTTATAATAGAAGTAAAGATGTTCGTGAATTTTTACTATTAATTATGAAGAAGAACCTAGCTATTCTTTCTTTTGCCATAGATAAAAATTTGCAGATAGCACTAGTTAATGGTAGCGAAGGCGGTGACTCCTGCGGGAACGCACAAAACGTAAGACGCAACAGACCGCGCGTAGCGAGGGTTGCGGCTTACGGTGTGCCCGCGGAAAGCATCCGCCGTAGCGGACAGCAACGTATGTCAAATAGCCATAACCTGAGGAGGAAATATAAATGTCCAGCATGTATCAAGCACTTCTAACAGAAGATGCTTTAACAAAAAAAGAAAAAACATTGTTACTTGTAGGATTATTTGCAGCAAGGCGTGAGGAAAAACAAATGCTTTATTTCGTAAAGCAAGCAGTTGAAGCGAGCAATACTGTCGCAGAAATTGCAGAACTAATTGCATCAGCTATTATTTCTAGAGGTATTCCTACTTGGTTATCTGGAATAGAAGCTATTTCTTACGCAATTCAACTATCAGGAGACGCACAGGCCATTGAAATGGGGGAAGAGGTTGATACATTTTCCTCACAGCAGGAATGTATTGATTATTATCAAGGTGAGTTTGATGTATTACCTACTTGGATTCAATATTTAGTAGATTATGCACCGGATACTTTATTAAAATATAGCAACTTGCGAACAACTTCTTTACGTGATGGGTCAGTGTCCAGATTACTGAAGGAATTATTACTGTATGCTATAAACGTTTGTGATGCCTATGAAAAAGGCATTCTGATTCATAAAGGTAATGCCATTTCACTTGGTGCAAGTGTTGATGTTTTAGCCGAGGTGAAAGCATTATGTATTTATGCAGTAGGAATACAAGTAATTTGGAATGATGAGGATAGTAAAGCTTAAAGAAGGAGATCTAAAAATGCAAAAAGTACTAATAATAGGCGGGGGCTTTATGGGCTCGGCTATCGCGAAATATTTTAACCAATATAACGTAAATGTCTATTTATATGAGCCTAATATAGAAAGATTACAGCAATTAAAGCAAGAATCAGATTTACAACAAATTACTTTTTTACAGCAACTAGAACAAATTGATGGTTTATCATTTGTCTTTGAGGCGATTGTTGAAAATTTGCAAGCTAAACAAGCTTTATTCGAACAACTGGATTCATTTTATGAAAAAGAAGTTACGTTTTGTACCAATACTTCAAGTTATCTAATTAGCGATATTGCAGTAAAAATGTTGCACAAAGAACGCTTAATCGGGACACATTTCTTTTCTCCCGCACATATTACCCCTTTAATCGAAGTAGTTCCTAGCACTTTTACATCTCAGGAACGGGCAAATGCGACTATGGAATTTTTACAAAGTGTTTGTAAAAAGCCTATCTTATTGAAACGGGAAATTGAAGGCTTTGTAGCAAACAGATTACAAAGTGCACTGGCAAGAGAAGCGATGTCTTTAGTTGAGAAGGGAATTGTGACGGCTGAAGAGTTGGACTTTATTGCTAAAATGAGCCTAGGTGTACGATTAGCTAATACTGGGCCACTTGAGCAACGGGATATAAATGGTTTAGATACGCATTATGCCATTGTCGAACATGTATATCCAACTTTAGAGAATGGTACGAAACCACTTGCGATACATCATGCGAAAATAGAAGCTAAACAATATGGTATGAAAACCAATCAAGGCTTTTACGATTGGTCATCCATCGATAAACAACAATATTTAGCGCAAAAAGAAAAGACACTAGTAGATATTATTAAGTTGGTTCAGTAGAGATTCAATATAAAGGCAGCAAATTTGAAATGAGAATAGGAGTAGATATGGCGATGGAATATCAAGCATTAGTAAAGTGTTCAACAAAGAAAAAGGATGTTCAGTTTAAAACCTATTCTGTTCCGGAGTTAAATAGTAATGAATGTTTACTAAAAGTAAGTGCAGTGGGTATTTGTGGGAGCGACTTGCATATGTATGACGGACATGGTGGCTACGATTGGGTCACTTACCCACTTGTGCTCGGGCATGAAGTAACTGGAACAGTAATAGGTATGGGGACAGCTGGTGATCAAGCACTTTTAAATAAAAGAGTGGTTATTAACCCATATAAAAGTTGTGGTGTATGTGATTATTGTCAACGTGGCGAAACGAATTGCTGTGATTTTAATGATTATAAATTGATAAAAACACCGACTGAGGCTCTTCGATATGGATTTCGAGAGGCTGGTGGCATGGCACAGTATATGGTAGTCGATGTGAATAATATTATTGTAATTGACGACGCAGTGAGTGATGAAGTGGCAGCTATTTCAGAAGCTTTAGCAGTTAGTTATACGGCAGTTTTAAAAGTAGCTGATTACAAGAAAAAGTCTATTTTAGTAATTGGGCCAGGACCAATAGGATTAGGGGTAGCTGCAATCTTAGTAGGGGCAGGTAATGAAGAAACACATATGCTAGGAGTCCCACAAGATCAAAGTCGTTTGCAGTTAGCAAAAGAGATAGGTGTACATGCAACGTTTGTTGCTACAGAGGAACTAATACACGATAATTTTTCAGGCTATGATGCAATCATTGACTGCTCTGGTCATCCATCTATTCCGAAAGAAGCTATTCGTTTACTTAAACGAGGTGGACAGCTTGTATTAGTCGGCATCAATTCTGCAGAGTTTGCTGTTCCAATGGATCAAATTGTCCGTGGTGAAATAATGATTAAAGGCAGTTACGGCATTACACAGGCTAATTATGAAGCGGTTTTACAAATGGCTGCGGATGCAAAATATCCATTTAATAAGTTAATCGCACATACGGTTCCATTTAAAAATAGTCTTCAAGGTTTTGAAAGTGCGCTTAATAAAGTAAATGGAAAAGTTGTGATTCATTTTAAGGAGGAAAAATAAATGAAAATTATTGATTTAACACTAGAAATTTATGATGGCTTAGTTTCTTATACATCACATCCACCGATTGCTATACAAGAAGAATCCACTTTTGATAATTCCGGTCATCGTTACGTAGCACCATGTGAAGGATTTGAATCTCGCTTTTTACGTATGTCCGATCATAGCGGGACACATATTGACGCACCACTTCACTTTATAAGAGGTGGGGAATCTACGGCTGAAATGGATTTAACAAAAACTTATGGGGATGCTGTCTTACTTGATGTATCCTCTTTCAAAGATCCGTTTGAACCTGTTACAGCTGAGATGCTTTCGCTAGCTGAGCAAAGACAAGGAATTACTGTACAGCAAGGTGATATTGTCTTAGTACGAACACGCACTGCAAAGTGGGGACAAGGGGACTTTTTTGAAGAGCACGCTTTTGCTACTTGTGCAGGTGATTGGTTATTCGAGAAACAAGTAAAATGCATTGGTCTTGATTTAGCGAATATAGATGTTCATGACAATATGAAACGCGAAGTGCATCTAAAGCTGCTAAGTGTTCCTATTTATATAGTAGAAAACCTAGTCAACCTTGAACAGCTACCTTTAAATGACCGTTTTACTTTTATGGCACTGCCGCTTAAATTGAAAAACTCCACTGCATCTCCAGTAAGAGCTGTCGCATATGTGAAGTAATGTTAATAACAGGAAGAGAGGGCATATAAGCCTTCTCTTTTTTTGTGTGATTTAAAGCTATTCAAATTCAAAAATCTTTTCAAAAAAAGCTGTGGTGAGTGCTATATTATTATGCCTCGTTTAAACCATAAAAATAGTAAAAGAACAATGCCACGAAATTATTTCTAGGGTTAAATTATTTGAACAGTAGAAGTCATCTGCATATCACTTAAAATATGTATATTTTTACATGAGCAAAATCTAACATAGCTTTTTCTTTTTTGGACAACCTAATTTAGAAATAATAGCATGAGGTGATGATCATGATCGTGGAGAGGTCGTCCGATTGGCAAGAAGGCTTTATTAATAGGCTAGAAAATCATGAAAAATGGCATAGTTGGACTTTGTACAAAATGAACTATGAAATTGTGAAAATGAATTTAATTCCGGAATTTACTGGTTTACAAGCACCTAAAGTTTTACCGAAGCTAACACCACTTGCCCATCAGCTAGAAGCAGCGCAAACCGTGATAGAAAGAATGAATGGGAAAGCGATACTTGCAGATGAGGTGGGGCTTGGTAAAACAATTGAAGCTGGCTTAATACTAAAGGAATACATGATACGAGGGCTTGTGAAAAAAGCTCTGATTTTAGCACCTGCTTCTCTTATTAATCAATGGATTGAAGAATTGAATCAAAAATTTCATATTCCAGCTGTAGCGTATAAAAAAAATTGCCCGATTGAGCGTTACGATATTGTTATTATGAGCATGGATACGGCAAAAAAAAGTCCACATAAAGAACTAATTTATGCGCAAAATTATGACATGATTATTATTGACGAGGCACATAAATTAAAAAACCATAAAACACAAATTTATGAATTTGTGCAAGGATTAAAGAAGAAGTTTTGCTTATTATTAACGGCTACACCGATTCAAAATGATGTTTTTGAGCTTTATTATCTTATTTCTTTACTGAAGCCAGGTCATCTTGGCAATTATGAGACATTCCAATCTGCGTTTTCAGCAAGCAAGCACGATTTACAGCACGATGACTATTTAAAAGAACTAGTCAACCAAGTGATGGTAAGAAATCGAAGAGAGGACACAGGCATTGAGTGGACCAATAGACGTGTTCAAATTGTCCCTATCCATTTTAGCCCTGAGGAAATGGAAGTTTATCATTTACTTGGTTCGCTTACGTCTACAGGTTCCTTTTCATTAATTACTTTGCAAAAAGAAATGTGTAGTAGCAAAGAGGCAACGGCTTTAACGTTGTCTAAAATGCTAGAAAATAGTTCAGAACGCGATGAGCTAGAAGCAATTCTTGCAAAGGTTATGGCTTTAGAAGTGAATTCTAAGGCTGAGAAGACGCTTGAAATTATTGAACAGGCTAAAGACAAAGTCATTATTTTTACTGAATACCGTGCAACTCAAATTTATTTACAATGGTATTTACATTCTCATGGTATTACGAGTGTTTTGTTTAATGGTAAATTCAATAAAAACAAGCGTGATTACATGAAGCATATATTTAAGGAAAAAGCTCAAGTATTGATAGCAACAGAGGCAGGGGGAGAAGGGATCAACCTTCAATTTTGCCATCATGTTATTAACTACGATTTGCCTTGGAATCCAATGAAGCTTGAGCAACGCATAGGGCGTGTTCACCGTTTAGGACAAGAACATGATGTTCATATTTATAATCTTGCTGTAGAAGATACGATTGAAAAGGATATTTTGGCATTACTGCATACAAAAATTGATGTCTTTGAAAAGGTAGTAGGAGACCTAGATGCAATCTTAACGAATTTCAAAAAATCTGTTTAAGACGCTATCACACCAAGGTGTAATTGATATTGTAAGGGGAGAGGGGCATGTATCCACAACAGGTTCACAGCTATTTACGACAATTTTTTTTAGAAAATGAATGCGATATGGTAGGTGATGGTGACCATTACCTAACAGTACAATTAACGATTGCTATTGATAAAAGAATTATGAATCGCCCCTTTTACTGGCAATACGTAGAAGCAACGAATGGCGAACCTAACCCTGCACAAGTTACCTTTATAACAGATCAAAGTGCACTGTCAGAAAAAATAATGGGGGAGGTCGTGCATTTTGGTTCTCCAAGGCTAAATCAATTGTTTCATGCTACGAGAGAGCTAGGAGCTTTTGTTCAAATGTTTCAAAAAGTAGATGCAGGTACAGGGCAAGTCATGCTGACTCCTTGGCTTGGGGTAAATTATAAAGTGTCGTATTGTTGCGATCGAACGAAAGAAATGATGTTCTCTTTTGGTATTAATTTACTGACAGGGACAATAAATGATAATTTTCATGACACAATAAGTAATATTGACTGGGATATTACGCCGTCAGAAGATGCTTTTTATGTACAATATATAATTAAGCCTTTACGGGCGCTTCAACGCTTAGATGAAGCTATTGATGCAATTATTCAACAGGATGATCATACATGGGCTGAGCAAGCAAAAAAGAGATGGCAAAGAGATCAACGCGTATTAGACTATTTTTATGAAGATGTGGAAGAAAAGCCAGAGTGTTATGAAGTAGAGAAAAATGCTTTAGAAGAACAATATGATGCAAAGATTAAAATTGAAATTATAAATGGTGGATTATTTTATATGCGATAAGAAAAGTAAGCCGCAACAATTGCTAATGCGAATTGTTGCGGCTTATTTTTGCTGCTGCCATAAAACTTTGTTAGTCTTTTTCGATAATGTTTTGTAATTGTGCCAGCTTATTATCCCAAAATAAATGAAAGTATTGTAACCAATCTTCAATTTCTTTTAAGCGATCGATGTGTAAAGTGTAAATTTTTTCTCGGCCCTTCTTTTGGGCTGATACTAGCTTGGCTTGCTCTAATATGTGTAGATGTTTGACGACAGCAGTTCTGCTAATCGTAAAATGCTCTGAAATAACAGCTATTGGTTTATCACTTTCGGCTAGCAGTTGTAGTACATGACGTCTTGTTGGATCAGCAATTGCTTGGAAAACATCATACTGTTGTGCAAGCAGTGTCATTTTGTTTCTGCAATCTCTTTCAACTTTTTACCAACAAGCATTGTCCAACCGCCATCCATATTTTGCCGAACAGCTTCTGCAGGCATGTTAGCCTTTGGAATAATATGAGAGGCTTCTTTCCAGCCACCATGAGTTAATATAAATTCTGTTTGCTCTCCAGCTTGCTTTAACTCAAATGTGACAAACCATCCATCAGTATCCCATGCAAAACGTACATAATGAGGTGCATCAACTTTTTCTACTTTACACGGCGAAGGTCCAAATGGAGATTGTAGTGTAAATTCATGCCCTTCCACTGGTTTAAAATCATTTGGCATAAACCAAGAGCCAAGCTTTTCGGCATTTGTAACTGTTTCCCACGCCTTCTCGATAGGCGCATTAAGTGTAATAGTTTTAACAATATTTTGTAGTTGTTCAGGCATTTTATAGTCTCCTCTTTTTTAAAATATAACCATAAGGTGTTACGAATATATAACACCTTATGGTTATATGTCAATTGTAAAGAATATGGGGAATTTTTTAAGTGGTATCTTTTTCAGATAGGTTACGTATGGTAGAATTGTTTTTATAATTTTCAGACGGATTGGAGGGCTATCGGCATGGAGAATATTCCGATGTTTTTATTGATGTGTATTTTATTAATAATTTTACCTGGACCCGATACTGCGATTGCGACTAAAAATACTTTAACAGTTAATAAAAAGGGTGGGTTACAAACAATACTTGGCTCATGCTGTGGATTATTTATTCATACATTAGCTGCGGTTATCGGACTCTCTGCAATTATTGTAAAGTCAGCCTATATATTTGCTATTTTAAAATACGTTGGAGCGGTGTATTTATGCTATTTAGGTGTGAAGACATTATGGACTTTAAAAACAATTCGCACGCAGTCGCCAGTCGTAAATGATGATACTCAAATTGATATTAAGTATGGGAATCAATCATGCTTTAAGCAAGGTTTCTTAACAAATGTGACAAACCCAAAGGTAGCAGTGTTTTTTCTAACGTTCTTACCACAATTTGTAGATGGCTCAAACAGCACATTTTTCCCATTTTTACTGATGGGACTTATTTATACCGCCTTAACGGCTTCATGGTTCATCTTCTATGTATATTTATTAGATAGAATTAGTGCTTTTATGAAGAAGCCTATGACAAAGGCAGTAATCGAAGGCTTAACAGGAATAGTTCTGATTGGCTTTGGCATCAAATTAGCGTTAGAGAAGGCCTAGGTGTCAGGCACTCAAACAATTTCCTCTATAACTATCCAAGGAAAAATCCACGAAGACTCCTGCGGGAACAGCACAGAACGTAAGACGCGACAAACCGCGCGATAGCGAGGGTTGCGGCTTCCGATGTGCCCGCGGAAAGCGAAGTGGATTTTTCTGATTTAGGAGCCAGTATGATGCTAAGTATTTATGAGAAGTGTTATGAGAAGTGCCAGGCACTCAAACAATTTCCTCTATAACTATCCAAGCAAAAATCCACGAAGACTCCCGCGAAAGCGAAGTGGATTATTCCGATTTAGGAGCCAGTATGATGCTAAGTATTTATGAGAAGTGTTATGAGAAGTGCCAGGCACTCAAACAATTTCCTGAAAAAAAGACTGTAGACAATTCCAAATTTCTTTGGAGTTTATCTACAGCCTGAGACTAACGAGAATAGCAATCTCGTTATCTTTGCTAACACTTTTAATACTGATTGTTCGCTCAAACCTTTTTAATCAGCTAAAAAGGTTATTATTTTTGTTGGTTTGAAGCCCAAACATTTGTATCTGCAATTGTTGGGTTAGCAATGTAATGGCCACCTTCAATTTGAAGAGTTTGACCAGTCATAAATTTAGATTCATCAGAAGCTAAGAATACTACTGCGTAACCGATATCATCTGCTTCACCATTGTATGGTAGGGCATTATATTTTGTGAAAATTTCTAGTAAATCTTTTGGTAAATTGTTTTTAGCTGCAGGAGTTAAAATTAATCCTGGTGCTATAGCGTTACAGCGGATTTTATCTTTACCGTATTGAGTTGCAATATATTTAGTTAAGTGAACTACGCCAGCTTTTGTTGTACCGTAAGCTGTACGAATTTGGTCACTTGCAAATCCACCCATAGAAGCAGTGTTAATGATAGAACCACCACCAGCTTTTTGCATATGTGGAATAGCGAAACGGCTACCAAGTAATACTGATTTTAAGTTGATATTTACTAGGCGATCAAATTCTTCTAAATCCATGTTTACTACATCTAAATCTTTTTGTAAGTTTGTTGAACCTACATTGTTATATAGTACTGTTAAAGAACCGAATTGCTCAACAGTGAATTCTACTGCTGCTTTGATTGAATCAGCATCGCCAGCATCTAAAAATACTGCAGCTGCTTCATAGCCTTCTTTTACTAATGCTGCAGCAATCTCTTTTGCCCCTTCAAGATTATAGTCAGCAATAACAACTTTTGCTCCTTCTTTCGCTAACAAAGTTGCTGCTGATAAACCGATTCCTGACGCTCCGCCAGTAACAAGTGCTACTTTATTTTCAACACGTTTCATAATAAAATTCCTCCTAGTTTGAGTGATAAACTGAGTATTGACAGTAAAACATAAATCATACTCATTACTACTTCATTTAATTGACAATAGATAGTTTAACACTAAACTAAAAAGATTTGAAATAAAAAGCATAGATTGTTCTTATTTTTTTCGCTTATGTAGAAGGGCTAGCATTTGAATAAAGCCTAGCGTGAGTATCGTCCTTACGTTAAATTCTGCGTATGTAATGTAGTAAAGAAATATTATTTATAGTTGCTTAGAATTCGAAAAAATAAGCTTTTTTAATCGTTCCTCCATAATCTTTTTCTTTTCTAGGCGGTCTTTTCTAATATAAAACATTCTTCGTAACAAGAATCCTCCTAAAATAATGGCACAAAAAATAATTAAATAAATTAGCATCCGTAAAATCCCTTTTTATATTATTTAATAGAACGTGGCGCTAGAGTTATTGCGTTATCTCCTAACTTTTAATTGCGACAAAATACTTATATGTTGATAGGAAGATAAAGCCTCGAAAAAGCCCAACTAGTCAAATATATAGATTTTCAAAGAAATTATCCATAAATAAATCTTTTAAATAAAACAAAAATCCTACTTTAATGTTACAGATATTCACATGGATGAGAAAGATGTATATGAAAACCTTTACGTTCTACATTTAGGTTGCATTTGCAAAGAAGGATTAAAGAATTATTAAGAGAATTTATTACTAATTAATACTTTAATGATTTTATCCATAACAAATTAGAATAAATAAGGGGTTTTCATATGGAGTTACGAGATTTAAAGGCGTTTATGGCAGTAGTAGAACATGGAAGTTTTACGAAAGCAGCAAGTGAAACCTTTGTATCACAACCCTCATTAAGTAAGAGCATTAAAAAGTTAGAAGATAATCTTCATGTTGAGTTATTAAATCGTTCTACAAGACATGTAGAGTTAACGGATGCTGGCAATATTGTTTATCAACAAGGTCAAAAAATTATGCGTTCTGTCTATGATTTGCACATTTTGCTAGATGATTTAGTAAACATCAAAACGGGGTCTATTAAAATGGGTATCCCTCCGCTCATTGGCACTTTGTTTTTCCCTGAAATTGCACGTAAGTTTCATCAACAATATCCAAATGTTCATTTAGAGCTAGTCGAGCGTGGAGCAAAATTAGTTGGTACTTTAGTGGAAAGTGGAGAAGTAGATATGGGCATAGTTGTGTTACCTACCGACGAAAGGAAGTTCATTGTCCAATCTTTCGTTGAAGATCAATTTTTTGTTTTTATTAATGAACAACACCCATTAGCTAAGCAAGATCACATTTTATTGCAAGAGTTAAAAAATGAATCATTTATTATTTTTACAGAGGAATTTTCATTACATGATTATGTTATTAAATCATGTAAAAGTGCAGGGTTTACGCCAATAATTAGCTACAAAAGCTCTCAATGGGATTTAATTGTTGAGCTAGTATCCTCAAATTTAGGCGTGACTCTTTTGCCTTATTCTATTGCAGCGAAGCAAAACAATCGAAATGTAAAGATTATTCCATTACAGAACTTTTATATGCCGTGGCGTCTCGGCGTAATTACGAAAAAAAACACATATCAATCTTATGCCTTAACGCAATTATTAAAGACAATTCGAACGGAAAAAGAATAGCATTCGTTGATTTATGCAAATTAAGCATAAATAACATTACAATTAATTCCTTTACTTATAAAACAAGAATGATGTAGAATTTTTCTTGATAAACGAGCAATTTTAGGGGGTTTCGATATGGTGAATGGGAAAGTGTGGAATTCGTTTGAGGAAGCCATTGCTGATATTAATGATGGTGCTACGTTAGCAGTAGGGGGATTCGGTTTAAGTGGTATTCCTGAAAAGGCTATTGCTGCGTTACAACATAAGGGAACAAAGGATTTAACAGTGATTAGTAATAACTGTGGTGTAGATAATTGGGGATTAGGGTTATTACTAGCAAATAAGCAAATTAAAAAAATGATAGCATCCTATGTTGGCGAAAATAAAATCTTTGAACAGCAATTTTTAAGTGGCGAGTTAGAAGTTGAGCTTGCACCACAAGGTACATTAGCAGAGCGTCTGCGAGCTGGAGGAGCTGGCATTCCAGGTTTTTATACAGCGACAGGGGTTGGAACGCCAATTGCTGAAGGCAAAGAAGTAAAGGTTTTCGATGGCAAGGAATATATTTTAGAAGAAGGAATTGTTGCAGACTTTGCTCTTGTCAAAGCGTGGAAGGCAGACAAGCTAGGCAATTTAATTTATCGAAAAACATCGCGTAATTTTAATCCTTTAGCAGCGATGTCAGGCAAAATTACAATTGCAGAAGTGGAAGAGATTGTAGAAGTGGGCGAACTAGATCCAGATCATATTCACACACCAGGTGTCTTCGTGCAACGTGTTTTACTCGGCGAAAATTATGAAAAACGTATCGAACGTTTGACTGTTAAAAAGGAGGAGGAAGCATAATGGCGGATACAAGATATAAAATTGTGAATAGAGCTGTCCAGGAAATTAAAAATGGCATGAATGTCAATTTAGGTATCGGTATTCCAACACTTATTGCCAATGCCATTCCTTCTGATTATGAGGTGCTTTTACAATCCGAAAATGGCCTCCTTGGAATTGGTCCTTATCCAGAGAAAAGTGCGGTAGATGCTGACCTCATAAATGCTGGGAAAGAAACAGTGACAGCTGTGCCAGGAGCATCTTTTTTTGATAGTGCTGAGTCCTTTGCAATGATTCGTGGTGGACATATTGATCTTGCTATTTTAGGTGGAATGGAAGTTTCCGAAACAGGTGATCTTGCCAATTGGATGATCCCAGGGAAAATGGTAAAGGGCATGGGGGGCGCCATGGATCTTGTTGTCGGTGCGAAAAGAGTCATTGTCGTGATGGAGCATGTAAACAAAAACGGGGAGTCAAAAATTAAAAAGCAGTGTGAGTTACCGTTAACAGGCAAAGGTGTTGTGCACAGATTAATAACGGACTTAGCTGTTTTTGATTTTACATCTACAGGCATGCAACTAATAGAATTAGCAGAAGGTGTAACATTGGAGGAAGTAAAGGCGAAAACCGCTGCTTCATTTGATGTTGCGTTATCCCAATAATTTAAAAGAGACCAGTTTACTTTGTGGGAAGTAAGCTGGTTATTTTAATGTTGATAACAGTATTGGATTAGGAGAGTGGAATAATTGCGTGGGGCACAACAGGTGACAACCGAAATAATGAAGCGATTTAATAGTCCAGAGAGGGGAGAAAGGCCTCTCATTGTTGCCATTGACGGATTAGGAGGAGTAGGAAAAACAACCTTTGTAAATAAACTAGCTAGCGCGTTGGAAAATGATTGCGTGGTTAATGTTTTGCATATTGATGATTATATTGTAGAAAGTGAAAAGCGATACAATACGGGCAATGAAGAATGGTTTGAATATTATTATTTACAATGGGATATAAAATTCATAAAAGAAAGCCTTTTAAAAAAAATACATAATGGTCATCAAGATTTAACACTGCCTTTTTATAATCGCGCAATGAATACAGTAATAAATAGTAAAAAGCACTTTGTACTAAATAGTATTCTTTTAATAGAAGGAGTCTTTCTTCAGCGCAATGAATGGAGGAGATTTTATGACTATACGATATTTTTAGAATGTCCAAAACATGTTAGGGAAGAAAGAGTTTTAAAGCGTGATTCGTATATAGGGGATGTATCAGCAATTAGGAAGAAGTATGAATGCAGATATTGGGTAGCGGAAGAGTATTACTTAAAAAAGGAAGTACCATTACAAAAAGCGGATATAATATGGCATGCGGAATACAACTCAGACTATTGACCGTTCTCCTCTCAAGTTTTCCCATTATATAATCGTCCTAGAAGGAGAGATGGCGATGAAAGAACAATGGGCAAAGGAAGTTGTACAAGTACGTGTTGCAAGACCGACTCATCAATTATCGGCAATAGAAAGGTTTTATTGTGAAGGTGTCGGTTTAGAAAAGATTGGCTCGTTTAAAGGGCATCGAGGCTATAATGGTATTATGATTGGTCTGCCGAATGCCAATTATCATTTGGAATTTACTGAGCATGTTGATGGTAGCCCATGTCCTGCACCGACCAAGGATAATCTTCTTGTGCTTTACATGCCAAACATTGAAGCAATCCAGCGCATTGTGCAACGACTAGAGCAGATGGGTTATCCAGAAGTGGAGCCAGAAAATCCTTATTGGGCAGAAAAAGGTGTAACGATTGAAGATCCAGATGGCTGGCGTATTGTATTAATGAATACTGAGGGCATATAAGGGGTTCGTGCCAGGCACTCAAACAATTAACTAGTTGATGGTAGCGGAGGCGGCGACTCCTGCGGGAACGCACAGTAAGTAAGACGCAACAAACCGCGCGTTAGCGAGGGTTGCGGCTTACGATGTGCCCGCGGAAAGCGTCCGCTGGAGCGGACATCAACGTTGAGAGCAAAAAAGTGTTAGATTGATCGTAGTCAATCTAACACTTTTTCTCCTTTGTCCCAATATCTTTTTGATGTGTTAATCGCCTAAAGCTGGGTTTTCTTTATATTCAGTGGCAATGGATTCTATATTTAATTGTGAATAATCGGCCCAATTGACGGTTCTAAAATCTTCTTCATCAAAATAAATGCTTAATACTTCCGTCATTTCTTCATTACTATTAGCACCTGTTAATGGGGCAAACCAAATGATTGAAGGTGTTTTCACACTTTTTAGCTTCGACAGCTCGGCAAATATTTTACCAGAATCTTTTAGCATCTGATTTTTAGAACCTTCTCGTACATCTGTATCTTGAATCGATATAGTAACAATGCCTTTCGTTTCTTCTACAGTAAATTTATTTTTAACAACTGCCCCTACAATATCTTTTACAGATGTGTCTTGATCGACAGCGACTTCCTTCGGTTCCGCATTTTTTCCACAGGCTGATAGTAATAATGTGAATAGTACTAAGATATAAAGTAGTTTTTTCATGATGATAACCTCCCTTGTTACTCCATATATGTTCAAATTGCGGATGAATTATACAAAGTTACAAGGAGTCAAAACTATTTTTTCTAATCGATATGTAGAAAATCATTTCTACGCATTACGGTTTACCCAAAATTATTGGATGATGAATAATATTAGAAATACTAAACACATTGTGAGACCTGTATACAAGCATTGATAAAACGCTTTATTATTAGTTCCTCTATAGTCAAACCCGCGATTTAGTACTACCAGTCCAAAAATAAACATGATTATATTTAAATATTTTGGATTGAATCCAGCGGGTATGATAAGTGAAAACATCAAAATTATTAAGATGAAATGTATGTACTTTCTTATAGGATGGATAAATTTAATCTTGTTAAAAAGTTTCAAAAATATCACTCCTTTAAAACAGAATGTTCAGCATAAATAGATAGAGATACAACACAAATTATACAATATTATTTAACTCTTATACTAAAAACGAAAGACGAACTCCCTTTTTCCCATCTGCCGGAAACAGTGTATATATAGATGCCTTTTTCTTGAGGCGCTGAAAAAACATCGCCTTCAACTTTTATTAGTGCACTCTCGCTTTTATCCAACCATTTTTCTACTTCTATTTCATCAATGGGTGGTTTTTTAAAATGGATTTTTATTTCGCTATTAGGGGATACAGGAAAGGGTGTGATTTTATTATTTTCCAGGATTTCTGGTGGCGATATTTTATCAACACATTCAAATCCAATTATCTTATTCCAACAATATGAACCTTGTACTATCGTTATTTTTTTCCCTTCTGCCGATACAATTGGCTTAGGAGGACCAGAGTTTAATAAAATGACCATTAATGCAAATACAACAATAAATAGAATGCTTATTATTCCCTTTAAACTTCTCATAGTAATTCCTCCTAACTTGTATGAGCATATGACAATCGTACTTAAATAAAAATAATATCAACCGAAAACAAAAGGATGTTGTTTCTAGTTGATATTATTTCATCAAGTTCTATTTATTTGCTTACTACATCAAGGCACCAAGAGAAATTATCCCATGCTGAATACCAACCGTTGAAAACTTCTGATGAATCATCCCAACGAACTTCGAACTTTTTATGACCTTCGATATCTAGTAAATATAAAGCTAACGTATCATCCGCTTTAGAGACAGCTATTTTCATACCGTTTTGAAGTTCTTCTTCAGTGAATGGTACATCCGAAACCGAACGTAGCTGCGCTTGTTCAAATACTTGTTTGTTAATAATTCTGTAATTCATAATAAACCTCCAATAAAACTTTCTTGAATTTTAAATTTAAATTTTACGTGCCAATAACAGGACTATAAAAGTATATCCTATATTCATTGAGTAAAGAAAACAAAATAATAATTAACTAGCCTTTTTTTTGTCTAAATTGTTGCTTATAGTGTATCAGTGATTGAATGAAGAAATCTAAATACAATTTGTTCTTAACCCAATGTTACAAGGAGGCATTAAAAAAGTCCAGAGACTCACAAAATCGAGCAGTCTTGGAATTAAGTTCAATAAGAACAATCATCCTTTGAATTTTATTAAAATAAATGAAACGAATTTGAGAAATAAAAGTCAAATTTAGAAAAAGGAGGTTGCACATTGAAAAAGTTATTTTTAATGATTGGCTTGATTGCACTTTTAATAGCGGGTTGTTCGAATGATGTAAATAAAACTCACCATGAAGCAGAACTCAATAAAGAAAGTTTTCCTCCATCTATGGCAGGCTGGGTCCATGTTAATGGGAAGAAGTTTGAAATGGAAGCGGGCGGTTATCAATGGGAAAGGAAAAAGTGGCTAACAACTGAGACTGTTCAAACTGATCATGCATCTCCAAACCAAGTAGCTGAAAAATTACAGGCGATTCAGTTAGAACCAAATATGAACATGCGTATTGAGGTTGAAGAAAACCCGGAAATCTTTGTTTATCTTTGGAATGAAAACGGGAGAGATAATGAAATTATGTTGAAAAACAATGAGATGGCAGCGCCGTCAAACAAAGGTCGATATATTTTTGAGGTTTTAGCTAGATGGTCAAATGGTGAGGTATCCTACACATTTGTAGTTGAAGTGAACTAATTGGTCAGCGACATTTCATTGTATTGATTGAATTTAAGGTGGGAAGGTTAGAGTTATTAAAATTTGACAGCGTTCAAAAAGACTTTTATTATTATGTAGACCGTTCGTTATAATTTTTTTAAGGGAGGTAATCCTATGTCTAGTAAAAAAACATCGCGAGAGAAAATTTTAGAAGCTGCAACAGAGCTTTTTCATTTAAAAGGATACCATGCTACAGGCTTGAGTCAAATAATTCAAGAGAGTGGCGCGCCAAAAGGTTCTTTATATTATCATTTTCCTGATGGTAAGGAACAATTAGCTGTTGAAGCGATCAACTTATCAGCAAATAGAATTGCAGCAGAAATTGAGCAAAATCTAGCAGCTTACGAAGATCCAGCGAAGGCATTTCAATATCATATAGAAAGTATTTCGGGAATTTTTCATGACATGGATCCAATATCAAAATTAAAAAATGTTCCAATGGGTTTACTCGCAATGGAAACAGCATTTGTAAATGAGAATTTACGTCAGGCTTGTGAAGAAACCTTTGAAATATGGGGAAATCTTTACTTTGAGAAATTAAAAGTTAGTGGTTATAGTGAAGAACGTGCTTACTTAATTAGCAAAACAATAAGTGCATTAATTGAAGGTGGGATTACATTATGTGTAACCAAAAAATCGAGTGAGCCTTTAATTCAAATTAACAAAATGATTCCTTTATTGCTTTCTAAGTAAATAGGGGCTTCATTTTTATGCTTATTATATAGACCGGTCTAATTAATTATAGAGAAAGAAAGGAAGTATTTTATTTATGGCTTCATCTTTGCAAGTTGTGCCAGTACGAAAACCTAAAAGTATGGCTTTTGTGCTTATGTTTGCAGCATTTATAGGGTTGTTTAGTGAGACAGCTTTAAATATGGCTCTGACCAATATTATGTCCGATTTCACTGTTTCAGCTGGGACAGCACAGTGGCTTACTACAGGCTATCTATTAACAATAGGTATTTTAGTGCCTGTTTCATCTCTTCTAATTCAATGGTTTACAACAAAACAGTTAGTTGTTGGATCATTAGTATTTTCGATTGTAGGAACGATTTTAGCAGCTTTAGCACCAAGCTTTCCGATTTTACTGCTAGGTCGTATCATTCAAGCGTTTGGAACGGGCATTATTTTACCGCTCATGATGAATGTAATTTTATTAATTTTCCCGATTCAAAAGCGTGGAGCGGTAATGGGGTTAATGGGGCTTGTTATTACGACAGCTCCTGCGATTGGGCCAACATTGGCAGGCTTAATTGTGGACTCGTTGGATTGGTCGTTTATTTTCTGGATAAGCCTTGTTTTTTATGCAGGATTAGTCGTAGTGGGGCTTAAACAAATCGATAATGTATCTACTATTACGAAGCCAGCTATTGATGTTGTTTCAATTATTTTATCGACACTTGGATTTGGCGGCTTCATTTACAGTTTAAGTACTATTGCAGAAAAATCCTTTGCTTCTGCAGGGGTATATATACCATTTATTGTTGGCCTAGTTTCAATTGCGTTATTTGTAATTCGTCAATTTAAAATGGAGCAGCCTATGATTAATTTACGAACGTTTAAATATCCTATGTTTACGTTAGGGACGGTATTGTTATTTAGCGGTATGCTTTTAATTTTATCAACAGCGATACTATTGCCTATGTACTTAAAAGGTTCTTTACTATTCAGTGCAACGGTTGCTGGTCTTATTCTTTTGCCTGGTAGTGCCATGAATGCAGTTTTATCACCAGTAGTAGGAAAGATGTTCGATCAATTTGGTGCAAAGAAATTTTTGCCCCTTGGCTTTCTGCTAACATTAATTGCAAGTTTACTTTTTGTCTTTACGATTTCCGCACATACACCCGTTTGGCAGATTATTTTAGCGAATACAATATTCTTTATAGGGATTTCTATGATTATTATGCCTGCGCAAACAAATGGTTTAAATCAGTTGCCACGTGAATTATACGCAGATGGTGCAGCTGTTATGAGTACATTACAACAAATTGCAGGTGGGACAGGGACAGCATTGGCTATTACATTAATGGTCAGTGGACAAAACAAGCATTTCGAAAAATTCCAAAATGCTTCACCATTTGAATTAATGGCTGAAGGGACAAAGTATGCATTCTTCTTTATCGCAGCCATTGCGCTTATTGGGCTTGTGTTATCAGTTTTTGTTAATGGAAAACGTGTTGAGAACAATTAAGTTGGGTCTATTTAAATAGCTGAAACAACAAAATAATGACACCCCAATCGTTATGATAAAAAAACTAGCCCTTTGCTGACTAGCATCGGTAAGAAGAAGAATTTTGGCCAGAGCATTACATCAAATATAGAAAAATTTTTGCGTATTAAGGAAAATGAAAAACTCGTATGTTGATTTATGTTTTATCAACATGCGAGTTTTCCCTTATCTATTGGATGTTCTATATTCTCGGCAACAGTTGTTGTAAGTTTGACTGTTAAATGTCATTTGAGCAATGTAAGAGTCGTTGCGATTGCATTGTCGATAAAAGAGCGTTGAGGGCGGGATTTCATCATAACTGTTAGACCGATTAATGCGATAATTAGTGATTGTGCTAAAGATTTTGCATCAGTGTTGGCTTCCAGCTCACCAGATTGTATTCCCCGTTCAATCGTTTCTTGAAAGATAACAGTTAGGTACAGTTGATGTTCTCTAGTTAAAATTTCAAATCGCTCATCATGCGGTGCGAGTTCAACCATCGTATTAATACAAAAACAGCCTTTACTAAGTGCACCTCCATATTCGTCATTGATGATATCTGAAAAAAAAGTAGAAAATGCCTCTTTTATAGAGGAGTGACTTTGGAGCTTGGTTCGAATATCGGATGCGCGGGACATTGTATATTTGCGAAGTGCTGCTTCGAATAACTCTTTCTTATCACCAAAGGTTGAATAAATACTAGGGCGTTGAATGCCCATTCTAGAAGTAAGGTCGCTTAATGAAGTAGCCTCATATCCTTTCTCCCAAAATAACTGCATTGCTGCGTTTAAAACTTGATCCTCATCAAACTCTCGGGTTCTTGCCATAAGAATACCTCTCTTCAATTTTCGATTTTAATGTTTTGTATGTTGACAATTAGATTGTTATTTATATACCGAACAGTATGTAATCATTATAGTATTAGCCGTGTTTTTAGTCAAATCTATTGAATGCAACGCTTTTGTAGAAAATAAAAGTGTTGACAATCAAAATAAGTTTAAGCTATATTTACCAATAATTATATTGTACCGTTCGGTATGTTATGGTTGCTAATTTAACGTAATGGAGGTTAAGGTGTGTACAAAACAGATTCGAATCTAGAAAATGGCCCACTTTATTCTAAGGTGAATAGTCCATCTCCTGAAACTAAACCTCATGGGCATCAGCATTCATCCATGTCTCGCTCTTTGACATTATTGTTTGCGACTGCCTGTGGAATGTCAGTGGCCAATATTTATTTTGCCCAGCCATTGCTCGATCGATTATCGAATGATTTTGGCATTGACCATTCCGTTATTGGTGTTGTGATTACTATCACACAAATTTTTTATGGATTGGGTTTACTACTACTCGTTCCCCTTGGAGATTTATTAAATCAACGGCGCCTTATTGTGGGGCAGATGCTCTTATCCACAATAGCTTTGATTATAGTGGGGACAGCTTTCTCTAGCGTTGTACTTTTCGTAGGTATGGCTTTAGTAGGTCTTCTTGCAGTTGTGACCCAAACGCTTGTGGCTTATGCAGCAAATATCGCTTCTCCTACAGAACGAGGGCGTGTCGTTGGTATTGTAACAAGTGGAATAGTTATCGGCATACTGCTCGCGCGGACTTTTGCCGGTATACTAACAGATCTAGCAGGTTGGCGTTCCGTATATATCGTCTCTGCAGCACTCATGCTTTTGCTAGCTAGTTTGTTTTTTAAAGTACTGCCAGTTGTTGAGCGCGAAGTGAAATCAATCACTTATCTCCAGTTGATTAGGTCAACGTTTACATTATTTATTCAAGAGCGAACTTTACGCGTTCGTTCAGTTTTAGCGCTGTTGATTTTTGCCGATTTCAGTATTTTATGGACTTCGCTCGTTTTACCACTTAGCGCACCGCCGTTTGCTTTATCTTATAGTGCAATTGGAGCTTTTGGTCTTGTTGGTGTAGCAGGAGCATTAGCTGCGGCAAGTGCAGGAAAACTTGCAGATCGAGGGTACGGACAACGAACGACTGGTAGTGCTTTATTATTATTGCTAATTTCATGGTTGTTTATCAGTTATCTACAACAAACAATTGTCGCATTAGTTGTCGGTATTGTTCTACTTGATTTGGCTGTACAGGCAATACATGTAACGAATCAAACGATGATTCTTCCGTTGCACCCCGAAGCAAGGAGTCGACTTACTGCTGGATATATGATGTTCTATTCTATCGGCAGTGCGAGTGGTTCAATTGCCTCAACTCAAATATATGCACATTTCGGCTGGGGAGGCGTTTCTTTGCTTGGCGCTTCGGTCAGTGCTTTGGCTCTGCTTTTTTGGGCTTTAAGTATTCGAAAATAACTGGGTGATAGTACTACTACGAGTAACACTATATTTATTCTTATAATTTAATTGGACTAGGAGAGATTTAAATGGAAATAGGTATTACATCTTTTGTAGAAACGAAACCGGATGTTTATAATGGCGAAGTGATTAGTCATGCCCAACGTCTACGTGAAGTGGTCGAAGAAATTATCCTTGCTGATCAAGTAGGGCTGGATGTGTTTGGCGTTGGTGAACATCATAGGAAGGATTATGCAGCATCATCTCCAGCGATGGTTCTCTCAGCGGCTGCACCCCAAACGAAAAACATACGACTTACAAGCGCGGTAACTGTGCTTTCTTCAGCTGATCCTGTACGTGTTTTTCAAGATTTTTCTACACTAGACGGGATTTCAAATGGACGCGCGGAAATAATGGCAGGGCGAGGTTCTTTTATCGAGTCATTTCCGTTGTTTGGCTATAATTTGAACGACTATGATGCGCTGTTTGAAGAACATTTGGAGTTGCTGCTTAAACTTCGTCAATCGGAAAAAGTAACGTGGGAGGGCAGACATCGACCTGCAATAAATAATTTAGGTGTCTATCCAAGACCTGTTCAAGATTCTTTACCTATATGGGTCGGTAGTGGTGGAAATCAAGATTCTGCCATCCGTGCAGGCCTGCTCGGATTGCCACTGATGCTGGCGATCATTGGTGGTAGCCCGATGCAATTTGCACCAATTGTACAGTTATATAAAAAAGCGGCGGCTCATGCAGGTCATGATGTCTCCAAACTGAAGGTGGGATCTCATTCGATAGGTTTTGTAGGGGAGAATAGGGAACTGGCAGCAGATACATTTTTCCCATCCACTCAAGCTGGTATGAATAAACTTGGCAAGGAGCGGGGCTGGGCTTATTATGATCGTTCAAGTTTTGATGCAGCGCGAAGTTTTGAAGGGGCATTGTATGTTGGTGATTCTGATACTGTCGCAGAGAAAATCATTCATTTGCGTAAGCATGTGGGGATTACTCGTTTTATGATGTATGTACCGTTAAGTACAATGCCACATAATCAAGTGATGCGTGCCATTGAATTGCTTGGGAAAGAAGTTGCCCCTCGTGTTAGAGAGGAAATTGCTAAATGGGAAGCTAACGGTGAACGGGATATATGATGATTTAGTAACTAGAAATCTATTTTAATATGACAAATTTTAATGAAACAAGACTAGCTGTTTTAGCTAGTCTTTTTCTTCATCTTTATAGCAAGAAGAATCCCGATAATTATGAGATTAATACTGTACTGTAAAAAGCAAAGGTACCTTTTTATAACTGGCTAAATGAACGTGATGTTCGTACACAAGTAATTAATAAACCGGGTAATTTTAAAAATTGGCTGGCATGGTAGAGAGAAAGTGGAAAGTAGGTGCTCACATAGTTATTACTAAAACCTCACACATTAAATTTAATAAAGATTGGAGGTTCTATAATGAAAATCGTTATTAAAGGTTTTTTTCTTTTATTAACCTTAGTTTTATCCTTTTCAACATTAGTTCATGCAGAAGAAAATAAACAAGAAAAAGAAGACAATAATGAAGGTACGGTAATATATCATGTTAAATACGATTATGATGCAATATGTAAATTATTGGGGATGAGTAGAGGGGAATATAATCAGAATTGGAATAAAGGTCTTTCTATATCTGAGATGGCGAAGAAAAAAGGTATTGAAAGAGGTGAGGTGGAAGGATATTTTTATAATTTCCATTATGAAGAAATGCAAAAATGGAGAAAAAAGGGCGTTTTGGAAGAGAAGCATTATTTCGATCTTGTATATAGACTAGCTGATGATATTGAGGAATTTATTGACCGAAATCCAAATCGTTAATGCGTTAAGTTATAACTGTAATTAGTATTAATTTATTTTTGCATCAAATTTGCATCAACGCTTGTTTTTAACAAAAAAACTCACCCTCCAATAAATGAAGGGTGAGTCGCTTTGAAGCCTTGAGGCTCTAATGTAAAATTTAAAAGCCGCGTATGCCGTATTTCTTATAGAAAGTTTTAAACCACCACTCCTCAAAGTGGGTGTTCGCAGAAGTTTTCCTGCTTATCCTCATGCACCTAAGTGTGAGGCCCGTCATTCCAACTCCAATAATAAAACTCCCTTTTACAGCTTAAAGGTTAAAACTTAATATTATACGAACAATGCAGCCTTTAAGGATATAATACGGCATGATAAACAAAGTTGCAAGTAAGATGGTTTTTGAAAAAAAGTCAATGGGCACGTGCTATAAAACATGAAATTTATACATATAAAGCGCTTGGATTATATGAAATGGCTTCATATATTTTTCACAAATACGAACGAAAAATGCGAACAACCTTTGCGAAATTATAGTAAGTGTGTAAAGATAGGAGCGTAATCATTTACTTAACGAAAATTCAAGGGAGGAAGCGGAATTGGCAGCATATCCAAATTGTCCGAAATGTAATTCTGAATACACATATGAGGATGGCGCAAACTTTATATGTCCAGAATGTGCACATGAATGGAGCACTAATGCAACAGAGCAAGAGTCAGATGCACTTATTGTAAAAGATGCAAATGGTAACTTGTTAGCAGATGGTGATGCAGTAACAGTTATTAAAGATTTAAAAGTAAAGGGAAGCTCTTCAACTCTAAAAATGGGCACAAAGGTTAAAAGTATTCGCCTTGTTGAAGGTGACCACAATATTGATTGTAAAATTGACGGTTTCGGCGCAATGAAACTAAAATCAGAGTTCGTGAAAAAAGCCTAATAGCTGGAATGATAAGGAGCATCTTTCATACGAGAGATGCTTTTATCATTTAAAACCTCCGTAAAATGATGGCAAAGGCAGAGCCAAGCAAGGCGAAAATCGTATGTAATAGAGCTATATAGCTAGCGCCAATGATAAGTGCACTAATATCCATAAAAGAGACACCATGAATATAGAGTGGATTGCTAAAATTATTAATGATGGCCCATACAAAAACAGGTATAGAGCTTATGGCAAATACTATCCAAATGTTTTTATAAAATAAATAGGTTAAACAGCCGAAAAGGGCATATAACGCGACAAAGCTTTTATGATCGCCGAGTAGGGATGAGTTGAGGGCAAACATAAAAGATAGCACGATAAAAACGAGATGGAAAAATGTTAATGTGCTTTTCATGGATAAGTTTTGATTAGATGAAAGCTTCGTTGCGGCCAACTGCTGACAGTGTTTACATGTAGCTAAATGCTGTTCGACAAATTCAGTTGTATCGGCTTGTAGACCTTTAGTTTTATATAATGGTAGTAAATCTTCTACTATTGAACATTCATGTGACAAAATTTTCCCTCCCATCACTCCTATTATACGCCTTTTTTTAGGAAATAAAAAAAGCCTTCCGTCGATCAATTCATCGGAAAACTTGTACATGCACATTATTTGTTTGTGTTTAATACTTCATTCGTTAGCGTTTGAATATCAATATGTGTTTTCTCCTTAACAGCATCTTTCAATATTTCAGTACGGAAATATTGGACTGTTGCCGGAAGAGGAATAGCTAAAAGCTTCGCCAGCGCTGTTTGATACATATAGACGAATTCCATATCGGTATTACCGCGCTTTAATTCTGCAAATGCTTCATAAAATTGATCTAGTTTATCTGCAAATTCAAGCAAACGTCCTTCAATTGTTGCATCTTTGCCTTCTTTCATACGCTCGAAAAAGATGTCCTGGAAATCTTTCGGGATTTCGTTAATAATGAATTTTTCCATCATTTTTTCTTCCACATGTGCGAGCATTTGTTTAAGCTCAGGACTAGCATGCTTAACGGGAGTTTTTATATCACCGATAAATACTTCAGCGAAATCATGATTGATGGTTTTTTCATATAATGACTTCCAGTTTACTGTAGCGCCATTCATTTCTTCGAGAGTTGCAAAAAACATGGCGTATTGTGAAACTTTCCATGAATGGGCAGCTACATTATGCTCTTCGAATTTGAAGCGGCCAGGGCAACGAATAATACGTTCTAAATCATTAAGACTTGTAAAAAATTGATGAATTCCTATAAGAATCACTCCTTTTTGTTCTATAAGTGCATGTTACTATAATCAATACCCTCATTGTGCAGATTTCAAACAATTTTACAATGATTCATGCTACGTTTACAAAGGATTCACATTTAGAATGAGAGAACATAATGAGGAATGCTATAATTAGTAAGACTTATTAAAGGGAGAGTATGCATTATGATATCGATTTATACACTTCTTCTATATATACATATTTTAAGTGCTATCCTTTCGATTGGGCCATTGTTCGTAGTTTTAGCAATAGTAAAGAAAATGCATACAGCTGCGCATGAGGAAATGCCGCCATATATCCAAGTATTTCAGGGTGCGATTACGATTGTTAAACACGCTGGACATGTTCTAGTTGCCTCGGGTATTTTATTAATGTGGCGTGGAGGATATCCATGGACAACATCTTGGGTAGTGTTAACATTTCTTGTTATGGCAGGTTCCATCGTCTTTTTGGCGCGAGCGTTTAAACCGACTATTCGAACATTTAATACGCCGGCCTACAATCAGCAAAAATTTGCCTCGCTTTTACATCGAAAGGCATGGATGTATATTGTATTACTGCTCATTATGCTATGGCTAATGGTAGCTAAGCCCGTAATTTGGTAATCGATGCATGCAAAATAACAGCGTCTTAAATTGTGAAAATTGTGTGAGTGCCTGGCACTTCCCATCTTAAATTGTAAAAATCCACTGCACTTTCCGCGGGCACATTGTAAGCCGCGGGAGACGCAGTGGATTTTTATTTGGCTCTCCATAAATTGTGTGAGAATTGTGTGAGTGCCTGGCACTATTTTGGGATGTTGAAGGTGATTGTTGTGCCTTCATTCGGTGTACTTTTAATTTGCAACCTTTGCCCATATATTCTTTTAAGGCGTAGGTCAGTATTGCGTAGGCCTATGCCTCTACTAGTTGTATTAGTATCGGAAAGCAATTGTGTTAATGTACTGGCTTCTATACCAATACCGTCATCTATAACACTTACGGTTACATAATCTGAATACTCTTTGATGCGAATACAAACAGTCCCGCCGTCTTTTTGTTTCAATACACCATGGCGTAATGCATTTTCTACCAAAGTTTGCAATGAAATAGGGGGTATCTCAATTTGAATATGGTCATCGATATCCCAATCAATTTGTAATAGCTCCCCAAAACGTTCCTGTTCGATATAAAGATACGAACGGACAAGTTCTAGTTCATCACGAAGTGGTACAACTCGTTGTAAATTCCTTACATCAAAACTCGCATGTAGATAATTACCAAAATGGTGCATTAAATCAATCATTCGATTTGGATCAATTGTACTAAGTGAGGCAATTGTATTAAGCGTATTATATAAAAAATGAGGCTGTATTTGTGCCTGAAGCCAAGCAGTTTCTAAATGTAGTTGCTGATTAATGCTATATTTTAAGTCGATTAAAGCCCGACACCGTACTTTTAGTTCCAGCGCATTAATAGGTTTTGTTACATAATCATTTGCACCGTGAGCAAATCCTGTATAAACATCTTCGGGATTACTTCGAGCAGTTAACAATAATATTGGTAGCTCTAGTAAGGAATAATGCTCGCGAATATTTTCAATTAAAGCATACCCAGAAATATAAGGGAGCATAGCATCAATAATAACTAAATCCCACCTTTGCGTAGGCAACAACTCCAGTACCTTTTCGCTACTTGTAATTGTTGTAATGTCATATTCTGTGGCGGAAAATAAACTTCGCATCATTGTTAAATTAACAGGATCATCATCAACCATTAAAATTTTAAACTGTTTTTCAGAAGGTATGGCCTCTAAGTTTGTAGTACTTGCTGATAAAAGTACCTTCTCTTGTTGTTCCTCATTCATCTGTTCCTCATTTTCCATCTCATCGGCAATCGGTATGGTGAAAAATAAATCAAAGCCTTTATTCGGACTAGAATAGATTAGTAATGACCCTCCATGTAAATCAATTAGTTGCTTAGAAACCAGTAAACTTAGATGCATTCTATCATTATCTTCACTCCCTTGATCAGAAGAAAATAGATGATCCTGGAGTATCATATCCTTTTTTTCTATTCCAGAGCCTGTATCTTTAATATGAATAACGGCCATATTTTTTTCAATTGTTGCGCTTATTTCTATTAAGTCAGCGTTCGTATATTTAATAGCGCTGTGTAAGAGATTGAAAAGTATTTGAATAAGTCGTTTTTCATCTGCTAGTACACGAGGGAAGTTCCGTGCAATGGTAGAAGTCATTTGAATTTGTTTTCCAGCTGAAATAAAACGTAGCATATCAAAAATACCTGAAACAATTCCTTGAATACGCACATTTTTCTTATGGAGATGTAAATTCCCATCTTTTAAGCGTGTATAATCCAATATATCATTTAGCGTAAACGACATGCTTCGTCCAATATCAATTAAATATTTTAAATTCTGCTTATCCTCTGTGACGAAACTATTGTTTGGATTATCATAGATTGTTTGACCCAAGGTAATCATTTTATTCATAGGATCCCATAATTTCTGTGCATTACTTAATAAAAATTCATCCTTTAATTCCCCGTCTCTTTGTAATTGAGCAACTAACAGATTAATTTGTTGTTGGTTTTCATAAAAACGTTTAAACCAATAACCTGAAAAGCCAAGTGCAATCATTAAATAGTCGAATGGATAGAACGGAATAGTTAACACAAAATACATTTTTATCAGGCCCCATATAATACCGTTTGTTGTTCCAATGGCTGTAAACGCAATAAAAGCCGAACTTTCCTGATTACCTATGTACTCCTTCAAGGCAAGCGTTAAAACATATAAAAAGGAAACAATATAGAGCATGAAAAACACTAGGTTTGCTGTGTATAGCCATTGGATAGGTAATAGCACAATGAGAAGTGCTCCTAATGTATATAACATTGAGAACAATCGAAAATATTTTGCTTGTTGATATTTAACTAACAAGATGCGAATAAATTGCACAAAGAAAAATGAAGCTCCAAGATAAATAATATTTGATAGTTTCATTGACCATACGTAGTCTAAGTGAAACCAATCCAAAATTGAACGGTCGTGTGTAATGAGTTCATCTGCCAAAGGTAAAAGAAAGCCTACTGTAAACAGCAATACTATTTTTTTGCGATAAATAAAGATAAAGACAAGAATGCTAAACAATGCAAATAAAATGAGTAACATTGAAATAGCTACTAGTGATAATTCCGTAATGAGTTGATAGTGCGTCATAGCGGATGCTGAACTAAATGAAAGTCGCTTAGTTATAAGTACATTCGACGGCGTATCAAAATTGGATACTTGTAAAATGACATCAATTTCGGGCTGCTCTTCTGTAAAATATACAGTGTAAGGAGCGGCCTGCCCTTTATGATTACTAGCATTTGTTGATACTTCACCTGACTGTCCTACAAGTTTGCCGTTAATATACAATGCTGAGGCAGTTGAGATGGCAGGAACTTGAATTGCATATCGGTAATCTGAACCATCATTAGCATTTAACAAAATTTTTAAATGATAAGTGCCATAGTGTTGGGTTTTTGCTGCTACCTTTTGCATAGGAATAGTTCTAATAGTTTGATCTGGATGAGGGGAGCTAGTCGTATCTAACAATACTTCAGGATAATAAATCCATTCACCATTCATTTGAAAAACTTCATTCTCTGATAAAGAATGGTTGCGCATATCTAAAATACCAGCTTGTGCAGTTGGTTGGTCATTAGAAGGCATAAAATATGCTAGCCAAAGTATGCGGAAGATAGTAAGGACGATAAAAATCAAAGCGATAATTAGTAAATGTCGTACGATGGTCTTTTTCAACGCTACATAGAGCCTCCTGTAAGCAAAATAATTTATTGTCTCGTTTTACCATGCCATGGAATGAAGAAAAAGAAAACGGACTTTTTTATAAAAGAAAACTTTATGTAACTAAAAAGAAGTTTTTTAGTTCTTTTTGAGTAATTAACTTCTTCGGAAACAGGTTAAAACTATTAGTTGTTAAGTATTTTTTAAGAGGTATGACGTATGATGTTAAAATAAAAACTTTTAATATTGAAATCAATATAGCTTTTGCAAAATATCATCTCAATGGGAGAAATGATCTATTGTGGAGAAACTCAAGTTAAATTTATCGTTTGTCATTATTAGTATGATGATTATTGTTGTATTCGTTACATCTAGTATCAGTATTTGGATTAGTTATCAAAGTTTTAACGAAATGCTCGTACAATCTAAACTTGTCATGCAGGAAGAGTATATAGCAGAAGTTTCGGACATAGCTGAAAAATATGTACAAGAGGGATTACAAAATGCTGAAACAGAAGGTTTAACAAAGGAAAAGTTTAAACAAGCCGTAAATCAGGTGCAAAATGAAGATGTTATCTCTATAAGTATGTTCTTAAAAAAAGTATTATTGCCTTTATTATTAATGTTTGTAATCGTTTTCGTATTTGTGTTATGGCTAACTTTGAAAATTGCCCGACCTCTACAAGAAATTTCTAAATGTGGACGGAATGGCAATAAAATAGGCTCTTTACAATCAGTTGATGACTGGTATGTAGAGGCGAGTAACTTGAAAAATGTCATGTTACAATCGATTGCAGACTCACAAAATACAATTGATGAATTGACTGACCAGTTGAAATTAGATTCATTAACTGGAATTCCAAATCGCCGAAGTATGGATCATGTATTAAACAAATTAATTACAGAAAAAGTGCCACATGCCATAATATTAATTGATTTAGATGATTTTAAAAATGTGAACGATACATATGGTCATACAGTAGGTGATGAAGTTTTAAAAGCATTTGCAAGCAAAATGAAGGAAAGTGTGCATCAGCAGGGGAGCTGTTTTAGATATGGAGGCGAGGAGTTTATGGTTATTTTACCGAATACTGCAATCGAAGACGCTGTCAACTTAGCAGAAGATTTACGGATTAAACAAGCGTTAGCAGAAAATCCTAGTGGACGCCCTGTTACTTTATCTGCAGGTGTAACAGTTTTTGCTTCCACTTTTAGCAGCCCAAATGAGTTAATTGCTATTGCTGACCAAGCATTATATGAAGCAAAACAATCAGGAAGAAATTGTATACGTATAGTTGAGGGTTTATCAAGTGTTGTTAATTCGATGAACTAAAAAGAAAGGTAGCTGTCTCTGGAAAACGATTGTTTGGAGGCAGCTACATTATTTTTATTCTTGCGCAATAGTATCATATAACGCAATGGTCTCTGGATTGGGTAGAATACCAAGGTCTACATACAGGTTTTTCTTAAAGGTTTTGTATACTCTTACTGCATTTGCGCGATTATCTTCTTCGATATAATGTTGAATAAGTTTTTGGATAGTATTATCAGCATAAGGATTATACTCAATCATCAATAGTAACGTTTGCTCTCTTTTTTTTGCATTCTGTTTTGTTGTATAATGCTCGACTAAATAACTAAGTAAAAGTATAAGTTGGTTAAGAATAAAATTTGCTTTACTATGAATCCAAGAGTAATCTAGTGTCGCCATATACTCTCCGTGATAATTTTGAATAAATAATTCTGCTTTTTCTACATCAAATTCCCCAAACTCTTCTTTGTTTTTTAACATTTGCTCCAATTCCAGAACATCACAATGGAAATTTTCTAATTGTAAAATATAACACCCGTTTGCATATTGCAATACGTTGAAATAGCCTAAAGATGAAAGAGTTGTACGTAAATAAGAAACCGTTGTATGCAGTTGAACTCTTGCTTTTTTGTATTCTGTTTCAGCCCATAAGGCATCAATGATTGTATCGCGTAGTATATGACTGTTGAGATTAGAAAAGAGAAAGGCAAACAACTCTTTTGTTTTTACTGTTCGCCAATGGACGATGTTCTTGTTATGGAAGACGGTGAATCCACCTAAGCAATGGATGCTAAGGGAAGGCTCAATCTGCTGTACTTGTTTAGAGACTGTTGTATCTACTTGGAAGAGTTCCTGTATTCTATTAATAGTTGTCTCAAGACGAGATTTAGAAATGGGCTTTAATAAATAGTCGAGAGAATTAATTTCAAAAGCCTGAACAGCATAGTCTCGATACGCGGTTACAAATACAATACGGACATCCTTTTTCCATTTTTTTAATAATTGAGCAATCTCCAAACCGTTCATACCTGGCATTTCTACATCTAAAAAGGCTACATGAAAATCCAATGTCGGTGCCTCATCCAGCAAGTCGTGAATTGTTGAATATGCTTTAACAACTTCTACTGAATCAAATTCTTCTAACTTTTTTTCCATGTTTAAAAGAGCTAACGGCTCATCGTCTGCTATAATTACCCGAATCACAGTAGGACACCAACTTTCAGATTAGTATACAACCTCACTATGTTGCACTATAGATAATACTAATAATATTTAAATTGTTATTATTATGTTAATTAAGATTTATTTTACATTAAAAGGGATATTAAAAACTATAAGTATGTATAGCGACATAATTGAGCCCCTTCATATTCTACGCTTAGTACTAACTGTACTAGCCCCATAAGAAATTTCTACTTTAAAAGATTGAATCTATTAGATACCCCCTTTACTATATTATCGGTTACATAAGCTGTATTTCCATTATATAAAATATGCAAATGGTTAGTAGTAATACGAGCTATATTTTCCATTTAAATGTTTAATTTGCTAAAAAAATGATTGGAATTGTATAAAATCTTGTTTAAATAGTAATAATTTGTAATATCAGGTCCGATGTCCTGTGAAATTTAGAAGCATTCTACAATATTGCGTGCATAATTTAAGAGCCTAATTCTCTAGTGTGCTAGCAACGGAATGCAGAAAATTAAACAACTGGAGGTATTACTTATTATGAAGAAAAAAGCGATAGCATTAGCTGTAGCATTGACTCTTGGCATGGGGATGTTCGGGAGTGCCACTCCCGCTAAGGCAGCATATACTGGTCAGATTGGCGAGACACTGTGGGGATTACCCAATATTTTTAATTTGAGTTTAGCGGATTTGAAGGAGTTAGATGAAATTGATACCATATGGGTTGATCCGGAACAAGCCTTAAGTATCGAAAGAATTTTAAAAGAGGATACGACCGACGAGACTCATCTTATTGAGGCTGGCGACACATTATTCAGCCTTGCAAAAGTTTATAATGTGGAAGTTGAAGATTTACAAGAATGGAACAACCTTTCATCTGATTTAATTTTAGTTGGTGACGCTTTAGCTGTTAAGGCATCTGCAGCAAAACCTAAAACTGAAAAGAGTGTAGCGAGTACTTCTAGTTCTTCGAGTACTGTGAAAAAAACTACACCAAAGCCTGTAACAACAGTTACGAGTGCGCCATCTAACCAAGATGGCCAAACATATACGATGCGTGCTACGGCTTATACGGCATATTGTACAGGTTGCTCAGGTATTACAGCGAACGGGACCGATATACGCTCAAATCCAAATTTAAAAGTAATTGCTGTTGACCCAAGAGTTATTCCTCTTGGAACAAAGGTATGGGTTGAAGGGTATGGTGAAGCGATTGCTGCTGATACTGGCGGTGCGATAAAAGGAAATAAAATTGATGTTTTTATTCCATCAGATGGACAAGCCCGTAATTGGGGTGTAAGAACAGTTACAGTAAAAATTTTAAATTAATTAAAATAGGGATTTCTCAGTGTTTTTTCTGAGAAATCCTTATTTTTTACTATGAGGATAAATGCCTAGTTATCAGTTGCACAATTATTTAGACAGGTGATAAACTATAAAAAAAGGAGGTAATTTAATGAAACTGACAACTTTATTGATTATTTCTTTAGGTGTATTTTTGGTTGGGTGTGCTAGTAATAAGGAGGAAGCTAACTCTTCTTTAACAGCAACTGCAAAAGTTATAGGCTCTAATAATGAAAGCTATGGAGATGCCTATTTTGAAGAGCAGGATAATGGTGTCAAGGTGACATTAAATTTAAGTGGTTTTCCTGCAGAGGCAAAAGGATTACATGGCATGCATATACATGAAGCTGGAAAATGTGAAGGTCCAGATTTCGGAACAGCTGGTGGCCACTTTAACCCAACTTTTAAAGAGCATGGGAAGGATAATCCAAATGGTCACCACCTTGGAGACTTGCCGAATTTAGAAATAGCTGAGGATGGCACGGCCAAAATGACTGTTATGGCAGAAGGTGTCACTTTGAAAAAAGATGCAGAGTATTCTTTACTTGATGGAGAGGGTACTGCGATCGTTATTCATGAATCAACGGACGACTACATGACTGATCCCACTGGTGAATCTGGTGGAAGAATTGCATGTGGCGTAATTCAATCATAATAGAGAAGGACTATATCTTATATAGATATAGTCCTTTCTCATTTTAAATAACGGCTCCATTGATTTCTAAAAATCACCCTGTCAGTAGCAACCATCGCTAGCACATGGTTTGTTTGTTAGAACCATACATGCTATAAAGGGAGCGACTTGGACAGTATTCTTCACAGTAGCATTACTTCATACAAAGCTGGTAAGATGCAGAAGTTATTGTATTACCTTTTGAAAAGTGATGGGAAATCACCAGTACATATTGCATAAGTAATCGGTGAGATGGGTACCATCAGAAATAGAGGAGGTAATAACATGAAAAAAATATCAATATTCATTATTTCATTGACCGTATTTGTCGGAGGATGCAGCTTCTTTGATAAAAAAGAGGATAAAGTAGCTGTAAACGCTCCAAAATCAACTTTAACGGCAACTGCAAAAGTAATTGGTTCAAACAATGAAAGCTATGGAAATGCCTATTTTGAAGAAGAGGACAATGGAGTCAAAGTAACATTAGCATTAAGTGGCATACCAGCAGGAACACATGGTATTCATATTCATTCGGTAGGAAAATGTGAACCACCAACGTTTGAATCGGCGGGTCCTCACTTTAATCCGACACATAAAGAGCATGGTACATTAAATCCAAAGGGCTATCACTTAGGTGACTTACCAAATTTAGAAATTGGTGAAGATGGTACTGTAGATTTAAATTTCGTGGCTGAAGGTGTCTCTTTACAAAAAAATGTAGAAAACTCCTTACTTGATGGAGAAGGTACAGCGTTAGTTATTCATGAATCAGCAGACGACTATAAAACGGATCCTTCTGGTAATTCTGGTGCAAGAATTGCATGTGGGGTTATTCAATAAGGGCGATAGAAAGACTGTATCTATGGAAAATTTAGATACAGTCTTTTCTTTGTAATAATGACCATTGGTAAAGGGTGTAATGTAACTTTTATACAAAATGTATACATTTTAAATTAATTATATTTTCTGATAAAATATAATTTAATAGTTTATTAGAGATAAATAAAGGGTAAATGAGAGTTTATTTGTAAGTAGTGATAATTGATGAATGGGACAAAGAGTATAAATATAATTATCTGAATTTACTATAAATAGATTGACATAATTATACTTAATTTGATAGTTTTAAATAGATTCTTATAATATTTCCAAAGGGGGAAGATTAATATGAAGAAAAAGCAATTTAGATTGTTAATGCTATTAAGTGCCATTGCATTATTAATTTTAGCTGCATGTGGAACTGATAGTAGTACTGGCTCTGATAAGCCAGAATATTTAAGTTTATTAACGGGTGGAACGCAAGGTACTTACTATGCATTAGGTGGTACATTTGCTGATTTAATTACAACAGAAACAGACATTAAAACAACAGCAGAAGTTTCTCAAGCATCTGCAGCTAACATGACTGCTTTGCAAGATGGTAAAGGTGAGATTGCGTTTGTACAAACGGATATTGCTTATTACGCAACTGAAGGAAAATTAATGTTTGATGGTAAAAAAATCGATTCGATTGCTGCTTTAGGTGCCCTTTACCCAGAGACTGTGCAATTAGTGACGACAGAAGCTTCAGGTATTAAAACATATGCTGATTTAAAAGGGAAAAAAGTCTCTGTAGGTGCTCCAGGTTCAGGGACTTATGCGAATGCTGAACAATTACTTGAAATCCATGGCTTAACAATGGATGACGTAAAAGCGCAAAATCTTGATTTTGGTGAGTCTACTGATGGACTTCAATCAGGACAAATTGATGCTGCATTTATTACGGCTGGTACACCAACAGGAGCTGTAGAAGCATTAAATGCAACAACAAAAGTCAATATTATCGGTGTAGATGCTGGGAAAGCAGATGAGCTAATTGCCAAATACCCTTACTATGCAAAAGACACAGTAAAAGCTGGTACTTACGGTATTGCAAATGATACGGAGACAGTTTCTGTACTTGCGATGTTGGCAGTGAAAAAAGATTTACCAGACGATGTTGTTTACGCTATGACGAAAGCTATTTATGACAACACGGATAAGATTTCGCATGCAAAAGGTGCATTTATTAAAGCGGAAACGGCTTTAGATGGTATCAGCATTGATATTCATCCAGGCGCACAAAAATACTTTGATGAAAAGAAATAAAAAACACAAGTTCCATGCTAATGAGAAAGCTTTTATTTGCTCGTAGTTTGACTATGTGATGTGAATATTCTCGACATTGAATAAGCATTTTCCTTAACAGACAAAGGGGCTCGGATTGCGTAAAGCTTCGGGTCCTTTTTGATTCGTTAAGGCAAAACAAAAAAGCGGATAGTTTTTAAGGTGGGGGAATAGATGTGATGCGAAAGAGGAGAGTAGTTTTTGTTATAGCCTTATGTTGTATATGCTTTGGCATAATTATTTTTCTTCCTCTTCAAAAGGTATTCGCATTTACAGAAACACGTATAGACAATCCGAAAGTGCATTATATACCATTTGCTGCTGATAATGCTTTCAGTATAAGGTACACACATTCAATCCATAAATCTGATGTGTTTGAATATTATCGATGCGTAGAAAAGAAGCGTATTCAAATGTTAGGAATGGAGTATGAAGACTTAGCGGTTGGTATGCCGGGTTACGCGGAAGAAAATCAAACATTAACACAACGAGATGGTAAGTATTTTCTGCAATTTGACAAGGAAGTCATTGATAATTTCACAATTTTTATTGGGGATTTAGACTTGGATCTTGTGTTTGTTTATAAAAGTTATGAATATGATTTAAAAAAAGATTTACAAAGGGGTAAATCCTATTTATTTGAGGTGAAGCGATTATCACTTTATGAAAGATGGAAAGGAGTTAGGTTGAAATGACAAAACTGAAGGAACGCAACAACGAAGTAAAAGAACAATTTGAACAAATATCTGCAGAAGAGCAACAAGCAATACTTGAAAAGTACGATATTGAATCAAATGTGCGTACGATTTCAGGAATCATGAAGCATGTAATCTTCTTTGGATTATTAGCATTTTCATTGTTTCAATTATATACTGCGATTTTCGGGCAATTTACAGCACCGATTCAACGGACTATCCACTTAGGGTTTGGGTTAGCACTTATTTTCTTATTATTCCCAGCTCGAAGAAAAGCGCCAAAGCATAAAATTGCATGGTTTGATTATATTTTATCGTTATTATCTGTAGTTGTAGGTTCGTATTGGGCATTAAATTATACGGAGCTTGTTAATCGTAATGGTACTATCACACAGTTGGACTTTTTAGTAGGTTTAATTGCTGTCGTTCTCGTGCTTGAGGCTGCTCGCCGAGCGGTAGGCTTACCGATTATGATTATCGCGACTTGCTTCTTGATTTATGCTTATTTTGGTCCTTATTTCCCTGCCTTTATGGCGCACAGAGGGCAAGATTTTGAAAGTATCGTTAACCTTATGTATTTTACGACAGATGGTATTTTAGGAACACCGATTAGTGTATCTGCTACATTTATTTTTGTGTTCTTATTATTTGGTGCGTTCCTTGTAAAAACAGGGGTTGGTCAGTATTTTAATGATTTAGCTGTAGCTTTCGCTGGAAAATTAATTGGTGGTCCAGCTAAGGTAGCTGTCTTCTCAAGTGCTCTACAAGGGATGATTTCAGGAAGTTCTGTGGCCAACGTTGTAACATCAGGTTCGTATACAATCCCGATGATGAAAAAACTTGGATATCGTAAAGAATTTGCTGGTGCAGTTGAAGCAGCAGCTTCTACTGGTGGTCAGTTAATGCCTCCGATTATGGGTGCCGCGGCGTTTCTAATGGTAGAATTTATAGGACGCGGAATTACATATTGGGATATTGCAAAAGCAGCCGCAATTCCTGCGTTGCTTTATTTTACAGGTATTTGGATTATGACGCATTTTGAAGCAAAACGGGTTGGCTTAAGAGGCTTACGTGATGATCAAATGCCTAATCGTAAAGAAGTATTCAAGAAGATATATTTATTACTACCTATTATTGCCATTATTGTTTTAATGTTAACCGGAACACCTGTTATGCATGCTGCACTTTACGGAATTGTTATTTCAATTGCTGTAACAATGTTCAACAAAGACACTCGTTTAAAGCCAAAAGATATTGTCGATGCGTTAGTGGAGGGCGCTCGTACGGCATTGGGTGTTGTAGCAGCAACAGCTTGTGCAGGTATTATTGTCGGAGTAGTTGTTAAAACTGGCCTAGGCTTAAGTTTAGCTAATAGTTTAGTAGCATTAGCAGGGGGAAGCATTATTTTAACGCTTGTTTTCGTTATGATTGCATCACTAATTTTAGGAATGGGTGCCCCAACAACGGCAAACTACGTTATTACGTCAACGATAGCAGCACCTGCAATTGTGGCATTATTATCGCCAAATACACCACAAGAATTAGTGCCAGTTGTTATTTTATTATCGGCACACTTCTTTGTATTCTACTTTGGTATCATTGCCGATATTACACCACCTGTAGCACTCGCCGCATTTGCTGCTTCTGGTATTTCAGGTGGAGATCCAATTAAGACTGGCGTTAACTCTGCAAAGCTTGCTATTGCAGCATTTATTATTCCATATATGATTGTTTTCTCGCCAGCTTTATTAATGATAGATACGACGATACCGCAAATTTTATGGGTAGTATTTACCGCTGTTACGGGGATGGTCGCAATCGGTGCTGGCGTAATAGGGTTCTGGTACCGTAAAGTTCTATGGATTGAGCGTTTGTTTGCTATCGTAGCTGGTCTATTGCTTATCTATCCTGAAAAGTTTTCAGACTGGGCAGGACTTGGAATTTTTATTGTGCTTGTAGTAATTCAAATTTTAACACAGCACAAATATGGTGGAAACGGTACTGATAATGACAACAGCCATACTAAAAGTGTGACTGCTTAATTAAAAAATAATAAAATTTCAAACTGTATTATAAAATAAAAGCAAAAGTCCATGGTAGCGAAGGCGAGTGACTCCTGCGGGAACAGCACAAAACGTAAGACACAACAGGCGGCGCGACAGCGACGGTTGTGGCTTACGATGTGCCCGCGGAAAGCACGCGCCATAGCGGACATCAAAGACATGGCGAAAAAGTGATAGATTGAGGGCATTTTTCCGCTATGTAATAAAAATGAAACTTAGTGGTTCAATCTATTGCAGTAAATAAAAAATTAGAAATGAACGATGGTAGCGAAGGCGAGTGACTCCTGCGGGAACAGCACAAAACGTAAGCCACAACAGGCGGCGCGACAGCGACGGTTGTGGCTTACGATGTGCCCGCGGAAACACGCGCCGTAGCGGACATCAAAGACATGGCGAAAAAGTGATAGATTGAGGGCATTTTTCCACTATGTAATAAAAATGAAACTTAGTGGTTCAATCTATTGCAGTAAATAAAAAATTAGAAATGAACGATGGTAGCGAAGGCGAGTGACTCCTGCGGG
>NZ_JBIVOH010000003.1:309451-390280 GCF_044754025.1 Lysinibacillus sp. NPDC093197 | reverse complement strand
GAAGGCGAGTGACTCCTGCGGGAACAGCACAAAACGTAAGACACAACAGGCGGCGCGACAGCGACGGTTGTGGCTTACGATGTGCCCGCGGAAAGCGCGCGCCGTAGCGGACATCAAAGACATGGCGAAAAAGTGTTAGATTGATTACAGTCAATCTAACACTTTTTCCATTTCCTCTATCTATTTTTAGATTTCAAAAAAGAAAAAGCATGATTTTTACGTGGAACTGCAATAAATTTAAAGTTTTATTATCTCGAAATGAGATGAAATTAATATTTATTATGCATAATGAGTATTATTTGTTGATTTTTAATAAAAAGCTAGTATATAATTCTTTTATCAGAAAATTCTATTAATAAAGGAGGTAACAAAATGGAGCACATTTTAAAATCGAAATTTGAAACATATTTGATGGACCAGGAGTCGGAATTACAAATTACTGACCAAAACAATGAGGAGCAACCAATTCAAATACATTATGAAGAATATCCAGAGGGGTTTTTTACAAGTTTATAAAACATTTTTCAAAAGGGCTGTGCTAAAAGTAGAACTATATCTTTTAGCACAGCCCTTTAGCATGTATAAGAATTGTACAGACACAATTTGTATGAAGTTTACATAAAATAGTAAGAAGGTTTTAAACATACTCTTAATATTAAGTTATATGATATTTAAATGAATATAGTACTAATTTCATATATACTTTTCTAAAAAGCTTTCATGTATAATGGGGGAGAAAAAAAGGTATATCGAGGTGTAGTTATGACAAGTGCAGCAATGTTAGAAGAAACAATGTATCAATGGTTTGAACATTTTCATAATTATCCAGAAGTAAGCTGGAAGGAGTATGAAACAACAAAAAAAATTGCATCTATATTAGATGATTTAAACGTTTCATACCGTTTGTTAGGCGATGTACCAGGGTTGCTTGCAGAAATTGGTACAGGCGATGAGATTGTTGCAGTTCGTGCAGATATTGATGCACTATGGCAAGAGGTAGATGGCAAATGGCAGGCAAACCATTCGTGTGGTCATGATGCCAATATTACAATGGTTTTAGGAGCATTATTGTTACTAAAAGATCGACCGTTACAACATCGTGTACGATTTATTTTCCAACCTGCTGAGGAAGTAGGAAATGGTGCTTGTGCCGCATTTGATCGTGGTGCTGTAGATGGAGTTTCACATTTATTTGGTGTCCATTTGAGACCTATTGAAGAGCTTCCTTTAGGAAAAGTTTCACCTGCTATCCATCATGGAGCAGCGTATTTTTTAGATGGGACAATTCATGGCACAGATGCACATGGTGCAAGACCACACCAGGGGAAAAATGCGATTGATGTTATTATGGCTATCCAGTTAATGTTAAATAGTATCCATTTGTCGCCGTTCGAGCCGCACTCTGCAAAATTGACAAAGATTATTGCGGATGGTGGTAGCACGAATATTATTCCAGGTACTGCAAGCTTTGCAATGGATATTCGGGCACAGCATAATGATCAGCTTGAGTTGCTTCGAAGCCGTATTGAAGCAGGTTTGAAATCAATTCAGCAGCAGTTTGAAATTGAACTGAAATGGAAATGGGTCGATTTCACGCCTGGTGCAGAAGTTTCGCCTATAGCTGCTCGTATGGCTAAAAACGCTATATTAGAATCACTTGGCGAGCAATTTTTAGCTGAGGAAATTACAACACCTGGTAGCGATGATTTTCATTTTTATACAGTGAAAAAACCAGAGCTAAAGGCAACGATGATTGGAATTGGTGCTAATCTAGGCCCTGGGTTACATCACCCAAAAATGACTTTTGAACGAAGTGCGTTAATAGATGCATCGAAAGTACTTGCTTGTGTATTAGAAAAAAAGCCTGAAAATAAGTAGAATATTTTGAAAAGGTTCTATCCAACAATTTACGTTGGGTAGAACTTTTTTTAGATTGCCTATGAACAGCAGAAATGTATAAAGATACGCTGTTTTGAATGGTTTGTAAAAGCTATTTGGAAGCGTTTTTTTTCCCTTTAACAGTCATAATTGCTATAGAAGCATAAAATTTTTGCGTTGACTTTCTATTTTTTGAATATTAAGCTAAAAATCGTAAAAATATATTTGCGCTTGTGAAATAGTAAATTGTCATTGGGTGCAAAAAAAGGGGATGGGACAATGAAAAAGGAAATTAGTGCGAGTTGGGCACTCCTAACTTTCGCAATAATGATTACTACGATGCTTGTTACAGTAGTTATGTTAGAGCAGAGTCCTCACGTGCCATTGATTGTTGGAACAATTGTAGCAGCGATTGTTGCCAAAATGCATGGCTTTAAGTGGATGGAAATTGAGGAAATGATGTATAAAGGTATCCGCCTAGCTCTTCCGGCCATTGTCATTATCATTTTAGTTGGATTGACAATAGGTGCGTGGATTGGTGGAGGAGTCGTTGCCACAATGATTTTCTACGGATTAAAATTAATTTCTCCAGCTTGGTTTTTAGTAACGATTTTACTATTATGTTCAATCGTTTCGCTAGCAATTGGGAGCTCATGGTCAACAATGGCAACAATCGGTGTCGCTGGTATGGGGATCGGTTTAAGTATGGGTATTCCCGCACCAATGATTGCAGGAGCAGTTATTTCAGGTTCTTATTTTGGTGATAAAATGTCACCTTTATCTGATACTACAAATCTAGCAGCAGGTCTAACAAACACAGACTTGTTTGATCATATAAAACATATGCTTTACACAACTATTCCCGCATTAATCATTACACTTGTCGCATTTGGCTTTATGGGAAGACGTTTCGCTGATGTATCGATGGATTCAGAGAAAATTATGACAACGCTTGCTGTAATGGAAAAAAGCTTTGTGATTTCTCCATGGTTATTACTTGTCCCAGTTGGCGTTATTGTGATGGTGGCAAAAAAAGTTCCAGCAATCCCAGCATTAGTTATTGGTATTATTTCAGGCTTCTTATTACAAATTTTTGTACAAGGTGGATCACCAACTATGGCTGTCCATGCCTTACAAGAAGGGTTTGCGATTTCTACAGGAAATGAAATGGTGGACGAGCTCTTTAATCGTGGTGGCTTAGATTCAATGATGTATACGGTTTCAATGACAATTGTTGCCATGACATTTGGTGGGGTCCTAGAATATTCAGGCATGTTAAAGGCACTTATGGATGTTGTCGTTAAGTTTGCTAAATCTACAGGTAGCCTTATTGCTTCAACAATTGCTGCATGTATTACAACAAATGCGACATGTTCTGAGCAGTACATATCAATTGTTGTACCTTCACGAATGTTTGCTGACGTTTATCAAAAACGAGGCTTGCACTCAAAAAATTTATCGCGTGCTCTAGAAGATGGGGGAACATTAACATCTGTATTCTTCCCTTGGAACACTTGTGGCGTATTTATTTTAGCGACATTAGGTGTAAGTGCGATGGAATATGCACCTTATGCAATTCTTAACTTTGCTGTGCCAATTATTTCAATAATTTATGGTTACGTTGGATTTGCGATTGTAAAGATGACACCAGAACAGATTGAAGAGGCAAAGCAACGAAAAAAAGAAGCGCAAGAACAAGAGATGAATAATATGGTTGTAGCAGACTAATAAAATGAGTCTTGCTTAAATTCAAAACAAGACAAGCCCCAGTACATAGATTGCTATTGGAAAGTGAAGAGACGCTCTAAGCATATGCCGTATGATGAGATTCTTCGTTCGCCAATGAAAAGCGCTGTGTAGGGGCTTGTCTTGTATATTAATAGGTTGCAAAGTCCAATTCATAAATAGTGCGTGGTCGTCCTTGTTGGTGGGGCATTTCTTCGCCAACAACTTTAGCATAGCCATGATCAACTAATTTTTTAATAATACGTTCAGTCGTACGACGTGTAACTTGTAAGTACTCTGAAAGATTTTGCGCTGTAAATTGTGAAGCGTGTCGTTCTTTGCTAAATTGAATAATTTTAGAAATGTTTAATGGGCTTAAGCTTGTCTGTTTAGCCATTTGTAAAACAAACGGATCTTTTGTTTTTAAAGAGAGTTTACTTTCTGATTTAGGGAATGGACCAGATAAATTTTTATGTTCATCCAAAATATAAATTTCAAAAGGTTTGGCAAATTTTAATGCATGTGTAGCGTTTTCGGCTGCTTCAAAAATCGAATGTCCATAGCCAAAAGCAAGCCTAAAGGGAACGTCAATTTGTTGGATAAGATGCTGCAAATTTTCTTTTTCAAGTGCATGTTGTAAATGTCCAGCTGTTGTATAAAGCTCAAAATAGTTAGAGCTAATTTGCTTATAGGTTGAATGTGTTGTAGCAGTTATTTGCTGTAAAATATTCGAGCTGTGACTAGTTTCAGAAATATCTAAAAATCCAACGGCAGCCTTTGCGGATTCGGATTTAGTAAGAAGAGATTGTGATCTCGTTTCTTCTAGACATTGTAAAATGGAACTCGTTGCATCTAGCATTCGCATAGCAGGAATGTTTCGTAGCTGCAATTCATCAAATACGGTATGAATGCTTGTAACAATATAGTCAATTTGTTTGGAATCCCATAGAGCGATATGCTTTTGCAAAACATCGTCAGCCGTTTCTGTAATTGAAATAGAATGAACATATGGTTTTGTACCGGTGTATTCTATCTCCGTAAGAACGTTATCAACAAATATAGGGTGCATGACATCGATAGAAAGCCTTTGTAAAGGAATTGCCTGGTTCGCTATAAGAGATAATAAAGTCGTAGAAATTGTCATCTCATCTTGTTTTAAATAATTCCATGGAATCGGTAATGTTGCTAAAGATGTTTGCGCATGTAAATACGGCAATGTTCCTCCAAATAATAGTGCATCACAGGGCTTAATTTGTTTTAACAAAGACGGTGCATCAGAAGGCTGATTGTAAAGATAAAATTCTAATTGAATATTCTCTATGTTTTGTGCGATACTAAGTATACGATTCTTAAAAGGTTTCGAACATATAATTGCTATTTTAGTAGACAAAGGCATCTGTCCTTTTCTATTATTTTTTAAATAATTAGCGACATATTAACGACAACTATAAATTATATAGGAGTATGATATAAAATGAAAATCCAACAAGTAGAAATTTTTGCAATTCAATTACCACTTATTGATCCTTTTATTATTAGCTATGCTACATATGATACAATGCCTTCTATCATTTTGAAAATAACAACTGATACAGGCATTGTTGGATATGGAGAAGCAGTACCTGATGAACATGTTACAGGTGAGTCATGGGAAAGTACGTATGCTATTTTAAAACACCAACTTGTACCTGCAATCATTGGAGAAGACCCTATGGCTTTTGAGAAGCTTCACGATAAAATGAATCACATTGTAAAAGATGTACCTGCTGCTAAAGCGGCAATCGATATTGCCTGTTTTGATATTGCTGGTAAAGCATTACAGGTTCCAGTTTATCAGCTACTTGGCGGTCGTTATCATGAGAAATTCCCAATTACACATGTGTTGAGTATCGGAACGCCTGAAGAAATGGCAAATGAGGCAGCTAAACGCGTGGAAATGGGCTATCAATCATTTAAAATGAAGGTGGGAACTGAAGTTAAACGAGATGTTGCCCGCATAAAAGCAGTACGTGAGCGTGTAGGTGAGGATATTGCAATACGTGTAGATGTAAACCAAGGGTGGGGAAATGCTTCTACAACATTACAAGGTTTACGAGCACTAAAGGATTTAAATATCGACTGGTTAGAACAGCCTGTTGATAGTGAAGATATTGATGGAATGGTAGAAATTAAATCGAAATCCGATGTACCGTTAATGATTGATGAGGGACTTCGTGGAGTACGTGAAATGCGTGAAATCATTTTGAAACGCGCTGCAGACAAAGTGAATATTAAATTAATGAAGTGCGGTGGGATTTACCCTGCTATGAAATTAGCGGTAATGGCAGAAATGGCAGGTATTGAATGTCAAATTGGTTCAATGGTTGAGTCTTCTGTAGGTTCTGCAGCTGGTTTCCATGTAGCATTTTCTAAAAAAATTATGACAAGTGTAGAATTAACAGGTCCATTAAAATTTTCAAAGGACATCGGCAATTTACACTATGATGTTCCGTTCATTTGTTTAACAGAAAAACCTGGCTTAGGTGTAGATGTAGATGAAGAAATACTTAAGGAACTATGCAATTTTTCAACAACAGTAACAGCTTAAGGGGGCTTCAACATGGAAAGAATTTATGAAGGAATACTTGGAGAAACGCCTTTTTATGTTACTCAATTACAGCTGCAGCATTTACCAGCAATACAGAAATTACAGCAAGAGGTATATGAAACATTACCTGATCAAAGCATACTACAGCCATTAACTACAGAAGAATTCGAATACATTTTGCAGGGAAATGGTTTGATGATAGGGGCATACGTTAATAATGCGTTAATCGGTTTTCGAGCATTATTAAATCCGCCTATTGATGAAGAGCATCTTGGATATGATTGCGGCATTGCTGAGGATCAATTTCATCGCGTTTTATATCAGGAGATATCCAATGTTTCACCACATTATCGTGGCTACGGATTACAAAAAACGTTAGCGACTATTGTCATGAATGAAATTGATTTGGATTGCTATGACTATGTTTGCTCTACGGTTAAACCTTATAATATACCAAGCTTAAAAGATAAGTTTTCTCAAGGGCTCGTTATAAAGGGCTTGAAGATTAAGTATGTTGATAAATTACGCTATATCTTTTATAAGAATCTACAGCAGGAACAACCTGTATATACTGAAAAAAGAGCTGTTTTAATGAGGGATACGGCTTTACAGCAGCAATTTTTGAAAGAGGGCTATACGGGAACTGCAATGTATGAAGAACAAAATGATTGGTTCGTTGTCTATGAAAAATAACCGTAATGTTAATTAACAAATATAGATATATTTAAATAAAAGAAGGCCTTACTTTTTCACGCAAATGTGAGAGTAAGGCTTTTTGTTATTTCTTAAGTGGGCAAAATCCACATGCAAGTAGGCCTGGAATATCCTTTGAAAAGCAGCAAGATTTTCGGACAGGAACATTAACTAAATTTGTAGGGCTCTGACCGCCAGTATATTCCGCCCACCATGATTTTTGTGAAAAGCGAGCCCATGTTTTTGGGTTCTCTAAAATTTCAATATCATCCATTGCTTGATCTGCCAAGCCAGGGTTAGACAACAGTATATGATAATGCCAAAGGAGGTAGCCAAAGAAGTTTTCCCAAATTGTTAAGGGTGAAATCGATGTTACTTTGCGCAGTTGCTGAACGATAACATGCCCGTCATATAAAATTTTTTCAATGACCGATTGTCGCTCATCTTCATCCACATAACGCCAATCGTTAGGATTAACGAACATTGCGACAGTAAAGCTATTGAATTCCTTAGCTGCATCAAAGCGGATTTCAATGGGTTTTCCATCCCATACTTCATCGTAGGCAGCAAGCATATAAAGCTGCATAGCGAAAAACATACCATAGCGACGTGCAAAATGGGAAATGGCTGCTGTTTCTGTTGCAGCATCTGTAATGCCCATCATTAGATTTAAAAAATCAGGATGGTAAAAGTCTTTATGTATATCAGCCAATGTAAATAACGTTCGTTTTGGCTCCGTTGTATAAATACTGTAGGAATTTAGTTGTCTGACTTGATCCATCGTTAAAGCGGGCATTGTCATCACCTTTTCTTTTCAATCATTAACTTCAATTATAAGTTATTCATTTTTACTTCACAAATGGAATGCAATGTAGTAAAATACATTAAACATATCTGAAAGGTAGGTTTTAAAATGTCATTGCCACATGCAATTCCAAGGCCGCTCGTACGACTCAATCAGTGGACTATACTGTTAAGTGTCATACTGACATGGCTGACAGGGTTTGAATGGATATTAGCGATTCCTTTAGTAGCCAATTTACTCGGTGTATTATGTAATTTTAATCCAATCATCCGATTTGGAAAGCTGTTTTTGAAAAAAGCTCCTACTGCGTACATACCAGAGGACGCACAGCAGCAAAAGTTTAATTCAAGTATTGCAAGCATATGTTTAGCTGGTGGTCTTGTCGCGTTTTTGTTTAATTGGCAAGTAGTAGGGTATGTTTTTACAACGATGGTAGCAATCGCTTCATCAGTTGCAATTGCAGGGTTTTGTATCGGTTGCTTTTTACATTTTCAGCTAAAGCAATGGCAATATAGACGGACACTTAAGAAAGCATTATAATCGTTAAAAAAGTTTTAAGATAATTTAAAGATAATAGTTGACAATTTAATTGATAATGATTATCATTATCATTGTAAAGATTATTCCTTCTCTGCAAAACAAGTGTAGAGAGGATGAACTTTAGCTACTTTTCTCCAGAAGTTTGCTAGTTCATAAAGCGCTCCTAAAACCCCCCTCATTTTTTGGGAACGTAAAATCTCTAGACGGCTCATTCATACGGAATGAGTCGTCCTTTTTTATTGGTGGATAGTTTAACAGCCTTTGTTAAGTTGACTGCTCAGAAGGGGGAGATTGTTGGGAAACGCTTTTCTTTCCAAGCACCATCGTATAGTAGCTATGTAACAACATACCAATAATAATAATACCAAGTCCAGCAAGAGCAATTGGCTCTGGAAACGCAATTCCAAGTAGTAACGCCTCACCAATAATGACAAATAGTATTTCAGTTGATTGAGTTGCTTCAACAGCGGCTAGTTTGCCTTGATGTTCACGAACGCGATCAGTTGCGATGAAAAATAAAATAGTTGCAATTACACCTGAGCTAATTCCAACTAGTAGTGATTGTAGAACTTGACTTAATGAAGGCAGTCCAACTGTTAAAATGGCATAAATGGCCATCACAATCCAAGCAGGCATGGAAGCAACTGTCATTCCGAGCACCCGCTGGAATGTATCAACACGTCCCCCGCATACCTCCATCATTTTGCGATTACCGAGTGGGTAGGCAAATGCAGCGACTACAACAGGTAAAATCCCTAATAATAGATTTTTTGTTGGAACAGACTGTGCCTGTGGTACTTGAATAAGTAGAATTCCTGCTAAAATAACACATGAAATAAGCAAAGAAATTAACGGGATTTTTTGACGCACTGTTTTTCCAGCAATTACTGTTACAAAGAGGGGAGCGAGTAGAACTCCAGCGACAATCGTAAATTGCCATGTTCCAGAAACGAGCCAGCCCGGACCGAATGCAGCAGCAAATGTAATTGGTGCATAAAATAACACGAAGCCAACGAAGCTCCATAGTAGCCATGCTACAGGTCTACTTTTCATTTCATTAGTTAGTTGTGAAAAGCCCTTACGATAGAAGACGATAGCTAGTAAAAATGGCAGCATGAAGAAATAACGAAGGGATGCACTCCATAGCCAACTGCCTCCTTGCATTTCCATTGCATGATTTAATATAAATGTCACAGCAAAAAAAAGTGAAGCTAAAATGCCTAATGCAATTTCTTTCAAAATCCATCATCCTAACTTTTATGTAATTTGAAAATTCAGTTATTGTTATAGAGAAATCACCATCTACATAATGAGCAATCTTTAACTTGCTTCAGCAGAGGCCGCTAATTCCATAAAAGATGAATAAATGCTATATACGAGCAGTTCACAATGAAGATTCACCTGCAATCAAAGGACCCAGCATATGTAGTAGATTTATTGAGTAGCCTTTCGAGCGGGCTATAAAAAATGTGTTATTAATTATACCGAGGCATAATTGATTATTAAAGAAAAAATCCGCGTTGACTCCTAACAAAAAGCAAATGCACGAGCCTAGTAGCTTTACTAGTCGTACCTTACCCATCAGGAGCGAAGCGGATTTTAATATCTTAAAGACTTTTTAGAAAGTCCTCGTTTTAAATTGTTTCTTATCGCTCGAATTAAAAAATGACTTATTTGCCTTGCTGTTCAAATAATTGCACGATCTCAATAATAACTTGTGTAGCTTTTTCCATTGTTTCGGCAGATACATATTCGTATTTACCATGCATGTTCTCGCCACCTGCAAAAATATTTGGCGTTGGTAAGCCCATATAAGAAAGTTGTGAGCCATCAGTACCACCGCGAATCGGTAATGTATTCGGTGTAATATCTAATTTTTCCATTGCTTGACGTGCAATGTCAACAATTTCTTTTACAGGTTCAATTTTTTCACCCATATTATAGTATTGATCCTCGATAGAAATTGTTAGTGCATCCTTACCAAACTGAGCTTGTATTTTGGCAGCAGCATCGCGCATTAATTGTTTTTTCGCCTCAAATTTTTGACGATCATGGTCACGTACAATATAAGAAAGCTCTGTATGTTCAATAGCGCCTTTAAAGCCCATTAAATGGATAAAACCTTCATAGCCTTCTGTTTTTTCAGGTACTGCATCTGTAGGCATTTCGTTTTGGAAAGCAATAGCCATTGTGATAGAGTTGACCATTTTATTTTTCGCTGAACCTGGGTGTACGCTTGTTCCTTTTGTAATAACTTTAACACCTGCAGCATTAAAGCTCTCGTACTGAAGTTCACCTAGTGGTCCGCCATCCATTGTATATGCGTAATCAGCGCCAAATGCAGCGACATCAAATTTATGCGGTCCACGGCCAATTTCCTCATCAGGAGTGAACGCTACACGTAATTTACCGTGCTTAATTGAAGGATTATTTATTAAATATTCCATAGCAGTTATAATTTCAACAATACCCGCTTTATCGTCCGCACCTAAAAGTGTCGTACCATCTGTTGTAATTAGAGTTTGCCCAATGTAATTTTTTAGTTCAGGGAATTCAGTTGGAGACATGGCTAAATTTTCGTTTAATTGAATGTCACCGCCATCATAATTGTCAATTCGTTGCGGATTAACATTTGTACCAGTGTAGTCTGTTGCTGTATCCACATGCGCTAAAAAGCCAATAGTCGGTACTTCTTTATCTGTATTTGCTTCAAGTGTTGCAAATAAGTAGCCATTGTCATCTAATGTAATGTCTGTTAAGCCGATTGCGGCAAGTTCATCCTTCAATACATGCAATAAGTCAAATTGCTTTTGAGTGGAAGGAGTTGTTTCACTTGTGAAGTCTGATTGTGTATCAATTTTTGCGTAGCGAATTAATCGCTCGATTACTTGTTCTTTCATAGAATATACGGCCTCCTTTGTAGGTGTCTGGCACTCAAACAATTCTGAATTGTTTGAGTGCCAGGCACTTTCATTGTACCACTTTACTTCGGATTTCGGAATATTGAAGGATGCTCAAGGCAATAAGTATTTGAGCACTATAATATGTCATCATAATAACTTCATGTGAAAAAGGTAATGGCATGACAAATTTATTAATCGCTAAATAGGAATCGGATGCGATAAATAATATTGCGCCAATGATAGCGAAAGTAGAACGAGTGCGAATGGCAGTCCAGCCCATTGTTAAAATGATTGAAATATACGCTAAAACTGCAAAAGTAAGTATAGTTTCACCAGATTTAAAGACAGTAGTGGCAATCCAGCCCGCCATTAATACACCATATAGCAGTAATGCTATTTTCGCCCATGTTGGTACTGGCTGTTCATTTGTACTTGAAAAGGCAAAAATATAAAAAATATGGCCAATTAAGAAGCTTGAAAGACCAATAAGAAACCATTGTAATGTGTAGTCACCTACCATACAAAATATTAGCCCAATAACTATTAACAGTTGATATTTTTTAATTGATTGTGCTTTTTGGGTTGCAGCCATAATTATAATCAAAATCATAGGAATGACTTTGAATATTAGTTTCAAACTTTGGTCAATATGTGAAAAGAAAAAAATATAATAAAGACCAAATAGTATGATAAACGTTAACAAAATTTTTCTAGCCAAGTTTTTCAGCTCCTTTACATTGAAATTCTCTATCGGTGTTTAAATTTCCTTTTTCAAGTATAAGCTCTTTTTACCTCGCAATGTTCTTCTATTAAGTGAAGGGGAGAGGTATCCAATTCAACTTATGTTTGAAACTTTTTCAATATGTAACCGTAAATAAGTAGACAGTAAGTGAGGAGAGGGTGAACGGTATGACTAAGCTATTAATAGCTTCTGTAGTCATTGCATTAATTGCGAGTGTACTATTAACACCGCTAATAACGAAGAAGCGTGAAGATGGTGAATCGAAAAAAGTAGTTGGTTACTTTTTTATTGGTGTTTTTGTAATAGGTTTTATAGCGTCGGGTATTGCGCTGTATGTGACAAAAATTGATGTTAACTGGCTTGTCTTTTGGCCAGTAATTATACTACTTACTTTATGTGGTGCATTTCTTGCAAGTGGTATTGAAAGAAAGATTAAAGGTGTTTTATTTTTAGCAAGCTTAGTTGTTGGGGTCTATGTATTGTCCGCGCCACTGTGGAATGCTAACGATAAATTCAAATCAGCGGAAATGAAAGAAGAAGTTGAGATTAAGCCGTTTGATGAAACGCAAACACCAGCAAGTGTCCCACCTAAATTCGTCCGAAATAAAATGAAAAAGGCATTTGGGCAAGTACCGAATACAAGTTATTACGAGTTAGGACGTTTACAAATTCAAAAAGTAAATGGTGAGTATGTTTATATCGCACCAGTTGAATTTTCTGGGTTCTTTAAATGGATGAATGGTAAAACGACACCAGGTTATTTTACGATGAGTGCTACGGACTCAGCTGACAATCCTAAATTTATCCCGCAGGAAATGAAATACGTTCCTTCTGCTTTTTTAAATGCTAATTTAGAGCGTCATATGCGCTTGCAACATCCATTCCTTATTTTCTATGGAGATGTTCAGCTAGAAATTGATGATGACGGTAAACCATACTATATCCGTTCTTATGGGGAATTTATTTCTGCACGAAATGGCTTTGATGTACAGGGCATTGTACTTGTAGATGCATTAACAGGTAAATCTGAGCTTGTAAAATTAGATGATGTTCCGGCATTTATTGATGGTGCCGTTTCACCAGAGACAGTAAGTTTACAAAATAGCTATTATGGAAAATACGTTCATGGTTACTGGAATAGTATGTTTGGTAAGAAAGATGTCAAATTACCTTCAGATGAAGGCACGGAATCAAATGTCAGCCCAATATTCGATGAGGCAGGCGATATGTATTATTTCACTGACTTCACAAGTCCGAAAGAGGGCGTGGATTCAATGCTTGGCTACTCATTAACGAATGCCCGAACTGGGGAAGCGACATATTACACAGGAAATCAAGATGAATCGTATATGGATTCACAAGGGAATTTGCAAATCATTGAAAAGAAATTTATTGAGAAAAAGTGGGCAGGAGAAATGCCTGTATTGTATAACTTTTATGGTGAGGCAAGTTGGTTAACAGCAGTGCTAGATGCTAATGGCTTCTTACAAAATTATTTCATCGTGTCCGCAGCAAATCCTGAAATTTCAGCTTATGCAACAACACCGAAAGAAGCATTGAAATTATATAAAACAGCACTTAGCCGTGGTGGAAGTACGGTAGATGGTAGTTCAAATGCAGAAGAGAAAAATGCAAGTGGAACAGTACTGCGCGTTTATAAGGAGCGCCTCGGTGACTTTACCATCGTATCGTTTTTACTGAATAATGGTGAAAATTATTTAGTAAGTGCAGAAACGGAGCCTCTTGCAATTTATTTACAAGAAGGTGACGAAGTAATACTAACTTATGGAAATACAGGAGAGCAATTTTTACCAGTACGCTCGCTAATAGTTAAAGGCTTACAATAAACAAAAGACGATCAGCACAATGAATTTTGTTGTCTTGATCGTCTTTTTTATGTAGTCTGATTCTCGATGTAACGTAGCAGCTTTTCTTTATGATTAGAAAAGAGCGTTGCGGCGTGATCGTTTAATGCGAATATCTCATGAATATAGCCTTGTAACAAATTATTTTCGTACTCCAAAGAATGGGCTGTTTCGTTTGCTATAATATGCTCCAATAAAAGTGCATGCAGCACAACGACTTCTAGGTTTTGAGTATTTGTCACAAATTTTAAGTTTAAAATGGTTGTATAGGAAACGAATTGATCGACATATGCAATAGCTTCTTTGTATTGATTGAGGTCGATATGTTGTTCAAGTCGCTTTCTTAAAAGTAAACACTCGTTATTTAAGTCTTGGATTTTTAAAAATAAACCTCTTACGCTTCTCTTATGTTGTTGTTCTAGGGTACGGGCAAGATGCTTATTAACAAAGGACATTTTTACAAAACTCCTTTCGAGATAGGGTCCTTCTATTAATATTAATGGAAATGTTGGAAAAGGAAAGAGTCTTTTCGTTTAATTTGTACCTGAATTTAACATATCAATCAAGTCAAAAATACTAGGTTGGCATTAAAAAAACGTTAAAAATATGAAAAAAGTGGAGTTATTATCAGACGATAGTAACCCCACTTAAGTAATGTTATTTCCAATTAAATCCTTTTTGTGCTAGGAAGCTATTAATGTGTGGACGACGCTGTTCAACTAAAAAATCAGCCATTTGCTTTGTCCAATTATCAATTTTACGATTTGAGGAACGACTATTGTAATATGCTTCCATTGTTTCATTATAAGCAGGTAATAGTTCCTCATATTTTTCCGTATTGTATGCATTTTCATGGAGGATAGCAGCCACTGGTAAACGAGGTTTAACCTCATTGCGTCGAACTGGAACGCCTATTGTTAAGCCAAACAATGGGAATACATAATCCGGTAAATTAAATAATTCACTAATTTCTTCAGGCTTATTACGTACACCGCCTATATAACAAATACCGTATCCCATAGATTCAGCAGCAATAACAAAGTTTTGTGCAAATAATGATACATCCGCTACGCCAACAAGAACGTTCTCAGCCGAATCTGCAACAATATCAACGCCTTCTAATTTCCCTGCCATTTGTAGTCGTTTAAAGTCTACACAAAATACAAAAGCACCACCAGATGTTTCGTATTGACGTGGATTTCCTGACAGCAAACCTAGCTTTTCTTTTTTCTCCTCGTCCGTTACCCAAATTACGCTATATGCTTGTACAAAGTGAGAAGTTGCTGCCATCTGTGCAGTAGCAATTAAATCCTCAACGATTTCTTTAGATATAGGATTCCCATCATAAATACGAACCGAAGAGTGGTTACGTAATAATTCTTTAACCATCTATAAAGTCCCCTTTTCCCAATTAATATACCAAGAGCATATCACGATTTTTAGCTAAAATCGAATCAAATCCAATATAAAAGAAGGTGAACGTTTAAGATGAAACTATTTTCAAATAATTAAGACTAATACTTAATTCACTCGTAAAGTAAAATATTTTGTTAGATATAGCTTAAATGTTCTGAATAGTGTAAAATTATGTATGACGACAGGTTATTTATCTCCTGTTTTTTTACATTGGTTGGGTGTACCGATGTGAAGGACAAATAATCTAGTTGAAGTAAATAAATGTGGGATGGAGGAATAAGGAATGGATGAAAAGTTAGCAAAAAAGCTTCGTAATGAACAATTACGAAACAAAGTCGTATCAGCAGAAGAAGCAGCATCTTGGATTAAGGACGGCATGGTACTTGGTATGAGCGGGTTTACACGTGCAGGTGACGTAAAAGTGGTACCGCTTGCACTTGTTGAGAAAGCAAAAACAGAAAGCTTCAAGGTAGATGTATATACAGGTGCATCACTTGGGCCTGAAGTTGACCAATACTTAGCAGAAGCTGGTGTTATTCGCAAGCGAGGTCCTTTCCAAGGAGACGCAGGTATTCGAAACATGATTAATAGTGGGGAAGTTACTTATGTTGATGCCCATTTATCACACAATGCTGAATTAGTACGCCAAGGCATTATTGGTCCGATTGACTTCGCTATTATTGAAGCTGCTGCTATTACAGAAGATGGCTTATTGATTCCTACAACTTCAGTTGGTAACTCTCCGATTTTCGTACAAGAAGCAGACCAAGTTATCATCGAGCTAAACATAGCACAGCTTGATGCATTAGAAGGTGTGCATGATATTTTTGTTCCAGGACCACAAGGTAAACGTGATCCAATTCCAATGCTAGATGTGTCAGATCGTCTTGGTACAATTGGCATTCCACTAAATTTAGACAAAGTAAAAGGCATTGTTATTTCAGATATTTTGGATGCACCATCAATGATTGTTCCCGCTGATGAAGAAACAGATATTATGGCAAATCATCTACTGAATTTCTTAAGAGAAGAAATTAAAGTAGGTCGTTTAACTACGAGTTTACGCCCACTACAATCAGGTGTAGGTTCAGTGGCGAATGCTGTATTATTAGGTTTCAAAGATTCTGAGTTTGAAAATTTAGAAGTTTATTCGGAAGTACTACAGGATGCTGTATTTGAATTAATGGATGCTGGAAAAGTAAGCTTTGCATCTGCTACTTCTATTACCCTATCTGAAAAAGTAGGAAACCAAGTTTATGGAAATTTTGAAAAATATGCAGATAAATTAGTATTACGACCACAGGAAATTTCTAATCACCCAGAAATTATCCGTCGACTCGGCTTGATCTCTGTCAATACAGCGCTTGAATTAGATATTTATGGGAATGTAAATTCAACTCATGTTTCTGGCACAAAGATGATGAATGGTATTGGAGGTTCTGGAGATTTTGCTCGTAACGCACGATTAGGTATTTTCGTGACAAAATCGTATGCAAAAGGTGGAAAAATTTCTAGTATCGTTCCAATGGTTTCGCATGTAGACCATACCGAACATGATGTGGATGTTATCGTAACAGAGCAGGGCGTTGCAGACTTACGAGGTTTAGCACCTAAAGAGCGTGTCGGTCTAATCATTGAAAACTGTGCGCATCCAGATTATAAAGAGCAATTATGGGCGTACTTTAATGACGCAAATGAAGCAACAGGTGGTCACCATACACCGCATGATTTAGAAAAAGCACTTTCTTGGCATGTGAATTTAGCAAAGAACGGTACAATGCTAGATCCATCATTTGCTAAATAATATATTTAAAAAGTGTTAGATTGACTGCTATCAATCTAACACTTTTTGCTATGCGTTGATGTCTGCTTCTGCGGATGCATTCCACGGGTACACAATCAGCCGTAATCGTCGCTGCCACGCTGTCAGTTGCGTCTTAAGTTTGTACTGTAGCCGAGTAGTCACACCTCTCGTTACCACCAACTAGAGTCCTCAAAGATATGTCTCATCCTCTTGGTTTATACTGACTTTTTAAAGGCAGATGTTACTTTCGGTTCTGTTCCTTGGAATAGCCTTTTAATATTTTCAATATGCAAAATGAACGCTATGCATAAAAGTAGAATGGAAATAATAGTTGGGCCAATTCCAGGTATCCATAAATAAGTTGCCGTACAAAATACAATATAAAATTCTAACACACCGACGATTAAATAGTTTGTAGCGAAAGATAAAATCACAAATAATATAAGTGCACATAAAGCAATTTTCCAATCGACAGCCAGTAAAATCCCAATAATGGAGGCAGTACCTTTGCCACCTTTAAAGCCCATATGGAATGGGAAATTATGCCCTAAAATAACACTAGCAGCCATTGTATAGATTAAGAGCCACGTTTGTATTTCAGTGAATTGTGATGCATTAGAAGAAAAGTAGTAGATGGCACAGAGAATAGCACCGACGCCTTTACCAATATCAATTAGCGCCACTAATAGGCCGTATTTCCAACCAAGAGAAAGCGTTGCGTTCGAGGCACCAGCATTGCCATGACCAGTCTTTTTTAAATCTACACCCGATAGAAATTGTGCTACTTTAGATCCGTGGATACAGCCGATTAAATAACCGATGATAATAATAATAAAAAAAATAATGGCTTTTTCCATAAAAAATGCTCCTTTCATTTTTATTTTTTAATATAGTGTATGTGCTCTTATTACGTAAATTAGCAGACAGAAGTTTCAGAAAAAAATAAATTTTACTGTTGACAGAAAAAAAGTCTATGTTTATACTGTGTAACAACGATGGAAATTGAATCACATACTCTTATCAAGAGCGGCGGAGGGATAGGCCCTATGATGCCCGGCAACCAGTGAGTGACAAACTTGCTAAGGTGCTAATTCCTACAGATTCTTACTTGGATCTGGCAGATAAGGGGAGGAAAACTTGCAACCGCAACCCTCTTCTTAACTGAAGAGGGTTTTTGTTTTCTACACATAAATCCTCCTCATCTCCGGTACCATCGTAAAACCATTAAGGAGGAAGAAAATATGTCGAATTTCAAACCAGAAACATTACTATTACACGGTGGTCAAGAGCCTGACCCAGTGACAGGTTCTCGAACTGTACCAGTGTACCGTTCAACAGCTTTCGTATTTAAAGACACTGCTCATGCGCAACGTCTTTTTGCATTAGAAGAAGCGGGCAATATTTACACACGTATTACAAATCCAACTGTAGATGTTTTTGAAAAACGCGTCGCTTTACTGGAAGGCGGTACAGCAGCAGTAGCACTTTCATCAGGTGCAGCAGCTATCGCATTTTCAATTTTAAATCTAGCAAGTGCAGGGGATGAAATCGTAGCAGCAAGCTCTTTATACGGAGGAACATATAACTTATTAGCAAATACACTACCAAACTACGGTATTAAAACAATTTTTGTAGATGAAACAAACCCTGAGAACTTCCGATCTGCGATTAATGAAAACACAAAAGCAGTGTTTGCTGAAATTTACGGCAATCCAAGTTTAAAGGTTTTAGATGTAGAAGCAGTAGCAACGATTGCACATGAAAATGGCTTGCCATTAATTATTGATAGCACATTTGCTTCACCATATGGCGCAACGCCAATCGACTTTGGTGCAGATATAGTTGTTCACTCAGCAACAAAATGGATCGGCGGTCATGGTACAACTTTAGGTGGCGTTGTTGTAGATGCTGGGAAATTTGATTGGACACAAGGTAGATTCCCTAGATTTACAGAGCCAGACACATCGTATCATGGATTGCGATATGGTATTGATACTGCAGCGGCTGCATTTGCCACAAAACTGCGTGTGCAATTACTACGCGATTTTGGTCCAACATTAAGTGCTGATGCTGCCTTTAACTTACTACAAGGTTTAGAAACGCTTCATTTGCGTATTCCTAAACATAATGAGAATGCGTTAGCAGTTGCAGAATATTTACGTAACCACCCATCCGTGGAATATGTAAACTATAATGGATTAGAGGAGTTTGCTTCCCATGACTTAGCGAAGAAATACTTGAAAAATGGCTTCGGTTCAGTGCTTACATTTGGCATTAAAGGTGGACGAGAAGCAGGGCGTCAGCTAATAGATAGCGTGAAACTATTCTCGCATGTAGCAAACGTTGGAGATGCAAAATCGTTAATTATTCACCCAGCATCTACAACCCATCAACAATTATCTGCTGAGGAACTAATCCAAACTGGCGTATCCGAGTCGCTCATTCGCTTATCAATCGGTTTAGAGGCAGTTGAGGATATTATTGCAGACTTAGAACAAGCAATTGCACAAGTAACACCTACTGAACAAAAAGTAGAAGCTTAATATAAATTGATAAATTAGGTTCATGTCGTAGCGTTAACGTATTTTCTCATTCGAAGTACCTCATTTGGTAATGCGTATAACGTTGCTACATCAATCATTACCTCATTCGGTAAGTTAACTGAAATTTCCTATAAATAATACCTAGTATTTTTATAAGTATTGTTGACTTGATTAAAACCATGCTATATACTAGGGATTAAGTTAAATGTTCGAATGGCTACCAACCTAGAACAATTTTAAAGATTGTCGATGTTACGTAATTCTAAATGCCGCTACAGTTTAGGCGGTAACAATTAATTTGTTTTCATAAGTGCTCCCCCACTTTTGAATAAATATATGAAAAGAGTGTAGCTACATAGCCAGTAGCTACGCTCGCATTAAAAAACTGATCGAAAAGGAGTGTTTTAAATGGGAAATGTTTATCGTGCACAAAATGTAACAGCTTATATAATTTATGAATTAAATGAAAGTCAACATTTTGTGAATAACCTATCCATTCAAAACTTACTTTCGACAGTTGAAACAAAATGGCAACAAACTTTTGGACATAGTGCTTTTGAAGAAATCGTATATGCTAAAGAAGAAGGCTACATAGTCAAAGAAGTTTTTGAAGAGTATGAAGCTAACGGTACAAGTCATATTGCACTACCAGCGACAGAATATTATTTAAAATACGGGTCGTTTCAATTAATTGAACGCACATATGCAGTACCGAACTTTACACAAGAAGAAATAAAGCTAGTGCAATTAGCTTTAGCGCAATATCGTTATCGATTATTTTTACAAGCAAGTTAACTTTCCCTTATATTTTTTAGCTCATTCTCTACTGCTATAGGGAATGAGCTTTTTGTTGCGTTTTACGTTACTTGTGGAAATAGTTACTGCTTTTCAAAAACAGCTTATTCTATAACGGGTATCTTCATACATATATAATAGAAGAAAGGCATTTCTTTTTTTAATAAGAGTTCGTCAAAAGTTGTTCAAATATTATAGATTTATTAATAAAACGTATAATAAAGGCAATGAAACCGATTTCTTTTGCACTCCTAGAGAAAACAATTGTCCATCCTAGAAAGATTTTTCTTGTGCAATGTATTTATTTGCGTTACAATTTTCTTTAGGTTAAATTTTGAATTATTTGAATATGTGCTTGTAGGCACAGACTTTATATATATATAAAACTGGAGAAATGTACGTTGGAGGGAATAACAAGTATGGCAACTATAAAGGCAGCGATCTTAGGATTTGGAACTGTAGGTCAAGGTATCTATCATATATTGAATGAAAAGCGTGAAGAACTTAAACGGAAATTAGGCATTGAACTGGAAGTAGCAAAAATATTAGTAACGGATACTAGTCGTGAACGCGTTCCAGGTACTGCTCATTTATTAACAACGAGTATGGATGAGGTTTTAGCAGAACCTGGCATGCAAGTTGTATTTGAAGCAATTGTCAATGAAGAACCGGCATTTGGTTATTTAAAGCGTGCAGTTGAACATAAGTGTCATGTGATTACAGCAAACAAAGTGATGTTTGCAAAACGTGGCTTAGAGTTACAAGAACTTGCAAAGTCAAATGGTGTATTCGTGGGCTTCGAAGCAACAACAGCAGGCGGCGTGCCTGTTATTAAAACGATGAAAAATATTTTGCTTGTAAATGATGTAAGCCGTATTCAAGGTGTCTTGAATGGAACATCTAATTATATTTTAACAAAAATGCGCGCACAGGGCTGGTCCTTTGAGAAAGCTTTAAAAGAGGCGCAAAATTTAGGTTATGCAGAAGCGGACCCATATAATGATGTATCTGGTCAAGATGCCTTTAAAAAGTTAATGATTTTAAGCGCATTAGCATTTGGTGAACAACCAGATTGGGCTGACGTCGAAGTGATTGGCATTGACTGTATCTCAGCTGAACAGGTAAAGGATGCTTGTGAGAAAGGCTTACGTTATCGCCATGTAGCTGAAGTGGAGAAACTTGCAAATGGTAAAGTGGTAGCAAAGGTCGGTCCACAATTAGTAGATAAAGAACATCCGCTTTATCCGGTTGATGACGTTAATAATGCGGTTGCGCTTGAAACGAATTATATTGGTACATTAACATTAGTAGGTCCGGGCGCAGGCATGTATCCAACGGCAAGTGTGATGGTTGAGGACTACGCTGAGATTATCGGAAAACGTGCTGGATTTGTAGTAAGTATTTAGTTGAGTAGGTGCCAGTCACTCAAACAATTTTGAATTGTTTGAGTGACTGGCACTTTTAAAGTTTAGTCTTCGTCCTTCACGTCAATATCTTCAGGAATAGGTGTGTTACGCCAAATTTCTATTTCTTCTTTTATCCGTTCTAACTGTTCAAAATAGGTACTAAATTGTCCACTATTAATCAATATTTGGTCCCCATCATAAATTGAACGGATGCGTCCTTCATAAACAAGTCGTAGTATCTGCTCCTCAGGCATGCCAAGATCCAGGGCTGTTTCTTCAATAGTTTTATACATAAACGGTCGCTCCTTTTAATGTTATTATTATACCTCCTCTGTTATAGAAAACATAATAATGGATTGTATGTAAGGAAAGTAAGTTGGGAATTGTTTGATTTTGGATAAATCTGTATAGTTAACAGTAATAGTGTTAAAGGTTAGGAGGGAATCAGCAATGGTCTATCCATATTTTTTTGTACTTCTAGCAGCTATTTTATGGGGAATGACAGGGACAGCACAAACTTTTTTAGATAATGGCGTATCACCGTTTGCAGTGGCGACTATTCGCTCAGCAATTGGTGGTGGATTATTATTAGTTGTAGTAGTGTTGTTACGTAAAATTACTTTTCGAACATGGTCCTGGAAATGGACAATATTGGCGGCGGCAAGTATTGCTTTATTCCAAGGTCTTTTTTTTACATCTATCCGTCTAACAGGCGTAGCAATTGGCACTGTTGTAACAATTGGTAGTGCCCCGATGTTTTCAGGCGTGCTGGAGTGGCTACTTTTGAAAACGCGACCAACAAAAGTATGGGGCATCGCAACTGTTATGACAATTACAGGATGTATTTTATTGTTTATTAATAATGGAGATGGAACTATACATATGGGTGGCATAGGGCTAGCCATTTGTGCGGGGGTTTCTTTCGCAGTATATACAAATATAAGTAAAAAACTAATGGCACAGCAAGAAGCATTACCTGCAGTGGCTATGACGTTTTCGATTTGTGCGCTTTTATTACTACCGTTTTCAATTAGCAGTGGGTTTAGCTGGCTAGCAGTGACACAAAACTTATGGACAATGCTTTTTATGGGCGTTATGTGTACAAGCATAGCGTATTTATTGTTTTTAAGTGGTCTCCAGAAAATTAGCTCATCATCTGCTGTAACATTATCACTTGCGGAACCCTTAACTGCAGCAATGTTAGGTGTAGTGCTAGTTGGCGAGCATTTAAGCGTAACATCTTGGTTTGGTGTTGCAATGCTACTTAGTGGCATTGTAGTTCTTACTTTTGCGGGAAGGAAAAAATAGAAATAGTAAGAATGGAAAATGGTAAAAGCTTAAGAAATTCTTCATTTTTATCCTAGTTGGTTTTTAAGATTTTATATGTAGACTATTAGTTGAGAGCGAGGTGTATATCATGACGAAGTTAACAGTTCTTGTAACAGACGATGATCAAGATATTCGTGATGGTATTGAAATTTACTTAAAAAATGAAGGTTATCATGTCATTAAGGCAGCAGACGGTGTAGAAGCACTTGAGAAGCTAGAAAATAATGAAGTACATTTAATTATTTTAGATATTATGATGCCAAATATGGATGGTATTACGGCGACGTTTAAAATTAGAGCAGAGCGCAACATTCCAATTATAATGCTTAGTGCGAAAGCTGAAGATGGTGACAAGATTCATGGCTTATCCGTTGGAGCAGATGATTACGTTACGAAACCATTCCATCCTTTAGAGCTGTTGGCGCGTGTTAAATCACAATTGCGTCGTTATGTACAACTTGGGACGTATAATGACGGAGCAGCAAAGGTAGAAATTGATGGTTTAGTGCTAGATGAAGATGCTAAGGAAGTTGTATTGGAAGGCGAACCTGTTCGTTTAACGCCAATTGAATATAAAATTACAGAATTACTAATGAAAAATGCAGGACGTGTTTTTTCAATCCGAGAAATTTATGAACGTGTATGGAATGAGGAAGCTTACAATGCTGAAAATATTGTAGCAGTTCACATTCGTAAAATACGTGAAAAAATTGAAGCAGATCCGAAAAATCCACGTTATTTAAAGGTGGTGTGGGGCGTTGGCTATAAAATGGAAAAATAAAATAGAGAAGTATGTAACAATAGCAGGATTTGTGGCAGGTGTTATCGGTCTCGTTTATTTCGGTATTTATGCATATAAAATGGTAAATTCCCGCTCCTCCGAAATGCTACAATTTTTCGAAAAAATTTTTTAGGGGGGAGTTGAAAACATGATGAAAATTTGGAAGCCTCTTCTTGCACTTATTTGTTTAACATGGTTTATTTTCGGTGTATTTACGTTTTCTAAAATTGGCTATCAGTATGTAGGGAAATCGTATTTTCAATCCGGAAATTTTCAAAATGAACTGGACAGCTTTCAAGCAGAGCTAGGGCCGTTAGTGCTTAATTTACCAACAGCTGAGGAATTGAAGAGCAAGATTACAGTTTCAGAAAATGAAATTGAGGAACACCGCAATTATTACGGTTCATTAGGCACACAAATTGATAATATAAAGAGTCAATATGAAGAGAAGATTCAAGAAGCAGCTGATAATAATGCTAACGAATTAAAAACAAAGCTTGAAAATGAGCGAGATGCCAAAATAAAAGATATTACAAAAAACTTTGAAGATGATGAATATGTTCGTAAGAAAATTGCGGCGCAAAAGGGTGCACTCATCGATAAATATATAAAAGCTGTAAAAGATGAAGCAAAAGATTTTGCGAAAAACTATAGCTATTTGTCTTATGAATTAACGAATGTTGAAACTGGAGAAACTTTTCAATCCGGAGATATTACTGACAGCAATGTATACAAAATAACATATGTACACCCTCCGCTAAGAACGGGAAGCATCAGTAACAATTCAAGTCATTTGTTATACGGTTCGGATGTCTACATTGAATCGGATGTATTAAATGAAACGAGTGAATACACAGGAACGATTACTATCTCGAAAAGAGCTGCACAGTCTGCAGCGATAATGGATGGATATGACCAATTTAAACGGAATCAATACATGTTTTTTGTTATTTGGCTTACAAGTCTAATAGCATCATTCTTTGCTTGGAAAGGACGTAAAGAATTGCTTCCTACTATAGGCAGCTTAAAGGAAAAAGAATCTTTAGCCAAGCTACGCATTGATATCCAAATAGTATTCCTGTTCATTACAGGTTGTGTATACTGGTTTTCTTCACATATTGCATTCGAAGCAATTGAATATACGTATCAATACAATTATGTACGATTTTTAATTGACTTTGTATTTAAAGTATTAATTTTAATCATTATTGGTGTTGCATTTTTCGTGCAAGTTATTTGGTTGTATGATCGTGTAAATACAGTGAACAAACTAAGTCAAAATGTACAAGATAGTTATTTGTGGGGAATAGGGGAATCGATGACTGATTTATTTTTAAATCGATCAATCGCTTTACATTCAATTGTTTTAGTCGCAGCTGCCTTTTTTGGTGGTGGTAGTCTTGTTGCTAGTATGATGTGGGGGGGGGGATTCCCAATTCTCGTATTAGGAATATGTACGATTGTCGGCATTCCAGCAATGATTGTTTTCCTTTCTAAAATGGGCTATTTAAATCGCATTATGAAGGATACAAAGGATATGGCGGAAGGGCGCCTAAACCAAGATGTGAAAGTAAAGGGGAAATCCCCGTTAGCAGCGCATGCAGAAAATCTTAATCATTTACGTGAAGGTGTTCGCACATCAATGCATGAACAGGCAAAGAGTGAACGTTTGAAAACAGAGTTAATTACAAATGTTAGCCATGACTTACGTACCCCTCTTACATCTATAATTACGTATACAGATTTACTGAAAAATCCAGATATTACGGAAGAGGAGCGTAAGCAGTATATTCATATTCTCGATAAAAAATCAGACCGATTAAAAGTATTAATTGAGGATTTGTTTGAAGTATCCAAAATGGCGAGTGGCAATATTGAGCTTCATCGAAGTCGTGTTGATGTGACACAGCTTGTTCAGCAGGCGGTAGGAGAGCATGAGGAAGATTTAAGTAAAGCACGCTTAGATTTGCGCATGTCGATGTCTAATGATCCTATTTACGCTTATGTTGATGGACAAAAATGGTGGAGACTTATCGATAATTTAATTGTCAATGTATTGAAATATGCCTTAGAAGGTACACGTGTTTATGTTACGTTAAAAAGAACGACTAACGGTGATGCTGAATTCACTGTGAAAAATGTTGCGAAATATGAAATAAGTGAAAATGCTGATGAATTATTTGAACGCTTTAAGAGAGCAGATGCTTCACGTCATACAGAGGGCTCAGGGTTAGGTTTAGCCATTGCACAATCTATTGTAGATTTGCACGGAGCACGTATGAGCATAGATGTAGATGGAGATTTATTTAAAGTAATCGTTCGAATACCAGCAGTGTAAGAAGCAGCTAGGACAAAAGAGAAAAAGTGTTAGATTGACTGCAATCAATCTAACACTTTTTGCTATGCCGTTGTTGTCCGCTACGGCGGACGCTTTCCGCGGGCACACCGTAAGCCGCAACCCTCGCTAACGCGCGGTTTGTTGCGTCTTACGCAGCGTGCGTTCCCGCAGGAGTCGCCGCCTCCGCTACCAACAACTAGTTCTCACTTCTAATTATTTATTGATCTTAAAAGATAAATTGATCCTTCTTTTAAAATTTTCAAGTTTATCTCTGCCTCTTATTAATTGTGGTCACAATTCCTCGCAACGACAATGCTTTTTATAGCCCTACATTTTTGGCAATAATCATTTTCATCACTTCATTTGTGCCAGCGTATATAGACATTACGGGAATATCACGATAACGTCGTGCAATTTTATATTCCTCCATATAACCGTAGCCACCGTGCAACTGCATGCACTGAGTAGATATCTCTCGAGCATTTTCAGTAATCCAGTATTTCGCCATAGAAACCTTTGTTACAACGTCTTTACCAGCAATATGCTCTTCGATTAAAGATTCTAAAAACGTTTTGCCAAGCTCTATTTTTGTCGCCATTTCCGCAATTTTAAATTGCGTATTTTGGAAATCACTAATGGATTTTCCGAAAGCTTGACGTGATTTAACATAATCAATTGTTAAAGCGAGCATATCTTCGGCTGCGGATTGGGCTGCGACTGCTACAGCTAGACGTTCCTGTTGTAGCTTTTCCATCATGTAGGTGAAGCCTTTTCCTTCCTCACCTAATAAATTTTCTACTGGAACACGACAATCCTCAAAAAATAGTTCAGCCGTATCTTGCGCATGCATGCCTACTTTTTCAAGTTTACGCCCCTTTGTAAAGCCTGGTGTTCCTGCCTCGATAACGAGAAGGCTAATTCCTCGATGTTTTTTCTCAGCATGGGGGTTCGTTTTTACCGCGACAACGACTAAATTTGCATGAATCCCATTCGTAATAAAAGTTTTTTGACCATTAACAATATAATAATCGCCATCTCGAATAGCAGTCGTTTGTATATTCGCTAAGTCGGAGCCTGTCCCGGGCTCTGTCATTGCAATTGCTGTAATAGTTTCACCTGTGACACATTTTGGGAGCCAGCGTGATTTTTGTTTAGCTGTCCCATATGCCTCGATGTAAGGGACAACGATATCATTATGCAAACCGACACCGATAAGGCTTGAACCTACACGTTCTAATTCTTCTTGGATAATGACACCAAAGCTAAAATCTAACCCGAGACCCCCATATTGTTCTTCCACTTGTGGACATAGATAACCTAATTGTCCAAGTTTACGCCAAAAACTAAGCGGAATAAGATGATCTTTTTCCCACTGATTATAATGGACCTCAGCTTCTTCTGCTAAAAACTTACGGAACGTTTTGCGGAATAACTCATGTTCTGTGGATTCAAATTTATACTTCCCCATCTGAGACAACACCCCTTTATTTGCTCGTTTATGCATAAATTTTCTAGTACATCTATAATGTTACTGAAATATTGCTTAAAATAAAAGAGCTTTTAAAAATACGATTTCCATCTGTAATGCTATAATCACTATGAATATATGAAAGTAGAGGACTAGTATATGGCAAAAATAAGCATGGGCGTTCTTTTTTTAGGTATATATAGTGCTTTAACGTTCTATTTAGGGTGGGGCTTAAAGCAGTGGCTTGTCGCAATGAATTGGTTTTACTATCCAGTTTTCTATTGGCTGTTACTTTATATCGTTTCCTTTAGTGTTCTTATAGGAAGGATACATGAATCTTTACGAGTGTTTTCTGTAATCGGTAATTATTGGATGTTTATATTTGAATACGGCTTATTGTTATGTTTAACAGTACAAGTTGTTATGTGGGTAACGCCATTCAATAATATTCGCATTATTGGAAGTTTGGCTGTCTTTACGTTCTTTGTACTGTGGGTTGTCGGTACGTATCTGGCATATTCTCCAGTTGTACGTAATTTAGACATTACAATGGATAAAAAAGATAGTGAGTTATCGTCAATGAGAGTTGTTATTGCTTCCGATTTTCATTTAGGCGTGTTATCAAATAAAAAGCATTTACAACGTTTTGTAAATTTATCGAATGAAGCGAAGCCAGATGTTGTTTTTTTAGCAGGAGACATTGTTGATGATGACCCAAAATGGTTTGTTCAAGACGGAATGGCTGATGTGATGAAACAGCTTACGGCTACTTATGGTGTATATGGTGTGCTTGGTAATCACGAATATTATGGTAAGAAAATTCCTGAATTTGTAGAGGAAATGAAAAAAGCTGGTGTGGAAATTTTACGAGATGAAACAATTCGGGTTGGCAATGCGTTTATAGTAACGGGCCAAGAAGATATTACGAATAAAGAAAGACAACAACTCGATGCTATAAAATTGAAAGATCATTTGCCTTGGTTTGTGATGAATCATACACCGGATGATTTGGCAACACCAGAGCAGGCAGGGGTAGATCTCCATATGTCTGGTCATACGCACAAAGGGCAATTATGGCCTAACCAGTATATTACAGCTCGTGTTTTTGAGCTGGATCATGGTTATAAGATGAAGGGACAAATGCATACACTTGTTTCATCGGGCTTTGGATTTTGGGGACCACCAATGCGTATAGGTAGTCGTTCTGAGCTATGGGTTGTTGATATTACTTTTCAGTAAAAGAGGTAGTATATGAAAAAAGAGTAGCTTATAATAAGTTGGTGCGTGCAAAAAACGATTATGGCTAAGTATTTGATGTTATCGTCATAATTAAAGTGAATTCGGATTGTGAAAGAAGTACACAGCAGCTTATTCAACATAAAGGCTGACTGTTTCCAACTGAGGCTAGCTTTCGTATGAGGTACTAGGAAGTTTATGAAAGCTACCTTACAATTGGTATCTATTGTAGAAGCTTCATTTTCCGCACATAGAACAAAAGAAGAATAAAGTTAAAAGGTAAGGTGACAATGTGGATATAATAGAATTATTGAAGGCACTAATTTTAGGCTTTGTCGAAGGAATGACAGAGTTTGCACCAGTATCTTCTACAGGTCATATGATTATTGTGGATGATATGTGGTTAAAGACAGAGGAGTTTTTAGGAAAGTATCCGGCTAATACTTTTAAAATCGTTGTTCAGTTAGGGTCGATATTAGCGGTCGTTGTGGTCATGTGGAAGCGTATGCTAAGCCTCGTGGGTCTATATAATATTAGTGGACAATCACGATCTATGAAAGGTCGCTTTAACTTAATGCATGTAATTGTCGGTATGTTACCAGCAGTTGTATTAGGATTTGCGTTTAAAGATTTTATTGACGATCATTTATTTAAAGTAGAGCATGTTATTTATGCATTAGTAGCTGGTGCAATTTTAATGATTGCTGCCGATAAATTTGCACCAAGAAAACCTAAAGTCGAATCATTAGATGATATTTCTTATGGCATGGCGTTTAAAGTAGGTTTAGTACAGTGTTTATCTTTATGGCCAGGATTTTCTCGTTCGGGTGCAACTATTTCAGGTGGTGTCCTTTTCGGAATTAGTCACCGAGTAGCTGCTGATTTCACGTTTATTATGGCTGTTCCAATAATGGCAGGTGCAAGCCTTGTATCTGTATTGAAAAACTGGGATACCCTTTCAATGGATTATTTAGGATTTTATGTAGTTGGTTTTATTAGTTCATTTGTATTTGCATTACTATCCATTAAGTTTTTCTTAGCTCTTATCTCAAAAGTAAAACTAATGCCATTTGCGATTTATCGTTTGGTATTAGCTGCTATACTAAGTATTATTATTTTTATGTAAATGAAAAAAGTCACTCATTTGTCACAATAATGAGTGATTTTTTTTTTGAACATAGAGCTATTCATTAAGTTGGTGAATATAAAAACGTTATTATTAACTAATTATTAGTAATGCTGCAATAGTAAAATAGATAAAAAGTATTATAAAATCAGTGATAATGAGTGTCAATAGGTGGTCTAATAGATAATTTTTACTGAACTATTGTATCTATTAATCAATACACTTTATAATCAATTATAGATAAGTTGCGTACGAAAAAATAGAATGGCACAATATATTACTTTATGGGGTGGAAAGATGTTTCAATTTAGGAATAGACCTAAGCAAAATACAATTGTTATGAATGATGTGTCAAATACAGGTGTAACTATTCAAGATCCAGAACGTCTGCTGCAGCTACAACTCGTCAATCTAACAAAACAAGATTTACAGTTAATAAAAAGTTTAAAGCCATATGTTGAGCAAAGTGTTGTGGAAGTGGTCGAAACATTTTATAAAGCAGTAGAGAGTGTACCAACTTTACGAGATGTTATTCAAAAGCACAGTTCGAGTGAACGCCTTCGCCAAACACTTCGCCATCATATAATTGAAATGTTTGAAGGGAAAATCGATGACAACTTTTTAGAAAAGCGTCGGAGCGTAGGAAAAATGCATGTAAAGATTAATTTATATCCGAAATGGTATTTAGCTGCGTTTCAAAACCTAGAAAAATCTTTGCGGAAAATCGTCTATAATTTGCATCTATCAAAAGAAGAAGAAGAAAAGTTATGTGATGCTATTAGTAAAATGTGTAATTTTGAACAGCAAATTGTTTTGGAAGAGTATAACAACTATTCTAATTCTATAGTAGAAGAGCAACGAAGTAGTATCCGTGCACATGTAAAAGATATAGTTGGTGGAATTTCGACGCAGTTAGAAGCCCAGTCTCATGAAACAAATGAATCGGTAATGGAGCTTATTTCTAGTACGAAGCAAGTAGATGCTTACTTAAAGGAAAGTATTGATGAAGCTAAGACGATGCAAAAAGTTTCATCTGAAGGCTATTCGAAAATAGTATTATTAAATGAGCAAACTGGAAAAATTAATGATAAGACTGCTGAAATGGCGATAATGGTAGAAGAGTTAAACCATTCTTCTTCCAAAATTAATAAAGTAATCGAGATGGTGAAAAGCATTTCTGGACAAACTAATTTACTAGCATTGAATTCAGCAATTGAAGCTGCACGAGCTGGGGAACATGGAAAAGGTTTTGCAGTAGTAGCCGATGAGGTACGTAAGTTAGCAGATCAAACGAAAGAATCAGTGGAACAAATTGCAGATTTGATCGGCATGTCTAATGGCATTACGAAACATGTAGTTCAGGCAATTCAAGAAATACAAGAGCTCGTAAATAATAGTATCGAGCAAAATTTGAACTCATTAAAAGCATTCGATGCGATATCTGGCTCAGTAGAGGGCTCTATCGTAAACTTCCAAAATGTTGGAAGTCAAATTACTGAGTTGGCAAATGTAATTGAATCCATTGGCGAATCTTCGGAGGAACTAGAACGAGTTGCAAGTCGTCTTGATACGACGATTAAAGATTTCTAATTAAAATTAAAGAGTGCGTGAGACACTTTTTGTGCTCAAGCATAACGTATGCGGACGCCCTTGTTTTTTTATAGTTTATATCCCTTGTTAAAATTACTGAACTTCTTGATAATTGTTATGATAACTCTGAACTATGCATATAAAAGTGCATAGTTTTTTTATGGATAAAATTGTTGAAATAGAGGGTAGAGAAGTTTAAAAAAGGATAAAATCCCATAACTGAAGGATAAAATTACTGATATGAAGGATAGATTTAAAAAAAGCAGAAAACCGTATTTTTTTATCGTGCAAAATGGAAATATTGAATATAAAAGCTTGCTTGTGACGTTAGCATATTAGTGTTACGCTAAAGGCAAAATGGGGAATTGACTCAAAGGGGTGTTGGAATATGAAAAAGAAATTGTTTATTACACGAAAATTTCCGGCTCAGTTTGTTGAGCCTTTAGAAGAGCATTATGATATAGAACAATGGGAGGAAGAAGAAATCGTTATTCCGCGAGACAAACTTTTAGCAGCAGTAGCGGATTGTGAAGTATTGTGGGTAACGATTGCAGACCAAGTCGACGAAGAATTATTAAAACACGCCCCCAATTTAAAACTAGTGACAAATCTAGCAGTTGGTTTTAACAATATTGATGTACCAGCGTTGCGTAAAAGAGGCATAATGGCTACAAATACGCCTGGCGTATTAACAAATACGACAGCTGATTTAGTATTTGGCTTATTGCTAGCAACAGCACGTAGAATACCAGAAAGTGAGCGTTATTTACGTGATGGTCATTGGAAAAGCTGGTATCCTATGCAATTAGTTGGTAAAGATGTGTCGGGCTCAACGATTGGCATTATCGGCATGGGACGTATCGGGCAGGCTGTTGCGAGACGTGCGAAGGGCTTTGATATGAAAGTTTTATATCATAACCGTAGACGTCGCCATGAAGCGGAAGAAATGTATGGCTTCCGTTATGCATCCCTAGAGGAGCTTTTAACGAAATCTGATTTTGTTGTTATAATGACCCCTTATAATAGCGATACAGTTGGTTTAATCGGCGCGAAGGAGCTTGCCTTAATGCAAGAGGATGCAGTATTGATTAATGCCTCTCGTGGAGGAATTATTGATGAAAATGCCCTTTATGACACGTTGAAAAATGGCAAGCTATGGGCTGCAGGGCTAGACGTTTTTGAGCATGAGCCAGTTGCATTGGATCATCCTCTGTTAACCTTACCAAACGTCGTTGCGCTTCCGCATATCGGTAGTGCGTCGTTAAAAACAAGAACAGCTATGCTAATGCTCAATGTCAATGCACTAATGGCATATGGAGAGGGCAAGCCAATATCGAATAGAATTGACTAAACAACTATTTAAGGGGTGCTTCCACTCATGCGAGCGACCTCCATTCAAAACCAACTTCAACTTTAGTTGAGGTAGTGACAATAGGATAACTTTTTAATTTTAATATTGCATAACGTAGGCGCAAGATCTAATGGATCGAGCGTCTTTTTTTGTACTAAATGGAGTAATGCTGCGCACTATTATTGAGAGCAATAAGAAATTGTGCTTATTAATAAATTTCATTTGCGTGAATTTATTTCATAATACATTGAATATTTAGCTTAAATGTATTATATTATTCACGATTATGAAATTTAGAGGAGGTGAAGGAATGAATATAGGGATGGAAATAAAGAAATTAAGAACTGAAAAAGGAATTACTTTGAAAGAGTTAAGTGAAAAAAGCGAACTTTCTGTTGGGTTTTTATCTCAATTAGAAAGAGGTCTTACTACTATAGCAGTTGATTCACTTGAAAAACTAGCTGATATTTTGGAAGTACATTTAACACATTTTTTTGATTATCCACATAAAAAGAAAGATGTCGTTTTAAGGAGTTATGAACAAGAAATAATAGACGCCGTAGATGGTGGCTTTATTAAGTATAGTTTAAGTACAAATTTGGAAAATAAACAACTTGTTCCTAGGCTTATCGAAATACTACCTCAAAAGAAAAATGAAGAAATATTATCCTATAAGCATGAGGGAGAAGAGTTCATTTATGTTTTAGAGGGTATATTAACGGTTTACATAAATGGCAAGAGCTATGAAGTGTATCCTGGTGATAGTATTCATATGGACTCAAATATTGCTCACAATTGGGCAAATTATACTAACAAAAAGGTTAAGCTCATCGCTGTTAATACGCCTAATTTCTATAATAGTGGGTTAAATAATATAGCTTCTGATTAGTCAAAACGTAAAATAAAGTTAATAGAAAGTGAAAATAAAAATGGATAAATTTGTATTGCTCCTAATTGGCTCATTTTTTGTAATCGGAGGTATTGATTATATTACCGGTAATCATTTAAAACTGGGTCGGAAATTTGAGGAAGGCATAAAAACCATGGGGGCTTTAGGGCTTGGTATGATAGGAATACTTTCTTTAGCACCTATCTTAGCAAATTTTTTATCCGCTAAGATTATTCCACTATGTCAAGTATTTCATTTAGATCCTTCTATCATTCCTGCAGCTTTTTTAGCTGTAGATATGGGGGGCTATCAAATGGCTGAGGAGCTAGCAATGACAAAGGAAATGGGAGCATTCTCAGGAATTATCATTGCTTCTACTTTAGGAGCCACAATTAGTTTTTCAATTCCTGTCGCTTTAGGAATGCTTTCGAAAGAAGATGAAAAATTTTTTTCTAAAGGTGTTTTGGTTGGAATTATTACGATACCAATAGGATGCCTTGCAGCAGGCTTATGGCAAAAAATGAATTTTAATCTATTAGCATGGAATCTGGTACCTATATTTGTTTTTGCCATTATTTTAGGGGTTGGATTATTAAAAGCTCCGCATGTGTTTATAAAAGTTTTTAATGTATTTGGCAAGCTTATAATGAGTCTAAGTGCTGTAGGATTACTTTTACAAGGTGTAGATGTAATATTTGGTGTTAAGCTTGTTTCAGGATTAGCACCTCTATCTGAATCTATGGTTATAGTAGGCAAAATTGCATTTATTTTAGCTGGTGCATATCCTATGCTAGAACTGATTAGTCTAATTTTTAAAAATAGGTTTAAAAAAATAGGGAAGAAATTTGGTATTAATTCTGCGGCGGTAGCAGGCATTATCGGAAATTTAGCTAGCAATTTATTAATATTTGGCACATACAAGGATATGAATCCTAAAGGAAAAGTGGTATGTACTGCCTTTGGAGTAAGTGGAGCGTTTGTATTTGGTGGCCAATTTGGATATGTGTCAGAAGTAGCCCCAGAAATGTTAGGAGCGTTTATAGTTTCGAAGCTTACTGCAGGCTTATTAAGTATAGTACTAGCCTTATGGCTGTTTGATCGTGAAAATAAAAAATTTAGTCTTAAGAATAATGGAGGTATTAGTAATGAATATTAAAAATAGAGTCGAAAAGCTAAGAGAGCTAATGCAAGAAAATCAAATGGATGCTTATATAATTCCAAGTTTTGATGCACATCAGAGTGAATATATAGCAGAACATTGGAAATGTAGAGAATGGATATCAGGATTTACAGGGTCTGCAGGTACAGTAGTGATTACGTTAAATGATGCTGGATTATGGACGGATGGCAGATACTATATTCAAGCTGAAAAGCAGCTTGAGAACTCGGGAATTAGATTATTTAGAATGGTAGATCCAGGGGTACCATTTTATTCAGAATGGCTAGCAGATGTTCTGAATGAAGGAAGCGTTGTTGGCTTTGATGGAAATGTTTTTTCAATAGATATGGTTAAAAAGATGGAAGAAGATTTAAAAGCAAAAGGTATCGAATTAAAAATGGATCAAGATTTTATTGGTGATCTGTGGGAAGACAGACCGGAGATTCCTAAAGGTTCAATTTTTACGCATGACGTAAACTATGCAGGGAAATCTCGAGTAGAGAAATTAAATGAAGTAAGAGCAGAAATGAAAAATAAAGGGGCAAATTATTATATTTTAACTTCCCTTGATGATATTGCGTGGCTTTTAAATATAAGAGGTAACGATGTGCCTAACAATCCAGTTGCCATAGCCAATGTAATTGTAGCGGAACATAAATGTTATTTATTTATTGATTCGTGCAAGGTTCCAGCTTTGGTTAAATCGGAACTAGAGGCAGAAGGAATTGAAGTAAGAGAGAATGATGAAATACAAACATTCTTGGAAAATCTTTCACACGAAGATGTCGTGATTTTAGATACAAATAAAACAAGTATCAGATTATTTAATGCCATTAATGAACAAACAAAGAAAATCGAAAGTCCTAACATTACGACGAATTTAAAAGCGATTAAAAATGACGTCGAGATAAAAAAATTAAAATGGTGTGAAATAAAAGATGGTTTAGCTATGGTGAAATTTATAAAGTGGCTAAAACACTTTGTAGATAAAGAAGAAATAACAGAGATTACGGCAGAAGAAAAATTAGAAAATTTCAGAAGTGAACAAGAAGGTTTTGTTGGACCTAGCTTTGATACGATTGCAGGTTATAAAGAACATGCAGCGATGATGCATTATAAAGCTAATCAAGAATCGCAACATACTTTGAACAACGAAGGACTATTTTTAATTGATTCAGGCGGACAGTATTACGATGGAACAACAGATATTACACGAACGATCGTTTTAGGAAAACTTACTGAAGAACAAAAAAGAGATTTTACTTTAGTATTAAAAGGCTTTATAGCATTAAGCTCAGTAAAATATTTATACGGAGCAACAGGCTCTAACTTAGATGTTTTAGCAAGACAACCAATTTGGCAGTATGGTTTGGATTATAAGTGTGGGACAGGGCATGGGGTAGGATTTTTCCTGAATGTTCATGAAGGGCCACAAAGCATTCGCAGTACTAATCATGTTACATTAGAAAAAGGCATGATTGTTACGAATGAACCGGGAATATATCTTGAAGGTAAATATGGAATTAGAATTGAAAATATGATGTTAGTAGTTGAAGACGAGAAAACAGAATTTGGTCAATTTATGAAGTTTGAAGCAGTTACGTATTGCCCTATTGATTTAGCGGGTATCAATAAAGATATGTTAACAGAGAGTGAAAAGCAATGGTTAAACAATTATCATCAAGAGGTTTACACAAAGCTAGCGCCTTATTTAAATGAAGAAGAGAGTGCATGGTTAAGAGAAGAAACGAAAGAAATAGAATAGACAAACAACATGGGTGCCAGGCACTCGGAATAAGTGCCAGGCACTCAAACAATTTCGAAAAAGCGTCATTAAATATAAGTATAGGGTTGCTTGATTCTTACAAAAGAACAAGCAACCCTACAAAGTAATCTATTACATTTTGAATAACCATGCTAAGTGAAACGAAACAGAACATGGACTGCAACTATAGGATGCATGAGTCCTGTTTAGCTAGCTATTTTCCTATTTTTTGTGACTACGTTCTAGTTACTTATTGAACATATCGAATAGTCCACCGATACCACCTTCACCTGCTGACTGGCCGCCACCGCCTTGTGAAATCGGAGCAGCTGCAAAGACACGACTTGCTAAACGGCTAAACGGTAATGATTGAACCCAAACAGTACCTGGACCGCGTAATGTTGCGAAGAAGATTCCTTCACCACCAAATAGCGCAGTTTTTACGCCTCCAACCATTTCGATATTGTAATCAACGTCAGAAGTCATCGCTACTAAACAACCTGTATCAACACGCAATACTTCACCAGGCTGTAAAGTTTTTTGATGAATTGCACCACCTGCATGTACGAAAGCCATACCGTCGCCTTCAAGTTTTTGCATAATGAAGCCTTCACCACCGAAGAACCCTACGCCAATTTTTTTCTGGAATTCAACACCAACTGAAACGCCTTTAGCAGCCGCCAAAAAAGCATCCTTTTGACAAACAATTTTCCCTTTTAGTTGACTTAAATCCATAGGGATAATTTTCCCAGGATATGGCGATGCGAAATAGACATGACGTTTACCTGAACCAGCGTTCGTAAATGTAGTCATGAATAAGCTTTCACCTGTCACAAGACGTTTACCTGCTCCAAGTAATTTCCCCATAAAACCGCTTTGTGAACTACCTCTTGAGCCATCACCAAAAATTGTTTCCATCTGAATAGCATCATCCATCATCATTAAGGCTCCTGCTTCTGCTACTACCGTTTCTTGCGGATCTAGCTCAACTTGCACATATTGCATGTCATCACCAAATATTTTGTAGTCGATTTCATGGTTATTCATAATGTAATTCCTCCAATATCATTTATTGTTATTGTATACGATTATTAGACAGGATAGTTTCAGTACATAATTAATAATTTTAGAAAAAAAGGGAATAAGATAGAAAATGTCGAATATAAAAAACTAGAATGTGTATTATTTATCTTTGCATCAGTTGTTTCTATATAGTGATGAAAGTATGCACTATCTATTTGAAATTGCTGGACAAAGATAAAGCCTTTGGCAATTGTCACCGATATTTTTCACCAACGTTGCTTCGTGATTAGATTTAAGAATCATGGGGTTACTTTAAAATGAAAATTCGGAATTTTGACACTTTGTAACTGCATATATGTTATGTAGTGCACATAGGAAGCAATAGCGGCAGATATTTTCTGTAGCGAAAGCAAAAGGTACGTGGAAGCCAAAGCATCATAGATTTATCAGGGGGTGTTTGTAATGGAAATTAAAAACTATATCGGTGGTAAATGGGTTACACATTCGCATTTACAAAGTATAGCAGTGACAAATCCTGCAAACGGAGAGCACTTAGCAACAATACCGCTTTCAACCGCAAATGAAGTGATGGAAGCGGTAGCTGTAGCGAAGGCTGCACAAAAACAATGGGCACTTGTGCCAGCACCAAAGCGTGCAGATTATTTATATGCCATCGGTCAACGGATGAAAGAAAAGAAAGAATATTTGGCGACCGTTTTAACAAAAGAAATGGGTAAAGTGATTGAAGAAGCAAGAGGGGAAGTACAGGAAGGAATTGATATGGCTTATTATATGGCAGGGGAAGGGCGAAGGTTGTTTGGGGAGACAACACCGTCTGAGCTTGCTAATAAGTTCGCCATGAGTGTGCGAGCACCAATAGGCGTAGTTGGCCTAATAACACCGTGGAACTTCCCTGTTGCTATCGCTACGTGGAAATCTTTCCCTGCCCTTGTCGCGGGCAATACGTTCATTTGGAAGCCATCTAATGAAACACCAATGATGGCGTATGAAATGGGGAAAATTTTTGAGGAAGTGGACTTACCGGAAGGGGTAGCAAATATTATTTTTGGTACAGGGCCAACTGTAGGGACAGCATTGATTGAGCATCCAGATGTTAAAGTGATTTCGTTTACTGGCTCTACCACAACGGGAAGTAAGGTGGCGGAACTTGGTGGGAAGCATTTAAAGAAAGTGTCACTAGAGATGGGTGGAAAAAATGCTGTAATTGTCATGGACGATGCAGACTTACAGCTTGCTACAGAAGCGATATTATGGAGTGCATTTGGTACAGCAGGTCAAAGATGTACAGCATGTAGTCGTGTGATTGTGCATAAAGATGTAAGAGAAGAATTAGAAAACCGTCTATTAGAAGCAATGCAGTTTTTAACAATTGGAGACGGTTTAGATGAAAGTGTGAAAATTGGTCCAGTGATTAATAGAGCGGCATTGGAAAAAATTAATCATTATGTACAGATTGGTAAACAGGAAGGTGCAACCTTATTAACAGGAGGCAAAATTTTAAACGAGGCTCCTTATGATAAAGGGTTTTACTATGAGCCAACATTGTTTACCAATGTCAAGCCTCATATGATTATTGCACAGGAAGAAATTTTTGGACCGGTCGTCTCTCTTATTGAAGTTGCCAACTTAGATGAAGCAATTGAAGTCAATAATGGTGTGAAATTTGGCTTATCAAGCTCTATCTTCTCACAAAATGTTAATACGATTTTCCGCGCTCAACGAGACTTAGATACAGGTATTGTTTATATCAATGCAGGTACGACAGGTGCTGAAATCCATTTGCCTTTCGGGGGAACGAAAGGAACTGGAAATGGACATCGAGATTCTGGTGTAGCAGCATTGGATGTCTACACAGAATGGAAGAGCATATACGTTGACTACAGCGGCAAATTACAAAGAGCACAAATCGATACAAAGTAACAGATCAATGAAAGGGGATGTTCATGATGAAAGTTGTTGTATTAGGTGCAGGATTGATGGGGAAAGAAGTAGCTCGTGATTTAATAAAAAATAACAATGTTGAACGTGTTATTTTAGGAGATATCGACGTAAATACAGCTCAAAAATTTGTAGATACATTAAATACAGATAAAGTTGAAGTAGTAGAGCTGCATGCGGAAAGTGATGACTCGTTAACATCGGTTATTGCAAAAGGTAATGTTGTTGTGAATGCACTGTTCTATTCGTTCAATGAACGTGTGGCAAGGGCTGCGATAGAGGCAGGTGTTCATTCTGTAGATTTAGGAGGACATATCGGTGGTGTAACTGACAATATTTTGGCATTACATGAAGAAGCAAAGGCAAAAGGTGTGACAATCATTCCTGATTTAGGTGTAGCACCAGGTATGGTGAACATATTAGCAGGCTATGGCGCAACAAAACTAGATGAAGTAGAATCTATTAAACTATATGTAGGAGGCATTCCTACAGAGCCGAAGCCACCTTTGCACTATACGCGTGTCTTTTCTCTTGATGGTGTATTTGACCACTATACACAGCCTTCTAAAATGATTCAAAAAGGCAAGCTTGAAGAAGTTCCATCATTATCAGGAATTGAACCTATATATTTCGATGGTTTTGGTGTGCTTGAGGCATTTTATACATCGGGTGGTATTTCCACTCTTTATAAGACATTCCCAAATGTCCACACATTAGAATATAAAACGATTCGTTATAAGGGGCATGCAGAGAAATTTAAATTATTAGCAGACTTAGGATTTTTAGATGCTAGTAATAATGTAGAGCTGGAAAATCAAGAAGTGCCTGTAAGAGCGGTTGTCAGGGAAGCACTGAAGAAAAAACTTGAACTAGGAACGAAGCCTGATGCGGTGCTATTACGTGTAATAGTAGCAGGTGAAAAGGCGCAACAGCAGGTCACATATGAGTACGAAATGGTTGTACGTAAAGATATGACAATTAATGAGACAGCGATGGCTCGTGCTACAGCAAATACAATTTCTGTAGTAGCACAAATGATTGGCGATGGGCTTATTACAGAACGTGGAGTATTTGCTCCAGAAACCATTGTACCAGGAGAGCCGTATATTAAAGAAATGGCTAAGCGTGGTGTTGTCATTAAGGAAACATCTCATAAGTCTGCAATGATTGTGAAATGGTAGGTGAAGGCCTTGAATTTCGAATTTACAACAGAGCAGGAAATACTAAGAAAAACTGTACGCCAGTTTGTTGATGATGAAATAATGCCACATATTGCAAAGTGGGATGCAGAGGGGAGCTTTGATGCAAGCATATGGTCAAAGCTTGCTGAGCTCGGATTTATGGGTGTATGCGTACCTGAAAAGTACGGTGGCAGTGGCATGGATTATAATGCACTTGCTATCGTTTGTGAGGAACTTGAACGAGGGGATACAGCTTTTCGAACGGCTGTATCCGTCCATATAGGTTTAAATAGTATGACGTTAATGCAATGGGGCACTGAAGCGCAAAAACAGCAATACCTTGTGCCACAGGCGAAAGGTGAACGTATTGGGGCATTTGGGTTGACTGAGCCTGGTGCAGGTTCTGATGTAGCGGCAATGACTACCACCGCAGTTCGAGATGGTGATTGTTATGTGTTAAATGGGCAAAAAACGTGGATTTCTTTATGTGATATAGCTGATCACTTTATTGTTTTTGCCTATACAGACAAATCGAAAAAACATCATGGCATCAGTGCCTTTATTGTTGAACGCTCAATGGAAGGCTTTTCATCCAAGGCGATTAAAGGGAAGTACGGAATTCGTGCAGGCAATACAGGAGAACTTTTTTTCGAGGACTTGCGCATTCCGGTTGAAAATCGTTTAGGTGAAGAGGGAGAAGGCTTCAAAATTGCCATGTCTGCATTGGATAATGGCCGCTTTACAGTAGCAGCGGGTGCAGTTGGTCTTATTCAAGCGTGTATTGAGGCAAGTGTGAAATATTGTCATGAGCGTGAGACATTTGGCAAGCCAATCGGTGAGCATCAACTTGTCGGCCAAATGATTGCCAAAATGGAAGCAGGCTATCAAATGAGTCGTCTGCTTGTTTATCGAGTTGGTGAGTTGAAAAATAATGGAATTCGCAACACAAGGGAAACTTCGTTGGCAAAGTGGCAGGCTTGTGATTTTGCCAATAAGGCAGCAGATGACGCGCTGCAAATTCATGGTGCGTACGGCTATTCAGATGACTATCCTGTTGCGCGTTATCTTCGTAACTCTAAAGCGCCAGTAATTTATGAAGGCACACGAGAAATTCATACCATTATGCAAGCCGATTATGTACTTGGTCGACGGAACGATAAGCCGTTAGCCAAAATGTTACCTAAATGGCCATTTGATGAGTAAAAGAGAGGTATTATATTTTTTAATGTTAAGCTAACCAATTAATTAGTTTAGCTGAGATGCTCGACAAAAGGCGTCAAGATTATTTCTTGATAATGCCTTTTGTCATTTTTTTATTTTTAGGTGCCAGGCACTCACGCAATTCTAAATTTTCATACAATATTATGTATTGGTAAGAAAAAAATCTACGAAGACTCCTGTGGAAATTGCTAGTTCGTAATAGAAATCAACGGCAGTAGCCATCTACAGTCTGAGCTGAACTTCGTATAGGAAATATTTTACCTACCTTTATTTAAATGCCACAGTAAGATATTTATAATAAAGTAGAATGTTCTTCCAGAAGGAGCGCGTTAAGTGGATTTGAATTTCGGAGAAAGGAATCTTTGTATATGTCTAAAATGGTTAATATGCTTTCTATATTATGGCTCCTTAAAACAAGGAAACAATTGACTGCAAAGGAGCTAGCTGAAGAATTAGAAATCAGTATCCGTACGGTATACCGTTATATTGATGCTCTATGTGCAAGTGGCGTACCAATCATTTCAGATGCAGGGCATAACGGTGGGTACAGTTTACTAAATGAATTTACAAAGGCCCCTTTATTTTTTAACCCGGATGAGCAGAAAGCGCTTGTACACGCTGCAAAATTTGCAATAGATGCCGGGTATCCTTTTAGTGAAACTTTAGATGAAGCCATTTCTAAATTGAAAATGTATACAAACGAGGAACAACTGAATCATATTAATAATCATTTAAGAGGATTTGAAGTTATACATCCGACTGTTGCACCTTCTTTAAAATCTATTCTTCAAGATTTAGAAATGGCTGTTGCAGACAGTTATAGTGTAAATATCGTTTATCATAAAGAAAGGGAGATTGAACCTCAATCTCGTTATATCGACCCTTATGGTATTGTATATTGGAAAAGTAAATGGTACACAGTAGCTTATTGCCATTTGCGGAAAGAAGTGCGGAGTTTTCGAATTGATCGTATTCAATCATTGTCCAAAACAGATCAAAAATTTGATCGGCCTTTTGGATTCTCAGCACGTTCTTACTTTTTAAAAGACCTTTTACCTGATTCGAATCAGCGTGATAAACTCGTTTCAGTCCGTATCGAAGGTAATGCACATGTGCTAGATGATTTATGTCAGCATTGGTTATTCAATCATGCTTTAATAGAGCGAAAAAATAATCAGGCTCTATTTAAGGTTGATAAAGAGTCCATTCATCGTTTTGTACCTTACTTTCTTCTTCCCTATGGTAAATCACTTACTATTTTGGAGCCAACTTTATTACAGGAAAAATTGGCAACTATTAGCTTTGAGTTATTCAAGCATTATCAAAATACTTCACTTCACTGACCGTAGATGTCAGTGAAGTTTTTTTATACTGTAAATGTTCAAAACAAAATTATAGGAGGCATAAAAATGATGAAAGATTTAAAATATCAATTTTTTATTGCAGGTACACCTGAGGAAGTTTGGAAAGCACTTATCTCTCCGGAAGGTACAAAACAAATTTATTATGGTTCTGTCATTAACTCTACATTTCAAGTTGGCGACCTTTTGGAATATGTCGGTCCAGGTGTAGATGGAGATAAAACAGTACATGTATACGGCAACGTATTGGAATATGAACCAAATCGGTTACTGCGTTTTACTCACTATCCTGGAAAGTCTTATGTAAAGGAAAATAAAGCATTGGAATCAAGAATTTCTTATCTTTTAGAGCCTGTTGGATCATGCACGAAATTGACGCTTATTCATGACCAATGGAAAGAAGGCGATGCCTCCTATGACAACAGTGACATAGCTTGGTGGATGATTTTAAGTAATACAAAAACTTTAGTAGAAACAGGTAGCACGCTAGATTTTGGTGAATGTTTATAAGAGGAGAAGGAAGGACAATCCTTATTAGCAACCATTAATAAATAATCCATTTTGATAATCCTTTTATCAAAATGGATTATTTTTAGTTACCGACAAGCTGCTCGAAGTTTTGTTTCAATGTATCGCTTTTATTTTTTTATAAAATTTTTTCTTTAAATGTAACTTTATAACACTTCAGTAGTCTAATTATAAAACAAGTATATGAAGGAGTGGAAAATAATGAGAGGTAAATGGTTAGCCATAATGATTATCGTTGTTTTAGCTGTTTTGCCAGGGGTCTTCACATTTATGGTTTCCCCAGAAGCGCATGCTAAAGCAACAAGTACAATTATATCAACGCAAAGTTGGACAGCATCCTTTACACAAGCTTTAAAATCAAAAAATATAACGGATGAATTTGTCTATGTTACCGATGAAGCGGGGCAAAGAGTGACAGCAACAATTACGTTGGGAGAAGATAAAAAATCACTTATTGTTAGTAAACTTTCTCCTGGTAGTTATCGATTACATGTAAATAAAGAAGCATTCGCTTATAGTACGCTTAAGACGACATCCCATGATATTGCATTTACCGTTATTGAAAAACTAGAGCCTGTAAAATCTGAAAAAGAATTGCAACAATATTTTGAAGCTATTATGGCAAATGGTAATAGGGAGCCCGAAATGGGCATTCTTGAGGATAGTGCCTCAAGCAGTAAAGATAGCGCACCTTCAGCTAATAGTTCTTCTACGACAAATAACCAAGTAGAAGGTGTCGAAGAGGGCGATATAGTAGTTGTGAAAGATGGTTTTATTTACGCTATAAAAGATCAAAGTATAACTGTTGTTGATGCAAGTAATCCTAAAAACTTGAAGCTGGCAACGACAATTAAACAAAAGGAATCTCAATATATTGTGAAGTTAGCATTATACGATAATGTATTAATTGCAATAGGAGAAGACTACATTGAAAAATCAGGCACAAGCATGTCGACGGCCGTTTTTTATGATATTACAAATCCGAAAAATCCAAAATTTATTCGTGAAGTTGCTCAAGAGGGCTATTTACAGGATATGCGAATTACAAATGATACGCTGTATTTAATCGGCAATATGCATCCAAATTATTGGATTCTTCAAGAGGAAGGAACGCAAGATTTAAAGCCAAAAATGTATGATAGTGTAGACAGTGAGGAATACAAAAGCTTACCTCTTGATAAGATTTCAATTTTACCAAACACAATGGATGGCACGTATAGTTTAATTACAGCAATTAATTTAAAAAATGGAGCTAAAACTTCTGCTAATACTAAAGGTTATTTAGGAGGTAGTAGTGGACTTTATATGTCAGAAGATGCGCTATATTTAACTACACCAATTTATGATGGCAATCAAGCAGTTCCATTCGGAGGTATCATGGACAGAATCTGGATGCCTCTATCAAGTAATACACAAGTATTTAAATGGGATTTAGATGGAACAGCCATGAACTTTGTTGGTACGAGTGAAGTTAAAGGCTCTGTGTTAAACCAATATTCAATGGATGAGTACGAGGGGAATTTCCGCATTGTTACGACTGAAGGCAACATGTGGGATGAGAAAAATATTTCCCGAAACCATTTGTTTATTTTAGATAAAAGCTTAAAGGAGATTGGTGCAGTAAAGGATTTGGCGCCAGGGGAAAAAGTGTATTCAGCACGCTTTATGGGAGAGAAAGCATATGTCGTAACATTTAAACAAGTTGATCCACTATTTGTTATCGATGTAGCAAATCCGAGAAAGCCAACAGTACTAGGTGAATTAAAAATCCCAGGGTTTAGCAACTATTTACATCCATTAGATGATACACACCTAATTGGAATTGGTTATGATACGGAAGAACGTTTTGATCCTTATACGAAGCGTAATTTCACGGTAACGACTAATATGAAAATGTCGCTATTTGATGTTACAGATTTTAAAAACCCAAAAGAGCAATCTACAGTGAAAATTGGTGGAAAAGGCTCTTATTCAGACGTACAATACAATCCAAAAGCATTGTTCCGCAATAAAGAATATCATTACTTCGGCTTCCCAGTCGTGCTTTATGAGGCAGGGAAGGACGATGAAGTTGTATACCAAGGTCAAGGTGCACAAATTTATGAAATTACAGCGGAGAAGGGTATTGCACTAAAAGGAAATATCATTAATAAAAGCACGGGTGAACCATATGAAAATTGGGAGCAAAACGTCCAACGTGTAGTTTATGTAGAGGATACTTTATACACAATTGCACGCAATGAAGTAAAGAGCTACCAATTAAAAGATTTCAAACCGCTTGATACACTAAACATCAATTAATGGTAGCAAAGGTGGTGACTCCTGCGCCGAACAAACAAAACGTAAGACGTAACAACCCTCGCGTTAGCGGGGGAGCGTCTTACTGTTCTAAGCGAGAAGAAACCACCAAAACGGACATCAATGGCATAGCAAAAAAGTGTTAGATTGATTTTAGTCAATCTAACACTTTTTCTATTCATTGACGATATGGAAGAATTTCAGATACTGTAACAAATTCATAGCCCTCTCCTTGTAAATAGGCGAGTACAGCATCGAGTCCATCTGCTGTTGATTGATGAATATCATGCATTAAAACGATGGAGTTATTGTGCAAATTACTTTTAATATACGTTAGTAATAATTGTGAATTACGATGTTTCCAGTCCAATGTGTCAATACTCCATAGTACTACAGGAACTGGTATTTTTTCATTTATTTCATCATTGGTCGCTCCATATGGTGGTCTAAAAACGGTTGCGCCCTGATTAATTGCTAATTCAATTTCATTAGCAGTTGATGTATATTCTTTTAATACTTGTTCTAACGGCATTTTTGTCAATACAGGATGGTTCCATGTATGGTTTCCAATTTCATGACCACGTGCAAGAACATCTCTGGCGATATCAGGATAGTGTTTTACACGACTGCCAAGCATAAAGAATGTAGCTTTAGCATCGTATTTGTCGAGCGTATTTAAAATTTGCTCTGTAACTTTCGGATGTGGACCGTCATCAAATGTTAACGCAATACGTTTAACATTTGGATCTCCTGGGGAAACAGGAGGTTTAGTTGGTTCCATTGTCTCCATAGCAATTTGGAATTCAGAGGCTAACAATGGATTGATAAGTGAAAGTGAAAGCTTCACTATAGGTGCACCTGCTGATCCACTTGCAATTTCATATTCGTCAAAGTAAAAATGTATCGAATCATCGACAATGGCAAACCGATTAAAGTTTTCCCACTTTGGCTCCGTCACTTTAAGTAGCTCATCTTCATTTAGTACTTCTTTTAACTGAAGGTTTTGTTGTAAATCTTTGCGAACATAGGCTGCTAAAGTTGATAAGTTATTGTTATCGTTTTGTAATAACGTTTGTATATTAATTTGTTCACCTGTCTCGTTATTATAGAAAAATGTTGTTGTTGAAACGACATGATTAGCTCCGCCTAAATACTGCATTTTCGTCAAGACAAATGAATAGTAGTGCTCGTGATATGGGAAGGTCTCTAAATTTATAGTAAGCTCACCCTTAGCCTCTTTATTCTTATTATTTTTCATAGATGACAGATAGTTGTCTTTAGCATCCGTAATATATTGTAATACGGTCTCGTTAAAAACTTTATTTTCTGTTTGTGGATAGTGAACGGCAAAAGGTGAGCGTTTATCGTTAGAAACGTCAGATACAATACGTATGCCAGGAAACGCAGAGTTTTCTGTGGATAAATTAGATTCACTATTTGTGTCTTTCGAGGCACTTATTTTTTGAAATTTAAATTCGTCCTTAGATAGTATAATAACAAGGATGATGGATATTAATGTAACAATGAGCCCAATTAACAATAAATCAATTATTGGGCGGCGTCTTTTTCTGCGCTCCTCTATCAATGTTGGTTTGCTCCTTTCTATAATTATTCTTCTATAAAATCAGACGTACGAGACATTGGAAAAGTTATAGAAATCTACAAATATTTTATATAATTAAATAGAAATATAATAAAAAATAGAATATGTAACAGTTTTTTATAACCACCACGTGAATAACTTATAAAGACTCGATTTTGCAATCTGTATTTTTCAGTTTTAAGCTCAATTAAATTCGATTAATAAATGGATTTTGAACTGAAGGCATTGTATCATTTAGCGACAGATACAATTATTCCAAAATATAATTGATAATATCGAAGATTTTTGGTTGAGTTTTTATTTGCAGTTCGTTACTATATGCAAGGAACCTTTTGAAGGAGGTAGATAACTGGAATGCTATCACATGAAGTGGATAATGAATTTACTATTGACTGCTTGTTACTTGCAGGGCGAATTATGATTGAAAGTGGTGCAGAAACATATCGTGTTGAAGATACGATGCTACGTATGGCACAATCTCAAAATATGCTAGATGCGCAATGTTATGCTACACCTACAGGTATCATTTTTTCGTTAGGCAAGACACAGCCGACGAGAATCACTTCGATTTCCAGTAGGGTTACTGATTTACAAAAAATATCCATGGTAAATTCAGTATCTCGTAGACTCACATCTCACATAATATCATTAGAAGACGCTTATGACGAGCTAAAGACGATACAAAAAACAAATTATTTTTTGCCAATGTATATACAAGTATTTTCAGCAGCACTTGCGAGTGGCTGTTTTCTAATTATGTTTAAGGGTGGATGGTCTGATTTCCCTGCAGCATTTATAGCAGGAGGGTTAGGGTTTCTTACTCTTATTCTAATGAACCATTTAACAAAAGTGAAGTTTTTCTCGGAGTTCACAGCTTCGTTAATTATTGGTACGATTGCTTTTTTTGCGGTGAAATTTAACTATGGTACAGAAATTGATAAAATTATTATTAGCTCTGTTATGCCACTAGTACCAGGTATTTTAATCACCAACGCGGTAAGGGATTTAATGGCAGGTCATTTTATGTCAGGGATGGCAAAGGGAGCAGAGGCGTTTTTAACAGCTTTTGCTATCGGTTCAGCAATTGCCGTCATCCTATCATTTTAGGGGGCGGGAAAAATGGATATATTCGTACAATTAATTGTGAGCTTTTTTTCAACGGCCGGAATCGCAATTATTTTTAATGTTCCTAGAAAAACCTTGTTCCATTGTGGTTTTGTAGGTGTGATTGGCTGGATGATTTATTATTTATTAACAGAGCACGGTATGGACGTTGTAGACGCTTCGTTTTTTAGCTCATTTATCATAGCGATAGTTGCGCATTTATATGCACGTCGTTTTAAAATGCCGATGATTATCTTTATTGTAGCGGGAATAATTCCCCTTGTACCAGGGGGGATGGCTTACAATGCAATGCGAAATGTAGTGGAGGATGATTATTTACAAGGCTTACAGTATGGACTGAAGGCGTTTTTAATTACAGGTGCAATTGTTATGGGCCTAGTATTTGCAGAAGTATTAATGCAGTTTGTGTTTCGGGCTGTACGTTCGAGCAAGTCAAAGCTGCAAAGGACTTACAGAAAATAAATGCTATGTAACTCTAGATTATGAAAAGTAATAAAAAAAGAGCTGCTCCGTAAGTGATTGTATCCTTAGGAACAGCTCTTTATCTTGTTTTTTATTTTACAAGTAGTGCCTCGATTTCTTCTGGTGTAACAGGTTTGCTAATGTGAAATCCTTGAATAGTATCGCAGCCATAAGTAATTAACAGATTAGCTTGCTCAGCCGTTTCAACACCCTCTGCTACCACTTTTAGTTCCATGGATTTGCCTAACTGTATCATACCATGCATAAGCTTTTGTGATTTTTCGGATTTTAATAACGAACTAGTAAATGCTTTATCAATTTTTAATGTATCAATCGGTAAAATTTGCATATAGCGGAATGAACCATAACCTGTACCGAAATCATCTAAGACGAAAGCGATGCCCTCGTTTTCAAGCTTGCGCATTTGTTGTGTAATAAAGGTTGCAGCTTCGGCTTCCAATGCAAATTTCTCTGTAATTTCAATTTGAATAAGGTTTGCAGGACAATTTGTTTTTGCTAACATTTCAAGAATTGACTTGGCCATGTTTTTGTCACGGAATTCACGGACAGACGAGTTAATCGCCACCTTTAAATTGAAACCAGCCTTCTTCCAAATAAGCGCTTGTTCGCAAGCCCTTTCCAGCATAAACGAACCAATATTGTTTATTAGCCCTGTTTCCTCAGCAATTGGAATGAGCTCATCTGGTGAAACTACGCCAATAACTTCATCTTCCCAACGAACTAGTGCCTCTACAGCTGTAATTTTACCCGAGTAAACGTCAACTTGTGGCTGATAAAGTACTTTTAGGTTTTTCTGATCAAGTGCTTGTAGTAGACGTTTTTCAATTAATGCTTTACGATTTAAAGCTTTATGTGTTGCTTTTGAAAGGGAGACAATTTTGTCGCCACCAGCTTCGCGAACCGTTGTAATCGTTGCGATAGACGCTTTCATTAGCTGAGAGAAGGTAGTTTGATCCTCAGGGAAGCGTGTAATCCCGCCACTAATTGAAATAGGAACTGCAATATTGCTGCTATAAATCGGATGCTGTTGTAAATAGGACAAGAAGCCTTGAATAAACCATTCACTTAAAGGTGTAATGACAACGAAATCATTTTCGTTAATACGTGCCATTGTACTGTCCTGGAAGTACATTTTGATACGATTTGTAAATTCAATAATAAGACTTTGGTTTATTTGTTGATCATGTAATTCTTTTAATGTGTAAAACTTATCGATACTTAAATAGACGAAGGAGAAGTGTTTTTCTTCCTCGATCATTTTGGAAATTACTTTTTCTAGTCGATGAGCATTCATTAAGCCTGTTTCTGTATCTATGTAAGCAATTTTTTCAAGCTGATGTTGTATCGTCTTAGATTTTGTAATATCCTTTTCAATTAAAATAAATTGTTGCTCATTAGCTTCTAGATTAAATGTTGGGATAGCTGTGAGAAGCACCCAATAAGACTGCCCTGTTTTCGTAACTTTTTCAATTTCGCCTTGCCATGTGTGACCATTATTTAAATTGCGCCAAATTGTATTTGTAATTTTTTCACTTACTTCATTTTCAGGGAACAACTGCCAGAATGTTTTGCCGATAACACGCTTTGGTGTCCATTGGCTAATTTTTAAAAACTCTGCATTACATTCTAAAATAAATCCATCACGATCAAGCGTTACGGTCATAAAAGTAGAGTCTAAACCTTGCTTTAAGTCTACATAAGTACTACTGTTTGAAACCGAATTAATCATTAACTCTGGTAACATAAACATAATGAGGATAAGGTGTTCACCCTGTTCAAAGTATGGCTTAGCTAGCATTGCTGTAATGATTTCTTCATCAGCTTGGGTGCAAACTTGAACCTGATCTATATATGTACTTTCTTCATTTTGTAAAATCGATTGAAACGTCTCATTTGAAAGATTTCTTAGTAGATTTTCATGTATGGATGGAGTAGTATGTCCTGTAATGTCATTGACTGAAAAACCAAATAATTCTTCAGCGTGTTTTCCTGAAATAGTTGCTTGTCCATTTTGTGTTATAACAATTGCAGGAAAAGGAAGTGAATTTATATAATGCTCATCTATCGTAAATGATTTGTGCTTAAGACTCATGATTATTCGATCTCCTTGGGTAATCTATATATACTAATATTATAGAGAATTATCGGGAATTAGTCATTATGAATATATTTGTAAATATTTGATAATCGGAAAAGATAGGACTTTTCTAATGAGATAAATGAAAAGTTTTGAAGAAAAATAACAATTTTTAGTACGTATATAGGAAGCGGGAATTGGATGGAACGATTAAAAGGTATTCTTTTTATTATCTCTGGAGCGATGCTATGGGGGGCAACTGGACCATTAATGGAATGGTTACTCAATCATACAGCATTGACAGTTTCTTTTATGCTGACAATTCGGTTGTCAGTTGCAGGTATTGTCTTACTTACATATTTGTTGCTAACGGGTAAAAATATTTTTTGTATATGGCAACAAAAGCTTTGGAGTAGGCAGCTCGTCATCTTTGGTATCGTAGGGATGCTCGGTGTGCAATACGCTTTTGTCGGAGCTATAAATGAAAGTAATGCAGTTTTAGCTACGTTACTTCAATTTTTAGCGCCAATATTTGTTGTTGCTTATGTCTCTCTTAGTTTAAAGAAATGGCCACCTAAATATCAAGTGTTAGGTATTATTGGCACGTTAGTAGGATTATTTCTGCTACTAACGAATGCTTCATTTGATTCTTTATTAGTTAGTAATAAAGCCTTATTATGGGGAGTAGCGGTTGGATTAACTTTTGCATTTTACACACTATATCCTGCACGTCTTATGAAGGAATGGAATGTGCTCCTTGTTGTAGGATGGGGAATGTTAATTGGTGGTGTAACATTAGGCACATTAAGTCGTGTATGGCAATCAAATCAGTGGATTGTCTTTGCAGATTTAAAAATTACTGGGTTAATGATGGCGTTAATTTTTACAGGTACTTTAGCATTTATACTATTTTTAAGTAGCATGAAGTATATTACAGCTGTCGAGACGAGTATCTTATCTAGTATTGAACCTTTAACGGCGATGGTGATTTCAGTAATTGTATTTGGCACATCGCTAGGATTGTGGCAATTAGTGGGAGTTTTCGTTATGCTTGTATGTGTAACGTGGCTATCTATTGCAGGTGAAAAAGCATAAATTTATTATTTGTGTAGGTTATTTTAACTACCTTCAGTGTAAATGATAGTTCTTCTCAAATAAGGGGGAGAGAATGTGAAAGTAATTTTTTCGTATGTAAAACCATATAAGTGGACTGCAATTTTTGCATTATGTTTGATGTTGATTGAATTATTTGTAGAGCTTGTTCAGCCACTTATCATGGCCAAAATTATTGATGATGGTGTTCGCGGTCAAAATAATGACATGATTATTCAATGGGGAGCCATTTTACTTGTTTTATCTTTTATCGCCTTTATATCAGGCGTCGTCAATTCTTATTTTTCATCACATACTGCGCAAAGCTTTTCTTTTGATTTGCGCAATGCTTTGTTTGACAAAATTCAATCCTTTACATTAGCTACATATCAAAAGTTTTCTACGGCTTCGCTTATTACTCGGCTAACTAATGATGTAACGCAAGTTCAAACAGTACTGTTTATGAGCCTTCGGATTATGCTCCGCGCACCACTAGCTGTTGTTGGGAGCATCGTCATGGCTTTTGTTGTCAATGCAAAGCTAGCACTGTTTTTAGTTATTGGTACACCGCTCATTTTCGTTTTCCTTATTTTTATGGTTGCAAAAGGTGTGTCATATTTTGGGCGAGTACAGAAGCGTGTGGACCGTTTGAATCGTGTCCTTCAAGAAAATTTGCAAGCGATGCGTCTAGTGAAGGCTTATTTACGTGGGGCATATGAGGCTTCGCGCTTTGAGCAGGTTGCTTCACGATTAAAGGTGGATACTGTCAAAGCTCTGCGTACGATGGAGTATATTATGCCTGTATTATTGTTTGTAATGAACATGAGTTTATTGGCTGTACTTTGGTTCGGTACAAAGCAAGTTGCTGCTGGAACGACACCGCTTGGTGATATTGTAGCTATCGTCAATTATGCAATGCGTATGACAGGTTCATTTTCAATGTTTGCTTTTATTATAATTTTTTATGCACGTGCAAAAGCCTCAGCAGAACGTATGACAGAGGTGCTTGCTGTTGACAATGAAGTAGAAATTACTTCGTCATCTAAAGAAGGTGCAGCTAACGACTTGAAATTAGGCGAATTAGCATTTAAAAATGTAAGCTTCCACTATCCAGGTACAGACACTGCTGTATTGTCTAACGTCACTTTTCAAGTGAAGTCGGGTGAAAAATTAGCAATCATGGGGGCTACAGGAGCTGGTAAATCAACATTACTACAGCTTATTCCACGCTTTTATGATGTGTCGGAAGGACAGATTTTTGTAGAAGGAAAAGATGTGCAGCAATGGGATCTACAAGAGCTACGTGACATTATAGGTTATGTACCGCAGCAATCTTTATTATTTACAGGGAGTATTGCTGACAATGTTCGGTGGGGCGATACAGAAGCTGAAATGGACGAAGTGCTCAATGCAACAATGCAGGCACAAATTCACGCATCTGTAGAAGATTTCCCAAGTGGTTATGATACCCGAGTAGGGCAAAAGGGCGTTAATTTATCAGGTGGTCAAAAACAAAGATTGTCTATTGCTAGAGCGTTATTAAGAAAAGGACATATATTAATGCTTGATGATAGTACAAGTGCACTTGATGTTAAAACAGAGCAGGCACTATGGGATGCGCTTAGTGAAGAAAGAGCAACGATGCTCGTGGTCACACAAAAAATTCGGACGGCTAAAGGTGCAGATCATATTTTGTTAATTGATGCAGGCGAAGTGGTTGGATATGGGTCACACGAAGAGCTTCTGCAAACTTCTGAACTGTATAAAAAAATCGCAATCTCCCAACAGGAGGTGGAATAATGGGATTTTTCCAAAAACCTTTTGGCTATGAGCCGATTTTATCGAAAGATGATGTAAAGCAGGTCGTAAAGAAAAAGAAAGGTCCACGTGCAGCAGATTGGAAAAGTACACTTTGGCGTTTATGGAAGATTGTCGATGAACAACGTATGCTATTAATTGTCGTCCTGTTACTCGTAATGGCAAGCTCGATTTTGGCACTTCTAGGACCGTACTTAATAGGCAAAATAATTGATATATATGTGATGCATGGTGAGCTTAAAGGATTAGGTAGTAAAGTTATGTTACTTGTTGGTATTTATTTACTTTTAGCAGTCGCTTTATTTTTACAAAACTTTTGGATGATAGGGATTGCCCAACAAACGATTTATCGACTGCGTACAAGTGTTTTTGCTCATTTTCAAAAGCTACCGATTTCGTATTTTGATAGACGACAACATGGCGAATTAATGAGTCGTATGACAAATGATATTGAAGCAGTAAGCTCGACTTTGAATAGCTCTTTTATTCAAGTATTTTCGAGTGTGTTAACGCTTGGCGGCACGATTATCATTATGCTGAGCTTAAGTCCGTTGTTAACGATCTTAACAATGACAATTATTCCAATTATGTTTTGGGCGATGCGCTGGATTACCCGTCGAACGGCTCCGTTATTTAAGGAACAACAAGCAGCCATAGGAGCGCTTAACGGCATGATCGAAGAAACAATATCAGGGCAGCGAATTGTTAAAGCCTTTTCACAGGAAGAACGTGTAAAGGCAGAATTTCGCGACAAAAGTTTACGGTTGAAAAATACGGGCTTTTGGGCACAGACGTACTCGGGTTATATACCGAAAGTCATGAACTTTTTAAATAATATGAGCTTTACAATTGTTGCAGGTATTGGTGGAGTACTAGCACTATACGGTCATGTGTCAATTGGGGTAATTGTTATTTTTACAGAATATGCTCGCCAATTTACACGACCATTAAATGATTTGGCAAATCAGTTTAATACGGTATTATCAGCTATAGCAGGAGCTGAACGTGTATTTTCTTTACTTGACGAACAGCCTGAAAAGGAAATGGCTGCTGCAAAAAAACATACATTATTAGGACAGGTAACATTTCAACATGTGTTTTTTAAGTATGATGATGCACAGGAATCCTACACATTAAAAGATATTAATTTTACGATTGAGCCTGGGCATACTGTTGCATTGGTAGGTGCAACTGGTGCTGGAAAAACAACTATTCTACAGTTGATTGCTAGGTTTTATGAGGTGACAAAGGGCGATGTATTATTCGATGGTGTAAATGTACAGCACATTGATCGGGAGGCACTTCGCTCACAAATGGCCTTTGTGTTACAAGATCCATTTTTATTCGAAACAACAGTAATGGAGAATATCCGTTATGGTCGTTTAGATGCTAGCGATGATGAAATTGTGGAAGCAGCACAGCTTGCTAATGCTCATGATTTTATTATGAAACTAAAGGATGGTTATGACACTGTTCTTACGGCAGATGGACGTGAGATTTCCCAAGGACAAAAGCAATTACTATCGATTGCACGTGCACTAATTGCTAATCCGAAAATTTTATTGCTTGATGAAGCAACAAGTAGCATTGACACAGTAACAGAATTAGCAATCCAAGAGGCGCTCGATAGGCTTATGCAAGGACGAACAAGTTTTGTAATTGCACATCGGTTGAACACTGTACACAATGCGGATGTTATTTTAGTTATGCAAAAGGGCGAGCTAGTTGAAGCTGGATTACAGCATGAGTTAATTGAATCTGGTGGGATTTATGCCCAAATGCTAAATTCCTCAACACATCATTTAGATGAGTAGTGTGAAGAGAGCCGTGTAGCACGAGTTGTTGGTAAAAAGGCAGTTTACCTGTCAACCTAGAAAAATCGGCGGTAAACCTTTGGAATGCATCGGTAGTAGTTTCGTTTATGTGTTGGTCTATTGTGTAGAGTGATTTCTTTTATGAAATCGCTCTTTTTTACAATGGGAGGCATCCTGCCAATAGTAACAGTACATGATTATTCAATATAGTCATTCCGTTTTTTAATAATGTAATTTATTTGAATAAATGTTATAATAATTACAGTAAATATAATTATTTAATTTCTTATAAGGCATCCTATATAATAATTTATAACTAATGCCTTCTAGTAAATTTCATTTACTTTGAAGTACAATAGTAGTATAAATCCTTCTGTTTTTTCTGTATTTGAAGTAAAATTGCTGATTATTAGAAAAGGGTATTATAATTTGTTGCCAGTTTATTTTCTTTCTTGCTACAATAGGGCAATAGTCTGGTTTAAGAACGGAGTAAACAATGAACATTTCAGTAATTACAGTGTCATTCCCGCTGGACAAGGAAACACTGAATGAATTAAAAATATTATGCGAAGAAGCAACCTTAAATGATTATCGTGTATATGAAACGATTATGAATATTCCATTAGCAGGCTCTTTTGAATCAAAAGGTTTTATGGTGCTCGCTTATGAAGATGATAATGATGAATTAGTTGGTGCTGCAAGTGCTATTGATTTAATGGGGCTACATACGTATGAATGGTCGTTAGTAGTTTCTCCAGCTTATCGCCAAAAGGGAGTTGGGACAGCATTAGTAAACGTATTACAAGCTGGTCTACAAGAGCGAGGAGCGGAAGGTCAATTAGCAGTAGTTATTGATGGATCTCCCTTTGGACATACATTTATCGAAAAGTGTGGTTATTCATATAGTTTTTCAGAAGCGACGCTGGAAACGAAAGCAGAGTCAGTTGAACTACGAAATGATATTCATATAGCCCCATTTGCAGAAGAACAGACTGAATTGATCACTATTTATAGTGAGGCGTTTGGAGATTTGCCATCAGAATCGGAGGAACTAATTGCCTTTAATACGTCAACGAATGGTCGGAAATTATGGGTAGCACATAAAGACGGTCAAGTTGTAGGTACGGTGGCAACAGTTAAGGAAAATGAAATACAATGGGTGACAGCCCTAGCAGTTCATCCGCAGTATCAAGGGCAAGGAATCGGTACAGCTTTATTGTCTTTTTCAAAAGACTATGCAAGTAAACAAAACGCTAAATTTGTCATGCTTGATGTAGAAATCGAAAATAGAAAAGCGATTTCGATTTATGAGAGAGCAGGCTTTATGAAAGCACAGCAACTAGACTATTATGTGAAAAATTAAATGATGGGTGAGGAGTGAGCAATAAGCTTCACTTCTCACTTTTTTATTTTTAAGATACTGTTAAAATCTTCTTTTTTATCATAAATGTGTACTATGTCCATATAGTATTAATAAGCCTGAAGAAAGGGGTCGTTCTCATGCGTATGCCAGCATTGCCGAAAAAAAAGTCTCCTCCTAGGGAAGCACCTCGCTCATGGTGGAAAGTTGTTAAAGCGTACTTATCAAAAGGAAAGTTTTACAGACTACCACCGCGACATAAATAATTTTGTAGTTTTATTTATCTAATATGATTGAGCAAGGCTATCCAACGTTAAAATAGCATGCTAGGGGGCTATATCCTACTGTGCTATTTTTTAGCTTATAAAAATATGAAATAAAGAATTTTAATTATCTAATAAAAATGTTTTTTTTGATGGACCGATTAAATAAAGCTCATGCATTGCACGAGTTAGTGCAACATAAAGTAGCTTTCTATCAATTTTAGTATTAAAGAAAGGGGTATCAAATGTAGCAACAATGACAGCATCAAATTCCAGTCCTTTTGCTAAATGGCTTGGTACTACAAGTAATACTTGCTGATTTATAGACTCATCCTCAGTGAGAAGTTGACAAGGGATAGCATCGTTCATCAAAGCCTGTTGCATTGATTTGGCTTCAGCTGTAGTTTTACAAATTAAAGCAATCGACTGATGCCGGTTTGCTCTAATACGATCAAAAACTTCTTTAATTTGCTGCGTATTAAAAGAAGCTGCCTGTATAAAAGTTGGCGCATCCCCATGACGGACTACAGGCTCGACTAAAGGTAGCTGCTCATCCATTTGCATTAAAATTTGGTTAGCGACCTCCATAATTTCAATGGTTGTTCGGTAACTTTTTTGAAGTGTTCTGAAGCTGGCACGAGGGAATAAATTTTGCACAGGCTCCCAAGCTGTTAATGAGCGGTAGCTATGAATTCCTTGTGCTAAATCACCTACCATTGTAAACATATCGGTTTCTAACCCTGCTTTTAGAGCGGCTAGCTGGAATAGACTGTAGTCCTGTACTTCATCGATAAAGACAACGCGCATTTTCCACTCATCTGCAATCCCTTTTAGTCGTGCCTGTAAATAATAGAGAGCAGCTAAATCTTCTAGCATCCATTGCTCTTTAGCATGTGCTTGTAAAAACTGCTGTTGCTCTAAATAATGCCATTCTGGTGCGACTTCTGCTAATAACTCGGCATTTGTTAAAAGTGTACGATAGAGCGTTTTTACATTATATTTTGCAAAGCGGCGCATATAGACAGATACAGTCGATTTTGCTTCTTTTTCAATTGCTGGCATACGTTCATCACGTTCATCTATAAATTTAGTGACAATGTTTTTACGCTTCTCTGCATCACGAATACCATTAAGTGCTTTGCCAAGTGCTTCATCGTACTTTGCATGTAACATATTTAAGACAGCTTGTTTCTTTTGCCGAACATGGCTGGCTAGCACTTTTTTAATGTGTGCGAGTCGTTTTTCAATTGGCATATATGAAAATTCGTATAAAAACAACTTTTTTAAATGTGAGGCACGCATTATACGATATTTTTCAATAAATACATCTTCGAATTGTTCAGCGATTTGCAGTTCGATTTTTTGTAAATAGCGTTCTATCATATCGCGATAATAGAGGGAACCCTTAACTTCAGAAATCCACGCAGTAGGCTGATCAGCGCCACCTATTACTAATGATTCCAGCTGTTCGTTAGGATTACGAAGCTTTAGTTTTAATTTAGTTGCTGCAAGGACATAATCTGAAAACGTAGTTTGGCATATTTTATCAACACCAAGCTCTGGTAGGACATCGCCGATATAATCGATAAATAGCTTATTTGGTGCTAAAATCATGAGCTGCTCAGGATTAAAATGTTCGCCCATTGTATATAAGAAGTACGAGATACGGTGCAAAGCAATTGTTGTTTTTCCACTACCAGCGGCACCTTGAACGATAATTGGCTGACGAAGATGTGCGCGGATAATATCATTTTGTTCTTTTTGTATGGTGGAGACGATTTCTGTTAGGCGTACATCTGCTTTTCCTGCTAATGCCTCTTGAAGTAATTCATCATTTGTCGTTAAGTCAATATCCCGAATATCGAGTAATTCTCCATCTTCGATTTTATATTGTCGCTTGGCAAACAAATGTCCTTTATGAATTTCTCCACGTACATCATATTCCATATCTCCTAGACGCCCATCATAGTAAACATTGGCCACAGGTGAACGCCAGTCTACAATAATCGGTTCATGCGTATCGCGGTGAAACAAGGATGTTTTTCCGATATACAAAAATTCCTCAGGATCACCAGTCTTTTGGAAATGAATTCGAGCAAAATATGGCTTTTTTTGTACGGCTTCTAAGCCTTCCTTTTGATTTCGAGCCATTTCAAAGAAGCGAGCGTTTGTTAAAATATTCAAATAACTTAAACTAGAATCTAAATAATCAAGATCTGCCATGGACTTCCGAATATTTTCTTGCGCAGATTGCAAATCACGCTGTGATTCATTTAAGATTTGTTGCATATAATTTTGGGTGTATGCTAGCCTCTCCAGCTCAGCCTGAAAATCCGGGTGTTTTACAGTCATTTTTAGCACCTCCTAAGTACTTACAAATTCAAGTAGATTCTCATACTACTATACAAAATTTTACCTATCAAGTGTAAATATCATAATTCACTTATTGTTATACTATTAAGTAAAGATTAGAAGGAGGTTTTGCATTTGGATCTATTTGCACATAGAGGTGTATCTGCACACTATCCTGAAAATACAAAAGCTGCTTTTTATGCGGCTTCCAAGCTACCAATTGCGGGCATTGAGTTGGACGTTCATGTCACTGCGGACGGGGAGGTAGTAGTCATCCATGATGAAACGATTGACCGTACATCAGACGGTTCAGGCTATGTGAAAGACTTAACGCTTCAACAGCTTCGTTCATATGATTATGGTTCGTGGTTTGCAGAAGAATATAAAGGTGAGAGTATTCCAACATTAAGTGAAGTATTAGAGCTTTTCGTTGCTACACATCACCGTATCAATATCGAGCTAAAAACAGATATCTTTCCGTATGAGGGAATTGAGGTGCTTGTGTTAAAGGAAATAGCGAAGCACCAAATAACTGAGCGAGTAATTATTTCTTCCTTTAATCATGAATCGCTTCAAACTGTATCTCAGATGGCGCCATACATTGAAACAGCGGCTTTATTTGCTGAAATTTTAGTTGATTTTACAACATATACGGCAAAAATCCCTGCAAATGCTATCCACGTTAGTTTACCAACAGCATTTAGGAGATCAATAGGTGTAGCACTTGAACAAGGGGCAACGATACGTGTATACACAGTTAATGACCTAGAGTATGCGAAACAATTGCAACAGCTTGGTATACAAGCTGTTTTTACAGATGACCCAGAAGCAATACTAGCAGGCTTAACAAAGTAAAGAGGCTAATAAGCAAAAAAATTCGCGATACTTTTTGAAAAGAGGGCGAATTTTTTTGCAGCACATATGAACTTAATAAGTATTTTAGGCACTTACCATTTTGCTTGATGTTCCTCGATACAACCAAGCATTTGCTTAATAACGAGTGTCTCACCATTATCTAATAGAACAGTACCGTCATAATAGCCAAACATCTGGTGTACTTCCGATTTGACGAGTTTTGCATTTGTTGCGGCAATACGTTCAAAAAATGGGGAAAATGTTAGAGAGACTTGATTTGTGAATTTCGTCTTCACTTTCCAGCGTTGCATATAGTCCTCACGATCATAATCGAATAGTAAGTCCTCATGTATTTTTGTCATTTTTCCATCAACAAAAACCGCATTTTCAGTCATTCCAGTACCATCAGTCCATTTACCACCTAAGTTGAGTCCAATGCGTCTGCCACGAACTCGCTGAGATGCCATTCCCCAATTCCATGTGGCTTCTCGAGGCCAAACACCCCGCCCGTAATCAAGTACAGCAAAACTTTCCTCGGGAGTAAATGTAAAGTGACGATTACCGATAGTCACATCTCCTGATGTAGGGAGTATATGATGCTTCCCTGTAAATTGGAATGTTCTACGATTCCATGGAATGACGACATTCAACGATTCGTCCGCAGGTGGATGCTGAATAATTAAATTCGCACTTAGGGCATCGCCATCAAATGTAGGGATTGAAACAGATAAATGTGTTTCGTTTTGAATATAAGTCATATCAATCGACATTTCACTATTACTGAAAGATACGGATTCAAGCACGTGTGTCGGCATTTTAAGCTTGCCACCAAGTGGAACTGTTATTGTCTTTTCAAAATAGCGCTGAGTTTCATATTCAAGGAAATATACGAAGCAGACTGCTGCGTAATCGAGATGACTAATAGTTGCGGAGAATAAAATCTCATCACCATAGACACACCAATAATTCCATTTCTTTTTACGCATAATATGACCACTTAAATTGCTATTTATGAGAGGTTTTCGTGCAAATCCAATAGCAGCTGGATTTAAATTACCTTTTTTATCGCATAAATGAGTAGGCTGTAAGATTTCTTTCTCAGCATGCTGCTTCACATTCAACATCCCTTCTGTTCATAAAATAAAAAAATGCCAATTTGTTTAATCTTATTGTAGCAAAAACTATCTTGAAATTGGAAAAGATAGCGCCTGATATAACCGTTTTCAGCAATAATACGATGAAGGACCTAATTAATAGAACGAATGATGTGGTCATATGATGGTCATAAGGAGGGGAAGCGTGGCCAAAATGTATAACAGACAGGCAGCTGTTCAATATGCGAATTTATGGTGGAATAGACGCAATCCAGCATTTCCAAACTTTGATGTCGATTGTACGAATTTTATTTCGCAATGTTTACTTGCTGGAGGGGCACCGATGAGAGGTGCGCCAAATAGAGAACGGGGTTGGTGGATTCAGCAAGGCAACTGGAGTTTTAGCTGGTCTGTCGCACATTCTCTTAGATGGTATTTAGAAGGCTCAAAAACTGGTTTGAAGGCTACACGTGTGCAATCTGCAGAAGAGTTAGAGCTTGGGGACATCATATTTTACGATTTTCAAGGAGACGGCAGAATCGATCATTCTGTTATTGTCACGAGTATACAAAATGGAGTTCCTTATGTGAATGCACATACTTCCGATAGTATTAACAGGCCATATCTTTATCAGGATTCTACGGCGTATACCCCTAATATGACCTATTACTTCTACCATATAGATGATAGTTTTGCTTAGAGAGTTGGCGGTTTTAAAGCTCATCATTTTGTGATAATGTTGGAGATAGAACTAATGACGAATAATCAATATTCTAATATAAATAGAAGGAGATAATAAAAAATGAGTGAACAATTATTATCAGTAAGAGAAGCAATTATAAACCGCCGTTCTATAAAGAAATTTAATGGGAAGCCGGTAAATCGTGAAGAATTATTGAGCATTATTGATGATGCTATATGGGCACCAAACCACGGTAATCGTGAGCCTTGGCGTTTAGTTATAGCTTGTGATAATGAGTTAGTGGCAGTTCAACATTTATTGCGTGATATAGCTATCCCAAAATGGCAAGATCTTTCTAGTGAAGATTTAGCTAAGCAAACGACGAAATTTACACTACCAGGTGGCTTTGCTTTTGTCATTGTGCCAGAGGATGCGCGCCAAAAAGAGCGTTTAGAAGATTATGCTGCAGCGAGTATTTTCATTCAAAATATCCAGCTGTTAGCTTGGGAGAAAGGCATCGGCACTTGCTGGAAAACACCAGGCTTTTTAGACAATCCGAAATTCCGTGAGGCATTGAAAGTACAGCCAGGTGAACGTGTAATTGCAATGCTACAAGTCGGATATTTTGATGAAGTTCCAAAAGGGAAAGAACGAAAAAAATCAGCAGAATTTGTAACAAATTTCGGTGAATAGACGATTGAAAAACCCCCCTGCCAAACTGAAATAACCGTGTCTAACTTTTAGGGGTCACTTCAAAACTGGTGAGGGGGTTTCTATTGTGTTCAAATGCATTGTGAGTAATTCTAAGAAAAACCGTCGTGCTTCGTGGAAAACGAAAGTGGTTGGTGCATAATTGCATAATCTTACAGGAATTTAGAGGAGGGCACTAGTTGTTGGTAGCGTAGGTGGCGACTCCTGCGGGAACGCATGCAGCGTAAGCCACAACAAACCGTGCGTTAGCGAGGGTTGTGGCTTACGTGTGTGCCCGCGAAAAGCAACCGCCGGAGCGGACAACAACGGCATAGCTAAATAGTGATAGATTGTCTGAAATCAGCAATTCTTTCTTTTGCAGGAATAATAAATTGCAGCGTGTACTAGTTGTTGGTAGCGTAGGCGGCGACTCCTGCGGGAACGCACGCAGCGTAAGACACAACAAACCGTGCGTTAGCGAGGGTTGTGGCTTACGGTGTGCCGGCGGAAAGCGTCCGCCGTAGCGAACAACAACGGTCGCAGTAAAAAAAGTGTTAGATTGATTGCATTCAATCTAACACTTTTTCTCTTTTGTAATAGCTATTGCCTTGTTTATTTTTGTAACGCAGCAACCTCATATAAGTAGTCGCCTAAAACGCGTAGGCCTTTATCGAAGTTCTCTAAATGGAAGTGTTCGTTTGGTGCATGGAAGTTTTCACTCGATAATCCGAAGCCCATTAGAACAACAGGTAAATCTAAAATTTCATCAAATGCAGCAACGATTGGAATCGAACCACCGCCACGTGTGTAAGCAGTTGGGACATTATAAACTTTTTCATATGAACGACCAGCCGCTTGAATAAATGGATGATCAAATGGTGTTAAGAATGGACGTCCTTTATCGAATTCTGAAATCGTTACGTCTACACCAACAGGCTTATGTTTTTCAATATGTGCTTTTAATAATGCAACGATATCTTCTGGATCTTGATTTGGTACTAGTCGGCATGTAATTTTCGCACCGGCTTCAGCTGGAAGTACAGTTTTAATGCCTTCGCCAGAGAAGCCACCAAACACACCGTTTACTTCTAGTGTTGGACGAGCCCAAGTGCGTTCTAAATAAGAATAGCCAGCTTCACCGAATAATTCTGATACGCCAACTTCCTCTTTTACAGAGTCTTCGTCAAAGCCTAGCGCACGGTAAGCTTCACGTTCTTCTTCTGTTAATGGTAATACTTTGTCGTAGAAACCTTCTACTTGAATTGTGCCGTGTTCATCGCGGAAGGAAGCTAAAATTTCAGCTAATGCATGGATAGCATTTTGCACGCCTCCACCGTAAAGGCCAGAATGTAAATCGCCTTTTGCTCCACGAACATCAATTTGTACGCCTGTAAGACCGCGTAAGCCATAGCATACTGCAGGTTTACCAGGACCATAAAGACCTGTATCTGAAATTAAAATTAAATCTGCAGCTAATTTTTCTTTATGCTCTTCGACATAAGCAGGAAGGTGTGGACTTCCGATTTCTTCTTCACCTTCATAGATGAATTTGACGTTCACTGGTAAAGTACCTGTTGTAGCAAATAGTGCTTCAATCATTTTTAAGTGCATAAACACTTGGCCTTTATCATCACTTGCGCCGCGTGCAAATAATTTGTTATCACGAATCGTAGGATTGAACGGCTCTGTTTCCCATAAATGTAATGGATCAACAGGCTGTACATCGTAGTGGCCGTAAAATAGAATCGTTGGTTTGCCTTCTGCATGTAACCAGTCAGCATAAACAACAGGGTGACCAGCAGTCTGCGTAATTGAGATGTTTTCCAAGTTTAGTTTTTTGAAGGCATCAGCTAGCCACTCGGCAGCGTGTTGAATATCTTCCTTATGTTCTGATAACGAACTAATACTTGGAATACGTAAAAATTCATTTAGTTCGTTTAAATGTGCCTCGCGATGTTCTGTAAAGTAAGCATTTAATGTCTCTACTTGCGTCATATTAGCATCCCTCTTTCAATATTTCGATAATAGAAATAGTATAGCATAATGTGGTTGGGGAATCCTGTTATTGCAAAGGTTTTTCCAGTATTTATTAATGCTTTGCTCCACTAGCCTTTACTAAAGATTATGCCTTAGACATCCATCGTCTTCTTTTGAGTATTGCCTAACCTCTCTGGTCGATAACTTTCACATAAGTCCATCATTTCTATAAAAAAGATCTGATTTCGTTGTTTTCTCGAAATCAGATCCTTTTATAATAATTAATGAGCAGTATAACCGCCATCGACTAGAAGTGTTGTGCCATTAACAAAGCTTGCGTCATCACTTGCTAAGAATAAAACGGCTTTCGCGATTTCTTCTGGTTTACCAAGACGACCTTGTGGATGAAGGGATGCTAGGTATTCTTTCTTTTGAGCATCTACTTCAGCTAATAGAGGTGTTTCGATATAGCCAGGACATACCGCATTTACGCGAATGCCTTGTTTAGCATAAGCAGTACATAGGTTTTGTGTTAATAATTTTACGCCACCTTTTGCAGATGAGTAGGCTGTAGGATTCGGTAAGGAAACAAAACTATGAATGGAACCAGCGTTGACAATAACGCCACCTGTACCTTGAGCAAGAAACTGTTCAATTGCATATTTATCAGAAAGAAATACACCTGATAAATTAATATCAATTGTTCTTTTCCATTTTTCGTAAGATAACTCATGTGCTGGTGCATCGTCAGCTACGCCCGCATTAGCATACATAATATCAAGTTTACCGTATTTATTTACAGTTTCATTAATCATGTTTTTAATGTTTTCTTCGATAGTGACATCTGTTTTCACGAAGAGTGTATCAAAACCACTATTATTTAATTCATCTGAGATGCTTTGTCCACGCTCAGAGAAATCAGCAATGACTACTTTTGCACCCTCTTGTGCAAAAAGACGAACGGTTGCTTCACCAATACCGCTAGCACCGCCTGTTACGATTGCTACTTTATCTTGTAGTTTCATATAAATGACCACCTTTATTTTTATTTTGCTGTTGCTCCGCCATCAATGACGAATTCTGCACCTGTTGAGAAGGAAGACTCATCAGAAGCTAAAAATAATACTGTTTGCGCTACTTCTTTAACAGAGCCTAAACGTCCTAATGGGAAAATGCTTTTTCCTAATTCATCTTTAGAGCTTCCAGTTGTTGCAGACGCATAGTCTGCCATTCCAGTGTCAATGTAGCCTGGATGGATAGAGTTTACGCGTACGCCATATGGAGCATATTCCATTGCCGCATCTTTTGTCATAATGCGAACAGCTCCTTTACTAGCTCCGTATAATACGTGCCCAGCAGCACCTGTTAAGCCAGCGATAGAAGAAGCATTAATAACAGAGCCTTTATGTTGTTTAGCCATAAGTGGCATAATATGTTTCATGCCTAGGAAGACACCTGTCACATTGATGGACATTAAGCGATTCCAATCAGATAGTTCGATTTCTGCAAGTGGTTTAATGATATAGATACCTGCATTATTGAAAAGAATATCTACTTTGTTAAATGTTTTAATTGTTTCATTTGCAACCTTTTTCCAGTCTTCTTCATTGCTAACATCATGGCGTACAAATAATGCTTCACCGCCAATAGCTTGAATATCACGTACTGTGTCGTTACCAGATTGTTCGTTTATATCTGTAATAACTATTTTTGCTCCTTCTTTGGCAAACAATAGTGCAGTTTCTTTCCCGATTCCTGTTCCTCCACCTGTAATAATGGCTACTGCATTTTCAAGTCTCATTTCATGCATGCCCCTTTCATTATTTCTGGTTATATAATTACCTAACGATCCAAAAGTATTCGCATTGTTTAGCGATACCTTTATTTTACTATCGTCAATTTGAAATACTATCCTATAAGATGCTGTATAATATAGTGAGTGAATATCCTCCATTTATAGGGGTATTTTAGTGTGAAGGAGAAGAATTTCCTATGACGCATCCATTTCAGCCAATTGAAGAAGTAACACTTCAAGAGTTTGTGTTATTTATTAAAGTTCATCATAAACAAATTAAAGAGAATATGAATATTTACCTCAATCTAGAACCTGCTATAGGCGAAACAGAACGAAATAGAGTAGCGTTGCTATTAGATTCATTTTTACGTTTACTGACACATACAAACATTGATGAATTAAATGGTGATGAGTATTTTTTTAATACGTGGCTACAATCACAATTATCCATTATTGATAGGAAGAGCTTTAATTTATTCCAATTAATATTTGAAAAGTCATTGATTACGTTTATGATTCAACAAAAGAGTAGTCGAACGAATGCTGTCTTAATGTATGTATTATCATTATTTATGTCTCTAGTACAGCTTTACTATGACTGTGAGGGAGAAGGCAAAGATAGTAATAGGCCTACTGAAAATGAGGGATTGAGACATTTACAGTTATTAGATAAGCTCGATAAATTGCTTATTAGTTCCTCAGGCTATCAGGATTTAGCCTATATTTTAAAAAAATGTGAAGAATATTTTAGCTACAAGAGATGTGTATTTTACGCATATGTCCCATGGTCCAATCAATTTTACGGAGTTATTGGTGCAGAGCTTCCTAAGGTGCAAAGCATGAAAGGGGAGCTAACTGGAGAAAACACTATACTTAGTTCAAGAAAACCAATTTATTTAAAAAGCCCAAAAAATTACGTGAAGGAGGAGCATATCCAATTATTTGGTTTATCCTCAATTATTTTTATTCCTATTGTTGGAGGGGATCAGTTATTCGGCTGGCTAACATTTGATCAGCTAGGCGAAGAATTCGATTGTACAAAGGAAGAATTAACGCTTCTTGAGGAAGTAGGAAAGCGTTTAGGCTTATTTTTATCACGCAAGAGTGAGAAGGTAGAGAAAAATACAGAACTTCATTTAACGGAAAGGGAGTCGATGATACTCGGCTTACTTGCTGAAGGATATGATAATAAAAAAATTGCCAGTTTATTATTTTTAAGCGAGCATACGGTCAGGGATTATGTAAGCAGTCTCATGACAAAGCTCAAAGCAAAAAATCGAACACAGGTCGTAGCCTCATCTTTTCGTCTAGGGCTGTTAAGTTAACAATAAATGCGCTTCTGCTAGGAGTGCATTTTTTTGTTTTTTTCATATCAATTAATGCCTAATAAATTTTCTGATAATAAATATTATTAAAAATATAGTGATAAAAATAGAGGAATATGGTTTTAAAGTGGTCTTTTGTTGGGAAAGTGATATAGTAGTAAAACAATTTTTACGAATATTACAAGTGAAAGCAATTAAGCTTACACGATTGTAATGAAATTGAAAGCCAATACGATAGAGTGTAATACATTATTTTGCGAGAATGTGTATAGAAGCAAGAACAAGAAGCGGAGGAATACACAATGAATGAAAAATTAGAAGGCGTATATGAGGAATATAACCGTTATATATACCATTTATGTTTGAAACTAACTCGCAATAATGTAGAAGCAGAAGATTTAATGCAAGAAGTTTGGGTAAAAGTCGTACGCTATGAAGATAGCGTTGCCGAAGTTGAACATATTAAAGCTTGGCTAACAACAATTACAATGAATACATTTAGAGATCGCTATCGAAAAAAAGTACGACGCAGTAAGTATATGATGAACCAACCTGAAACATTAGACGTACCGATTTTAGATTTGGTTCCCAATAATGACATTTCTACAGAAGAAAAAATTGAAAAAGAGATTGTGACGAAGCTAGTACAGGACAAAATGGGTCAATTAGATACAATTTATCGTAAAACTTTATGGTATTTCTACATAGACCAATATTCACTTGCTGAAATCTCTACTATTATGAAAGTATCAATCGGTACGGTGAAATCTCGTTTATTCCGTGCGAAAGCGCGTTTAAAAGAAATGCTAATGGCCGATGTGTCAATCGTCGAGGCTGTGCTGCCAGCGTAATCAATACATTGGTCGCACAACCATAACTACTTAGACGGAAGTATTCGTTCGGCCAATCCAAAAAAGGATGCACTGCAAACAAAAATTTGCGATGCATCCTTTTTCGTGTTTCCACACAAAACATAGATGAAAATTTAATCTTGCCGATTTGTATCAACAGATAGTAAGCATTTGGCGAAAATATCACGCAACGTTTGCACCTCTTCAGCTGAGAGCATGCCAAACATATTATTAATAATTTCACTCACTTGTTGACGGGATTCTTCAAGTATTTCTTCACCCTCGGTAGTAATAACTAATTGTGAGGCTCTACGATCAGTAGCATGCTGCGTCTTTTCAATAAAACCAGCATTAATCAGTTTGGTCGTTAATACCGTGACACCACCAGTTGTTACCTTTAAGCGTTCTGCTATTGCAGAAGGGCGCTTTGGTCCCTCCTGCGATAAGTAGTCTAAAATTAAAATATGGGATTTTGAAAAGCCGAGTGCATTATGATTATTCCACTCGTTTGCCCATTTACGCTCGATAGAAAAGACAACTTCAAACAATGAGGTAATGGCTTGTTGTTTTTCTTGATCCATATAAGGTCATCTCCAAAACTGTTTTAACTTTCTTGTGCCAATCTTGTCATCGCATTTAATTCGTAAGCACGTACTTTACGTGGAATAAAACGACGAATGTCCATCTCATTGTACCCAACTTGGATACGTTTTTCATCTATAAGGATAGGACTACGTAACATTCTAGGATGCGCTTGAATAATTGCGTACAACTCTTGAATAGAAAGCTGATCAATATCAATATTTAGATTTTTAAAGTCATTTGAGTTTGTTGCAATAATTTCATCAGTACCATCTTCTGTCATGCTTAAAATTTCTTTAAATTCAGCAAGTGTAAGAGGATGTGATGTAATGCGTTTTTCTTTATATTCGATGTTGTGATCTTTTAACCATTTTAGTGCTTTTCTGGATGAAGAACAGCTCGCTTGTGAGTAGATAGTAACTGTCATTCTTCATTCCCCGCTTTCTTTGTTGGATTATATTTTATGAATAGCTTATTAGTAAGTAAAATAGGTTATACATATATCTTACTAGTAAGCTATATATAAATCAATAGTTAATTAAAAAACTTTTAAGAGAACATAATATTTTTAATCTATACTAAATATACGCTGGAAAGTGCGAAAAGTTTCATTAAATAAGCTTACAATGATGTAAGTTTAGAAGATTTTAAAAATAGAGAATATTGAATGCTTGCCAGTCACCCAAACAATTCTGAATTTTCATGGGTATGCCAGTAGAGTAGACTCCCGCAGAAAGCGATGAGGATTTTTACAATATAGAAGGAGCGAGGCTTTGCCAAAGAGTGACCACCTATGGGCGAGTCAAAAAGTTGTCGTATATAGCAATATCAGAAGGATATATTAATTTCAAAGGAAAAATCCACCTAGCATCCTGCGGGTCAGCACAAAAAGGAAGACGCAACAGCGGTAGTTGCACCTCACCTTGTGCCCGCGGAAAGCGAAGTGGATTTTTACTCTTTAGAATGACACATTATTAGTATTTAGCTTTGTTGACCAGAAGTGAACCAGTCTTGCACATCCCATACTTTTGTTGCTAAGCCTTCATAGAAATCAGGTTCATGGCTAACGAGTACAATTGTGCCTTTAAATTCTTTCATAGCACGCTTTAACTCTTCTTTGGCATCGACATCCAAGTGGTTTGTCGGCTCATCAAATAGTAACCAGTTAGCTTCTTCCATCATTAGCTTACATAATCGAACTTTAGCCTGCTCACCACCAGATAAAGAATTAAGTGGGCGAGTAATATGATCTGTTTTTAGACCAGCACGTGCTAATGCAGCGCGTACTTGTGCTTGCTCCATAGAAGGGAAAGCATTCCATACATCATCAATTGGAGTAATTTTATCTGCCTTTACTTCTTGTTCGAAATAAGAAGGAGCTAAATAATCACCACGAATTACCGTACCACCTAGCGGATTAATTTTACCAAGCATCGTTTTTAGTAAAGTAGATTTACCAACACCATTCATGCCGACTAAGGCAATTTTTTCACCGCGTTCGATCATAAATGAAAGAGGTGGTAGTAGTGGTTTGTCTTTATCGTAACCGATGACTAAATTCTCTGCTTCTACAACGTAACGGCTTGGTGTACGTGCTTCTTTAAAACCAAATTCAGGTTTCACTGCTGTTTCAGGACGGTCGATACGCTCTAAACGATCAAGCTGCTTCGCGCGAGACTTTGCACGACCAGTTGTAGAGTAACGCGCTTTATTTTTCGCTATAAAGTCTTCTTGTTTTTTTATGAACTCTTGTTGCTTTTCATAAGCATCAATATGTTGACGTTTATTGATTTCAGCAAGCTCTAAAAACTTTTCGTACGTAGCTGTATAGCGAGTTAGCTTTGAAAACTCCAATTGGAAAATAACATCAACTGTCTCATTCATAAATTCCGTATCGTGGGAAATTAATAAGAATGCATGTGGATAATTTTTTAAATAGTTTTTCAACCAATTAATATGCTCTTCATCGAGATAGTTCGTTGGCTCATCGAGTAATAATACTTTTGGCTTCTCTAATAATAGCTTTGCCAGTAAAACTTTCGTACGCTGACCACCAGAAAGGGCAGCTACATCGCGTTCAAGACCAATAGCATCTAGACCTAGACCTCGTGCAACCTCCTCGATTTTCATATCGAGAGTGTAGAAATCTCCAGCATCAAGAGCATCCTGAACCTCTGCCATTTGTTCTAATAAAACTTCTAATTCTTCAGGTGTTGCTTCAGCCATTTTACCTGTAATTTCGTTTAGCTCTTCTTCTTTCTTATATAGTGGGAGGAAGGCATCACGTAATGCATCGCGCATAGAACGTCCTGCTGTTAGCGCAGTATGCTGGTCTAAATAGCCATAATGTGTTCCAGGTAGCCATTCAACTTTTCCTTCATCGTGAATTGTTTGTCCTGTAATGATTCCCATAAGAGTAGACTTACCAACACCGTTTGCACCGACAAGGCCAATATGATCGCCTTCTACTAAACGGAAAGAAACATCTTTAAAAAGTGTACGGTCACCGAAAGAATGACCTAAATTTTCAACTGTTAATATTGCCATATATGTTGTTCCTCCAAAATAATTCGATTAGGTCTGTATAAATAGATGAATCACAATGCTACTGCTACAACATAACAGTTGGCACGATGCGAATTCATTATAGCTCTGCTAGTTGTTTATTTAATTCTGCTAGCTTTGCTTCCATGTTAGCAAGGCGCTGCTCAGCATTTGCGACTTGGTCGTTATGGCCTGTAGATTCAAGTTTTTCGATGTCACCTTGTAAATTCATATAATCCATTTTTAATTCTTTGATTTGATATTCAATATCGCTTTTTGATGGCATGATACTTGGCTCCTTTATTAGTTTATTTTTTATTACGAAAGCGTGTAAAAGCGATGGAGGTTTTGTCATCCCCCACCGCTCAATTGTTAAAATTAATCGGGTACTGATGCGTTGAGATTCCTCAAATATTCTAGCCTACTTTGTAATGGATACATTCAACTAGAAGCAGGGGAAATACGAAAGTGAAAAATTCTAATATATTGTATCATATTCACCTTAAAAGAATCACTAAGTTGAAGCGATATTATGTCGATCATAAGCGAAATCAAGTAATAAAGATTCAAGCGTTTTGTTATTGCTAGCGACATTCAGCTGGCGCTGTTTTTTCACAGCACGTTCACTGCGCGCCTCATGCAATAAAAACTCCATAACAGCATTTTGTATTTGTGATTGTTTCATCTTACGCCCGAGGCCAAGATGTATAAAGCCATTATGCTCACGAGGGAATGCGTGTAATAGCTCATTTTCTGTCTGTGCGAGCGTAATACATGGCACGCCATAGGAAGCAATCTTATATGGTGTGTAATTAGCATTGCAAATTATGACATCAGCTTTGGGTAATAATTTAAGGAGTGCGTCTTTATCACGCAAAATGGCAGTATTCCGACGACTTAAAACCATCATTTGCAAGTCATCAGTCGCATGTCGATAACTTTCATCTATCATTACTGTAATTTGTAGTGGGATTTGTAGCTGGGTTAGGTGTCGAAGAGTACGATATGTTAAGTTATGCTCGTCCCCATCCTCGAAAGCAACAACAATATGAGGAGGATTTTCTGGTGTTTTAAGATCAGGTAATTGTTCTGCATGCTGATAAGCTTCAGGTAATGCAAAGACGAAACTGCCACCAATATAATGGGAAGGCATATAATCTTTAACTTCTTGATAGAGTGCTAGTAATACACAGTCACAGGCTTGGCCACCATCACCAAAATCATCAAAATGAATAATTGTTTTGCAAAATGGTCGTAAATTCTCCACTTGCCAGCTTTCTGAGTTACGACCATCCCTAACAATTAAATCAGGTTGTATCGCTTTTATTTGCTTAGGTAATTCGTCGAAGTGATCGAATAGTATTGGTGAAAGATTGTGATTCATTAAAATTTGAATCCCATCATTTGAAGGGGTTTTTACGAATATGAAAACTTCCTCTTGTCCAAGCAACTTAGCTAATGTTGCAACTCGTTCAAAAGGATACAGCCCTTTATCAATACAGCTTTCAATTATGAAAACAATCGATTTTTTCGGTTTAATTGTTTGTGTTTCGTTTTGCAAATGTATCCCATCCTTTCATCTGTCTATTTAAATTATGGTGAAAATTGGGCAAGTATGTGTAAAAATTAACATTAGATAAATAATGTATGAGATGAAACTTTAAAAATTGACTTTGCTATACCGATGAATAGTAGAGAGGACATGCAAAATGAAGCTAGTTCTCATTATTGAAGATACATACATAGAAATCGTCTTTGTGGAGCAAATATAAGACTTTCTCAAAGGGGGAATGAAATTGGGCATGCGTTCGGCAATTGTTGTAGGGGCTACTGGATTAACAGGTAGTTCACTAATAGAACAGTTATGTGACAATGATGAATATGTTTCGGTCATCGTTATAGCACGACGAGAGCTACAATATAAGCACCCGAAGTTAGAGGTGAAAATTCGAAACTTCGATACATTAGAAGAAAAAGATATTGAGTTTGCTCATGAGCTATTTTGTTGTTTAGGTACAACGATTAAAAAGGCTGGATCACGTGAGGCGTTTGAAAAAGTTGATTTTGAATATCCACTAGCCATTGCCTCATTGGCGAAAAAGCAAGGGATTCCGCATATGCTTGTCATTACAGCTATGGGTGCCAATGAGCGATCTCGATTTTACTATAATCGTGTGAAAGGGAAGCTTGAGCATGCATTAATAGAGCTAGGCTTACAGCGTCTATCCATTATTCGTCCCTCTCTTTTAGTAGGACAGCGCGATGAATTTCGTTTTGGCGAAAAGGTAGGAGAAAAGCTAATAAAACTTGCTAAACCTTTATTAATAGGACCATTAAAGCGTTTGCGTTCTATTGAGTCCTCGCAAGTTGCAAAAGCAATGATCGTTATTGGTTTACATGGAAAGAAACAGCCGGTGACAATTTATCCATCACAGGACTTAGCGAAAATGGATTTTCCAACTGTGGCACAAGATGAATTTACGCGTGAAGAGTTATTTAATTGGCAAAAGCTTAAAGGCTTAGATGTGTCTGATGCAGAGCGCAAGGTAAATCGAGAGGTCATTATAAATCGAGATAAATATAAAGTGGAAGAAACTGTGGTAGATAAAGAAGTGACATTTAATCGACACGATGAAAAATAGTCGTCTTTCCATTAAATATAGCATTCCGTCTAAAGACTGAATTTATTGTTTTGACTATTACAATTCTTCCCGAGCCACTATTCATTTGTTACAATATTATTGTAGAAGATGAATGTGGAGGCAAAATGAATATGAAAATTTTACTCGTTGATGGCACAATGTTTGGGCGTAAAACTGGTGCTATTTTAGAGCAAGTAGAGCGTTATATTAAAGATTTCGATGCTAGTTTCGATTTAGAAATTATGCATTTTAGTGAATATAAACATCAAATTGTCGATGGCTCACCATTAAATGAAGATATGAAAAAAATGATTCAAAAGTTTGAAGAAGCGGATGCGTATATCATTGCAACTCCGATTTTCCAAGCTTCAATTCCAGGTGTATTGAAAAATGCTTTTGATTTCTTACATCCGAAAACAATGCGTTATAAGCCAGTATCTATCGTAGCGAATGGTGGCACATATCAGCACCATTTAGTAGTTGAGAACCAATTAAAGCCTATCTTAGATTACTTCCGTGCACTTGTGACACCAAACTATGTATATACGCATACATCACATTTTGATGCAAATAATGTAATTGTAGACGAGGATGTTCATAATCGTTTACGTGAAATGGCACGTGTTTTCGTTCAGTACTGTGAAATGAGTAAAACATTACCGAAAGAAACAATAGACCAACATTAAAGATATGTCCTATTGTCGGTACCAATAAGTATTGATCCCTTGTACAGTGGAAGGAAATCACTGTGCAGGGGATTTTTCTTTGCAAGATTCCATTTACGATATGATAAAATAATACTTTAGTGAATTCGGAAAGGAGGGCAGCTCATGCAGAACATCGCTTTACTAGAGAAACAACGCTGTAATTTAATTTTGACGAATAAGGCGAAGGAGGCGGTAGAGGAATGCTCAGCAAACGAGCATGCCTTTTTTGCGTTACAAAAAACAGTTACTGTCTATATTGAAAAAAGAAAAGCCAAAACAATTGGCGAAACGTTTTTATCGATTTATTTTAATGCAGAGCACAATGAAAAGTTAGATAGTGTACTTGCCGGAAAAACGGCAATTATGGATTGTGTGCTAAAAGTGGAAGGGTTATTAGCAACAAATATTCGTTTTGTACATATGCGAGGTCCAATAAGTACGAATCGCCGCTTACCGGCTGCATTGCAATTTGTAACAAAGCCTAATAATGGCGCAGGTATCCCGCTTGACCTTCATACGAAAATAAGAGAACTACCGATTGCTGAAGAACGTACCGAATATGTGAAAAAGCGTATTGCAAGTTGGGAAGGCTATTTAAAAATCCAAGAACGTGATGCAACAATTGATGATATTCATACGGAATTTAAGCAAAGCTACTTCAATGAAGACTTTTCACGTTTAACGCTTGTATGTCCATATGTAAAAGCGAAGGAATGGAAGCAACTCGAAGGTTTAAGTGTTAGTATCCATGGGGTACGTGGCGAAATCGGTCAAGTATTAAAATCGAATGCTGGCAAGCAAACAGTGGAAATTGATTTAAAGCCTTTTGCACAGGATCAGGCTCGGAAAGATCAGTTAAACTTGCGCTCAAAACAAGCAAGCTTTAGTAATTTTGCAACACTAAGTCAAATTCGACGCTTACGCAATGGCTTTACGAAGCTAGAAAAGGGCGAAGCAGTTAATGCTAGTCTAGAGACGATTTTATTTGAAAAACGCCCAACTGTCCGCACTACAAAGCTGAGAGATGATATTGAGTTTCATAATAATTTAAATGAATATCAACGTAAAGCGGTAATCGGAGCCCTATCTGTTGAAGATTTATATGTGATTCAAGGGCCACCAGGGACTGGGAAAACAACGGTTATTTCAGAAATATGCCAGCAAAATGTAAAAGCAGGATTGAAAACACTCGTTGCATCACAGTCAAATTTAGCTGTTGATAATGCATTAGGAAGACTTCTCTCCAATCAAGAAATTCGAATTTTACGGTATGGTCGAACAGAAAGTATTGAAGAAGAGGGAAAGAAATTCATTGAGGAAAATGTTGCCCTTCATTGGCGTGAACAAACATTAGCTTCTGTTGAAGAAGAAATTATCGCTTTTGCTGAGCGTGAACAAGAATTGAAGGCAAGTATTTTAAAAGCAGTGGACGAGCGGCAAAAGCTTGAGACATGGCTTGAGGAGCTAGTTAAGGAAATCGCTGCTAAGGAACAGGCGGCAATAGACGAACCAATTTTGCTAAGAGAGATTCAATCGTTAAAAAAGGATTTGAAAACGGCAAAAGCAGAAAAAGAATCTAGTGAAGAGCAAAAAGAGCTTCTTGAGAAACAGCTAGCACAACTAGAGTCTGCTATACAATCGCAAGAACAAATTTTATCTGATTATGATTCGCTTGAACAGCTACAACAAACGATTCAAGATTGCACCCATAAAATAGAACAATGGCAAGCTGCTATTCAATATAAAGAATTACTTGTAGAAAAGCAGGAGCTGACATCGCAGTTTCAAGATATTCAACTAAAATATGAACAAGAAAATAAGCGATTGCTTTTAATGAAGGAAGGACAACAATATATTGGTACGTTAACGTCCTTTGATCGTATTCAACGCTTTTTAGAGCATTATCAAATACGTCCTACGCACATTTTAGCTCAACAAATTGGACGACTAGAGCATTTAGAGGATGCGAAAGATTTAGAAGCCTGGGCAACAATAAATTCCCGATTACAAAAAGCGATTGCAAAGCTTGAAACATTGGTATCGCCTGAGGAGAAAGAACGAGCGTTAGCTAGAAGTCGTCAACAGCCGGTTCAATCGTTCTCATTAAAAAATTTAACGGGTGTATTTGCACAGCTAAATGAGTCGTTTCAAGAAGGGCAAACACCTCCTATCGAACAGGTAGAAAGCTATTTACTAGGGCTCTATATGCGTCGCGATTTTGTTTGGCAAAAGGGGATGGCGCTTCGACAACAACAGGATCATAAAGATCGGGAATTTGAGTCACTACGTAAAAATATTAGTAGTTTAATACATCAAGAATGTGCCATAACAAGCTTCGATGTACAAAGCTTGCAACGCCAATTACAGCCATATATTAAACATACCGAGCGACTACAGCAACTCGCTGATACATTCCAAGCTGATATTATGCCAGAAGAATCAGTGGAACAGTTGAAAATGCTAGTATCTAATACACAAACCGCTCTACAAACAGCCCGTCAACAGCTTCAGGCCGTTGAGCAAGCTAACACACAACTTGTGCCTAAGAAAGCAGCACAACAAACAGCAAAGGCAAGCTTAGTTGAGGTTGAGGAACAGTTAGCGCAATTAGAAGAAAAGATTAAAGCTATAAATGTAGATGGGCTAAAAAAGGAAAAACAACTAACTGCGTTAACAACGTTGCTACAATCTACGCCAGAGCGCACATATGAGGAAGTAAAAGAAACTATTCAAACGACAAATGAAAGCTTAGAAGAGCTACATCGTAAAGAACAGCAGCTACCTCTACGTAAGAAATTGCAAGAGCAATGGCGTGATAAGTTACAAAACGCAACAGAATATGATTTAGATGAAATTCGTAAATTATATGTGCGTCATGCCAATGTTATCGGAACAACATGCGTTGCTTCGGCAAGTAAGGAATTTATGGAAAACTATCCGACCTTTGATGTTGTCATCATTGACGAAGTATCTAAGGCGACACCTCCAGAGCTATTATTACCAATGCTTAAGGGCAAAAAGGTTATTTTAGTTGGTGACCATCATCAGCTACCACCACTTCTTGGTGATGATACGCTAGAGGAAACATTGAAGGGCATGTTAGAAGAAAATCCAAACTTCGATGGTGCACAAGAGCTAAAAAGCTTGCTGCGTGAATCGTTATTCGAGCGGTTATTTAATAACTTACCGCCAACACATAAGCAAATGCTCGCATTACAATACCGTATGCATGAAAAAATCATGCACAGTATTACACCTTTTTACGCCAAGGAAGAAAGTGGTCTGCAATGCGGTCTACCGGATTCTGATTTAGCGCGTGACCATGGCTTAGAAGGACATTTCGTCAATCGAGATGATCATTTACTATGGATTGATATGCCAACTGAAAAACCATTTTTAGAGGAACAAGTTAAAGGTGGTACGAGTCGTTATAATGAGGGGGAACTACAAACAATCCGCCGAATTTTAACAGATTTAAATGCTGCTGTTTTAGAAGCGAAAAAGGCAGGGCGCATACCACAGGATGCACAGAAAAGTGTAGGCGTTATTAGCTTCTATGGCGAGCAAGTGAAAAAAATTAATCGTCTACTTCAACAGGAATTACAGCTACCCCATTTACAGTTTAGAACGGGAACTGTCGATAAGTTTCAGGGGATGGAGATGGATGTCATATTAGTGAGTATGGTACGTAATACGCCAAAGGGAGGAGACATTGGCTTTGCGAGAGATTATCGCAGGTTAAATGTTGCACTTTCTCGTGCACGTGAATTGTTAATGCTTGTTGGCAGTGCAGATATGTTTGCAAAACGTGCTAAGCATCAAGATACACGTGACATGTACAGCAATCTTTTAACGACGGTGAAATCCTACAACGGTTTGCGTAATCATGAAGGACAGGTGATGTAGGGTGTTAAAATTACAACAGCGTTTAATACGAGAGTTACAGCAAAATCGTCATGTGAAAATAGTGAAATCTACTGAATGGTGTATTCCGGTTCGCACGATTGAAGTGACATATGAGCCAATTCGTCGCTCAACGATGGATGTCCTAATGAAAATGCTATTAATTAGCATGCAGGAAGCAAATTTTCAAAATGTACAGGAATTGAGTGAGCTATTACTAGTAGACCCACTTTTTATTGAGGATTTAGTGACGTTAATGTCTCGCGTCCGTCTTATAGAGCAAACGGATGGCTTTTATAAACTAACCTCTAAAGGGGAGCAACAATTGGCGCATGGCATTTTCGAGGAAGAGCTAGAGGTCGAAACGGCAACGCTATTATTTAGTCCATGTCACCAAGCGATTCTTCCTGTAGGAGAAGAGGCTATAGAGGAATATGATGAGTTACCAGAGCCATATCGTTATGTCGATAAGGACGCTGAGCAGCAAGAACATTTTGATGAGGAAATGATGCTTGCAGCTTTACAGCAGGAAGAGGAAGAATCTAGCTCACAAAAAATAGTAGCTACTATTGTTACTTCAGATGCGAAACAGATTAATGATATCCCCTGTTTAGAATTTGTTCTTTTTAATAAGGAGCAAAATATTGTATATGCCCGAGTATGGAATACATTGCTAAACCAATGGGATGAAAAGCTGGAACAGCAACTTACAGAAAAAGAGCAACTACAATGGCGTGAACAATATTTATAAATGACAGAACGAGCGGTAAAGCAATGGTGGGCTTACCGCTTGTTTTTTTTGTGCTTAAAAACGATTAGTTATGGAGAGGATTTCGCGGAGTGAGGTGTTGATTCCGCGAAGTGAAGGGTTGATTCCGCGGAGCGAGGTG